>NZ_JPWF01000001.1 GCF_003326675.1 Thalassospira profundimaris
AAGGTGACAACGTATTTCAGGACGAGACAGAAAAGAAACAAAGGGCGCGGCCAACCGGTCGCGCCCTTTTTATTCCTGCCACCAAAGAAGTTCACGCATCGCGTGGCAATCCATCGGGATCATCACTGCCGCGGTGATACTTGAATGTGCCGGTTGCTGTCCCGATCACATCACCATCGGCGTTATAGGCCACCGCCTCGGTAAAGACGATCTTGCGGCCACCGCCCTGTTTGCGGGCAACAACCCGCACCAGCCCACCCTTGGCCATGCCAATGAAATTGGTGGTCAGAGACAGGGTCATGGTTTTTCGAATATTGCCCGCGACCGGACAGAAACACACCGCATAACCCGACGCCGTATCCATCAGCGTGGTCAAAATCCCGCCATGCAAGATGCCAACACGATTGCGGTGAAATTCCTGCATTTCCAGTTCGACCACCGCATGGTCCTCTGCCCATTCCACCAAACGGTAACCAAGATGATCCTGAACAGCACTGCCGTGGGCCTGTTCATAAGCAAGATTATCGTCAATTGCGTTCACGGATATCACCCTTGTTGTCGATGTTTTCCAAGCTATAGCAGAAATATGCCCCATCGGAAAATGTGGGCCGCGTAACGGGAATGCGTGTGATGAGTCGCACCTGTTTACGGCCCTGCCCATGTCCGAAATAGCAGGTTTCACATCAAGATTTACAATCTTATTGCGCAACGCAACATCGAATAAATATTTATATTCAATGCATTAACATGACCGTTCTCCAAACAAGAACGGGATATCGGTGAAAGGAGAATAGTCGCGTGACGGGGTGTCTGGTATCTCTGAATTCACCACAAAGACAGATGATGTCGCAAAGGATTAGAGCCATGACGACGATTGCTTACAAAGACGCAACCAGCATCGAACGTGAAGTCCGTACCGGCTGGTTTACCAGTTTTGTTCAGGCCCTTCAGGTTGCCGTAATCATGAAAGCATCCCACGCCAAAACCCACGCAGAACTGACTGCGGACTGGAACAAGGCATGGCGTCAGGTTCAGGGTTAATTACCCCCCTGTTTGAGGCGGGTGCGACGATCTGCACATCACCGCACCCTACTGCCTCATGCAAACCACTTGACGCTACGGGCTGAACCACCGACAACGGTTCCATGCAAAAGTTTGATATTGTGACCATTCGGCTTTTCGTCGCCATTGTGCGGGCGGGAAGCATCAATGAAGCCGCCAGACGCGAACATATCGCGACTTCGGCCGTGTCACGCCGCATTGGCGAATTGGAAGCCATGCTGGGAGTCACTTTGCTGCGCCGCCTGCCACGCGGGGTCGAACCGACCGAAGAAGGTACTATTTTTGCCCGATATGGCGAAAAGCTTCTGGGCGATCTGAACCATCTTTCCAATGAACTGCGCGACTATAATGCCGGTGAAAAGGGCAAGATTTATCTTGCCGCTGTGACATCGGCTATTCTGACCGGATTGCCGTCTTTTCTGGCCGATTTCGAACGCGATTTCCCGCATATCACCGTTGATGTCCGCGAACTGACGTCGCGCGAAAGTGCGGAGGCCGTGCGCGAAGGCCGTGCTGATCTGGCCATCCTTGCCGATAACAGCCCGCTTGGAAATCTGGCCCATGACGTGTTTTGTGATGACCCGATCTGGGTCGTCACCCCCAAGGGTCATCCCCTGATCCCCAACACTGATAATCCGCGACCGGTCAAATTCTCCGAAGCCGCGAAATATGACATCATTTCCCTGCATGAAGGCGGGGTTATTGATGATCTGATTTCCGAGGCAGCATCAAAAATGAAACTTGATATGCATCCCCATATCAAAGTGGTCCGTTTCGGATCCCTGCGCCAGATGATTGCGGCAGGACTTGGGATCGGCTTTTTGCGCAAAAGCTCGGTTGCGGGATATATCGGGCATATCAACATTGCGGGTGCGCCGATTGCAGATGACTGGGCCAAACGCCAGCTTTTGATCGCCCATGAAGGCGATGCCAATCTTACCAGTGCTGCCCGTCTGTTCCGCGATTATCTTCTTAAGAAGTCATCGGAAACCAGCTTCAAGCCGGTCTTGGGATAAGCACCCTTCAACAGTATTCAGGCAGTGCGGGCCATATGGTCCGCCCGAATGTCATTGCCCGTCGGCCCCAATGGCACCACCAACCCGCCAAAGCGCGCAACATGTCTTCCGGCTTCGGCCAGAACAAGTTCCGGTAACTCTGCCCACTGACCAATTGGTGGTAAGATTTCGATATCTTCGCCGTCACGGGGATTAATCAGTTCCGGCAGGTCTTCACGTGCGTGGGTTCCACCACCAGCAAGCATCGGCACAAACAGTGTCTTGTTGCGCGATCCAAGATCACGCCAATCTGCCAGCGAAAATTGGCCTTCAATATTGCCAATACAAATCTCGGCCCCGCGGCACAAGCGACCGACCTGTTGGCCAAAGCGGATCGTTTCCGGCAATGGTTCCGTAAGTGTCTTAAGGCCATGCGGCACAAGAAACACCGACGTTTCATCAGCACCCCATTCCCGCCGGGCAAGAACAGAACGGACCCTCTGCGCCACCAGATCATCAAAACCCGGAAGATTAAGCGCGGGCGGCAAAATGACCGCATCGCCAAGTCCGGCGTGATCAAGTGCACGGGGCAGTTCTTCGAACACCAGATAGCCTTCGCTGAAAAACAGCGGAAAGATAATCAGGCGGTTGGCGTATCCCTTACGTTTCAAGGCTTCGAGCTGATCAGGAAATGACGGCTGGCTTCGCATATAGCCATGGGCAACCGGCCCGTTCCAATCGGGCGCAACCGATCTGGCAAGATCCCCTGCCGGATCCCCGCCATTGCCGCTGTTGCCATGCGACACCATCATCAAAGTTGGCATTTCAAAATCAGACATCACGTCCAGCCCATCATGCTTTCTTGCAAAAACCTAATAATTGATACGCAAGATGCAAGCATCCGGATCGCCACCACGGGAAATTCCCGGTGATCTACTGCACCAGATCCCAATGCGGTTGTCCGCCAAACCGGTCATGCATGAAATCCACCAGAAGCCTGATACGTGATGAAAGCTGTCGGCTGGGCGGATAGAGCAGATAAAGGAAAATCTCGGGCGGGGTATAATCGCACAGCACCGTGACAAGACGTCCGGTCTGCAATTCCGGGCCGGCGATGAAGGTTGGCATTTCCGCCAGTCCCAAACCGGCAACCGCCGCATCACGCAACACTTCGGCATTGTTACAGCAAAACACGCCATTAACCTGTACCGATACCGGCCCGTTCGGCCCGGTCAGTTTCCAGGTCGATCCGGCGGGCAAATTGCCATAATGCAAACAGGGCAAGGTCGCCAGATCACGGATGTCACGTGGTTCGCCATGTTGATGCAGGAAATCCGGGGCGGCACAGATAACCCGGCGGATCGGGATGATTTCATGATCGATCAGGGCAAGGGTTTCTGTCGGGCGGCTGATGCGCACCGTCATGTCAAACCCGTCAGCAACCGGATCAATGAAATGGTCATTCAAGGCCAGTTCAATCCGGATGTCGGGATACAAGCGGGCAAAATCGACAAGTGCCGGTCCAAGATGCAGGGTGCCAAACGACATCGGTGCATTGATGCGAATATCACCTGCCGGCTTTTCCTGATTCTCGCGAATGGATTCTTCGGCTTCGTCCAGATCGGTCAGGATGGCCTTTGCCCGTTGATAAAAGGCCTGCCCGCTTGGCGTTACCGATACTGTGCGCGTGGTCCGGTTCAGCAATTGCACACCCAGATCATCTTCAAGGGCCACCACTGCCCGGTTGACCTGTGATCGCGATTGTCCAATCGCCCGGGCAGCGGCGGCAAAGCTTCCTTCTTCAACGACACGAATAAAGCTTTGCAAACTGGCCATTTTATCCATGTGTAAACGCCCTTGTTTCGATGGATGGTGACGCCATCCAGCCAGGAGACAACCGGAATGATTGTCGCGTATTATGCAACACTATGGACATTATTACGATAATTGTCTCATTTCATGAAAAGCGTATTGTGTCTTCAACAGCAAACAACCTCGTTGGAGGCAGACATGATTATCAAAGTAGATGCAGAAACCCGCGGCCGTGCACAGTTTGGCTGGCTTGATTCGAACCACACTTTTTCGTTCGGTCACTACTATGATCCGAACCGGATGGGCTGGGGCCCGCTGCGCGTCATCAACGAAGACCGCGTTATTCCGGGGGCCGGTTTTGACACCCACGGTCACAAGGATATGGAAATCATTTCCTATGTTCTTGACGGTGCTCTTGAACACAAAGACAGTATCGGAAACGGGTCGGTGATCCGTCCGGGTCGTCTGCAACGCATGACCGCAGGCACCGGTATCCGTCACTCGGAATACAACCATTCGAAAACCGATCCGGTTCATTTCCTGCAAATCTGGGTGATCCCGGAAGCTGCCGGACTGGAACCGGGTTACGAAGAAAAGGAAATCGCACGGGGCGATACCGGTTCGGGTCTGACCCTGATCGGCAGCCGCGATGGCCGTGAGAATTCCATCACCATTCACCAGAATGTCGATCTGTATGTAGCCCACCTCAATGATGGTGAAACCGCACAGCACAGCATCGAAAAAGGCCGCGTCGCCTGGGTTCAGGTCGCTCGTGGCAGCCTGAAAGTGAATGGCGAAACCCTTAATGCCGGTGATGGCGCGGCAATCAAGAATGAAGACGAACTTGTCTTCTCTGATGCCGACAATGCCGAAGCCCTTGTTTTTGACATGGTGGCGTAAGCCGCGAAAAGCGTGCTCCCCCATATCTTGGAGAATTATCATGACCTCGTTCAATGCAACTGACAAAACCCGTTCGATCATCCCTGCCCTTGGCAGTGTGACTTCCGCCCTGCAACCGCTTACCCCTGTGATCATCCGTGTCACCACCGGCCTTCTGATGGTTCCGCACGGCGCACAGAAACTGTTTGGTGCCTTTGGCGGCTATGGCCTTGAAGGGACAGCTGGCTGGCTTGAAAGCATCGGCTTTGCTCCGGGCTTCGTCTTTGCCCTTCTGATCGGTCTTCTTGAATTCGTTGGCGGTTTGATGCTGACGGTTGGTCTTTTGACCCGCCCGGTTGCCGCAGCTGTTCTGGTCTTCATGGCTGTTGCCGTTTCGACCCATATCCCGGCGGGTTATTTCTGGAACAACGGCGGCTTCGAAATGCCGCTGATGTGGGGCTTGCTGGCGCTGACCGTCCTGATCCAGGGTGGTGGCAAATTCTCGATCGACCGCAAGATCGGTTACGAATTCTAAGAATTTCGGTTCCCTCAACCGAGCATTTCTAACGGGTTGCTGAAACAGCAGCCCGTTTTTTTGTCTGCGCTCCCCATATGAGGATATTGAAACAGTGGCAAAACAACAAAGATTAGAAAGAGCCCGAATGGTGATCACCAAGAACTGTCAGCAGACCCATGAATATTGCCAAACAAAGCAACAGCCAGAATGATATTGAAATTGCCGACGGCTTGCGCCGGTGCAAGGGCGACAGCGCGCACGGCAAAAGCAACGCCGAAAAGCGCTTTCTGATCGTTGATGACAGTATTGAAGTTCGGTTTTCAATTCGCCGAATGTTGCGCAGCGCCGGAGCAACCCATGTTGATGTTGCTGAAAACGGCGAAGCCGCCCTGCAAATGATGTCCCAGATGGCCCGCAAGCAAACGGGATATGACGTCATGATTCTGGATTATATGATGCCAGCAATGAACGGCATCGAAACACTTTATGAAATCAAACGGCGCAACATCAAAAGTGCGGATCAAACCCGCAAGATCATGCTGACCGGCTTCTACGACCAGGATGTGATCAACGAAGCCAAATCGGTCGGCGCTTCCTTTGTCCTGTGCAAGCCTTGCGACGCAGCAAGCCTGACAGCCGCCATTTCCTGAAGCCACAGGGACAGATCATGCCGCACAATGCTTCGATCATATTTGTTGATGACGATCCCAACGTGTTGCGCGGATTGCGTCGGCGCATGATGGGTCAGCGTCCCAAATGGTCACTGCGTTTTTACGAACGCGCCGAACAGGCATTGGTCGGTCTTGAAGAACAACCCGCCGATGTGGTGATTTCCGATATGCGGATGCCCGAAATGGACGGTGCGGAGTTTTTGCGCATCGTTGCGACGCGCTACCCGCAAACATCCCGTATTCTTTTGTCGGGATATGCTGATGAGGTCGCCATTCAGAATGGTACGGCCGCGACCCAGCATTTCCTGACCAAACCCTGCAAGGATACCGATATCATCCATGCAGTCGAACGCGGATTGATCATGCGTCGCTACCTTCATGATCCGTTGTTGATCGACCTGCTTTCCCGTATTCCCGAAGATCTTGTCTGGCCAAAAACCTTTCAACGCCTGCACACGATCTTGCAGTTCACCGGCCCCAAAAGCCGCGATGAACTGAACGAATTTGCACGTGAATACCCTGCCCTTACAGCACTGGCACAGGAACTGGCGCGGCGTGAAAAACTGATTTCCCCGGAAAGCCAGCCTGACCTGATCGGCCTTGTGAAGCTGCTTGGCATCGAAACAATCAAGGCACTGTGCATCCTTTGGGCAGAACTTCGTCAGCCTGACTGCTTTGATCCCAGCCAGATGGATGTTGAACTGCATCGCCCGATGGTGCTTGGCCAGATGGCGGCCAACATTGCCCGATTGCAAAACCTGACCTTTGAAACGGTTGATCAGGTCCGCGCGGCCGCCCTGCTTAGTCACATTGGCGATATCATCATCAAGCATGTCAAAGCGGACGGATATCGTGCCAGCCGCGAACGTGCCGACCGGGATGAATGCGATATTATTTCTGCCGAGATCGCAGAAATGGGTTTTGCCCATCCTGCGGTTTCGGCCTGTATCTGCGCCTATTGGGGTTTTCCGCATGAAGTGGTTGAAGACATTGCCTTCCACCACCGTCCGGAAGCCGCCCCGACCCGGAATTCCAAGACCCTTCTGATCGTATATGCGGCACAGCATTTTGCACGTCTGGTCGGGGTTGATGGCGCCCGAATAGCGCGCAAATATGATCTTGCAACCACCTTCATTTCGCGTTGCGGAGCCGAAGATGTCTGGCCGATCTGGCAGAATGCCTGCATCGAGAATCACACACCGCGTGAACGCAGTCTTCATTCCTAAGACAGCGTTCAGCAATCCTTCTTAAACAACGACAAAATCGGGAAGGTTTTAGCGCAACAGTGCGTTCAGATCGCCCGGCCCCTGCATGGCGCCATTTACGGGTTGCGTCGAATAGGAGGGATTGGCGATTGGCAGGCGGATCACAAATTCCGCCCCGTCGATATAGTCGCTCGACAGCGTCAGATCACCGCCAAAGTCATCCTGAATAAGCTTGCGACAAATCGGAAGCCCCTGACCCGTGCCAACACCCCGTTCCTTGGTCGTAAAGAAGTAATCAAAGATACGATCGCGCAATTCTTCGGGCACGCCGCTGCCATTGTCACGCAGACGGATATAGACATTGTCATCGTCAGAAGTAACAGACAGTTCAATCCGTCCCCGACGCTGATCGGTTTCACGGATTGCCTGCGATGCATTGACAATCAGATTGATCAGGGCCTGCGACAGATGGTTGCGTCGACCATTAACGTCCGTGACGTTGGAACGAATATCAACTTCCAGATCAGCAACATGTTTGACCTGGTTGCGTGTCAGGGTGACCGCCGTGTCGATTTCCTCGGTGATTGAAATCAGTTCGATGGCATCATTGGCCGGATGGGCAAACTTTCGAATGCCGCGCACAATTTCGGCAATCCGTTCAAGTCCCTGAATGCTTTCATCAATCGCAAGCGGCACTTCCTGAACCAAAAAGTCGATCTTGTCCTGATCGAAGTCGATTTTTGCCGATGGATCAAGTTGCTGTCGACGCACAGCATCGACCAGTCCCGAAAAGCTGTCAGACAGGAATTCCAGATTGTTCTGGATATATTGGGCAGGTGTATTGATTTCATGGGCAACGCCGCCGGCCAGCGTCCCAAGCGCATGCATTTTGGCGTAGTCGGCGGCCTCTTCGATGACTTCCTGTTCCTGGCGCGCCTTCTGGGCGGCGATATCAGCGGCAAAAACACGCTGGCGCTGACGGATCATGAACCCGCCAAGAACCGCCATCGCAACGACCCCGACAAAGAACAGATAGGTCAGAAGCTCGATATGCCATTTTACGGTGCGAATATTCTCTGCATTGTAAACCGACACAAAATTGGTCGTCCGAACAACGGCCTGCTGCAATGGTTCATCCATCGGATCCAGCAGACGATAAAGTTCTTCAAGCTTGCTGCGTGGACCATTTGCTGCGGCAACCGCGCGGTCGATTTCTTCGATACGACGCTGCAGAACTTCGAGTGACGCCGCGACCTCAGGTACCGAAAGAAGGACTCTGAACCCTTCTCCATCGCGCAATAAAAAGACGCGACTGACCAGAATCTCATACTCCAGCATGACTTCTTCGAGAGCATCCTGATCAAGTCTGGACCTGCCAAATGCGGCCTCGATATCGCGCTGAATGATGAAATACTGGCGCTGAATCTGGAACACGGCCCAGACAAAATTCTCGCGATAGGTAAATCGCTCGTCTTCAAGCTGGCGAATGATCGCCGTCGACAGAACTGCATATAAACCGACAAACAGGACCAGTACAATGAACATGGTCCTGCCTGAACGGTTAGACAGAAACGTCTTAATTCTTTGCATCAATCGACTTCACCTGCCAGACCGAGTAAGACCAGAAGGTATCTGTCTGCATCCGCGCATCCTTGTCATAGGGGAAGACCACCCAGAACGGACCCTTTTCACGGACCGACATTTCCGCATCATTAAGGTGATAGGCCAGAATGGCGCCATCGGCACGCAGAACACTTGTTGGAACAATCACGTTGTAATCGTTCAAAGCTGCGACGCGAACCTGATCGGCATCAAGCCCGTAGGTATCAATCAGCAGATCGAACGATACCCCTTTGAACTTCTGTACGCCGTTGGTCCAGGGGGTCGATGTGTAAAACTCGGTCGCGGGCAATTCCATCAGTTGGTCCATGGAAACCTTGACGGCCTCGCCATTCGGCTTGGTAAAGGTTACAGAACCACCGGCAGAGGCCGACACCGAGAAGAACCCGACCATTGCGACCACAATACCAAGCAACTTCACACAGCTTTTGAAAAGTCTCATATCCATGCTCCCTTACATGCTTACAAGCGTGGCCACAGCATGTTGATTTAACAATAACTAACCGGCGAACTTACGCAACCAATCAATATATTCACGCGCTGATCGGGGCGCTTGCCCGGGCCTCCCAGGTATCAAGTGGTGCCGGACTTCCAAGATAGAAGCCCTGCATTTCGGTGATGCCATAGATCTGCAGTTTTTCTGCAACCTTGCCGCTTTCAATCCCCTTGGCAGAGATCGAAAGCCCCATTTTCGAACAAACCTGTGCGATCCATTCAACAAAGGCATCATCGAGAAAATCGGTCATGATGCCGGCCACCAGATCACGATCCAGTTTGATTCCGGCAAAAATCTCGTGGCGCAGCAGCTCCAGTGAATTATTGCCGGACCCGAAATCATCAATCAAAAGTGCAATGCCGCGTTCACGCAGACGGGTTGCACTTGCCAAAAGTTCCAGATCGTCCGGGCTTACCTGGCGTTCCGGTATTTCATAGGTGATGCTGATCCCGCGCATCCGCATTTTTTCATAAAAGCGGATCACCATTTCAAGGAATTCCGGGGTCTTGAGCGAATAGGCCGAAACATTCACCGCAAGATTGGCATTCTCGCCCAGCAACATCCGGTAACGCGGGGCCTGATCAATCATGATCGCCATCAATTGACTAGTAAGGCGATTGATAATCGGATGGTTGCGGCACACCTCGAAAATTTCGTCGATGCCGAATTCTTTTTCAAGCGATGGCATGCGGCACAGAATTTCAACACCGCACAGGCCAAGGTCACTGGCACGGAAACGTGGTTGCAGGACAGTATAAAAATCGGCGCGATCAATGGCCGCATTCACCATCATCGGTGTCAGACCCGATACCGGCTTGACCACCGGCTTGCTGGTCATGATGACGCGTTCAATCGCATCCTTTAGGACGGTCACTGAAACCGGCTTTGCCAGAACGCGGGTCACCATTGCCTGATTGATCGCTTCGCGCAGCGAGATGCTTGAAACGTTGCCCGACAACAACATACGGTTGACCATCGGCGCCATGCGTGCGGCCTGTTTCAGGAACGAAATACCGTCCAGGGTCGGCATCACCAGATCAGCAATAATCAAATCGGCCCGGTCGCGATTAAGCGACAACCAATCCAATGCCGTCTGCCCATCAGCATAGGTGACGAATTCGAAACTGCTCGACAGGGTGCGACGCACGGCTGCCAACAGTTTTTCATCATCATCTACCATCAGAATGACGGGACGTTTTTTACTGACCACATCCATAAATGGACAACTCCGGTATGCTCTGAAATCTCTGTATCGCGTTGGGCCATCCGGCAAAATTGCGTCATACGCATAAGCCGGGGCTTTGAACGGTCACAGATTAGTGTCAGACTGTCCCTGTCCAATATCCCCATTTGTGGAGGGCATTTTTGAATGGCTGAAAAAACGCCGGTGCGGATTGCCTTTGTTGATGATGACGAACACCTTTTGTCGTCGCATCGGCGCAATTTTGCGCGCCTGCGCCCCGCATGGGATGCGGCCTATTTCAATGACCCTTACAAGGCACGTGATGCAATTTCTGCCGATTCCGGCATTCATGCGGCCGTACTGGATATCCATATGCCGGGCATGTCGGGGCTTGAACTGGCGGCTGAGCTGCGCAGACTGCGAAGTGATCTGATCATTGTCATGCTGACTGGCTATGCCGATCTGCAATCGGCCCTTCTTGCCGTCAACGAGCTGGGCGTTTTCCGGTTTTATCCAAAACCCACCAACCTTCAGACCATCCTTGAAGGACTGGAAAGCGAGATCGAAGCACGCCAAGGCCACGTCGAAGAATCCCTGCCGACCGATTTTCTTGATCTGTTTGAACTCGGTGTCGTTGCCGTCGATGATGCAATGACCATTCTGCACATGAATGCGCAGGCCGCCGAATTGATGCGCGGATCATCGCTTGTAAAGTCGGGCTCCCAGGGAAAACTGATCCTGGAGCCAACCCCGGACGGACTTGCAGCCTTCCTGCATCCGCCGTCAAACATGACACCGCGTCCCCATCAAAGCTATGCGATTGAACGCGATGGCGAAAAACTGTCGGTCCTGATCCGGCGTGTCCCCAAGAAGACCGATGGCAAAACAACCTTCATGGTCATTCTGGTCGATCCGGCACAACAAAAACCACCCGCTATTGATGACCTTATGGATTTGTTCGGATTGACCCGTTCCGAGGCGAAACTGACCCAGAAACTGGCCGAGGGACTTGCCCTTGATCAAGCTGCCGAACTTGTCGGGATTTCGCACAGTTCGGCCCGCACCTATCTTAAAACCATCTTCTCCAAGACCGGTGTCAACAGACAACCGCAATTGATGAAGACGGTGCTGTCATCTATACCATCGCTCCGCTAGGAAGATGGAACATCAATAGAAACAATCCCCTATCGACCCAAGGCCACCGTATATTTGCTTGAAAAACAAACCCATTGATCTACCTTGGGTTATGTTGATTTGAAAAATCATGCATGTCTGGGGGGCATCAGGATTGATCAGGGGCAGGGGCAATCACTGGCCAAGCTGTGGCACGGCAAAACGCGCGTTGCCCCTTATGTTTGTGGTCATCGCTGCAACCTGCTTTCCCCTTTGCAATGCATCCGCCCAAACCGCGACCGGCAACGGTTCGCGCCAGGAAGTGCCAGAAGATCAAACCCATATCCGTCTGGGTCGAATTGTTCTGACACCGGCCCTGACCCTGCGCAGCGGATTTGATGACAATATCTTTCAATCCGAAAACAACCCGACATCCGATGTGGTGTCGACCATTGCCCCGCGCATAACCCTGGAAGGGGAATGGCAGGATTTCCGCGCCGATATCAGCGCCGGCATGGAACTGGGATTTTTTGCCCAATCTTCGGACGATGATTATCAGGACGCCGATATCAGGATCACCAGCAACATTGATCTTGATACATCGACCATCGAAGGCGGGATCAGTTGGCAGCAAAGCCACGATCCACGCGGCGGCAATGACGTGGCATCCAACGCCCGTGAACCGGTAATTTATCAGGATATCAACACCCATATCAGCGGGAGATATGTGGCGGACCGACTGCGTTACGAATCCCGCCTGTCCCTTCGACGCCTTGAATTTGATGAAAGTACCGCCCTTGACGGCACAGCAATCCGCAATGATGACCGCAACCGGACAGAAACCACCGAAACCCTGCGTGCCTTGATCGCACTTGATCTTGATCGCGAGGCATATGGCGAAATCACCCTGAACCAGCGACAATATGACCGCACCCCCGACGATACCGGACTGACCCGCGACTCTGCCGGATTTGCGCTTTATGGCGGGGTGCGATTTGATCTGACCGATCTGGTCAAGGCTGATCTTGCGGCGGGCTGGATGACGCGAACCTATGCCGATCCCGCCTTTGGCAATATTGGCGATTATACGCTTCGCGGGGATATCGACTGGTCGGTTACCCGCCTGACCAGTCTTAATTTCAACGCCGCACGTGCGGTTCGTGAAACAACCGTCACCGGGGCAAGCGGCATTCTGGCCTTTGATTTCGGGATGGGGGTTTCCCACGAATTGAGGCGCTGGCTGCAAATCGGGGCCACGGCAAGCTATAGCAACGAACAGTTTCAGCAAACCACACGACGCGATCAAACCGGCCAGCTGGGTGCCACAATCGAATACCGGATGAACCGATTTACTCGCCTTACAGGTGCGATTGATCATGACATGCGCCAATCGAACACAAACGGCGAAAGTTACCGCCGTTTTCAAAGCCTGATCAGTCTAAAGCTGGAGATTTAAATGCGCATCTTCACGTTCCAGAACCTTTACCCGCCAATCGCCATTCTGATCATGCTTTTGGCCATCGTCTTTGGCACAGCAAACAGCTTTGCCCAAACCATCCATCAGATCGAGCGCGGCGATACGGTGCGCGTTACCGTATTTGGCGAACCCAATCTTTCCGGCGATTTTATCGTCGACACCCAAGGAAGACTTAACCTTGCCCTGATCGGGCCGGTTTCGGTCGTAAGCCTGACCCCGGATCAGACGCGGACCATCATTCGCGATGCCTATCAGGATGGCTATTTGCGCCACCCGGATGTGGCGGTCGAAATCATTGCCTTTCGCCCGATATTCATCGTTGGCGAGGTCAATCAGCCGGGGTCTTATGACTATGTACCGGGGATGAATGTCCTGAATGCCATCGCGCTGGGTGGTGGCATGACCTATCGCGGCAAGGAAGACGATATTGAAATTCTCCGCGGTGCCGAGGACAATCGCATTTCCATCCCGGCAAGCCTTGCCACCGCTGTCATGCCCGGTGACACCATCCGTATTGCCGAAAGATATTTCTAGGTCATATCAACTGGCAAAATCGATCCAAGCAGCATGAAATTTTGCCATGCTGCACTGCAAACCATCACTTTTTAGAATACTTAAACACAACGTTGAATTTTTCACCTGTTCATCGCGCTGGCATCTTTACCTTGGCCCCGAATTCGTGATGAAATCGTGTTTGCGCATCCACCGCGCCAAAAAATGAACAACGCAAATCACGTATTTTGCCCCACCATACGGAGTTCTTCATACATGTCCGGGAAAACGGAAAAGCACCACCTGCGCCACGGCGGTCGTATTCTGGTTGATCAATTGGCCCTGCACGGCGCAGAGCGTGTCTTTCTGGTGCCAGGTGAAAGCTATCTGGCGGTTCTTGATGGTCTGGTTGATCATCCTGCCATTGATCCCATCATCTGCCGTCAGGAAGGCGGTGCCGCCATCATGGCAGAGGCCTATGGCAAACTGACCGGAAAGCCCGGCATTTGCATGGTCACCCGCGGCCCCGGTGCCACCAATGCATCGGCTGGCGTACATGTTGCCCATCAGGACAGCACACCCATGATCCTTCTGGTCGGGCAGATCGGGCGTGACATGGTGGACCGCGAAGCGTTTCAGGAAGTCGATTATCGCAAGATGTTCGAACCGCTCGCCAAATGGGTTGGCCAGATTGATGATATCAACCGCATCCCGGAATATATCAGCCACGCCTATCACATCGCGACTTCGGGTCGCCCCGGCCCGGTTGTTCTGGCCCTGCCCGAAGATATGCTTTCTTCAAGCTCAGAGGTTGCCGATGCCAAGCCCTATGTCCCGATTGAAGCCAAAACAGCCCCCGAAGACGTGGCCCGTTTCCGCGACGCCCTTTCCAGGGCCAAACAGCCGATCATGATCGTTGGTGGTGGCGGCTGGACCCGCGAGGCCACCGAAAACCTTAAATCCTTTGCGCTGCGCAACAATGTCGCGATTGCCACGTCTTTCCGCTGTCAGGATTATATCCCCAATACCCATAGCCACTTTGTCGGCGATGTCGGCATCGGGATTAACCCGAAACTTGCCGAATTTATCCGCGACAGTGATCTGGTGATTTTGGTTGGATCGCGTATGGGTGAAATGACCAGCAGCGGCTATAGCCTGCTTGATATCCCCTGCCCCAAACAGAAACTGGTCCATGTTTATTCGGGGCCCGATGAGTTGGGCCGGGTCTATCGCCCGGATGTCGCAATCAACGCGTCACAGCGATCCTTCCTGCGCGCTATTGCGATGATGGAGCCGGTTGACGGTTCTGCTCGTGACGCGATGATTGAAACCGCACATGCGTCCTATATCGCCTTTTCCACCCCGCTTGATACACCGGGTGCCGTAAAAATGGCCCATGTGATTGCGGAATTGCGCGACAAGCTTTCAGATGATGCCATTGTCACCAACGGCGCCGGGAACTATGCCGCCTTTCTGCATCGTTTCTTCCGCTATCGGGAATATCGCACCGAACTTGCCCCGACGTCGGGTTCAATGGGCTATGGCCTGCCGGCATCGGTTTCGGCCAAGCTTGCCCATCCGGATCGCCCGGTGGTTTGCCTTGCCGGTGACGGATGCTTTTTGATGCACGGACAGGAATTTGCCACCGCCGTTCAATACGGGGCCAATATCATCACGATTGTGGTCAATAACGGCATGTTCGGCACCATCCGCATGCATCAGGAACGCAACTATCCCGGTCGCGTGTCGGGCACCGAACTCCATAACCCGGATTTCGCGGCCTACGCCGTTGCCTTTGGCGGACATGGTGAAACCGTCACACGGACCGAGGATTTCGGCCCGGCCTTTGACCGTGCAGTTGCCAGTGGCAAACCCGCGATCATCGAAGTCCAGGTCGACCCACAGGCCTTAACCCCGATCAAAACCCTTGATCAAATCCGGGCAGGCGCCTGATTAAACGGAAATGTGGGCGGGATCAGCGTTTGGGAATGCTGATCCCGCCACTTTCAAGCCCTGCTTTCAGCGCATCAACCGCAACGGCCAGTTTTTCATCAATCACATGTAAATAGGCCGTCCAGTCAGAAAGCTTCTTAAGCTCTTCCTTGCCATCAGAAATTCCGCGAAGACCGATCAGCGGCACATCAAATTTGTGGCAGGCGCGTAAGATGGCAAAACTTTCCATATCGACCATATCGGCATCAATCAGATCATAGGCCGCACCCGACACCACATTGGCCCCGGTCGACAAACGCGCTTCAGGGATGCCCGGAATACGAAATTCCATGCTGATCTCGGCAGGCAAATCCACAAACGGCGTGCAGCCCTTTTCAAAGCCCAGAACCGACGCATCCATATCGCGGTAAGATACCGAAACCGCCTGATAAACCTCGGCCTGCTCCAGCGTCCGCGACCCGGCAGACCCCAGCGTCACAACAAGGTCGGGCAGATCACCCGCCAACTTCAGCTCGGTCAAAGCTGCCGTCAGATTGATCGCAGCCTCCACCGGCCCAACCCCGATCATCAACGGTGTAAACCGCGCTTTGAGGAAATCCCCATATTCCGCCGGTGCCGCCATTGCGAACAACACGTTATGGCCCGCAAAATCGTGAAGGTAGCCGCGCATATACTTGTCTCATATCCTGAAGAAATCGATCTGATTGCCCATAACACCCTTATTAGATGGTATGGCCGAAACTCAGAATCGAACAACCGGATCAGTCATGCAAACAAAAACAGGTTCCGCCTTAAAAATCAGCTGCACCCCTCACCTACTGACGGCTCTGTTCGCGTGTATATGTCACGCGCCAGTTCTTTGTATTTTCCAATTCTTCCAAGGTCAGGCTACTCACCCTGACACACGCAGTTTTCACATCTGCTTTCGCTTCGTCACCGCCGTAAACCGGTAGATATGAAAGAGTTGTCACAGGCTTTGCGCCAATTGCCAAAATTGCCGAGCGATTAAACTGCAAAGCTGCTCTTTGGAATTGGATACTACCGCTTGCAATGGAATATCCACAAACGCCAAAGTTACCATCGGCGAAGGTTTTCGGCCCCAAAAACACATCGAGTGTATGAGCCGTCGGCGCACCAAATTTCTGACCGTTTTGCTGCCTTGTTCCCTGATACGTCTTTGTAACTTTTACAAACTTGGTCAATGGCGCATTCGGGGTTGCATCCGGCATCAACTGAGCCCCGTACCCCGGATCGTAAGTGGTCTGACATGCCGACAGAACAAAAGCAGCAAAAACCGAGAAAACTGTTTTCTTAAACATCCCAAAATTACCCAAGATTGAAAATATACTTATACTTTCATCACAAGGTAGCATTTGCAACACTAAACCCCTAATATAAAAACAAAATCGGAGTCTTACTGGCTAGACGCAAACTGGCCCTCCGACTGAGGCGAAAACGCAACCATCTGGCAATTCTACAGATATAGAGGTGGGGGAAATTGGCGCACCCGACAGGATTCGAACCTGTGGCCTTTGCCTTCGGAGGGCAACGCTCTATCCAGCTGAGCTACGGGTGCGCAATAGAGGGGCCACGACTGGATCAAGTGGCCCGAATGCGATGGGTGATACAGGTTTTGTCCCGAACGGGCAAGGGTTTTTGAACCCCGTGCCGTTACAGTATTATCACCATGTCGGGTTAAGGTAACCTTGTGCCCGAAACAGCACAATCAGCTTTCGACATCGCGCCGGTCATAGGGATCGCGCACGACCCAGGTGCCGTTCCATTCACGGTCCTGTTCGCGGCGTTGCAGACGTTCCATGCGATTCATCATCAGCTGGGCGGCAAAGTCGCTGTCATCAAGTTCCAGAACCGCCTCGTAAAGCGGTTTGGCCTGATCAAATGCGCCTTCGCGGTAATGGGTCATCGCGGTTTCGTATTTGGTGCGCCAGTCGCGACGTTCATCCGTAAGCTGCCCGCCCGGTGCAAGCACTTCGTATAGATAAACCACATGTTCGGTACCCAGAAGCACCACATGGTCAAGATCGCGCATCTCGATCTCGCCCGCCGCCATATTCGCCGTGACATGCGATGCCAGAATGCGCGTGCCATACACCCGGTTGGCTTTTTCCAGACGGTTGGCATAGTTCACACAATCGCCAACCACCGTATAGGCGCGCGATTTATCGGTTCCGATGGAGCCAACAACCACCTCGCCAGTCGCAATACCGATACGGATATCAAGCCCGTGATCGCCGATCAGATCTGCATATTTGGTCTTGAGCGCGTTAAAGCGTGCCACCTGTTCCAAAGCCGCCTGACAGGCATGGCGAGCATGGGCATTTTCCCCGCAAAACGGCGGCCCCCAGAAGCCAATCACCCGGTCACCGACAAAGTTGTCGATGATGCCGCTTTGATTGGCGATGGGTTCGGTCATCGCCGTCAGATAGTCATTAAGGAAATCGACAAGCTTTTCAGGCGGCGTATGTTCGGCCAACCAGTCAAAGCCGGTCAGGTTGACCACACTGACGGTCATCACGCGCTTTTCGGAGTTTTCAAGCGCGGTTTCCTGATTGATCAGATTGTTGATGACCTTGGGATCAACATATTTGCCAAACCGTTCGCGCATTCGAAACCGCACACGCAATTCACGCGACATGCGGTTAAAGGCATCGGCAAGACGGGCAAAGTCGCCCTTGCCCTTGAAATCAAGATTGGTATCAAGTTTGCCCGACTGAATATCGTTAAGGGCATTGGTGGTCTTGCGGACCGCCACCACCACCGCATGGGCCAGGTAATAGGCCAGCGAAACGCCGATAATCACAGCACCGAGCATCATGATGAATTCGGCCTGGATCAGGAAATCCTCACTGCGCGAAACGCTTTCGACCGTATCGGCCGCATATTTCTCAAGCAGCAAAATCTCGTTGCGCAGATCAAGGACGATGGTGCGGTGAAGGCCGCGTACAATGTTTTCCTGACGCTGGGCATCGACAAGATCGCCATCCCCCACCCGGCCAAGCAACCGTTCCATACCCAGCGAGAACTGCGCGGACACATCGGCGAATTCGCGCATTCGAACATCAAGGTCAAGCAACACCCCGTTGCCAAAATGGCCCGATGCCTGCGCCCGGCCAAGGGCGGCAAAGGTAAAGGTCTTGCGGAAGGCCTGTTCGATCTGGGTCTGCTTGGCACCGATTTCGATTTCAATGCCGTTCAAAAGCGGGGCATTCGGGCCGTCATTTTCGACCACCCGCATATAGCGATCCAGAAGGGAAATCTGTTCAAGCTGACGGGCACGCACATCGGAAAGCGCATCCTTGACCGGCGTCACATAGCGCGACACCGCTTCAAGATCACCGTTAATGCCAAGGGACTGGATCACGGAAAAGCCGGTCGCGACAACAAGCCACACGACAAAAAAGGCCGCAACACCCAGGAACTTTGCCCGAATGGTCCTTAGCATGGCGGTCCCGATCCTCCGAAATTCCGTTTACTGCTGGCATATCGGGGCTCCAACACGATTAGACAACCCGTGAAAGGCCCCGCAACTGTTTAAAAATGCTACCTGATCACCGATCAGCGGTCAAAAAGCAATCAAGATTGCGTACAGGAATAATTTTCCGCACCACCCCCGCCCGCGATCCAGCGACCAATATCGGCAATCACCACCGGCCCGTTCAGATCACGCAACAACATATGATATCCCGCATCATAAAGGCAGCGGTGATAGAACACGATCCCGGCCTCTGCCAAATCACGATCAAGGGCCGTCACCGCATCGGGCGGAATGACCTGATCCTGTGCGCCGGACAGCAACAATGTCGGAACGCTGATATCCACCGCACGCTTGTGCGCCAGATCCATGATATCGGCGACCCCGGCAATCAGATCAACGCGCACGGACGACATCATATTGGGATCACGTGACAGCCGGCGCAGCATCTCGATATTATCCGACGGCCAGATATCAAGCCCCTTTCCGGTCAGGGGCAACCACGGAAAACTGTGCGACATGACGGCAAGCGAAGCCGTCTGATACCAGGGCATCATGTCGCGGTTCCACACCGCCGGGGCAACGAGGATCAAACCATCCATCAGATGCCCGCGGCTGGCGGCTGTAACAATCGCCACCGCCCCGCCCATCGAATTACCCAAAAGATAAACCGGCTTGCCGGGATATCGGGCACGCAACAGTGTCAGAACATCAGATGCATCATTGACCATGGTGCTGATCCCGGCCCAGAACGGCCGCGACGGACTGCGCCCGAACCCGCGCTGATCAAAGGCATAAACCGCAATTCCGATGCGGTGATTCTTGCCCAGCCCATCCCCCAGTTCCATGAATGCATTGGCGTAATCCCCCATCCCGTGCAGGGCAAGAATCACCGCATCGGGATTTTCAACATCGCCCCAATGTTGCAACGGAAGCTCCGTTCCGTCAGCAGCGCGGAACATATCGGTTTCCAGCGATGTTTGCGCAATCGGCGGACCTGCGGGCCTGATCTTCGGCGCACAGGCAGAAAGCCCGGCCAGAAACGCAAAGACCGCAAAAAGGCGCATGAAAGATCGGATCATGGAACGTGGCATCCAGATGCGGGGCATGGAAAACCCGGTTTTAACAATGGCATCAGCCAGTTAAGGCCAAAAAGAAAAACCCCGCAAGCAATTGCGGGGTTTCGTAACGTTCGGGCAAACAAGGAATGCGTCCTGATTTTATCAGGCTGCCTCGCCTGCACGCAGCTTGTCATTATCGCGGGTCAGCATCAGGAAGATGTCTTCAAGATCGCCTTCCTCGGTCGACAAATCCTTGATCGCAAGGCCACTGCCCTGCACGGCCTGAAGGATTTCGGCCATCTGGGTGTTGCTTGGACGGTAATGCAGGGCAATCTGGTTTTCGGATTTAAGTTCGCCACCCCATTGTGCAAACACATCGGGGACCGCGTTCAATTCGTTGTTCACGGTCAGAACCAGAGTCTTGTGATCAATCCGGCGCAGCAGGCTGCGCTTGTCTTCATGGGCAATCACATTGCCTTTGTTGATGATCGCGATTTCATCACAAAGTTCTTCGGCTTCTTCAAGGTAATGGGTGGTCAGAATGATCGTCACCCCGGCATCATTAAGCTTTTTGACATAGGCCCAAAGCTGCTGACGCAGTTCGATATCGACACCCGCGGTCGGTTCATCAAGAACCAGAACCGGCGGGGTATGAACCATTGCCTTGCCAACCAGAAGACGGCGACGCATCCCGCCCGAAAGCGATCTGGCGTGCGAGTCTGCCTTGTCGGCAAGGCCAAGGGCGGCCAGAATCTCGTCCGTGCGGCGTTCGGGTTTGGGCACACCATAAAGGCCTGCCTGCAATTCCATCACCTGACGCGGGGTGAAAAATGCATCAAGATTCAGTTCCTGGGGCACAATCCCGATCGAGCAGCGCGCAGCACGCATCTGGGCTTCGATATCGTAACCCCAGATTTTTGCCGTCCCGCTGGTCTTGGTAACGAGACCCGCCAAGATATTGATAAAAGTAGATTTTCCGGCACCATTCGGCCCCAGAAGGGCAAAAAACGAACCGCGCGGGATTTTCAGGGAAACATTATCAAGGGCCAGTTTTTCGCCATTTGACCCCTTATAGATCTTTGTCAGCCCTTCGACTTCGATGGCATAGTCGGGCATTGCAGTCATAAGTCAGTGATCTCCACTCTTTTCCACGTCGCCGGTTTGCGCTAAGACGATGGGGCGCCATGCGATGCGGAAGTATTGATTGAATATGCCCAATCGGTATCATTCCCGGGAAACCGGGGTCAATGCTGAGCTCAGCACGCGGCCAATCCCGATGGTCACACAAGCCTGAAACAGGCAAACTTGGAACTGGATATATGAAGATCACCGAAGAAATCAAAGTCGGCACCCTCAATGTTGCTTGCGACGGCGGTAAAGGCCACCTTGGTCACCCGACTGTTTACCTCAATCTCGAGGACAAGGGCGAGGTGGTCTGCCCGTACTGCTCGAAAAAATACATCTTCGACAAATCCCAGGCTGATCACGCAGCACATTGATCTGCCCTGCTCGTAAACGAGTACAAGCATTGCGCGGGGGCCGACAGGCCCCTATCTGACGCAGGCTTTTGCGGATCATACTCTGTCACCTGCCTAATGCTGTCGTGATCCCATCACGGCCAAATCCACGGGGAACTTCCATGACGTCTTCATCGCCCACGCTCAACAGCTACCGCGCTTTGCCGGACCCGGAGGGACATTTCGGCAATTTCGGTGGTCGCTTTGTCGCCGAAACCCTGATGCCGCTGATCCTTGAGCTGGAGCAGGCATATAAAGACGCCAAAAGCGACCCCGCCTTCAAAAAGGAGATGGATTACTATCTCCGTCACTATGTTGGCCGTGCGAACCCGCTTTATTTTGCCGAACGCCTGACCGAGGAACTCGGCGGTGCAAAGATCTATTTCAAGCGTGAAGACCTGAATCATACCGGCGCGCACAAGATCAATAACTGCATCGGCCAGATCCTGTTGGCCAAGCGCATGGGCAAAACCCGTATCATCGCCGAAACCGGCGCCGGTCAGCACGGCGTTGCCACCGCAACGGTTTGTGCGCGTTTTGGTCTGCCCTGCACGGTCTATATGGGTTCAAAGGATATCGAGCGTCAGTCACCGAACGTCTTCCGCATGCGTTTGCTGGGTGCCGAAGTCAAACCTGTTGTTTCGGGTTCCTGTTCGCTGAAAGACGCGATGAACGAAGCCCTGCGCGACTGGGTCACCAATGTTGAGGATACCTTCTACATCATTGGCACGGCTGCTGGTCCGCACCCCTACCCGGAACTGGTACGTGATTTCCAGTCGGTAATTGGCAACGAAGCCAAAGAACAAATCCTTGAAGCCGAAGGCCGCCTGCCCGATCAGGTGCTTGCGGCCGTCGGTGGCGGATCGAACGCCATCGGCCTGTTCCATCCTTTCCTTGATGACAAGGATGTCGAGGTTGTCGGCGTAGAAGCCGCCGGTCACGGCATTCATACCGGCAAACACGCTGCCAGCCTGTCGGCGGGCAAGCCGGGCGTTCTGCATGGCAACCGCACCTATCTTTTGATGGATGACGATGGCCAGATCAAAGAAGCCGACTCGATTTCGGCGGGCCTTGATTATCCGGGCATCGGGCCGGAACATAGCTGGCTCAAGGATATCGGGCGTGCCCGTTATGAACCGATTGGCGACAAAGAGGCGCTTGAAGCCTTTAAACTTTGTTCCGAACTTGAAGGCATCATTCCGGCACTGGAATGCAGCCACGCCATCGCCCAGGTGATGAAAGAAGCACCGAAAATGGGCAAGGACAAAATCATCCTCATGTGTCTGAGTGGCCGGGGTGACAAGGACATCTTTACCGTGGCCGAAGCACTGGGAGTAGAATTGTGAGCGACGCTATCATTGGCGGCCAGGACCGCATCGCCAAACGTTTTGCCAAACTGAAGGAAGAAGGCCGTGCCGGTCTTGTAACCTTTATCACCGCTGGCGACCCGGACCCGGAAGCTTCGTTCGAGATCCTCAAAGCCCTGCCCGAAGCAGGTGCCGATATCATCGAACTGGGCATGCCGTTCACCGATCCGATGGCCGATGGCCCCGCGATTCAGGAGGCATCCAACCGTGCGCTTGCCGCCGGTATGCATATGCGCAAGACCCTGTCGCTGGTCCGCGGTTTCCGCGATCAGGACCATGAAACGCCGATCATTCTGATGGGCTACTACAACCCGATCTATATTTATGGGGTTGCGGAATTCCTTGAAGATGCGCGCAATGCCGGGGTTGATGGCCTGATCGTGGTCGACCTTCCGCCGGAAGAAGACGCCGAATTGTGCGTTCCGACGGTCGAAAAAGGTCTTTCCTTCATCCGTCTGACCACGCCGACCTCGGATGACAAGCGTCTTCCGAAACTTGTTCAGAATACATCGGGCTTTGTTTATTATGTGTCGGTTGCCGGGGTTACCGGTGCCGGTTCGGCAAGCAATGACCAGATTATCGAAGCGATGGCACGCCTGCGCCGTCATACCGATCTTCCTATTGCTGTCGGCTTTGGCATCAAAACCGCCGAACAGGCCGCCGACGTTGCCAAACAGGCCGATGCAGCCGTGGTCGGATCGGCAATCGTATCAAAAATTGCCGAAAGTCTTGACGAAAACGGCAAGGCCACCGATAAGACCGCCTCTATGGTTACCGGCCTTGTGCGCGAACTTGCAAACGGGGTCAGAAACGCGCGCAAATGATGTGCGGCGTTTGTAATAGAACCGATATAGACAGAACCAAGGATCAGTATCCGATATGTCGTGGCTGACTGAATTCGTCCGTCCAAAGATTCAGAAACTCGTTCGCCGTCCTGATGTGCCAGAGAACCTTTGGCACAAATGCAAATCGTGCGAACAGATGATCTTTCACCGTGATCTGGCAAAGAACAATCATGTTTGCCAGCATTGCGGACATCACATGCGGATTTCCGCCAAGGAACGTCTTGAGCTTCTGTTTGATGGCGGGAACTACCAGACCATCGAACTGCCGAATGTTCCGGTTGATCCGCTGAAATTCCGCGATCAGAAGAAATACACCGACCGCCTCAAAGCAGCACAGGCCAAGGCAACCTACAAGGATGCACTGGCCGTTGCCCATGGCGAGGTTGGCGGTCATCCGACCGTGATTGCCGTTTTCGACTTCTCCTTCATGGGCGGCTCGATGGGCATTGCCGTTGGCGAAGGCATTGTTGCCGCCGCCGAACTGGCAACCGTTCAGGATGCTGCACTGATCATCGTTCCAGCATCTGGCGGTGCGCGTATGCAGGAAGGCATTCTCAGCCTGATGCAGATGGCACGTACCACGGCCGCGATCGAGAAGGTCAAGGAAAAGGGCCTGCCCTATTTCGTGCTTCTGACCGATCCGACCACTGGTGGTGTTTCCGCATCCTTTGCCATGCTCGGTGATATCCAGGTTGCAGAACCGGGTGCACAGATCGGCTTTGCCGGTCGTCGCGTGATCGAAAGCACCATCCGCGAAAAACTGCCCGATGATTTCCAGACTGCCGAATATCTTCTGGAACACGGCATGGTCGATATGGTTGTGCCACGTAACGAACTGAACGCGACCTTTGGCCGTCTGATTGACATGATCCGCCGCACCAAACCGGGTGCTGCCATCGTGCCGATCAAGGATGCCAAAACCAAGGCTTCCAAGTCCAAAGACCTGAGTGCGGACAAATAACTTGGCCCGAAGCGACGCAATTCTTGCTCGCCTTGGCAAGCTGCACCCGAAAGTCATCGATCTTTCGCTAGGGCGGATTACCCGGCTTTTGCAAAAGCTCGGTAATCCGCACCTTTCCTTGCCCCCCGTCATTCATCTGGCAGGTACCAACGGCAAGGGATCGACACAAGCCTATCTGCGCGCCATCTATGAGGCCGCCGGACTTACGGTCCATTGTTCGACTTCGCCGCATCTTGTGCGTTTTCATGAACGCATCACCCTTGCCGGTGACATGATTTCCGAAGATGTCCTGTGCGACCTTCTTGAAGAAGTCGAAACAGTTAATAACGGCGAATCCATTACATTCTTTGAAATCACACAGGCCGCCGCATTCCTTGCATTTGCGCGCACCCCTGCCGATGTTCTGGTGCTTGAAACCGGACTTGGCGGACGGGTGGATGCATCCAATGTGATTGACAGGCCTGCGGCCACCGTGATCACCCCGATTTCACTCGATCATCAGGGTTTCCTTGGCGATACGATTGCCAAGATCGCCTTTGAAAAGGCCGGGATCATGAAACCCGGCGTAATCAGTGTTCTGGCTCCGCAGATGCTGGAAGCCTTCAACACGCTGGTGACCCACGCCAACAGCATCCATGCCCCGATCTTCTGCGATTTCGCGATTACCGATGAACGCAAAGACGGCTTTGGCCTGCGGATCGAAGACGATCACATCAACCTTCCTTTGCCCGCCCTTCCGGGCCGTCATCAGTTTGTGAATGCCGCAACCGCGATTGCCGTGGTCCGCAAGGCCGGAATTCCCGGCTGTGACGGCATGAACACGGATATTCTGGCCACAGGCCTTAAAACCGCCAAATGGCCTGCACGGCTGCAAAAACTGACCTCAGGGCCGCTTTTTGATGCCCTACCCGATGGCTGCGAGCTTATTCTGGATGGCGGACATAATATTGCCGCCGCCGGGGTTATTTCCGACTGGTTATCACGTCAGGAAGCTGGCGATACCGTGGTCATGATGGGAATGCTCGATAACCGCGATGCAACGGCATTCCTCGAACCGCTTGCCGATCAGATCACCGCACTTGCCGGTGTACCGATCCCCGGCGAACATCAGGCGCATCTGCCCGCAACCCTGCGTGATGCGGCAGCTGCCTGTGGCATCAAATCGGCTTTTGCCTGCGATGATTTTGATCAGGCGATGACGGCCCTGCTATCTGCCTGTCCGAACCCGAAACGCGTTTTGATCCTTGGGTCACTGTATCTGGCTGGTTTGATTCTGGAACGTCACGACTGATTGGTCTTGACCACCTCCAGCACCCATGATTGCATCCTTTCTTGCGTTTTCCCGGTCAAATATCTATACCACCGTATAGATATTTCTCCATCCCAAGAAGAGGACTTGTCGAATGTCGACCCATAGCAGCGGACTTTTAAAAGAACAAAGAACCGACAAGGTCCTTTCAATAAAGGCTGCTGCTTATCCAGCCTCTTTCAAATCGCAAATAAGCAAAAACCTGCAAACGGTTGCGACGGATTTCTTACAGAGATTCAGTCTGACAGAGTGTCAGAACGATCTGCTCGGGTATTGGGGGTTTGTCATTGGCTTTGAAACAAAGCTTGATGTCGCCAAGACAAGTGAAAGTCTGGCTGCCAACTTCCATTCTACGCAAATAAGCGGAAGTGACATTGCGCAGTTGTTCAGCCTGGCGCTTGAAAAAGTTACAGAAGCCGCACTGGCAGGATCGCGCTGGAAGCCGGGTCAGGCAATGACACTTGTGAAGTCAGCTCAGACGGCCTTCCTTCAGGCGCAGGAAATTCTGACACATAAACTATGCGAACATCGCTTCGCCAGCCTGCAAGCCAATGCCGGTAGCCAGTTCGCGGATGGGATGCTTGATCAAAACGTTGATCTGTCCATGTCGATTAACGAGGTTGCCATTACCAATTCGACACTTCTTAAGGAAATGGCCGATATTGATGGCCAGGCCCAGTCAATTGCAGCAGCCGTTGAAGAAATGGCAACAGGCATTGCAACCATCAGCGAAAACTCACGCGCAGTTGCCGAAAAATCCCAGAATGCCCGCGAAACAGCACATGCCGGGGCGGCAACAATTTCTGAAACAGCAACCAATATGCGTCGCGTTGCCGATGCAGTGAATGATGCGACCCGACGCGTCGAATCCCTTGCAGAAACGTCGGAAAAGATTGGCGCGATGGTCGAAACAATCGAAAATATTGCCTCTCAAACCAATCTTTTGGCCCTGAACGCGACGATTGAGGCTGCCCGCGCAGGTGAAGCCGGGAAAGGATTTGCCGTTGTCGCGGGCGAAGTTAAAAACCTGTCAAGTCAGACAGCCAAGGCTACTGTTGATATTCGCGATAATATTGTGATGTTGCGCGAAGAAATTACCGGCATTGTCGATGCAATGCGTGCAGGCGCCGAAGCTGTAGAAGCTGGCGATGCATCGATGAACGAGGCCGTCGGATCAATGAACGGGATTGGCGATATGGTGGCCGATGTCACTGATCGCATGGCCGACGTGGCTGCCATCCTCGAACAACAACAACAAGTTGCTTCAGAAGTATCAGACCGGGTTGGCAATATCGCTGCGGATACTGCAGATAACGTCAGGCGTATCGAAAACAGTATCAGCGCAACCGATACCGTGGTCACCAAAGTCGGACAGCAAATCGGTGCCCTGGCAGAGTTTGACGTCCCCAAAAAGGCAATCCGTATCGCAAAATCCGATCACGTCATCTGGAAGAAACGTCTGGCGGATATGCTGGCCGGGCGCGAAGCCCTGTATGCTGATGAACTCTCCAGCCATATGAGTTGCCGACTTGGCAAGTGGTACTACAGTGAAGATGGCAAGAAACTTGCCGGTAGCCCGGCCTATCGGGAAATTGAGGGACCGCATAAAATTGTTCATGAATGCGGGATTAATGCCGTCAAGCGTTACAACGCCGGGGATATCGACGGGGCACTGAAGCAATACGCGAAAGTCGAGGAAGCATCACGAGAAGTCGTTCGTCTGCTTGATGCTTTGGTGAAAAGTTGATTGAAGAACAGATCATAACTGGCTGATATAAAACCTGATTGAAAAATACCCGGAAAAAGACTGTCCTTCCTTGCGGGAGATATCAGTTAATTATCCGGGTATTTTCATACATAGATAAAATAAAATTCCCTAATATACTGAACGGGAAAAGATTTCTCAGCAACCAACACGTACTTATGAATCACACATCCGGCAGTTTGACTCTGGGCTTATCCCCGCTACCAGCAAATTGATCTTGGCCATCTGTCCGGCGCAACCGCAAATTGCCTGCCGTGTGGACGCGACGACGATCACCTTTGACCGGGGGTGGCAAGCCATCTCGACTACCGGATGATCCGGCCGCCGGGGATGTTGAAAGATCACCATATTTGGCGGTTTCACGTTTTACTTTCTGGCCGGTGATCCACGTATATCCAAGGACATACAGCAAAAATCCCCCGACCCCGACAGTCAGGATCAGGAATTGCAGAACCGGGATGAAGCTGCCGAAAACCTGCCCGCCGCCATAGATCATGAATATGCAAAGGGCTGCGACCGGGGCAAGCGCCAGGAAAAAGATCCCCCTGACCTTGTGGCGGATCGGCCCGTAATGCATCAGCATCGCATAGAACAGATACATCAGTGCGACAAACACCACGAGTTTGATCAACAGAATGAAATGATCAAAGTTGGCCAGATTTTGGTTCCGCTCATAGATGCCGAATACCTTGAACAGACCATGGACAATCAAACCGAAACTGCCAAAAGTCAGGATAAAGCGCAGCCAAACACCGACGCGAAAAAAGCTGCGCCATCCTGTGTCACCCGCATCCGATCCACGGCGACCTTTTTTGTTTTTTTTGCGCTGCCGACTGGCAAGCTTCATGTCATCTGAAAGCTCACGCGCCGGACCTGCGGTCTCCACCCCGATGCCCTTGGGGGTGAAAATCGGTTTGTCTGATTTCCGGGCCACGAACCCGTTCTCCCATGTCCCTTGGGATTAACTTATTTGCTACCATAGCAATCCCGGACAAAACTGATAAGCACAAACAGACAACCGCAATTAAATCATCGGAAATCCGCGTGTTACCTTATATGTTTCGGGTTCGGAACATTATCAAATTCCGCAAACAATCATCAGACAAATATACTGACAAATTCTGTCAGCAGGTCGGGTCTTTTTGGGGTATCGGGTCAGGCTATACTCGACTTGGCAGCCCGGATCGGGCATTCTGCGAACCATCATTTTCCCTCAAGACAAGAGCACGAAACGTATGACTGATTCTGCCCCGTCCAACCCCGATACTTCTGCCGGCTCCCCGCCGCGCCGCGTCGTACTGGTTGACGGTTCCGGCTTTATTTTCCGCGCTTTCCATGCCCTGCCGCCAATGACCAGCCCGGACGGGACCCCGGTCAATGCGGTTTATGGCTTTTGCACCATGTTGATGAAGCTGCGCGAAGATACCAAGCCCGACCATATGGCAGTCATTTTTGACACCAAGGGCAAGTCATTCCGCAACGATTTCTTCGCCGATTACAAGGCACATCGTCCGCCACCCCCAGAAGAACTGGTTCCGCAGTTCGGCTTGATCCGCGATGCGACACGCGCCTTCAATCTGCCATCCATCGAACTCGAAGGATACGAGGCCGACGATCTGATCGCCACCTATGCCCGTCAGGCCGAGGCACAGGGTTCAGACGTAATTATCGTATCTTCGGACAAAGACTTGATGCAACTTGTCACTGACAAGGTGCAAATGTTTGATGCGATGAAGAATCGCACCATCGGTGCTGCCGAAGTCATGGAAAAGTTCGGCTGCGCGCCGGACAAGGTTATTGATATTCAAGCCCTTGCGGGTGATTCCGTCGATAACGTGCCGGGCGTTCCGGGAATTGGCATTAAAACAGCAGCCCAACTTATTGATGAATATGGCGATCTTGATTCTCTACTGGAGCGCGCAGGCGAAATCAAACAGCCGAAACGCCGTGAAAAGCTGATCGAGAATGCCGATCTTGCCCGTATTTCCCGTGATCTTGTGACCCTTAAAACCGATGTTCCGGTTGTCGAGGATCTTGATGGTTTCGATCTTAAAGAACCGGATCCAGAAGTTCTTTTAAGCTTCATCGCAAGTCACGGCTTTAAATCACTGCTTTCTAAAGTAAAAGCCAAGTTCGGCGGTGACGTTGAATTTGAAAGCCCGACCCAACCCGGCATTGGCGTCAATGAGGTCAAGGTCGAAAAGGCCGAGTACGAACTGGTACAGGATGAAGAACGCCTGAAACACTGGGTCGCGCAGGCTGAATATCTTGGCACCGTCGCCGTTGATACCGAAACCACATCGCTTGATGCCCATCAGGCCAAGCTTGTCGGTGTGTCGCTGTCGACCGAACCGGGTAATGGCTGCTATATCCCGCTGGGTCATGTCAGTGGTGAAGCCCAGGGCGGCTTTGACTTTGGCGATAATCCGGCCGAAAGCAAGGACACGCCAAAGCAGATCAAGCTTGAACGCGCGATCGAGATTCTCAAACCGCTGCTTGAAGATCCGGGTGTCCTTAAGGTCGGTCAGAACCTGAAATATGACATGATCGTTCTGGCCCGCCACGGCATTACTGTTGCGCCGATGGATGACACCATGGTGCTGTCCTATGTCCTTGATGGCACCAGCCACGGCCACGGCATGGACGAACTGGCTGAACTGCATCTGGATTACAAACCGATCAAGTTTGCCGATGTTTGCGGATCGGGCAAAACCCAGATCACCTTTGATCAGGTGCCCCTCGACAAGGCGCTGGATTACGCGGCCGAGGACGCCGATATCACCCTTCGCCTGCATCGCTTGTTAAAGCCGCGCATCGCACAGGAACATATGGCAAGTGTCTATGAGACGCTTGATCGTCCGCTGGTGCCGGTTCTGGCACAGATGGAGCGTCTTGGCGTCAAGGTCGATGCCGAAATCCTTAAAAACCTGTCCGAAGATTTCGCCAAACGCATGGCAAGCCTTGAAATCACCATCCATGAAATGGCGGGTGAGCCGTTTAACCTTGGCAGCCCCAAACAGCTTGGCGAAATCCTGTTTAATAAAATGAGCCTGCCGGGCGGCAAGAAAACCAAAACCGGTGCATGGCAAACCGGGGCGGACGTCCTCGAAGGTTTGGCTGCCCTTGGTCACGATCTTCCGGTCAAGCTTCTGGAATGGCGTCAGCTTTCCAAACTGAAAAGCACCTATACCGACGCGCTTGCAAACCATATCAATCCGCAAACCGGGCGCGTTCATACCAGTTACGGTCAGACCAACGTCAATACCGGGCGTTTGTCCTCGAACGATCCGAACCTGCAAAACATCCCGATCCGCAGCGAAGAAGGCCGTAAAATCCGTACCGCTTTTGTCGCAGAACCGGGTCACAAGCTTATTTCTGCCGACTATTCGCAGATCGAGCTGCGCCTTCTTGCCCATGTTGCCGAGATCGAAGCCCTGCGCACAGCCTTCAAAAACGGCGAGGACATTCACGCCGCAACCGCATCAAAGGTCTTTGGTGTGCCGATCGAGGGCATGGACCCGATGGTTCGTCGCAAGGCCAAGGCGATCAACTTTGGCATCATTTACGGCATTTCGGCCTTTGGTCTGGCCAATCAGCTTGGCATTCCGCAAAAAGAAGCCAAGGCCTTTATCGAAGCCTATTTCGAGATTTATCCGGGCATTCGCACCTATATGGACGAAGCCAAGGCATTTGCCACCAAACACGGATATGTCCGCACCCTGTTTGGCCGCAACATCCATATCAGCGGCATCAATGACAAAAACGGCATGCGTCGTAGCTTTGGCGAACGTGCGGCCATCAACGCCCCGATTCAGGGCGGTGCGGCCGACATCATCAAACGGGCAATGATTGCAGTTCCGGATGCCCTTCTTGATGCCGGGCTTAAAACCCGGATGCTGTTACAGGTCCACGATGAATTGATCTTTGAAGCCCCGGAAGACGAGGCCGAAAAAGCGATCAAAGTCATCCGTGACGTCATGGAAAACGCCGCCCACCTGTCCGTACCGCTGATCGCGGAGGCCGGTATTGGCGATAGCTGGGCGGATGCGCATTAATCTGCGTGTACTGATCCAATGCAGATGCAAAAAGGCCGGGCATATGCCCGGCCTTTTCATTTATCAACGAACTTGAGTTCTTAAAGACCAAGAACTTCGCGCATGGAATAAAGCCCCGGTGCCTTGCCCTCGGCCCATTTCGCGGCACGAACCGCACCCTTGGCGAAGACTTCGCGCGATGATGCCTTGTGGGTGATTTCAATACGCTCGCCCTCGCAGGCAAAGACAACTGTGTGATCGCCAACCACATCGCCGCCGCGCAGGGTTGCAAAGCCGATGGAGCCGTCTTCGCGCGCGCCGGTAAAGCCATCACGGGTGCGAACCGCAACATCATCAAGATTGACCCCGCGGCCCTTTGCCGCAGCTTCACCCAGACCAAGGGCAGTACCGGACGGTGCATCTACCTTGTGCTTGTGATGCATTTCGACGATCTCGATATCGGCAACATCCTTATCAAGGATGCTTGCAACCTTTTCGACCAGCGCAAAGGCCAGATTGACACCGACACTCATATTCGGGGCAAAGATGATCGGGGCCTTTTGGGCGGCCACTTTCAACTCGTCTTTCTGGTCATTCGAAAGTCCAGTGGTGCCGACCACAAGGATCGTGCCGGTTTCGGCCGCAAGCTGTGCGTGTTTCATAGTGGCTGCCGGTGCAGTGAAATCAATCACCGCATCGACAGTTTCAAAAAGCACCTTGGCATCGTCGCCAACCAGAACGCCACTTTCTTCAAGACCGGCAATCAGGGTGACATCCTTGCCGATGAACGGGCTTCCGGGCAGATCGGTGCCGCCACCAACCTCAAGGCCCTTGGTCTTTGCGGTTTCATTTACCAGCATTCGACCCATACGGCCCGCACATCCAACAATCCCGATCTTCATTTCCGGTCTCCAACGATCAAAGCATCAAACATGCAAATGCTTTAACACATGCCGCGCCGTGATGACATCACCGGAAATGCCGATCTGGCTGTTTCCCGCAGCTTAATGGGCCGGGATGGCCTGTGCTGCAATCCCGTCAAGTTCGGCAATCGCATCGGCAGGCAATGAAAGTTCCGCCGCGGCAAGGTTTTGCGCCAAATGTGCCCGCGAAGATGTGCCCGGAATCAAAAGGATATTGGGCGAACGTTGCAACAACCAGGCAAGGGCAACCTGCATTACCGTCGCGCCAAGACGGTTGGCAACGTTCGAGAGAATGTCTGATTGCAGCGGTGAAAATCCGCCAAGCGGGAAGAACGGCACATAGGGAATGCCATCCGCTGCCAACTCGTCAATCAGGGCATCATCTCCGCGATGGGCAAGATTGTACTGGTTCTGGATACATACAATGTCACAGATTTTACGGCCCTCTGCGATTTGGGCGGCAGTCACATTCGAAAGCCCGATATGGCGAATAAGACCCTATTGCTGAAGTTCGGCCAGAACAGTCAGCTGTTCTTCAATGGAGCCTTCTGCCGGGCCATGCAAACCGTGCATCGAGCGGAAATTGACCACATCAAGCACATCAAGACCAAGATTGTGCAAATTGTCATGCACAGCCGCACGCAGTTCATCGGCAGAAAGGGCCGGAAGCCATGACCCGTCCGCACCCCGCTTGGCGCTGATTTTGGTCACGATGGTCAGATCATCACCATACGGATGCAGGGCTTCGCGGATCAGTTGATTGGTAATGTGCGGGCCGTAAAAATCGCTGGTGTCGATGTGATTGACACCAGCCTTGATCACCGCACGCAAGACGGCAATCGCGCCATTACGATCCTTGGGCGGGCCAAAGACACCCGGACCGGCAAGCTGCATGGCGCCATAGCCCATACGTTTAACGCGACGATCACCGATCATGAATGTTCCGGCCTGATCAAGATTGCTCATGAATTTCTCCTCACCCGGGACGGGTTGAATGATTGGGGGATTGGTCTGCGCAAAAGGTAGGCGCTGGCTGCCTGATCAACAATCCGGTACAATTGATACAGACTGTACGGATTATCGAACAATGAAGCTTGATCTTGGCAATATCACGGCCTTTGTCACCGTCGCGCGCGCGGGCGGTTTCCGCGAAGGGGCACGCCTAAGCGGCAATAGTGCATCGCGACTAAGCGAACAGGTCAGGCGGCTTGAAAGCCAGCTTGGCGTGCGCCTGTTTAACCGTTCAACGCGCAGTGTTGCCTTGACCGAGGCCGGGGAAAGCCTTTTGGCCCGTCTGGCCCCGGCACTTGGCGAGATGGAGCTTGCCCTTGATGTCGTCAACAGTTTCCGCAATCGTCCGGCCGGAAACCTTAAACTGAATGTGCCGACCGCCGTGGCAAGGCTGGTTCTGCCACATATCATTCCCGATTTCCTGGCAGCCTATCCCGAAATTCGGGTCGATATCATCGTCGAGGAAAGCTTTGTCGATGTTTTTGCCGAGGGGTGCGATGCCGGCATCCGTTATGACGAATCCCTTGAACAGGACATGATTGCCGTTCCGATTGGACCGCGTTTTCAGCGCTTTGCAGCCGCAGCATCACCGGAATATCTTGCAAGATGCGGGACCCCAAGCCATCCACGCGACCTTCTGGAGCATGCCTGTATTCGGGGCCGCTTTGCCAGTGGCGCAACCCATCCCTGGGAATTTGAACGCGGCGACGAAAGCCTTGCCCTGCATACAAACGGGCCCTTGATTGTCCGTCCGGGCGGGGGCACGGACCTTGCCGTTGAAGCCGCCTGCGCGGGCACAGGGATTGTTTACCTTTTTGAGGACTGGTTGCAGCCCTATTTTGCCAACGGACGTCTGGTGCCGATCCTACGCGACTGGTGGCCCCAATTTCCGGGACCGAAGCTTTATTATTCCGGCCGACGGCTTGTGCCCACGCCGCTGCGTACCTTTATCGACTTCATCAAGGCCAATCCGGCCCGGTCATAGAAAGTCTGAGGCAAAAGAAAACCCCGCCGCGGATAACCGGGCGGGGTTTTATCTTTAATGCTCCACACAAAGAAACACCTGGAAAACCTTAATCAGTCAGGTCTTTCCAGATTTCCTTCATCTTGGAGAAGAAGCCTTCGCTTTCGGGGCTTGAGCCTTCTTCGCGGGAAATCTCGTCAAATTCGGCCAGCAGCTCTTTCTGACGTTCCGTCAGATTGACCGGCGTCTCGACGCTGATTTCAACAAACATATCACCACGGGCCTGCGAACGCAGAATGGTCATACCCTTGCCGCGCAGACGAAGCTGCTGACCCGATTGGGTGCCCGCCGGGATGTTGATCCGGGTGCGCGTGCCTTCGATGGTCGGAACTTCGATGGTTCCGCCAAGCGCGGCCTTGCTCATCGGGATCGGAATCCGGCAATAGAGGTTGGCACTTTCGCGCTGGAAGAAGCGATGATGGGCGATATCAAGGAAGATATAGAGATCACCCGGAGGTGCCCCGTTTGTCCCTGCTTCGCCTTCGCCTGCCAGACGAATACGCGTGCCGTCTTCGACACCGGCCGGAATGGTGACCTGAAGGGTCTTTTCCTTTTCAACGCGACCAACACCGTGGCAAGCCTTGCACGGGTTTTTGATGATCTTGCCTTTGCCATGACAGCTTGGGCAGGTGCGTTCAATCGTAAAGAAGCCCTGCTGTGCGCGAACCTTGCCGTGACCATTACAGGTCGGGCAATTGACCGGCTGCGAACCGGCTTCGGCACCAGTGCCATCACATTCGTCACAGGAAACAGAACCCGGAATGGTGATCTCGGCCTTTTTGCCTTCGAACGCTTCTTCAAGCGTGATCGCCATATTATAGCGCAGGTCCGCCCCGCGAGACGATCCGCCGCCACGGCGTCCACCGCCCATGGCACCGAAAATCTCGTCAAAGACGTCGGCAAACCCGCCGCCGCCGAAACCACCGCCAAAGCCGCCACCACCGCCGGGGCCACCCTGTTCAAAGGCAGCATGCCCGAAACGGTCATAGGCCGCGCGCTTTTCCTCGTCCTTAAGGACTTCGTAGGCTTCGTTAACCTGTTTGAATTTTACTTCGGCCTCGGCATCGCCCGGATTTTTATCCGGATGATACTGCATCGCTTTTTTACGATAGGCGCTTTTCAGCTCGGCTGCGCTCGCCCCTTTGGCGACACCCAACAGCTCGTAAAAATCTTCTTTCGCCATCTGTAACTCCGAAATACGGTCGGGCCGTTCCCGCAATCCTTGCGTCCGGAACGGCCCGATTTTTCTTTACAGGGCGTCGTTCAAGACGACCTCTGCGGTCGTCTTACTTGTCTTTTTTGCTGTCATCGACTTCTTCGAAGTCGGCATCAACAACACCATCATCAGCCTGCGAAGCAGATGCACCGGCGTCTGCGCCTTCAGCACCTTCTTCGGCCTGCTGTGCCTGATACATGGCTTCGCCAAGTTTCATTGCAGCCTGCTGAAGTTCATTGACCTTCGCGGTGATGGCATCGGCATCTTCGCCGTCTTTGGCTTCTTTCAAAGCCGAAAGGGCGTTTTCGATTTCCGACTTGGTACCTGCATCAACCTTGTCGCCATGCTCCGAAAGGTTCTTTTCGGTTGCATGAATGACGGCTTCTGCCTGGTTGCGGGCTTCGACAAGTGCCTTGCGCTTTTTATCAGCTTCGGCATTGCTTTCCGCATCCTTGACCATGTTTTCGATTTCGTCGTCCGAAAGACCACCAGATGCCTGAATGCGGATCTGCTGTTCCTTGTTGGTCGCCTTGTCTTTGGCGGACACGTTGACGATACCGTTGGCATCAATGTCAAAGGTCACTTCGATCTGCGGAACGCCACGCGGTGCCGGCGGGATACCAACCAGATCAAACTGGCCAAGCATCTTGTTATCAGCAGCCATTTCACGTTCGCCCTGGAAGACGCGGATGGTCACGGCCGTCTGATTGTCTTCAGCGGTCGAGAAGGTCTGCGACTTGCGGGTCGGGATCGTGGTGTTACGGTCGATCAGGCGGGTGAAGACACCACCGAGCGTTTCGATACCAAGTGACAGCGGAGTAACGTCAAGCAGAAGAACGTCTTTGACGTCACCCTGAAGAACGCCACCCTGAATTGCTGCGCCAAGGGCAACAACTTCGTCCGGGTTCACGCCTTTGTGCGGTTCGCGACCGAAGAACTCTTTAACGCGTTCCTGAACCTTCGGCATACGGGTCATGCCACCGACCAGAATAACGTCGTCGATTTCACCCGCGGTAATGCCGGCATCTTTCAGAGCCGCTTTACACGGGGTCATGGTGCGTTCGATCAGATCACCAACCAGACCTTCAAGCTTCGCACGCGACAGCTTGATGTTAAGGTGTTTCGGACCGGATGCATCAGCCGTGATGAACGGCAGGTTGACGTCGGTCTGCATCGACGAGGAAAGCTCGATCTTGGCTTTCTCAGCAGCTTCTTTCAGGCGCTGAAGGGCCAGACGGTCTTTACGCAGGTCGATCTGCTGTTCTTTTTTGAACTCGTCGGCAAGGTAATCAATGATCTGTTTGTCGAAGTCTTCACCACCAAGGAAGGTATCACCGTTGGTCGATTTAACTTCGAAAACGCCATCGCCGATTTCGAGAACAGAAACGTCGAAAGTACCGCCACCAAGGTCATAAACAACCACGGTGCCGCCGTCTTTCTTGTCCAGGCCATAAGCCAGTGCAGCAGCAGTCGGCTCGTTGATGATACGTTTGACTTCAAGACCCGCAATCTTGCCGGCGTCTTTGGTTGCCTGGCGCTGGGAGTCGTTGAAATATGCCGGAACGGTAATAACGGCTTCGGTTACCGGCTCACCCAGATGGGCTTCTGCGGTTTCCTTCATTTTCTGAAGCACCATGGCTGCGATCTGGCTCGGCGCCATTTTCTCGCCATTGACTTCAACCCATGCGTCGCCGTTTTCACCAGCAACGATTTTGTACGGGACGAGGTCTTTGTCTTTTTCGACTTCCGGATCACCATAACGACGACCGATCAGACGTTTGATCGCGAACAGGGTGTTTTCCGGGTTGGTCACAGCCTGACGTTTTGCCGGCTGACCGACAAGGCGCTCACCATCACCGGTGAATGCGACCATCGACGGGGTGGTACGGGCACCTTCACTGTTTTCAATCACGCGGCCTTCTTTGCCGTCCATGACTGCGACGCAGGAGTTGGTGGTGCCAAGGTCGATACCAATAATCTTACCCATAGTAAGTTCCTCTTTTAGCGGCCGGTCCGTCCCGCAGCCTCCAAACTGAAGCGCCGCGCAGGACCTCCTGGGACCAATGGTTATAATACACGCAAATTTTCTGGGGTCTCTTTATCACCCCGCGCACCTATATATGAAAGTCCCCACAAAGTCGCAAGCGGTCAAAGTGGGGAATCTTGGGTGATTTTGGCATTCAAAGTGCAATTTTTATCCAATGACGGACAATATCACCGGGTCGAGTGGGCCATTCCGATGATTTGAGCCCCTTTTCCACCCGTAAAGCTCTGCTTTTCAAATCCTTCATGACCGGGTTGCAAAACCCTCAGATCACCGGGCGCGGGCCGCAATATCGGCAGGATTGCAGCGGGTATGACGCAACACATCATCAAGCTTGTCGGCCAGATCGGCTTTTTCATCCGCCCCCAAAAAACCGGCAATTTCGAATTTTTCGCCATGCGTTCGCAAAAACAGCGCGCATTGATCATCTTCGCCGCGTTCAAGAACAACGCGCAGCCAGTATGGTTGAAAATCAAACTCCTGCCGGTCACCCCGCACCGAAATCCGCGTCACCCGCAAATTCCCGGTGGATAATTCAATGCGTTCTTCCTGACGGGCAGACCGGAAACTGAAATAGAACGCAAGCGACAGCAAAACCACATCCACCCCCAGAAATCCGATCACCGGCCACGCCCCCACCGACCAGAAAACCAGACCGATACAGGTGGTCAGGGTTGCCAGCATCAGGACAATGTTGCGGGCCGCCCGGCGCGACAACGACCGGGGCGGAAACAAATCCACCCGATAGATCGGCTTGGCACTGCGTGGCACGGCTGTCATTTGATGTGACGTCCTGTTGGTCATAACGGGACTTTGCAATAGCCCGTCAAACTCGACATGGCTTAGAGTCATATATAATCAGAGTTCGATTTTTCATCCCGCCCCCTTTATATATTGTCAGAACAGGAGATCGGATCAGGGACAGCATGTACTCACTGCTTACTGTCCCAAAATCGGCTGAAAATCAGCCCGCAAAACAAGAGATTAAAGTCCATGGCCCGCCCGATGAACAAAGCCGCCATTGAAGAGTTTTTCCAGCGTCTGTCCGATGCAGACCCGGAACCCAAAGGCGAGCTGGATTACACCAATCCCTACACGCTGCTTGTCGCTGTTGCCTTGTCCGCACAGGCGACCGATGTCGGGGTCAACAAGGCGACCAAAAAGCTGTTTCAGATTGTCGAAACCCCGCAGGATATGCTTGATCTCGGGGAAGAAGCCCTGATTGATCACATCAAGACCATCGGGCTTTATCGCGGCAAGGCCAAGAACGTCATGGCGGCGGCCAAAATCCTTGTTGAAAAGCATGGCGGCGTGGTCCCCAACGATCAGGAAGCCCTGGAAGAACTGCCTGGCGTTGGCCGCAAAACCGCCAATGTGGTGCGCAATATCGCCTGGGGCGAACATACCATGGCGGTTGATACCCATATTTTCCGCCTTGGAAACCGGACGGGTATGGCCAATGGCAAAACGGTTCTGGCTGTGGAAAAGGGCCTTTTGAAAAAGGTGCCGTCGCGCTTTATGACCCATGCCCACCACTGGCTGATCCTGCACGGGCGTTATATCTGCAAGGCACGCAAACCGCGTTGTGGTGACTGCATCGTCAACGATCTGTGCAATTTCAAAGACAAAACGCCTGCCGAAGCATAATCCGGCAGGCGTTCAAAATCATTCAGATCAACTTGACCGTAACCGGCATATTGCCAGATCAGAAAACCTGATCAAAGCTTGCCGGTGCCGGGGCTACAACCTTTGCCCCTTCGGGCTGGATTTGCATGATCGCATAGCCGCGTTCCGATTGCCCGTCGGCGGTCAGACGGAAAATGCCATCCACACCGACAAAGCCGCTTGGATTGGTCAGGGCATCACGCGACATATTGTTTTCATCGCGCGCCATCAATGCCGCCAAAGCAGCACTGTCATAGGCTAGGCTTGAAATACGCGGCGGCGGGTTGCCGAATGTGCGTTCAAACCGGCTGGCAAACAGGGTCCAGTTTTCCGGGTTCGGGGCGGCAAAGATGCCACCCTTCAGGGCCGGCTCGGTAAACAGGCCCGGATCGTTCCAGCCAAAGGTGCCGATAAACTGCACGACCGACGGATCGATGTCAAAATAGGCCAGAAGGGCTGATACCTGACGCAGATCACCGCCGGTTGCCGGCAGGATCAAAGCATCAAAATCAAGCTCGCCATAGGTGTCAACACCTTCAAGGCGGCGAAGCGCACGTTTGGCCCCTGCACTGCCATCGGCTTCAAGTTGAGCCTTATGGGCACGCAAATTGGCGCGACGTGCGTCATAATTGGCAAAATCACGAATGGTTTTCTGCAAGTCTTCCGAACCCGGCTGATAGAACGCCACCCGGCCCAGAGACCCGCCGACACGCGATACCAGCCCGCTCAGCGCACCGGCAATCTGGCGACCGTAATCGTTTTGCGGCAACAGAGCGGCGAACCGGAAATGCCCCTGACTGGTGGCATAGCCGACAGCGCGGGCAATCTGGTCTTCGGGGATCAGGCCACTGACCCAAACACCGTTTTCGGCAACCCGGCGGTTATTCGAAAAAGCAATCACCGGGACATTGGCCGATTTGGCAACTTCGCTTGCACCGCTTACCGATTCGGAAAACAGCGGACCGAGGATCATTTTTGCACCGGCCTCAACCGCCTGACGGGCGGCGTTCTGCCCACCCTGATAGGTTCCGGCCGTATCAATCGGCATCAGGACAAAGTCATCACCGGCAATGTCAAACATCGCCAGCTCGGCGGCATGGCGCATGGCACGACCAAGATCGGCATGCTGCCCCGAAAGGGGTAACAAAAGCGCGACCCGCTTTTCAAAAACCGCGGCTTCGTCATTATAAAGTGCGGGAAGTTCGGCCCCCTCGCCTTCGGGCAAGGCGGCGTCACTTGGCCAAGGGTTGGCATCGGGAATCAGACCCTGATCCGGCGCACCCATCGGATCGACGGTTGGCTGATTGGCGGTTTCCACCGGGGCACCACGTTGCGTACCAAACAGGTCCGTGATACTCGTGGTCGCATTACATGCGGCAAGCCCGACAGAGAGGACAACAACAGATGCCGTCCGGCGTGCAATCCGGCCCCAGGCCGAACCCCCATTCAGATTCTGCAACGCCTGACGCGGCAGCGCCTCATTCTGCATCCGATTCTGTGACGGATGACGTTTCGGACAACCCAATCTCACCTCCCGATAAGTCGTTTCGCACGCAGGGTAATGCGGGCGAGGATGCAAGTAAACATGATGAAAGCCATTTGCCGCTTTCATCCGGTCTTTATCTTGTTGCTACTCCAATCGGAAATTTGGGCGATATTACGTTCAGGGCACTCGAAATCCTGAAACGCGCCGATGTTATTCTGTGCGAGGACACCCGCACGTCGGGCAAATTGCTGTCACGTTATGGCGTCAAGACCAAGCGAATCGCCTATCACGAACATAACGCCGCCAAGATGCGCCCCGAAATCATGGAACGCCTTGGCAAAGGCCAAGGACTGGCACTGATTTCCGATGCCGGAACGCCATTGATCAATGATCCGGGCTATAAACTGGTGCGCGACTGCAAGGCAGAGGGCTTTAACGTCACCGCCGCACCGGGCGCGTCATCGCCGATTGTCGCCCTTATTCTTTCGGGATTGCCCAGCGATCATTTCTTTTATGCCGGTTTCCTGCCGCCCAAAACCATGGCCCGGCAAAAGGAACTGTCACGTTTTACCGCCATTCCGGGCAGCCTGATCTTCCTTGAAAGCCCCAAGCGACTGGCGGCAAGCCTTGCGGATATGGCAAATGTTCTGGGTGCATCACGTGAAGCCGCCGTTACCCGCGAACTGACCAAAATGTTTGAAGAAGTACGCAATGGCACCCTTGGCGAACTTGCCGCCCACTACGAAGAAGCCGGCGCACCCAAGGGCGAGATCGTGATCATTGTCGGCCCGGCCGATGCCGCCGACAATGAACCCAGTGCCGATGACATTGATGCCCGGCTGCTTGAACTGATCAAGACGCACCGGACCAAAGATGCGGCCGATATCCTTGCCAAGGAAACCGGCCTTAAAAAGCGCGATCTGTATAACCGCGCGCTTGAACTGGCCAAGACGGAGTAGCCATGCCCCGAACCCGTCGCGCACCTGATAAACAATCAAGTCGCAAGCGGGCGGAAAAGGCCGGACGCCGTGCAGAAATACTATGCGCCCTGTTTCTGCGCCTGAAGGGATATCGCATCCTTGCGACCCGCTATAAAAGCCCGGTCGGTGAAATTGATATCATAGCCCGGCGCGGAAAGGTCCTGATCGGGGTGGAGGTCAAAAACCGCCCCGACCGTGACACCGCCCTTTATGCATTGCGCCCCGACCAGCAAAACAGAATTGCCCGCACCCTTGCCGCCTATGCCGGTCGGATCGGCCATCATGGTGACATGCGATTTGATCTGATGATTGTGCGGGGCATCCGGGTCGAACATCTTAGCAATGCTTGGCATGTCAGCTAGCTGCGACCCGCGTCATGCCCCTAGGGATGCATCTTTGCACCCTTGGTAATTTTATCGACAAGGCGCTTGTCTGCATGAATGCCAATGCCGACAAATTTTGCCTGATCGGGATCGACAGCGGCAAAGACATCGCGATTGGCCGCATCATGCCCGGTGGCAAACATTTCTTCGATATAGCCCGACGCACGAATACCCCGATCAAGCACCCGACGGTGAATTTTGGCCATGGTGGCATCATCAGCTGCCAATACGATGGCGGGTTGTCGCGACAATGGATTGAAAATATTCTGCTTCGCATCGACATAGGGTTCACCGATGATATCGGGTGTCTGGGCGACAATACCGCTCATCAGAAAGGCAGTCACATTCAGCGATTGCCAGGCTTCAAGATCGTTGCGCAAAACCAGTGCGACTTTGGTGTCAAACATATGCGTCCTCCAACGGGTCGGATAATCAGGTGATGAAAGAAGCAGTAAGTCAGAACCCGGATCCCGGTATTGAACGTTTGTGCAAAAAGCGCGAACAATTCATTGCTGCACCGACCAGCGACGGGATCGAGCGGATCGAAGCCCGGTTTTACGGCAATATGTTCAGTCCGCACCGCCACGACACCTATGCACTGGGTATTACCATGCACGGTGTTCAGACCTTTAATTACCGTGGCGCATTTCGTGCCAGCAATCCAGGCAACGTGATCATCCTGCATCCCGATGAACTGCATGACGGCGGGGCCGGAACAGAGGACGGCTTGCAATACCGGATGCTTTATATTGAACCGGCATTACTGCGATGTGGCCTTGATCATGACAGCTCACCTTTGCCCTTTGTCGATGATCCGGTGATCCGGGACCCGCTGTTATGGGCGACACTTGCATCGGTTCTGGGGGAACTTGATAGCGACGTTGATCCGTTGCTTCGCGATCAGTTTGTTGCCGATATCGCCCAGCGCCTTTCGCTTCATGCCAAAGCCCCCTTGAAACAATCGCGCTTTAACGCAAGCCGGAACATGGATCAGGTCCGCGCCTTTCTGGAAGATAATTTTGATCGACCGGTTGCATCGGGTGAACTTGAACAGGTTGCCGATATGGATCGTTTTCGTCTTATCCGGCATTTCCGGGCGCGGTTTGGCACAACCCCGTACCGATATTTGATGATGCGTCGTTTGCAAAAGGCGCGCGCATTAATCGCCCTGGGTCAACCATTGGCCGGAATTGCCGCCGAAACCGGTTTTGCCGATCAAAGCCATTTCAATCGCCACTTCCGCCAAACCTATGGCCTGACACCAGGACGCTGGGCCGGATTGACCGGCATGGAAACCAACTGAAGCATGTGGTTTCACCACGCACACAAAAATGCATTTTTGCTGATAAACTGGTCCGGATTTTAAAACTCTTTAACCCCATGGCGCGATGATGGTTCTTCGGGATTGAGGGAATCGGGGCGAGACATCGTCATATGTCATCGGGAAAAGAAACAGGTTGGCGTCCAAACGCCAAACCGCCGAGCTATTCGGAAAACAGACTGCGCCAGATCTGCATGCTGATTTTTGGTGGGTTGTGTCTGCTTTCCCTTTCGGGTTGCGCATCCTTTGTCATCGGGGCAGGTGCGACAGCAGGTGTTGCCGCCATGCAGGAACGCGGCATCGGCGGTGCGGTCAATGACACAGCGATTACTGCAGAAATCTGGCAGAAATTTCTGGCGCAAGACGAAAAGCTGTTTCTCGATGTTGAAATTGAAGTGGTTGAGGGCGAAGTTCTGCTTGCAGGACGTGTACCATCGGTTGCCGATCAGCTTGAAGCCGTACGCCTGACCTGGCAGGTTGGTGGCGTTCGCAGCGTGATCAATGAAATTGATGTCGGATCGGGCAAGTCACTGATGGACAGTGCCGGTGATCTTATCATCACCACCCGGATCAAGGCCGCGCTGATGTTTGATGGCGATATCTATGCGATCAATTACAGCATCGAGACCGTAGACGGGACAGTGCATTTGATGGGCATCGCCCAAAATGAACGTGAACGCGAACGAGTCATTTCGCACGCCCGCGAGACCAGCTATGTCAAACGCGTGGTTAGTCATATTCGCCTGAAAGACGACGCAAACCGGCAAGGAACCTGATCCAATTAGTACCGTAAGCCACATTATCGCACCGACCGATCCGGATCGACAATGGCTTGTCGATTACGCCAAAGGCAACAAACCGGAGGCCAGCGTCGCCGAAGCGGCCCTTCATTTCGCACGGCTTAATCAGTCGGCAGAAGATGGCAGGCGCGATATTACCCCCTATTTGCATCATCTTGATGATCTGGCCGACCAGCTGCGCGCCGAACTGGCACGCGCAACATTGCAGCCGGATTTTGCATCTCTTGCGGAATCATCGCGGCTGCCGGTCGATGACAAGGAAGCAGAACCCACCATCGAACAGGTGGTTAAAAGTCTGCAGACCGTGATCGCCGAGCGCAACGGTTTTCAAGGCGATATCGATAACTATGACGACATGGCCAATGCCGATCTGTTGCAGGTCATCGAACGCAAACGCGGTCTGCCGGTTGCTCTTGGCTTGCTTTACATCCATGCGGCCCAGCGATGCGGAATTACGGTTACCGGTATCGATTTTCCGGGGCATTTCCTGTTACGGGTTCAGGTCAACGGCAAACGCCGCATGGTCGATCCGTTTCATGGCTGCATCACCCTCGGACCGGCCGAGTTACGTGAATTGTTGAAGTCTTTTAGTGGCCTTGATGCCGAGTTGGAGCCACGTCACTACCGCCCGTCCTCTGATGTCGATATTTTGTTGCGACTTCAAAACAACATAAAGGTTCGGGCCCTTCGCGCCGGTGAATTGACACTTGCAACCCGCGTCATCGAGCACAGTTTGCTGATCGCGCCAGAGCATGAAGGGCTTTGGCATCAGCTTGGCGCGCTATATGCCCGCCTCAATCAGGATCACAACGCACTTGGTGCGTTTGAGCAGTTCGTCAAACGATGTGAAGATCCGCTTCATCGTGCCCGGATCGAGGCCGTGATCGAAGAATTGCGTGAACGTCTTGATCAGGACGTCGCCAATCGGGACGACCAAAAGGAAGTATTGGCAAAATCGGAAAATGCCGAGCAATCCAACAAGGGTCAGCCGCAAAATATCAACGCACCAATCCCGCTTTTCCCTGATCTTGATGCCTGATTAGCGGGATGCACCCGCTCATTTTCCGATAAAAAACCTACTCACTCCGTGACCTCGAATTACGGTCACAGACCGTTGATTCACGCTCAAAATGGCCTATTTTACAAAATAGGATCATTTATTTATATCTAAAAATAAAACAATAAAGATAACTGTTTTTGCCTAAATACAGACAAACCGGTCCGTCCGAATTTCAGACCTCGAGGAACCACCGTTATTTCAGACCTCAACGTCACTTAAAAACTCTTGTTCGACCATTTTTTGCGGTATTTGGGCGTTAGAGCGCGGATTTCCATCAGAAAACACTGAACAACCGTCAACCCCGCAGAAACAGGGGATTTTGGACGCCCGGTATTTTCTTCCGGATGAAAAATCCCCGCATCATCCGTAACAAGACGAAAATTCGAACCGGATGCAGATCGATTTATCCGGATAACCAACCGAAAAAACATCTTTTGCAGTTTTTCCCTATTCTTAACGGCAGGTTAAACAACCGGGCACGAAACGGTCGCAAGACTTGCACCCTGATCTGCAATGCATATACTCCGCGCCAGACAGATTTCAGGGGTCTTGAACACGGTAAATTGCCGGTTTGGGACACCGGTGCGGCACACCGGACTTTTCACGGTGCCGTTCAAACCGACCATATTGCAGGAATGAACTAGATGAACGACACCACGGTCGACGTTGTTGGTATTGGCAACGCCATTGTCGATGTCCTTGCCCATTGCAAGGAAGAAGACCTGACCCGCCTGAACCTTGTTAAAAATGCCATGACCCTGATCGACGCGGAAACCGCCGACAGCCTGTATGAGCAGATGGGTCCGGGCATGGAAATGTCTGGCGGCTCGGCCGGCAACACCATGGCAGGCATTGCAGCCCTTGGCGGCAAAGGTGCCTATATCGGCAAGGTGCGTGATGATCAGCTTGGCCAGGTCTTCCGCCACGATATCCGTGCAATTGGTGTTCAGTTCAATTCTGCACCGGCCACTGCCGGCTCGCCGACTGCACGTTGCCTGATCTTTGTGACCCCGGATGGCCACCGCACCATGAATACCTTCCTTGGTGCCTGCACCGAGCTTGGCCCGGACGATATCGACGAGGATCTGATCAAGTCGGCCAAAGTGACCTATATGGAAGGCTATCTGTGGGATCGCCCGGAAGCCAAGGAAGCCTTCATCAAAGCTGCAAAGGTTGCCCACGAAGCCGGTCGCCAGGTTTCAATCAGCCTGTCTGATTCCTTCTGTGTCGATCGCCATCGGGATTCATTCCGCGAACTGGTGCATAATCATATCGACGTGCTGTTTGCCAATGAAGACGAAATCAAGTCGCTTTACGAGGTAGAGACCTTTGAAGAAGCCCTTGCCGAAGTCCGCAAGCATTGCAAGGTCGCAGCCCTGACCCGTGGCGAAAAGGGTGCCGTAATCGTTGCCGAAAACGAGCTTTATGAAATCAGCGCCGAACCGGTTGCCAAGGTGGTTGATACCACCGGGGCCGGCGATCTGTTCGCATCGGGCTTCCTGTATGGCTATACCCAGGGCCATGAACTGCCGGTTTGTGGTCAGCTTGGTGCTATTTGCGCATCCGAAGTCATTTCCCATATGGGTGCACGCCCGGATGCCGATCTTAAGGAACTGACTGCCAAGGCGATCTGATCGGATTTTCTGACGGTTATCTGTCACATCAAAAGATTTCACGGGACGGCAACAATCCATTGCCGTCCCGTTTTTTTTCGCCAATTGCGCACATTAGTCACCGGTTTCCGGGCATTGCAGCGCAACACAAACATTGACTTTATTCAAACTTTAGCGCAAACAGCCCGCATTGCAGAAAAATCAACCCCGCATGGCGCGCACAAAGCTGGTCATTCGCCTTCACATTGGCTATGACAAGGCGGCCTTCGGGCAAGATGCACGAAGCCCGGACCAGTAAACATTCAGCATGCGCCGCGTTTTAAATGGATCACGCGGGAGTGGTGACCTTGTTGATCGAACGATATCGGTCATATGGCTGCTGAATATCTACTGGCCTTGATACGTTTTACTGACCGATGCGCATGGGCAGCCCCCGGCGCGCGGCATTTTTATTTCTGGAGTCCGCGCCCATGAGCTTGCGCAATATCGCCATCATCGCACACGTTGACCACGGCAAAACCACGCTGGTCGATTCCATGTTCCGTCAGTCCGGTGTTTATCGTGACAACCAGCGCGTTGATGAACGTGCAATGGACAGCAACGATCTGGAACGTGAACGTGGTATTACCATCGTTGCAAAACCGACCGCTGTTCAGTGGGGCGAAACCCGCGTGAACATCGTTGATACCCCGGGCCACGCCGATTTCGGCGGTGAGGTCGAGCGTATCCTGTCCATGGTCGAAGGTGTTGTTCTGCTTGTTGACTCTGCCGAAGGCCCGATGCCGCAGACCAAATTCGTTCTGGGCAAAGCCCTGAAACTGGGGCTGAAGCCGATTGTTGTCATCAATAAGATCGACCGCCCGGACCAGCGCGCAGAAGAAGTTCTCGATGAGATTTTCGACCTGTTCGTATCGCTTGAAGCATCTGAAGAGCAGCTCGACTTCCCGGTTCTCTACGCATCGGGTCGTGACGGCTGGGCCGCTGAAAGCCCGGAAGGTCCGAAGGAAAACCTGACCCCGCTGATGGAACTGGTTCTGAACCACGTTCCGGCACCGGACGTCGATGAAAACGCACCGTTCGCGATGCTGGCAACCATGCTGCATGCTGACAACTTCCTCGGTCGTATTCTGACCGGCCGTGTCTATCAGGGCCGTGCGAAACTCAACATGCCGGTTAAGGTTCTTCGTGGCGACGGCACCGTTGAAACCGGCCGTCTGTCGAAACTGATGGGCTTCCGCGGTCTGGAACGTGTCCCGCAGGACGAAGCTGTTGCCGGTGACATCATCGCGATTGCCGGTCTGACCGAAGCAACCGTTGCTGACACCATCTGTGCAACCGACAATACCACCGCAATTGAAAGTCAGCCGATCGATCCGCCGACCCTGGCCATGACCTTCTCTGTTAACAACTCGCCGCTGGCCGGTCAGGAAGGTGACAAGGTTACCTCGCGTATGATCCGTGCCCGTCTTGAGCGCGAAGCCGAAGGCAACATCGCGATCAAGATCGGTGAAACCGCCGATAAAGACGCGTTTGAAGTTGCCGGTCGTGGTGAACTTCAGCTGGGCGTTCTGGTTGAAACCATGCGTCGCGAAGGCTTCGAGTTGTCGATCTCGCGTCCGCGCGTTCTGTTCCAGGAAGTCGACGGCGTCATGTCCGAGCCGTACGAAGAAGTTCAGGTTGACGTTGACGAAGAATATTCCGGCGTCGTGGTCGAGAAAATGAGCCTGCGCAAGGCTGAAATGACCGACATGCGTTCTTCCGGTGGCGGCAAGACCCGTATCATGTTCCTTGCACCGTCGCGTGGCCTGATCGGTTATCACGGTGAATTCCTGACCGATACCCGCGGTACCGGCGTTATGAACCGTGTGTTCCATTCCTATGGTCCGGTCAAAGGCTCGATCGCTGGCCGTCGTAACGGCGCACTGATCTCCAACGATCAGGGTGACGCAGTGGCATATGCCCTGTTTAACCTTGAAGATCGTGGCATCATGTTCATCGAACACGGCGAACGCGTTTATCAGGGCATGATCATCGGCGAACATAACCGTGACAACGACCTTGAAGTGAACGTGCTTAAGGGTAAGAAGCTGACCAACGTCCGCGCATCGGGCAAGGACGAAGCTGTTACCTTGACCCCGCCGCGTCGCATGACCCTTGAAGAAGCCCTGTCCTACATTCAGGACGACGAGCTGGTCGAAGTTACCCCGCAGAGCGTACGTATCCGTAAACTGCACCTCGACCCGAACGTTCGTAAGCGCGAAAGCCGCAAGAAAGAAGGTTAATCCTTTCTTCTGCGTCAGAATTCAAAAGGGCCGGTCCGATGGATCGGCCCTTTTTTGTGGTTCGGCTACCGGATTTCCCGCACCGCCTCTTCGCTGATTGCCGGATTGGCTATTCATTAACCTGTTTACACTAGCTTCTTCGCAGCGTGTTTCAGGTTGGGGGAAAGAAATGCACAGCGCAGAAAAGCGAAGCTGGGGTGAGGCCTTTGTCGCCTTTATTCACCCACGTGTGATCACCATGCTGTTTCTGGGACTGTCGGCGGGTATTCCCATCCTGTTAATCTTCTCGACCCTGTCGATCTGGTTGCGCGAAGCTGGCGTGGATCGATCCACGGTGACCTATTTTAGCTGGGCCGCGCTTGGCTATTCCTTCAAATTCGTCTGGGCACCGCTGATTGACCGATTGCCTTTCCCGATCCTGCACGGGCTTTTGGGCCGCCGACGCAGCTGGTTGATCATTGCCCAATGCTGCATTATTGCCGCTATCCTGTGGATGGGGCTGACCGATCCGGCCGAAAACCTGACCATGATGGCCTTTGCTGCGGTGGCGCTTGGCTTTGCATCCGCCACCCAGGATATCGTTATTGATGCCTATCGTATCGAGGCGGCCGATGCCGACCTTCAGGCGATGATGAGTTCGGCCTATATCGGCGGATATCGTATCGGCATGATTGTAGCTGGTGCGGGCGCACTGACGATTGCCGGGCTGTTTGAGGCCGAAGGCACCTATCAGCATTTTGCCTGGACGGTTGCCTATGGCTGCATGGCCCTTGCCATGTGTGTTGGCGTCATTACCACCCTTCTGGTCCGTGAACCCGATGCCCCCAAAGCCGAAAGCAAATATTTCCACGAGACATCGGACTATGTCCGCTTCCTGTTGATGTTTGCGGTCACCGTCATCGCCTTTATCACGGCCAACAGCTATGCCGGGGGCCTCACCGATCCGTTGAAAGCAGCATTGACCGACGGCGGCATGATCAAGGAGCTGTCAGGCTTTATTGCCGGAACCCTCAAACTTGGCATTTCCGTCGCAGTTGCAATCCTTGTGGCCTGGCTGACCACGCGGGTTGGCCTGACCCCCACCGGCATGGTGCAGGAAACCTATATTTCGCCGGTGAAGGATTTCATTGATCGTTACGGCAAAACGGCAATCATCATTCTTGCCCTGATCGGGGTTTATCGGATTGCCGATATCGTCATGGGTGTGATGGCCAATGTGTTTTACACTGACCTTGGATACACCAAGGAAGATATCGCTTTTATTTCCAAGACATTCGGTTTGTTCATGACCATCGGTGGCAGTTTCCTTGGCGGGCTGTTGTCGGTACGTTATGGCGTGGTCAAGATCCTGTTTCTGGGTGCCTTGCTTTCGGCCATTACCAATATCCTGTTTGCCTTCATGGCGCAGCTGGGCCCGAATACCGAGATGTTCATTGTCGTCATCATGGCCGACAACCTGTCTGGCGGTCTGGCCACTGCGGCCTTCATTGCCTATCTGTCCGGCCTGACCAATATTTCCTTTACCGCCATGCAATATGCGATCTTCAGCTCGATCATGACCCTGTTCCCCAAAATCCTTGCCGGGTTCTCGGGGACTGTGGTCGATGCAGTTGGATATAGCTGGTTCTTTGTTGGTACGGCTGTGATCGGCATTCCCGTACTTTGGCTGGTGGTGCTGGCCGGACGCCTGACCGAGGTCAAGGATACGGTCCGAACCGAAACCGACCCCGCCTGATCAGGATCACAAACCCCAAAACAAAACCGGACGCCCAATGAGCGTCCGGTTTTTTAATATCTGGTCTGCGTTACGGGGACTGCCCGCCTTTTACTGACCGTTTCAGGCGGCCTGTTCGGCCTCGTCCTGGGTCAGAAGCGCGTAGATCGCGTCAGCGGATCCAGCCCCGCGCAGTTTGTCGCACATGCCCTGGTTACGCAGCAGACGAGAAATCCGTGCGAGTGCCTTGAGGTGATCTGCACCGGCTTCTTCTGGTGCGATCAGCATGCAAAACAGGTCGACCGGGTGTTCATCAACTGCATCGAACTCGATCGGGTTACCTGCACGGGCAAAGACCATGTAGAGCCGATCAAGATCATTCAGCTTGCCATGCGGAATCGCGACACCACCGCCTACGCCAGTGCTGCCTAGTTTCTCACGATCAAGCAGGACAGAGAAAATCTCGCTTGCATCGCGTCCGGTAACTTCGGCTGCTTTTTCGGCAAGTTCCTCAAGCACAGCCTTTTTCGCACCGGACCGCAGTGCCGGAATGACCCCGGACGGGGTAAGTATAGATGATATGTCCATTTTTCGCGTTGCGTTGTTTGGCTCGGAATCTGTGTTCGTCACGCGCCACCAGCATCACTATCGTTTGGATCAAGCCAACCGATATTGCCATCGGAGCGACGGTACACAACATTCAACCCGCCATGTTTGCCATTCCGGAACATAAGTGCCGGAATGTCCCCCAAGTCGAGCCGCATGACAGCTTCTCCGACAGAGAGCGTATCAATGCGATCCGGTGTCTCGGCGACAATCACCGGTTCATAGCCGTTTACGTGATCGTCATCCGAATGATCGTCATCTTCTTGTGCGATTACATAATGAACCGCTTCAAGGCGTGCCTGCTCGTGATAGTCCCGGCTTGCGTGATGATCACGCAGACGCCTTTTATAGCGCCGCAACTGCTTGGCCACTCTGTCGCAGGCTCCGTCAAAGGCCGGATAAACTTCATCCGCCGATGCCTTGGCCTGTATCATCATGCCCTTGCCAACATGGACCGAAATTTGTGCCTGATAGAGATGTGCCTGTTTGGTGATTGTCACCGTGGCCTCGATCGCGTGATCGAAATATTTCTCTACCGCAGGGTCCAAGGTCTCGACGACGTGCTGCCGAAGTGCATCACCGACGTCAAGTTGCTTACCGATAACCGTAATTTGCATGGATCGCCTATCCCCAGTTGAGTGACTTCCCAGTACATATGGATGTTTGGTGCCCCTCAATCAGGAGGCCGCACCATATTCCCTCGTCATTGCCAAGTCAAGATATGGGTGTATTTCGTTTGATTACAGTGCCTTACAGTTCAAATTCTCGATAAAACGATGCTAGGAAGCACGTGATTTTTTTTCGCGCCGACGCTGGACTGACGAAGGAATGCGCATCGCTTCCCGGTATTTTGCCACTGTTCGACGGGCAATGTCGATCCCTTCCTTCCCAAGCAGCTCAACGAGTTTGTCGTCTGACAGAATCTTTTTCGGATCCTCGTTATCAATCAAAGACTTGATCCGGTGACGCACAGCCTCGGAAGAATATGCATCACCGCCGTCCGAAGACGAAATTGCCGTGGTGAAGAAGTATTTTAACTCAAACATGCCCCGTGGTGTTGCCATGAATTTTCCGTTTGTGACCCGGGACACAGTGCTTTCATGCATTCCGATGGCTTCGGCAATATCACGCAAAATAAGCGGGCGCAGATGCGATACCCCGTGGGTAAAGAATCCGTCCTGTTGGCGGACAATTTCACTGGCGACCTTCATGATCGTCGTTGCCCGCTGATGCAGGGCCTTGACCAGCCAGTTCGCGGTTTGCAGCCTTTCACTCATGAAGCTGCGTTCTTCGCGGTCACGCAGGCCTGAACCGATCTGGGCGACGTAATCCTCATTGACCAGAACACGTGGCAAAGCTTCGGAATTCAGCTCCAGATGCCAGTTACCATTGCCAGCAGACCGCATCAGCACATCGGGAATAACCGGGGTTGCAGCTTCGCCATCGGCGGTGCGGCCCGGGCGCGGATCAAGGGTTTTGATCTCGGCGATCATGTCATGAAGATCGTCGGCATCCACACCGCAAATCCGGCGCAACCGGTCAAATTCACGTTTCGCCAGAAGATCAAGATTGGCCAGCAAAGCCGCCATCGCCGGATCAAAGCGGTTCTTGTCGCGCAATTGCAGGGCAAGACATTCAGAAAGATCGCGGGCAAAAATACCGACCGGATCAAATCCCTGAATGACAGCCAGAACCCGTTCGACTTCGGCCATCGGGCATTCCAGCGCCTCGGAAACTTCATCGAGGTCGCCGCTTATATAGCCGTTTTCATCAAGCATATCGATCAGGTAACTGCCGATCATTCGCGACATCGCATCGGCAAAGGCAATGTTAAGCTGATCATCAAGCGACTGGCGCAGGGTTGCTTCGTCGGCCAGGGTCTGTTCCAGACCGGGAAGATCATCACTGCTGCCCGAACCGGACCCGCCGGTGCCGCTGCCATAAGGGGATGCGTAATCGTGATTGCCGGCAACCGGTTCGCCATTGCGCGAAATTTCGCCTTCGCCGTCGTAAAGCGCGTCACTAGATACATCAAGCGGACCATCATCGCCGCCCATGGTTTCACTTGCGGTCAGACGATCCGTGCCAAACCGGTCATCGCGGTCAGCAAAGTTATCGCTGGATCGGCTGTCGATACCATCGTCGCCATTGCCAACTGCACCATCACCAGATTCGGCAAAGGTTTGGCCAGGATCTGCCCGCTCCAGCAGCGGGTTCTCCAGAAGTTCGCTATCGATGAAATTGGAAAGCTCAATATTATTGAATTGCAGCAGCTTGATCGCCTGCTGCAGCTGGGGCGTCATGACAAGAGACTGGGACTGACGTAAATCGAGCCGCGCCTTCAGGGCCATTTATGCACTACCCCGTGTCAATCCGATCGTCCCCCCCAAGACCATTATCCTCGTCTGGTGTTTTTGTCCGGTCTCTTTATCAAAGGCTGAAACGGTCGCCCAGATAAACCCTGCGAACATCGTCATTTCTGACAATCTCGTCAGGACCACCTTCCATCAAAACCCGACCGTCATGCAAGATATATGCCCGGTCAATAATGTCGAGAGTCTCGCGCACATTGTGGTCAGTAATCAAGACCCCAATGCCACGATCTTTCAGATGACGTACAAGATCACGGATATCGCCCACCGCAATCGGGTCAATCCCGGCCAGCGGTTCATCAAGCAGAACAAAATTCGGATGGGCTGCAAGGGCACGTGCGATTTCGCAACGACGGCGTTCCCCGCCCGAAAGTGCCAGTGCCGGCGTACGGCGCAAATGTTCGATTGCGAATTCCGCCAGAAGGTCTTCAAGATTCTGTTCGCGCTTGATGCGGTCATCTTCAACCACTTCAAGGACGGCCATAATATTCTGTTCAACCGTCATGCCACGGAAAATCGAGGCTTCCTGTGGCAGATACCCGATTCCAAGACGCGCGCGCTGATACATCGGCATCGCGGTAATATCGCGCCCGTCCAGGGAAATGGTCCCCCGATCCGATGCGATCAGGCCGGTAATGATATAGAAACTGGTGGTCTTGCCCGCACCGTTCGGCCCCAAAAGACCAACCGCCTCGCCGCGTTGAACAGAAACAGACACGTCTTTAAGAACAGGACGCTTCTTGAAGCTTTTGCCAAGATTATGCGCCACCAGGCCCTTGTTCGCGGTGATCAAACGCGGACCACCTGCGGTCCCCGTCCCTGAGGATGCTTGCGCACCGGCAGACGCTGCTTGCGTCTTTGCGTCATCGGATTTTACGCCCTTGCGCGACCAGAACAAATTACCGACCTTTCCTCAGTTACCGGTCCCGGCACCGGCCGGGTTCTTATTTTCGTCTTTTTCGGGAACCAGAAGACCACGAACACGGGACTTTCCGCCGCCATTGCCATCCGCGGTCAAACGGCTGATGCCGGTATTGAGATCGACAACTGCGCGATCCCCGTTCAACTGATTCTCTCCGCGCGTGATCTTAACCGATCCGATCAGGGTCGCGATACCCGTTTTCGCATCATAAACGCCTTGATCCCCCACGACAAAGTCGGTGGGTGTGCGGATATTTACATTGCCCTGACCATCAATACGGCGCAACTCATTTGCCCCGTTCTTACCAGCATCAAAACGCGCGGTCAGCGTATCACCACGAAGGGTACGTTCCTCGGACACCGCGACGGCATCGCCGCGCGCAACTGCAATCCGATCAGTTTCCCAATATTCCAGACTGTCACGTGCAGTCAGCGTTTCCTTGGGCGTGGTATATTTCAGGTTATCACCGGTCAGAACCACGACCGCCTGATCAATGTCGTAAACCGCCTTGTCGCCAGTCGCAACATCGGTATCCGAGGACAGTTTGACATTGCCGATCGCAATGATGCGGTAAATCTCGCTATTGCCGTCACGATCACGATAAAGCGCCTGAAGTTCATCGGCATCGACCCGCGACGTGCCGCGTTTGGCCACCGCATTGCCACGTGCAATCAGAAGCTGCTCATCGCGACGCCATTCAATGCCGTTATCAGACTCGACTTCCAGACCACCGCCGCCATTCTGTGCCAGTCCCAGCGGATTGGCCTGTGCAATGTTTGAAAGGCCATAAAGCCCCAGAACAGTCCCGCCAAGCATCAATGCAGCAACGAGTGTCCCGGCTTTGCGGGTCAGAAGCCCCTTCACGATCATGACTTCCCTTTCATTGCGCTATCGAAAATCACCAGTTTCGATTTCCCCAAAAAGCGGATCACCGCCCCCTTGTTTTCTAGCTCGAACCCGGAATCGGATTTGATCGTGCCAAACGGCCCCTGACCATCGACCGGAACAGTACCGCTGGCATTGCCGGAATTCATAGCAATTTCAGCTTCTTCGGTATGAATTTCAAAGCCGTTATCGTGATACATATTGACCGTACCAACAAGGTCGAGCATCCCGTTTTCTTCGGTATAGAACCCTTCATTGGCGGTCAGGGCGATCCATGAACCGTCTTCAAGCGTAATGTCGGCCTGCGGCGCATCCAGATAGACATGCTGGGTGCGTTCCTGCGTTTCCGGCGACTCGATGGCTTCGCGTGCGGTCACGGTGAAGGGCTGCTTTTTACCATCCACGCCAAAGAAGCGCGGATTGGTCATGGCAACATTTTCCATCAGATCTTCGGGGGATGTCGAAAAACCAAGCCGGAACCCGCTATCCTGAACCTGTTCGATCTGCGGCCACAACACCACCAGCGCCATCAGCGTCAAGGCAATCAGCGGCAGCACAAACTTCAGCAAATTCACGATCATCCGTCTGAGCGGATTGATCCGGACCTCGCGCCGACCAGAAGGCAACCGGTCGCGTGAAAGGCCTTCGGCCCTTTGCGATGCGACCTTTGGCGTGCCTTCTGTGCTCATTGCTTATGCCACCCCTGAACGCAAAAGATCATGGATATGCACAAGACCAACCGGAATACCGGCATCATCAAGCACGAACAGCGCAGTAATGCTGCGATCATTCATGATGGCAAGGGCCTCGACCGCCAGCGCGTCGGCATGGGTGACTTTCGGCCCGGCCGTCATGACATCACCAACCTTCATCGCCACCAGATTATCGGCCATGTGACGGCGCAAGTCGCCGTCGGTTACAATCCCGATCAGGGCTCCGGCATCACCCAGCACCCCGACACAGCCAAATGAATGACCGGTCATAGTGACAAGGGCCTCGGACATCAGGGCATCACGGGCAATCAAGGGCAGGCTTTGCGCATCATGCATGACATCATGGACATGCAACAAACGCTGACCCAGCTTTCCACCCGGGTGGAAAGTACGGAAATCTTCGGCACTAAAGCCGCGGCGCTCCATCAAGGTCACCGCAAGCGCATCGGCAAGCGCCAGCATCGCCGTGGTCGAGGTGGTCGGGGCCTGTTTGTTCGGGCAGGCTTCCGGGCTTGCCGGCAAGACAAGCGGGCAATCGGATTGCTTGGCAAGCGAGCTTTCCGGTTTGCGGGTCATGCCGATCAGCGGCACATTGAAACGGCGGGTAAAGGCGATGATATCGGAAAGTTCGGGAGTTTCGCCGGAATTCGACAGGGCTAGAACCGCGTCATCCTTGCCGATCATGCCAAGATCACCGTGGCTTGCTTCGGCCGGATGGACAAAGAAGGATGGCGTGCCGGTCGAGGCAAAAGTCGCCGCGATCTTTTTGGCGATATGACCACTTTTGCCCATGCCGGTAATGACCAGACGGCCCTTGAGCCCTTCGATCAGATCAATTGCCTTGCAGAAATCACCATCAAGCGAAGCTGCCAGTTCGCGCAGCGCGGATGCTTCGATATCGAGAACCCGGCGCGCAATCGCAAGATCGGCGTCAGAAGCCGGAACCGGTACATTTTTGGGGGTGGGAGCGTTCGTGGTCACTGTCATCTGTTTCTTGTTTGCGTTTCCTGCCCGGAGATAAGGCAATTGGCCCCTTATGCAAGGTCAATGCGCCAAAACTATGAACCTGCCGGGCGGAACGGTCAATTGCCGAGCCGCCCGAATACAGCTTCAATATTCACAGGCAGTTAACTGCCATGCTTAATGGGCAAAAATATCGGTTTCTTCCCAACCCGACAGGTCAAGTGTCGCGCGAGCCGGCAGAAAATCGAAACAGGCTTGGGCAAGTTCGGTGCGCCCTTCGCGGGCCAGACGACGATCAAGCTCTTCCTTGGCCTTGTGCAGATACAAAACATCCGACGCGGCGTAATCGATCTGTTCCTTGGTCAGCTCGGCTGCACCCCAGTCGGAGCTCTGCTGCTGCTTGGAAATCTCGACCCCGACCAGCTCACGCAGAAGGTCTTTAAGACCGTGACGGTCGGTATAGGTACGGATCAGTTTGGAGGCGATTTTGGTGCAATAAACGGGCGCACAGCGCACACCGAGATATTTGTCCATGACCGCAATGTCAAAACGCCCGAAATGAAACAGTTTCAGGACCGACGGATCGGCCAGAAGTTTCTTGAGGTTCGGTGCGCTGTAATCTTCTCCATCGAACTTGACCAGATGGGCATCACCATCCCCGCTCGAAAGCTGCACGACACACAGACGGTCGCGGTGCGGGTTCAGGCCCATGGTTTCGCTGTCGATTGCCACGACCTTGCCAAGGTCAAGATCGTCCGGCAGATCTCCGAGATGGAGGAAGTTGGTCATCGCGGTTCTCCAAATTTTCAAATTTGCCTGTTCTTAACACAGCAAACCATCCATCGCACCGCAAAAGTCATACGAATTGAAGGGTTTTTCGCACTTCTGTGCGGGTTTGAACGGCAAAATCACAGAAATTTAGGCCAAAACGACAATACCCCAGCACATCAGAAATGTGCTGGGGTATGGTGCCCAGGAGAAGACTCGAACTTCCACGACCTAATGGTCACTGGCACCTGAAGCCAGCGCGTCTACCAATTCCGCCACCTGGGCATAGGGGCTTCTGGTTTGTTCGGGCGGTGTCCGCCGGAACGGGGCGGAATATACGCGGTCAGCTTAAAGTGTCAACCAACTTTTTGATGGTTTGGTGAAACTAAATCACGCAAAGCCGCCTTGGGCCGAAAACACAAGGATTTTCCTTGGTTTTCGGGGATTTTCACATCACGCGGAATGGTCGAACAAATAGCCCAATACACCGTTCAACCGGTTTCTGCCCTGCTGCGTCGCCCGAAGACCCGCAGAATCACAGACCAGATCACCCGAAACGATCAGGGTTTCGAGCCGTTCCGAATCCAGCACATCGCGCGGCGCCTTGCCAATAATCCGTTCGAACCGCGATACAGGAATGGTTTCATTAAGCCGCAACCCCATCATCACCATTTCAAGCAAGCGTTCATCGGCATCAAGTACGGTTTCTTCCTGGGTGCCGTGACCATGCTTTTCCACCCGATCCATCCAGATTTCCGGCGCACGGTGGCGGCGCACGGCCATCGGCACGGTGCTGCCATCGGGTTGGATCACGGCTTCGCGGCCATGCGCACCCGGGCCAATGCCCAGATAGTCGCCATAACGCCAATAAACCAGGTTATGGCGGCTTTCCTGTCCCGGTTTGGCGTGGTTGGAAACCTCGTAACAGCGATAGCCCGCCGCCTCGGTTTCTTCCTGGGTGATTTCATAAAGCTCGGTGGCAAGGTCTTCATCGGGCACCACCAGTTCACCACGTTGATGCAGGGTATAAAACTGTGTGCCCGGCTCGATGGTGAGCTGATAAAGCGAGATATGACCGTTGGCGATATCAAGCCCTTCGCGAAGTTCCTTGCGCCATGCCTTGGGGTCATGTTCCGGGCGGGCATAGATCAGATCAAACGAGAAACGGTCAAATACCGTGGTCGCGACATCCAGGGCACGCAACGCTTCCTTGGCGGAATGCACCCGCCCAAGGAATTTAAGATCACGATCATTAAGGGCCTGAATACCGATGGACACCCGGTTGATGCCATTCGCCGCAAAGGCCGAAAACCGGTCAATCTCCACCGTGCCCGGATTGGCCTCCAACGTGATTTCAAGATCGTCGGTGACCTTCCAATAGGTCTTGATATCAGCAATCAGCGCACCTGCGGTTTCCGGGTCCATCAGCGACGGCGTGCCACCGCCAAAGAACACCGAGCCAACAACACGGCCCGGATGGCGTGCGGCACCCGCAGCAAGTTCTGCACGCAGCGCCTTGCGCCAGCGAGCATGATCAACACTGTTCGCAACATGGCTGTTGAAATCGCAATAAGGGCATTTCGACAGACAGAACGGCCAGTGGATATAAATGCCAAAGGGCACGGTTTCAGAAAACGGTGCAGACACGCGGAACTCTTTTCAAATGCAGGTCAATATGCGGGAGGCAGTGCCCATAAACTAACACGCACCGCCGATCATGACATCAGCGATGCGTGCATGGGTTCGATGCAGCGTTTTGCCTATTCGAAGCAGGCTTTGACCAACTGGGCAAAAGCATCGGCACGGTGGCTCATTTCATGCTTTTTGGACGGATCCATTTCGCCAAAGGTTTCGTCATATCCCTTGGGCTGGAAAATCGGGTCATAGCCAAAACCATGACGCCCGCGTTTCGGCCAGACGATTTCACCTTCAACCTTGCCTTCGAAATTCTCGACATGCCCGTCCGGCCAAGCCAGTGACAGCGCACAGATAAAGGATGCCCGACGGTCAGGATGATTACCGATCCCGTTCTGGACCTTTTCCATCGCCATGTCGAAATCCTTGTCTGGCCCGGCCCAGCGTGCCGAATAAATACCCGGTGCGCCATCAAGGGCTGAAACCGCAAGACCACTGTCATCGGCAAGAGCCGGAAGATTTGCACCCGTTGCCGCAGCCATCGATTTCAGCTGCGCATTGCCGATAAAGGTCTTTTCGGTTTCTTCGGGTTCCGGAAGATCAAGTTCGCCAGCCGAGAAAACCTCGATCCCGAACGGTGCGAGCAACTCGCCAATTTCCTTGATCTTGCCTTTGTTGTGACTGGCGATCACCAGTTTCTTTTCCGTAAAACGACGGGCCATTTTTCTGCCTGGGATACAATAAGGGTCAGATGCGAAAAGCGGCAGGTGGGATGCCTGCCGCAAATTTCATTTTCAATTAAAGGCCAAGGGCCTCGCGCTGTTTGGCAAACAGCTCTTTGCAGCCTTTTTCGGCCAGCGCGAACATCTTGTCATAAGACTCGCGATCAAACGGTACGTCTTCGGCCGTGGCCTGAACCTCGACGATGCCGCCATTGCCTGCCAATACAAAGTTGGCATCAGCACCGGCATTGCTGTCTTCGGCATAATCAAGATCAAGGACCGCTTCGCCGTTATAGATACCGCACGAAATGGCTGCGACCGGCTGGGTCAGCGGGATTTCCTTGATCAGACCAAGGCGACGCACGCCCTGAAACGCCAGATGGGCTGCAACATAAGCACCCGTGATCGACGCGGTACGCGTACCGCCATCGGCCTGAATGACATCACAATCCAGACGCATCTGCATTTCACCCATCGCCTTCATATCAGCAACGGCACGGATCGAACGACCGATCAGGCGCTGAATTTCTTGGGTGCGGCCCGACTGACCGCCACGGGCTGCTTCACGCTGCATGCGCGAATCGGTGGCACGCGGCAACATGCCGTATTCCGCAGTGATCCAGCCTTTACCGGAATTGCGCATCCAGCCCGGCACCTTGTCTTCGACCGTCGCAGTACAAATGACATGGGTGTCACCGAACTTGATCAGGCAGGAGCCTTCGGCATATTTCGAAACACCGGTTTCAATGGTTACGTCACGAAGCTGATCAGGGGTACGGCCGGATGGGCGCATGAGTGGGAACCTCTTGGTTGTCGGTCTGATACCGGGGTTTAAGCCGCGATTCAGACAGGCTTGAAATTTGGCCCAAAGTAAGATGACACCCGCCAAAGGTCCAGCAGTTTCCCCGTCAATTTCATCCCCGATTCGCCACATAACCGTCGCGATCATAAACAACGTTTTCAAACCAAGTACTTGAAACCGGTGTGGCTTCGGGCTTTTGCGCTGCACCGCCGGAATTGACGGATAAACAATGGCTGACTAAATTCTCGTTAGCTTGATCTGCACCCGTTGGCACGGAACACATGGCGTATTTTGACGATACATTGCTGGGCGATATGAATGCGCGGTCACGTGAAGTGTTCCGCCAGATTGTCGATGCCTATGTCGAAACCGGCGAGCCGATCGGTTCGCGCTCTATCGCGCGCCGCATGTCCGAAAGCCTTTCGGCGGCAACCATCCGCAATGTCATGTCCGATCTTGAAGATATGGGTCTTCTGGTCGCACCGCATATTTCCGCCGGACGCCTGCCCAGTGAAAAGGGATTGCGGCTGTTTGTGAATGCATTGATGGAGGTCGGCGACCTTCCCAACGCCGAACGCGATCAACTAACCAAGAATTGTGAACAGGCGGGCTATTCGCTTGATCAGATGCTGGGCGAAGCCACCACCATGCTTTCGGGTCTGTCGCGCTGTGCCGGATTGGTGGTTGCGCCGAAAACCGATGGCATCCGTCTTAAACAGATCGAATTTGTCGCACTTTCGCCGGGCAAGGTGCTGGCGGTTCTGGTGTCGCAGAACGGCAGTGTTGAAAACCGAATCCTTGATGTTCCGGTCGATTTGCCCGCCTCGGCATTGACAGAAGCGGCGAATTATCTAAATACCCGGTTGGCTGGAAAGACTCTTGATGACGCAAGAATTCTGATCACGCAGGAACGCGATCAGATCAAGCAGGAACTTGATGATCTTTCCGCCAATCTGATTGATGCGGGCCTTGCAACATGGGCCGGCGGGGTCAAGGGATCGTCCCTGATTGTTAAGGGACAATCCCAGCTGCTTGAAAATATCGACACGATAGAACAGCTTGAGACCGTTCGCCGCCTGTTTAACGTGCTTGAGGCCCGTGATCAGACGATTGAGTTGCTCGATGTGACCACGGATGCCCAAGGCGTTCAGATTTTCATCGGGTCCGAGAACAAACTGTTTGGCGGATCGGGTCTTTCGATGGTGATTTCGCCCTATCAGAATGCTGAAGGCAGCATTGTGGGTGCAATCGGGGTTGTCGGACCGACCCGGATCAATTATGCCCGGATCATTCCGCTGGTCGATTACACCGCCAAACTGGTCGGTCGACTGATTGGATAAATCGCGGCGCTGCGTGTCAGGCCGCATAACGTGAAAGTACAAGGTTAGCCATGTCGGAAACCGCAAAGAACACCCCGGAAGATCTGCAGGACGTTAACGCCGCAGAAGAAACCGCCGCTGAAGAGGTCGCAGCAGAGGCGACCGCAGAAGCAGAAGAAATCATCATCGAAGACCCGGTCGCAGCCCTTGAGGCCGAAGTCGCCGAGCTGAAAGACCGTCTGTTGCGTCAGGCCGCCGAGGTGGAAAACACCCGCCGCCGCGCAAAAAAAGACGTCGAGGATGCCGGGAATTATGCGATCACCAAATTTGCCCGTGATCTTCTTGATGTTGGTGACAACCTGCGCCGCGCGCTTGATGCTGCAGGTGACACTTCCAATGCCGATCCGGCAATGAAGACCCTGTTTGACGGCGTTGAGATGACCGAAAAGGCGCTTCTCAAGGCGATGGAACAGAACGGCATCGAAAAGCTGGAGCCGCTTGGTGAAAAGCTTGACCCCAACATGCATCAGGCGGTGTTTGAAATGCCGAACCCGGCATACCCGGACGGTCATGTTGCCCAGGTCATGCAGGCCGGCTACGTCCTTAAGGGTCGCTTGCTGCGCCCGGCAATGGTCGGTGTCACCAAGAACCCGGCGGGCGACCCCCCTGCCAAGGAAGAAGGTCCGGGCAGCAACGTTGATACCTCGGCCTAAGCCAGACAAAACAGAGATAAACCGGTTTTAGCGGATCGGGTTTATGAAAGCGGCCCTGCCAGACATACTTGGCGGGGCCGTTTTATTTGCATTAGGCTATCTGATACGCGACGACCCAACCCGTTATCAAAGGATGCCCGATATGCCGCTTCGCCCTGATCTGATTGAAATCCTGCGCAATGAATGTGCGCCGATTGTCATTCTGACAGGTGCAGGCATTTCAAAAGAAAGCGGTCTTCATACATTTCGCGATCCTGACGGCATCTGGGCGCAATACGATATTTCCGAGGTCGCGACGCCCGAGGCCTTCATCAACAATCCCGATCTGGTGCATTACTTTTATAATGACCGGCGCGCCGGATTGCTGGACCCGGCAGTACAACCCAATGCAGCGCACATTGCCCTTGCCCGGCTGGAAGCGGAATGGACGGGCCCGGTTTTGCTGGTCACCCAGAATGTCGATGATTTGCATGACCGGGCCGGGTCAAAGAACCTGATCCATATGCATGGCGAGTTATTGAAAATTCGCTGCAATCACTGTGATCTTCTTAGCCGCTGGTCGGATGATCTTGCCAAGGAAACCACCTGCCCGTCCTGTGGCAAAGCAGGTGGTCTTCGCCCGCATATCGTGTGGTTTGGTGAAATGCCCCTTCAGATGGAACGCATATACGAGGCCCTTGGTCAGTGCGGCCTTTTTATCTCTATCGGAACGTCGGGCAATGTTTATCCGGCAGCCGGATTTGTTCAGATCGCCCACGAAGAAGCAGGTGCCGAAACCGTCGAGCTTAATCTGGAGCCAAGTACAGGCGCGACGCTTTTTGAACATAGTGCCTATGGGACGGCAACCGATCTGGTGCCGACCTTTGTTGCCGCATTGCTTGGCGACTAGAATGTTACCAGATCGCGAAACTTCTTCTCGCCATCGCGGCTGAACCGGACAATGCGCGACTCGCGCACCCGGCTGGCCCAGCCCAGATCATAAAAACGATCCAGCAAGGCCGCGCCAAACGATCCGGCCAAATGTGATTGCCGGGCACTCCAATCCAGACATTCCCGACACAAAGGTCTTCGTTTGCTGCGCAAACCGTCCAGATCAATGCCAAATTCAGTGGCAAAGCTGATCCCGGCCGAAGTCAGAACAACGCCATTCAGATCACTTATGATGAGCTTGCGTTTGGTCAGCCCGTCAAACAGGGCAACGCCCATATCACCCGCCAAATGATCATAACAGACGCGGGCGTGACGCAATTCCGGGTCCTTTGGCCCGGTCCGTACCCGGTTATGACCAACCCGGTTGGCAATCCCCATCAGGACTTCAAGTGCCTCGACAATATCGGGTCCCGACAGGGTGAAATAGCGATGGCGCCCCTGCTTGCGCGGGGTGACGATCAGGCCAGCTTCAAGCTTTGCCAGATGCGAGCTTGCGGTTTGTGGCGTAACACCGGCTTCTTGCGCCAATTCGGTTGCGGTCAATGCCCGACCGCTCATTAAAGCGGTCAGCATATTTGCGCGGGCCGGATCACCAAGCAATGCAGCCACGTGGGCAATATCGGGTCCTTCTTTCATCCTTCGATAATAATCGAAATGTCATCGCCAAACAACGGCCCGCAAAGCAAAAGGCGGGCAGAAACCTGCCCGCCTGCGTCATCATCGCTTGCAATGATTTTTGTCGCTGATCAGTGGGACAGGCCCGAACCACCCACCGCAACAATATTGAATGGCAGCCCGTCGACCGGGATTTCACCATTGCCTGCAAAAGTTTCGGTATCAACAAGTCGGACAAGATGTTCGCGCGGATCAGTCACGCTAATCACGTCACCGGCAACTGCAATGCGCGGACGCGGATCACGCCAATGGCCATCCTTGCTATAGGGTTTGGTGATTTGGACGGACCGGACAATCTTGCCATCCAGCAAATCCACTGCATGAAGATAGCCATCCTCGGTGAAGACATAGGCAATGGTCACACGCGCCGGATCAAGGATGAAATGCACATACCGGACCGGCAGGTTGATCAGATGAAACGGGTTCTGTTCGGCATGATCGATAAAGACCAGCTTGTCTGAACCGTAATCACCAAGGAAGAACTGCATCGCCTTGCCACCGGCCAGATGCCCGACACGCCCCTCGGGCATGTCCTTGCCATAGGGCAGCATTTCAACTGTCGGCGCATCATCACCGTTCTGATAAGCGATGATCACCCCTTCCTCACAGCCAAAGGCCGTTACACCGGCAGACGATGCTTCGCCATGCAAACCTGTGCAGGTATGAACAGGACCAACCTGTTTTCCGTCCTGATCAAGAACCTTAAGGCCCAGCCGCGGCGGCAAACTTCCCGGCTTGGTTTCAACAGCAAGATTTGGCTCGGAGATCAGATGATAGTTCCCCTTTGGCACAACAACGCCATGATGCGGCGCGCTGCCCGTAACGGTTTTATGCCCGGGCTTTCCGGCAATCAGATCGCCTTCATCAAAGACCTTTGCCGCACCCTCGCCGTCAAAGAACATATAGAATGCGCCATGATCGGGCACCGCGTGGACCGGGCGTTTGCCCGCAATGGTTATGGGCAGCAATGCCGGATCATGAATTTCAAGATCGCTGTGATCCCCGTGCGAGGACAACTCAATACCGCTATCGATCATATGGACAACATCATGATCCATCTGGACAGCGGCCAGGGTTCTGCCGCTTTGGCTTGGTACAAGATGCGTGACATAGCCCGTGGTGGCAAACCGGTCGATCACCGATTTCTGTTCCAGATCAAGGACCGTTACCCTGCCTTCTTCCTGATCGGTGACGAAAAGACGCCATGCCTGTTTGGTTTCATCATCGGCCCGGGCAACAGAGACACCCAATACCGGCATCAGAACCGCACCACTTATGATCGCGGCCTGTACCATATGTTTGAACAACGAACGCTCCTATTAAATGTTATGTTATAACGTAACATTTAATAGCGTCCTTTTTCACACCTGTCCATGCCCGTCACGTTCTTTGCTGTCGCTTCTTGTTAATTGCTCATAGTTCGATCCGCATCGAAGCAACAGGGCGATCATTTGCGCTATCTCCGACAAATACCGGGCCATTACCGGTTTCGTCGCCATTTGCACAAGGAAGTCCGCCATGATCACCTGCTTTATCCGTTACGAGATTGATCCTTATAAAAAGGACGCCTTTGTCCAATATGCCGGCAACTGGGGACAGGCCATTCCGCGGTGCGGGGCGGATCTTGTCGGCTATTTCGCCCCGCATGAAGGATCGGTCTCAACCGCCTATGGCATCTATCATTTGCCCGATCTGGCATCATATGAAGCCTATCGTGCCCGGTTAAAGGATGATCCGCTGGGCCGGGAAAATTATGAATTTTCACAGCGAGAGAAATTCATCCTGCGCGAAGAACGCCAGTTTCTCAAAATTGCCTCCACCCCGCATACGGAGCTGATCAAGCCATGATCGCGGTCATTTTCGAAGTCACACCAAAGAAGACGCACTATGACGACTATCTTGCCATTGCTGCCAATCTCAAACCCGCGCTTGAAAAGATGGACGGCTTTATCTCGGTGGAGCGTTTTCAAAGCCTGACCACACCGGACAAGGTGCTGTCACTGTCTTTCTGGCGTGACGAGGATGCAATCAAGGCTTGGCGCAGTTTGGGCGACCACCGTGCGGCCCAGTCCAAAGGCCGGGCTAAAATCTTTGAAGATTACCGTCTTCGGGTTGCCGGGGTGATCCGTGATTACGGCATGAATGACCGTGATCAGGCCCCGGACGATTCCCGACAGCAGCATGATCTGTGACGATTGATTAAAAAGCCTGCTTATGCCTTGGCCGGTTTCGGGGATGTTTCGTCATCCCCGATTTCTTCGGCATCGGCCACCTGTTGCGGCTTTGCCCCGCCTTTGTAATCCAGAAGCATCACCGCCAGAATGACGATCCCTGCCCCGATAAAGATGACGGGCACCGGCAACATGTCAAAGAAGATCAAATCCATCGCGACCGAGAATGGCAGGGCGGTATAAGCCGCTGGCGAAACAACGCTGGCATCAGCCACGCGCACTGCACGCAAAACCATATAATTGGTCATCATCGCAAAGAAACCGGCCCCTGATGAATAGGCCCAATCGGCAAAGGATGCGGGCTGCCAGGAGATCAAGGCAATCGGCACCCAGATCACGACCGCAATGATTTGCGGCCAGAACAGCATGGAAAAATTGGTTTCGGTGCGCGTCATCACCTTGGCAAACAGGGTCTGTGCCGAAAAACAGAAAGCCCCGAACAAGGCCGCAGCAACACCAAGCGGCACCCCGAACCCGTCCATACGTGGTGCGCACATCACCCAAACCCCGACCAAACCAAGCAGGGTGGCAATCATCTTACGGGCCGTCAGCTTTTCACCCAGAATGACAACCGCCAGCAAGACGGTCAGCAAGGCTTCGATAAACAGATAGGCATTAACCTCGGCGATGCTCATCTGACGCAGCGCAAAGAACACGAAAAACAGCGATCCGTACCACAGAACACCACGTGCGATATGGGCCATCGGCCGCCGGGTACGGATCGGGCGTGTGCCGACAAACATCAGAATGATCAGAAACACCGCAACCGTGGTCAATGCGCGCATGGCAAGGATTTGGGCAGTCGGAACGTCATGGGATACCAGCTTGGCGCAGACATCGACAAAAACGCCCGATGCCATCGCAGCAGTCATCCATAAAACGCCGCGGACATTTCCGCTCAGGCGCATCAACGTCCCGGTCATGATCGTTTCCATGTTCAGAGGTTATTTGGGGGTTTCCGGCAGTCAGGGAGACTGGCTTACGGGGTGGCGCAAGGAGACATCGGAAAATCTTCGGCCGGAAACCCTTTATTCAAATGATACTGCCCGGCAAATTGGAAAAATACGAATGAAGAGTTTTCAGCCATTGTTGAGTTTTTTTTGCCCCTTTTTGGGGCCAGTCCTGATAGACAATAAACACGAAGGAAACTGTTCGTATGGAAACACAAAATGCGCCGGAAACTGCCCCCCTTACGCGCACTTGTCGCTTTTGAAGCCACCGCCCGCCACCAAAGCGTGAAAGGTGCAGCCGAAGAATTGCACGTCACGCAAAGCGCCATCAGTCATCAGCTGCGCCAGCTTGAAGAAAATCTTGGCGTGGTGCTGTTTACCCGCAAAGGCCGCGGTCTGAGCACCACCAAATCGGCCGAGCTTCTTTTGCCGCGTCTGACCGAGGCACTGGACGGCATTGCCGATATCACCAGTGAAGTCGGCCCGGACAAGGGCAAGGCAATCCGTATTGGCGCACTTGCAACCCCGGCCTTGACCGTGTTGCTATATGAACTTGATAACCTGCGCGACCGCTTGCCATCCGATATTCCCGTGCAGTTTCGCAAGATCGAATTTGATGACGGACTGGATCCGCTTGAAATCGATCTGGCCCTGCAAATCGCGCCCAAGGACCTGCCCGGCCCGGAAGACTGGGTAACCGAACTTCTGACGCCCGAAGTCTATACGGCCTTTGCCGCCCCGGAATGGCTTGGTAAACGGGGATTTGATGCCTGCAACATCAATGTTTCGGAACTTGGCCCGCGGGACATCCTGCTGATTGACAGCGACAGCGAGCAATTTGCCCAGATCGAACAATGGTTCAAGGATGCCAGTTTCTCGCTTAGTGATTGCTGGACCTTCAGCCATCATATCTGGGCGCTTGAAGCAGCCCGCGCCGGACAGGGCATTGTCGCCAGCACCGATGTGGTTGCGCGCAACTATGTCGAACGTGGCGAACTGGTGCCGCTGAATTTCCCGAATTTCACATCGCACTGGTGGTATCGCCTGCTAATCCGGCCGGCACGTCAGAAAGACCCGGTCGTGATCGAAGCAGCAAAATGGATCAGGGAACTGATCAATCCGAAAACCGCATCCCTTGCGCGCAAGATGGTGCTGTAAGCGAATTGTCAATTGCCCTTAAGGTTTCGTAAGGGTAGGCTCGGTTAATAAGGGCGGGCAAAGCTGCATAAAAACGGGGTACTTTGGGGAAGATGACATCCTTGGTGTCGGTCGTTGTCACGACCTATAACTGGCCGGAAGCATTGTCGCTGGTTCTGAACTCGCTTGCGGATCAGAATGACCGCAATTTCGAGATCATTATTGCCGATGACGGATCCGCCGGTCCGACCACCCGCGTGATTGAAAATTTCGCGGCAACCTGCCCTGTTCCAGTCAAACATTACTGGCACGAAGATAACGGTTTTCGTGTAGCCAAGGCCCGTAATGGCGCCATTGCCATGGCCGAAGGCGATCTTGTCATCTTCATTGATGGCGATTGCTGTGTGATGCCCGATTTCATTACCCGTCATCGCAAAGCCGCCGAAACCGGATGCCTGGTATCTGGCAAGCGCGTTTTCATCAAGGAACGCCTGACCAAAACCCTTCTGAAGCGCAAATGGTCCTTCCATAAATGGTCGCGTCCGGCCTTGTTTGCGGTTTCGTTGTTCGGTTTTTGCAATCGTCCGTTTCAGTTCATCCGCCTGCCCCATAAAGGCCCCTGGCTTTGGGAGCATGAAAATTGCTGGCGCAAGGCACAGACCTGCAACCTTGCCGTCTTCAAATCCGATATTGATCGTGTTCACGGATTTGACGAGGCCTATGAAGGCCATGGCTGGGAAGATTCGGACTTTGTCCTTCGCTTGCTGCGTTCCGGCCTGAAACGCAAGAATGTCGAATATTGTTCACCGGTCCTGCATCTGTTCCATGAACGGAAAATTCCGGAACGTCACCACAGCAAGAATGACGTCTCGAACTGGCATCTTTTCAATGAAGACCTGCTGAACGATCACGAACGGTATGTACCATCCGCCTTGAAAAAGCAGGCAGATGTCCCTGAAACGCTTGGATCATTCGCAACTGCAAAAGAGATTGCGTGATTTTCGACCAAGGATGCATGTGCACCCCCTTGGAAGCTGCGGCAATTCGCGATAAAAGGGCGGCATCATTCTCCTTCGGGTGCGTTTTACGTCTCCGAAGCCGATAACAGCCGTCCCGGTCCCCGGGACATGCCTTTATAGAAGCGAAAGGGATTTTCCCAGATGGATCTTAGCAAGATTGCCGTCGGCAAAGATGTTCCGTGGGACGTAAATGTCGTCATCGAAATTCCGCAGGGCGGACCGGTCAAGTACGAAGTAGACAAGGACTCCGGTGCAGTCTTTGTTGACCGCTTCCTGCATACCTCGATGTATTACCCGGTCAATTACGGCTTCATCCCCAACACCCTTGGCGAAGATGGCGACCCGGTTGATGCGATGGTCATGTTCCGCGAGCCGGTCGTTGCCGGTTCGGTTATCCGTGCACGTCCGATCGGTGTTCTGATCATGGAAGACGAAGCCGGTCAGGACGAAAAACTGATCTGCGTTCCGCACGACAAGATCGATCCGTACTACACCGACATCAAATCGCATGAAGACCTGCCGCAGATTCTGCGTGACCAGATCCAGCATTTCTTCGAGCGTTATAAAGATCTCGAAAAAGGCAAATGGGTAAAGGTCACCGGTTGGGAAGGCGCTGAGAAAGCCGCCAGCCTGATCGAAGAAGGCGTTGCCCGCCTCGCCAAGTAAATCTGGCACCGTAATCGGCCGCGTCCGGTTACACTGATTTTTCACAACGCCCTGTCATTCCGACAGGGCGTTGTTTTTTTGACTTTCGGGCAAAATAGCCGACAATAAAACAATGCTTGGGCCATCACACCGTCGCGGGAGTCGATCCGTGCCCACCAGAAACAACCCGCTTACCGGTATCCTTGAAATCATCAGCGCCGACATTACGACGCTTGATACCGACGCCATCGTAAATGCCGCCAATGTGCAATTGCGTCCCGGCGGCGGGGTTTGTGGTGCCATTCACGGCGCTGCAGGACCGGAACTTGCACTTGCCTGTCAGCCGCTTGCCCCCTGCCCGGCTGGAGAAGCGCGTATCACACCAGGCTTTGGCCTGCGCGCACGCTATGTCATTCACACGGTTGGCCCAGTCTGGCAGGGTGGCACAAATAACGAAGCGGAAATGCTTGCCGCCTGTTATCGAAATTCCATCACCCTTGCCCAAAACAACAATCTGAACTCCATCGCCTTCCCGGCAATCTCGACCGGCATTTTTGGTTACCCCGAAGATCAGGCCGCCGGGATTGCGATTGCAACCATTGCCGATATGGCCGCCCGGTTTGATGCAATGCCACAAATTTACCTTTGTTGTTTTTCACCCTCTATGCGCAGCTATCTTGAAGAAGCTCTGCATAAAGCATGCAAAGGCACCAACTGAATGCGCAGTGACACTATCGTACCGTCGACCACCCAACCGCTCGAGATTTGCGTTTCCGCGGATGGAAAACTGCATGTCGGCGACCGGGAATTTCGCTGTGCGCTTGGGGTTAATGGCATCATTGATGCCAATGACAAGTGCGAGGGTGACGGCAAGACACCTGCGGGGCGCTGGAAGCTTCGCTATGTGATGTATCGGTCCGATCGCAGGCCCAGCCCCAAAACCAGACTGCCGGTCACAACCATTTCGTTCTCTGATGGCTGGTGCGACGATCCACGCCATCCGTCCTATAACTGCCCGGTCAGATTGCCTTTTGATGCCAGCCACGAAAAACTTTGGCGGGATGACGGGATCTATAACATTGTTGTCGTACTTGGCCACAATGATGCGCCGCCGGTCCCGGGCAAAGGTTCGGCAATCTTCATGCATATTGCCCGCCCCGACTATCGCGGGACCGAAGGATGCATTGCCTTATCCGAGCCCGATCTGGAAACCCTTCTGGGTTTGGCGCAAAATGAAACCTTCATCCGCATCACTCAGTGAAATCATGCACTTGCCGTTTGGGCACCGACACCCTAGGTTCAAGTGCTGAATTAATTCACAGGACAAGTCATGATTGAAGACGATTATCTGTATAAAAAAGGTGGAATTTCGGGTTTTGGGTCGCGTCTGAAACGGGTTTTCGGATCGCGTAAATTCTGGATTCGCAGCCTTGCCGTAATCGTCCTGATCGCCGTGATCTATTATCCGGCGGGCATGGCACTTGTGCATCGCATTGATGATAATCCCGACTTTACCGGCAATTATCATGGCGGCAGCCACGCGGTCAGCACCGCAGCCGGTCTCATTGACCGCGAGGTTAATCAGAACCGTTGGACCGCCAACGATCCGTTCTTCCTGCCAAGTGCGGCACTCGACAATATGCCGAACTTCCAGACCGGCATCATTTATGCCCTGTCGCGTTTCTCTATCGAATTGTCTGATCAGATCGGCCGGACCCGTGGTTCCAGCCAGGTTGACCCCGATCTTGATGATGCTGCCGGTCTGTTGAAATTCCGTGGCGATAAATGGGTATTTGATCCGAGTGTCTCGTTGCTGCCCGGCGTCACATCCGAACAGCAATATCGTCAGGCCATCCGGGCGCTTGAAAATTACAACAAGCGCCTGACCAACGGCGAAGCCGTATTTGAACGCCGCGCGGACAATCTTCTGGAAACGCTCAACCGCTTTGCCAATGATCTTGGATCGGCTTCGGCCCTGATTGATGACAAGGTTGATGCACCGTCCCTGTTTGATCGCACCGCCGATGACGTGTTCTATGCGACCAAGGGGCGCCTTTATGCCTATAGCCTGATCCTGCGCGACCTTGGCACCGACTTCGAACAGGTGATCAACGAACGTCAGGTTGCCCCGGCATGGGCAGAAATGATCGGTTCCCTGCAATCAGCCGCCGCGCTTGAGCCACTGGTGGTGGTTAACGGGTCGGCCGACGGGATCATTTTCCCCAACCATTTGGCAGGATTGGGCTTCTATCTGTTGCGCGCCCGTACCCAGATGCGCGAGATCAGCAATATCCTGCAACGTTAAAAGTCACTTTGATCACATATACGCCTGCGCGGAATACCTGACTTGCGCGCTGCGACTTGATCTTTTGTGTTTTTTGCCCCATTTAGGGCCTAACCAAATGAAATGCAGATTGTTGAGCGGGCAGCATAAGCCCCGACAATCAAGAGTGAGAGGACTAGCCGACCATGTTCATTCAGACCGAACCGACCCCGAACCCGGCGACACTCAAATTCCTGCCGGGCGAAGAAGTGATGGGCCGTCAGGGCACCGCAAACTTCATCAAGGGTGACGAAACCGTCAAATCACCGCTTGCACGCAAGCTGTTTGAAGTTGATGGCATTGCCGGTGTCTTCCTTGGCGGTGATTTCATCACCATCACCAAAGATGACTCCAAAGACTGGCAGACCCTGAAGCCGCAGATTCTTGGCGGCATCATGGAACATTACACCTCGGGCCAGCCGGTTCTGGATCAGAACTCCGATGCGGCCACCGGTGCCAGCACCGCGGCCGAAGGCGACAACGAACTGGTCAGCCAGATCAAGGAACTTCTGGACACCCGTGTCCGTCCGGCCGTTGCACAGGATGGTGGCGATATCGTCTTCCACAAGTTTGAAGACGGCGTTGTCTATCTCGAAATGCACGGCGCATGTTCGGGCTGCCCAAGCAGCACCGCGACCCTGAAAATGGGTATCGAAAACATGCTGCGCTATTACGTGCCTGAAGTTCAGGCCGTTGAGCCGGTCATGGCAGACTAGGGACCTTTCGGTCCCGTCAGCCCCTGATCCCCTCACAGACCCCGATCTTTCGAGTCGTGAAAAAAATCTTAAGCCCGGCGCAAACTTTTGCCTGCGCCGGGCGTTGTTATTTTGCGCAAAACGAAAAGGTTTGCGCGGTGTTTTCAACCCTTGGAAATATTGCCCGTTGCGATCCATGGCTGCGGCAGGCATAGATAACGTCCTTTTGGGGCGGACAGTGAATCAACAATGATTCAGATCCTGGAGAGAGAGTAATGGCTAGCGCAAAAGCAGGAAATTACCGGAAAGTTGCGCTTGCTTCGGTCACCGGAGCAATCGGATTACTGTATTTTGGCATTATTTCCGGAATTGATGTTTCGCCCAAACCGGTTGGATTGGGTACGGAAATCATTCCTGAAACCGTTGAAAACACGGACGGTACTGTTCCTAAAAAGCCAAAACCTGTCTATCGGCGCGGCCCGGAAGTGGCTGCACTGAACCAGTATTTCAAAAGCATCGGTTATGATCTGAGCGACGTTACCGAAGTCCCGCGCGTTTATATCAAACGTGTTCCCAAGGGGCTTGGCGAACTGGCGTCGGTCGATGAACGCAAGATGCTTTTCCTGCGCATCATGTTGCCGCTCGCCATGCGCGTAAACGAAGAAATCATCACCCGTCGCGACCGTCTGATGGCCATTCAGGCCAAGGGCATTTCCGGGACCCCGGTCAGTGCCGCGGATCAGCAATGGGTTGAACAGCTGATGAAACGCTATCGCGTAACCGATGGCGGGATGACGGCCCTGCTTGAACGGATCGATGTTATTCCGGCCTCGCTTATTCTGGCGCAATCCGCAGAAGAAAGTGGCTGGGGCACATCGCGCTTTGTGCGCACCGGAAACGCCCTGTTTGGTCAATGGGCCTGGGGTGACGATGAGGGCATCGTTCCCGAAGATCGCGAAGAAGGCAAAACCCACGTCATCAAGGCATTTGGCAGCCTGATGGACAGTGTGCGGGCCTATGCGCGCAACATCAATTCCCATCCGGCCTATCAGGATTTGCGTCAGCGCCGTGCAAGCATGCGCACCGAGGGTCAGCTTATCAATGGCTGGGACCTTGCCGAGACCCTGACCAAATATTCCGAACGCGGCCCGGAATATGTCGACAGTCTGCATGCCATCATGCGGGCCAATGGCCTGAACGAGCTTGATGGCCTGACCTTTGCAATTGGCGACGTACCGCCCCCGCCACAGGTTCTGGCATCGCTGGAAGACTGATCAGGATCACGAATATCCGCACACGCAAAAAAAAGGGACCCGTTGGGTCCCTTTTTCATTCAAAGAAGATGATCTCGCCTTTACCGTCAGCTTCCGGTTCACAGCCCGGGATTTAATGATCGCCGCGATAAATCCAGCCTTTTTCAGATTTCAGCAGCCTGATTTCATTTTCCATGGCGCGGCGGTCACCGGCCTTGAAGTCACCTTCCTTCATTGCCAGCATTTTGGTTTTGACCAGATCAATTGCGTCACTGACCGTATTGCCAACATCATCCATGGTGCCGGCCGCCTTGCCCTTTTCCGTCACATCATCGGCAAAATCGGCAATCGAGCGATCAAACACCAGATCATAGCGCACCATGACAATCACTTCGTCATCGCCCTTGGCAATGCTGTTGGTCTTGGTGACATTTTCGACATGCCCGACCTTAGCATAGGGATCGTCACGGAAACGTTCGATCACGGCGGTGGTGATTTCATCGGCACTCGGCCCACTTGCCTCTTCATCCTGGCACGCAGCAAGGAGCGGGAAGAACATAAAAACAGCGAGAAATCGGGTCAACTGGCCCATAGGGTCTTTCCTATATTCTTTGCGTTAAAAGCATAACATACCGGTGCTATGACCTGATCATGTGGCAGAAATCGGGTCAGTATACCATCGGCTTTATATGGTATCTGAAATGCCGCCCTCCAATTGCCCTGATGAATGACAAAACTGTCATTTGGAAAGCCAGATTTCCACCTCTGAAACAGACTATATTTGGTCCAATTCATCCTTTATGAATCAAGGCCCTAAGAATGCAGCACCCGGATTGGCATTGTGAAATTTGATCTGATTATCGCCCTTGCAACCGTTAGCGTTGCCATTGTTCTGTCCATGCGATCTGTGGCCCGTTTCGCACTTTGGCGGGCAGTTGTCACACCGCTGGCCTCCATCATTGGCAGCGGTTTTTTGCTTTTGGGCCCGATCCTGAATATCGGATATGGCGGCTATGCCCCGCTGATCATGCTGGTGCTGTGCCTGGCGGCCTTTCTGTTTGGCGGTGTCATCCGCTTCAATATCGCGGCAGGCGAGAAATCCGTCCAAAACGGTGATTACGGCCGGGCTGCCATCCGGATTGAAACGATCGCATCCTGGACACTGGCCTTTGCCTATATCATTTCGGTTTCCTATTACCTCAATCTTCTGGGGGCCTTTGCGCTTAGTCTGACGCCGTTCAATTCCGGGTTTGATGCCAAACTCCTGACCACCGGGGTTTTCATCATCATTGTTCTGGTCGGCTGGTCCCGCGGGTTCAAAAGCCTTGAGAAGATGGAATATGTTTCGGTCAGTCTGAAACTGGCGATCATAGCCGGGCTGCTGGTTGGATTGATGGGCCATTTCGGACATCAGGCACTTAATGATGGCCTGATCTTCAACCCGCAAAAGGTCAGCGGATGGTCCGCCATAACACTGGCATTCGGGCTTTTGATCACGGTTCAGGGCTTCGAAACATCGCGCTATCTCGGATCGGAATATGATGCCAAGACGCGGATCAAATCCATGCGCCTTGCCCAGTGGCTATCGACTGCGATCTATCTGGTCTACATCCTTCTGATTTCCTATGTCTTTCGACCTGATCAGATGTCGTCATCAGAAACCGGCATCATCAACATGATGCAGATCGTTGCCCCCATTCTGCCCTTCTTGCTGGTGGCTGCGGCACTGGCATCACAATTCAGTGCCGCTGTTGCCGATACAAGCGGTTCGGGCGGGCTGTTTTCCGAATTGTCGCGCAACAGGATCAGTGAACGGCATGCCTATCTGCTGCTTGCCATCATCGGCATTGCCCTGACCTGGTCGGCCGATATCTATGCCATCGTCAGTTATGCGTCGCGCTGCTTTGCCATCTATTATGGATTACAGGCCGCACTTGGTGCGGTTATTGCCACCAAACGCGATGCAGGCGGTCTTCGGGTCGGGTTTTACGCCGCACTGGCAGTGTTTGGCGCGATCATCGCGATCTTTGGGCAGCCTGTCGAATAAACGCAATTCGCCCGTTTTCGGCAATGATCCCCTCACAAACAAAAATGGCGGAGCCTGTTACCAGCTCCGCCATCTTCAATTCAGATCAGATCAAACGCTTTGACCCGACTTAACCGTGTTCTGCCTCGTGGGCAGCAAGAGCAGCCAGGTTGACCAGATCGTTCACGGTCGAGCCCATCTGCGCGATCTGGGCCGGTTTTTCCAGGCCAATCATGACCGGACCAACCACCGTGCCACCGCCAAGCTTGTCAAGCAGCTTGGACGCGGTGGTCGCCGCATGAAGGGCCGGCATCACCAGAACGTTGGCCGGGCCGGACAGACGGCAGAACGGATAAAGTTTCAGCAAGGATGTATCAAGTGCGACATCAACGGCCATATCGCCGTCGAATTCGAAATCGACATTGCTGCGTTCAAGGATACCCACCGCTTCGCGGATACGGTCGGTATCTGCGCTATAGGGGTTGCCAAAGGTCGAATGCGAAACCATCGCCACACGCGGCTCGTGACCAAGCTGACGGGCCTTTTCGGCCGCCTGAATGGCGATCTCGGCCAGTTCTTCGGCATTGGGTAGGTTATGCACACGGGTATCGGCGATAAACACCGTACGCCCCTTGGTAATCGCAATCGAAAGACCCATCGGGATTTCGCCCGGCTTGGCATCAATCACGCCAGCCACATCGGTAAAGCTGCGATTGAAGTTACGGGTCAGGCCCGTGATCAGACCATCTGCATGACCCTTTGCCACCATGACAGATGCAAAGACGTTACGCTTCTGATTGACCATGCGCTGGCAATCACGCCACAGATATCCTTTACGCTGCAGGCGTCCATACAGGAATTCTGCATATTCCGTATTGTGCTTGGACAGCGCTGCGTTGCTGATCTCGACACCATCGAGGCTTTCGATACCAAGCTTCTTGGCACTTTCATGAATACGGTCTTCGCGGCCGATCAGGATCGGCGTGCCATAACCGGAGTTGCGATACGCAACGGCTGCACGGATCACGGTTTCTTCTTCGCCCTCGGCAAAGGCGATCCGTTTCGGATGCGCACGAACGTAATCGGAAATCAGCTGAAGATGCGCTGCGGTCGGATCAAGGCGCCCGCGCAGCTGGTTTTCATATTCGTCCATATCAATGATCGGACGACGGGCAACACCACTATCCATTGCGGCCTGTGCCACGGCCTTGGGCACAGCAATGATCAAGCGCGGATCAAACGGTGCCGGGATGATGTATTCCGGGCCATATTGCAAACGGCGACCCGAATAGGCAGCCGCCACTTCATCCGGCACATCTTCACGTGCAAGCGATGCCACCGCATGGGCGGCTGCAATTTTCATTTCCTCGTTGATCGTTGATGCCTGGACATCAAGCGCACCACGGAAAATGTAAGGGAAGCCAAGCACGTTGTTGATCTGGTTCGGATAATCCGAACGCCCGGTCGCGCAAATCGCATCATCGCGAATTTCGGCAACTTCTTCCGGGCTGATTTCCGGGTCCGGGTTGGCCATCGCAAAGATGATCGGCTGCTTGGCCATGCTCTGGACCATTTTCGGGGTCACTGCACCTTTGACCGACAGACCAAAGAACGCATCGGCACCGTTCATGGCTTCTTCAAGGGTGCGGGCATCGGTATCGGCGGCATGGGCCGATTTCCACTGGTTCATGCCATCTTCACGGCCCTTGTAGATCACCCCGCGCGAGTCACACATGATGACATTATCGGGCGATACACCCATGCTTTTGACCAATTCCGAGCAGGCAATTGCCGCCGCACCGGCACCATTGATCACCAGCTTGATGTCTTTCAGCTTGCGCCCGGTCAGGTCGCAGGCATTGATCAGGCCCGATGCCGCAATGATTGCCGTGCCATGCTGGTCATCATGGAAAACCGGAATATCCATGATTTCGCGCAGGCGCTGCTCGATGATGAAGCATTCCGGTGCCTTGATGTCTTCAAGGTTAATGCCGCCAAACGATGCGCCAAGGAAACGCACGCAATTGACGAATTCATCGACATCTTCGGTCGAAACTTCAAGGTCAAAGCCGTCAACATCGGCAAAACGTTTGAAAAGGACGGCCTTGCCTTCCATTACCGGCTTGGAGGCCAAAGCCCCAAGATTGCCAAGACCCAGAACGGCCGTACCGTTGGAAATAACAGCAACGATATTGCCCTTCGAGGTGTAGTCATAAGCGGTGGCAGGATTCTTGGCGATTTCAAGACACGGCACCGCAACACCCGGCGAATAAGCCAGGGAAAGGTCGCGCTGGGTGGTCAGCGGCTTGGATGCGGTGATTTCGATTTTGCCCGGGCGGCCGCTGGAATGAAACAGCAGCGCTTCGCGGTCACGAACCTTGATTTCTTTATCTGACATTATGTTTTCACTGACGCTTGCGTGGTGGGTTGGAAAGCAAAGTGCATTACGTGTGTAGATTATCCTGATCGACATAAAATCGGTGTGGGACCGCCATGTCGGACCGCCCAATAAATCAGGCTTCGTGCCCCGGGTCAAAGGCGACGTTAACGGCAACCGCAAAATTACGTAGCGTTTTCTGTATGTTGCGACGCAGCAATCCCGACCGTTTTCGGCACCTGGTCTGGCGATCATTTTCCCGGCCCATCCGTCGACCAGCCTGAAACGAGACCATTTTTGGCAAGGATGTTTGATTTTTCAGAACCGTAATCGCGGCCATCATTCTCCACCCTCCCGGAAAATGCCACGCTGCACCGCGCAAAATTAGCATGCCGTCGGCCCCAAAAGGGTCTTTCCACGATCCGAAAAAAGCAAGGGGACGCCAACTGGCATCCCCGTTTTTCATGTTTTCGACAGTATTTACCGGCGATCAAACGACGCGGTTTTCAGAAACCGTACCGCGCGTCGCAAGATCTAGCGGCCGAAAGCTGTATCCACCAGATGGTAGTTACTTTCCGTAGTGCAGATGGATATTCGTCGCACCATTCTTTTGCAGGATTTCGGTGGCGCGTGCTTCGGCACCGTCATTGTCGCCGGAAATGCGAACCCAAAGAATGACCGAACCGGCATCAACAGCGCGGGCAAAATCATCGGTATGCGGGGTCGATGTCACTTCATCGATGAACTCGCGCAAGGCAACGGCACCAACCCCCGCACCAACCGCAATTGCCGCAGGCGCGGTTGCTGCGCCACCGAACAGCGCAATCGCACCAGATGCAACCAAAGGCACTTCATATTTCACTTCACCAACCAGTGCCGTCAGCACATCAGACCATGACCGGCCATCCGATCCCGCAACATCAATTGATTCATGCGAGCTCAGCACTGACAGGTCCGTGCGGGAAAATCCGTTATCGCGCAGTTCGCGCACGGCGGCGTCGAAACGGTCCTTTGTGTCGAACAAGCCAACCAGTTCAGGGGCCTGCGAGGTGGTCTGTTCTGCTGCCATTTTGCGCTCTCCTTGGGGGCTGATTTAAGCTACAAGATCAGGCGGTCATCACACCGCGTCTGACCAGCATTATGTTTATATATTTTGCAGAAATTCAGGCGTTGCAATGGCATAGATCAAGTTTTATCACCGCCCGGCTTTCCACCTCTCGTCAATGGCTTCAGGGTTTGCTATCACAGTCGTCATGAACAAAATCGCTGATACATCCGACACCACACCGACCGCACCATCCTTTTCACTGGAAGGTGCAACACCCATGATGATTCAGTTCCTTGAGATCAAGGAACAGTATCAGGACTGCCTGCTGTTTTACCGGATGGGCGATTTTTACGAGCTGTTCTTTGACGATGCCGTCAAAGCCGCCGAGGCCCTTGATATCGCCCTGACAAAACGCGGCAAGCATCAGGGTAACGAAATTCCCATGGCCGGTGTTCCCGTCCATAGCCACGAAACCTATCTTCAGCGTCTTATTCGCAAAGGCTTCCGTGTTGCCGTTTGCGAACAGATGGAAGACCCGGCCGAAGCCAAGAAACGTGGTGCCAAATCCGTCGTTAAGCGCGGTGTTGTTCGCCTGATCACACCGGGCACCCTGACCGAAGACAGTCTTCTGGATGCGCGGCGCCATAACTATCTGGCTGCCGTATCGGAAGTACGCGGCAAGGTCGGTCTGGCCTGGCTTGATATGTCGACCGGCGACTTCTTTGTTCAGCCCTGTGAAATGGCGGGCCTGCCTGCGGCCTTGGCCCGGCTTGATCCGGGTGAAATCCTGTTTTCGGAAAAGATGCTGAACCGCTCGGACGTCTTTGACATCTATGCCGAATATAAAAACATCATCACCCCGCAGCCGACCGCACGCTTTGATGCCGAAAATGCGCAACTGCGTCTGAAAAAACTGTATCAGGTCGAGGCCCTTGATGCCTTTGGCGGGTTCGAAATTGCCGAATTGTCCGCCGCCGGGGCGCTGATTGATTATGTCGATCTGACTCAAAAAGGTCAGATGCCGCGCCTGTCGCCTCCGACCCGTGTGGCCGAGGGCGCAGCGATGGAAATTGATGCCGCCACCCGCCGGTCGCTGGAACTGATCCAGACCCAGTCGGGCGAGCGGAAGGGCTCGCTTCTGTCCGTCATTGACCGCACCCGTACAGGCGCCGGCGCACGATTGCTTGCCGCCCGTCTTTCGGCACCGCTGACCAATGCCGACGAAGTCAACAAACGCCTTGATCTGGTAGAATATTTCCATGATCGCGATGCGCTTCGTTCCGATCTGCGTTCGGCCCTGGGTGAATGCCCCGATATTGAACGTGCCTTGTCGCGTTTGTCCGTTGGTCGTGGTGGTCCGCGTGATCTGGCCGCGATGCGCGATGGTCTGTCCTGTTCCTTTGCCATTGGCAATTTGTTGGCCAAACCCGATGGCGGCAATGATGGCCTGACAACCCAGCCAGAGGCCCTTGGCGATCATTTGACCGCGATGGGTCATCATGGCGATCTGATTGATCTTTTGCGCCGGGCGATTTCGGAAAACCTGCCGCTTCTGGCCCGTGATGGCGGCTTTATTGCCGGGGGATATCACCCGCCGCTTGATGATTTGCGCATGCTATCAAGCGAAAGCAAAAAGCTGATCGCCAATCTTCAGGCTCGCTATACCGAACAGACCGGGATCACCAACCTTAAGGTCAAACACAACAACGTTCTGGGCTATTTCATCGAAGTATCGGCCAAAACCGCCGACAAGATGATGGAAGAAGACGAGTTCATCCATCGTCAGACCATGGCAAATGCCGTGCGCTTTACGACCGTGGAGCTGTCCGAACTTGAAAGCAAGGTTTCCAAGGCCGGTGATCAGGCGTTGGCCCTTGAACTTGAACTGTTTGAAGAACTGGTTTCTGCGGTTCTGGCCAAGGCAGATGACATTGCCAAATGTGCCCAGGCCCTTGCCGGACTTGACGTTTCCGCCGCCCTTTCGGAACTGGCACGCGATCAGGGATGTGTACGCCCGAACATCGACACCAGTCTTGCCTTTGACATTCAGGGCGGACGCCACCCGGTGGTCGAAGCGGCCCTTCGTGAAAATGGTGATGCACCATTTGTCGCCAATGATTGCCGCCTTGAAGATGCGCAAAGCTTGTGGCTGATCACCGGTCCGAACATGGCTGGTAAATCGACCTTCCTGCGCCAGAATGCCCTGATTGCAGTATTGGCCCAGATCGGTGCCTTTGTTCCGGCTGCCAAGGCCCATATCGGCGTGATCGACCGTCTGTTTTCGCGCGTCGGTGCGGCCGATGACCTTGCACGCGGGCGATCTACCTTCATGGTCGAAATGGTTGAAACCGCATCGATCCTTAATCAGGCCACCGCAAGATCACTGGTGATCCTTGATGAAATCGGGCGCGGCACGGCAACCTTTGACGGTCTGTCGATTGCTTGGGCCGTGGTTGAAAACCTGCACGAAATCAATCAGTGCCGTGGTCTGTTTGCCACCCACTATCATGAACTGACGGCCCTTGCTGCCAAGCTTGAACACCTGTCCTGCCACACCATGCTGATCAAGGAATGGCAGGGCGAGGTCGTATTCCTGCACGAGGTCGGTGCAGGCAGTGCAGACCGATCATACGGTATTCACGTCGCCCAGCTTGCCGGTCTGCCAAAGCCGGTCATCAAACGCGCCGAACAGGTTCTCAAGACCCTTGAAAAGGGCGAACAGGGAGGTGCGGTTTCCAAACTGGCCGATGACCTTCCGCTGTTTGCCGTTGCCATCGAACAGGCCGCCAAGGAAGAACGCGCAAGCACCCCTGCCCTGTCCGATAGTCAAAAGGCCCTTCTGGATGCGGTCGCCGATCTTGATCCGGATAATATGACCCCGCGCGAAGCCCTTGATGCGCTGTATCGTTTGCGATCCTTGAAGGACTAGAACATCAAAGCAAAATCCGGCGCATGAAAAACAGGCACCTTGCCCTTATATGAGGCAGGTGCCTGTTGTGTTTCGGGCGATGGGCCGCACGTTCCAAGAACCCCAAATTCGGCACAGCACATGCATAGGGTGCGGTCGCAAGAAATTGTCGTTACTATATATTCGCTTTAATCGGCACATAGACCGCATACCAGCGCCAAGGAAACTGACCAACGTGACCTACAAGATCAAGAAACAGCGCGAAATCATTGACCGGAAAAATGTCTTTGCCGAGCTCGAAGCGATCGCAAATGACCCGGACCTGAAAAGTTTCAAACAGCGCACCGCTGTCTTGAACAAGTTGAAATCGGTCATGGAGGCCGGTCGCAACGTCATTCGCACACGTTTCGAAGAAAGCAATTCCGGTCAGGAAACCGTGTTTTCCAACAGCTTCCTGATGGATCAGCTTGTCCGTCTGATCCATGATTTCGCGATCAGTTTCGTCTATCCCCTGCATAACCCGACCAATGAACAGCGCATGTCCGTTGTGGCCGTCGGCGGCTATGGCCGTGGCGATATGGCCCCGCATTCCGACGTCGATATCCTGTTCCTGTTCCCCTACAAGCAAACAGCACATGGCGAACAGGTAGTTGAATTTATCCTCTATATGCTGTGGGATCTGGGCCTGAAAGTTGGTCATGCCACCCGTTCGGTTGATGATTGCCTGCGTATGGGCAAACAGGACATCACCATTCGCACCAACCTGCTTGAAAGCCGGTTCGTCTGGGGCGACGAGGACACCTATAATATTTTCCGTGCCCGTTTCATGGATGAACTGGTCAAGGGCAGCGGTCTTGAATTCATCGAAAAGAAACTGAATGAACGTGACGACCGCCATGTGCGGATGGGCGATTCGCGCTATGTGGTTGAACCCAACGTCAAGGACGGCAAAGGCGGCCTGCGCGATCTTCACACCCTGTTCTGGATCGGCAAATATCTGTATCGCGTCAATTCACCGATGGAACTGGTCGATCTCAAAGTCCTGACCCGCAAGGAAGCGCAAGGGTTCCTTAAGGCCCAGAACTTCCTGTGGGCGGTGCGTTGCTGGTTGCATTACCTGTCAGATCGCGAAGAAGATCGCCTGACCTTTGACATGCAGCGCGAAATCGCGTCGCGCCTTGGCTATACCGATCATGCAGGGGCATCAGGCGTTGAACGCTTCATGAAGCACTATTACCTGATGGTCAAACATGTCGGGAACCTGACGCGTATCTTCTGTGCCGCCCTAGAAGAACGCCATCAGCGCCGCCCGTTGATCCGTTTCCCCGGCAAGCTTTTTGGCACCAAGGAAATTGACGGGTTCGAGTTGCGCAATGACCGCCTGACCGTTGAAAATCTTGGCGTCTTTGAAGAAGACCCGATCAAGATTTTGCGCCTGTTTCTGGTTGCGCATCAGAACGGTGTGGGCATTCACCCCGAAACGCTGCGCTGGGTGACCCAAAGCCTGAAATTTGTGGATCACAAACTGCAAAATGATCCGGTCGCCAACGAGGTCTTCCTTGAAATCCTGACCCATCGCAACAGCCCGGATGTCGCGCTTCGTAAAATGAATGAAGCCGGTGTTCTTGGCCGCTTTATCCCCGATTTCGGTCGTGTCGTCGCCCAGATGCAATATGACATGTACCACACCTATACCGTGGACGAGCACACCATCCGCGCCATTGGTATCCTCAACCAGATTGAAAATGGCGAACTGGCCGAAGATGCCCCGGTCGCCACACGGATCATGGGCAAGGTGATTTCGCGCCGGGTTCTTTATGTTGCGGTTCTTCTGCATGACATTGCCAAGGGACGCGGCGGCGATCATTCCGAACTGGGCGCCGAAGTCGCCGAAAAGCTGTGCCCGCGTCTTGGTCTGTCACCTGCCGATACCGAAACCGTGGCCTGGCTGGTCAAGGCGCATTTGTGGATGAGCCTGACCGCGTTCAAACGTGATCTGAATGATCCAACCACGATCAAGGCATTTGGTGATCTGGTGCAATCCCAGGAACGTTTGCGCCTGTTGCTGATCCTGACCGTGGCCGATATCCGTGCTGTGGGTCCGAATGTCTGGAATGGCTGGAAGGCAACGCTTCTGCGCGAACTTTACTTTGCCACCGATGATCTTCTTTCGGGCGGTTTGAATGCCGACAGCCGCGATTCGCGTGTGGCCTCCGCACAGATGGCGCTGCGCGAAGCCCTGATTGACTGGCCAACCGATGATATCGAAGATTTCATTGATCGCGGCTATCCGTCCTATTGGCTGAGTTTCGATACCGATGTACATGTCCATCACGCCCATCTGACCCGCGAGGCCAAAAAAACCGGCGCAGAAATTACGGTTGATGTCCGTATTGATACCGAAATCGATGCCACCGAAATCACTGTTCATACCACCGACCATCCGGGGCTGTTTTCCCAGATTGCCGGATCTATGGCTCTGTGCGGTGCCAACGTTGTTGATGCCAAGATTCTGACCCTTGCCGACGGGATGGCACTGGATACCTTCTTTGTTCAGGACACCAATGGCGAGGCCTTTAACGATACAGCCAAGCTTGAAAAACTGCGTGAAACCCTTGAACAGGTGATTTCCGGGCGGCTGCGCCCCAGCCATGAAATCGAACGTCGCCAGACCAAGGATAACAAACATCGCACGGCGGTTTTCAAGGTCGAACCCAATGTCATTATCGACAACAAGGCCAGTCGCACCCATACGGTAATTGAAATCACCGCACGTGATCGCCTTGGACTGCTTTATGACATCACGCGCGCATTGCGCGATCTGTCATTGCAAATCGCATCTGCCCGCATTTCGACCTTTGGCGAACGCGCAGTTGACGTTTTCTATGTGAAGGATGTGTTTGGCCTGAAAATCGACAGCCGGACCAAATTTGTCCAGGTCAAGGAAACCCTGACGCAGGCAATCCAGAACAATTAGACCAAACAGAAAGACAAACCGGATTGATCCATAACCCATGTGGCATCCTTGATACCACCACGGTACGGATCAATCCGGTAGTTCCAATCTTTTTGATCAGAACGCATTCTTTGTCTTTTTGGAAAATTGTAACGGACGAGGAAGGGTAGAAACCAAACCCGACAATCGTGACCTGTTATTCGCGATGTCGTAATCCTCGGAGTGCAGCAGGTTGAGGTGGATCCCCTTGTGCCCTCGTCCGTTCAATAATGAGGCTCGCGTCCCAACGAATCCTCAGCGAGTTGGAATTTAGTCTTTTCGCATGTCCGCTTCTGTGACGACTGTCACAACCGGAAAAAGAATCCCGCCAATCAACAACTTTTTGGTTTTTCTGATATAAGAAATCCCGGGTTCGCAACCTCAGTCATTACGACTTCTTCACCTTCACCTGTCAGATTTCTGGCCACGTAACTTGATAATTGCCTTAATTGGCAATCATCACAGCACAACCAGACGCCCCCTTGTACGGAACGCTTTCGAATGTCGCTTGTACGCTCCATTGCTACGGTTAGTGGTTTTACCCTGTTGTCCAGATTGCTGGGCTTTTGCCGCGACATTCTGATTGCAGGGATGCTGGGTGCCGGGGGGATGGCAGACGCATTCTTTGTCGCCTTCAAGTTCCCCAATCTTTTCCGCCGTCTGTTTGGCGAAGGGGCCTTTTCCGCGGCCTTCATACCGCTTCTGGCCGGTGACATCGAAAAACGTGGCATGGATGCCGCGCGCGAATTTGCGGCACGCGCCATGTCGATGCTGGTTCTGATCACCGGTTTTCTGGTTGCGATCATTGAAATCATCATGCCGTGGGCGATGTATGTGTTTGCACCCGGCTTTGCCCAGGATCCGGAAAAATTTGCGCTGGCGGTCGAACTTTCACGCATCACCTTCCCGTATCTTGCTTTTATTTCTGCCGTCGCATTGATGTCGGGTGTCCTGAACACTCTGCATCGCTATGCCGCGGCGGCCGGCGCACCGATTATTCTTAATATCTGTCTGATTGCCGCCCTGCTTGGTCTGACGCCTATGACCGAAACCCCCGCCCATGCACTGGCATGGGGGGTGGCCGCGGCCGGTGTGGCACAATTTATCTGCCTGGTGATTGCCTGCAAACGCGCCGGATTTGCCATCAAATGGCAACTCCCCAAAGTTGATGAACGGGTCAAACTGCTGGGCAAACGCATGATCCCCGGCATGATTGGTGCAGGTGTCTATCAGCTTAACCTTCTGATCGATACGATGCTGGCATCGCTTGTTTCTGATGGGGCGGTTTCCTGGCTTTATTATGCCGATCGCGTGCAACAGCTGCCACTTGGTGTGATCGGCATTGCCATTGGCACCGCCCTGTTGCCGACACTTTCGCGCCAGCTACAAGGCGGCGATCCCAAAACCGCGATGTATAGCCAGAATCGCGGGATTGAAATTGCCCTTTTGCTGACCCTTCCGGCCGCGGTTGCGTTGGGCGTCATGGGGCTTCCGGTGATCAATGTGTTGTTTGAGCGCGGTGCGTTTGGCGCAGAAGAAACCCGGATGACCGGTCTTGCCCTGATTGTCTTTGCCTTTGGACTGCCTGCCTCGGTTCTGGTCAAGGTGCTGGCACCGGGCTTCTTTGCCCGTGAGGACACCAAAACCCCGATCCGCATTGGCATTTCCTGCATGATCCTGAACATCGTTCTGATCGTGGTGCTGATGCCATGGTTCGGGCATCTGGGGATTGCCGCGGCAACGTCGGTTTCGGTCTGGGTCAATGCCACATCGCTTGGTTTCCTGCTTCATCGTCGCGGTGATCTGGTTTTTGACGGACGTTTGCGTGGTCGCTTGCCACGCATCCTGCTGGCATCGGTTCTGATGGGCACAGCACTTTGGTTTGCCATTGATGTCTTTTGGGACAATGACGCACTTTCCATCATGCGGGCCACGATCATGACAGTCTGTGTAATCGGGGGTCTGGCGGTCTATGGGATATCGGCCCAACTGCTTGGTGCGACCAGCATTTCCGAGCTCAAAGCCACCTTCAAACGTGGAAAATCTGCCTGAGAACAATAAATCCGGCCATTTGCTGACAAGCTGCTTGACCTGAAAGGATCAGGGGGATTAACTCCGCGCTGCTTGCTTGCATGCTCGTCCGCCGGCGGGTGTCCAAAACCTGGCGGAGTATGCAGGCTTTATTGATCATCATTTGAAATGGACGACAACGTTATGGAACGTGTGTTTTCGGGCGCTCAGCCCACCGGTAACCTTCACCTTGGCAACTATCTTGGCGCAATCCGTAACTGGGTTGCTTTGCAGAAGCAGTATGAATGCATCTTCTGCGTCGTCGATATGCATGCCATCACGGTCTGGCAAGACCCCAAAGAACTGCGTTCCAACATTCGCGAACTGGCTGCCAGCATGATTGCCGCCGGTATTGACCCGGAAAAACATGTTCTGTTTAACCAGAGTCAGGTTTCCGCCCATGCCGAACTGGCCTGGATCTTTAACTGTGTCGCGCGCATCGGCTGGATGAACCGCATGACCCAGTTCAAGGAAAAGGCTGGCAAGCACCGCGAAAATGCGTCCCTTGGCCTTTACGCCTATCCGAGCCTGATGGCAGCTGACATTCTGACCTATAAAGCCACCCACGTTCCGGTTGGCGAAGATCAGAAACAGCACCTCGAGCTGGCGCGTGATATCGCCCTGAAATTCAACAACGACTATGGCGTTGAAGATTTCTTCCCGCAGCCGGAACCGCTTATTCTCGGCCCGGCGACGCGCGTGATGTCGCTGCGTGACGGTGCGAAAAAGATGTCGAAATCCGATGCGTCGGATATGGCACGCATCAACATGACCGACGATGCCGATACGCTTTCCAAAAAAATCCGCAAGGCCAAAACCGACCCGGAACCACTGCCGAGCGAAGCAGCCGGTCTTGAAGGCCGCCCGGAAGCCAAGAACCTGATCACCATCTATGCCGCCCTGACCGACAGCACGGTGGAAGCAGTTCTTGCTGAACACGGCGGTACGCAGTTCTCGGGCTTCAAACAGTCCCTGACAGACGTTGTTGTTGATAAACTGGCGCCGATCACCGGCGAAATGGCAAAGCTTAAAGCCGATCCGGCTTATATCGACAGCGTTCTGGCCAAAGGTGCCCAGCGTGCCAATTCCATCGCCCAGCCGATCCTGCGCGAGGTCAAGGAAATCGTCGGCTTCCTCAATAGCTGATTGGCGCTGCCATTAAATAACAAAGCCCGCTCGTCGCTGACAGGCGGGCTTTTTCGTGATCAGGAAGCGCGATCAGATAGAATTTCCACTCGACTGGGACTGATTTTGCTTTTGCATTGCCTGATATTTCTTAAGCCCATCCATCATTGTCTGGCTAAACCAGGCACCAACCGGTTCTTCAGTACCGATATGGCTTGATGCGCGCTGCATCAGCGGATGGGTTTCAGGCTCGGAATCGGCATTGGTCACACTGTTGGTACTGCGATCATCATTCAGGCTGGCCTGACGTGTCGTCATCCGACCCTGATCGGCAACGGCATTGCTGCTGGCAACGGCCTCTGCTGCCATGGTTTGGGCTTTGTCGCGACCCAGTGCGGCATTAAATCGCGCTGCCATTTCGGCTGCTGAAAGCGGGCCATTACCGGCAATGGACGGATTAACCGATTTCGAATTTTCGGCTTCTTCTTTGGCCTGATTGAGCTTGGCAGCGCGTGCTTCACGCGCTGCAATCTCGGGGGAAATTGCAAAATTGTTTTCCTGCCGGCTCAAACGACCACCACTTTGTGCACGTGCCCAGACCGTATTGCCACCTTCGCTACTCAAACTCGCCCGACGCATTGTTTCTGCATTTTGCGAACTTGCTGAAATTGTCTGAGCCACCGTCGAAGCAGGATTTGTTGTTCCCGCCGAGGCCATCGCAACAGTCAGTTCTGCCGGATCGGTTTCAAGCTGTGCGATTTCGGTTTCCGGGGTTTGTTTCTGGGCGCTTAATTGCGCCTGCAACAATGGATTGGTAACTGCTTGTGCCGGTGACTTTGCTGGTGCTGTGGTTTGTCCCCATGGAACATTCAAGTCACTGGCATTGACACCCGTTGATGCCAACATCGCCTGATCAACCGGACTGGTCGGAGCGGATTGGACGATGGTTGCCTGCTCTTCCGGTGATGCTGAAACTGATACCGGCTGCGTTCCGACCATCCAGGGCAGGACAAGTTCCCCCTGATATATTCCATCAAAGCTGGCGGATTCGGCCGGGGTAGCAGCAGGATTGGAGGCATCGGCAACCGCAGTGCCCTGATCGATGCTACCACCACCAAAGCCTTCCTCGACAAAGGCCATTACGTGGGCACCGGTATCTTCGCCGGTCACAGCATCGACAACTGCATCAATTGCCGCGCCGGCAAGGCCAAATACCCCGCCAAAAAGTCCGCCACCAACAACGCGGGCACCATTGCCCAATTCGTCACCGGTAAGCGATCGGTAAATCATTCCGACGCCAGGAATATGTTGCAGGGGATTAATCACATCAAGAACATCGGTGAAATCGAACCCGTCCTTTCCAAACATATATTCGGAAAAGCTGCGACCCTCCGATGCATCGGAAAGCTGGTCAGCCGCGTTGGACTGGGCAAACTTGTTGCCTGTCGCATCGCTTGCTCCCGGGACTGCACCGGGCGAAATTTGCCGCCAATTTGCACCAATCGACATAATTGTTCTCCTCTTGCCACCTAATTTGCAAAAGGAGTGCCAACTTTCGAATCACATAATTCATTGGAAAATAACGATATTATTGAAGTTCCGGATAAGGCAAAGCTGCCTGTCGGAATCTTCTGCCGGGTAGCTTACTGGTATCCTAGAACAGATGCCCGGCACGATCTTTCTTGGTCTGCAAGTAAAACTCGTTGTGCCCGTTCGATGGGAATTTGTGTGGCACGCGCTCGGAAACTTTGACGCCCCAGCTTTCCAGACCGGTCATTTTTTCCGGATTGTTGGTCAGCAAGCGCACGCTTTCAAAGCCCAGCTGGCGGAGCATTTCGGCAGCCGGTCGATAAACACGTTCGTCCGCATCAAAACCAAGTTCCTCATTGGCATCAAGCGTATCAAAACCGCGATCCTGCAAAGCATAGGCACGCAGCTTGTTGACCAATCCGATGCCACGCCCTTCCTGACGCAGATACAGAACGATACCGCCCTGCCCGTTACGGGCAATTTCGGAAATCGCGCCGCGCAATTGCGGCCCGCAATCGCAGCGCAGCGACCCGATCAGATCACCGGTAAAACATTCAGAATGCAACCGGATCAGGACCGGTTTGTCCTTGGCAGGTTCATCAATCACGATGGCAAGATGTTCCTGACCGCCATCTTCGGGGCGGAAAGCAATCACAGTTGCATTTTCAGCATCTTCAAGCGGCACGCGGGCTTCGCTGACCTGGCGCAAGCTTGCTGCCGAGGCATTTTCATAGCCATTGATGCTTTCCGACTGAAGAACCAGCAAATTCTGAACACGTACCAAACTTTCAAGCTGATCTGCGGCAACCGCCACCGTCACGACAGCGGGCAAAAGACGGGCAAGCTTGGCCAAGCGAATGGCAGCACTCTCGGCCACCGAAACCGGGCGCCAGTCACCTTTAGGCAATGCATCGAGATCAAGGAGCGGATTGGCAATCTGTCCCAACCGATCGGCATCAATCGCGGTGCGGTCTTCACTGACAAAGGCGATAAACGGATCATTCTTGCAGGCCTGCCCCAATGACTTGGCCCGGACGCGCGGGATTACAATTGCCGGCGAGACACCGTCAGAAGCGATATCACACAAACGATCAAACCCGATCCGGGACAGGGGCTCTGCGGCAATCACGGCCACGTTATGGGCTTCGCCATTTTCATGACCCTGCACCAGAACAATCTCGCCACGTCGCAGATCGGCGACAGCACGCGATACCGTCACGAGATCGGTAGCCGGGGTCAGATTGGCGTTATTTCGGGCCGGGGCAGCAGAACTTTGGGTCATCGTTATCTTGTCTTTGTGATCACAACATCGCGATCCGGTGGGTATGGGGCTGGATAAGGTATAGGTCAATGGGTTAAAGCGAAAACAGTTTGTTCTTGAAAATGCACTTTAAGGCGCTGATCCTAGATTACGTACCTTATATATGGCAGGCAGGATCGGAAGTTCCAGAAAACGGGAAAACATCCGATCCGCAAAGTCGCCCAATATATAGACCGGATCGCGCAAGCAGCAAGGGATGGTGAATGTCGACAGGTAAACAGGTTCTTGTGGTCGAAGACGACGCGGCATTAAGCCAGTCATTGACCGAACAACTTCGACTGCATGAAGAATTTGAATGCGTGGTCGCGAAAAGTGGCACGGACGGGCTTGAGGCCGCCAAGGAATCCTATTTTGATGTGATCTTGCTCGATGTCGGCTTACCCGACATGGATGGCCGCGATGTTTGCAAACTGATGCGCCGTGCCGGGGTCAAATCACCGATTATCATGCTGACCGGTGCCAATAGCGATTCCGATACCATTTTGGGTCTGGAATCCGGTGCCAATGACTATGTCACCAAACCGTTCCGCCTTAATGTGCTTTTGGCCCGCATTCGTGCCCATATTCGCCAGCACGAACAAAGCGAGGATGCTGTGTTTGTCATCGGTCCATACAGCTTCCAGCCAAGCGCCAAGATCCTGATTGAGACCGCGACCGAGAAGAAAGTCCGCCTGACGGAAAAGGAAACCTCGATCCTGAAATTCCTGTTCCGTGCTGGCGACAAGCCGGTAACCCGGGAAACCCTTTTGGACGAGGTTTGGGGTTATAACGCGGGTGTCACCACGCATACACTTGAAACCCACGTCTACCGACTGCGTCAGAAAATCGAAAAAGACCCGTCAAATGCGGCGATTTTGATTACCGAACCCGGCGGTTACAAATTAATCCCTTAGGCGATTTTTAGGCCTGAATAAAAAAATCCCGCTTTTTGCGGGATTTTTTGTCACAGACTTGGCTTGAAACCGTCTTTGAACTTGGCCCGGTTATCCACAGAAACCGGAAATTCTCGGAATTCCGTTATAGAACACAAAATTTGCAGATAAACAGGTCTATTTTACCGAATTTTGCACCCAACAAAGATATTTAGGCTCAAAAAATACCCTCTAATGATCTCTAGTAGCCTCTTGAGCCGAAAATTGCCGTTCCAACCCGCACATGAGTGGCTCCAAGTCGTATTGCAGCCTCATAATCACCGCTCATTCCCATGCTTTTGATTTTCAGTCCGTGCCGTTCGGCAATTTTCCCAAGCAGGGCAAAATGCGGTGCCGGTTCTTCATCAACCGGGGGAATGCACATCAATCCCTTGACCGGCAATTTAAGTTCATCCCGGCACATCTTGATAAAATCATCCGCATCTTTTGGGGCGATGCCAGCTTTCTGATCTTCCTCACCAGTATTAATCTGAATGAACAGATCCGGGCACTGCCCGGTACTGTCACGATGTTTGGCCAAAGCATTGGCAAGTTTCGGACGATCAACGGTTTCGATCACGTCAAACAGGGCAACCGCATCCTTGAGCTTGTTGGTTTGAAGCGGACCAATAAGGTGCAGTTCAATATCGGGAAATTCTTCGCGCAATCCCGGCCATTTCCCTGCTGCTTCCTGAACCCGGTTTTCGCCAAATACTCGCCTGCCATCAACCAGTGCCTTGCGTACATGGTCTGCTTCGTGATTTTTGCTGACACAGACAAGAGTTACATCCGCGGTATTACGACCAGCAGCGGCACAGGCACTGTTGATATTGCGCTGAATTTCGGCGAGGTTTGCGGCAACGTCATTTTCGGTGGATGACGGATCAGACTGGCTCATGGATGATTGGCCTTTAAACGGTGGCAGACGAAGATCAGGATCATATCAATGGATGACACCCTGTTAAAGCAGGCGCGCCCACTCAATTTGCGAAATGGTGGACAGACATGTGCCATTCCACCGATTGTTTTGATGACAGATGATCTGCGTTTGCCCGATCCGCACACTGCAATCAAGCAATTACCGCGTGACAGCATGGTTGTGTTTCGTCATTACATTCACCCGGACCGTTACCAGTTTGCCCAATCACTTCGGCAATTATGCAAGGCACGTCATATCCCGTTTCTGGTGGCCAATGATCTTGCACTTGCGCTTCAAATTTCCGCAGATGGCATACATCTCCCCGAATATCGCATTCTTCAAACACCGGGGATTTATCGCCAGTTACCGCGGAAGATGTTGGTGACATCGGCCTGCCACAGCTTGACCACCTTGCGTCATCTCGGCCTTTTACATCCGCTTGATCGTCCAGACGGCGTGATGATTTCTCCGCTCTTTGCAACCCAAAGCCATCCGGGTGCAAGCAGCTTGCCCCTCGCCCGGATGCGCCAAATGGCATCGCAATGCCATCAACTGGGTATTGTCCCGATCGGACTTGGCGGGATTAACCACAAAACCTGCAGATTTCTGCGGTCTTCGACCCTTGCTTCTTTGGCCGGGATAGGCTTTTCTTCTGAGCAATCCGCACCACTGCGGTAATTGGAGAAACGCCCCAAAATGCCCCGCCATCTGCATCCTTCGCGCAAGACATTTAGCCGTTTTGCATCCAGACAGCCTTTTCAGTTTGGCTTGCCGAATGTTGGTCCTGCACTTGGTCAGAAATCCGATGAAAGTCCGGTTTATTTTACCCGGACAAATTCGCTTCTGCGCCAACAGGTCCTGGGCAGCGCAAAGGGTGTCACCATAAAATCCGATGGCTTCCGGTTTCAGGTTTTACCGCGGAACAAATGGTCCGAGACCAATTTTTCCAAAAGCTCGATCCTGTTTCTGATCCCGGATGATGCCCTTGGTGATTGCGTTGGCATGACCCTGTTCCTGCGGGCTTTCAGGCTTCGCTATCCTGATGCAAAGCTGGGTGTTTTAAACAGTGCTGCAGCCTCGGATATTTTTGCGCTAATCCCTGATCTTGTGATTTTTCAGTTGTTCATTTCGGCGCGGGACCTTGCGCAGTTTGACCAGGTGATTGATCTGAGCGAAATGGAAGGCTGGAAAGATATCGCAACGATGCCAGTCAACCCGGAAGAGTCCCTTTGCGAGGCTTTTGATATCGCTCTGGCGCCACTTCCTGCACGCAAGGTCTTGGTTCGATCAGAAATGCAAATCGGTATTGTCCCGATGGCATCGTCACCGTTGCGCACCCTGCCAACCGATCTTGTCCGCGACCTTACATCATATCTTCAAACGCAAAACGCCCGCATCACAATCGTGCTCAATGCCTATCAAGGCGTGATGAAGGCCTATAAGGCAGCACTGGGTCAATTCGAAACGAATAACATTCGGATCATCGACGGCTTTAAAACCATCGGCGATCTGGTGCAGTTCATGTCGCAACAGGATTATATGGTCGTTGCCGACAGCGGACCTGCGCATATCACCAAGCTTTTCCAGACGCCCGGGCTCGGGATTTATAGCTCTGCCTCGGCCCAAGTTCTTCAAGGAAGGCATCAGAATTTGCGCAACTGGCAAAGCCGGTTCATCGGACCACATTGCCAAGCCCCATGTGGTCTTGCCAAGGTCCGCGCGACCACGGATGGGCGAATTGGCTGTATGGGCAGCCTTAACCTAGCTTCAGGTGAATTAAGCCAGTTACCGCAAAAAAGCGATCCGGCGCTGGCAATTGCGATGGTGACGAGTGCGCCGGTTCCCTGCGTTGCGGAATTGAGCCAAGACATGCAGGAAATTCGGAATTTTCTGGCAGAAGACTTCCTAGCGAATTAGGGAGAACGTTCTGTTTTTCCACGAAAAACACAAAAAAGGGGTGGCCGTAGCCACCCCTTCGTCGTCTGTATCCAATTCCGAAGAATTAGAAGTTCAGAACCAGACCGGTTACAGCGCCGTAACCGTCGTTGTCTGCGATGCTGGTGCTATCAGCTTCGTCGTCGAACCAGAAGATCGAGGACTTCCAGGTCACGCCTGCGCCGAGGGTGTAAGCAAGGCCAAGATCAACGGTGCTGATTTCGCCGGTGCTGGTTGCCGAGGTCGAACCAACTTTACGGTTGCCGTATTCAGCATAACCATAGGTCAGGGAAACTTTGGCTGCGTCCATTGCGTAGGAAACGCCGATGTCATAAGCGTCGGTGTCGCCAGCGGTTTTGGAGTTTTCGCCCTGTGCGTAATCGTCTTCGATGTGACCCCAGGAGGAACCAACTACGAAGTTACCAAAGCCAACGTTTGCACCAACGCCGTACCAGTTACCTTCGCCCCAGTTTTCACCGGTTGCGGAAACGCCGAAGGAAATGCCATCGAAGTCACCCTGGTAGCTAACACCAGCGGAAACAATGTTGTCGCCGGTACCATCGGTGTCGTTGTAGCTGCTTGCGCCGTTGCGCTGGCTGTCGTCAGCATAGGAAACGCCAGCCTGGAAACCACCGAGGTTCGGGGTGAAGTAAGTCAGGCGGTTCTGGTCGCCGCTCGACGGAACGGTGTCGATCAGGTATGCGTCAACCCAGTTGGTCAGGTCGCCATCGTTCACGCCTACCGGGCCAACAGACGGTGCGGTGATTGCGAGCGAGTCAGCAGCCGAATCGTCTTTACCCAGTTTAACCTGGCCAAAGCCACCGTTTACGAACAGGTACTGTTCGTCGATCTGGTCAGAAGAGGTTTCGCCTTCGAGTTCGATGACTGCGCCAACTTCGATACCGTTATCAAGGGTGGTTTTACCTTTGAAGTGAACTTCGGTGTCGGACTGGAATGCGTTTTTGGATTCGCCGACGTCCTGATCTGCTACACCAGCCCACTGCTCCATGTAACCACCAACTTCAAGCTGGATTTTTTCAGAAGCGTGCGCGGAACCTGCAACTGCTACAGCGACGAGTGCGCTGGAAGCAAAAAGAATCTTTTTCATCTTTAACCCTCAAAGAATGACGTTTTGGGAATGAAGGGGTTTGAACCGAGCGGCCCTTCAATCTGCGAAGGTCATAAAGCCACCCTAATGACCCTTGGTCAATAATGATAAACGACCACTGGTCATTTAAATATCGTAGTGTGATTTTTTTGACACACATTACTGTCATTTATTTATATATATACCGGAACATTTCCAACCATCCTGTGACAACTAGGTCATTAATCTTTGTATGTAGATATGACTTAAGCCACCACCACATATTATATGTCCATTGGTCATTTAATAAGTTCGAAGCATAACCGTACCTAAACAACTGCCGGGCGGGATCCTGCGTGATCAATCCGTCGTCACAGATACAATTATCCAACACTTGGTTTGCAATCCAAGCCAAGCCGAGACGACAATTTGCTAGCGGATGTATTTTCAAACGGGGAAGTTGCTCTGTATCACGCAACGTGTGGGGTAATACCGAGCGTACAAGAAAGTACTAACTGGCGTCTCGCCCTAGGTAGCCCCTAGGTAACTACGACTTCCAACAAACGGCGCTCAATGTCTCGCGCCAACTTCAACAGTACCAAATATCAGTCCATTTAGACAAAAAAGAAGGAGGCGGAAAATCCGCCTCCTTCAATTCTTCAGCTAATCCGGTAAGGATTAGAAGGAGAGAGCAAGACCACTAACAACGCCGAAACCGTCGTTGTCGTTGGTGTTGGTGTCTGCATCGTCTTCGAACCAGAAGACAGAAGACTTCCAAACAACGCCAGCGCCGAGGGTGTAAGCAAGACCGAGGTCAGCAGCAGCAACTTCGCCATTGCCGTAGTCAGAGAAAGCGTAGGTTGCAGAAACGGTAGCAGCATCCATTGCATAGGAAACGCCGAAGTCGTAACCATCAACATCATAGGTGCCGGTGGTGGAACCGAACTCTTTGTCTTTCTCGCCGTAGGATGCGCCAACTACGAAGTTAGCGAAGCCAACGTTGGCACCAATGTTGTACCATTCACCTTCGTTTTTGCTTTCGCCGGTGGCAGCAACAGAAACGGAAACTGCGTCAAAATCACCGTTGTATTCTACACCAGCAGAGAAGACTTCACGACCATTGGTGGTCTGATCGTTAGCTTCTGCATCAGCAGAGTCGGTGTAAGAAACACCAGCGCGGAAACCGCCAAATACCGGGGTGTAGTAGGTGATTTTCTGATCGTCACCGTCATCCCAGCTGTTGTTCGGCAGGTTCGAGGTGCTGATCCACTTGGTCAGGTCACCGTCGTTTGCACCAACCGGGCCAACTGCCGGAGCAGAAATGGTCATATCACCAGCAGCGCCGTCTTCGGAACCAAGTTTAACCTGACCGAAACCGCCATTGACGTACAGGTACTGTTCATCGGTGGTGTTGTCGCCACCTTCGATGCCGAATTCAATGGCTACACCAACTTCGATACCGTTATCGAGGGTGGTTGAACCTTTGAAGTGAACTTCGGTGTCGGACTGGAATTTGTTTTTGCCTTCAGCGTTGTTATCTTCGTCAGCGATACCAACCCACTGTTCCATGAAACCGCCAAGCGACAGGGCGATCTTTTCAGAAGCCTGTGCCTGACCTGCGAAAGCAACAGCGACGAGTGCGCTGGAAGCTACCAGAATCTTTTTCATCTTTTCCCTCAACGTCTTTGCAAATGCGGTTGACCGCACAACAAAATTTAGGTGAGCAGCTATTTTGTTTTTTACCGCTCGGTTCGACGCTATGGAGCCAGTATTTTTCCGCGCAGTCAACGATACTGTGATTAAAATGCGACATTTTTCACAGCATGTTGCACAAAAACCACACATGTTTTTATTTGCCCGCTGCACTATCCGCCTTATAGTGCGGGCAACAGCTGACCGACATTCGTGATCAAGGGCTATATTGTGAACAGTTCTTTCGCCAAATTCCTTACCATTGCTTCTGTTTCTGCATTTCTGGCAGGCTGCGCTGGCACCGAAGCCGATTATGACAGCTTTCCAGGCTCTGCCCCGGGCGACCAAAAAGTGAATGGTCGAAAAGCAACGCGCGCCGACATGAAAGAACAGGGGTCACTGTTTGGAGACGGAGGCCTGAACATATTTGGTGGCGAAGAAGGCCAAAAAGGGACTAGTGGTTCGGGCATTGGTGTTAACAGCTTCTTGTGGCGGGCAACGCTTGATACCTTGTCGTTTATGCCGTTGAACTCCGCTGATCCGTTTGGCGGCGTCATTATTACCGACTGGTATGCACCCGCCGAAACCCCCAATGAACGCTTCAAACTGACGGCCTATATTCTCGGGACGGCGCTGCGTTCTGATGCGATCAAGGTCTCGGTCTTCCGTCAGGTCAATATTGGCCCGAACCAGTGGCAGGATGCCGTGGTCGAGGAAGGAACAGTGACGTCTCTCGAAGATGCGATCCTGACCCGCGCCCGCCAGCTGCGCATTGACAGCGCAAATGCCCAGTAAGGGCTAATGACAGACTACACCTTATATATATCACCCGAATACAACCCCCATTCGCTGGCACGTGACTGGGGGTTCTTCGTGCGCGAGAAAAATCCGAAAATCCAAGCGATTCTGACACCGCACGGGAACCTTGGCGCGTTGCGACAAGTGTTGTTCGAGCACGCAAAGGCTTGCGTAGCAACGAGTCGAAACCAGAAAAATCCCGCCACAATACGTCTCGGTAATAAACCAGCAAAGGTGTCAACCGATACCGTTTCCGATGACCCGGAACAATTATACCGGGAAGTCGGGCTTGATACGCTGTCGCTGGCACTTCTGGCAGATGTGCCAATTCATCGACCTCTGCATCTCACTCACAATAACCTCGTCGGGCATTGGCGCTGGTTACGGCAGGTTTGGAGGCTTTGCTCAACTGTACCGCTATTGACCGCTGAACCAATGGCATCGGAAGTACAGTTCGATGTTATTGAAGAAGTCTGGCAAGGGCGAAATAATACCGCTATCGCCCTGTTAAGATCGAGCTTTCAACAACTCATATCGAGCACGGGCGCACCTCAGCCAAATGACTATCAAACTTTCCTTGCCAATCTAACTGTGTTTTGCCCTTTTATCGGAACCGAACTATTGTGGCGACAAGGCATGGTCACGGCATCAAAAGACAAAGGCATGATTGAATGAAATTGCGCGCGGTTTTTCCGATTATCGCACTCGTTGCCCTGACAACACTGAGTGCCTGCGGTTTTCGTCCGCTTTATGCGACCAAAGGCGATAACTATAATACCGCATCAAACATGGCACTTGTTAACGTGGCCGTCATCAATGACCGCGTTGGCCAGCTTACGCGCAATGCCCTTCTCGAGACCCTGACACCGCGTGGCCAAAGTGCCACACCGCTTTATGACCTGTCTGTCACGCTGAGCGAGTCGACCAGTGAACAGGGTTTCACAAAAGATAACGAAGCAACCATTGCAGATTATCTGATTACTGCGACGTATCAGCTGACACGCCGACAGGACTCGAAAGTCCTGCGTAAAGGCAATGTAAGAACACGTACCAGTTACAATATTGTCGATTCTGATTTTGCCAGCATCGAAGCGGAGAATGCCGCCCAGGCAGATGCAGCACGCAACCTTGCCCAGCAATTGGCAAATCAGGTCGCGATCGGTCTGCGCGCACAGTAAATCTGTCTTCAATCACCGACCTACTTGCAATCACGATAATCAAGATCAAGGCGCTCCATGAAGCTTAAGGCAGCCCAAGTTGAAAACTTTTTGCGCGCTCCTGATGCCAAGGCACAGCTGGTCCTGATTTATGGTGAGGACGAAGGTTTGGTGCGCGAACGCGCCGTCCGTCTGGCTAAGACCGTAATCGAGGACCTCAAGGATCCCTTCCGCGTAATCGAGCTTGGCATTCCCCAGCTTAAGGAAGATGCCGGTCGATTGCGTGACGAAGCCGCCGCCATCAGCTTTGGTGGCGGGCGCAGGGTTATCCGAATCCGCGATATCGGTGAAGCACAGGCGCCGTTGATTGCAGATTTTCTTGCCGATCCGGCAGGCGATGCTTTGATTGTCATCGAGGCCGGAAGCCTTGCGTCAAAGTCCAAATTACGCCAAGCGGTCGAGAAGGCAGGCAATGGCATGGCCCTGCCCTGCTATGCCGATAGCAGCCGGGATATCGAGGGCCTGATCCAGTCGATCATGGAAGAACATAAATTGCGGATCGACCGCGATGCGACACGCTATCTGGTCGCCAATCTTGGATCTGATCGCATGATTTCGCGAAGCGAGCTTGAAAAGCTTGCACTTTATGCGCTTAAGGAAGGTCAGGTTACGCTTGCCGACGCCATGGCCTGTGTCGGCGACAGTTCGGCACGTCATTATGATGATGTCATTCAGGCTGTGTCACAGGGCAATGTCGTCAATCTTGATGCTGCCCTGACCCGTCTTGTTGAAGAAGGCCTTAACCCGGTCGGCGCACTTCGCATGATGCTTGGCTATTTCCAGAAGCTGCATCTGGTCAAGGGACAGGTTGCCCAAGGTGTAAGTGCTGATCAGGCAATGAAATCACTTCGCCCGCCCCTGTTTTTCAAGGCAGCAGATCAGTTCCGGGCCAATCTGAACAACTGGGCTGTAAACAACCTACAGCGTGCTCTGCAAATCCTGCTGGAGGCAGAGAAGGATTGCAAAAGTGGTTTGGCCATCCCGGAAACCATTGCACATCGCGCCATGATCAAAGTTGCAGTTGCTCGCCAGAAACAAGGTCGTCGCTGAAAACCAACGACTCGGCATCTTATTTTCCAATGTTGCATCGCAATATTAGAGAATCAAAAATCAAGCACATCGATGATACACACGTTTCATGTGCTCCCCATTCCGGATAGTCCTTCTATTCAAGCACGACCGGCGTCCCCATCTTCAACCCTACTGATATTTGGTCATCCGTGACGTTCGCAATCCAAGCGCGGGCAGACCGGAGATATTTGGGGACACATCTGCATATTCAGATCTGGTGAGAGAGGGACATCATAATGAAGAGTGCATTCCATCGCGTGCTTACCGCCGGTATCCTGTCCGGTGCCGCCTTGGCCGCGTCTGTATCGGCCTCGGCACAAACTTCCATCCTGCCGTCGGATGCGTATAACGCCTGTCCGCTCGATAAGGCGGAAATGGCAACATGGTTCCACGGCACTGAAATCACGCTCAATGGCAGCGTCATGGCCGCCAACAGCGCCAAATTCCCGACGAACAATACCAATTGCGATTTCTTTAAGTGGTCAGCGCAGATGTTTCTCTGGCTGACATCACCGGCAGAGCTCAAAGCGACCGGTGATATGAGCTACATCTTCGATGCAGATGGCTTCTATGACGTTTCACCGGAAAACGACAAAGGCGTTCGCAAGTTCCTGAAGAACGACACACCGATCAACAAATTCCTGGTCCGCGTCAACAAACAGGACCAGGACGTTCCAACAACAATCGGTGAAACCGGCCAAGCCGGTGGCGGCGGTATCCTGATCTCCCAGGCCGGATCAATTGTCTATTACGGGATCCATACCAACACGTTCTATGGCGCCTTTTTAACCGGACAGAAAGCCGGCAAAATCAAACTTGGGACCTTCCCCACCACAGAAGCCGACAAGGAGGAAGTCGTTGCCTATGCCAAGGCAAATGGCCTTGATGCATCTGCACCCATGGCGCTTGCGATCGAGTTGAAGACATCCTGGATCGATGCAAGTACCGTTTCAAATCCGGAAAGCTACGTTCAGGTAAAGGCAGAAGTCCCTAAATACGACAAAAGGGCAGCAACCGAATGGAAGCTTATCGGAACGGAAACTAAAACACTTGCTTTAACCGGCATGCATATTGTTGGTTCGGTTCAGGGACATCCCGAAATGATCTGGGCGACCTTTGAACATTCAAACAACACTCCCAATGGCACATTCTATTATCAAAGTGCCGCAAACGCGGTGACCGAGTCGGACTTTGATAAATCTGTGACCGGCTATACTTTCTATGCACCAAATACACCGGGTAATGGCGTGAATGTCGAAAGTGCCCATATCGACAAAAGCGGCAATATCGTTCTGACCGCGCCAGCAACCCGAATTGTGCCGACCTCGGTTGTCCGCACCAATCCGTGGGGAACACCGGGCGCGGATGCCAACAGCGCGACGGTCAATGCGCAAATCATCTCGATGAACAACAACGTGCTCGGCAATCTTGTACCGGGCGATCTTCGGGCCAATTATGTGCAGATCGGCTCGGTCTGGACATCAAACGGAATCATTCCACAAAGCCCGCTTCCCGACCAAAGCAACGAAGATATCGCCCTGCTTGCCCCGGAGGTCGGTTCATCGCGTTTGGCCAACACGACGATGGAAACCTATTTCCAGGGAACACAAATGGGCAATTGTTTCCTCTGCCATAATGCTGGCGGATCCCCTGCCCCAAAAGCCAGCTTCGGGGATGAAGAACTCAGTCACGTCTTCTTTGACCTAGCTCCGCTGAAATAAGGCGGAATAACTGCTTCTTCCGACCTCAAATGAAAAGAAGCGGGTGACAATCAATCACCCGCTTCTCAATGTTTCACGTGGAACAATTTTCCGATCAGATCACTTGATCAGTTCATCAAGCTCGTCTTCATCGACTTCATCACTTTCGATCGGATCATCGCCTTCCGGGCCTTCAAGAACAAAATCGTCCTCGTCATCTGCATCCGATTCGGGCAACGCGATCTCCGCCACATTTTCAAGTTCGGCGGTCAGATCATCATCCGTATCGGAATCACCAGCATCCTCATCTTCGATAAACATTGAATCGAACTCGTTGTCATCCGAATCGGATGAAGTATCGATCTCATCTTCAACATTCAGATCAGTGGTTTTACCGTGGGTAAGACGCTGCAGAATATCGTCGAGCTGTTCAAGCGTCTCATAGCGGATCGAGATTTTCCCGGATGCACCGTCAAAATCAATATTAACCGCCAACCCCAACATGTTGCTAAGATCGCGCTCCAATGCCACTGTATCTGGGTCTTTGTTCGAAGATGCACCACCAGATGTCTTTTTCGGGCGAGATGCCTTGCCACCGTCGGTTTTCACCAGTTTTTCGGTCTGACGAACGTTCAGGCCCTTTTTAACGATTTGCCCGGCCAGTTCGACAGCGTTTTCAGCCCCAAGCAAAGCACGTGCATGACCGGAACTCAGAACCTTGTCCGAAAGCATCTGCTTGATCGGTGCCGGCAAAGCCAGAAGACGCAGGCTATTGGCGATGTGACTGCGGCTTTTTCCAAGTGCCTGCCCAAGCGCTTCCTGTGTATGGGAGAACTCGTTCATCAGGCGGTTATAGCCTTCGGCTTCTTCCAACGGCGAAAGATCCTGACGCTGCAGGTTTTCGATCAGAGCAATTTCGGCCGTCTCGCGATCATCGAAATCGCGGACCAGCACTGGCACTTCATGCAATTGGGCCCGCTGGGCCGCACGCCAGCGACGTTCACCAGCAATGATTTCGTATCGGGTTTCGCCCGTCGAAGAAGCACGCACCAGAATCGGTTGAATGATCCCCTTCTCGCGAATCGACGCGGCAAGATCATCAATTGCTTCATCGTCAAAGTTGCTGCGCGGCTGAAACGGTGATGGCTTAAGGTCGGTAATAGCAATCAGCTGCGTCGTACCGCCAGGCCCCGGATGACCACCGGCATTGCTGTCCGGGCTGCCAGAAACGGCAACACCGACATCCTCGTCATCTTCACCCAGAAGTGCAGACAGTCCTCTCCCCAAGCCGCGTTTCTTTGCGTCGCTCATGCTTTAACCCCTTCGCGTTTCAGAACCTCGCTTGCCAAGTTCAGATAGGCGCGCGATCCCGGACATTTCATGTCATAGACAAGTACCGGCGTACCGTGACTTGGTGCCTCGGATACCCGGACATTGCGTGGAATGACGGTGCGATAAACCACATCCCCGAAATAGTCACGTACATCATTGGCAACCTGTGCCGACAGGTTATTGCGCTTGTCATACATGGTCAGGACGATGCCCTGAATCTCAAGTTCCGGGTTGAATGCCTTTTTGACGCGCTTGATGGTGCGGACCAGATGGCTGATACCTTCCAGTGCAAAGAACTCGCATTGCAGCGGAACCAGAACCGCATCCGATGCCACCAATGCATTCAAGGTCAAAAGACCAAGCGACGGCGGACAGTCGATCAGGACGTAATCAACATCCTGCGGCAACTTGCCCAATGATTCTTTAAGCTGCATCTCGCGGCGATCAAAATCGACCAGCTCGATCTCGGCACCGGACAAATCCATGCCCGATGGCACGATGGTCAGACGCGGAATTGCCGTTGGCTGACGGGCTTCTTCCAAAGAATTGCCGTTGATCAGCACGTCATAGGAACTGATCTGACGGTCGGATGATCGCAAACCAAGGCCGGTGCTGGCATTGCCCTGCGGATCAAGATCAACGATCAGAACCCGTTGATTGACTGCGGCCAACGCGGTTGCCAGATTGATGGTCGTGGTTGTTTTGCCAACCCCGCCCTTCTGGTTGGCGACAGCGATAATACGCGGGCGATGACCCGTGCCTTGAGCTTGGGTCGAAAGTGGCAAGTCAATAACGTCCGTCACCGGCCAACTCCTTTTAAGATCATCACGACACCATCCGGATCCACCAGGCTGGCATGTGTGGTTACATCGAATGACCAACCGGCGTTGCGTGCATCCGCCAGTTCTTCTTCAAAGGCACGTCCCTTAAGCAGCACATAATGGCCGCCGTCTTTAAGATGTCGCTGTCCCAGTTCCAAAAGCTTTGGCAATGGGGCAAAGGCCCGGGCTGTAATCACATCGGCCTGACGCGGTGCGGCAGCTTCGATACGTTCCCGGGCAATTTCTGTCTGACCCAACACACCACATACCCGTGCAGCTTCCATCAGAAACACAGTTTTCTTGGTGTTGGATTCCATCATGGTGACGTTTCCGGCGCCGAGAATGGCCAAAACGATACCAGGGAAGCCCGCGCCAGAGCCAAAATCGACAATTTTACCCTCTGCAGCAACATCCTGCAGATAAGGCCAAAGCTGGGCAGAATCCTGTAAATGACGTCCCCAAACGTCTTCTGCCGTGCTGGCGCCGACGATATTAATACGTGGCTGCCACTTAACGACAAGATCTGCATAGTCGCTCAAACGGTCCAATGTTTCACGTGAAACATTCAAATCGCGTTCAAACCACGTTTTTACGGGTGCTGAAATGGATTGCATAAATGATTTATACGTCCAGTTTCAAAAACACACCAGACTTGATTTTTATACATTTGGCATTTCGTCGCGTCGCGACATCCAAAAAACGAAAATTTGCACAAAATGTTTCACGTGAAACACTCGGCGCTGGATACAGACAGAATAAGATCTGCCCCATCAGTGATTCCCAATGATCTGGTTACCCCGCCTCCTGCACCGCATTCTTGCCCCGATACAGACTCACCTCACGTACCTTGATTGTTTCACGTGAAACATCAGATTCCGAAGATAAAGGGATACACAGCATATTGCCGAGCACACCCACCTTTTCCTTTACAAGTGGTGGAAGGCAGATACCGACCGCGATCACTCTAGGCGTCGCCAGGTTTCTGACAGATGACGGTCGATCTATGCGACAGCACTCCGTCAATAGCTCTCTACCGCCAAAAGCTGCGGATCATAAAAATACTGACGGTAGGAAGTAATGTTGTGCGTGCGCGGAAAAGCCACTGCTTGCACCCCTTGCCAAACAGCCCCTCGTCCGAAATCGAGATTGCCAAGACCATGAAATGAAAAAACCCGGCTGCGTTTGTGGCAACCGGGTTTTGGAAGATCAGTTAAAATTGGCGGACAACGATTGACGGCCTGATCGGGTAATCAGGCGCTTTTGGCCGCCTTTCCGTCATTCATATGTTTATGACTTTTAATGTGCCCCAGAAGTGCTGTAACGGCAGCCGGTGTAATGCCCGGGATACGCGATGCAGCACCAATGGTCTCGGGCTGGATTTCTTTCAGCTTCAGCCGGATTTCTGCAGACAGGCTTCCGACCGCATCAAAATCAAGGCCACGCGGCAAGCGCAATTCTTCGTCACGCCGGAAGGCTGCAATGTCCGCCGTTTGACGATCAAGATAACCTTTATACTGGGCATCAATCGCCACCTGCTCCTTGATCGCCGGATCAAGATCACCAAGCTGCGGCCAGACTTTGGTCAGGGTATCGAAATCAATATTCGGATAGGCCAAAAGGTCATAGGCCGAGCGGCGCACACCATCCTGATTGATCTTGATATCAAATTTGGCAAGACCATTTGGCGTTTCCGTCAAGGTCGAGACCTTGTCCTTTGCAGACTGAAGAGCAGCCTTCTTCGATCCCCAAACCTGTTCACGGGTCGATGCAATGCAACCGATATCAAGACCACGATCGGTCAGACGCTGATCAGCATTATCCGCACGCAACATCAGGCGATATTCCGCACGCGACGTAAACATACGATACGGTTCGCGGGTGCCAAGCGTCACCAGATCATCGATCATCACGCCGATATAGGCATCAGCACGATCCAGCACGAATTCGCGTTCGCCACCATCTGCCACCAGTGCCGCATTGACACCGGCAATCAAGCCCTGCCCGGCTGCTTCTTCATAGCCGGTCGTACCATTGATCTGACCGGCAAAGAATAGACCAGCGACCTTCTTGGTTTCCAGCGTATGGCGCAGTTCGCGTGGATCAACGAAGTCATATTCAACGGCATAACCGGGACGGAAAATCTCGACCTTCTCAAGACCGGGAATGGTCGCCAACATGGCAAGCTGCACTTCTTCTGGGAGCGAGGTCGAAATGCCGTTCGGATATACGGTCGGATCGTCGAGCCCTTCCGGCTCCAGGAATATCTGGTGCTGGTTTTTCTCGGCAAAGCGGACGACCTTGTCTTCAATCGACGGGCAATAGCGCGGGCCGCTGCTTTTGATCTGGCCGCTATACATCGGGGCACGATGCAGGTTGGCGCGAATGATTTCGTGGGTTGCCTCGGTGGTCCAGGTCATATGACACGGGATCTGCGGCACCGCGATTTCCTTGGTCAGGAAGGAAAATGGATCGGGCGGATTGTCACCTGGCTGTTCCTGCAAACTTGCCCAATCAATGGTACGTCCATCCAGACGCGCCGGTGTACCGGTCTTTAATCGGCCCAGTTTGAAATCATATTTTTCAAGCGTCTCGGAAAGACCCATCGCCGGGGCATCGCCAATGCGTCCGGCCGGGGTGGTTTTTTCGCCAATGTGAATCAAACCGCGCAAGAATGTCCCTGTGGTCAGAACCACCGCACCGGCCCGATATTCGGTGCCCTCGCCCGTGATCACACCGGCAACGCGATTGTTCTCATCAATGATCAGGTCTTCGACGCCACCTTCAAGGATCGTCAGGTTCTCCTGATTGGCCAGAATGTCCTGAACAGCTTCGCGATAAAGTTTGCGATCCGCCTGCGCACGCGGCCCGCGTACCGCCGGTCCCTTGGAACGATTGAGCATACGGAACTGGATACCGGCACGGTCAATGGCACGTCCCATCACACCGTCAAGCGCATCAACTTCGCGCACCATATGCCCCTTGCCCAAACCACCGATGGCCGGGTTACAGGACATTTCACCGATGCGATCCGCACGATGGGTCACCAGGGCGGTTGCAGCCCCCATGCGTGCAGCCGCAGCCGCAGCCTCACAGCCAGCATGACCACCGCCAACAACAATCACATCAAAACGGTTGTGCGACATATTCTGTGACATCCAATTCCTCACTCAATCCCCGCACGGTTCAGACCGCGGGTTTGAACCTAGTCCGGTTCGAATACGCTTATTCAGTCCACTTAAGGGACCAATGTTTCACGTGAAACATTCACAGGTCAGAAACTCTAAAGACTCTTTCCTGATCTTATTTGCCGATACAGAAATCCCCGAAAATAATATCGAGCAAATCTTCCACATCGACACGTCCGGTAATCTTGCCGATCTCGCGCACCGCCAGGCGAACATCCTCGGCGGCAAGCTCTGCGATTTCGGTCTGCAATCCGCGATCAAGATGATCGCTGGCACTTTCAAGTGCGCGCCGGTGACGAAGCCTTGTCAAAGGCACAGGCCCGGCAAAATCGAGCCCCTCTTTTACGCGAGTTTCCAGCAGTTGCAAGAGGCTTTCGATCCCCTGACCAGTCATGGCCGATATGGCCAAAACGGGAAGCTCCAACCGATCCCCTTCAACCGAAGCACCCTGCCAGATGCTTGGAATGCTATCCCCGTCCGGGTCATCGACCTTGTTGATCGCGATGATGGTCTTGCCATCAATCAGGCGGGCGGCTTCGGGATCGATATGGGGCCAGTCAGCGCGATCCACAACCACAAGCCTGAGATCGGCATTTTCGGCTCGCTCGGTCGCACGACGCACGCCTTCGCTTTCGATCACATCACCGCTTTCGCGCAGGCCCGCCGTATCGACCATGGTGACCGGAAAACCACCAAGATCAAGATGAACCTCGATCATATCGCGCGTGGTCCCGGCAATCTCGGAAACAATCGCCGCATCGCGCCGGGCCAGCCGGTTCAGAAGGCTCGACTTCCCGGCATTCGGCGCACCAAGAATGACAATCTGAAACCCTTCGCGCAGGCGTTCGCCGCGGCGGTTATCGGCCAGGTGACGTTTGACCTCGTCATTCACTGCACGCAAATCGCCATGCACCACCGGCACAATCCCGTCGGGCAAATCTTCGTCGGGGAAGTCAATATCGGCCTCGATATGGGCCAATGCCTTCATCAGGCGCGCCCGCCAACCTTCATAAAGCGTTCCAAGCTCACCGGCCATCTGACGCACGGCCTGACGGCGCTGGGCGGCAGTTTCGGCATCAATAAGATCGGCAATCCCCTCGGCCGAGGTCAGGTCCATCTTGCCGTTTTCAAAAGCACGTCTGGTATATTCACCCGGTTCGGCAATGCGCAGACCGCTTTGACGCGACAGACAATCAAGCACACCTTCTATCACCGCCCGTCCGCCATGGACATGCAGCTCGACCACATCTTCACCGGTAAAGCTTGCCGGACCGGCGAAATAGATCGCCACCGCATCATCAAGACGTTCGCCCGATTGCGGATCTCGGATCGGCGCGTAAACCGCATGGCGCGGCTTGGGAAGCGCATCACGTCCCAAAAGCGCACAAAGCGTCTGCCCCGATAACGGCCCGGAAAGGCGGATCACGGCCACACCGGCACGCCCGGCCCCGGATGACAGGGCAAAGATGGTTTCTCGGCTTGCAATCATGATGGATCGTTCAATCTTGTGGTTTCGGTTCGTGCTGTCGATATCGTTCAGTCGCGCGCAAAGGTCAACTATAGCGCAGTCTTCACCAACAGGGTTTTAACAGTGCAAAAGAAAACGGCCCCGACAAAGGGACCGTTTGAATTCTTATTGATCCGGCGAAAGCTGCAATCTTTCGACCACCTGCCCACCGACCAGGTGATCATCAAGAATGGCGTCGATATCTTCCATCGTCTCGTACCGATACCAGGTCCCTTCGGGATAGATCACCATCACCGGGCCCAGTTCGCACCGGTCAAGACATCCGGCGGTATTGATCCGGGTCATCGGAATTCCGAGTTCCTTGGCGCGGACTTTCATGTAATTGCGAAGTTTGGTCGCGCCCTTGGAATTGCAACAGCCCCGCTCATGGCCGGCCGGGCGTTCGTTCTGGCACACAAAAACATGTGCCTGATAGTAGTGGTCACTCACTTGGTTCAGTCCTTGTTACCGCTTCCGCCCGGTGTTCCGTTAAACTGGCCCCAGAATACCTTTTGCAGCTGTTCCCAGTTCTGGATACCCTGCGGCAGCCAGGTATTAAGCATGGTTTCCGGATCCATTGCCGCCAGATTGGCTTTCATGCGGTCTTCGACTTCTTGCATCATGGCCTTTTGCATCGGCTGGACATCTGGCAAACCGAAAAAGGTGCGGGCCTCTTCGGGGGTGCAATCAATGTTTACCGTTACTTTCATTGCCCTGATCTCCTTTTGTTTTCCGCCGCTTTGTTTGCATCATTATGGCGTGTGCGCCTGTCAGCTCAATCACAATAACCATATTGGCGACATATTGGATCATTTCCCGCCAATATCACGAATTTGAGACAAATATTACAGGCATTTGTCTTTATGAATGATGTCGTTACCCTTAGAGTCGCTCTAACTAATTTGACAAGCCACAACAAAAACGTCACCTGACCTTTCCCGGTCAAACCGGTGGCACAGGACACGACATGGAACACGCACGGAACAATCTTGGGTCGGAAACCAGCCCCTATCTTTTGCAACACCGCGACAATCCGGTGCATTGGCAACCCTGGAGCACCGAGGTCCTGGCATATGCCAAGGCCGTCAATAAACCGATCCTGTTGTCTGTTGGCTATGCCGCGTGCCACTGGTGCCATGTTATGGCCCATGAAAGCTTCGAGGACGCCGAAATGGCGGCCCTGATGAATGAGTTGTTCATCAATATCAAGCTCGACCGCGAAGAACGCCCCGATCTCGATGCGATCTATCAGAATGCGCTGGCCCTGCTTGGCCAACAGGGCGGCTGGCCACTGACCATGTTCCTGACCCCGGACGGGGAACCTTTCTGGGGCGGGACCTATTTCCCGAAAGAAGCGCGCTATGGCCGCCCGGGATTTGATGATGTTCTGAAAACCGTATCAAGGATCTATACCGACAAGCCCGACGATGTACGCCACAATGTCAGCCAGATTTCCGAGGCCCTTGTGCGGATGAATAGCGGTGCGACCGGCTCTGTCCCAAGTCTTGAGATGATTGACCGTTGTGGTCATGGCTGTTTGCAGATCATGGACGGGGAAAATGGCGGTACTGGTGGTGCGCCAAAATTCCCGCAACCCAGTTTGCTGTCACTGATCTGGCGCACGGGTGTACGTACCGGTGACATCGACCTTCAACGCATCGTCAAACACAGCCTTGATCGAATGTGCCAGGGTGGCATTTATGACCATCTGGGCGGCGGTTTTGCCCGCTATGCGGTTGATGACCAGTGGCTGGTGCCGCATTTCGAAAAGATGCTTTATGACAACGCCCAGCTGATTGATCTTCTGTGCGATGTCTGGCGGGTCGATCCCAATCCGCTTTATGCCAAACGGGTTGAGGAAACCATTGCCTGGATTTTGTGTGAAATGCGCATTCCCGGCGGCGCCTTTACCGCAAGCCTTGATGCCGATAGCGAAGGGGTCGAAGGCAAATTCTATGTCTGGTCCGAAGCCGAGATTGACGATCTTCTTGGCAATGACGCCGCCCTTTTCAAGAAATTCTATGACGTTTCCGCCCATGGCAACTGGGAACATACCAACATCCTGAACCGAACCACGTCGGGACTTGGACTTGCCGACAACCCGACCGAGGAAAAGCTTTGTGAACTGCGCGAAAAGCTGCTTGTCGCGCGGGCCAAACGCATCCGTCCGGGCTGGGATGACAAGGCACTGACCGACTGGAATGCCATGACCATTGCCGCCTTTGCCGAGGCGTCATTGACCTTCCACCGCGCTGACTGGCTTGATTATGCCAAGCTTGCCTTTAACTTCGTTACCAGCAGCCTGATGAAGGATGGTCGCTTCCTGCACAGTTACCGCGAAGGCAAGGCACAGCACGCCGGTATGCTCGAAGATTACGCCCATATGATCCGGGCTGCCCTGCGTCTGTTTGAATGCTTTGGCGAGGATACCTATCTCCACGAAGCCATGACCTGGTCGGAAACGGTTGAAACCCTGTTTGCCGATGCCAAGGGCGGCTATTTCCAGTCGGCATCGGATGCCAGCGATCTGGTGATCCGTCAGAAACCGTTCATGGACAATGCCGTACCATCGGGCAACGCGATCATGGCGCAAAATCTGGCAAAGCTTTTTGCCCTGACCGGGGACGCCAAATATCGCGACCGTACCGAAATCACCCTGTCGGCATTTGGTGGACGGATGTCCGAACAATTCCCCAATATGCCGGGATTGCTTCTGGCCGCAGAAATACTGCAAAACCCGGTACAGATTGTGCTGATCGCCAAGGAACGCAGTCAGACCTATCTTGATATGCGCCGGGCAATTTTTGGCCAATATTTGCCCAACCGGGCCATTACCATCCTTGGCGATGGTGATCGCCTGCCCGACGGGCATCCGGCACAGGGTAAAACTGCAATTGATGGCCGGGAAACCGCCTATGTGTGTCAGGGTCCGGTGTGTTCGGCCCCGGTGACCAATGCCGATGATCTTGCCAAACTGCTTGCCGATCTGCCTGCCAACGCGGCATAAGCAGCCCGACAAGCACATTACCATCGCCCAAGCATCTCGGCCCAAAGCCTTAAGAACCGGAAAGCAGCGACCATGCCCCAGATTTCGATCAACAGTCCCGTCGGCGCCATCACGATTTTCGAATTTGATGGCGAAATCGTTGCCCTGGACTGGGGCTTTGTCGATGACATGGAAACAAGCCCGGTTCTGGAAGAGGCCAAAAAGCAGCTTAATGCCTATTTCGCCGGGACGCTGGATGCCTTTGATCTGCCCTTGGCGCCGGACGGAACCGACTTCCAGAAGGCCGTCTGGAAGGCCATGTGCGACATCCCCAAGGGCAAAACCGCAACCTATAAGGATCTGGCAACTGCTGCCGGATCGCCCAAGGCCTTCCAGTCGGTCGGAACAGCCTGTGGTTTGAACCCGATCCCGATCATCATTCCCTGTCACCGTGTGCTGGCAAGCGGCGATAAACCGGGCGGCTATTCCGGTCAGGGCGGACTGGAAACCAAGCGTGATCTCCTCAAGATCGAGGGTGTTGATCTTCTCATCGGTGACGATCAGGGCAGCTTTGATCTCTAGGCTGCCTGATCGGTTCGAATACCGAATTTGACCCAGCATTTTCACCCTGCGAAATACATAACTCGCCTGCTGCAAATCCCGATTTTCTGACCTAAACTCACCCCATTGACGAAACAGACGTTCAAAAGAACGTAGAAATGGGAGGTCACATATGACCAAAGCATTCCGCTTTTACGAAACAGGCGGCAGCGATGTGCTGCGCTTTGAAGATGTAGAAGTTGGCGCACCGGGTGCCGGTGAAGTCCGCCTCGCACAAAAGGCCATTGGCCTGAACTATATCGATATCTATTTCCGTTCCGGTGTTTACCCGGCACCCGCTATGCCGTCGGGTCTTGGTCTTGAAGGCGCTGGCGTGATCGAAGCCATTGGCGAAGGTGTTACCGATCTGGCAGTTGGCGATCGCGTTGCCTATGCTGCACAACCGCTTGGTGCCTATGCCGAAACCCGCGTGATGCCGGCCAAGGGACTGGTCAAAATCCCGGACGACGTAAGCTTTGAACTTGCTGCTGCTGCCATGCTCCAGGGCATGACCGCACAGTATCTTTTGCGCCGGACCTATAAGGTGCAAAAGGGCGATACCATCCTGATCCACGCCGCGGCTGGTGGTGTTGGTCAGATCGTCTGCCAGTGGGCCAAACATATTGGCGCAACCGTGATCGGTACAGTCGGGTCCAAGGAAAAGGCCGAAATTGCCAAGGCCAAGGGTTGCGACTATCCGATCCTTTATCGCGACGAGGTGGTTTCCGACCGTGTTATGGAAATCACCAACGGCCAAGGTGTTGAAGTTGTTTATGATTCCGTTGGCAAAGACACGTTCGAAGATTCACTTAAATGCCTGAAACGTCTGGGTATGATGGTCAGCTTTGGCCAATCATCGGGTAAAGTACCACCAGTCACCCTGGCACAGCTTGCACCGGGTGCATATTTCCTGACCCGTCCAAGCATCTTCACCTATAACGCCACCCGTGAAGAACTTCTGGCAAGTGCCGGTGAACTATTCGATGTCCTGAAATCGGGCATCGTCAAAATCGACATCACCGCGACCTACCCGCTTGCCGATGCGGCAAAGGCTCATGACGACCTTGAAGGTCGCAAAACCAACGGATCGATTGTCTTTACGGTCTGATCTGACAGATTGCGAATTGATAAAATCGGATTTTTTGGCAAAGGCAGGGTGCATTCCCTGCCTTTGTTCTTTCGACCTGTCGTGCAACGGGGCGGGTTATTTTCCTGCCACAGCCTTTTCATCGTGAAATGCACGGACATCACGCGCGATGGCGTCAAAGCGATCTGACAGCCCGTTACTGACCTCTCGGCACGGCGCAACCACTGCCTCTGCCCAGTCAACATAGGCCAATATCTGCTTTTCATCCCAGCCAATCGGAGTATCAGTCAGCATTGCTCCGACATTGGCAACCTTGTCTGCCAGTCGCACCAGCTTGGCACCGGGTGTCAGATTGGGGGCATTTTCAACCTGCTTTGCCTTGCGTTCGTCGCGTGGCAACCCTTTGTCATCACTGACTTCAAGAACGATATCGGCAATGACTTCATTAAAGCAGGCGGCGATTTCATCACGGGTCGCGCCGCAATCCTCGATCACATCATGCAAAACAGCCGCACAAAGAATATCTTCGCCGGCATGAGGTTCGCATTCGACAATCAGGCGGGAAACCTCGATCGGATGATTGATATAGGGTTCCTCGGCCGGGCCCTTGCGCCGCTGGTCACGATGGGCGCGGGCGGCAAAATCAACGGATTTGAGTAAAAGTTGCATCAAGCGCAATATGGTGGTGAACGAAGATTCCCAGATTCACACGCCTTTTGCCCGGTTTCAAGCTTTCATCCCCTGTCGGGATCGAAAAACCGTCCCCACATAAAAATCAGAAATGATTCCGGATGCAGGAGGACACAGAATTTGTCACAGGACATGCGACTTAAACTGACCTTGCGCAATGAAAGCAGCCAAAGCCCGCTTCATCTGACCAGTCTGGCACCCCAGACCGGATGGCAGTCGCCCCCACCCCATCATCTTGATACCGATGAAGCTGCAACCTGCGAAATCACCACCGCCAGCGAACTTGCCATCACCATGCGTTATGGCACGCACCATATCGGCATTCATATGGGCCATGGAAATCTCAGTGTTGAACCTGGCGATGCCAAGCTCGAACAACAGAAACTTGATGGCGCAATTGCCGAACTGACGCTTGTCCTGCCCTAAACGGACGATACCCCTGCTTTTGATTGCCATTCCGAAGAGAGCTGGGCGTAAATATATTCGTCGCCCCAATTCCCGTTAAAACAATCATTTTCGATTAGATGGGCCTCTCGTCGGAATCCAAGCCGTTCAACGACAGCGGATGAGGCGACATTAAGTGTATCAAGTCGGGCAAAAATCCGATGAAAACCGAAATGTGCAAAGCCCAGATCGACGATCGCCCTAACCGCTTCGGTCGCATAACCCCGCCCGGCAAAATCAGGATTGAAGATATATCCAACCTCGCCTTGTGAGGCATTGATACTGGCAAGCTTCAAAAGAACTTCACCCAGAATCGCATCATCATCGCGACGAATAACCGCAAGGGTCAAAACATCGCCATCCTGCGTGAATCGTGCGTTCAACAAACCGGAAAACTGTTGTTTCAATGCATCGCCCGCAAGCGGATTACAATAAAGATATCGATAAACCGCAGGCAATGAGTGATAGGTGGCATAGCCGTCAAAATCAGAAGACACAAATGGGCGCAGGAAGAGACGGTTGGTCTCAACCGGTAGAGGTGCCGACGATAAATTCATTTTAAGAACAGGCTGTTATTGATTGGCCACCCTATCTAGGCAGCTTGTTTATGTGCTGCAAGACCGTACTGTGACCTTGATCATGTCCGCACTTTCCCAATCATCAGACAATAAAAAACGGGGCCCACCGGACCCCGTTTAATCATCAGACAATTACCTGTATCCGGCCATTTTCGCCGGATTTCGATTATCCGTTCATGGAATCGAAGAAATCGTCGTTGTTCTTGGTCGATTTGAGTTTGCCCAGAAGGAACTCCATCGCGTCCTGCGGACCCATCGGGTTGAGGATACGGCGCAGGACCCACATTTTGGACAGGACGCTTTTATCGACAAGCAGCTCTTCCTTACGGGTACCCGATTTAAGGATATCAATCGCCGGGAAGATACGCTTGTCAGACAGTTTGCGGTCCAGAACCAGTTCGGAGTTACCCGTACCTTTGAATTCTTCAAAGATAACCTCGTCCATACGCGAACCGGTATCGATCAGGGCCGTTGCGATGATGGTAAGCGAACCACCCTCTTCGATGTTACGTGCCGCACCAAAGAAGCGTTTCGGACGCTGCAGCGCATTAGCATCAACACCACCGGTCAGGACCTTGCCCGAGCTTGGAACGACGGTGTTGTATGCACGGGCAAGACGGGTGATGGAATCAAGCAGAATAACAACATCATGCTTGTGTTCGACCAGACGTTTTGCCTTTTCCAGCACCATTTCGGTGACCTGAACGTGACGCTGGGCCGGTTCATCGAAGGTGGAGCTGATCACTTCGCCCTTCACCGAACGGTCCATGTCGGTCACTTCTTCCGGACGTTCATCAATCAGAAGAACGATCAGGTAAGCTTCCGGATGGTTTTCCTCGATCGCGTGCGCAATGTTTTGCAGCATCACGGTTTTACCGGTGCGCGGCGGTGCGACGATCAGGGCACGCTGACCTTTACCAAGCGGCGAAACCAGTTCGATCACGCGATTGGTGGTGTCCTTGTTGCCTTCCTGATCCGATTCACGTTCCATGCGCAACGGCTGATCAGGATAAAGCGGGGTCAGGTTGTCAAAGTTGATGCGGTGACGGACTTTTTCCGGTGCATCAAAGTTGACCTTGTCGACCTTAAGCAACGCGAAATACCGTTCGCCTTCCTTGGGCGAGCGGATCTGGCCTTCTACCGTATCGCCGGTCCGCAAACCAAAACGCCGTACCTGGCTCGGGCTGACATAAATGTCATCGGGCCCGGCAAGATAGTTTGCCTCCGGGCTGCGCAAGAAGCCGAAACCATCGGGCAGCACTTCGAGAACCCCTTCGCCAAAGATGGCATGGTCGTTCTCGGCCAACTGTTTGAGAATGGCAAACATCAACTCCTGTTTACGGAGCGTGCTGGCATTTTCGATTTCGAGTTCCTCAGACAGGGCAAGCAGCTCGGTCGGAGATTTCTTTTTGAGTTCCTGAAGATGCATATGTGCGTTTAATGATCTGTGGTTGCCAGATAAGCGAAGATTTTTTTGGGATAGGATAAGAAGTGCGGTTGACCGTCAGGCAAGGCGCGCAAGCGATGCTGTGGCGTGCGGACAGTCCAAACCTTGTAGTTGCAAGAAAGGCAGGGCTTTTCATGTTTCTGGATCGAAACACCCCCGATTGATACAATTGAAAACAGCAATAGTCAAACCGTGTTTCACGCAATGCAGCTATTTTGCAGGCGATGTGGTGCAAAAAGCACGATTATGTTGCCAGAGCACGGATATATGGGCACAAAACCTGCGATATGCAGGGCCAGAAAACAGTTTCACTGCCCTTGACCCTGCATAAATCGTGGTTCCGTCAAATTCAGCTAGCCTGGACTTTGTGGACAGAATTCAGGAATTCCTCAACCTCCTTGCGCAGATCAAGGGCAACACCTGTCACACTTTCACAAGCAACAATCACTTCCTGGGTTGCCCGTCCTGCCTGATCGGTTGCGACCCGGATTTCATCAATATCACCAGATACTTCGCTGGTGCCGTTTGAAGCACGTTCGATATTGCTGGCAATTTCCGATGTTGCAGCCTGTTGCTGATTGACCGCCGCAGACAAGGAGGCGGATGTCGTGTCGATATCACTGATCCGCTTGCCGATCCGGCCAAAGGCCGTCACGGCCTGTTCGGTTGCATCCTGAAGATTGCCCATTTGTCCGGTGATTTCGTCGGTCGCCCGTGATGTCTGGGTCGCAAGGTTTTTGACCTCGTTGGCAACCACCGCAAACCCTTTGCCCGCCTCGCCTGCGCGGGCGGCTTCGATCGTTGCGTTAAGGGCAAGCAAATTGGTCTGTTCGGCAATATCGCGAATAAGTCCGATTACTTCGCCAATTTTTGCAGCCCCGTTTTGCAAGGATTCCGCAATTTTATCAGCTTCGCGCGCATCAGCAGCAGCCTCGGACGCGATATCAGCAGCACCGGAAATCTGGCGCGAGATTTCCAGAATTGAATTTGCCAGCTCCTCGGTTGCCGAAGAAACCGCTGCGACATTTTCGGATGCGGTCTGGGCATTGTGTGCGACCTTGCCCGCACGTTCGCGGCTGCTGCCAATTGCCTTGGTCATGGTCGATGATGTCGCACGCAGGTCACTGGTTGATTGCCCGATATTACCAAGCAATGTGTCAATCGTGCCCTGGAAATCACGGGCAAGTTGTTCAATTTGTTCACTTTGCGCGACCCGCTTGGCCTGATCGGCTTCGCGCTGTTTGCTCATTTCCCGGTTCTGTTCAAGATTTTGCCGGAAAATTTCAACGGCCCGGGCCATATCCCCGACCTCGTCACCGCGATTTTGACCGGTAATTCTGGTTTCAAGATTCCCGGCGGCAAGATCACTCATACTGTCTGTCATTTTTCCGATTGGCCGGGTGATGCTGCGCCCGACAGCCAGCACCAACACGCAGGCAAGAACGACAACAATCACAAGCCCGCCCAATGTCGCATAGAAATAAGTCGTTGCCGTCACCAGCTTGTTCTGTGCCAGGGTGTTAAGGCTTTGGGCTATATGGTCCTCAACCGCCTTATAGAGATTGATTTTGACCGTAATCTTGGCAAACCAGTCATCTCCGCGGATATCCTTTGTTGTTCCTGTTTCCGGATAATCCAGTGCAATGGCGCGAAGGCCTTCGACTTCCTTGATCGCTGGATCTGACATGGATTTATCAAAGAATGTCAGGATTTCATCAGATGCGAATTCCCGAAACACCGAAAGATAGGCCGTCTGCATGGTAATCAGTTCGACAAAACGTCGATAAAGTCCGGCTTCAAATTTGCCGGTGCCAAATCCCACCGCCCCGGTTGCCCGTTCAAGCCCCGCACGTTCCTTGGCCTGCATGAAATTGTTATAGGCGGCAATTACCCGCAAAATTTCAGGATCATGGCTCAGTGCACCCATCACATTCACGGTCGAAAGCATGCGTGCAATGATCGAACTGTAAAACCCGACGGCCTCGCCCAGCTTGATTTGCTGTGTGTCGACCTTGCCCCGCGTTGCATCGACCTGGTCAAGGAGGCTTGTGAATTTACTGATATCACTGGCAAGGGACGGGTCATGATCCGAAAGATCAAAGGATGCAATCACCCCGCGCAGTTCTGTGATTTTCTGATCGGATAATTCGCGCTGCTTGGCCAATTGCGGGCCAAATTGTGCCCCGGCTGATCCGATAAAGCCCGCAGACGTTCCGCGTTCTTTTTGCAACTCATGAACAGTTGCGCCGATATATCCGGCAACCTCTGTCAGGCCCCGAATTTTGCCAAGCTCGTCCATCTGCGCAAAGCGGCCACTGACAATGACAATTGCCAGAATGACCAAACCGATCACAGGCGGAACAAGCGATAATATGATTTTTGGTCCAATCCGGATGGAACTGAACATGTTTGACCCCCGAAAGCACTGGTTTCGACGGCCGCCAGAAATTGCCCACTCCGGACAAGTTGGATGTTTTTCCGATCTGAATATCTGACCGGTTTTTTATTCCACAGGAAATTTGAAGGGTAATGCTGTCACATCCCTTCGTTGATATTGGGATGTCAAAGGGGAATTCAAGATTTAATAATATACGGTGCAAAACCGCAAATTAACCGTGACCCAACCCCAACAATTCATCGAAAAACCGGGAAACCGGTTAAGGATGACGTTCACGGATAATTTCCAGCATCCGGCCAAGCTGATCGTCACTAAGCCCCGCAATCCGTTCAGACAGAAGATTGGCAAGCTCGGTCGCTTCGGGTTCAAGTCCCGCGGTATCAACGGTGATTTTCGGATGCGATAGCTGGGCCAGGCGTTTGATATCGTCAACTTCGTCCCAGACCAGATTGAAATATCCGCAAATCTGCTGCACCAGACCGGGGCTTGGACGGCCGCGATGCCCATGTTCAAGGGCCGAAAGATAGGCCGGTGACAGCTGAAGCGCGCTTGCCATATCGGTCAGTGTCACATTGTTGCGGGCCCGTAATTCCCGAATGCGATTGCCAAAAGGTGTCACGGGCGTCTCCGTTTCAACAAAACATAAAAGGCCCCGGCACCACCATGCTGGATCTGGGCCTGATTGATGGCAAGAATACGATTGCGCAGGCGCGGCGCACTCAGCCATTGGGGGGTGCGCTGGCGCAACAATCCGGTACGACCATATTCATCGGCCCGCGATCCTTTACCGGTAATCACCAAAACACAGCGCTTTCCGGCCTGCCAACTTTCTTCGATGAAGGCATTCAACGCATTATGGGCAACATCCTGGGTCATCCCGTGCAGGTCAATGCGACCATCAATGATCATCTTGCCTTTCTGGAACTTGTTGGCGGTTGACCGGTCAATACCATCGGTCACACCGGGTTTCAGGTCTGCCAATGTCTGCTTTTTAACCTGTGGTCCACGATCCGCATTGCGGGCTGAGGGCAAATTGCGGGCCGCGCGGTTTTCTTCGGATCGTTCAAGATTTTCGGCCAGATTATCCGGTAACGGAATGGCGGTATCACTGGTGTGGATGTCATCATCGGGTGCAAATACGGCATCGCCGCCCTTACGCCTTTTGCTGCGCAAGGGTTTGATGTCACGGGTAAAGACCTCCCACAGGGTCTTTTCCTCGTCACTGACGGTACGGCGTCGCTTATTTGGTTTCTTTTGTGTCATCCACCAGAACGATTTGCAGTCGGCGCGGTCCATATGCGCCAAGCTGTATCGTCTGTTCGATATCGCCCGTCCGCGAAGGCCCGGTCACCCGAAGGAATATTTCGCGGCATATTGCCGCGTCCTTCCTTTTCGCGCAACCACGCCGGCGTTTCTTCATACATTTCACCATCTCATCGGCCTTTTCAAAGACGTTATAAGGTGGTGAATATCGTCATCCGGATGAATTTGGCGGGTTCTAGTTGTCGACGCCGGCAAGGTCGATACAGCTGACACCATTATTGCCAAGATTAAGCATCGCCCGGATAAAGCCGCTTCCAGGATTGGTCGAAAGTCCGTGTGACTGGCGGTTTTCAAGGAAAAATCCGTCTGTCTTGAACTGATCAAGCTGTGCCTGAAGACGTGACACATCGTCATCAGGCACATCGCCACTGATTGCGATGTAAAGATAACAGCTGCGATAGGGCACCACGCCGTCAATATCGGCAATTTCCGCACCATTTGCCTTGGTGTTGGCCTCTTCGACATAGTGATTAAGGATATTGCCGCCAATCGCGATCAAATCGATGCGTCCTGCCTGCATCATTGGCAAAAGAAGTTCTTCGCGCGGTACGACAACCAGTCTTTCTGCCCCGCGTTCGCGCAAATAGGCTTCGCGGGCGGATGCCATCAAAACCCCGATGCGGGCATTAACAAGAAGGGATTCAAAGCCCTGATCTGCCCAGCCATCCTTTGCAAACCCGTACAGATTCCACAAAGTGCGACTAACCGGCCCGACCCATTTGAATTTGTTCTCACGTTCTTCCGAACGGGTGGTGGGATAAAGAACGTGCCCGCTGCCATGTGCAGCCTGCTCAAGCAGTCGTTTCCAGGGCATCTGTTCGACAATTCTGGCATCAAGACCGGCCTTGTCGAAAAGTTCGATGGCAAGACTGTCAAAATAACCGGGTTCCGGACGACCGGATTCGCGAACACGGCTATTTTCCGACAAATGAATGATGTATTGCCCGTCAAATGGTGCCCGGGTAACCGGCATCTCGGGGTTTGCCGCCGTTTCATCGGCATGTGACGCCAACGGATTTGTAATCAGAACAATTAAAAATAAGAACACCCGGGTAAAAGACGCAAAACGTCTGGCGACCTGCCAATCAAAAAAACGGAATATCGGGCAATTCCGTTTTTCCATCTTATGCCTCTTGCTTCTTTAGCCAGAGGGCGTCTTTGACCTTGCTTTCGATATAGGCCTGATGGGCGGAAAGTTCCTGTTCACTGATCGCATGCGGGCGCGGTTCAAGCCGATTGGATTTCGGTCCAAGCACCCGCTTGCCGACAACACCTTGCCCACCGCCTGTATCCTGGGCGTTGGGATCAAGTGACAGGCCATGCTGGCGCCCGCCAAGAAGTTCAAGATAGACCTGTGCAAGAAGGTCGGAGTCAAGCAGCGCCCCGTGCAGGGTACGGTTGGAGTTATCGATCTTGAAACGACGGCACAGCGCATCAAGGCTTACCGGTGATCCCGGAAACTTTTTGCGCGCCATCTGCACGGTATCAAGGGCGCGATCCATGGCAATGCGTGGCTTGTTAAGCCATTCAAGTTCCGCATTCAGGAACTTCATATCAAAGGCAGCATTGTGGATGACCAGGACCGAATCATCACCAATGAACTCGATGAAATCATCGGCAACTTCGGCAAAGACCGGCTGATCTTTCAGGAAATCATCACCCAGTCCGTGAACGTCAAAGGCCTCTTTGGGCATCGGACGTTCCGGGTTGATATATTGGTGATACTGCCGCCCGGTCGGCATGTGGTTGACCAGTTCGATACAGCCAATTTCCACCAGACGATGGTCGGCATAGGGATCAAGGCCGGTGGTCTCGGTATCAAGCACAATCTCGCGCATATATTCCAGTATCCGGTGGCAGTTTTCAGTCAGCTCAATTCGTCAACAATGCCTTGAATATACTGAAAAGTCACGGCCCGACCCAATCCGGTTGGAATGACGTAATCGGCCCGCTTGCGCTTTTCGATATCCGGCATCTGTTTGGACAGAATGGCGGAAAATTTTTCATCCGTCATCCCTTCTCGCGCAAGAACACGCTGGCGTTGAACAAATCCCGGTGCGGAAACAACCGAAACGACATCACAGCGTTTCTCACCACCCGTTTCGTATAAAAGCGGAATATCAAGCACCACCAGTTTACGTCCAAGCATCTGCTGGTTTCGCAAAAACCGGATTTCTGCCGCACGGATCAGGGGATGCAAGATCGCTTCAAGCCGTTTAAGGGCCTTGGCATCGCCAAATACGATTTTACCCAACGCCTGCCGATCAATCCGGCCATCGCGGATCACATCAGGAAAGAGTTCCGCAACACGATCAAAGGCCGCACCACCCGGCGCCATCAGGCGATGATTGGTTGCATCGGCATCATGAACCGGCACCCCAAGCCAGCGAAACATTGCCGCCGCCGTCGATTTACCCATTCCAATTGAACCGGTAAGTCCCATTATCACCATAATAAGATTACCTTTGTATACTTAATCTGGCGAAAGAACAAAATCACGCAGTTCCTGCGTCACTTCCGGGTCAATCCCGAACCAGCGATGAAAACCCGGCCGGGCCTGATGCAACAACATGCCAAGGCCATCGACAACCGGATTACCCCGTGCCTTTGCCTGTGCCAGAAGGTCGGTAATCAGCGGGGCATAGACAATATCGGTCACAAGCGCCGATTTGGGCAGGCCATCAAGATTGATCTCAAGTTTGGGCTGACCAACCATGCCAAGGCTTGTTGTATTGACCACAAGTGCCACATCGGAAAGCGACTTGGGATCAAGTGGCCAATCGACAACTTTCAAACGCGGGTCATTGAATTCCTTGGCCAGATCCTCGGCGCGCTTGCGGGTCCGGTTGGCAATGCGGATTTCAGGGCTTCCTTCATCCAAAAGCGCAACCAGAACAGCCCGTGATGCGCCCCCCGCCCCCAGAACCACCGCCGGACCGGACGTAAAATCGATATTGGCTGCTTCCTGACGCAGGTTTTCAATAAAGCCGAACCCGTCGGTATTATCGCCCCAAAGACGACCATCCTTGGAAAATGTCACGGTATTGACCGCGCCGATGCGCCGCGCACGATCAGAAAGCTCGTCACATTCAGGCATGGCCATTTCTTTTTGCGGCACGGTCACATTGACCCCGGAAAAACCAAGATTTCGCAGGGAAATCAAAGCAGCCTGAAAGTTTTCCGGCTCGACCGGCAAGGGCATATAACTGCCATCAATCCCGTATTTCGCAAGCCAATAGCCATGCAGACGTGGCGATTTTGAATGCGATACCGGCCATCCCATCACACCGGCCAGGCGCGAGGTTCCAGAAAGCGTACGGTAAGGAATACGGGTTGTCATGATGCGGGGTTTCCTGCCTGAAATCAGAGTATCTTTTTGTTTTTATTATGCCTTAAGCACGCCATGATCGCGCAAGAAACCGATCAATGGCAATAACGGCAAACCAAGAACCGTGAAATAGTCGCCGCGCACTTCAGTAAAGAGCTGCGCACCAATGCCTTCAAGCTGGTATCCGCCAACACAATTGAAGATCTCGTCGCCCGCAGCATCAAGATAATCTTCAAGCCATTCTTCAGTAAAATTGCGCATGGTCAGATGGGCCGTATCGATGGTGCCCCAGATGCGCGATCCCTCTTTATATATAACAGCGGCCGAAACAAGCTGATGGGTTTTGCCGCGCAGGGCCAAAAGCTGGGCCCTTGTATTGTCACGGTCGCGCGGCTTGTCAAACCAGATGCCATTGCATTCAAGCATCTGATCAGCGGCAATGACAATTCCGTCGGGTTGCTGACGATACATGCGCAACGCCTTCATTTCTGCCAGTGTTTCGGCGGCTTCGGCGGCACTGGCACCTTCGGCCTTCATAGATTGCTTATAGCCTTCCTCGTCAATCATCGAGGCGATGGCTTCGCATTCGACACCTGCATTTGTCAGCATGGTGTGACGGGCCTTGCTGCTGGACGCCAGAATAAGCCGGTGATTCATTCTTTTGATATCCTGTTAGTGACCGCGCCGGTCATACATGGTTGCCAAGATCATGGCCGCGGTTTCTTCGATAGATCTGCGGGTGACATTGATAATCTTCCATCCGCGATCGGTAAAATAACGTCTTGCCTGATGCACTTCGTCACGTACGGCAACCGGATCGACATAATCGCCGCCCTCGCCGCGTTCGATCTGACGCAGGCGGTTTTTGCGGATCGAGACCAGCTGATCAACATCCTTGATCAGACCAACCACCAGCGGCTTTTTAAGTTTATCAAGTTCAGGCGGTAACGGGCACCCTGGCACAAAGGGAATATTGGCGGTTTTGATGCCGCGATTGGCAAGATAAACCGAGGTCGGCGTTTTCGAGGTTCGCGACACGCCGACAATCACCACATCGGCTTCTTCAAGGTCCCAACCCGATTGCCCGTCATCATGGGAAAGCGTGTAGTCAATCGCTTCAATCCGACTGAAATATTCCTCGTCCATTTTATGAAGGGCACCGGTGCGGCCACGGGATTGTTGTCCAAGGTAACCGGCCATCATGGTCACTGTATTATCAAGCACATGACTGTGGGGGACCTGAAGGCGTCGGCATCCTTCTTCGAGTTTGCGGCGAATATCGCTGTCAAACACCGTGTAAAGGACAATACCCGGATTGCGTTCAATATCGGCAAGAACACGGGCAAGTTGGGCGTCGGTGCGGATCAGTGACCAGACATGTTCATGGGCACGAACATCTGGAAACTGGGCAATGCAGGCACGGGCGACACCGTCAACGGTTTCCCCCGTTGAGTCCGAAACCAGATGAAGATGAAAAATATTGTCTGCCTCGACCATCCGCGATCCGTCTTTTCGGTCAAATTTCAGCGATGCAAGCCCGCTTTTTCCACTTTTTACGCACCAAGCGATTTTTAAAACTATTTTGAAACCCGGATTCAGGTGTTCAAAATTTTGATCATTACCCGAACGGATAGAGCATATTAGCCCAACCAAGAGTTAAGGGGTTGGAGTCGGGCCTGTGGACAATTGTGGATAACGGGAACGACTCCGGTCCAATTTTTTCCACAGGAATTATCCTCCACCTCATACAAACTTTCTCAAACCAGCTGTCCCGACTTGGATAAGTGATTAATTTTTCCCGTAATAGCAGGGATAAGACGGCAAAAACCAGCCTTATTCACATTATCCACATTATTCAAAATCGGCTTTTCCCAAGCTCAGGTCTGGGAGTCGTTCGGAGTCGTACACAGTTTTCCCCAAACCGGTTTGAGATGAATCATTTTTCCCGAGTCGGAATGTGAATAAACTGTGCACTAAATTTAATCCCTGTTATCCACAGGTATCCACCTACAAACAACATCCTTTTTTATTAAATAAGGTTTTGTTAGGCAGAACGTGGAAAACGTCCTGGCACAGGTTTCAGGACAAAATTCACGTGAACGAAACTGGCCACCAGGTCATCGGGTCAAAGACCGGAACCAGATAAAAAAGCGATCGGGACAGACGAACAGGAAACCAGATGCCCAACAATACGAAGACTTTCTTGCGCGCCCTGAATGGTGAAACCCTTCCGGTGCCACCAATCTGGCTTATGCGCCAAGCCGGTCGATATCTTCCGGAATACCGAGCAACCCGCGGGGATGCCGGCTCGTTCCTTGATCTTTGCTATAATCCCGATCTTGCATGCGAAGTCACCTTGCAGCCCCTTCGGCGCTATGACTTCGATGCGGCTATTCTGTTCTCCGATATCCTCGTTATACCGCAGGCACTTGGACAGCATTTGGCATTCAAGCAGGGTGAAGGCCCGCAGCTTGATGCCATCCGCGATGCTTCAGGCCTTGGCAAGCTTTCGGTCGATGGCATTCATAACACGCTTGGACCGGTCTATGAGACGGTTTCAAAGCTTTCGGCAGCCATCCCCTCCCATACCGCTCTGATCGGCTTTGCAGGCGCCCCATGGACCGTGGCGACCTATATGGTCGAGGGTAAAGGTTCCAAGGACTTTGCCAATATTCGTCGCTTTGCCTATGGCGATCCGGATGGCTTTGCCCGGCTGATCGACATTCTGGTCGAGGCAACCACGCAATATCTGCTCAAACAGGTTGAAGCCGGTGCAGAATGCATTCAGCTGTTTGAAACCTGGGGCGGGGTATTGTCCGAAACCGGTTTCAAGCGTTGGGTGATTGAGCCGACCAAACAGATCGTTGCCAATTTGCGCGCCGTTCATCCGGATTTGCCGATTATCGGCTTCCCGCGCGGGGCCGGATTGCACCTGATTGACTTTAAAAATCAGACCGGTGTGACCGGTGTTGGCCTTGACAGTGGTGTTCCGTTGGAATGGGTTGCGCAAAACCTTCAGAAACTGGGGCCGGTACAGGGCAATCTTGATCCGATGTATCTGATCACTGGTGGCGATGCGATGCTTGATGAGACCAAACGTATTCTTGATACGCTTGGCAACGGACCGTTCATCTTTAACCTTGGTCACGGCATCACACCGGAAACCCCGCCAGAAAATGTTGATAAGCTGGTGAAATTTATCAGAAATCAGCACTGATTTTTGAAATCAATCAAATCGATTGAAAAATTCAATGCGTATAATGGCTTAAATCCGTTGCGCTCCGAGCCTGCTTGACCAATATAAGGCGCGGAGCGGGACGGGTTTATCCAACAATGTATTTCCGGTTTTCGGGAACTGGTCATAACGCGATATGCCATGAAGGATAATCCAATGTCCGAGACGACGCGCAAGAAACGCGCCATTGTTCTTTTCAATCTTGGCGGACCGGACAGCCCGGAAGCTGTCGAACCGTTTCTGTTCAATCTGTTCAATGATCCGGCGATCATCAGCCTGCCCAATCCGTTCCGGTTTTTGCTGGCAAAGCTGATTTCGCGTCGCCGTGCGCCCATTGCCCGCGAGATCTATGATCATATTGGCGGGAAATCACCACTTCTGGAGCTTACCCAGGAACAGGCAGACGCGCTTCAGGTTGCCCTGAATGAAGAAGATGACGGCTATGAAAACCGGTGTTTCATCGCCATGCGTTATTGGAAGCCGTTTGCCGATGACACGGCACAAGCGGTCAAGGCCTGGGGGGCGGACGAGCAGATTCTGCTGCCGCTTTATCCGCAATTCTCGACAACGACGAGCGGATCTTCGGTCAAGGACTGGAAACGGGCCTGTCACAAGGTTGGCCTGACCGCACCGATCAAGACCGCATGTTGTTATCCGACCAATCCGGGCTTTGTTGAAGCATCCGCCGAGATGATCCGCGCTGGCTATGACCGGGCCTTGGCCAAGGCCAACGAGCTTGGCATTGATAAGCCGCGTGTTCTGTTCTCTGCCCATGGTGTGCCAAAGGCGGTGATCACCAAGCGCGGTGATCCCTATCAGTCACAGATCGAAAAAACCTCGGCCGCGGTGGTCGAAAAGATGGCGATCGAAGGTCTTGACTGGAATGTCTGCTATCAAAGCCGGGTTGGCCCGATGGAGTGGATTGGCCCGTCGACCGAACACGAGATTGAACGTGCCGGCCGCGAAGGCAAGGCCATTGTTGTTGTTCCGATTGCCTTTGTGACTGAACATTCGGAAACCCTGGTCGAGCTTGATATCGAATATGGCGAGCTTGCCTACGAAAAGAATGTGCCGATCTATGAACGTGTCCGCACGGTCTGTTCCCATCCAAAATTCATCAACGGTCTTGTTTCGGTTGTAAAACAAACACAGGCCGAACTCGATGAAAAGGGATCGGACGATTATACGGTTGAAAGCCGTGGCTGGTGGTGCCCGGACGAGCATTCCTGTGCGGTGGCCAAGCAGCCGGGCTTGAAACCCGCTGGTGTCTAATCAGAAACTTCAATGATTTCAGGCCGGTTTCCTTTCGAAACTGGCCTGATTGCTGTTATGGTTTGAAAAATTTTCCCGCAGTATGTCTGCCAGAAATGGCCGGATCAAAACGATAATCAGAGAAGAGAGAGATGGATACATACAGCATCGTCAAGTCCCTGCATGTCATCAGCGTCATTGCCTGGATGGCAGGTCTTTTGTATTTGCCGCGGCTTTATGTCTATCACTGCGAAGTTGAACCGGGCTCGGAAGCCAGCGAGAAGTTCAAGGTGATGGAACAACGTCTTCTGCGTGCCATCATGAACCCGGCGATGATCGCGACCTGGATTTTTGGCGGATATCTGATCCATGTTGCCGGTGTGATGAGTGACGGCTGGTTCCATGTGAAACTGCTTTGCGTGGTACTGATGACCATCGCACATATGATGCTTGCCCGCTATCGCCGGGCATTCGAGGCGGACGCGAATACCAAATCACAGAAATTCTATCGTATTTTCAACGAAGTACCGACTGTCCTTATGATCATTATTGTCTTTATGGTGATCGGTCGTCCGTTCTGATCATCAATGATTACCGGGCAATTCGGTAAAATATTACGATATAAAAATAAAAAGGCCGCCTGTTGGGCGGCCTTTGTTTTGGTTTCGAACCAAATAGATATTTATCGGGTCAATCAGGCGTTTCCAGCCGGCTGACCTTCCATCTGTTTTGCAAATTTCTTGCGGAAAAGATCAGCAAAATCAATCTGCTGCATCATCAGCGGCGGGAAGCCACCATCGGCAGTCAGATCAGCGATGATCTTGCGAACATACGGGAACAGAAGACGCGGAACTTCGATCATCAGAACCGGCAGACGATGTTCATCAGCAACGTTCAGCGTCACAACGCAGCCATACTGCAATTCTGCAATGAAGGCGACTTTGTCGGCGACTTCTGCTTTGACGTTGATCTTGATGGTTACTTCGTGAAGTTTCTGATCCTGGGTGGTGCGTGCCTCAACATCGACATCGATGTTGATTTTCGGCTGCTGCTGCAGGGCAACGCTTTCCGGTGCATTCGGATTTTCAAAGGAAAGATCCTTGATGTACTGGGTATGGATCGTGATCGGATTTGCGGCTGGCTGCTGCTGTGCGCCGCCTTCTGCACCGGTGGTATTCTCGGCCATTAAAGTCTAGCTCCCTTGAGTCTTTCGGTCTTGGTCAGAAAAAAGCCTTCAGACAGGTGGCTTATGGCGAATGCCCGTGATGCTTGATCCTTCATCGGGATACGACAGCAATCCATCTGACATGCTTGTTTCTGACGCCGTGCAATCACGGCAGGTCAATTGGCCTAGCACGGATAACGGTGATGGGCAAGCCAATCACACCATGCACAAAGCCCATATTAAAGCCCATATTTCTGCGGGTTTGGATGATGGGGAACGGTGCTGCGATCCTGCCCGGGTTTCAGGAACGGTTTCAATTTGCAGGGAAAAGATAAAAGGCTGACCAGGGTATCTGATCAGCCTTCTTGAATTGTGATTCTTCCTTGAAATCAGCACCTAGTCTTTGGGTGGCAAATTTCGTGGCGTTTCGGAAGAAGACGGATCATTTTTCTGATCATTGGCAGGATGGCTGCCTGCACTGACATCTTCAAAATCGCCATCAATGATCGGGCCATTGCCGCGATGTTGCGTACCGCCTGCACCCATGCCGCCAGTGTGACCCCTGCCTCGATTACCGGGGCCGGCGCCAAATCCGCGGCCACCGAAATTTGTGCGGATGTTACCCGATTGGACCAGTTTCATGATGACCTTCGCCCCGACCAGCTGACGCAGCGGCGGGACCAGCAACAGGAAGCCCATGGTATCGGTGACAAAACCCGGTGTAAGGAGCAACACACCAGCGATCAGAATGCAGATGCCGTCAAACATCGCACCGATCGGCATTTCGCCCTGATCCATCTGGCTTTGGGCCTTTGCAAGGGTTTGCAATCCTTGCGCCCGCATCAGCGACGTTCCGAGAATAGCCGTCAGAATGACAACGCCGATGGTCGGCCACAAACCGATCAGTTCGCCGGCCTGGATAAAGACCGCGATTTCGATAATCGGTATTGCGACGAATATGGCGAGGACATAAAAACCCATTTTTACTCCGTTCCTTGGTCAGCCTGACCGCAGATTTCATCAATGATTGTGCGGTATTTTAACGTCATTCCTGACAATGTGCTTAAACATTTGCAGAAAACAACTTGGATTTCAGTGATTTCCCATTAATCTGCAACTGGTAATGGTCGAGAAACTAATGTCATAACGCGACAAAAATGCGGCAGGACTAATGTTCTGGCCCCATATAAGGGTGAAGACGATCACAGCAAAGAATGTGATCATTGGTTGCCCTTGCATTTGGTTGGGTTCATACCATCTCTCGACCACGGTTGGGATGCAAATCCCGCCTGTTTGAAACCACTAGGATCAAGAGATCGGTCTTGCAGTATTTCGATATCTTTCTATTCGCTCTGATTGCTGTTTTTCTTGTGCTGCGTCTGCGCGGCGTACTTGGCCGTCGCACCGGCAATGAAAAACAGGGGCCATCCGACATTTTCGGCCGTCAGTCCCACGACAATGACGCCAATGGTGCCCAGAACGACCAGGTTGCCAAGCAGGACAACGTGTATCGTCTGCCTGAAAATGCAAACGGTCAGGATGCGGAAAATGTTCCGTCCGGCACCTTTGCAACCCTGCAAAAGATTCAGAAATCCGATCCGAACTTTACCCAGCAGGACTTCCTGAATGGCGCGCGCATGGCATTCGAAATGATCGTCGAATACTTTGCCAAGGGCGACAAGGATGGCCTGAACCCGCTGCTTTCGGCCGAGGTTTACAAAAACTTTGCCGCGGCAATAGATGCACGCGCTGAAAAAGGCGAGCACGAGGAAACCACCCTTGTCGGCATCAAAAGCGCAACCATCCACGATGCCAGCCTCGAAGGCCGTACCGCCTATGTCACGGTGAAATTCGTTTCAGAGGAAGTTTCGGTTATTCGCAATGACGAGGGTGACGTGGTTTCCGGTGATCCCAACAAGGTGATCGAAGCTGAAGACCTTTGGACCTTTGCGCGCAACATCGAAAGCCGCGATCCGAACTGGCAGCTGGTGGCGACCGAAACCCCGGAAGAGGAAACCACCGAATAAGGCGGTTTTCGATCATCAAAAAATCAAAGGCGATCCGACAATCGGGTCGCCTTTTTTGTTTGCCCTATCGGGACAGGCTGATCGGCAAATTATCGGCTTGTTAAGCATGTGACAGGCAAGATCACCCTTTGTGTTCCGCCCTTTTCAGGGTGGCTTGTCTGCCTTGTCAAATAACGGGTTCTGTCTTGAAACGTCGTCTGGTTCTTTCGCGCAGTCTTTCGATTATCTCTGTCCTTTTCGGGGCGCTTGCAGCCCTGGTCTGGATGTTCTGGCCACAATTGACCGGGCAGATCGAAACCCCGCCCAAAGCCGAAGATAAACTGACCTTGCGCCCGGCAAGCTTTGCCACCCTTGACGGATGGCAAAGCGACGATATGCGCCCGGCCATTCGCGCATTTGCGCGCTCTTGCAAGGCGATGCTGCGCCGTGACGATGGGAAACCGGTTGGTCCCGATCCCCGAATGGGAACAATCGGCGACTGGCGCAAAGTCTGTGAAATGGCTGTATCGATTGATATCGATGCGATGCGCAAGGAAGACGCCCGTGCGTTCTTTGAAAGCGATTTCAAACCCTATCTTAGTGGCAATGACAATAAGGCAGAGGGCCTTTTCACCGGTTATTACGAACCGGAATTGCGTGGCAGCCTGACCCGCGAGGGGGCATATCAAACCGCGATCTATCTGAAACCTGATGACATGGTCTCGGTCGATCTTGGCGATTTCAGTGACGAGTTCAAGGGCAAGAAACTGGTCGGGCGCCTGACAGGCAGCAGCCTTAAGCCCTATTACGATCGGGCAGAGATTGAAAAAGGTGCTTTGTCTGGGCGCGATCTTGAAATGGTTTGGGTCGATGATGCGGTTGATGCCTTTTTCCTGCAAATTCAGGGGTCCGGCCGGGTTGTTTTGCCTGACAGCAGTGTGTTGCGGATCGGATATGCCGCGACCAATGGCCATCCCTATTTTGCGATCGGCCGTGAATTGATCGATCGTGGGGCACTCACGCGTGAAACGGTATCGCTTCAGACCATTCGCAAATGGCTGCATGACAATCCCGATCAGGCCGATGATGTGATGAATACCAACGCATCCTTTGTCTTCTTCCGTCCGCTTAAATCCGATCCGACTGATCCGACTGCGGGTCCACTGGGGTCACAGGGGGTTGCGCTTGAAACCGGTCGTTCTTTGGCGGTGGATCGCCGGTTTCATGCGATGGGGGTTCCGGTCTGGATCGAAACCCGTGATCCGATGAATGAGGATCGCAGTTTCAACCGGTTGATGGTTGCCCAGGATACCGGCGGAGCAATTCGCGGGCCGGTGCGTGGCGATATCTTTTTCGGGCCCGGTGAGGATGCTGCCCTGTTTGCAGGCCATATGAACAGAAAAGGCCAGAAATTCGTTCTGTTGCCAGCCACGATTGATCCGCAAAGCTGGCCCAAGGACGAAATGCAATGATCTGTAAAAATTGCATTGGCGCAAAGCTGTGAGGTGACAAAGTCCCGTCAGGCTTTAAACTTGTCGCAGCTTTTGTATTGCCAAATTGACCTGCCCCCGCCATGACAAGGGAAATGCCTGCCGATGCTGCGTCATATTGTTCTTTTGCAGGTGGCTGATCATGTTGCACCTGATCAAGTCAAATCGATCATCGACCAGCTTGCCAATGCGGCCATGTCCCTGCCCGGTACATTGGCGTTTTGTGGTGGTGAGAAGAAAGCTGGCAGTGGCCTAAGCCAGGGATTCACCCATGGCTTTAATATCGACTTTATCGATGAACAGTCGCGCGATGACTATCTGGCGGAACTCGATAGTGACCGGGTGGGCAACAGGCTTTCTGAAATTACGGTCGGTGGTCTTGGCGGGATTCTTGTGATGAATATCGATCTGAATGATATCCGCACCCCGGATAAGAACCCCGACCGTAAACCACAGCTCCGCTGGGTGTGATTGATATAAATATATTTATTTGATCTTATATCTATATTTCTTTGGGCTGTTTTCTGGAAAACACCCCCATAAGCTTTCCACCGAACACATTAATCATCAAGCCGGCCATGACCAGAATGGCCGAGATAATCTTGATCGGTCCAAAATCCTCGCCCAGAACCATTGCCGATGTTGCCATGCCGACAATCGGCACCAGAAGTGTAAACGGCGCAACAAGCCCGACCGGCAAGGTTGACAGCAACCGTCCCCAGATCGCAAAACCCAGCAAGGTTACAGGATAAGCCAGATACAGGATCGACCCGACCCCGATCCAGCTGATCTGATCACCAAGTGTTGCAAGATTGGCGCGGTCCTCGGTCAGGAAGGACAGGATGGCAAGCGGGATTGGCGGAATAAGGCTGGCCCAGACCACGAAAGACAGCATTTGCACCGACCCTGCCCGCTTCATAATGATATTGGCAACACCCCAGGCCGCTGCCGCGGCGACAACAAGCGCAAGTCCGATGGCGGTAATCGATCCGTCAGAGACAAACAACAGCAACCCGACCCCGCAAAAGGCCACCAGCATGGCGATATAGCGATGCGGGCCGATCTTTTCACCAAGCAGAAAGACACCGAGGATCAGGGTAAAGAAGGCCTGAAGTTGCAGGACAAGCGACGAAATCCCGGCCGATAACCCCAGATCCATGCCCAGAAACAGCAGGGAAAACTTGATACATCCCAGAACCACGCCAAAACCGACCACATATTTCCAGGGACATTTGGGGCGTGGCAGGAAGAACACCGCGGGCAAGGCCGCAAAGGCAAATCGCAATGATGACAGCAAGATCGGCGGCATTTCACCAAGGCCAAGCTTGATCACCGTAAAATTCGCCCCCCAGATGGTGACGACCAGTAGGATTGCGAAAAACTGTCCGAGTGACATAACCGTTTGTGACCTTGCGATAATTTCGTGGGGAAATTCACGCTATGCCTGTCGGGGTTGATCGACAATCAAAACAATGTCATGGCGACAATTTTGCGCAAGGATGTGAAACGACCCGGAACGCAAAACACCGGATAGCTGGGCCATCCGGTGTTTCTGAACGCATTTTTATTCTGATGAAGGTCAGGTTTGCATTACTGCGCGGCAACCACGCCTTCGTCGCTGGCACCTGCACCGGATTGGCCGCAACCCGATACGCGTGATTTACGCTGACGCTGGCTTTCGGATTTCAGCTGACCACAGGCGGCCAGAATATCGCGGCCGCGCGGCCAGCGGATCGGAGCTTCATAGCCGTTATCAAGCAGGATCTGCGCGAATTTCTTGATATCGTTGGTCGGTGTGCATTCATAATCCGAACCCGGCCATTTGTTGAATGGGATCAGGTTGAACTTGCAGTGAATGCCTTTGACCAGCTTTGCCAGTGCACGGGCATGTTCCGGTTTATCGTTCACGCCCTTGAGCATCACATATTCCATGGTGATCGGACGGGAATTGGACATGCCCGGATAGTTCCGGCAGGCATCCATCAGTTCCTTAAGCGGGTATTTCTTGTTGATCGGCATGATTTCATTGCGCAGATCATCATCAGGTGCATGCAGCGAAATCGCCAGACCAACACCAAGTTCCTCGCCGCACCGCACGATTTCCGGAACCACGCCGGATGTCGAAAGCGTCACACGGCGGCGCGAGATCGAAATACCTTCGCCATCCATGGCAATGCGCAGCGCATCGCGGACATTTTCATAGTTAAACAGCGGTTCACCCATGCCCATCATCACGATGTTGGACAGGCGACGGATACCATTGGCCGGGGTCGGCCATTCGCCATAGCTGTCACGTGCAACCATGAACTGGCTGACGATTTCGCCAGGTGTCAGGTTGCGCACCAGAAGCTGGGTGCCGGTATGGCAGAATTTACAGGTCAGGGTACAGCCAACCTGGGACGAAATGCAGACCGCACCACGATCTTCGTTGCGATCAGGGATATAGACTGTCTCGGCCTCGTTACCGTCATGGAATTTCATCAGCCATTTATGGGTATCATCGGTGCTTTTCTGATCGGCTGTCAGGACCGGGCGACCGATATAGAAATCCTGTGCGATGCGATCGCGCAGCTTTTTGGAAATATTGGTCATATCGTCGATGTTGGTCACACCGCGGTTATAGATCCAGTTCCAAAGCTGTTTGACGCGGAACTTGCTTTCGCCCATGTCGGCCATAAGCTCGGTCAGTTCTTCACGGGTAATCCCGACCAGATCGCGACGTCCGTCGGCAGCCAGCCCATTGGCAGCGCGCGAAACGAAGTCAGTCAGCGACGGTCCGTCCTGAAGGGCGGATGCGTTGGTCTGGGGTGCATTTTCGGTCAGGACGTCGGTCATCCCGGGCTCTCTCTCTTGGTTTTGGTGGTCTTGCCGGTTGCATCTGGCGCGCTTTGCGCTTCTGCGCAATAGCGGGACTATAGCAGAAAAAACGCCAAAATGCGTCGGGCAGATCAACATGTCTATAAAGCTTGGCCCCGCATATAGCGGGGCCGGGCAAAATTAGAAACGATAAATTTCACATTGCTGCTATCGCGCATATGCAATCAGGGTTGCACATCAGGCCCGTACAGCATCACTTACCGGTTCGAAATAAACGGATCAGTTGACCGGCTTGGTATTACAAGCCTTTGAAATCGCGTTATAGGCGGCGGTAAAGCCTGACAGGGAATAGGTGTCGGTGGTTTGTGTTCCACGTGTGGAATAGCCGACGACAACCATACTCGATCCCGATTTCATCGCACTGACAAGTTTGCGGTCGGTTTCGGCATCAACGGCCCAGGCGGAATCAGCATGGGTAAACAGGCTGAATTTCTTGGAATCGATTCGAAGATCAACCGTGCTTTTGTCCTTGAAGGTGTAACCGGTAATGAAGCTGACTTCATTAAACAGTTTCAACCCCGGACGGTGCGTAACCATCACATAAATCTTGCCGCGCTGGGTATAGTCACCTTTGGCCGAGGTCGGCTGACTGCCCATATAGCAGACTTTCTGGCCTTCTTCGGAATAGGTATAGCCTTCCCATTTGCCAAAGACGTCAATCAGCTGAGGCGTATTCTGGGCCTGCGCACTGGTCGCAGGAATGCTGAGTGCAATCACATAGACAAAAGCCGACAGGGCAGCGGCAATCGAAGTTCTGACGAGACGATGGGCGTGTTTTTTCATGAGGTCGCGTATCGTGTCTGAAGTTTCGGGACGGGCCCAAACGGGCCGTGAAGGAGGTAATAAAACCATCTGATATGGCAAATTTATGAGGTCGCTTATCGGAGCCTGCCAACAAAAGGTAAAGATTAAACCAAGGAATTCCGATTGGGCTGGTGAAATCACGCTTTTACCTGAAATTCAGGCGATTTCAGGATGTTTGCAAGCAATCCATGACCGAAAACACACAGTTTTGGTGTGATCGCGATAACAATCATATGCGGTCATCGGGGATATCAGGCGGTGCAGATTTGCAATCAGCCTTGGTTCAGACCCAGTTTGACGATCTGGTCGAGGCAATCCTGCACTGTGATTGCCGAATTCCCGCGGCGCATGCGTGCCAGCATATGGCGCAATTCCCGCGGGGCACCTTCGGCTTTGGGCACAAAGAATGCGTCAAACGAACATTGTTCGGACCGGTATTGCCAAACCTGGATATCGCCTTCGCCACGGATCATTTCCGGCGTGCCAACTTTGGCTGCAAACGCATCTTCTGACAGGCCCTTAAGGGTGTCGCTTGGAATGCGCTTGAACGGGATTGCCGCAACAGTTTTGCCGGTTTTACTGGTTTCGGGTTTTTTGCGCACAACCGGACGGGTGGTTTTGACCGGTTCGGTTCGGGCCGCAGGTTTGGATTGACCGTAACTGGTGTTGGTCGTGCCCGGCGGCACGGCATTGCCGCCACACGCACTAAGCCCCACAACAATCAGGGCCAGAATGCACAACACCCCGAACGGACGGGTGATGTCCGTTCGGGGTGTTGATATGGTCAAACCGGCTACGCGCACAGGAATTAGGAGTCTTCTGATTTGCGCGGAATGGTGATGGCAGCCGTGGTGCCAGCACGCGAGGTGCCGTCGTCGCTACCTTCAAGATAGTCAAGTTCACCCTTGATGCGGGCGCCATTTTCGATCTGGATCGACCCATAGGTGATTTTGCCGGTGATTTCGGCAGAATTGATGATCGTGACGCGACGCGCGTTCAGATCGCCTTCGAACTTGCCGCTGATTTCTGCTTCGTCAACCTGTGCCGAACCGATGAAGGAACCACCGTCGGAAACTTCCAGACGGGTGCAATCCTTGATCTGTGCTTCGACAACGCCTTCGACAACCAGAACGTCACAGGAACCGATTTCGCCCTTAAGCGTGATATCACGACCAACCGTCAGCTTTTTGCCTTCGGCATTGTTGGCGGCACTTGCCGGGCGGCCTGCACTGCCGCGGGTCGGGATTTCCAGCGGGCGTTTCGGGATTTCCGGGCGGAAGCTGGTGGAATGCGGTTTACTGGACATTTGCGGTTCATCCTTTGTGCGCGGCTTGGTGAAGAGCTGCGGCTCGGTTCGTTTTTCTGTTTTTTCGGCAATGCCGGCGACCTGGTCAACTTGTATTTCAGCGGCCTTGGTCGTGGTCCCGGAAAGCGTGCCTGATCCATCCTTGACAGATGTATCGGACGAAGCCGCACTGCTGTCGACTGTTTTATTGGCTTTTTTCTTTCCAAACATTGGATGACCAGGTCCTTCAAGTTGCAGTTTTGGTTCAGGGGTCCGTTTTCCGCAAGTCGCTTTACATCCGCATTACGCGGTTTGCGGCACAAAGGTGCCAAGGCGAACGGAATAATGGACCATAAAGGCTGTGGCGATGATCGGCGCGACCAGATTGACCACCGGAATGGTCATTAGGAAAGTCAGCGCGATACCGGCAACCCAAAGTTTTTTCTGGCGGCTTTTGCGAATGGTTTCGACGGTGCGCGCATCATAACGGCGACCAGCAACCAGTTCAAAATATTCGCGCGACAGAAGATAGCCGTTCATGGTGTAGAAGGCGATAATATAAAGCGGCCCTGCCAGAAGAAGCGGCAAAATCAGAATGTTAAGCGCAAGGGCGGTCAGGGCAAATTTAAGACCGCTGATCAGGGCCTCGGAAACCGGCTGCGGGCGGGTATCGGGCAGGGTCGGGTAATGCTTGTCTTCGACCGCGTCGGCAATCTGGTCCAGCAGCAGGCTTGAAATCAGAACCGTGGCTGCGGGAAACAGCAAAATCACCAACAGGGTCAGACCGATGCCAAGCAGCCAGTCGACCGCACTTTCAAGCCAGCCGCCATCGGTGAAGAAGGTAATCGAACTCAGACCAAACCAGATCAGGAACCAAAGACCAATAATGGTTGCAAGCGCACCGGCAACCCCGATCAGAACAACTTTGCGAAAACGCGGGTCGGAAAATTGTGCGATGGATTTCAGAAAGTCGTTGATCATCGAACGTGTCGGTCCTGTTCAGTCTTGTGCCGGTCTTTCCCGATGCGGGAACATGTCTGATATTCTAAGGGCAAAACCCTAGGCAATTAAAATTAACAGCCTGTGAAATCCTTTATCAGAAGACCGGAATTTTCACCAACCGATCCTGAATGATTTTCGTCATAGCTTACAGGTTGGGCAGAAAAAAGGCGTCCGGCCAGGGGGGAGAACCGGACGCCAGCGCTCCGATGATCTGGAGCGTGAGGAAAGGTAGGGGAGACCTTTTCCTCACACCGGGTTCCCGTCATTTTGGGGAACCTTGTGACAGACTCACATATAGGAAGCTGACCGCCCCTCCGCCATAGTATCGCGGCTGAATTTTCTGCGATTTCACGAAGGTTTGAATGATTCCGAACTATCCTGGAATTCGTTACGAAACCCCAATGTTGCCAAGGGCTTGAATCAAAAAATAATTACGCCCGACTGGTTCAAAAACCGGCCGGGCGTATTGTGATTTTCGGATCTTGGAAGAATGAAAAAATTCAGGATCAGTTGCCGCTTTGCGGCCAGATACGCTTGAATTTGAACAGCTCGGGATCAAGCGTCAGACCTTCTTCGGTATTGAAAAGCGTCACAGTGGTTTCAATGCCGGTCGGGTCGGTGACGATCCATTGACGCAGCTGCATCGGCTTTTCGGCAAAGACCAGGGTCACACTGCCCGCCCCCGGATCGGATTTGCGAACAAGTTCAACACGGATGGTTTCGGCGGTGCGCTGAAAATTGACGACCTTGACCTTGTCAGTCAGGGAAATGTCCTTGGCCAGAATGATCCCGGCCGGGGTTTCATCGATGTCAAAATAGGTCGGCGCGTTGATTTCCTTGTCGAAGTAAATGAAATCATGCCCGGTCGAGACCAGAAGGATCTGGGCAGGCGGGTTATATTCAAACCGCATTTTGCCCGGACGTTCCATGAACAGTTCACCCTCGGCGGCACCGCCGTCTGACGAAATCTGAACGAAATCGGCTTTAAGGGTCGTGATATTGGCCAGATAGTTTTCGATCTTGGCAATCATTTCCGGACTGATTTTATCAGCCGACTGAGCGTGGGCCGCCTGTGGCAGAAAGGCGACGCTTGTAACAGCACCAAGACCGATGGCGGTGGCAATGACACTTGCGGCAATCATGGCGCGGCTTTTACGGCCGATATGGTGCAGTGTTGCCTTTGAATTATTGCGGGTGAACGTCATATGCCTGCCTGGTCTTCAAAACAAATAATTGATCGCGATTGCGGAACAGGAATGGCGGATGGTAAAAATCCTGCCAAATGTAATCGCAATATCTTACATATCGCATCATTTGGCCGGGAAGGCCAGCCGGGTCAAGCCATGCCCGCAAATGATCACAATTGGCCGCTTTGGGCCATAATTGCGGGTTGGCAGGGGTCATGACCGTGACCGGCATAAAGGAGAACGCGTTTAATGAGCCGTATTGTCGCCATCCAGATGGATCCGATTGAATCAATTGATATCAAGGGCGATTCCACCTTTGTCATGGGCCTTGAAGCCCAGGCGCGCGGATATGAACTTTTGCATTATCATCCCGATGACATGTTCTATGACCGGGGCCGCATCAAGGCAGAAGTCCGTCCGATGACCCTGCGTTATGAGCATGGCAATCACCATGATCTTGGCGCGACCAAAATCATTGATCTGGCAAAGGAAACCGACGTCATCCTGATGCGCCAGGACCCGCCGTTCGATATGAATTACATCACGGCGACCCACCTGCTTGAAGCCGTTCATCCGGAAAGTTTTGTGGTCAACCATCCCGGTCATGTGCGCAATGCACCGGAAAAGATCTTTGTCACCGAGTTCCCGGACCTGATGCCGCCGACCCTGATCACCCGGTCTGCCGCCCGCATTCGTGATTTCCGCGAAGAATTCAAAGACATCATCGTCAAGCCGCTGTTTGGCAATGGCGGGGCTGGTGTGTTCCATCTTAAACCCGGTGACGAGAACCTTAATTCCCTGCTGGAACTGTTTGCCGCACAGTCGCGGGAACCGCTGATGGTTCAGGCCTACTTGCCTGATGTGCGCAAGGGCGACAAACGCATCATTCTGGTTGATGGCAAACCGGTGGGCGCGATCAACCGTGTTCCGGCCGAGGGCGAAGCCCGTTCGAACATGCATGTCGGTGGCGTTGCCGAGAAATCGATGCTGACCGAACGCGAACTCGAGATTTGTGATCGCATCGGGCCGGAACTTAAAAAGCGTGATCTGATCTTTGTCGGGATTGATGTGATCGGCGATTATATGACGGAAATCAACGTCACCTCGCCGACCGGCTTGCAGGAAGTGAACCGTTTTGACGGATCGAAGCTTGAAAGCCTGATCTGGGATGCGATCGAGACGCGTCTTTCCTGATCAGACAACGTTTGCAAATTCAAAGGGCAAGTGATCAAGGTCGCTTGCCCTTTTTTGTTCCGATTGCTTTGCTGAACTTCAAGGCGCCGTTCCGGGTGCTGCAGGTTAAATACCCGTCAACACGGAACCGACGCACCGTTTGAACGTATTACGAACGTATCATTTCCGCAGGTAACAGCAACGCATGACCGCCATCGCACCAGAAATCCTTACCGATAACATCCTGTTCGGGCCGTTCCTGTTTGCGCGTGGGGGGACTGATCAAACATCAAGGCTGGCGGCCCTTGTCGTTGCGCCCGAAGGGGCGGACATTCCCGAATTTTCAACATGTAGTGATGATCTGATCACACCGGAATTGCTGGCAACACTTTTTGGGCGCAGCTATTGGCGGTTTGATTTCGACCTGCCTGCCAAAGTCGATACCTGGTATCGTTTCGGAAAGGAAACATATTCCGTTTGCACGGATTTCACCGGGGATATGCGGATCGGGTTTGTGTCATGCAACGGGCAGGAAGACGGTGATCTTGATCGTCCCCTTGCCGAACGCAATGCGCTTTGGATTGATTTGGCCCAACAACATCAAAAGCAACCCTTTGCGCTTTTGCTTCATGGCGGGGATCAGATTTATGCCGACGGGGTGTGGGAATGCCATCCCGAGATCATTGCCTGGGACAAGGCACGACGTCGATCAAAGCTTGCCACCCCGTTTGGGGATGAGCTGCGCGATGCGGTTCTGAAATTCTATCTGGATCATTATCTGGCGATTTATGGTCAGCCCCAGATCAGCCATATGCTTGCTCGTGTGCCATCGCTGATGATGTGGGATGATCATGATATTTTCGATGGCTGGGGCAGTCACAAGAAATGGTTTCAGGGCTCTGAAGTGGCACGCGGTATGTTTGCTTGTGCCCGGGCGGCGTTCTGTCTGATGCAATTGGCAACAAGCCCTGAAACCGGTCCGGAAACCCTGCCGGAAATGGTGTTGGATCGGGATGGCAGAAGCCTTGCCTGGCGGGTGGATTACCCGCGGCTTAGTCTCATAGCGCCGGACTTGCGGTCTGAACGGACACCCAGTGACATTATGGGCGATCATGGTTGGCGCGATATTCCCGCAGCCCTTGAAACCATGCCGGACGGCAATCGTATCCTGTTGTTGTCAAGTGTGCCGGTGATTGGCCCGCGTCTGTCACTGGTCGAGATGTTTTTGCATATGTTGCCCAGTGCCCAGAAATATGAAGATGATCTGCGGGATCAGTGGCAAAGTCGCTGGCACCGGCGTGAATGGTGCCGGTTTCTTGAATTGCTTGATCGGGTTGCCAACGATCATGATCACGAGATCACCATCCTGTCGGGTGAAATTCATGTTGCAACCCGGGGCACCTTTGAAACCCTTGGTAAAACAGTGCATCAACTGGTGGCATCGGGCATTTCGCATACAGCACCACCAGTGGCTTTTGCCCGCGCGCTTGGCCTTTTGGCATGGATCGGGGATCATCCCTTGCCTGATCGACCGACCAGACTAAAACCACTTCCGGGGCGCAAAGGAACCTATTGTGCGGCGCGAAATTATCTTACACTGATGCGCAAGAATGAACGCTGGGATGCAAACTGGCATCTCGAAGGGATTGGCTGGACACCGGATTTGACGATCTAGGCTGTTGTAAAACCGGCAAGACCGGGTCACGGCAAAGGGGCTTTTGATGATGCAACTTTACTATTCACCTACCTCACCTTTCTCGCGCAAGGTTCGGGTTGTGCTGCGTGAACTTGGTCTTGAAAAGCAGGTCAGTGAAATCCTGATTGATCCCTGGACCGATGCGGCGCTGCGCGCCCATAATCCGTTGGCCAAGGTCCCGACTTTGGTTCTTGAAGACGGGATGACGGTGTTTGAATCCGCTGTCATTTGCGATTATCTCGACCAGCTTGCCCGATCAACCGGGCAGACGGATGGTGTCATTCCCCAGGACGGTATCGAACGGCTGAATGCCCTGAAATGGCAGGGGCTTGCCGATGGTATGATGACCGCCACAGGTCGGTTGTTTGCCGATTCAAAGCGCGATGAAAATGATCGTTCTGATTTCGTAATGGATCGTCAGGCGACTGCTGTTCAAAGTGCAATTGATGCCGTTCTTGATGGGTTGCCGCAATTGCGGACCGCGGCGCCCAATATTGGCACATGGTCGGTTCTGATCGGGCTTTATTATATTGATTTCCGCTGGCCGGACCGGCGATTTGATATTCCGGTGCGCGTGCGCGACTGGATGGCAATCATGTCCGAACGGGAATCTCTGACTGAAACGGTGTTCCACCTGCCCCATGATTAAGCCGGATTGATCATGGCAGGCCGAGAAAAAACCGCCTGCTTTTTGCAAAGCAGGCGGCATAAATGATGAACGGGGCGGGGAGCATTCATTCATCATTTTCAGAAAAAGATTTGATCAGGCGGCGTTTTGATCCTTGGACACTTTTTCCCAGGCAAAGCGCTGGAACGGTGCGTCTACCGGCGTCTCGGCGACGTGATTGACGTAGTTCGACATCACTTTTTGCGCCAAACCCAGAATGATTTCGAGTACCTGTTGCTGGCTGTAACCCGCTGTATAAAAGGCATCAAGCTGGTCTTGGGTGACGTTGCCACGTTGACGGGTGATTGCCAGGGTGAAGTTGCGCAACGCTTCAAGTTTATCCGAGGCCAAAGGCGTCTCATCGCGAAGCGCGCTGATAATGTTAGAATCAACATTCATCATGTGGGCAATTGCAGTGTGAGCCGGGACGCAATAATGACAGGCATGCTCGACATTGATGGTTAGCCAGACCACGGTCAGCTCGTCGGCATCAAAACTTGTCTTCTGAAACAGGTCATGCAGAACCTGATAGCCTTCCAAAACAGCCGGGGCTTCGGCCATGACGCCGTGAAGACCCGGAAGCATGCCGAAATTCTTCAAAGAGGTTTCAAGCAGCGGTTTTGAATCTGCCGGTGCAGAGGCAACATCGTGGATTTTAAAGTCTGTCATATCGGTATCTCCAGAATTGTTGAGTGATTGCTCAATAACGATTGGCAAACCCTAACTTGACGCCGACAAAGCTTGCAAGTAATTTTTGAGTGATCATTCAAAAACAAGGAACCAATGTGGCCAGACCAAGTTCATTTAATCGTGAAGATGCGCTGGAAAGTGCGCGGAACCTGTTTTGGCGCAAGGGATTTCATGCGACATCCCTTAAGGACATAGAAGCCGCTCTTTCTCTGCGTCCCGGAAGCATTTATGCCGCATTCGGAAGCAAGAAAAACCTGTTTGCCGAGGCCCTTGAATATTACACCACGGGGGTAGAGGAAGAATTCCGTACCTATCTTGCGCGGGCAGAGACGCCTATATCGGGTTTGATTGCCTATGTGCGGTCCATTACCCTGCCCCGGGACAGAGATCTTCCGTCAAACGCCTGCATGATCTTCAAGACAGCCCTTGAACTTGCCGATGATGAGTCTGATCTTAAACAACTTGCCCGCAATCAATTGGCTTGCGTGACAAGACTGTTTATCGAGGCGTTTGAGCGTGCCCGTCAAAGCGGTGAAGTCCCCGATACACTTGATCCGCGCCGGGCGGCCCTGAAACTACAATCGGGTATTACCGGCTTACGGGGGATGATTGAAAGCGGGCTGACACAGGCCGATGCCATCAACCTGAATGACGATATCATTGCTGAAGTGGAACGAATGCGTTCGCAACAGTGATATCGTCCGTTTGCCAAATGCATGCGACAAGTGCTGCCAAACGTGCTACGGCCCTTTTTTTACATTGAAATGCGAACTTTGCCATGACCGAACCGACTATCACCAAAGCCATGCGTGAACGTGCCTGGGCCCGTGCCGCCAGGATCGATGGCGAAGACGCCAGCGTGGTGCGCAAACACGAAGCCAGCGGCATCACCATGAAAAAGGAAAGCTTTGGCAAGTTTCGCAATTTCGGCTGGACCGTCGTTAACGAAGAAGCCGTGCCTTGCCGCAAGGAATTCCTGCCGCCACGTGAAGCAGACGAAAAGTCCTGAACGGGCCGCTTGCAAGATCGTGATGGGTTGTGATCGGCCCGCAAATTGACAAGTCACGCGATAAACGGCGCAATGAAGCATGCTTCTTGCGCCTTTTTCATGTCCGGGCTGTCAATTCCGTAATGGTTTCATCAAAAACAACATCTCGCATTCAACGCGATATCCGGTTTGTTCCCCTTGCCGAAATCGCCGCCGATAAGATCATTGCCCATATGTCTGATCCGCGAATGGCATTGCATATGCCATTGCTTGAAGGGTCTTGGGATCAGGCAGCTTATGACCGCTTCATGGCGATCAAAGTCCGATACTGGCAGCGCGACGGACTGGGACACTGGGCGATCCTGTGCGGCGGCGCCTATGTCGGTTGGGGTGGATTTCAAAAAGAAGGTAATGACTGGGATTACGGCCTGGTTTTGCGGCCTGAATATTTCGGGCTTGGCATGGCGATCACGCGAAAGGCCCTGGCATTTGCGCGCTCTGATCGGCGTATTTCCCATGTCACATTTTTACTGCCCCCAACCCGCACAAAGCTTGGGGCATTGAAACGCATCGGGGCCATATTTGTCCGACAGATTACCCACGATGGCGCGGTATTTTTGCAATACCGGCTGGAAACTGCCTAAGCGATTTTTGGCAGATTATTCAGATTCTTGCGACAGGCTGATCAGATCGGCCAGAAGTTGCTGGGCGTTGGAATCGGCAACTAGACTTTCCAACTGATTTTGCGTTTCCTTCCAGATCGGAAAGGCGCGCACCAGAAGGGCCATGCCATCCTTGGTCAGACTAAGCAAACGGCCACGCTTGTCTTTCGGGTCCGGGGTGATATCGACAAGTCCACGCCGTTCCAGTGGTTTCAGATTGGCCGTAAGCGTGGTGCGATCCATCGCCAGAAGATCTGCCACATCCTTCATATGTGGCGGCGATGGCCGGTTTAACGACATCAACAACGAATATTGCCCGCTGGTCAGATCAAGCGGCCGAAACGCATCGTCAAATCGCCGCGCAACTGTCCGTGCCGCCCGCCTGACATGCAGGCAAAGACACGAGTCCCGAACCATAAGGGTATCGGCAAACGGGACGGTCTGATCGTTCTGGTTGAAATCTTTTTTTGACATGGAATAATTATGTTGATATCAACGTATTTGTCAAACGGGAAAAACACAAAAGACTAATCAATTACCCGGTTTGATCGATGCCACCGACTTAAGCCCATTCTGCCCGGCGAGGAGGATGCCCCATGCAGAAAGTAAGCCCCTTTTTATGGTTCAACGGTACCGCCGAAAAGGCGATTGATTTCTATTCTACGGTTTTCCCGGGCACCAAAATCGGCAAGATCATGCGTGCAAGTTCTGCTGGTCCCGGACCGGAAGGTCAGGTTTTGACCATCGGGTTTGAACTTTTTGGCCAGCAATTCACGGCCCTGAACTATCCGTCGGACTTCAGATTCACCGAGGCCGTTTCCTTTGTCGTTGATTGCAAGGATCAGGCAGAGGTCGATTATTACTGGGATTGCCTGTCCGAAGGCGGCGAACCGCGGGATTGCGGCTGGGTCCGCGACAAGTTCGGGGTGTTTTGGCAGATCACACCGACCCGACTGATCGATCTGATGACCGACCCCGATCCGAACATCGCCGCACGGGCCGCCACGGCGATGATGACCATGCAAAAAATCGATATTGCCCGGCTTGAACAGGCTTGTGCCGCGGGATGACGGTAATTGGGGCAATTACGCCCGGCGTGCCTGTCAGCCATCCAACCCTTCGTGCCATCCCCAAAGGAATTGTTTGATGAAACAACCAGCCACCAAAGAATTTCAGGAAATCAAAGACGTCCTGGGCCGCTGGATTGACGCGGCAAGTAATCGCGACATCGACGCGATCATGGAGCTTTATCACGACGATATTTGTTCCTATGACGCGGTCGGACCGCTGCAATTTAACGGTCGGACCGAATACCATGCGCATTGGAAACGCTGCATGCCCGATCACGGCGAGATGATTTTCCAATCCCGCGAGCCGGTCATCCGGGCATCGGGCCAACTGGCGGTGGCGCATTTCCTGATCCGCTGTGGCATCCGCAACGAGGATGGCAGCGAACAGGCAAGCTGGATGCGCGCAAGCAAACATCTCGAAAAGCAGGACGGTCAATGGAGGATCGTCCATGAACATTTTTCCGTGCCTTTTGATATCGAAAGCGGCGAAGCCCAGTTCGGGCTTGCGCCATAACCCTTCGCGTTCACCAACATGACAAGGAATGCTTCAATGAAACTGGTTACATATCTGAATTTTAACGGTAATTGCCGTCAGGCTTTTGAATTCTATCAATCCGTTCTGGGCGGCGAACTGATCATGATGGCCTTTGGCGATACGCCGATGGCCGGTGATATGCCCGAACATAATGACAAGATTGCCCATGCCTGTTTGATGGGTGATGGTTGGCACTTGATGGCATCTGACTGCCCGCCGGAATATTACAACCCGATGCAGGGCATGAATGCATCGCTGCATTTTGAAAAGCCCGAAGACGCAAAGAAAATCTTCGATGCACTTTCGGTTGGTGGCACGGTGACAATGCCGTTTGAAGAAACCTTCTGGTCCCCGGGATTTGGCAATCTGATCGACCAATTCGGCACACCTTGGATGATCAATACTGACATGCCTGCCGATGCACAGGCCGGTTGCGCCTAGTCCCCTGTTGATAAACGATTTGTTGCCCTGATCCCTGTTTCCCGTCAAAGTAATACAACTTGGGGTTACGGGGGTCAGTCAGCATGACAGCGCGGGTTACAACAGTTGCCTTTGCCGGGATTGAAACCATCCCCGTTGATGTTCAGGTGCAAATGGCAAGTGGCCTGCCGGCCTTTACCGTGGTTGGGTTGCCTGACAAGGCAGTATCAGAGGCCCGCGAACGGGTACGTTCCGCCCTGTCGGCCATGGGGTTGGCCCTGCCGCCAAAGCGCATTACGATCAACCTTGCACCGGCTGATTTGCTTAAGGAAGGATCGCATTTCGATCTGCCGATTGCCTTGGGCCTTTTGGCCGAAATGGATGTGATCGGGCACGAGGATATCGAACGGTTTCTTGTGCTGGGTGAACTTGGCCTTGATGGTGGTATTACCGCCGTGGGTGGCATTTTGCCCGCCGCGATGGAGGCCGCGATGGCCGAATGCGGCATCATTTGTCCTCATGATAACGGGGCCGAGGCCCTTTGGGCCGGTGATCTTGAAATCCTGGCACCCAAAACCCTGATCAGCCTGATCAATCATTTCAAGGGAACACAAATTCTTGCCCGTCCGACCCGGCGTGAAGACGGGGAAATTAACGAATTTTACGGTGATCTTCGCGATATCAAGGGACAGGAAAGCGCCAAGCGGGCGCTCGAAATTGCTGCGGCCGGGGGGCACAACCTTTTGATGTCGGGCCCGCCCGGATCAGGCAAATCAATGTTGGCGGCCCGCTTGCCCGGTATCTTGCCCGATCTTGATGCCAGACAGGCGCTTGAAACCACCGTGATCCATTCGGTTTCTGGATTGCTGCCCGCAGGCGGGCTTATTCGCACCCGACCATTTCGTCAGCCTCATCATTCGGCCTCCATGCCGGCCCTTGTCGGTGGTGGACATCGGGTGCGACCGGGCGAGATTTCACTGGCCCATAATGGCGTACTGTTTCTTGATGAATTGCCGGAATTTCAGCGCAATGTGCTTGATGCCCTGCGCCAGCCCCTTGAAACCGGGCAGGTTTCAGTCGCGCGCGCCAACGCGCATGTGACCTATCCCGCGCGGGTGCAACTGGTGGCGGCGATGAACCCGTGCCGCTGCGGATATCTGGGCGATAATGATCTTGCCTGTACCCGCGCGCCAAGATGTGGTGAGGATTATCAGGCCCGCTTATCGGGGCCACTTCTGGACCGCTTTGATATTCAGATCGAAGTCCCGGCCGTAAAACCCGAAGAACTTGATCTTCCAGCCAATGGCGAAAGCAGTGCGACCATTCGCGAGCGTGTCTTTCTGGCCCGTGAACTGCAAATGCTGCGCTATAAAAACCAGAACATATCGACCAACGCGCTTGCCGATGGTGAAGTTTTACAAGAAGCCGCGGCTTTGGATGCCGATGGACGCGGATTGCTTCAGGATGCAGCGCGCCAGATGAAGCTTTCAGCGCGTGGTTATCACCGCATCTTGCGGGTGGCGCGCACCATTGCCGATCTGGCCGGAAGTGGCGGTGTCAAACGCGGCCATATTGCCGAGGCGTTAAACTACCGGCAGATGGTCTATCGCCGGTAGGGTTAGTCCGGTTAGTCCGTGACAATCCCGATCTGGATGGTACCCGAAAGGTTGCGGATATGTTCCGCGCCGGAAATTGCATGACCAAGTTCATATAATCCGCTGGCCGCGCCAAAGCGATCATAGAACATCACGACATCCCCCCACGGCGCGTAATAAGCAAGCGTACCGTTCTTGGCCGATTTGACCAGTGGTGTGTCAGACGTTGCGAGCTTTTTGGGCGGATAGAAAATTTTTTCAATGCCGCCATAATTCTCCACCTCGATGGTCATGGGCAATTGCGCATAAAGTTCGCGTGCGGCTGTGCTGTCATTAAGGACATAGACAACGTCTACGCCATTTGCACTTACTGCGATTTGCATGGCTTTGTCCCTTGAGGGTATGGTGGTTTGTGCAGCTCCGGCACCGGCCGGACTGTAAAAGCAGGACAGAAAAACACATAAACACGCAAAAGCCTGGATCAAGCGGTTCTTGAACTTCATGGTCTTTCTGTCCTGTGATCCTAAATCTTATTGGCCGCGCGCTTTAAGGACTTCCGCGAGCAATGAAGCGGTATCTTCGGCCTGTTGCGAACCGACCTGTGCGCCAAGCACCAGAACGAAGTCGCTCATTTGTGCTTTGCTTAGTCCGGTATTCATTGCCGCGCCCAGATGATAACGCAACTGCCCGGCGGTGCCGGTCATATTGGCAAGGGCGGCAATGGTTGCCAGTTCGCGTTGCTGATGATCAAGCACATCGCGGACAAAGATATCTGCAAACAGATGTTCTTTGAGGAACGTATCAATAATCGGCGAGAATTCCTGCCAAGCGGCAGGTGGTGGAATATCGTCAAGACCTGAAAGATTGGCGCGAACCCGTGCGCCATAGGCATCCCGGTCAAAATTGTCCGGGATCGGTCCGGCATCCTTGCCGATTTCGTCATTGATCCCGGTTGCCTTGCGTTCTTCAAGCGTGTTCATCAAGGCAAACATCGCACTCAGGCTGCGCGGAAACCCGGCATAGGCATACATCTGCACCAGGATTTCCTTGACCTCGTTCACCGTCAGTCCGGCGTCGAGGCCGGCATTAAGCGCCGGGGTCAGGCGATCGATATCGCCACTGGCCGTAAAGGCCGCAATGGTGATGATGCTTTGCTGCCGGGTATCAAGTGCCGTAATCTCGCCTTCCGCTTTTGATTGCGAGGCCGAAACGATACCGGTCATGAGGGCGATGGCGGCGAGAAAGTTTTTCATTTTCAAAAACATGGATCATTCACCGTGATATTGTTCATCGGTGACATGTTCTTCCCAGATGACGTTTTTGCCGTCTTTGGATGCCGTAACGACAAGATGGGTCATCGCGGTTTCCGGTGCGGCACCGTGCCAGTGTTTCACACCGGGCGGGCACCAGATCACATCACCGGCCTTGATTACGTCGATTTTGCCATCTGATGTCCCGGTAAGACCAACGCCCGAAGTTACGATGATGTGCTGTCCTGCCGGATGCGTATGCCATGCAGATCGTGCGCCGGGTTCAAAGGTGACATAGGCGCCTGAATAGTTTGCGACGTCATTTTCCGGGAATAGCGGATCAATGCGGGCATCACCGGTAAAGAAATCGGCCGGACCCTTGACCGAGGCCTGGGTTCCGGACTGTGCCAGGGTTTGCTGCGGGGTTTCAGCCAATGCAGTTTCGCCAGCCAGAACGCCAGCAACAGCGAGAGCTGTCAGGGAAGGAAGATTGGGGGATACTTTCTTCATAACCTGTTCCTTTAAAATGCTTTTCAGGGGGATTGCAGCGAACGCACAGCGCTTTAGGCTCGTGCGTTCGCCATGATGCCGGGCAGGATCACAGGGATCCGGCCTTAATGCCCCGCAAATGCGGGTAAACTGTTTGATTGAACTGCGCGTTACTGCGGCTGAACCGTCGGGCGGAACAGGATTTCATTCACGGTAAGGTCGTCGGGCTGAGAAATCGCAAAGGCGACCATGCGCGACATGGTGCTTGCCGGAACGCCGATATTATTGACGGCATCGGTCACTGCCTCGGCCAGACCCGGTTCGGTGATGTGGCTGGTCAGTTCGGTGGCAACTGCCCCCGGGGAAATGGTCGTGACGCGGATATTGTAATCCTTCACTTCCTGACGCAGACCTTCGGAGATCGAACGTACCGCATGTTTGGTCGCGCAATAAACTGCGCCGGTGGCAACGGTGATATGGCCATAGACCGACGACACATTGATGATCTGGCCGGATTTCTGTGCCTTCATATATGGCAAGGCCGCGGCAATGCCATACAGTGTGCCCTTCATATTGACGTCGATCATCTGATCCCATTCATCAACGCGCAGGCTTTCAAGCGGTGAAAGCGGCATCAGGCCGGCATTGTTAAACAGGACATCCACGCGGCCAAAAGTTTCAACTGTCTTGTCGACCAGATTCTGTACGTCGGCGCGTTTGGTGACGTCGGTCGTAATCGCGATTGCCTCGCCACCGGCGGCTGTGATTTCGGAAACCAGTGCTTCGAGCCGGTCCGCACGGCGTGCGCCCAATACAACCTTTGCACCCTGTGCGGCCAGATCGCGGGCGGTTGCCGCTCCCATGCCGCTTGATGCACCTGTGATAACCAGAACTTTTCCTGTGATGTTATCTGTCATTTACCTAATCCTTACATGGTGAAGTGCTACTGGAAGTAAGGTTTCACCGGGCTTCGAATGACTCTACGGCGGAAAATCCAGACAGCACGTCATGAGTTTCAGGGGAAATTCCCCCTTTTTTCTATGAGATGATCTTACGCCTTCCGGTCAAAGGGCGTTAAACTGATCCTGCGTGATTCTTGCCTGATCCTATTTCAGTACGGAGCATTGTGTTGTCGATCACATATGCCTCGTGATAGGTTTTTCTCGATCAAGCGGCTTGGAACGTGGCAGCAGCCAGAGAAATTCAATGACGACAGCGACCACTATTAAAAAGTTTTCGGCACCTGTATCGGCATCGACTGATAGCGGTCTGGCCGAACGCATTACCAAATGGACCGTTGGCACAAATGCGGTCAGTGATCTGATCCCGGGCGTGACGCTCCATCGTTGGGAAACACCGACCAAGCAGACCAGCTATATGCTGGCACCAAGCATTTGCCTGATTGGTCAGGGTCGGAAACGGGTCATGTTGGGCGAGGATATTTTTGAATATGATGCGCATGGATTTCTGATCACTTCGGTGGACTTGCCCGTGGTGTCCAACATCATCGAAGCATCCGTCGACAAGCCGTATCTTGGCTTGACGCTTGATCTTGAAATCCGGTCGATGGCGCAATTGATCATGAATACGGAAATGCCCGCACCGCGCCCGTCAAAGGACCCGCGTGGCATTGCGGTGAATGCGATGTCGGCACCGTTGCTTGATGCATTTTACCGGTTGCTTGATCTGATCGACACACCAAGCGATATCCCGGTGTTGGCCCCCCTGATCAAACAGGAGATCCTTTATCGCCTGTTGATGAGCGATCAGGGGGCCCGTTTGCGTCAGATTACGTCGTCGGAAAGTCACAGCTATCAGATTGCCCGGGCGATTGACTGGCTGAAGAAGAATTTTGCGCAATCGATAAAGGTCGAAGACCTCGCCAATATCGCCGGGCTGAGTGCCTCGGCCTTCCATAACCATTTCCGCAATGTCACGGCAATGAGCCCGCTTCAGTTTCAAAAACGCATGCGTCTGAACGAGGCACGGCGTTTGATGCTGATCGAACGGGTTGATGCGTCAACGGCCGCATTTGAAGTCGGCTATGAAAGCCCGTCGCAGTTCAGCCGTGAATATAGCCGTCATTTCGGCGCCCCGCCGGCGCGTGACATCAAGAATGTGATGCAGGGATAAGCGGCGGGGCAACCATGGCCATGTCTGCCCCGCCCCCGTGATTTCTATGCCGCATCCTGCTGCTGCAGGCCGGTAATCATGCCGATGATTTCGTTTTTATCGGTTTTGGCGGTTTCGCGAATGCCGATTTGTTGACCACGTCGTAATACACAAATCCGATCCGCCAGACGGAACACCTGATCAAGGCTGTGGCTGATGATCAGAACTCCGATATTGCGGGCCTTAAGCGATTCAACGATTTCTTCGACCTTGGCGGTTTCGGCAACGCCAAGGGCGGCGGTCGGTTCATCAAGCAGGATGACTTTCTTGGCCCAGCGGGTGGCGCGTGCAATGGCGACACCCTGGCGTTGCCCACCCGAAAGATCGCGTATGGTGGCGTGCGGGCTTGGAATACGGACATCAAGTTCGTCGACCAGCTTCTGGGTTTCGGCAATCATGGTTTTGCGATCCAGAAGACCAAACCGATTGGTGATTTCACGCCCCAGGAACATGTTCATATAAACACTTTGCTGATCGGCAAGGGCAAGGTCCTGATAAACCACCTCGATCCCGTGGGATCGGGCGATTTCGGCACTGGCCATCGAAACAGTTTCATCCTCGATCGTGATCGTGCCGGAGCTTGGTGCATAGACGCCCGAGATGATCTTGATCAGGGTCGATTTCCCCGCGCCATTATCGCCGACAAGGGCAACGATCTCGCCCGGATGAATATCAAGCGAGAAATTCTCGATGGCCGTTACGGCACCGAAATGCTTTTGAATGTCTTTCAGGCTCAGGACCGGTTTCTGGCTGCTCATCCCTAGTCTCCTATACCGGCCAGGCGGCAGTTTCGCCAAAGCTGTTTTCAATGGTTTCAACAACCGGATTGCCGGTCGAAATACCTGATACACCAACCACATAGGCGCGCGTGACAAAGGCCTGACCGCGGAAGCCGAACACGGCAGTATCGCCCGGTTTCGGGGATTTTGGCCCGGTGGCATCAATCATCGCGTAGTAATCGATCATGGAGGGCGGTGGTACTTCGACCGATCGCAGTGCCGTGCTTGCGGTGGTCGGTTCATCGGAAACGATGGCCTGCACGTCGTAATCGGGGAAGATCGGATCAATATAGAATCCGCCGCCAAAGCAATATGCCTTGCCGCCAGAAAGATGCGAGACCTCGGTCAGATAAAGAACAGCCGGCAGTTCCGGCAAATCTTCAACCACATGAAGGGCCGTTGTGCCGTGAATGCCATTGCCCGGTTCGCACTGGGTCGCACCTGCTTCGGCAAGACCGGCCAACAGGACCGATGACGTGGTGCCCGGTGCATTGATTTCGATATCAAAACGACCGCGTTTTGCCAAAAGATCGGCTGCCTTGGCAAGGGTGCCCAGATTTTTGGTCGGCAGGACCTTACGGCTGTCATGATCAAACAGCAAGGCCGGGAATGTCGTGATACCGGCAAAGCGTCCGCCATCCAGACCATCAAGGAAATCAGCGACTTCGGCGATATCATCAGCAGCAAAACCGCCTTCATGCCCACGATAGAATGTGTCGCCCTCGGCGTGGATACGGGCCAGAAGGTTTTGGACATAGCCGGCCTTTTGGGCCGCGGATGCGGCTTCCTTGGCCTTGATGTCGTTAAAGACTGTCCAGTAATCCGGGCGGAACCGTTCGGCGGCGGCATCGGCTTCGAACTTTGCCACCTGTTGCAGATGACCCAGATGACCGACCCGCAGACCGGCATTATGGGTTGCGCGCGCGCAGGCCATGTCGACCGCGACCGAACGATCAATACCGCCGCGCATAACCGCGTGCGAGAACGAGCTGGCACGTCCGACCTGCTTGGTCATGGCAAAGATTTTAAGGCCGTTTTTGTCGGCCTCGGTCTTAAGGGTGCGGGCATTGGCCTCGACCGCATCAAGATCAAGGATATAGGCATTTGCCGGAACCTTGCCTTCGCGGTGAAGGGCCATGGCGGCTTCGATGAATTTCGGGTTGCGGCGACGCAATACATCAAGAAACATTTTTTGCTCCTGCGTTCGGGATTACCGCGCTTTTTCGCGCAACGAGACAGCAACCGCCGCCAGAATGATCAGGCCCCGGACAATCATTTGATCGGATACCGAAAGCCCCATCAGGATCAGACCGTTATTAAGCATCCCCATCATCAGTGACCCGATCAACGCGCCAATGATCGTGCCCTTGCCGCCATGAAGAAGGGTGCCGCCAACAATGACAGCGGCAATAACGGTCATCAGGTCGGACTCGCCCAGGGTATATTTGGCCGCCTGCAAACGCCCGGCATACAGCAGACCTGCAAGACCGGCCAAGCCACCCGAAAGGGTCAGGACATAAAGGCGAATACGTGCAACCTTGATCCCTGAAACGCTTGCCGCACGCGGGTTATCGCCGGTTGCCATGACATGGGCACCAAAGCGGGTTTCGCGGTAAATGAAATGTCCGATGGCAACCGCCATCACCGTCCACCAGATCAGTGACGGAATGCCAAGGAAGCTGCCCGATCCAAAGAAACCGGCAAAATCAAGATCAAGCACCGGGATCGAGCGCAAATTGGTCATCGACCGCGCAATACCGGCAAACAATCCCATGGTTGCAAGGGTCACCAGAAACGATGGCAAACGCACAAAGGCCACAACCGCCCCGTTAAGCGCACCGGCGACAATGCCGGTTGCCATACCCGCCAGAATACCTGCGGTCATGCCGTATTCATTCATCACAACGGCGGCCGCAAGCGCAGACATGGCCACGATGGAACCGAACGAAAGATCAATTTCACCCGCCGTCAGGACAAAGACCAGACCAATGGCAAGAATGGTGGCAGGTGCCGTTTGCAAGACAATGTTTGAAAGGTTTCTGACCGACAGGAATCCGTTATCGCCAAGGGTGATGGCAAAGAACAGGAAGATCGCCAAAAAGCCGAAATAAACGACATATTGCTGCAAATTAAGGCCAAGTGCGAAGCGGATGGCAGCGGGCTTCTGCGCAGCACCAGATTGGGGACCGGACACGGAAGTCTCCCTCCTAGGATGTATTCAGGGAATGCAGGCGCACCATTGCAGCACGCCTGCATACGCGCTTAGTTGAGGGTCTTGATCACGGATTCCGGTGCTTCGCGATTAAGCGATTCTTTCCAGCCATCAAGAACGTTGGCTTTTTCCACGGTCAAAGCCGGTGCCACGATAAAGGCCGGGGTTTCTTCACCCAAAAGGGCCTTAAGGCCGGTTGCCGCCATTGCACGGCCAAGCTCATAGGCCTTGTCGGCAACAATTGCGGTGACATTGCCACCCCGTACCATGTCAAGCGCGACCGGTTCGGACAGATCAAGGGTCACGATCTTGGTATGTTTGTTGCCGCTTGCGCGAAGGGCCGCCAGAACACCATCAGCCGGTTCGGCCCAGGTGACATAGATGCCGTCAAGATCGGGGTGCTGAAGCAGCATGGCCGATGCCAGTTCCTCGGCGCGGGCCGGGTCAGTGATGCCCTGTTCGGCAACGATTTCAATGCCCGGATAGTCCTTTTCAATCGTGGTCTTGAAGGCATTGTCACGCTGGTTGGTGACGTAATAGGTAGCGTCATGGAAGATCCAGCCAACCTTGCCCTTTTCGCCGATATCTTTGGCAAGGGCGTCTGCGGCCTGTTTGCCCATCTGGAACAGGTCATCGGTCACGATGGCGGCATAGTCGCTGCCATGTTTGTAATCGGATGGCAGGTTCGACAGGAAGACCAGTTTGGTGTCATTGGCAACCGCTTCGCGGAAAGCCGCGGCCGAGGTCACCGGATCAAGCGGCAGGGCCAGAATGACGTCGGGTTCGGCGGTAAGCGCAGTTTCAATGTCGCTGCGCTGACGGGCGGCATCAAATCCGGCATCGGTGGTCACTGCGATAGAAACGCCTGCCTTGGCGAATTCATCGGTCGCACCGGCGGAAACCGCATTGATGAAATCAGACGAGGTATGCCACAGCAAAGCGGCCTTAAGACCCTTTTCCTTCAGGCTGGCGAACTCGGCGTCCGAAAGGGTGATTTCGGCACTTGGCGTTGCGGTTTCGCCGTTCGGACCAACGGTTTGGGCATGGGCGAGTGCGCTTGTCATCATGATACCGGCAATCAGACCGGTTTTAAGCAATCCCTTGATCAGCATGAGCCATTCCTCTGATAGATGATGTGTTTTTGTTGTGTTGTCTGGTTTTGTTTTTTGTCGGTTCGGTGGTCGTAAGCTGTCGCCTGATATCAGTCTGCGACCCCGCAATAGCGGGCCATAAAGCAGGCAAAGGCGACAATGCCTGCAAAATATTCTTCGATATCAACCCGTTCTTCGAACGTGTGGCAGTTGCGAATATCGCCCGGCGCGCAATAGACTGCCGGTGTTCCCAACTCGTTGACAAAGAACGGCGTTTCCGACCAGAACGGTGCGCCTTCAATGGTGCCGCGTCCGGCCATTGCCCCGGCAACCGCATCGGAAAGCGTGCGAACTTCGGGCAGGTTCGGGTCAATTTCGGCGGCCGACCCGCCAAGGGCATGGTCGCGTCCGGCCGGATAGCTTATGGAGACGCTGATTTCCGGGTCATCGATGGCGCCATGAATGACTTCTTCCATTTCACGCGCTGCATCATCAAGGCTTTCACCCGGAAGCAGTTTGCGGATCAGGGATAAATTACATTCTTCCGGGACCGCAATGAAACCGCCGCCAGTCAAGCCGGTGATCAGAAGGAAGCCTTCCCCGATCAGGTCATGATGGCCGCGTGATTTCAAATCATCGGAATGCGCCCAAAGTGCGGACATAACCGAATGTGCGGCTTTCAGTGCATCTTTGCCCAGTTCAGGGACACCGAAATAGGCCGATTTTCCGGTAATTTTAATGTCGGCAATGTAAAAACCGATCTGGGCCGGATAGACCGCAAGGCGGGTTGGTTCGACATAAACTGTAAAGTCCGGTTTGGCGATGTCACCGGCCTTGATACGGTTGGTGTAATCCTTGACCCCGGCCGAAATGCCCGATCCGGGCTGACCGCTTTCCTCATCTCCGACATAGGCAAAGGCAAGATCACCCCTAAGTTTGATCCCGGCCGCATCCAGAAGGCCCAGTGCGGCAAGGGATGCGCAAATCCCGGCTTTAAGATCACCTGATCCCCTGCCCCAGATTTCGCCATCAATCAGTGGTGCGCCAAACGGATCTTCGCGTTCGGTGCCCTGCCAATGTTCGCGCCAGCCATCGACATGGACCGTATCGGTGTGACCGATAAACAAAAGTCGTTTCGATTTGCTATCGGTATCGCAAGCGGTTCCTTTGCGTTCCCCCCAGATATTGGGGCGTCCGGGTTCAAACTCGGCGGTTTCGATGGCCCCGACGCCGTGTTTTTCCATCTGTTTGGCAAGATAGGCGACAAAATTGGCCTCGTTGCCGGTGATGCTGTGCGCGCCAATTGCACCGCGGAACAGATCAAGCGCATCATCGCGATCAAGTGCGGCAAGGAGTTTGGCGTAAAGATCGTCGTTTGATCTGGTCATTTGCCTGCCCCCTGCAAAAGAACGCTGCTGGCTGGCGGCAGTGAAATGCGCCCGTCCGGGGCATCGGCCCCAAAGAAGGTATTGTGCAAATGGCCAAGCCCGATGGCCGCTGCCCCGATAATGGCGGCCTGCTGTTGCAGGCTGCTTGGCATGATATCAATCGGTTGCGGTGTGATTTGCGGCAGGAATTTGCGCGCCCGTTCGATCAGTTCAGGCCGCACCCCGATGGAGCCGCCAATGATGATCTTTTCCGGATTGGCGATGGCCGAAATCGCTCCGACGCCAAAGGCAAGATAGCGGGCGGTTTCATCAAGAACCTGGCTTGCTGCTTCTTCGCCGGTATTGGCGGCGGCAAAGATTTCCGGGACTTTGACATCGCGGCCGGTAAGTGCCTTGTAACGCTGTGCCATACCGACCGAGGCAACCACGCGCTCATATGCACCCGCGCGAATGGATTCACTGTCAAACGGGTCGGCCCCGAAGGGTAAAAAGCCAAGCTCGCCCGCGGCATTGCCCGCACCACGGACCAGCTCACCATTGACCATCAGACCGCTACCGATCCCGGTGCCCAGTGCGATAAAGGCCAGGTTATCGATGCCCTGCCCTTCACCAAGCCAGTTTTCCCCAAGAACCGCCAGATTGACGTCATTTTCAAGCATCACATCAAAGCCGAATGCTTCTTCGAACGCGGCAAAGACATTCATGTCGGCAAATCCGGCAATGTTCGGTGCCAAAAGAACCCGGCCGGTTTTGGGATCAGGCGCACCGGGCACGCCAACCACGGCAAGACGGATGCGGCTGCGATCAATTTTCTGGGTTCTGGCGGCTTGCCAGCACAGTTCGGCAATCTGATTGATCAGATACTTTCCGCCGCGTGGATCGGTGGCTGCGACTTCCTCGGCAAAGACCTGACAGGCAAGGTCGGCAATGGCGACCCGAACCTTGGTGCCGCCAAGATCAACCGCGGCAATGAACGCCGCATCGGGGATCAGTTCATAGGTAACGGCGGTGCGCCCGATATGGCCTGTTGTGCGTCCGGTTTCCTGAACCCAGCCGGCTTCTTCAAGCTGGCGAACGATTTCGGAAATCGTCTGTTTGGACAGTCCGGTTTGCTTGGCAATCGATGCACGCGAAATCGGACCATTCTGAACAATGGCCTCCATCACTGCACGTTGGGAAAACTTCCGGGAAATGCGCAAAGTTTCGCTCACCGGCCTCTCCTGATGATCTGATTTTGTTCGGTTTATTTAATTCGTTCAGTTACCGAACTATCTATATCAGAAGAAGACGTGTCAAGCACCTTCTGCACGGAATATGCAACCCCAGCGCAATAAGTCAGGTTTCGCACGGTTCTTAATTGCTGCTTATGTGATTGTTATTGTGTAAAAAATAAGAAAACGCCGGAGAACATTTTCTCCGGCGTTTGCCAAAACTGCCGCGATTGATCGCTCGGGGTTCAAAACCTGAACGGCATCTGGCCCTAGGCCGAAAGGCGGTTGCGGCGGAGCTGATCGATGATGCGGGCCTTGTGCGGATCGGTGTGAAAAGCGTCGGCGACGATCATGACACCTCGCGTACCGTCGTTGGCTTCGATCATGAACAATGTCGCTTCATCACCCGGATCGGTTCCGTGATCCGTGCCATTTGAGTGGACCAGTCGCAATTCGTCGGGGTGATACAGATGCCCGGTGCCGTCACTGCGTACGCCATCACGTTCGCACATGAAATGGTGAACAAATCCATGTTGTTTTGCATTTGCCTGAAGATCTGCAAGGGTCATTTCTTCCTCCCGGGATTGGTTGCCCTGATGAGTCTGAAACGCCGGTGTGCAAAGGATGTTCCCGGTGGGAACTTGCTTGTCCTTACAAAGCCATCTTCATGCCTTCGTGGCTGGCGACAAACCCAAGCCGCTCATAAAACCGATGGGCATCCTTGCGGGTCTTGTCGGTGGTGAATTGCACAAGTACCGCGCCAAGTAATTTCGAAATCGAAATAGACTCGGTGATTAGCTTCTCGCCAATCTTCTGACCACGCACCTTGCTGGATACCCGGACCCCTTCGATCTGGGCGCGCAATTGCCCGCGACGTGACAGCCCGGCAATCAGGGTCAGTTGCAAGCAACCGACAACATCATCACCCAGAACCGCCAAAAGGTATTTGTTTGGCAAAGCCTCAGTTGACTGGGATTCCATCGCGTCAAAGGCCGCGTAATAGGCATCGGGCAGCGGATCGGTAAATTCCTCGCGGGTTTTGCCTTTTTCGTCATCGGCCAAAAGGGCAACGATGGCGGGCAAATCATCACGGGTGGCATAGCGGAACGCGATTTCGGTGCTGTCTGACATGGAATCCCTTTCAATACTGGCCGGGCATCATGGCCGAAAGATCGTGTTTGCGACAAGTTTGTTCAAAACCGGGAGCCATAGAAAATCGCGACCGGGACCATCGTCAAATAGCAATGACGTCGCCTGATACCAGATCAGACAACGCCAGTTGCTTATCATCGCGGGCTTGGGTCTTTGCGGGTAAGGGGTTGGGGGAAGTTACCCGCAACTAACCCCGGTTTCCGGGATGGTAATCAGATGAAAATCACGCCAGCCCGCCATTGGCACGGATGGTTTGCCCGTCAACCCAGCCGGAATCGAGTCCGGCAAGGAAGGAAACCACACCGGCGATGTCTTCGGGCTGACCCAACCGTTCAAGTGGCGGCATTTTCGAAAACTGGGCAATCTGCTCGTCAGTTTTGCCACTCAGGAACAGTTCGGTCGCGACCGGGCCGGGTGCGACGGCATTGACCGTGATGTGACGGCCGCGCAGTTCCTTGGCATAAACCGCGGTCATCGCTTCGACCGCGGCCTTGGTGGCGTTATACACCGCATAACCCGGCAGTTTCAGGTGCAAGGCCGTGGTGGAAAAATTGATCACCCGGCCATGATCGCGCAGGTGTTTTGCCCCTTCGCGCAGCATGTTGAATGTGCCGCGGACATTGATATCCATCATCGCGTCATAGGTGGCATCGTCCATCTCGGCGATTGGTTGGGTCGTCATGACACCGGCATTATTGACGATGACATCAACCCCGCCAAATTCGGTGATGGTTTTGTCAAACAGCGCAGTGACGGCATCGGGACGGGCAATATCGGCCTTGATCGCGATGGCCTTGTGCCCATTGGCCTTCAGGTTTTCGGCCAGTTCCTCGGCCGCCTGGGACGAGCTTGCATAATTGATCACGACGGCAAAGCCGTCAGCCGCCAGACGTTTGGCAAGGGCAACGCCGATCCCGCGCGATGCGCCAGTGATGATGGCAGTTCTATTTTGATTGGCAGACATGAAACGTCTCCTTGGGTGGATGCGGTGGTTGAATGCGATGACCGCACTATGCCCCGAATGACATTTCGGATAATTGCCCTATATTGGAATTAACTATTCGAAAATGATAAACAATCAGGATGTGTGATGGACCGGTTCGAGGACATGCGCAATTTCGTCCGGGTGGTCGAACGCAAAAGCTTTACCAAGGCCGCGGCCGATCTTCTGATCCCGCGCGCCACCATGACCAATTCGATCCAGCGCCTTGAAGACCGGCTGGGCACACGGTTGCTTGAACGCACCACGCGGACGGTTAATACGACCCACGATGGTGCCGCCTATTATCAGCGCTGCGTGCGCATTCTGGCCGACCTTGATGATGCCGATACCAGCTTTACCAATCCCGATCCCAAGGGGCTCTTGCGGGTTAACCTTCAGGGGACATTGGCACGCACCTTTGTCATTCCGGCCATTTCCGGCTTTCGCGAACGATATCCGGGCATTGATCTTGTGATTGCCGACGGGGATCGATATGTCGATCTGGTCCATGAAGGATTTGACTGCGTGTTGCGCAGTGGCGATCTGGCGAGTTCATCCATGATCGGGCGGCGCGTGGCGTTAATGCGCGAAGTCACCATTGCCAGCCCGGATTACATTACCCGTTTCGGAATGCCGCAATGCTTTGATGACCTTGAAACGCAGGGTCATCAGATGGTTTGCTTCCTCTCGGGCGCGGACGATAAACCGATCCCGCTTGATTTTGTGGTGGATGGCAAGGTGCGCAACATCATCCTGCCCGCCAGTATTTCAGTGACCGGGGCGGACAGCTATGCCGCCTGTGCTGCTGCCGGGCTTGGCCTGATACAGGTGCCGCGCTATCGCGTGGCCGATGATCTTAAGGCCGGAAAGCTTGTTGAAATCCTGCCCGACTGCCCGCCCGAACCGATGCCGGTTTCAGTGCTTTATCCGCAAAACCGACAGCTTTCCACACGTGTGCGGGTGTTTGTCGATTGGCTGAGTGACCTGTTTGCGAGAACCGAGTTCTGAGATTTGCGGGCTGAGGCGTTTTTAGTTGCTGGTGGTTTCCTGACTGGAAAGCGACTTGATCCGGTTTCGCAATGAAACCAGATGGGCTTGCCAGTAATGGGTTATCATTGGCTTGAACCGGTTGTCATTCAGGCCATTGCGTGCCGGATGGGCGGCTGATAGCTTTTCCAGACCAAGATGTTCAAGCGTGATGCGGGTTTGATCGCCCGCCGGGGCAAAGCGGATATCAACCACTGTAACCGGCTCTGTCTTATCGGCCGCTGGCCAGCGCCATTCAAAGCGCAGGCGTTTTCCGGGCTCAAAGCTTGTGACTTTACCGGCTTCAACGACAAAATCCGGGCGGCGTTTGTCGGCCTCCTGAATCACGTATGTCCCGTTCTTTTCAACAAACTGCATGATGCCGGGGCGAATGCCGATCAAACGGTTGCGTGGCCCCTGTTTCCACCAGTGATCGATATCGGTGACAAAGGTCTCAAACGCGGTTTCGGGATTGCATTCAACACGAAGGGCAACAAAGGTTTTGGCCGACATCGATGGTCCTGTCTGAACGGGGCTTGCGGGCAAAGGCTGTTCTAGTCACAAACAGCTTTGCCCGGCAACAGGTTCTAGTATCCGGTCTGACGATTAACCAGACCACGCGGGGTGTCACCGCGATTGATGCGATCAATGTTTTCGGCAATTTGATCAACCGATTCCTCGATCCGGGTTTCCGCGGCAATGTGGGGCGTGATGCGGATTTTCGGATGATCCCAGAACGGGTGGCTTTCGGGCAGCGGTTCGGTCACCGCAACATCCAGAAACGCACCGCGCAGATGCCCGGTATCAAGTGCGCGCAGCAAGTCGGCCTCGTTGATCATGGCTCCGCGCGCCGCATTAATGATCGCGGCCCCCTTGGGCAGGAAGGAAAGGGTTGCGCTTTCAAGCACATTTTCTGTTTCCGGCGTGCGCGGCAAAAGACAGATCAGAATATCGGACTGCCCCAGGAATTCCGGCAGGGTTTCCTTGCCGGCATAGGTGGTAATGCCGTCAATCGCCTTCATCGAACGGCTCCAGCCTGAAACGGTAAAGCCCAGATTTGAAAGTGCGGTGGCAACGGCCGCACCCAGCGCACCCAGCCCCATGACCCCGACCCGGCATCTTGAAATGCGGGCAACCGGATGTTGCGTCCAGTCGGCCTTGGCCTGCTGGGCGGCATAGACATCAAAATCGCGCATGAAATGCAGCGCGGCATAAAGGTGATATTGCACCATCTGATCGGCCATTCCGGCATCTTCGAGCCGGATCACCGGCAAATCAGCGGGCAAGCTTGGCGAAGACACCACATGATCCACCCCGGCACCGAGCGAAAAAATCGCCTTAAGATTGGAAAGGGTTTTGATCAGCCCCTGCGGTTGCTTCCAGAACAGGGCATAGTCAATCGTTGCGGGATCGTAATTTTCGTCGTTGGTAACGATTTTCGCACCCGGCAGCCGCTCGGTCATTGCCTTTTTCCATGCTCCATCGCTTCCGGCGGCGGAAATAAGGATATTGGGGGCATTCTTGGCGGCGGGCATGGTGTTCTCCTGACATATGGTGGCTGTTTGAGGGGCCGAAGTTCGGGGTCGAAGTCTGGGACCGAAGACCGGGACCGAAGTCTGGCGAAATGATGTAGCTGGCGCAATGGTCCGGTGGCGAGTTAGGTCATGGTTCCAAATGTAAAACGCGCCAGATCGCAAAGCGTTCCTTTGCAAATTCCGGCGCGTCTATTGATGGCAGTTATAACCGCGTGCGGTCAATCATTTGGCGTTTTCTGAGCTCGTGCAGCCCGTGCAGATATATGATCCTTTGGGCGACGTCAGGACGCGCATTTCATAGTGCTGTCTCGCAATGCTGCATGGATCATCCGACTTGGCCGTGATCGACCGGCCGGTCCTAGTGGGCGAAGATCATTGCCGGGTCACGGAACGTCTTGAATTCAAGACCATTACCAGCCGGATCTTCGACAAAGAACGTGCCCTGTTCACCCGGTTCACCCTTGAAGCGGATTTTCGGTTCCAGAAGGAACGGCACATTGGCGGCCTTCAGGCGATCAGCAAGGTCATGCCAGGTATCCCATTCCAGAACCGCGCCAAAATGCGGGATCGGCACCGCATCGCCGTCAACCGTACCGGCCCCTTTGTTCTGGCCGGCTTCGGGGCGAACATGGGCCGAAAGCTGATGCCCAAAGAAATCGAAATCAATCCATGCCTCGGTCGAACGGCCCTCGGCACAGCCAAGAATGTCGATGTAAAAGGCGCGGGTATCGGCAATCGATTTGATCGGGAATGCAAGATGGAAGGGGGGCAGTGACATGGGTGTCTCCAAGGGTCAGGGCATATATAATCTAATGCTTGGTTGTTGGAACCATTTTAAAGCAGCATAATACCGGGCGAAAAGTCAGAAGTTCTGCATATATCATCAGGAAATCTATTGTTATGGCGCTGCGTCCGACAACCCCGCCGCTTAATGCGCTACGTGCTTTCGAGGCCGCGGCACGGCTGGGAAGCTTTGCCCGTGCGGCGGATGAACTTGCCGTGACACCGGGCGCAATCAGCCAGCAGGTTGCCAATCTTGAAGCCAGTCTTGGCATGGTGCTGTTTGATCGTAATGGCCCGAAACTGTCGTTACGCGAAGCTGGACGGGCCTATTTGCCCAGTTTGCGCCGTGCCCTGGACGAGATCGAGGCCGCCACCCTTGATCTGGTGACCCACGGGGTTGGCGAACGCCGCTTGGTAATCGGGGCATTACATACCCTGGCAAGTAGTTGGCTTATCCCAAGATTAAAACGGTTTCAAAACGAGTATTCTGATATCCGCCCTGTGATCGAGACCTTGGCGCTTAATTTTGCCACCCCGGAACGCAGTCCCGACCTTGCAACACGGCAGATGGATGTCGGGCTTTATTTTGGCGACGGGTCCTGGCCCGGTGTGCGTGCAGATAAGCTTTTTGATGAAATTCAGGTAGTTGTTGCTAAACCCGGCACTGTGACAGTGGATCAACGAACGGATTTGAATGCCCTGATTGCCAGCCAAACTCGTCTGATCCACACCACCCGGCCCAAGGCCTGGCATGATTGGGGGCAGGTCAATGGCGTCCCTATATCAGGCGCCCCCGGACCGGGGTTCGAGCATTTCTTTATGCTGATCGAGGCCGCCAAGGCCGGTATGGGCATTGCCCTTTTGCCGCGTGTCCTGATCGAAGGTCCGCTTGCCGAGGGATCGCTCGAGGTCGCCTGCGATGCCACCCTGCAAAACCCCGGCGCTTATTACCTGATCACACCCCAAAACCGGATCGATGCGCCCGAAGTTACGGCGTTTCGCGATTGGCTGTTGCGTGAAGTCACAGACAATCACCCGGCATAAGACCGTATAAGTCTTTGGTTTTAATGGTTTGAGCCGGATCAATCATCCTGCTTGCGCCGATAGATGCTGTGAAGCAGATAATCTTTCTTCGGGCCTGTGATTTTTATTTTTGTTTCGAAATAATCATCATCCTGCCAGATCATGCAATGATGATAGAAATCTTCGCCGCAAGGGTGAATGTCACGTGCACACAGCCCATCAGTCGCGTCCTCGCCAAATTGCAGCATCACATAACGATTGCCAAAGCTCAGCGGATCGCGAAACAAAAGCTCGATCGCGGCGGGGTCTTTGTGCAGGACAAAATCGTATTCCCGGTAACCATCAAACCGCTTGCCATCCGGGCGGGTAAGAAACCCTTCCTCGCGATAGCGCAGGATTTCCGGCTTTGTCGGCTCTGCTTTCTCGAAGGTCACATCACCAACAAACCGCCCAACGTCGCCCAGATCGCGTTCAAGCGACCATTGCCCGGCAAGGGCGGCAAAAATATCGGATGCGGCTGGCGTGGGCTTGTTCATGATCATTCTGGCTGGTTCTGATCGGGACAAAAAAGGCAGGGTCGCGTTGCGATACCCTGCCTTTTTACTGAAATCTCAGATGCTTATGCTTTCGGCAGCATCAGCGGCAATTTGGTGCCGCCCAGGATATGCACATGCAGGTGCGGGACGTCCTGACGGCCATGTTCGCGGGTATTGGCGATCAGGCGATAGCCGTCCTCGATCACGCCGGCCGCTTCGGAGATTTTGCCAATCGCGCGGGTATAGGCGATGATTTCGGCATCCGACGCATTAAGGGCAAAGTCGTCATAAGACGTATAGGCGCCTTTCGGGATCACCAGAACATGGGTCGGGGCCTGGGGCGCGATATCGTTGAAGGCCAGAACATGGTCGTCTTCATAGACCTTGGTGCACGGGATATCGCCGCGCAGGATTTTGGCAAAGATGTTTTCCGGGTCGTATGCTTTGATCGCCATGTCGATGCTCCTGATGCCTTGTCGGGACGTTGCCCGGAATAAGTTTGGCCGTTGGCCTTAATCTTTGCTGCGCGATGCTTTTTCGGCAAGCCCGGAAATGCCCTGACGCTCGGCCAAAATCTGCCAGACATCTTCGGGCTTCACCCCCTGATCGGCCCACAGAACCGCCAGATGGTACAAAAGGTCTGCACTTTCCGATGCGACCTTGTCCGGGGTTTCCGCCAAAGCCGCAATCACGGTTTCAACGCCTTCCTCGCCGACTTTCTGGGCGATTTTGGCTGTGCCCTTGGCAAACAGCTTGGCGGTATAGCTGGTGTCGGGATCGGCACCCTTGCGGGCGGCGACGGTGGCATAAAGCGCATCAAGGATGTGTTGATTTGCCATTTTGTTCCTACTCCTCGCGCACCGGAATACCAGCGGCCTTCATATGGTCTTTGACCTCGCGAATGCGATAGGTGCCAAAATGGAAGATCGATGCGGCCAGCACGGCGGATGCATGGCCTTCGGTCACGCCTTCGACCATATGGTCAAGCGTGCCAACCCCGCCCGATGCAATCACCGGAACATGGACGGAATCCGCAATCGTGCGGGTCAGCGGGATGTTAAAGCCCGACTTGGTGCCATCGCGATCCATCGAGGTCACAAGAAGTTCACCCGCACCATATTCGGTCATTTGTTTTGCAAACGAAACGGCGTCAATGCCGGTTGGTTCGCGACCGCCATGGGTAAAGATTTCAAACTTGTCCGGGCCGACCGATTTGGCATCAATCGAAACCACAATGCATTGTGATCCGAACTTGCGCGCAGCTTCGCGCACGAAATCGGGGTTTTTCACCGCTGCGGTATTGATCGAAACCTTGTCCGCGCCAGCCAGCAACAGCTTGCGGATGTCTTCAAGGGATCGTACGCCGCCACCCACCGTCACCGGCATAAAGCAGGCCTCGGCCGTACGGGCAACCACGTCAAAGATGGTGTCGCGGTTATCGCTTGATGCAGTGATATCAAGGAAGCACAGCTCGTCCGCGCCCTCGGCATCGTAAATCCGCGCCTGTTCGACCGGATCGCCGGCATCGATCAGATCAACGAAATTGACCCCTTTGACAACACGTCCGTCCTTGACGTCAAGACAGGGAATGACACGGGTTTTTAACATGGTCGGTTTCCTGTTTTGCTCGGTTACGCAAGGGCTGCGATGGCTTCGGCCAGATCAATACGCCCGTCATAAAGCGCACGGCCCGAAATCGCGCCGTCAATGCCGGCATCCGTATGCTGTTTGACTGCAATCAGATCATCAAGCGACGATACCCCGCCCGATACGATCACCGGGGTCGAGATTTCAGATGCCAGTGCCACGGTGCTTTCGATATTCGGGCCACCCATCGCGCCATCACGGTCGATATCGGTAAAGATGATGGCGGCAACCCCGCAATCCTCGAACTTTTTGGCAAGCTCAAGGGCGGTGACTTCGGACGTTTCCGCCCAGCCTTCAACCGCGACATAACCATCACGGGCATCAATGCCCACAGCAACGCGGCCCGGCCATTTCGCGCAGGCTTCCTTGACAAAATCAGGATTGCGGAGCGCGACGGTGCCAAGGATCACGCGGGTGATGCCCTTGTTAAGCCAGTAATCGACCGTCTCCATCGTGCGGATACCGCCGCCAAGCTGGGTCTGGGCTTTGCCAGAAACCGCGGCCAGGATCGAATCAACGGCGGCACCATTCACCGGCTCGCCGGCAAAGGCACCGTTCAGATCAACAATATGGACCCAGTGACAGCCAGCCGCGACGAATTCGCCGGCCTGTGCGCCGGGATCATCGTTAAACACGGTGGCCTTGTCCATGTCGCCGCGCAACAGGCGCACACATGCGCCGTCTTTCAGGTCAATTGCGGGATAAAGATTCACTGTTCAGGGTCCTGTATTTTTTTGGTGTAGTAGTAACCTTCGACCATCTTGCCGTCGATCATCGCGTAATAGGGATTGATGCCCCAGCGGACATAGCCAAGCCCGTTATAAAGCGCGATGGCGGCCTTTTGGGTTTCCCGAAGGTCCAGTTTCAATACGCTATAGCCCGCTTCACGGGCGAAATATTCAATTGAACGCACAATCGCCTTGCCGTTGCCGCGCCCGCGTGCCCACGGGGCAACGAAATGGCCGGTAATCTGGGCGGAATGGCGCTGTGCTTCAAGGTTGGACGGCGTTTCAATCAACTGGGCCGCACCGGAAATCACGCCATCAACGCGCGATACAAACAGGTGGCGTCCAGGCATCAGCAAAACACCGCGCCAGTATTTTTCCATATCCGGGCGATCGGGCGGCGTAAGCCAGCCAAACCCGCCACCTTCGACAATCGCCTGGGTGCAGGCATCAACAATGTCGGAAAGCTCGCCTGCGGAAAGTTCGGTCACACGTTCGGCAATGACGCCCGGCTGAATGGTATCAGATGGTGCGATCATGGCTTCCATCCCAGGAAATTACCAATGATGGTAAGCCCCGTTTTCTGGCTTTTTTCCGGGTGGAACTGGGTGCCGATCATGTTGTCACGCCCGATCATCGCGGTTAGGTTCCCACCATAGGAAACCGATGCAAGACGCTGATCAGGATTGGTGACATGCATGTGATAGCTATGCACGAAATAGGCATGGTCGCCGTCCGAAATGCCACTAAGCACCGGGTGCGCCTTGCCTGCGGGATCAAGCACCAGCTCGTTCCAGCCCATATGCGGGATTTTAAGGGTCGGGTCGCTTGGCTCAATCGCCACGACCTCGCCCGCGATCCAGTCAAGGCCTGCGGTATCGGCAAATTCACGCCCGACAGAGGACATCAATTGCATGCCGACACAAATGCCAAAGAACGGCTTGCCGCCCTTGATCACCTGTTCGCTCAGAACATCAACCATGCCGGTAACGGCATCAAGTCCGGCCCGGCAATCGGCATAGGCACCGACGCCCGGCAGGACGATATGGCTGGCGTTGCGGACCTTTTCCGGGTCATTGGTGACAATGATCTCGTCAGAAAAGCCGGTTTCGCGGGCGGCGCGCTCGAACGCCTTGGCAGCAGAGCGCAGATTGCCTGAACCGTAATCAATAATCGCAACACTCATGGGTAGGATGGGCTCCCGTTTAAGGGGGTGGAAACAGCAGCCAGCGCAGAATGTGGAACGCGCGGGCTTGTTGTATTCAATCGGACAAAGCAGCGATGCTCGGCATCGCTTTCATTCTTGCCGGCAACGATGTCGGTCATTTTCCAGCCCTTTGCGGCCAGTTTGCGGCGGCGCAGATCATTGGCAATCAGACCAAAACCGATCCCGGTCACAAGGGCCAGCGCGAAGTCCATTTCCGGCCCGCCGTCAAACAGCATGACGGCAAGGCTGCACAAAAACGACAGCGCCAGAAGGCCAAAGAAACCCAGCCACAGCCGATGATACAACGCCCAAAGACCCGACAGCAAAAAGGCCCAGAAATTGAACCCTTCGCGGATCAGGATGGCGTTTTCCATCGGGTCGGCATCGCCGGGATGGATATGGACTGTGTAAACCTTCATCGAAAACCGATTTTCTGGTTCCGGCAGTATCGAAACACTGCCAGTAAATTTTCGATCAGATCAAGCTGACCCGCTTAAAGCGAACCGCCAAGGGTTCCCTTGGTCGACGGAATGGCATCGGATTTGCGCGGATCGATTTCAATCGCATCGCGCAAGGACCGTGCAAGCGCCTTATAGGCACTTTCGATGATATGGTGATTGTTTTCGCCATACAGGTTCTCGACATGCAGCGTAATCCCGGCTGCCTGGGCAAAGCCCTGGAACCATTCACGGAACAATTCGGTATCCATATCGCCCAGCTTGTCGCGGGTGAAATTGACATTCCAGATCAAATAGGGACGGCTTGAAATATCAAGTGCGACACGGGTAAGCGCCTCATCCATCGGAAGCAGGCAACTGCCATACCGCGTGATGCCCTTTTTATCGCCCAGTGCCTGAGCAAAGGCCTGGCCAATCGCGATGCCGCTATCTTCGGTGGTATGATGAAAATCAATATGCAAATCGCCCTCGGCCCGGACTTTAAGGTCTATCAGGCTGTGACGTGAAAGCTGTTCGAGCATATGATCAAGGAAACCAACCCCGGTCTGGACATCATAGATGCCGGTCCCGTCAAGGTTCAGTTCAACCGAGATCTTGGTTTCGTTTGTATTACGCTCAACGCGGGCCTTGCGCATGCAAAGCTCCTTTCTTGCAGATATTGATGCATATGATGGACCGTATGTAGCAACAAACCCACGGAAAAGCCAGTTTAAGTGGCTACGTATTGGCCGCAAAATCCTGAAAACGCCATTGGTTCAACCATTGTCACATCGATTGGTACCAAATCAGGCCTATTTGCTTGATAGATGATTGATGCCGTCCCAGTCTTTTGGCGGTGGGCTCGCCATAAAGGCCTTGCAACGTTCAATGTAAATTTCGACCAGTTTCGGGGTGGTGGCATTGCCGATATGGACGCTGAAAGCGGCGTGGGCTTCGGCCCATTTCTGGTCCTGATAAAGGGCAATACAGGCATCCCATGCGGCAACTTCAAGAAGCTGTTCGGCGATATTGCAAAGCCTGTTGCTGTGATCGGTTCGATCCCCGATCAGCTCGTAGATTGCCAGGGGTGACGATGTTCCGACCGGCATGACCCGATCGACAAAGCGCAACAGGAAATTGCCCGAGGCCCGCCGGACAATCGCATCACTGACGAGGATGCGTGTGCCATAAAACTTGTTCAGTCCCTCGATCCGAGATGCCAGGTTAACGGCCCCGCCAAGGGCGGTATATTGTAACCGGTGCTCTGATCCGACATTGCCGACAACCACCCGGTCCGTATGCAATCCGAAGCGGGTATAAAGCGGAAACAGCCGTGATTCCTGCGATATGGAATTAAGCTGCCGACCCGCCAGGCGACAGGCAAGGGCCGCCCGACAGGCATGATCAACATGATCGGGATCGTTGGACGGGGCGTTCCAGAATGCCATGATGGCATCGCCGATATATTTGTCGATGGTGCCATTGCCGTTGGCGGTGATCTGGTGTTCCATCGCCGCGAAATAGTTTGATAGCTCGCGGGCAAGTTCGGTCGGGGAATAGTTTTCGGTCTTGGCGGTAAAGCCTTCGATGTCGGTGAACATGATCGATAGGTCGCGTGCTTCACCACCAATTTCGACCGGATTACCGTTTGCGACAATGGACCGGACAAGATCGGTCGGCACATAGGCCCCGAAGCTCTTAAGGCTGTTTCTTGTGTTGGTGATCGCCGATGATAGCGCACTGACTTCGTAGATATGCGATGTCATCTCGAAATCACTGCCAAGATCAAACTGGCCGATTTTCTCGGCCTCGGCGGCAACAAGGTTCAGCTGACGGCTGAGCATTCTGGCAATAATCGCGATCAGGATGGTGGTCAGGATGAAAATGGCAGCGGCAATTTTCAGGATATATTGCGTGGCTTCCTTGATGCCGCCAACAAACTCGTCCTCCGGCACAATCAGTCCCAGGACCGGGGCAATCCCGAAGATTTCCGGGATGGGGGCGGCCGATACAAGGTACTTTTTGCCGTCGTCGGCATTGGTGAATTCAAAAAATGCCTTGGGATTGCCTGCCCATTGGGTGATGGCGTCCGTGACAATCGGGTCATTGATCTGACCATTGCCGATCTTGAAAAACGTTTCGTCGCGATTGGTGCCATGCGGGCCGCTATAGGCCAGTACCCGGTTTTCAATGCCCAGCATGAAGACCCGGCCTTCTGAACCGATCCGGATGTCGTTGAGAATTCTGGTGACATTATCAAGGGTCAGGTCAGCGCCAACCACCCCCATCAGACTGCCATCAGGCTGAACTACCCGCTTGGCAAAGGTCACGCCGGGCTTGCCGGTACTGTTAAAGGTATAAAACGGGCTTACGAAAATTTCGTCCTGACTGCGCGCACCCTTGTACCAGGTGCGCCCGCGCGGATCATAGGTGACGACACTGTGTTCTTGGCCCGTCACATTGCCCCAACTGGACTGATACAGATAGGTATCAAGCTTTCCGCCCGCATAGTCATAATTGATGGTGCGATAAACGATATTGCTGTTGTCAGGGATGAGGCTGTTTTCAGGGCCAAATGTCTTTAGATCACCGGGGAACTGGACGACCTGAAAGAAGCGACCATCATCCTCGAACCCGAAAAACAGTCCATAAATCTGTGAATGTCCGTTGATCAGACTGGCCATGATTGCCCCGCCGCGTGGCTGGCTGACGGCGTCGGGAAATGAATGGATCATGTCGACTGTGGTGTCGACGATTTGCCCGACCGGGCGAATGACATTCAAAAGATTTTCAACGGCGTTATGCCGGGCTGTCGTCATCTTGTTGCGCCCGGTATCAAGTGCCAGCTTGTGGTTGCTTTCATACAAAAACGCAACCGTGATACCGAGCATCAGAACGGCGATGGTCGTGAATGCAGCCGTCACGCCGATTTGAAGTTTGATTTTCACCTGATCATCTGCCCGCCATGCAACCGTTGATGTGCGCTGCCTTTTTCGTACAGCTTTATCAACAGATTAGATCACGGCGGGTCGAAAACAATACGAAGTTGATTGTTTATAAGAAAAATATATCAGTGGTTGTTTTGACGCATTCTAAACAAAGTCAAACTTGTCGACATCAAACAGGCCACGGTCGGTCATTTTAAGGTGCGGAATTACCGGAAGTGCCAGGAATGCGACCTGAAGAAACGGCTCGGGCAAAACGCATCCAAGGTCTTTGGCGGCGGCCCGCAATGTGATCAGGTCCTTTTCGACCACTTCAAAGGGCTCCGTGCTCATCAATCCTGCTACTGGCAATGGCAGTTCGGCGGTGACCTTGCCTTCATCGGCAACGGCAAAGCCGCCACCCATTTCAATCAGCCGGTTAACGGCGGCGGCCATATCGGCATCACTGGCCCCGACCACGGTGATATTGTGGCTGTCATGCCCGACCGAGGATGCAATCGCCCCTTTCTTAAGGCCAAAGCCACGGACAAAGCTGCGCCCGATATTGCCATTGATCCCGTGACGTTCGACCACAGCAACCTTGATCACGTCATTGGCAAGATCGGGTTTCAGGCCGTTATCACCAATTTCAAGCGTTGCCTCATCGCGGAAGGTCAGAATAAGCCCCGGTTTGACCTTGATGACCGGCGTCTGGTTTTGACCAGGTTTGGGATCACAAGCGAATGCCTCTGCTGTTACCGGTGTTGCCTTCATCGAGCTTAGACCGACCGGAGCAATGGTTTTGCGTTTGGCAAACAGATCGTCGCTGACCACCCGGCCACCGGCGATGACAGCGCTAACATCGCAGGTTTCCAGATCATCAAGAATGGCAATATCAGCCCGCCAGCCCGGCCCGATCAAACCGCGATCGCGCAATCCGAAAATACGGGCCGCGGAATGTGATGCCGCGCGATAGGCATGATGGATCGGGCAATTACGTGCCTTAAGATGTCCGATCAGGCGACGCACCAGACTGTCGAGATGGCCTTCTTCACCGATATCAAGCGGATTGCGGTCATCGGTACAAAGGGCCACAAAGCTTGAACTGTTTTCGTCCAGAATTTCGGCAAGGGCTTCAAGGTCCTTGGAAACCGAACCCTCGCGGATCAGGATGGCCATGCCCTTGGCCAGTTTTTCGCGGGCTTCTTCGGCCGATGTGGCTTCGTGATCGGTGCGGATGCCTGCGGCCATGTAACCGTTCAAATCCATGCCGCGCACAAGTGGCGCATGGCCATCAATATGTCCGTCCTGGAACGCTTCAAGCTTGGCCATGATGCCCGGATCAAGGTTGAGTACACCGGGATAGTTCATCATCTCGGCAAGGCCGACGACCTTTTCGTGGCTGCGGAACGGCAAAAGGTCTTCGATTTCAAGCCGCGCCCCGGCAGTCTCAAACGCGGTGGCAGGCACACAGGATGACAGATTGACCCGCACATCCATGATGGTCTGTTCGGCGCAATCCAGGAAATAGCCGATGCCTTCCGCCCCCAGAACATTGGCAATTTCGTGCGGATCACACAAAACCGTTGTCACACCATGGGGCAATACACAGCGATCAAATTCAAGCGGGGTAACGAGCGAGCTTTCAATATGCAGGTGGGTATCGATAAAGCCCGGCACGGCAAACTTGCCGGTACAATCAATCTCGGCTTCGCCTGCGTAGCTGTCATGGGTGCCAACAATCCGGTCGCCGACAATCGCGATATCGGTCCGGGTGATTTTGCCGGTGATGACATCAAGAAGTCCGATATTGCGTAAAACCAGATCAGCCTTGATCTTGCCCTGACCGGCAAGGATGCATTTGCCAAGATGGGTTTGGGTAAGATCGGTGCTGCTCATGGTGTAGGTCCTGTCATTCTTGAAATTCTTTTCCAAGCATCAAGGGTAAAGCATGTGCGCCGCGCGTGCCTTGAATTTTTTATGCATTGCTGCGTTGAAACTGTGTTTCGCTCACAGTGAAGGTTCTATACGGACCATCTGGTGGCTTCTGCCCTTGACCGGGGCGTCTGCCGTGCTAACTCTTGGGCGAAGCAATCGATGAGATTCAAGGATTATTCATGAGCGAACAACAAAGCTGGCATGGCACGACAATTCTGTCTGTGCGCAAGGGCAATGAAGTCGTGGTGGCTGGTGATGGTCAGGTATCGCTTGGCCCGACCGTGATCAAGGGCAATGCCCGCAAGGTCCGCCGGATCGGCCAGAAAGGCGAAATCATGGTCGGTTTTGCCGGTGCAACCGCCGATGCCTTTACCCTGCTGGAACGGCTTGAAGCCAAACTGGATCGTCATCCGGGCCAGACCATGCGGGCCTGTGTCGAACTTGCCAAGGACTGGCGCACGGATCGTTACTTGCGCAAGCTTGAAGCCATGATGGCGGTGGCCGACAAGGATGTGTCGCTGGTTCTGACCGGTCAGGGCGACGTTCTTGAACCCGAGGACGGCATTATTGCCATCGGTTCGGGTGGGAATTATGCGCTTTCTGCTGCCCGGGCGCTGATTGATATGGATATGACAGCCGAGGAAATTGCCCGCAAGGCAATGGCGATTGCCGGCGAGATTTGTGTCTATACCAACGGCAATGTCCTGCTTGAGAAAATCGAACTCGAGGATGCGAAGTAATCAGGGTGCCAATCCGGGCCCTGTCGCTGCATCTGTCGCAATAAGATACGGAATAAATCATGACCCAACATTTCAGCCCGCGCGAGATTGTCTCGGAACTGGACCGCCATATTATCGGTCAGAAAGATGCCAAGCGCGCGGTTGCCATTGCGCTGCGTAACCGCTGGCGCCGCCAGCAGCTTGACGACACCATGCGCAACGAGGTGCTGCCCAAAAACATCCTGATGATCGGTCCGACCGGTGTCGGTAAAACCGAAATCGCCCGTCGTCTGGCCAAGCTTGCCGATGCGCCGTTTATCAAGATCGAGGCGACCAAGTTTACCGAGGTTGGCTATGTCGGACGTGATGTCGAACAGATTGTCCGTGATCTGGTCGAAGTTTCCATCGACCTGACCCGCGAAACCATGCGCAAAAAGGTCCGCGCCAAGGCTGAAATGCAGGCCGAGGAACGTATTCTGGACGGTCTGGTTGGCGAAAATGCATCGCCTGATACCCGTCAGAAATTCCGCAAGATGCTGCGCGAAGGCGAATTGCAGCACAAGGAAATCGAAATCAACGTTCAGGAAAACAGCTCGGCCTCGATGCCGACCATCGACATTCCGGGCATGCCCGGTGCACAGATGGGGATGCTGAACCTTAATGACATGTTCGGCAAGGCATTTGGCGGCAATACCAAGCCCAAACGCATGACCGTCGAAGAGGCCTTTGATCGTCTTGTTGACGAAGAAGGTGACAAGTTGCTGGATCTCGACAAGGTCACAGCCGAGGCGATTGAAAATGTCGAACAGAACGGCATTGTCTTCCTTGACGAGATCGACAAGATCACGGCCCGTTCCGAACGTGGTGGGGATGTCTCGCGCGAAGGTGTTCAGCGTGATCTGTTGCCGCTGATCGAAGGCACGAACGTCTCGACCAAACATGGCACGGTCAAAACCGACCATATCCTGTTTATCTGCTCGGGTGCGTTCCATCTGGCAAAGCCGTCGGACCTTCTGCCGGAATTGCAGGGTCGCCTGCCGATTCGGGTCGAGCTGAAAGCCCTGACCGAAGGTGATTTCCGTCGCATCCTGCTGGAACCGGAAGCCTCCCTGATCAAGCAGTATATCGCGCTGATGAAGACCGAAGAAGTCACGCTGGACTTTACCGATGACGCGATTGATGAAATTGCCCGTATCTCGGCCAATGTGAATGAATCGGTCGAAAATATCGGGGCGCGCCGCCTGCATACGGTTCTGGAAAAGCTGCTCGATGACATCAGCTTCACCGCAACCGACCGTTCGGGCGAGACGTTTAAGGTCGATGCCAATTATGTCCGCGAACAGGTCGAGGATCTGTCAAAGGATACCGATCTTTCGAAGTTTATTCTGTAATCGAAACGATCAATCGGATCAGAAAAAAGGCCAGCACATCGTTGCTGGCCTTTCTTGTTTTTAAGCGCCTTTGGCGTGATCAGGCGGAATGCAGTTTCCGGACATTGTCATCGGTCTTGGCCGGCAGATAGACCGTAAAGACCGATCCGACACCCTGTTCACTTTCGATCTGCATGGTGCCGCGGTGGCGCTGGACAAGGTGTTTGACGATGGCAAGGCCAAGGCCGGTTCCGCCAACTGCACGGGATCGTGCAGTATCAACCCGATAGAACCGTTCGGTCAGACGCGGCAGATGTTCACGGGCAATCCCGTCGGAATGGTCGCGGATGGCAACGGCCATGATGCGGTCATGACGGAAACGCGCCAGTGCACCGGGCGGGTTTTTGACCAGTTTGATCGATACTTCGACATCGGTATTGGCATGGCCGTATTTGATGGCGTTTTCGACCAGATTGACAAAGACCTGTGTCAGTTCCTTTTCCTCGCCCACCATCTCGGTATTTTCAAGTTCGCTGGTGACGCGGATATTCATCCCCTTGGTCCCGGCCTTCATCGAAAGGCTTTCGGCGACTTTGGCGATGACTTTGCCAACATCGCAATCGCTTGACGGCGGGGTATGTTCATTCAGCTCGATACGCGCCAGTGACAGCAAATCTTCGATCAGATGCTGCATGCGCTGGGCCTGATCGCGCATAACTGGCAGGAACTGGTTCAGCGCATCGGGATCATCCTTGGCCGGACCTTCAAGCGTTTCGATAAAGCCAAGAAGAACCGAAAGCGGGGTGCGCAATTCGTGACCAGCATCGGTCGCGAAGTCGGCCCGCATTTGTTCCAGTTTGCGAAGTTCGGTCAGGTCCGAGAAACTCAGGACAAAATTACGATCCCCGGTCGCAGCTGGCAGGCGCGCAGTCAGAACGTCAAAATGGCGGTGCGCGTCACTGGCCAGAACAAATTCGGCATGTTTCATGGTTTCGCGGGAATTCGCGACATCGTCAAAGGCATCCAGAAGGATCGGATCACGAATAAACCGTGTCAGGTCCCGACCGGTTTCAAGATTGTGAAACAGTCCCTTTGCCGCCTGGTTAAAGCCGGTCACGACGCGGTGCCGGTTCACCATCACCACCGGATTTGGCAGATGGTCAAGGATTTCGGCATCGGTGCTGGTTTGGGCTTCAAGAAGCGCGATGCGATCCCGGAACGCAGCCGCGATCTGGGTATAAAGCGACGACAGCTCGGACGCGGCACCAAACGAGATATGCTGCGGCGGGGTTCCCTTGAATCGGTCACGCAGATCGGTGGCATAGCGCGCCACCCGGCGCAGATCGCCGAAATAGATGCGCAGCATCGCGGTGATGCCAAGCCAGGAAAGCGTTGCTGACAGGATTGCCGTGCCCCAGCCAAGCAGCTCCATCGCCGCAAGGACGACAAAGACAATGCCCGCCGGAAAGGCAATGGCCAAAGCTGTAAGTATCAATTGGCGGAAACCCAATTAACGCTCCTGTTTGCAAGTGTGCGCAGAGATCGTACGTGCACGGATAAAAGTGGACCAAAAATGGTTATGGGCCAGTAAAGATCAAATAAAAGTTTGATGACAGTTTTCAAGTTACTCGACGGATTGAAAAAATCTGTCGGTTCCCGTCGCGACGTGCTTTATCAGAAAATCAGAAAGAGTGAATATAAAAAAGGCCTCCACCGTGGGAGGCCTTTGGTCGATCCGGCTTGGAAACCGATCGACGTCAGAGAATTGCCGCACCTTCGTCAAAGCGCAGACGCGGATTGCGCGCATGCAGTTTATCGCGATCGCCATAGCCGATATTGATCAGGAAGTTGCTTTTGACAGGTGTCCCGGCAAAAAACTCGGCATCAAGTTTGGCCTGGTCAAATCCCGACATCGGGCCGCAATCAAGGCCAAGCCCACGCAGTGCCATAATGAAATACCCTGCCTGAAGCGAACTGTTGCGAAAGGCGGTTGCCTTAATCACTTCATCATTGCCCGCAAACCAGGACCGGGCATCGGTATGCGGATACAGGGCAGGAAGCTTTTCGTAAAATTCCATGTCCTGCGCGATGATGGCGGTAACCGGCGCACTCATGGTTTGTCTGACATTGCCTTCCGACAGGCAGGGCTTAAGCCGTTCTTTGGCAGCATCCGATTTGACAAAAGTAACGCGCATCGGTTCGCAATTGCCGCTTGTCGGGCCAAGCACCGTCATGTCCCACGCCTGTTTGAGCAAATCCGTATCGACGTCGCGATCCTGCCAATAGCTGAAAGTGCGGGCATCACGGAATAACAGATCAAAAGCATCGGAACCAAGCATGGGGGCCTCATCAAGTTGGGATTATTATCTTGGTTTAATGGTAACCGCGCTGGTCCAATCTGCAACTATCCATATGAAATATGGAAAAACAATTGGTTCGCTGATACTGTTGCTTTTGCAAAACGATCCCGGAAAACGGGACGATGTCCCGGCATAAATCCAGATTGGCAAAGCCGGGATACAGGATCGTTCCGCACAGTCGGTCCTGTTTGGAGTGGTTGGTAGAAGACTGGAAACAAACATGAATTTTGAGGCCAAAGGACAAAGACCGTCAGAAATGACAGGTCGGTTTAGGCCAGATACCATGCTGCGCGGCATGGTGTTCGGGATGTCATTTGCCGTGGGACTGACTTTTGGTGCCGGACCGGGCATGGCCCAGTCCACCGAAACCGGCACTGGCACTGGCACTGGCACCGGTGCCTCCGAAAGCATCCAAACCGATGCCCCGGCCCCGGCCCAAGCCCAAGATCCGGCACCGGAAGCGGCCGAGCCATCCGTGGTGGCAGCGGGCGGTGATGCGACATCAGCAGTGGTTTTCATGTATCACCGGTTTGGCGAAGATGAATATCCCTCGACCAATATCCGGCTCGAACAGTTCAAGGAACATATCGCGGAGCTGACCAGTGGCGGGTATTCGGTTCTCGGTCTGCCGCAGATTGTCCGTGCCCTTGAAAGCGGTGAGGGTCTTCCGGATCGGGCCATCGGGATTACCATCGATGATGCCTATCGTTCGGTCTATGAACAGGCTTGGCCGATCTTTCGCGCCAACAACATGCCGTTCACGGTGTTTGTTTCGACCGAACAGCTTGATGAAGGCGTGTCGAATTACATGACCTGGGACATGGTGCGTGAACTGGTCAAGGATGGCGTGACCATCGGCGGCCATAGTCAGCATCATTCCCATTTGCCGGCAATTGATATCGAAGCGGTCAAAGCCGAACTGGCCCATTCCGCCGAACGCTTCAAGGAAGAGCTTGGCTTTGTCCCTGAGCTGTTTGCCTATCCCTATGGCGAAGCCAATGCAGACGTGATCAAGGCGGTCAAGGAAGCCGGATACAAGGCATCCTTTGGCCAGCAAAGCGGCGCGATGAGCACGGAATCCGATTTCACCTATTTGCCGCGCTTTGCCCTGAACGAGCATTATGGCGCGATGGACCGGTTTAAACTGGCGGCCAATTCATTGCCCTTGCGGGTTAGTGATGTGACGCCGGGTGATTATACCCTGACACGCAATCCCCCGGCCTTTGGCTTTACACTTAAGGACCCGGCACCTGATATTGCCTGCTATCCGTCTGATGGCGACGCCACCATGACCCGATTGGGGGATGAACGCGTTGAAATCCGTCTGGATGGCCCGGTGGCATCGGGGCGCTGGCGGATTAACTGCACGACGATGGGCCCGCAATCACGCTGGCGCTGGTTCGGGATGCTGTATACCGTGCCGTGATTAGATGGCTTGGGCTTTGTGCAAGCCTTTGACATATATAGAAAAGACAAGCGCCGCATTCCTGATCCGGATGCGGCGTTCTGCATTTCATCTTTGGGTGCTTGCGCCTGATAATGAGACAATGTAGGTTAACCACACTTTTTAACCGTAATTAATTGGTAATCACAGTGTCGGCAGGCAAGAATATCCTTCTGATCATCTCGGGCGGCATTGCGGCCTATAAGGTTCTCGAGGTGATCCGTCGGCTCAGAGATCGCGAAATCAATATTCGCGCCATCCTGACCAAGGGCGGTGAACAGTTCGTGACCCCGCTGTCTGTGGCGGCACTGACGGAGAACAAGGTTTATCAGGATCTGTTTTCCCTGACCGACGAAGCCGAAATGGGCCATATCCGTTTGTCGCGCGAAGCCGACCTTGTGCTGGTCGCCCCGGCAAGTGCCGATATTCTGGCCAAAATGGCAACCGGTCAGGCCGGTGATCTGGCGACAACTGCCCTTTTGGCGACCAACAAGCCGGTCATGATCGCACCGGCCATGAATGTCGAGATGTGGAACCATCCGGCGACCCAGGCCAATATTGCAACGCTTGAAAGCCGTGGCGTGATCCGCGTTGGTCCGTCATCGGGTGATCTGGCTTGTGGCGAAGTCGGTTCGGGACGTCTGGCCGAACCGGCCGAGATTATTGCATCGGTCCTTGATTTCCTGGGTGGTGTGTCCGCGCCAAAACCGCTTGCAGGTAAGAAAGTCGTTGTCACCAGCGGCCCGACCCACGAACCGATTGACCCGGTGCGCTATATTGCCAACCGGTCCTCGGGCAAGCAGGGCCATGCGATTGCGCAGGCGCTAAGCAATGCCGGGGCTGATGTAACGCTGGTTTCCGGCCCCGTTGCCCTGCCCGACCCGGCCGGGGTCAAGGTTGTGCGGATTGAAACAGCACGTGACATGCTTGCTGCGGTTCAGAATGCCCTTCCGGCTGATATCGCGATTTGTGCGGCGGCTGTGGCTGATTGGCGCACCGCCGATGAAGCCGGTCAGAAGCTTAAAAAGGATGGATCGGGGGTAATCCCCGACCTCAAGCTTTCGGAAAATCCCGATATTCTGGCAACCATTAGCCAGGCCGGGGCATCGCGCCCGGGGCTTGTCATCGGATTTGCCGCCGAAACCGAAAAAGTCACCGAACATGCGCGTGCCAAACGGGCGCGCAAGGGGTGTGACTGGATTCTTGCCAATGACGTTGCCCCGGATACCGGGACCTTTGGCGGGGATCAAAACGAAATTTGCCTGATTTCAGGCGACGATGCCAAAAGTGATGAACATTGGTCACGCCAAAGCAAAACCGGCATTGCCGAGGCGCTTTGTGCCCGCATCATCAAACATTTTTCCTGATGCGATCCCGATTGCACAGGCAATGAAGAACATCCCGGATATGACCGGGCAAGATACAAGGATGGAATATGTCGGTTCTTAATGTTGATCTGAAACAGTTGCCGCACGGGGCGGATTTGCCGTTGCCGGAATATGCAACTGCGCAATCGGCCGCCGTGGATTTGCAGGCGGCGATTGACGGCAAACTGGTGCTTGCACCGGGCAAACGTGCGCTGGTTGAAACCGGTATTGCCATTGCCCTGCCCGCCGGGTTCGAAGCACAGGTACGCCCGCGTTCCGGTCTGGCAGCCAAGAACGGTGTAACGGTTCTTAATAGTCCGGGCACGATTGATGCTGACTATCGCGGCGAGATCAAAGTCATCCTGATCAATCATGGCGAAAACGCGTTTGAAATCGAACGCGGCATGCGCATCGCCCAGCTTGTCGTCGCACCGGTGACCCAAGTGGCATGGCGTGCGGTGGATGATCTTGACGAAACGGCACGTGGTGCGGGCGGTTTCGGTTCGACCGGGACCGCAAGCCCCGCGAAGTAGGTATTTAAGGCAATGTCATGGTACCGCCTTGCGGTGCCGTGGCTGTTGCCGGTGATGGTTAAGTTACTCTGGCGAAATCAGGTCTTTATGTCATCTGGGGGGATGGCTGGACCATATGGGGAGTAAAGAAGAGAAGATGCTAAAGCTTTCAAAAAAGATGCTGTTTGCGATCGAGGCGGTCGTGGATATTGCCTATAACGCGGCGGGTGAGCCGGTTCAAAGCCGTGATATCACCGCCCGTCAGGGTATTCCGAAACGTTACCTTGAACAGACCCTTCAGCAGCTGGTGCGTGCCGATATTCTGGTGGGTGTGCGCGGTCCGCGTGGCGGGTATCGTTTGGCACGTGAACGTCGCCGTATCACGCTTGCCGACATCGTTTCGGTGATCCGGTCGATGGAAACATCCGACGATCCAATCGAAGATCCGGCAGGATCGCCGTTGGGCAAGGAAGTTGTGCGTCCGCTTTGGCGGGAATTGCAGGACGAAATGATGAAGCAGCTTGAAAAAATCACGGTCGAAGACCTGTGCAACCGTGCACGTGACGCAGGCCTGCGCAGCGGGATCGAAGAGTCCCCTGATTTCATCATTTAGTCTTCTGGGCTGGCGGCGGAGTGTTGTATGGTTATTCAACAGAATTCCGCTGCAATTTTCGATAAACTACAGGCATCATGAATACCGTTTAGGTCAGACTTTTGTAAAAATTTCTTCTATCCATTTGACCTTGTGGAATAGCGATATAAATACAATTGCATCATGTGCTTGATGGCTAAAATACAGAAACGTGCGAGGAAAACATGACTGAGTTTCGCGGCAAGATTTACGACAGCATCATCGACACCATTGGCGCAACGCCGCTGGTGCGCCTTTCGCGTTTGGCCGAAGCCGAAGGTGTGAAAGCTGATCTGATCGGCAAGCTCGAATTCTTTAACCCGCTGGCATCGGTCAAGGACCGTATTGGTCTGGCGATGATCGAAAATGCCGAGAAGGCGGGCAAATTGGCACCGGGCGCAACTCTGGTCGAGCCGACCTCGGGCAATACCGGTATCGCGCTGGCATTCGTTGCCGCCGCCAAGGGGTACAAGCTGATCCTGACCATGCCTGAAAGCATGTCACTTGAACGCCGCAAGATGCTGATGCTTCTGGGCGCGCAGATCGATCTGACCCCGGCTGCCAAGGGCATGAAGGGTGCGGTTGCCCGCGCCGAGGAACTGGTTGCCGAAATTGATGGCGCCGTCATGCTTCAGCAATTTGATAACCCGGCCAACCCGGAAGTTCACCGTAACACCACCGCGGAAGAAATCCTTAAGGATACCGCCGGTCAGGTTGATATCTTTGTTGCGGGTGTGGGCACCGGCGGTACGCTGAGCGGTGTGGGTGAAGTGCTTAAAAAGCATAACCCCAACATCCAGATCGTTGCGGTCGAACCCGAAGACAGCCCGGTCATTTCCGGTGGCGCACCGGGCCCGCACAAAATTCAGGGCATCGGTGCCGGTTTCATTCCGGGCAACCTCAATACCGATGTGATTGATACCGTCATGACCATTGGCAACGAAACTGCGTTTGCGACTGCACGCAAGCTTGCGGCCATCGAAGGCCTTCCGACCGGTATTTCGTCGGGTGCGGCTGTTGCCGCAGGTATCGAGCTTGGTCAGAAGCCGGAAAATGCCGGTAAACGCATCGTTGTGATCGTACCGAGCTTTGCGGAACGTTATCTGTCGACCGCGCTCTTCGAAGGTCTGCAATAAGTCCTTTGACGGTTGGCTGAAAATGAAGGTCCGGTGTTGTGCACCGGGCCTTTTTTATGTCCGGCTTTCCGGCTGGTACTGGATGTTGGTCGATATCGTCCCAATCTGAATGACAGAACCGAAACGGGACAGCTGCATGACAGTGATCGGGCAAAACGGCGTTCATTCGAGATTACTCTGGCTGGCCTTAATGATTATTTTGGCCGCTGCTGCATTTTGTTTCGATATCAAAATATCAAAGGCCGATCATGGCGAACACAGCCTGCGGATTGTCGTCGCCGATGATGTTCTGGTCGATTACAACAAGTTCCTTGCTGATCGCGATCCCCTTGAAATTACAACATTTGATGGGCCGCATAGTCGCCGCGATGTGGTTGAGGTCGTTCTTATTCAGCAGGCCTTGCAAAAGGGTGGCTGGCGTGGTGACGTGACTTTGATTTCCGGTGGTCCCTATGCTCGGATGATGCAAATGATTGCCGATGGTGATGCCGACATTACCGGGTCGTCAACCTGGTTGCGCGATATTGAACATCGCGGTGATCTGGTGGCGGCATCGTCCGTTGTGATTCCGCTTGGGCGGTTTGAAGCCGGGTTTTACATGCTTGCTGACAATCCCAACCGTCTGAAAATCCGCAATTTACGTAGCCTTCAACGGTTGCGCGGGGCTTCGAACCGTAACTGGAAACCTGATTGGCAGGCCTTGGGCAAGCTTGGCCTGGTTGATCTGATCCATGTCCCGGCATGGGACTTGATGGTGCAATTTGTTGCCGAGGGGCGGGCGGACTTCCTTTTGGCCCCGTTTCAGCCGGGGCCGGATATGGAGCTTGTTGTCGATGGCGTTCGCATGTTGCCTATTCCGGGCTACAAGATCGCACTGGATGGCAGTCGTCACTTTGCGGTGACCAAAAACACGCCCTATAGCGGTGATTTGATCGTTGCGGTCGATCAGGGTTTGTCAGAATTGCAAAAAATCGGCCGGATCGAGCAGGCCTATCGCCAGTCCGGCTTTTTCCATCCGGCGGTCAAAAACTGGACGATGATTGGCTCGGACGGGTTTGGGCAATCCAATATCTTGCCGCAACATCATGCATTGGATCAGGATAATTCGATGGAAATGCAAATCTTTTCCTTGAGGGATCGGACCGGCAGGCTATATCCAGAAGCAAGCATCTTTGACCCGTCCTGACAGGATCGTTTGACCGCGTGACCGATTTCGATTTCAGTGAAAATGAAGTGCAGCGCTATGCCCGCCATATCGTCCTGAAGGATGTGGGTGGAACTGGCCAGATGAAGCTTAAACGCGGGCGCGTTCTGATCGTCGGGGCTGGCGGCCTTGGATCACCGCTTGCGATGTATCTGGCTGCCGCCGGTGTCGGCACCATCGGTATTGTTGATGCCGATACGGTGGAGCTGTCCAACCTGCAACGCCAGATCGCACATGGCATGAAGGATATCGGCACGCCCAAGGTCGACAGTGCGAAATCAACCATGATCGACATGAACCCGGAAATTACGGTTCATGCCCATAATGACCGCCTTGATGCGTCCAATGTCATGGATTTGATTGCCGGTTATGACGTGATTGCCGACGGGTCGGATAATTTCGAGACGCGCTTTTTGCTAAATGATGCCTGCTACCTCGCGGGCAAGACACTGGTATCGGGGGCGGCGCTTCGTTTTGACGGGCAGGTGTCGACCTTCAAGGCCCATCTTGGTGCGCCCCATCCGTGTTATCGCTGCATTTACCATGCGCCGCCACCCGAAGACGCCATTCCGTCCTGCGCCCAGGGCGGTGTTCTGGGTTCGGTCGTTGGCATGATTGGCGGTATCCAGGCGACCGAAGTGCTCAAGGAGCTGATGGGCATCGGGGATGGTCTTTCCGGGCAGCTTTTGATCATTGATGCCCTGTCGGCGTCGTTCCGCAAAATCCGCGTACCACGTGATCCCGGATGTCCGACCTGTTCGGAAAACGCCACCATCAAGGACCTTTCAATCCATGAACACTGAGACCGAAAGCCCAAAGAAACTGTCGCTGGTGGTATTTTCCGGCAGCTTTGAAAAAGTTCATTACGCCCTCGTAATGGCATCTGCGGCACTCGCAACCGGGCGTGAAGTCACCCTGTTCTTTACCATGGATGCCAGCCGCGCGCTTTTTGCCCCGTCCGGCTGGCGGCATTTGCGCACCGAGGCCGAGGGGGCAACCGCAACCTCGATTGATCTCAGTTATTCGACCCGCGGTATTGGCAGCTTTGAAGAGCTTCTGTCGGCCTGTGCATCACTTGGTGCGAAATTCATGGTCTGCGAGATGGGCCTGCGCGCCCTTGGACTGGAAAGTGAAACCACCCGCGATGAACTTTCCATCGAAAAAGGTGGCGTCGTAACCTTCCTGAACGATGCCAAACAAAGCGGCGAGATGCTGTTTATCTGATCGGGTGTTTTGGTTGCCTGTTCGTTCCGCTCCCGGGTGTTTGATGCCTTAACTTGCCAGAAGTTTGATGCCCAGACCGGCAAGGCAAAGCCCGACAGCGCGTTCGATCCAGACCTTGATCGAAGCAATGCGGGCCTGCACGGCAGGAAGGGTCAGGGCAACCGCAACCAGCGCAAACCACACCATGTGGCAGGCCGCGATATAGATGCCATATCCAATTTCCTGAGCAATCGGCGTATCGGGCGAGATCACCTGACTGAACAGTGACACGATAAACAGCATGGTTTTCGGATTAAGTGCATTGCAGGCAAATCCGATCCAGAATGCATTGCGACCGGTTGTGTACTGGTTTTGATCCGCGCCCGGAGTAACATAGACCGTGTTAGCGCTAACATCCTTTTCTTTCAGTGCCTTGCGTCGATCAGAAAAGGCGCGGATATCGGGCCAAAGGGCCGACAGCCCCAGCCAGATCAGATAGGCCGCACCAAGATATCGCAGGCCGGTCAGCACCCAGACATTGCTGGCAAAAACCACACCCAGTCCAATCAGGGTATAGGTCAGATGGACCGAAACTCCGCTTCCAATACCAATTGCACACAAAACTCCGGCCCGCCTGCCGCGTGTCAGGGCAATGCGTGTAACCATGGCAAAATCCGGTCCCGGACTGATCACGGCCAGAAGAGTGATGATGCTAACAGCGATGATTTCCATCGACAGAAATTGGGGGAAAAGCTCGGGCATGGTCGAAGTCCTGATTTGAATTAAGAAACAGATTGATCTGTGAGTAGATTGAGTATCAAACTGCTTGAAACGTCAGAAAATCGAAAAATTCCGGGATATATTGTGAGTAATATTCACAAAAAACGCAGCTTGCCGCCGCTGGCGGCTCTTCCGGCCTTTGAGGCGGCAGCGCGTCATCAAAGCTTTTCACGCGCGGCTGAGGAATTGCACTTGACCCACGGCGCCATAAGTCGGGCAGTGGCCCAGATCGAAGAACGTATGGGGGTTGATCTGTTTGTCCGGCGCAATCGCCGGGTCTGGCTGACGGCGGCAGGGGAAAGGTTGCTTAAGGCCACAGGTAGCGCCCTTGATGTGCTGGATCGGGCGGTTGAAGATATCCACCGCCATGCCGGAACGTCCCCGATCCTGACCGTATCGTGCGAGCCCAGCCTTGCCATGCGCTGGCTGATGCCCAGACTGGGTGCCTTTCGCGAAGCCAATCCTGATTTGAATATCGATTTGCGTCTTGCTGGCGGGCCGGTGGATTTGCTGGCCGATGGATGTGATGTTGCCATTCGCCGTGCCGATTACGGCATATCGGATGATTACATCACCACCCGTCTATGGGCGGAATATGCCGGGCCGGTTTGTGATCCCGATTGTTGGGAAAACATTCTGGCGCGCGATGTGTCAAATGCCCGCTGGCTTCATAGCCGCACCCGCCCCGACGCCTGGGATGACTGGAAACGTGCAAGCGGTCTGAATGTAACACCGGTAAGCGAACAATATTTCGACCATTTCTTTTTTGCCCTGCAGGCGGCGGTGAACCGGCTGGGTACAGCAATTGGGCCATTGCCGCTGGTTTATGATGATCTGGCGGCCGGGCGTCTGATTGCACCGCTTGGGATGGTGCCGACTGGCTGTGACTATGTGTTGATCACCCTTGATCCGCCCAAGCGCGACCCGCGCATTGCAATGTTTTTTGACTGGTTGATCGACATGGCACAGGGCATGGAAAGCGCGGTGCAACCCAAGTAATTGGGCAGGTCGGGTTACTTGGGGACGCAGCATTGCGGAACATTGATCGAATGTCAGGCGTTTTGGGATTCCCTGACATGTAGAAGGATTGCCGCATGCTGACCGATCTGCCCTATTTCGCGACAGCAGAAAAATATTTCGATATCGGAATTATCGATATGATTCTGCGCCTTTGTGCGGCAACTGTCATTGGTATGCTTATTGGACTGAACCGTGATGTGAATGGCAAGCCGACCGGCATGCGGACGCTGGCGCTTGTGGCGCTGGGGGCCGCGGTTGTGTCTGTGGTGGCTGTCCATTTTCAGGATTTGATCGATCACCCCGATGCACTGTCACGGGTGGTTCAGGGTATTTTGCAAGGTGTTCTGACCGGGGTCGGCTTTATTGGTGCGGGTGTGATCTTGCGTCAGCCCAAAAGTATGTCGGTATCGGGTCTGACAACGGCAGCGACGGTCTGGATCACCGCGGCTCTTGGGATTGCCTGTGCCTTGGCAGCCTGGCATATCGTTGTTATTGCCACGATACTGACCTTTATTGTCTTGATCGTGCTGAAACCTGTCGAGCTTGTTCTGGTGCGGTATATCGGTAATGAGCGGGCTGTAGATGAAGGTGTCGATCCGTAACTGTAAGGGCGGGTCGATGGGGTTGGATGTTCTGAACGCCTTTTAAGGTCTTTCCGGCACTCCGATAATCAAAGGAGTTGTCAGCAGATACCGAGATGTCAGTTTAGAAATCCTCACCCTCGCGGAAAGCGGCAAGGTCATCAATCCGGCGATAGGGCAGTAACGTTTGAAGCTGTTCGGCCGGGATGCCGGTCATTAAATCGTGCAGGTGCCGTGCAAGAACAGCGCCGACATGGCGTTGTGGCTGGTAGTAATAAGCCAGTTTCTGTTTCGAAAGCATCCTGAACGGCATGCCGCCAAACCCGACAACTCCGATTCCGTCGCGAATGGTGTCCATGCCCAGTTCCATCAATGCTTCCAATGCGCCGATCATGGTCATCTGGCTGGCGCAGACGATGGCAGTTGCATCGCGCTGATCGCCAAACAGTCTGGTGGTTGCATCGCGCGCAGCCCGCACTGAAACGTCCGACGGCATCCAGATCAGGCTATCGGGGTCCAGTCCGGCATCCATCATGGCCCGGCGCGCACCATGCTTGCGATATCCAAAAAAGGTCAGGTCTTCGGGGGGATCGATCATACCGATTTTGCGATGGCCGTCTTCGATCAGGCGTTTGATCGCGTCATAGGCGGCCTGTTCGTCATCGTGATCGACAAAGGCGTGCGGAGTCAGAAGTTCGGTCCGGCCAAAGCTGACAAATGGAAAATCGTGCTGAAGGCAATATTTGGCGCGCCTGTCCTGTAGGGTCGTCCGTGAAAAGACGACGGCATCAGCCATGCGTTGCGTATGAACCTTGCGCACCGGTTCAAGGGGATCTTCACCACTGGTTTGGGCAAGAACCACCAGCGAATAGTGATCGGCCTCCAACCCCTGCGCCAGACTTTCGACCTGAGCAAGGAAGCCCGGATCGCCATAATCGCCGACCTCGGGGGAATAAAGAATTGAACAGACCTGCATAGTTTTGCCGGTGCGCAGCATGACGCCCCTTGCATCGGGGCGATAGCCGATTTCCTCTGCTGCCGCCTTGACCTTGGCAACGGTGTCGGGTTTGACTTCCGGTCCGTCTTTCAGCGCGCGCGACACAGTGGTAACCGACAGACCAAGCCGGTCGGCAATCGTGCGCAGATTAGGGCGGGAAGCAGGCATGGCAGGTCCGTTCTTGTGTTCTTTCGGACAATTTAATCGTCTGCAGGCCCCTAAGGCAATGCGTTCTGTGTAATCACATTGCGCATAAATTCATAGGATGCCTTCGGGGTACGTTTGTGGGTGTCATAATCAACATGAACAAGGCCAAAGCGTTTTTCGTAGCCATAGGCCCACTCGAAATTATCAAGCAATGACCATGGCATATAGCCCTGAACATTGGCGCCTTCAGAGATTGCCCGCAAAAGAGCCCCCAGATATTCGGTGTAATAGGATATGCGATCCTGATCGTTGATATGACCGTTATGGCCGGGAATATCGGTAAAGGCACCGCCATTCTCGGTCACGAAAACTGGTGGATTGCCGTAATTTTCCTGAAGAATCTTCATCGTGCGATAGAAGCAATCTCCGTCAATCGCCCAGCCCATTTCGGTTCGGCGGAAATATTTTGGCGGTTCGGCATGCTGGAACGGCCAGGCTTTGCCTTCGGCGGCCTGGATGTAGCTTGGGAAATACTGGTTCAGTCCCTGAAAATCGACATTGGTACGGATATCGTCAAGGTCGTTGGCGTGAATATGGGGCTCCATCCGATCCATGATCAGTTCGGGATAGCGCCCGTAATAAACCGGATCAAGGAAGGCGCCATTCCACTTGGCTTCGAACAGATCGATCAGATGTGCATCCTGTTCGCGCCGGTGTGGCAGGGTATATCCCTTGTGCATTGGCAAGACAAAACCGACCGGTGCGTCGGGATAATGGTGCTTGATGATGCGGGTAGCGCGCGCATGACACAGATTAAGGTGGTGTGTGACCCGCATGGCGGCACGCGGATCGGTAATGCCCGGCGCGTGTCGACCTTCTTCATGGCCGACCCAGGCCACGACATTTGGTTCGTTGAAGGTTACCCAGGCCTTGACGCGATCACCAAGTCGGGTCACCAGAAGTTCCGTATATTCCCCGAACCAGTCGACAATGTCGCGGTTGGTCCAGCCGCCACGATCCTGCAAGGCCTGCGGCAAATCCCAGTGATACAGGCAAAGCCAGGGATCAACACCGCGTTCGATCATGCCATCAATCAGGCGACTGTAGAAATCAATCCCGGTTTCATTGATCTTGCCGGTCCCATCGGGCAGGACGCGCGGCCACATGACAGAAAACCGGTAATGCCGTGCACCAAGCCCCTTGATCAGATCAAGGTCTTCTTCCCAGCGGTGATAGTGATCGCAGGCAACTCGACCATTGTCGCCATTGGCGACGCGTCCCGGTGTGTCGCAATATATGTCCCAGATGCTGTCGCCGCGCCCGTCATTCGCAGCGCCGCCTTCGATTTGATAGCTTGAGGTGGAGACACCCCAGCGAAACCCGTCGGGGAATGATTTTGTCATGTTTGCTTCCTTGCCCTGATCGGATGTTCTTATTGAATGCATCCAAAATCGTAACGTTACGAAAATTTTGGCAAAAAAATATGATTGCCGTTCTTTTCCTCTATTATCATTGGGTTTTGTCGATTGACAAGGGCGAATAAACGGCTTATCAAAAAAAATCGTAACGTTACGATTTTCAATCAAGAAAAAGTCGGGCGTGAACGTATCCATTAGGGAGGTACATCCGTTATGAAGAAATTTTCCAAAGTCGCAGCCCTTGCGGCATTTCTGAGCGCAGGTGTTTCTGCCGGTGCGCTTCATGCCCAAACAGCCGAAGTCCTGCATTGGTGGACATCGGGCAGTGAACAGGCCGCCCTTGCCGAAGTACGCAAAGTATTTGAGGCAAGCGGTGGCGAATGGGTCGATACGCCGATTGCCGGCGGCGGTAACGCCCGTGCGGCGGCCGTGAACAGAATGCTTGGCGGTGATCCGGCGGCTGTTTTCCAGTTCTCAATCGGCCAGCAGTTGCGTGAATTGGCTGATCAGGGGCTTTTGGCCAACGTTGACAAGATCGCAAGCGAAGAACATTGGGACGACAAACTGCCGCCGCTGATCGTCAAGGCAGCAAAATATGACGGCGACTATATCGCTGCACCAATCAACATCCACGGCGAAAACTGGATGTTCTATAACAAGGCCGCCCTTGAAAAGGCTGGTGTGGATGTCCCCAAAAGCTGGGATGATTTTGTTGCCGCAGCCAAGAAGCTTAAAGATGCAGGTGTTACGCCGATTGGCCTTGGTGGTCAGCCCTGGCAGGAACGGATCATGTTTAACAGCGTCCTTCTGGGCGTTGCCGGGCGTGAATTCTATGCCAAGCTTTACAGCACGCTTGATGATGATCTTCTTGATTCCGATACCATGCGCAAGGTGTTCGAAACCTTTGCCGCGCTGAAGCCCTTTGTCGATGAAGGCAGCCCGGGCCGCAACTGGAACGAGGCGACCAACATGGTGATCAAGGGTGATGCTGCGTTCCAGTTTATGGGTGACTGGGCCAAGGGTGAAATCATTGCTGCGGGGATCGAACCGGGCACAACGGTTGGATGTTCTTTCGCCCCGGCGATTGATACGGCCTATATCATGACTGTGGATGCCTTTGCCTTTTCGGCAATGGATGGCGAAGAAGCAACTCCGGCACAGATCAAGATGGCCCATGTGATGCTTGAACCCGACGTGCAGATTGCCTTTAACAAGAAAAAGGGATCGATCCCTGCTCGTCTGGATGTGCCCGCAGACAGCTTTGATATCTGCGCACAAACCGCGATCAAGACCCTTCAGGACAAGAAAACCCACCTTGTCAGCACCGGGCTTTTTGGCGTGCCAAGTGCGGTTTCGGGCGCAATTGATGACAGTATCTCGAATTTCTGGAACAGTACGGATATGAGCCCGGCAGAGGGTCAGGCGCAGTTCCATCAAGCGATCTCCAACGCCAAATAAGGCGAAATTCCAGAGACTTTGCAGGGATGTGCCGCTGATTGTCGCGTGATGCGCAACAGCGGCGCCTTTACAAAGAAGCGAGTATGTCGATGACCGATCCGGCACAAGGTGTGTTGCAGGGTTCTGTTACGCAGCAGGAAAACCAGCAAGAAGGCAGGCGGCGCTGGCGTCCGCAATGGACCGCCAGAATGGCGCTGATCCCTGCCATGGCGATTACGATTTTCTGTTTCTACGGGTTCATTATCTGGACATTCGTGATCTCACTGACGCGATCACGGTTGCTACCGGTTTATAAATTTACCGGGTTTGATCAATATGCCCGTCTGTTTGCCAACGAACGGTGGTGGACAGCAATGGGAAACCTGGCAATTCACGGCTTTCTGTTTATTGGGGGATGCATTGTTTTCGGGTATTTGCTGGCCATTCTGATAGATCGCGGGGTCAAGGCAGAAGGCCTGTATCGCACGGTTTTCATGTTGCCGCTTTCGATGTCGTTCATTGTGACCGGCGTGATCTGGCAATGGGTTATGAATCCGGGGCTTGGGCTTCAGGAAGCGGTTCGTGCGCTGGGCTGGGCCGGGTTTGAATTTAACTGGATCGTGCGACCGGACCGGTCCATTTACACACTTGCCATTGCCGGGATCTGGCAGCAGGTCGGGTTGTGTATGGCGCTGTTTCTGGCCGGTCTTCGCAATATTGATCCCAATATCTGGAAGGCAGCGCGTGTTGACGGCATTCCGGTCTGGCGGGTCTATTTGCACATCATTACCCCGATGATGCGCGCAGTGTTCTTCACGGTCTTCATCCTGATGAGCGCGATTGTCATGAAGGCCTTCGATCTGGTTGTTGCCCTGACCGGGGGCGGACCCGGGTTTTCATCAGATCTTCCGGCGCGATTCATAGTTGATCACATTTTGAACCGTCAGGAGCTGGGGCTTGGCGCGGCCGGGGCGTTTGTCCTGCTTTGCACCGTGATTGCCGTGATAGCGCCCTACATCTATTTCGAGCTGCAAAAAGAACGCAGCGGTCGGGGGCATTGATGATGCGATACAATCGACTTGCCCTTTACGGATTGTTGTCTGTGGCGGCCATCATGATCCTGTTGCCGGTTTTCATCATGGTTTCGACATCGTTGAAATCGATGGATGAAATCCGCAATGGCAGCATCTTTACCCTGCCCGTCGATCCGGGTTTTGCGGCTTGGGGAAAGGCGTGGTTTGGTGATTGTGCCAAAACGCTCGGCGATACATGTGGTGGTCTTTCGTCTTCTTTCATGACCTCGGTCAAAATTGTTATTCCGGCCCTGTTCTTGTCGGTGGGACTTGGTGCTGTCACCGGCTATTCCCTTGCCGCCTGGAAGATGAAAGGCGCGAATGTGATGTTCGCAGCCCTTCTGGTTGGCATGTTTATTCCGCCACAGGTCACCCTTTATCCCCTGATCATCATGATCCGGGAGCTGGGGATATTTGGCACTATTCCCGGTTTGATTCTTGTGCATGTGATCTGGGGCGTTGCCTTTACCACCATGATGTTTCGTAACTTCTTCAAGACGGTCCCGCAGGATTTGCTTAAGGCCGCCCGGATCGACGGTGCCGGGTTCTGGCCCCTGTTCTGGCATGTGATGTTGCCGCTTTCGCTGCCGATCCTGGGCGTCGCCATGATTTTGCAATTTACCTATATCTGGAACGATTTCCTTCTGGGCCTGACCTTTGGCGGGCGGGCGGGACAGCCGATGACAGTTGCGCTTAACAACCTTGTCGGATCGCAATTTGGCGAGAAGGAATACAATGTCGATATGGCTGCGACCATGCTGACAGCTTTGCCCACACTGGCGGTTTATCTGCTTTCCGGGCGGTTGTTTGTGCGCGGGATTGCCGCAGGCGCAGTGAAAGGATGACGGGAATGAACGGCGTTGAACTTCGCAATGTAACCAAGGCCTATGCCGGGCTGACGGTGATGGAAGATATCAATCTTGAAATTGCCGACGGTGACTTCCTTGTGCTGCTTGGCCCGTCAGGATGTGGCAAATCGACCCTTCTGAATATGATTGCTGGTCTGGAACCGACAACCGGCGGGGCCATTCATATCAATGGGCGTGATGTTACGGATTTGGAACCCGATGAGCGTGATATTGCCATGGTGTTTCAATCCTATGCCCTTTATCCGACCATGTCGGTGCGGCGAAATATCGGTTTCGGTCTGAAAATGCGGGGCATGCCCAAGGACGAGATCGAAACACGGGTTGCTGAAGTTGGCGAACTTTTGCAGATCACCCCTCTTTTGGATCGCAAGCCATCGCAGCTTTCCGGCGGGCAGCAACAGCGTGTGGCAATTGGCCGTGCACTGGTACGTGAACCATCTGTATTCCTGTTTGACGAACCGCTTTCAAATCTTGATGCCAAATTGCGCGCAGATATGCGGATCGAGTTGAAACGCCTGCATGAACGGCTTGGCCGGACGATTGTCTATGTTACGCATGATCAGATTGAGGCGATGACATTGGCGACCAAGGTTGTTGTTCTTGATAAGGGCCGCATTCAGCAGGTTGATACACCTGAAAATGTCTATCGCAGACCGGCAAACCGCTTTGTGGCAAGCTTTGTCGGGGCGCCGACCATGAATTTTGTTGATGGCAAGCTGGCGCAAAATGGCGAAGACATCGTGTTTGACAGCGGGGCCGGCTGTTTGCCGCTGATCAATGTACCGATCGAGGCGCGTGATCTGGTCGGACGGCAAATGACACTGGGTGCGCGGCCTGAACATATGTTGTTTGACGATACCGGGATTTCTTCGCGTGTGTTGTTGGCAGAACCCACTGGACCGGATCAATATGTCCGCCTTGCGGTTGCTGGCGCGGAACTGACGGCGCGCAGTGGTCCGGAACAGATTTTCAGATCAGGTGCAGATACCAGAATTCTGGTCGACGGCGCACGGATGTCGCTGTTTGATCCACAAAATGGTCAGGCACTTCTTCGGGCATAGTTTGCCTAAGCGGGTCGTAACCGGTTTTGGCAAGGACAGATCCCCGGGTTGTATCTCTTTTGCATCAAGTGATCACAGTTTGCGGCGGCGGGGCATGATTGCTCCGCCGTTTTGCAAAGGCGGTTAGCGTTTCATCATTGGCTCGGCAAGGGCGCTGTCGGAAAACAGGGGATAGCGGCTTGCGGCCTTGGGCAACTGGTAATGCCACCATTCGTGATCATAGTATTCGAACCCAGCACTGACCATGATGCCAAGCAGAAGCAAGCGGTTTGCTTCTGCCTCCTTGGAGATCAGTTCAGACCCGTGATAGGAACGGCTATGCATTTCGTCAAACCCTGCCCCCATATCCAGTTCCTTGCCGTTTTGATCAATCAGGGTTAGATCAATGGCCACACCACGGCCATGTGGCGATCCGAAATCCGGATTGGCGACGAAATCGGGGTTGGGCGAATGGTTCCAAAGCGCACGTTGTGCTTCCTGGGGCCGAAATGCATCAAGGATGCGCAGCTTTACCCCTTGGCGTTTCGCCATGGCAGCAGCCTTTTTCAGGCAAGCAGCCGCATCCGCGTGAAGATAGCAGGCAGGTCGTGTATAAATTGGTGCCCCGGTGAGATTGCGATCCGTGGCATAGACGATATCAATTTCGACATCATATTCAGAAGGCGTAATTTCGACCAGCGCCATCGCCGGAGGCTCCCTGTTCTTGTCGTTCACCGATTACATAAAGAAGATGCTGACTGGACAGTCGCGATCATCAGATAGCGCAGATCATAGTGCATCGCAAACATCGTCGCGCAGTTCCGAGAAATCAGGACCAACGATTCTGGCAATTGATACGGCATCCACGTCGCTTTCGACGGCGGTGCTGATCAATGGCGAGGTCAAGGGCGAACTTTATGAGGATATGGAACGTGGACAGGCCGAAAATCTGATGGGCTTTATCGCCCGCAGTCTTGAGACGGCCAAAGTCAGTTTTGACGATATCGATGGTATTGCAGTGACGGTCGGGCCAGGTGCCTTTACCGGAATGCGGATCGGGCTTGCAACCGCACGCGCCCTTGGTCTGGCGCGCAAGATACCTGTGGTCGGTGTCAGTTCGCTTGAAGCTGTGGCTTATGGTGTTTCCGAACGCGACCAGCAGGGGCGCAATATTTTGGTGGCCCTTGATAGCAAGCGAAACGAGATTTTTGCACAGGCCTTTGATGGCAAAAAGCGTCCGCTAAGTACGCCAGAATGCGTTGCCCCGCGTCAGGCCCTGATGATGGCGCCGCCGGGGGATACGCTTTTGGCAGGCGACGCTACCCCGCGCCTTTTGACCGCTGCGGCCCATGCACCCGATGCGTTTTATGATTGCACGGCACCGGGTTTGCCCCGTGCGGGCAATGTTGCCCGGATTGCCGCCGAACGCTGGGAAGATGGTAGTAATCTTGCCCCGGTTCCGATGTATTTGCGTGCCCCGGATGCGCGGCGTATCGAAGATCAGGGGCCGCGTAAAAAGTAATGTCCGCCTCTTCTTCGCAACATCCTGTGCGTCAGATTGAACTGGTTGCCCTGACTGCTGCCTTTGCGCCGGTCGCAGCCGCCCTGCATGCACAGGGGTTTGAGGATAACTGGGACGAAGATGCGATTACCCGGTTGCTTGATGTGCCCGGTGCCTTTGGCATTCTGGCATTCGAGCCGGGTGATGCGGCGCAAAACCGTGATGATGTGCCTTTGGGGTTCGTTATGATCCAGACGGTTCTGGATGAAGCTGAAATCAACACCATCGTCGTTGCAAGGGAAGCCCGCCAATGCGGGGTTGCGACAAAATTGCTTTCGGCGGTTTTTGATCGGCTTGGCGATACTGGCGTCGGGCGGTTGTTGCTTGAGGTCGCCGAGGATAATGAATCTGCCATTGCCCTTTATCGTCAGCGCGGCTTTTCGTTCATCGGTCGGCGCAAGAAATATTATCGCCGCAAATCAGGCCGCGAAGTAGACGCGCTGGTGATGGAACGCGGGCTTGGGTCCTGTGTGCTGGGCTGGGGCGACTAGCGCCAAATCCAGTTGGGACCAAGTTCGTTTGGTGGCCATGACATTACGCAATTTGGACGCATTTAAATCTGTTATATCCACATAAAGGGTGTGGTTTTATGCATCAACCTGTTGTAGTGTAAGCCTGCATTGGAACTGGCGGTTTATCTATGCCTTGCGGATGGTTAACCGGAAAGTTCCCGGTGCATCGGCGTTCTCGAGCAATTCGATGACTTCATCGCCCATCTCGGTGACCGACCGCGGGACGTTTTTCAACGGTTCCCCGGCGCCAAGCGTCACTTCAAGAACCTGACCCGGTGTCATGGTTTCAAGTTTGAGGCGGGTACGGACAAAGGTCATTGGACAGACATCAGATGTGATGTCTATTTTGTGGTCCGGGGGGGTGATGGCCATTTGTGTCTCCTGCCGTGGTGCGCAACTGTGAAGTAGCGCCCTTGTGCACAGGTGGCAAGGGGTTAAAACAAAGTGCCGATTTTCAGTGATTACAAGTGCTTTGGCGCGGGTGATCACGTAATGACGAATTTATCGCGAATTCAACCTTGCGATATGTGGCGGATTTTTCAATATTTAGCCACAGAGAGTAGAGAGCCTAGGGGTTAGTCCTGGCTGGGGACAGGCGGAACCGGAACCGGAAACGAGACAAGACAATGCTTGCAGAATCAACCATCGAGCAAAAATGCGTCGACGCGGGCCTTAAAATGACAGGTCAACGCCGGGTTATCGCCCGTGTGCTGTCAGAGTCCGAAGATCACCCGGATGTGGAGCTGGTCTATCGTCGGGCAACCGATATCGATCCCAAGATTTCGATCGCAACCGTGTATCGTACGGTTCGCCTTTTCGAAGAGGCGGATATTCTCGAGAAACATGACTTTGGTGACGGCCGCGCCCGTTACGAAGAACTGACCGAAGAGCATCATGATCACCTGATCGATATGCGTTCGGGCGATGTGATCGAGTTTTCCAACGAGAAAATCGAAAAGCTTCAGGAAGAGATCGCCAGAGAGCTTGGCTATAAACTGGTCGGTCATCGTCTTGAACTTTATGGCGTTCCTTTGAAAGACGAGAAATAAGACCGGTTTTCAACCGCGTTCTTTATTGACCTGATTTGAGGCCACTTGCGCATTTGTGCAGGTGGCCTTCATATTTTCGTTACGCGTTCTTCACAAACCCTTCACTCGCCCTTAACGCAAATCGCGCGCAAAATCCGGGCAGATGAACAAAAGGGTATTGTCATGCGCGACGAACGACCGGCTCAGCGCCTTGAAGTCCGCCTAGCGGAAACCGAGGACGAAATTCTCGCCAGCCAGAAACTCCGTTACAAGGTGTTTTACGAAGAGCGCGGTGCCAAGCCGACCGCCGAAATGGCTGCCGAGAAACGCGACTTCGATCACTATGATCCGCTGTGCGACCATCTTCTTGTGCTTGATTATAATCGGGGTGCCGGTGCGGATGCGGTTGTTGGTACCTATCGCCTGTTGCGCCAGTCGGTTGCCAACGAACATGGCGGCTTTTACAGCGCAGATGAATATCATATCGAATCCATGCTCAATGCGGTGAAAGAAACCGGCGAGATCATGGAGCTTGGCCGTTCCTGTGTCGAAGCCGATTACCGCACCATGCCGACCCTGCAACTGCTTTGGCAGGGGATTGCAGCCTATGTGTTCAAATACGACATCAAGCTGATGTTTGGCTGTGCATCCTTCCATGGCACCGACCCGGATGCCTTCAAGGATGTTCTGACTTACCTTCATCACAATCATCTTGCCCCCGAAGACATGCGTCCGCGTGCGGTCGAGGATCGCTATGAAACGATGATGCGCGCCGAGATTGACGGCATTGATCATCGTCAGGCGCTTCGCGATTTGCCGCCGCTGATCAAAGGCTATCTGCGTTTGGGGGGCTTTGTTGGTGATGGTGCGGTGGTCGATCATCAGTTCAACACCACAGATATCTGCATCGTGTTGCCGACCGAGAAGGTAACTGATCGCTATTACAAGCATTACGAACGGACCGCGAGGGTATCGTGAACTGCTATGTGTGTGCCGCTATCCGGCTGACAGCTTTTGTGATTTTGACGCTTCTGTTGTTGCCTGTGCAATTGGTGGCACTTGCCTGCAAGTTGCGTCTGGCCGATGAATTACCGCGCTTTTATCACGCGCTGTGTCTGCGGATCCTTCATATTGAAATCCGGGTTTCGGGCGTTGATCTGATGGATGGTCCGGGTGTGATTGTCGCCAACCATGCGTCCTATCTTGATATCCCGGTTCTGGGTGCCCTGACCCATGGCAGTTTTATCGCCAAGACCGAAGTCGCTGAGTGGCCGGTTTTCGGTTTGCTTGCCAAACTTTCGCGCACCACATTTATCGAGCGTCGCGTCACCCGATCGCGTGAACAGAATGAACAGCTTGCCGGTCGGTTGCAAAATGGCGACAAGCTGATCCTGTTCCCCGAAGGTACAAGCAATAACGGCAACCGGATCCTGCCGTTCAAATCAACCCTGTTTGCCTCGGCCGAACAAGCGATGCCGGACGGGAAAGCCGTCAGGTTCCAGCCGATTTCGATTGCGGCAACCCGTTTGGACGGGGCGCCGATTGGCCGGGATTTACGGGCCTTCTATTCCTGGTACGGGGATATGGACTTGGTTCCGCATTTGTGGCAGTTTCTCGCGCTTGGCAAGGTGACGGTTGAAATCGTGGTCCATGCGCCGGTAACGTTGGCCGATGCAGCAGGATCGCGTAAGGACCTTGCCCGGATATGCGAGGCACGTGTTGCCGAAGGACATCAGGCAGCGTTGCGTGGCGTACATCAGGGTGTGCCGGTTCAGTTGATAGACTCTGGCTTGTCGGGTGATCTGATTGGTTGTTCGCCACTGGCGATCATTTCAGAAGATTTTCGACTGTTTGGTCCAGATCGGCAGTTCGGCTCCTGATCATTTTGCCGTATAATGCACCGGTTGATGTGGAATTGGGTTTCACCTGACCGGAAATTCAGATAACGAGATGTCCGAAAGTTCCGGTTGCCTTATGATGCGGAACTCAAGCGCGGTGTGACCCATTCACACCGCTTTTCGGCGTTTTGAGAGAGCGAAACGGATCTTACGTGACTGAACCGAAGAAACTTTTTGTAAAAACCTATGGCTGTCAGATGAATGTTTATGACAGTCAGCGTATGCAGGATGTTCTGGCGCCACTGGGTTACCAGTCGGTCGACAGTGCCGAGGGGGCCGATATGGTGATCCTCAATACCTGTCACATTCGCGAAAAAGCTGCCGAAAAAGTGTTTTCCGATCTGGGGCGTGTGCGCAAGCACAAGGAAGCCAAGGAAGCCAATGGCGGCGAAAAGATGATTGTTGCCGTTGCGGGCTGTGTCGCGCAGGCCGAAGGGGCCGAGCTGATGAAGCGCGAACCGATGGTTGATATGGTGTTTGGCCCGCAGACCTATCATCGCCTGCCGGAAATGGTGGCACGCGCCAACCGTGCAATCGGGCGCAATCGCATCATCGATACCGATTTTCCGGCCGAGGAAAAATTCGATCATCTGCCACAGCAGGTTTCAAGTCAGGGGTATTCCGCTTTTCTGGCCATTCAGGAAGGCTGCGACAAATTCTGTACTTTCTGCGTGGTGCCCTATACCCGCGGGGCAGAATATTCGCGCCCGGGCGCGGATGTGATCCGCGAAGCCAGGCAGCTTGTTGCGCATGGTACGCGTGAACTGACCCTGCTTGGTCAGAATGTGAATGCCTATCACGGCGAAGCACCGAATGGCGGCGAATGGACACTTGGACGTTTGTTGCGCGAACTGGCCGAGATTGATGGTCTGGATCGCATTCGTTACACCACGTCCCATCCGCGCGATGTCGATGATGATCTGATTTCGGCACACCGGGATATCAAAAAGCTGATGCCGTTCCTGCATTTGCCGGTTCAGGCCGGTGGCGACCGCGTTTTGCAGGCAATGAACCGCAAGCATACCAACGCCGATTACCGCGAAATTGCCAAACGGCTTAAGGATGCGTGTCCGGATCTGGCATTGTCATCGGACTTTATTGTCGGTTTCCCCGGTGAATCGGACAAGGATTTCGAAGATACGATGGATATCGTGCGCGATATCACTTTCATTCAGGCGTTCAGCTTCAAATACAGCCCGCGCCCGGGAACTCCGGCATCGGCAATGGAAATGCAGGTGCCTGAAAAAGTCAAAACCGAACGGATCATGCGTCTTCAGGTGCTTCTGGCCGAACAGCAGCTTGCGTTTAACCGCAACTCTGTTGGCAAGGAAATGGATGTTCTGCTTGAACGTCGCGGTAAATACGAAGGCCAGCTGGTTGGCAAAAGCCCTTATATGCAGCCGGTTCATGTGTCTGGCTTGCCGGAAACGGCGCTGGGCTCAATTGTGCGGTTGAAAATTACGGAAGCGCTGCCTAATTCCCTTGGCGGCGAACTGGTCGATGCCACCAAGAACGACCAGAAATCGGAAAGGAACGTTGCGTGAGCGGCACCCCGACAAAGAACAAGACAGCGACAAAAGTAAAACACGCCCCCAAGGATTCCGATAAGATCGAGTTTCAGGATAACGCGCTGGCCCAGCTGCTTTATGGTCCGCAGGCGGAAAATCTGACGCGTCTTTCTGAACGGACCGGCGTTCAGGTTTCAAGCCGCGGACTTGTCGTGACGCTGGCAGGGGAACCGGCCAAGGTTGCCCAAGCCAAAAAGGTTCTGTCGCAGCTTTATGCCCGTCTGCGTGACAAGGAAATTGATCATATCGATGTCGAAACGGTAGACGGTGCCATTCGCCTGTCCGAGCCCGATGATACCGATCCCTGGAACGGTCAGACCAAGGAAATGTTTGGCGGGTCGCGCCTGACCATCCAGACCAAGAAGCGCCGTATTTCGCCGCGTTCAAAGCGCCAGAAAGACTATGTCGAGGCGATTCTTGATAACGAACTGATCTTTGGCATTGGTCCGGCCGGTACGGGTAAAACCTATCTTGCGGTGGCGATGGCGGTTCAGGCCTTTATTCTGGGTCAGGTTGATCGTATCATTTTGTCGCGTCCCGCGGTTGAGGCCGGCGAACGGCTTGGCTTCCTGCCTGGTGATCTCAAGGACAAGGTCGATCCCTATTTGCGCCCGCTTTATGATGCGCTTCATGATACCCTTCCGGGCGATGTTGTGATCAAGCGCATGGAAAGTGGCGAGATCGAAGTCGCACCGCTGGCCTTCATGCGTGGCCGTACGCTTGCACATGCTTTTGTCATTCTTGACGAAGCCCAGAACACCACTCCGATGCAGATGAAAATGTTCCTGACCCGTTTGGGTGAAGGATCGCGCATGGTGGTGACCGGCGACTTGACCCAGATCGACTTGCCCGATGGCACGAAGTCGGGGCTGCGTGATGCGCTTGAAACCATTGGTGATGTCAAAGGTGTGGCGACGATCAAGTTTGATCAGCGTGACGTTGTGCGCCATCATCTGGTGACCAAAATCGTTCAGGCCTATGACGCGGCGGATGCGCTGCGCGACCGGCTGAAAAAGGGCTATCGCGGCGAAAAGGATGTCGCGCACAAGGATGCGGATCATGACGGCACCGCTTGATCTGGATCTGGAGGTCGAAGCAGGCGACTGGCAACAGGCCGAGATCGAGGCGATTGAAGCAGCCGTTATTGCTGCCCTTGATGGTGCTCTTGCCGACGGTGCGCTTTGGGATGACGACGCCCAGCCGACCGATGGCACGCCAGATGAAGGGGATGGAGCATCCCTTTTGTCGGTTGCCCCGGTGATCGAGGTTGGGGTGCGTCTGTCTGATGACGCATCGGTGCGTATCCTTAATCGCGATTATCGCGACAAGGACAAGCCGACCAATGTTCTGTCCTTTGCTGCCCTTGAAAGTGCGGATGATGCGGATGCCTTTATGATGGCGCCCGACATGCCGCTTATGCTTGGGGATATCGTCATTGCGCGTGAAACCTGTTCGCGTGAAGCGGTCGAGCAGAATAAATCCCTGAAAAATCATCTTGTTCATCTTGCAGTTCATGGCACGCTGCATCTTGTCGGCTACGATCATATGGTTGATGATGAAGCCGAAGAGATGGAAGAACTTGAACGGCAAATTCTTGCCGGGCTCGGGATCGATGATCCTTATGAGCCGATTGAAGACGAGCCGGTCTAGCCGGAAGTTTTTTGTTTTAAAGGATGTCGAAACCGACCCATGAACGACATAAGTCAACGCGACGACGACCACGACAGTATGCGCCCTCGCACCGGCGAGGATGCAAATCAGGAAGCCGAGTCCGGCTCCTTATGGGATAATGTGGCCTCGGCTCTTGGGTTCAGGCGTGGCAAGTCGCGCAATGGCGAGGCCTCGCTTTCCGATACGCTCGAAGAACTCGCAGAACGCACCGAAGAAGACGACGAGCCGGTTTCGCTGCACGAACGTTCCCTGTTTGAAAACATCATTGCCCTGCGTGACATGACGGCAGAAGACGTCATGATCCCGCGGGCCGATATTGTGGCTGTGGCCAAAACCATCGAACTTGATGCCCTGGTTGAGGTCATGGTCAAGAAGGCCCATTCACGCCTGCCGGTCTATGGCGATACGCTTGATGACATTGCCGGGATGGTGCACATCAAGGACGTGCTGGGCTGTGTTGCGGCAGGACGTGAATTCAGCCTTCAGGCGCTTTTGCGCCGGGTTCTTTTTGTATCACCGGCAATCCGGGTTCTGGATCTTCTGTCGGAAATGCGCCTTTCACGGACGCATATGGCGCTGGTGGTTGACGAGTTTGGCGGTATTGACGGTTTGATCACCATCGAAGATCTGGTCGAGGAAATCGTTGGTGAGATCGATGACGAACATGACATTGACCAGACGCCAAAACTGATCCGGCTTTCGGATGGGTGCTATATCGCGGATGCCCGGTTCGAGGTCGAAGACCTTGAAGAAAAACTCTCCTTCAGTCTGCTTGATGAAGATGAAGACGAGGATATCGATACGCTTGGCGGGCTTGTCTTCTCGCTTGCCGGGCGCGTTCCGGCGCGTGGCGAGCTGATCGAACATCCAAGCGGTATTCAGTTCGAAGTGCTTGATGCCGATCCAAGACGTATTCGCAGATTGCGCATTCATATGGTGCGCCGTGATACGCAAGACGTGATCGAACAAACAAAAGATCAGGAAAAAACGGATGATTAATGCGATGGCGACACGTCTGGGCGAGCTTTCAGGCTGGCGCAGGCGTTTTGTCTGGTTGTTCTCCGGGGCGGTTGCGGTTTTGGCGCTGCCGCCTTTCTTTTTGATCCCGGTTTTGCCGATCAGCTTTGCCATCCTGCTCTGGAGCCTTCAGGGCGTTCGTTGCAACAAGGGTGCGTTATCGGCCGGTTGGTGGTTTGGGACGGGTCATTTTGCCGCCGGGTTCTATTGGGTCAGTCACGCGTTTCTGGTGCAGCCGGAAATTTATGGCTGGATGATCCCCTTCGCCCTTTTGGGGTTGGGGGGCGGACTTGCGATTTTCCCGATGCTGGCTGTCTGGGCCACTTGGCGTTTGACCGATGGTCTGGTGCGTCGTGCAGTCCTGATGGCCGTTTTCTGGGCGGTGGCAGAGTTTGTGCGCGGGCATATCCTGACCGGGTTTCCCTGGAACCTTCTGGCGCATATCTGGGCCATTGATGCCGCCCCGATGCAGTTTGCCTCGGTCGTTGGGGTTTATGGGCTTTCATTCATCACGGCGCTGTTTGCGACCTTGCCAGCCGCGGTAATTGGCGGAAACAAAGGCAAGCTTGTTGCAGTTGGCGGGATATTGATTGCTGCCTTGCTTTGGGGGGGCGGTGCTTTGCGTCTGTCGATTGCCGGGCCCGAGGATACGGAAGTAGCAATTTCCGATCTGTCACCGGATGTGCCGGTTGTTCAGGTGGTGCAGCCAAATATCGCACAGCGCGACAAATGGCGTCCGGAATTGCAGCGCGAACATTTTACCAAACTGGTGGAAATGTCCCGCCGTCCTGCGGGCATGAATCCGGCCCAGAAGCGCATTGTGATCTGGCCGGAAACAGCGGCGACTTTTTTTGTGGAAACTCAGCCAACCGCGCGGATGCAGATGGCTGAAATGCTTGGGCCGGATGATATTCTGATCACCGGTGCGCCACGGACCTATCCGCGTGACACCGATGAATACAAGGTCTGGAATTCCATTCAGGTAATTGATGCAAATGGCGATATCATTGCCAGCTTCGACAAGTTTCATTTGGTGCCGTTTGGTGAATATGTGCCGTTCCGTTCGATCCTGCCATTTCCCAAATTGACCGAAGGTCGTACGGATTTCTCGGCCGGACCGGGCCCCCAAACCCTTTCGGTGGGGAATATGCCCAGTTTCTCTCCGTTGATTTGCTATGAAGTGATTTTCCCGGGTGCCGTGGTCGATCCTGAAAATCGACCGGACTGGTTATTAAATGTGACCAATGACGGTTGGTTTGGGCACAGTGCGGGCCCATATCAGCATTTGGCGGCTGCCCGTTTTCGTGCCGTGGAAGAAGGATTACCCCTCGTTCGGGCAGCCTATACGGGAGTATCGGTTTTCTTCGACTCGTACGGGCGTAAACTGGCCGACCTGCCCTTAAGTGCAAGTGGTGTGATGGCTCACCCCCTTTCGAGTAATAAAAACCATACCACCGTATATTATTTGTGGCGTAATATTCTATTTTACGGTATTGTTACCTTCTTCGCCGTTCTCGTTATGGGATATAATCGAGTTAAAAAATCCCTTTAGGCGGCTGTTAAATGAACTGAACCGTCCAGAGATTGTTTCATCTAAATATAAGGGCGGGGCGTTCGGAGTGAGAGAAGGAACAACCCAATGTCGCCCAAGGATGAAAGCGCGATGGTAAAAAACACCCGTGGTCGCGGTCGAGGCCGGACTGCCAGTGGCAAACCAAATCCTGTCGATATTCATGTTGGCGCACGTGTTCGTCTGCGCCGTACCCTGCTTGGCATGAGCCAGGAAAAGCTGGGGGAAGCAATCGGTCTGACTTTCCAGCAGGTTCAGAAATACGAACGCGGTGCAAACCGTGTTGGTGCATCGCGGCTTTATGACCTATCGCGTGTGCTTGAAGTGCCGGTATCGTTTTTCTTTGACGATATGCCTGACGAAATTTCGGCGAAATCGGTTCATGAACGCCGTGAAATGTCGGAAAGTCCCGACCCGTTCGACAATGATCCGATGAACCGTCGCGAAACGCTTGAGCTGGTGCGCGCGTACTATCGGATTACCGATCCCAACCAGCGCAAGAAAATCTTCGAGCTGGTCAAGTCCATGGGGGCTTTGCAGTCTGGCGACGCAGACCAGAAATAACCCTGTTTTCTGGTCATTGATATCAGGCGCATCTCGTGGAGTTACGGGATGCGCCTTTGCTTTTTGCGCAATCCGGTCGCCGGGCTATGCAATTTCCCGGTTACCATTTTGCGTCAATGATGCTTGACCTGTAAAAAGTGATCAGGCAAAAGCGACATTCAGCCATAAAATGGCACGAAATTTGTGGACGGATTTGGACCGCTTGCCACCACACAAAAAAAGGCTAAGTGGGCGCTATCAACGCCGACCCGGTGCTGAGAGCCCTCCGGTCCAGTTTTGGAAACCCATTACCGGAGAAGGTCTTAATGTCTCTTTCCGATTATCTTTTTACCAGCGAATCCGTCTCGGAAGGTCATCCGGACAAAGTTTGTGACCGCATTTCCGATTCCATCGTTGATGCATTCCTTGCCGCTGACGAAGATTCGCGCGTTGCTGTTGAAACCCTTGCAACCACCAACCGCGTGGTGCTTGCCGGTGAAGTACGTGGTCCTGAAAGCGTGACCAAAGATGTCATGATTGAAAAGGCCCGCGAAGCTATCCGTGCGATTGGTTACGAGCAGGACGGCTTCCACTGGAAGACTGCCGAAATCGAATGCCACGTTCACGAACAGTCGGCTGATATTGCGCAGGGCGTCGATTCTGCTGGTGAAAAAGACCTTGGTGCTGGTGACCAGGGCATTATGTTCGGTTACGCATGTAATGAAACCGACGAATTGATGCCGGCACCGATCCAGTTCTCGCACCGTATTCTGCGTGCGATGGCTGAAGATCGCCATTCGGGCAAATCTGCCCAGTTCGGCCCGGATGCCAAAAGCCAGGTTACCCTTCGTTATGTCGATGGTAAGCCGGTTGCAGCGACTTCTGTTGTGGTTTCGACCCAGCATGCTGATGGCCTGTCACAGGACGATGTCCGTGCGCTGGTTCTGCCGTATATCGAAGCAACCCTACCGGAAGGCTGGATGCCGTCTGCTGACGAGATTTACATCAACCCGACAGGCCGCTTTGTCATTGGTGGTCCGGACGGTGATGCCGGTCTGACTGGCCGCAAGATCATCGTTGACACCTATGGCGGTGCTGCACCGCATGGTGGCGGCGCGTTCTCTGGTAAAGATCCGACCAAGGTTGACCGTTCGGCTGCTTATGCTGCCCGCTACCTTGCGAAAAACGTGGTTGCTGCCGGCCTGGCAGAGCGTTGCACCATTCAGGTCGCTTATGCGATTGGTGTTTCCAAGCCGCTGGCACTGTATGTCAACAACCACGACACCGGCAATGTGGACGAGCAGAAGCTTGGCGCTGTTCTGCGTCAGCTGATGGATCTCAGCCCGCGCGGTATCCGCGAACATCTGTCGCTTTGCCGTCCGATCTATACCCCGTCTTCTGCTTATGGCCACTTTGGCCGTCAGCCGACTGAAGATGGTGGCTTCTCCTGGGAGCGCACCGATCTTGTCGGGGAACTGAAATCGGCATTCGGCGCCTGATCACAGGCAGCAGCAATGCAAAAGTGCGTTTTGTGAAATTCGCATGACGTGATATGAGGCGGGCGGCCCGAAATAATCGGGTCGCCCGTTTTGATTATGTGATCTCTGTGCATCGGCGCGATGATCACACCGACCGAGATTTGTTCCGATCCTGATAAACTGATACGACCATGCGCAACAAAGAACGTCCGTTACCGACCCCTGATCGCCCGAACTTCTATGGCCGTCGCGGAAGCCGACCGCTTAAGGATTCCCGCAAGGCGCTGGTCGATGCCATGTTGCCGAAGATCGGTATCAGCTATCCCGATGCGGCCGGGATTGATCCCAACAGCTATTTCGATGGCAATCATGATCAGCTGTGGCTTGAAATCGGTTTTGGTGGCGGCGAACATCTTGCCGGTCAGGCGCAGGCCAATCCGAATATTGGCATTATCGGTGCGGAACCGTTCATGGATGGTGTTGGAAGTCTGTTGCGTCACATTGATGAGCGTAATCTGAGGAATGTGCGCATCGTCGCGGATGATTCGCGCCCGTTGCTTTATAAGCTCAATGATGCGTGTTTTGATCGGGCGTTCCTGCTGTTTCCGGATCCGTGGCCCAAGAAACGCCATGCCGAGCGTCGCTTTATTGGCCCGAAAAACCTTGCTTTGCTGGCGCATCTTCTGAAGGACGGTGCAGAGTTTCGGGTTGCCAGTGATGATATGAAGTACATCTCCTGGACCTTGCAGCATATGCACAACCATCCGGATTTTGAATGGCTGGCCGAGGGGGCCGATGACTGGCGCACTCCGCCGCAGGACTGGGTTAAAACCCGCTACGAGCAAAAAGCCCTTCGTCAGGGCAAGAAGTGCAACTATCTGCGCTTCCGCCGCATACCGCGCGAAAATTGATACCTATTGCCAGTTTCTATCGGCGTGTCCGGTGATGGTCCGGCGATCCGGATATTACGATCAGTACGAATAAACGGCTTCCGGTCATTTGATCGGAAGCCGTTTTACTATGCGAGCCAAGCAAATACAGGTTAATCCACAAAACTTGTTATTGAGAATGATTGTCATGTGCGTTAAAAGGCTTCTGTTACTGACCTGAAGTCGCTGCATTTCACTGCCGGAATATCGTATGTCCTGGCAACGCCTGCAGCTTGCAAAAGCCAGAGGTCCACACCGTGACAAACTGGGATGTCAACACACTGTTCCGAACCTACAGGCACCGGCTTGTGCAATTTGTCCGGCGTCGCAAGCTGTCGTGGCATCTTGCCGACGATATTGTCCAGGATACGTTTTTGCGGGTGGTTGCAACGCCATCCCTTCCTGAACAGCGATTTGCGCAATCCTATCTGTATCGGACGGCAAGCAATCTGGTCATTGATCATTTCCGCAGGGAAAGAATCATTTCATTTGTTTCCGAGCCGGACATGGCATTTGAATTGATTGCCGATGACAGCCCGAGCCCCGAACAGATTGCATGGTCACGGCAGGAACTCCGGCGCTTGCAGGATGCCCTTGATACATTGCCCCGTGAACTTCGTGCGGTGTTCGTACTTGCCCGGCTTGAGGGCAAAACATATGTCGAAATCGGCAAGAAGCTCGGTATTCCAAGCCAGACCGCTTTCAGCCGGATGGTCAAGGCCCTTACCCTGATAAAGGACGTAATGGAGCCGGCCGAAAAAACAGATCCGGCCATCAGATAAATCCTGCTGACATCCGTCATAATAGAATGGGCTGAAAAAAGGCCGGTGCTAAGCGCTGTTTTTGTTTCTTGGGTCAACTCACAGAACTGCTGATATGAACCGCTATTCCGATATTGACGGCACTTTTGATACGCCTGCGGCACAGGCAGCGTACTGGTTTGCCTTGTTGCTTGATGGCAGTGAAACCGAACAGGACCGTCAGGATTTCGCCCGCTGGATCGAGAAGGACCCGCGCAATCGTCGTGCTTTTGGCGAGGTTGAACGTGTCTGGAGCGGCAGTTCGAGCCTCAATCTTGCCAATCAGGCAAAAGTTGGACGGCGTGCTTTTATGGCGGGCGGCTTGCTTGCCGGCATTCTTGCCACTGGTTGGGGTGCGCAAAGATATCATCCGATGGCGGATTTCCGAACTAGAACCGGCGAACGTCGTACCGTCAGCTTGCCCGGCGGGGTCAAAGCCACGCTTGCCAGTGACACGACCATGTCACTCGTGGCCGGATATGGAACGGCCGGTGTGGAATTGCATCACGGTGAAGTCTGGTTTGACCATGCACCGGAAAATGGTGACTTTTTTGTCGCGTCGTCTGGTGGTCACAGCTGGTCGCGCGGCGGGAAATTTGACATCGCCCATTTTGGCGATGAAAGCACGGTGACCGTAGAAAGCAGAAATGTTGCCGTAAAGCTTGGCAATCAAATGGCACAGGTTACAGCTGATCACGCCCTGACCTATGGGCCCGATAAGCTTGGGCCGGTTCGCAAGGTCGATGTTACGACTGACCTTGCCTGGCGGAATGGTCAGCTTGTTTTCATGGGGGAACAGCTTGGCGATGTGGCGCGTATTCTTGAACGGTGGCAGGCCGGAAAGATCGTGATCATTGGCGATGACGTCGCGCGCCGCAAGGTGACGATGGTTGTCGACCTTGATCGGACACGTGGTGTCTTGCCGGCCCTTGCCGGGGCATTATCCCTAAAGGTTGATCAATTCACCGATTATCTCACGGTTATTCGGGCGGCTTGATTCTGCTGCGTTTAGGTAGGGCATCTGATCGATGGCGATCTGGGTTCGAGCCGATTTATTATGCGAATAACAATTATTTTCAAAAAATATTATTTTAATTCAGATAAGTGGCTCCCCGTCTCGTCTCAGAAAGTAACGAAATAACGAATGCGAAGCATTTGCATCTCGTGAAATCAGGAGAAGAATAGCGATGCCTTTAAACGGGGTGGGTCGTGTGAAGCACACGATCAAAAGAAACTGGACGACTTTCACTTCCTTGGGGGGAGTACGAACGATCGCGGCGACCGCACTTGGCGGAGCATTACTTGCTTTTGTCCCGGTTGCTGTATTGGCCCAGACAGCTGCGCAGATTACAGGCGGTTCTGTACCGGAACTCGGTCAGGCCGGTTTGTCAGAACAATCATTTGAATTCGATATCGAATCCCAATCGCTTGGGCGGGCCCTTGTCGTGTTTTCAAGGGTTTCAGGGATCGATGTTGTCGTTGACGGGGCATTGCCAGATACGATCACAAGCCCGGTCGTCAAAGGTGAAATGTCGCCCGCAAATGCGCTTGATAATTTGCTGACAAATAGTGGGTTGGGCTGGGTTGTGCTGAATGCCACGACGATTTCTATCATTGATCCGAAGTCTGATACCTCGGGGGCTGATGGCACAGTTATCGCGCCGGTGATTGTCACGGCAAACAGGCAGGCCTCGGGGCCAAATGGCGTGCCTGACGAGGTCTATGAAACGCCGGGCTCAGTCGCAGTGATTACCCGGGAAAGCATGCAAAAGACACCGGTGCGCGAAGCCCGCGAAATTTTCAATCAGGTGGCCGGTGTCGATGTCGCGAATGATGCCCGCGATCCGGGTTTGACGGTTAATGTCCGCGGTCAGCAAGAAATGGGTCGCGTTAACGTAAACATCGATGGTGCACGTCAGAACTACAATCAGCTGACCCATGGGACGACATCGCGTGTCTATCTTGATCCGGCGCTGCTTGCAGAAGTGGGCATTGAAAAAAGCAATCTGACTAAAAATGGCGGTGCCGGTGCATCTGCGGGCATCGTGACGATGCGTACCCTTAATACCCAGGATATTCTTGATGATGATGAAGAATGGGGTGGCAAGGTAAATATCAGCCACGGTACCAACTCATACGACTTTGCCGGTGATGCATCCGCGGGTGTGCGTCTGTCGCCGAAATTTGATGTCTCTGCCGCCGTGAGCCGGAAGGTTGTCGGGAACTATCGTGCCGGGGCTCATAATCCGGGACTGTTTACCACCGGCAACGGAAACTATTACTCCACCGAAAACTCGCGGCCGGAATATACTTTTCTGCGACAGAGTTCGGGGTTGTTAAAGGCAAACATTTATCTGACCGAGGACCAGGAACTAAATCTTGGTTATGTCGGTTCGATGAGTGACTACGCCAAAACCAATGACGTCACGAACCTTTATACCGACTTTAACGAAACCGAAACTCATACCCTGACGGCCAAGCATGTCTGGAACCCGGCATCTGATTTGATTGATCTGAGTTCCAACCTGTACTGGACGCGGACCGAAAACCACCAGTTCCGTCCGGAACGTCGCAATACATCCGGAACCGTTACCACAGACTCGTTTGATAACAATTACACCCTTGATACCACGGGTGCGGATATTTCAAACCGCAGCGACATCGCCTTTGAAAAGGTCGGAGACGGTCTGAGCAGCGTAAGCCTGGATTACGGAACAGAACTGTTCCATGACAAGGCCAAAACGACCGCGGATATGGGCGGCTTGGGAGGTTATGGTGCGGCCTATCAGGTTGTCGGGTCGACCCCGAGCGGCAAGCGCAATGTTTATGGCGGCTATGTCAACGCCACCTATGGCTGGAATGATATGTTCAGTCTGACCGGCGGTCTTCGCTATGACCGTTATGATCTTAATGGTGATGCGTTCTGGTGCGAGACGGTGGCGGCATCGGGAAATCTGTGTTCTGACGGGGGCACGCCACTTGATATTGATCTGTCCGAAAGCAAGGTCTCGCCGAGTTTTGGTGCAAGTATCTCGCCGATCGAAGGTGTGCAGTTCTTTGCCAATTATCGTGAAAACATGCGTGCACCGACCATTCAGGAAGCGATGTTAAGTGGTGACCATATCGGTAACGTCGGTATCCCGTTCTACTCAAACGCAAATTTGAAATCGGAACAATCTGAAACCCAGGAAGTCGGGGTCAACTTCAAATTCAATGATGTTGTTCAGAAAGGGGATGGTTTCCGGGCGAAGATCGCCTATTTCCGGTCCAAGATCGACAATTACACAACCATTGCCTATGTGCCGCAGCCGACAACACAGACCGTCATCCCGGGCCTTCTGATACAAAGCAAGATGGCTGCTGCAATGGTCAATCTTGATGACCCGGTTTATATCAACGGGACGGAGATGGAGCTGTCCTACGATGCGGGTCAGTACTATCTGGGCGGAACACTTACACTGTCCGATATGGATTTGCAGGGCAATTACAACCCGTTCGTTCTTGATACCGACTACGACCAGTATGCCAATACGGGATTGTCTCCAACCGGCGTTGGAAGCCCGATTTACGGTGGTGCCAATCAGTTATACGGCATCTATGCGACGCCAAAGCGCAAATACACGCTTGATGGCGGTATGCGGTTGTTTGATCGGGACCTTGTAATGGGGATGCGTGCGACATTTGTTAATCCGCAGGACAACTTCGGCAGCACCAGCACGTCCAGCATTGTTGGCCAATATTTCAAATATCGGGTCTTCGACTTCTATAGCTCATACGAGGTCAATGACAACGTGACGCTGCGCTTTGCCGTGAACAACATGTTTGATGAAGGCTATGTCCAGGGAACAGGCGGGACTTATGCCCCGGCTGCTGGTCGTACCGCAATAATCACACTTAGCGGTAACTTCTAAGCCGCTCGACAATCTGAAAGTTGACAACCGGTCAGGTATTTAACCTGACCGGAACAGCTTGTTATTTACATGTAAATTATTGTTTTTAAACAAAAAAATATATTGACTCACTGTGATAATGAGACTCAATATCATTACATCGCTTCAATGGTTGGGGCGAACAAAAGCTAGGAGATGCCGAGATGGCTATTACGATTAATCTGAATGCCGACAGTTCAGGAAATGGCGTTGATTTGCAGGGAGTGTTTGACGCGTTCAACACAGGTTTTTCGCTTGGTTCGGGTAACCACGGTGCCTTCTTTGACGGTGCCCTTCCCGGTGGTTTTGGTGGTACGCAATATTATGCGGCTGATCTTGACAGCGGCACGACCTATACCGGTGCCGTTCTTGCGACTGCTGGTGCAAATGATTTTGCCTATGACCTCAGCACCCACACCATCGTCGGCGACCTTGATGGTTTCTCGTTTGGTGAGACCCTTGCCTATAACAGCGGGTCCGGCCAGTACGAGTTTTCCGACTCGTCAGTAGATATCTCGGGACTGGGCCTGTCGGGTAGCGATACCAATGCTGTTCTGACCGGAATCTACACCGGTAGCACCGCAACCCTCGAAGCCACTTTTGATGCCCAGGGTGTTGAAATCAATGGCAGCACCGGCAATGACACAATTTCCGGCTGGGCTGGCGATGATGTGCTGACCGGCCATGGCGGCGCGGACACCTTCGTCTTTGATGAAAGCGCGAGCTTTGGCAATGATACGGTGACCGATTTCACGGACGGCACCGATCTTCTGGATATTGATTACAGCTCGGTCACGATCGGCGATGACGGTAACGGCAATGCGCTGATCACGCATGTCAACGGCACCATCACTTTGACCGGTGTTGACTATAATGACCTTGATGCAACCGACTTCGTTTAACGAAAACGGCCCATCCCGCAAGTAGCGGAACGGGCACAAGGTCTTTGATTGCAGGGTGCCGCGCAACAGCGGCACCCACCTCATCCTATCCCAATTATCTGGAATATAAAAAGCGTGTTTGGCAAAGCATCCAGCCGGCCAGGTTTGCAAACCGATGCATCACGGCCCCTGTCCGAAGCAATCGCATCCCTTCGTGCGGCCTTTCTGGCGGTCGCAGCACTGAGTGGTGTGTCCAACATCCTGATGCTGACCGGCCCGCTTTTCATGCTTCAGGTCTATGATCGGGTTCTGGCCAGTCAGAATATTCCAACGCTGGTCGCATTGATCCTTCTGGTCGGGTTTCTCTATCTGTTTTTGGGCTGTGTCGATGCCCTGCGCGCTAGGATGCTGATCAGGATTGGCTGGCGGGTTGACGAAAAAATCGGTCCCACGGCCCTGGCGCAAACATTCGAACTTGGTTTGCGCAATGTGCGGATCAATAACCAGCCGCTCCATGATCTTGATCAGATCAGACAGTTTCTTGGTGGTGCCGGGCCGGTGGCAATTTGCGATCTGCCCTGGATGCCGGTTTTTCTGGCAATCATCTTTGCTTTCCATCCGTGGCTGGGCGTTATGGCGCTTGTCGGCGGCGGCTTGCTGGTGGTTTTGACGCTTATCAGTGAACTTGTGACCCGGCAAAAGGTCGCCACCATGAACGGCCAGACGGTCAATCGCGAACGTCTAGTCGAAGCAGGCCGTCGCAATGCCGAAGCAATGCGGGCAATGGGCATGGAGGCCGCGTTCTCCGAAACATGGACGGCGCTGAACAATCGCTATTTGCGCGACAACACCACCGTTGGCGATGTGAATTCAACCTTCTCGGCCTTTATCAAGGTTATCCGTCTTGCCCTGCAATCCGGGGTTCTTGCACTTGGTGCCTATCTTGCGATCAATCAGGAAGTAACGCCGGGTTCGATGATTGCTGCCTCGATCCTGACAGCACGCGCCCTGTCGCCAATTGAACAGGCCATTGGCAATTGGCGTGGATTTGTCGCCGCCCGCCTGGCGCGCCGCCGTCTTGATGAGATGCTTGGCAACGCAAACCGGGATGCATCACGGACCAGTCTGCCTGCGCCCAAGGAAACGCTTGCGGTCTCCAATCTGGTGGTCGGTACCCATGACAACAACACCCCCGGACAAGGCAAGGTGTTATTACGCGTTAATGATCTGTCGCTGCGTGCCGGGGACGGCTTGGGTGTGATTGGGCCAAGTGGTTCGGGTAAATCGACTTTGGGTCGCGCCCTGATTGGTATCGGCAAGATACGTGGCGGAACGATCCGTCTGGATGGTGCAGAACTGTCGCAATGGGATCCGGTCGAGCTGGGCCGTCATATTGGCTACCTGCCACAGGATGTCGAACTGTTTGACGACACGGTTGCCCGTAACATCGCCCGTTTGCAGAACGGTGCCCGTTCGAGTGACATCGTCGAGGCGGCCAAGTCGGCCGGTGTGCATGACATGATCCTGTCTCTGCCCAATGGCTATGACACGCGGATCGGACTGGGGGGTGTTGTGCTTTCAGGTGGTCAACGTCAACGGATCGGTCTGGCGCGTGCATTGTTTGGTGATCCGTTTCTGATTGTGCTTGATGAACCCAATGCCAGTCTGGATGGCGCCGGTGAACAGGCATTATTGCATGCCGTTCAGAATGCACGCGCCCGCGGGGCGATTGTTGTTCTGATTGCGCACCGCCCCGGTGCCTTGGCCACCGTCAACCTGGCAACCGTTATTCAGGATGGCCAGCAGGTTGCGTTTGGCAAACGCGACGACATTCTGCGCAGAACAGTGCGACAGGTTGGCGATCAGGTAGGAGAAACCGCATGACCGGCCTGCATATTCCTGCTCGCACTGCCGAGCAGCCCGGACTTGGGCCGGATACTGTCACCAAGGGGCAGAAGTCGCCTGCTTTGCACACCTTGCGTCAGCATAGCCTTGTCGGGGGCGGAATTGTCCTGCTGCTGTTTTTCGGGATGATGCTTTGGCTGATGGTGGCGCAATTGTCCGGGGCTGTTGTGGCATCGGGCAAGCTTGTCGTCGAAAGCAACGTCAAGGATGTTCAGCATTCCGACGGTGGTATTATTGGCGAAATCCATGTGCGTGACGGGGACCGCGTTACAGCCGGCGATCTTTTGATCCGACTGGACGATACCATGGCGCGCGCAAGCCTTGGGATTGTTGAAACGCAATTGTCGTCTCTTGCGGCGCGTCGCATGCGGTTGACCGCGGAACGTGACAATCTTTCGGAACTGCCGATCCCGGATCTTTTTACGGATCGGCTTGATGATCCGGCGGTTGGCGACCTGATTGCAGCGGAGCGCAACTTGTTCACCGCCCGACGAAACAGTCTCGAAGGTGAAAAGGAACAGCTGTCCCAGAAGCGTGCCCAACTTTCAGAAACCATCATTGGTCTTAATGCGCAAAAGACAGCCAATGAAGAAGAACGACGTCATATCGTTGATGAGTTGACCGGCCTTGAAGGGCTGTTTGCCAAGCAACTTGTACCGATCACCCGTGTTGCAGCCTTGCGCCGGGAACGGGCAAGCCTGGATGGGACGCATGGTGAATTGACAGCCAGTATTGCCGCCACCCGGATGCAGATATCGGAAACCGAAATGCAGATGCTGCAGCTTGATCGGGATCGCCAAACCGAAGTTCTTGGTGAACTTACAGACATCGATCAGCAGATTGCCGAACTGATGCAAAAGCAGATTGCCCTGCGCGATCAGCTGCGCCGGATCGATATTCGCGCCCCATATGACGGAACGGTCTATCAGATGTCGGTTCATACGGTGGGCGGGGTGATTGCGGCCGGCGACCGGATTATGGGGATTGTCCCGGATCAGGATGAACTGGTGATCGAAGCCCATATCAGTCCACGCGACATCGAACAGGTGGTGTTGGGACAGGATGCGGTTCTGCGCTTCACCGCATTTAATCAACGGACCACACCGGAACTGTCGGGAAGTGTTTTGTTCGTGGCGGCGGATCTGGAGCGTGATGAGCTGACCGGCGATACATATTATATTGTGCGTGTCCGAATTTCCGCAGGCGAAGTGGCCAGACTTGACGGTCGTGATCTTGTGCCGGGGATGCCCGTCGAAGTGTTTCTTGCGACCGGCGAGCGCACAGCGCTCAGTTATCTGATCAAACCGCTTTCCGATCAGTTCGCCCGGGCCTTTCGCGAAGACTGATCACGATAAAACCGAACCTTTGTCAGATATCGCCCTGTTTCAATCGTTTCAGAAACAGGGGGCCGGTGGAAATCCGGCCCGACAGGACATAAGGATGAGGCAATCATGAATGCAATTGTCGGGCAACCGGTTGGGGATATTCCACGACTGGAAGAAATCAGACAGTCAACACGCAGCGCGCACCAGTCTGTTGATAACATGGTCATGGCGATGGCGCCGTTTGACAACCGCGCCAATTACGCGCGCTTTTTGGGGCTGCAATATATCTTTCATGCCCGGATGAAGCCGTTATATGACGCCAAAGACCTGAATGCGACAATTCCCGGCCTTGCGAAGCGTAGCCGCTTTGACGCGGTTTGTCGCGATATGGATGATCTGGAAACAGAACATCCGAAAGACAGGAGTCGCTTGGCAGTTCCGCAGGTCGGTGCGGAACGGATCGGTTGGCTTTATGTTTGCGAAGGATCATCGCTTGGCGCGGCTTTTCTGTTAAAGGCGGCTGCCAATATCGGACTGAATGACGGTTTCGGGGCGCGACATCTGGCTGGTCATGCGGATGGTCGTGGCAAGCACTGGCGGGAATTTGTCGAACAACTCAATGGCTTGACCCTGGATGACGACGAAGAGGCCGCCGTGCGCAAAGGTGCGGTGGATGGCTTTGCGTTTTTCCGCAATCTGGTATCAAGCAGCCAACCGGCGTAAGGCCGGTTTGAATCCTTGGGTTGAATGGCTTGGTGCGCCTGTATCCTGACTTGATTTCTGCGCAAACCGGCTGTATAAAGCCGCCAAGCTTTTTGTAAATTCTGACAAAGAGTGGGCCTCGCGCCCGCTCTTTTGTGCTTTTTGGGGTATGGCATCGCTTTATGGCTGAGCTGATTGGACAACAGTTAAAAGATCCGTTGATGGCGAAAATCACGGCAATTATCGAGCCGTCGATCAACGCGCTTGGATTTGAACTGGTCCGTGTTTCCATGACGGGACAGGACCACAATATCCTGCAAATCATGGCAGATCGCCCGGATGCGACAGGCAGCATCAATGTAGAAGATTGCGCCCAGATCAGCCGTACGGTTTCTGCCCTTATGGATGTCGAAGATCCGATTTCGGGTGCCTATCACCTTGAAGTCAGTTCTCCGGGGATCGACCGCCCGTTGACCCGTGCCACGCATTTCGCAGTGTGGAAAGGTTTCGAGGCAAAGGTCGAACTGGTGATGGCCATCAATGGTCGTCGCCGTTTCAGCGGTTTGCTGGATGGAATTGAAGATAATGCGGTCGCCCTGATTGTCGATGGCGAACGCGTCTTGTTGCCGTTGGCCGATATCGCAAAGGCGAAATTGGTTCTGACGGATGAATTGATCGCGCATGTCACCGGCAATCGCCGCGCTGACGACAACGCAGAATAGAGGTTGGATATGGAAGCAACTTCGGGAATGCCGCGGCCGGAACTTTTGCAGGTCGCTGATGCCGTTGCCCGTGAAAAGGGCATTGATCGTGACGAGGTTCTTGGTGCAATGGAGCAGGCCATCCAGAAGGCCGGCCGTTCCAGATATGGCCATGAACACGATATTCGTGCCCATATCGACCGCAAAACCGGCGAAATCAAACTCGCACGTTTCATCGAAGTTACCGATGACATTGAGAACGACTTCACACAGATGTCGCTCGAACAGGCGCGTATTCGTAATGAAAACATCAATCTGGGCGAATTCCTGATTGATCCGCTGCCGCCGATCGACTTTGGCCGTATTGCTGCGCAGACTGCAAAGCAGGTCATCGTGCAGAAGGTTCGCGATGCAGAACGTGAACGTCAGTTCGAAGAATATAAAGACCGCGCTGATGAAGTGATCAACGGTGTCGTCAAGCGTGTCGAGTTTGGCAACGTTCTTGTTGATATCGGTCGCGCCGAAGCCATCCTGCGCCGCGAAGAACTGATCCCGCGTGAAACCGTCCGTCAGGGCGATCGCGTTCGTGCGCTGATCCTTGATGTTCGTCGCGAACAGCGTGGCCCGCAGATCTTCCTGTCGCGTACCCATCCGACCTTCATGGCAAAACTGTTTGCCCAGGAAGTTCCGGAAATCTACGACGGCATCATCGAGATCAAATCGGTTGCCCGTGATCCGGGTTCGCGCGCCAAGATTTCGGTTCTGTCTTCTGACAGCTCGATTGACCCGGTCGGCGCCTGTGTCGGTATGCGCGGTTCGCGTGTTCAGGCCGTTGTTGCCGAACTTCAGGGCGAAAAAATCGACATCATTCAGTGGTCGGAAGACCCGGCAACCTTTGTTGTGAACGCATTGGCTCCGGCCGAAGTCACCAAGGTTGTTCTTGATGAAGAAGCAAACCGTATCGAGGTCGTCGTTCCGGACGATCAGCTCAGCCTGGCGATTGGCCGTCGTGGTCAGAACGTTCGTCTTGCTTCGCAGCTGACCGGTTGGGATATCGACATTCTGACCGAGGAAGACGAAAGCGAACGTCGTCAGGAAGAAGCGCGCAAGCGTGCGGAAATGTTCATCAAGGCACTTGATGTTGATGAAGTTATCGCCCATCTCCTGGTCGCCGAAGGCTTTACCTCGATCGAGGAAGTCGGTTACGTGCCGCTGGCCGAACTGGCAGAAATCGAAGGTTTCGAGGAAGAAATCGCGGAAGAACTGCGCAACCGTGCGCGTACCTTCCTGGCCGAAGAAGCCGAACGTCTCCAGAAGCGCCGTGAAGAGCTCAAGGTTGCTGATGATCTGGTCGAGTTCAATGGCCTGTCGCTGGCAGTTGTTGTTCGCCTTGGCGAGAACGACGTCAAAACCCTCGAAGATTTCGCGGATCTGGCAAGCGACGAGCTGATCGAATATATCGGCGATGCTGACAGCATGACCATGGATCAGGCCAATGACCTGATTATGGAAGCCCGTCGCCAGCTTGGCTGGTTCGAAGGTCTTGAAGACGAGACCGACGAAGCAGCTGAAGACGAAGAGGCCTAAGGCCGATCGGAGGACGCCATGTCGCATCGTAAAGGCGGCAAGGTAGCCGAGGTTCCGGAACGCCGGTGCATTGTCACCGGCGAAGTCCGGGACAAGGAAGATCTTCTCAGGGTTGTGATCGGGCCGGATGGTTCGGTTGTTCCCGATCTAGAGGAACGGCTACCGGGACGGGGATTATGGTTGTGCCCGTCGCGGGATGTGGTAAATACCGCCTGTGCAAAAAACGCTTTTGCCCGGGCGGCGCGGCAAAAAGTTGTGGTTGACGCCGCGCTTGCAGACCGGATCGAGCAGCTGCTGACGCAGAAATGTCTTGATCTGCTGTCGCTTGCGCGCCGCGCCGGTCAGGCTGTTGCCGGGTTTGAAAAGGCCCGCGCCCAGATTGCCGAGGGGGCGGCTTTGATATTGGCAGCACGCGATGGTGCTGCGGACGGAAAATCCAAGATCGAGGCCAAGGCCCGGGATCTGCCGATTTATTCCGTTCTGGATGCTGCTGAAATCGGCGCGGCTTTTGGTCGCGAAAAAGCAGTGCATGTGGCTGTTGCGCCGGGTGGTCTGGCCAAACGGTTGGGCCGTTCGCTGAAACGGCTAGAAGGATTTCGCGCAGTCTGACATCAGGCATGCGCCGGACGGACAGGACAGGATCGGCATTGGAAGTCGATCCCGCAGGAAATGAGGAAGTTGGACGGATTATGAGTGATCGCGATCAGGAGAAGAAACCGCTGAGCCTCAACAGATCGAAGCTTGAATTGAGCAAGACGGTCGAGGCAGGGCAGGTTCGTCAAAACTTCTCGCATGGACGGTCCAAATCTGTGACCGTCGAAGTGCGTAAGAAGCGTACATTCGAAAAGAACGAATCCGGCCGCTTCCGTGAAGTGAAGAAGGATCTCGTTGCAGAGCAGGCCCCGGCAGAAACGCCGGCACCGGAAGCCAAGAAGGAACCGGTAGAAGAGCCGAAGCCGCGTCCGGTTGCTGAAGATCATGGCAACCTGACCGACAGCGAACGCGCTGCACGTATGGCTGCTTTGAAGGCTGCTGAAGAGCGCCGCAAGCAGGAAGAGGCTGACGCCGAAGTCCGTGCGCGCGAAGAAGCTGCCCGCAAGGTTGCCGAGGAAGAAGCTCGTAAGGTCGAGGAAGCCAAGGCTGCCGAGGCGGCAAAAGTCGCCGAGGAAGAAGCCAAGGACAAGGCAGAGGTTTCAGTTGAAGACGTTGAAAAGCAGCTTGCTGCTTCAACGGCAAAAGGCAAGACCTCGAAGCCGAAACCGGCCGCGACCCCGAAAGCCAAGGAAGAAGAAGTTATTATGGGTGAACCGGCAGAACCGCTGGTCCCGGAAGAGCGTCGTCGTGCCGCACCGTCCACTGCTAAGCCGAAAAGCCGCAATGAGCAGGACGAGGAAGATGCCCGCAAGGCAGCACGCAAGCGCGCCGAGGAAGAAGCACAGGGTCGTGCTGCGCGCGCCAAAACCGATGATGGCCGTCGTCGTGGCAAGCTGTCGATCGCCAATGCAATGACCGGTGACGAAGGTGGCCGTCGTCGTTCCATGGCGTCGATCAAGCGTCAGCAGGCCAAAGCCAAAGCCCGCGCGATGGGCACGCAGAAGCCGAAAGAGAAAATCGTACGTGACGTGATCATCCCGGACGTTATCACCGTCCAGGAACTGGCCAACCGTATGGCTGAACGGGCAGCAGACGTGATCAAGACTCTGATGAGCATGGGCGTTATGGCGACCATCAACCAGAGCCTCGATCCCGATACCGCGCAGCTGGTGGTCGAAGAGTTCGGTCACAATGTCAAACGCGTCTCGGATGCCGACGTTGAAGAAGCACTGGTCGTTGCAGATGACAACGAAGATCAGCTGGTTTCGCGTCCGCCGGTTGTGACTGTTATGGGTCACGTTGACCACGGTAAAACCTCGTTGCTTGACGCCCTGCGTTCAACCGACGTTGCCGGTGGCGAAGCTGGTGGCATTACCCAGCATATCGGTGCCTATCAGGTTACCATGGCAACCGGTGCGAAAATCACCTTCATCGATACCCCGGGCCACGCCGCATTTACCGAAATGCGTTCGCGCGGTGCCAAGGTTACCGATATCGTTGTTCTGGTTGTTGCAGCCGATGACTCGGTCATGCCGCAGACGATCGAGGCCATCAGCCACGCCAAGGCCGCTGGTGTTCCGATGATTGTCGCGATCAACAAGATCGACAAGCCGGGTGCCAACCCGACCAAGGTTAAAACCGAACTGCTTCAGCACGAAGTTGTGGTTGAGGAAATGGGCGGTGATGTTCAGGCTGTTGAAGTTTCGGCCAAACAGCGTCTGGGTCTGACCGAACTTGAAGAAGCCATCCTTCTTCAGGCCGAGGTTCTTGATCTCAAAGCCAACCCGGAACGTGTTGCAGACGGTGTTGTCGTTGAAGCCCGTATGGAAAAAGGCCGTGGTCCGGTCGCGACCGTTCTGGTTCAGCGCGGTACGCTGAAAACCGGTGATATCTTTGTCACGGGTCCGGAATGGGGCCGTGTTCGTGCGCTGGTCGATGACCACGGTACGCGCGTTAACGACGCGATCCCGGGTATGCCGGTCGAGGTTACCGGTCTGAACGGTGTTCCGTCGGCTGGTGATGACTTCGTGGTTGTTGAAAACGAAGCCAAGGCACGTGAAGTTGCTGACTTCCGTCAGCGTCGTATTCGCGAAACCCAGGCTGCTGCGATGAAGAAATCCGCGCTCGAGAACATGTTCTCGCAGAGCGGCGAAGTTAAAGAACTTCCGATCGTCATCAAGGGTGACGTGCAGGGTTCTGTCGAAGCCCTTATCGGTACCTTGCAGAAACTTGGTAACGAGGAAGTTTCGGTTCGCGTTCTTCATAGCGGCGTTGGCGGTATCAACGAATCCGACGTTACCCTGGCCCGTGCATCCAATGCACTGATCATCGGCTTTAACGTTCGTGCGAACCAGCAGGCTCGTGAACAGGCCCGTCGCGACAACGTTGATATTCGTTACTACTCGATCATTTATGATGTCGCTGATGACATCAAAAAGATGCTGTCGGGTATGCTTTCGCCGGAAGTTCGCGAGAAATTCCTGGGTTACGCAGAAATCCGCGACATCTTCACCATCTCTGGCAACAAGATCGCCGGTTGTATGGTCACCGAGGGTATCGTCAAACGCGGTGCGGGCGTCCGCCTGCTGCGCGACGATGTGGTTATCCACTCGGGCGAACTGTCCACGCTTCGTCGCTTCAAGGATGAAGTTAAAGAAGTCCGCGAGGGCTATGAATGTGGCATGTCATTCGCCAAGTATAACGACCTTCAGGTTGGCGATATGATCGAGTGCTTCGAAAACGAGGAAATCGCCGTCGAACTGTAAGACGGTGAGGAACTGAAATGGCGAAGCAACCAGCCAAGGCACCAAGTCAGCGACAGCTCCGAGTGGCGGAAGAAATCCGTCAGGCGCTGTCGCAGGCGTTGGAGCGCGGAGATATTTACGATCCGGATCTGACACGTCGCCCGGTAACCATTACCGGCGTCAATCTTTCACCGGATATGCGTAATGCTATGGTATCCTTTACCCCGCTTGGCGGCGGTGAGGCCGAAACGTCGCTTAAGGCGTTGACGCGTCAGAAAGGACATCTGCGCAATCATGTGGCCCACACGGTTCACATGAAATATGTGCCAGCATTGCGATTTGTCGAAGACAAAAGTTTTGATGTCGCAGACCATATCGGTGCCCTTTTGCGTGATCCGCATGTCGCGCAGGATCTGGCGAAAGACCGGTCTGTTGACCAGGAAGATGAGGACGACTGATGGCGCGTCGCCGTCGCGGTAAAAGCATCAATGGCTGGCTGGCGGTCGACAAGCCCCTGGAGATCACCTCGTCAACGGTGGTCAACCAGGTCCGTCGTCTGCTTGATGCCAACAAGGCCGGACATGGCGGGACTCTTGATCCGCTTGCGTCCGGTGTTCTGCCAATTGCCTTTGGCGAAGCAACCAAAACGGTTGCATATGTCATGGATGGCAGCAAAAGTTATCGTGTGACGCTGAAATTCGGCGAAGCACGCAGCACGGACGATGCCGAAGGCGAGGTTATTGAAACCTCTGACCATCGTCCGACAGAAGACGAAATCAAGGCAGTGCTGGGTGAATTTATTGGTGAAATCCAGCAAGTGCCGCCAAAGTTTTCGGCGATCAAGGTCAATGGCAAGCGTGCCTATGATCTTGCACGCCGCGATGAAGACGTGGTGTTGAAGCCGCGTCCGATTCTGATCAAGGATCTTCGACTGGTCGAGATGCCGGATCGTGATCACGCCGTGTTCGATGTTGTATCGGGCAAGGGTGCTTATATGCGATCTTTGGCGCGCGATATTGCGCTGCGCCTTGGCACTGTCGGCTATATCGCCGCGCTTCGCCGGACATCGGCGGGGCCGTTTTCGGAGGAAAACGCCATCCCGTTGCGTGACTTGCTCGAGATGGACCCCGAAGAGGTGATGAAGAAAATGCTTCCGGTTGAGACCGCGCTGGACGACATCCCGGCGCTGGCCTTGACCGAAGTCGAGGCGCAACGCCTTTCCTCTGGCCAGCCTGTCGGGCTGTTGCCGGTGGCAAAGCGCAATGCTCTCGAAAACCCCGTCGTGCAGGACGAAATCGTCTGTGCCATGCTCCATGACCGCGCTGTTGCGTTGGCGGAGATCAATGGTGGCGAAATTCGGCCTGTGCGTGTTTTTAATCTCTAAAGGCGAAAGGATGCCTGATGTCGATTACTGCTGAACGCAAAGCTGAGCTGATCAAAGAATACGCTCAGAAAGATGGTGACACCGGTTCCCCCGAAGTTCAGGTTGCAATCCTGAGTGAGCGGATCAAGAACCTCACCGAGCACATGAAAGAACATAACCACGACTTCCATAGCCGTCGTGGTCTTCTCATGATGGTTGGTCAGCGTCGCCGCCTGCTGAAGTATCTGCAGCGCAAAGACCAGTCGCGTTACGAGAGCGTTATCGAACGCCTCGGTATTCGCCGCTGATTTCAAACTGCGGCGGAGGGTGACCTCCGCCGTCGTTTTTTATTGTTCCGGTGGATCGGGACACGAGAAGCAGGGTCGGATGGGCCGACCCAATGCTTGCGCCGGACCCATTAATTATGACGCTGTTATGAAAGCCTCATAATTAATGTGTTCGGAACTCGTGTAGTATTCCGGGTCCGCCAGAGGTTTGTAAGAGGAAGAGAAAATAATGTTTAATGTCGTCCGTAAGGAAATGCAGTGGGGCAATGCCAAACTGGTTCTTGAAACCGGTAAGATTGCTCGTCAGGCTGATGGTGCCGTCAAGGTAACCTATGGTGAAACCGTCGTTCTTTGTACCGCTGTTGGCGCGAAACAGCCGCGCCCGGATGTCGACTTTTTCCCGCTGACCGTCAACTACCAGGAAAAAGCATTTGCTGCTGGCAAAATCCCGGGTGGTTTCTTCAAACGTGAAGGCCGTCCGTCGGAAAAAGAAACCCTTGTTTCGCGTCTGATCGACCGTCCGATCCGCCCGCTGTTCCACCCGCAATACCGCAATGACACCCAGATCGTTTGTACCGTTCTGTCGCACGACATGGAAAATGATCCGGACGTCGTTTCGATGATCGGTACCTCGGCTGCGCTGACCATTTCCGGTCTGCCGTTCCTCGGCCCGATTGGTGCGGCACGCGTTGGTTACAAGGATGGTGAATACCTTCTGAACCCGTCGACCGAAGCCATCAAGGAAAGCGAACTTGATCTGGTTGTTGCCGGTACCCGCGACGGCGTGATGATGGTTGAATCCGAAGCATCGGAACTGTCCGAAGAAATCATGCTTGGCGCTGTTAAATTTGGCCACGAGCAGTTCCAGGGCGTTCTTGACCTGATCATCGATCTGGCTGAAGAAGCTGCGAAAGAACCGCGCGAAGTTGCAGAACTTCCGGAAGGTTACGACGCACTGGTCGACAAAATCACCGGTCTGGGCACCGAAGGCCTCACCGCAGCATACGCAAACGTTGTCAAACAGGAACGTTCGGCTGCTGTTTCGGCTGCCAAGGCTGACATCGTCGAGAAACTCGGTGATGACGTTGCCGATACGCTTAAAGGCAAAGTTTCCTCGATCATCAAAGATCTGGAAAAAGACATCGTTCGCGGTGCGATCCTGAAAACCGGCAAACGTATCGATGGCCGTACCGGTGCAGACGTTCGCCCGATCCTTGGCGAAGTTTCGGTTCTGCCGCGTTCGCACGGTTCGTCGCTGTTTACCCGTGGTGAAACCCAGGCACTGGCAGTTGTTACCCTTGGTACCGGCCAGGACGAGCAGATCGTTGACGCACTTGACGGTGAATACCGTGAAAGCTTCATGCTGCATTACAACTTCCCGCCCTACTCGGTTGGTGAAGCTGGTCGTATGGGTTCGCCGGGCCGTCGTGAAATCGGTCACGGTAAACTGGCATGGCGTGCTCTGCACCCGCTGATGCCGGGCAAAGATGCCTTCCCTTACACCACGCGTATCGTTTCCGAAGTTACCGAATCCAACGGTTCTTCGTCGATGGCAACCGTTTGCGCAAGCTCGCTTGCCATGATGGATGCAGGTGTTCCGCTGGCACGTCCGGTTGCGGGTATCGCAATGGGCCTGATCAAGGAAGCTGACGACTTTGCAGTTCTGTCGGACATCATGGGTGACGAAGATCACCTTGGTGACATGGACTTTAAAGTTGCCGGTACCGAGAACGGCATCACCTCGCTGCAGATGGACATCAAGATCACCTCTGTGACCCCGGAAATCATGCAGATCGCGCTGAAACAGGCACGTGACGGTCGTCTGCACATTCTTGGCGAAATGGCCAAGGCTCTTCCGGAAGCACGTGGTGAAGTTTCAGGCAATGCCCCGACCATCACCCAGTTCTCGATCCCGAAAGACAAAATCCGTGACGTTATCGGTTCGGGCGGCAAGGTCATTCGTGAAATCTGCGAAGAAACCGGTGCCAAGGTCGACATCGAAGACGATGGCTCGATCACCGTTGCACATACCGATGGTGCCAAAGGCAAGCAGGCCGTTGATTGGATCAAATCCATCGTTGCGGAACCTGAATTGAACCATATCTATGATGGTAAGGTTGTTAAGGCTGTTGATTTCGGTGCGTTCGTTAACTTCTTCGGCGCCCGTGATGGTCTTGTTCACATCTCCGAACTGGCACCTGAGCGTGTCAAACAGGTTTCGGACATCGTGAAAGAAGGCGACCAGGTTAAAGTCAAGGTCATCGGTTTTGATGATCGCGGCAAAATCAAACTGTCGATGAAACGTGTCGATCAGGAAACCGGTGCCGACCTCGAAGCAGGCGAAGCCGAATAAGCAAAACGGTATGCCGGACGGCGATAAAAACAAGACGTCGTCCGGCAATCTCAGCGATACAGGGGTGTCGCTGGCAATTGCCGAATGGGAGAGACGAAGTTGAAAGCCCTTAAACCGCTCGTCATGTCGGGAAAAGAAGTCTTGCCAGTTATTGAAGGTGGCAAAGGCGTCGCTGTATCGACGGGTAAAAGCTCCGGCGCATGGGCTGCTGCCGGCGGTATCGGGACTTTTTCCGCTGTGAATGCCGACTCGTATGACGAGAACGGCAACCTGGTTCCGATCGAATATACTGGAAAAAACCGCGGTGACCGGCATCAGGAACTGATTGCCTATGGTATCCGTGGTGGTATCGCGCAGGCGCAGATCGCACATGAAATGCGCAACGGCGAAGGTCGTTTGCACATGAACGTTCTGTGGGAAATGGGCGGTGCTGAACCGATTCTGCATGGTGTTCTTGAAGGTGCCAAAGGCCTTATCCACGGGGTTACCTGTGGCGCGGGCATGCCCTACAAGATCGCCCAGATTTCCGCACAATACGGCGTCCACTATTATCCGATCGTGTCTTCGGCCCGTGCGTTCCGCGCATTGTGGCTGCGTTCGTACAAGAAGACCCCGGAATGGCTGGGCGGCGTTGTTTACGAAGATCCGTGGCGTGCCGGTGGCCATAACGGCCTGTCGAACTCCGAAGACCCGCTGGTCCCGGAAGATCCGTTCCCGCGTGTTGCAGCCCTTCGTGAATTCATGAATTCCGTCGGTCTGAATGATGTTCCGATCATCATGGCAGGCGGCGTATGGTTCCTGCGTGATTTCGAAGACTGGATCGACAACCCGGAAGTTGCCCCGGTGGCCTTCCAGTTCGGTACCCGTCCGCTTCTGACCCAGGAAAGCGAGATTTCCGACGAATGGAAACAGCGTCTGACCGGTCTTCAGAACGGTGACGTGTCGTTGCATAAATTCAGCCCGACCGGCTTCTATAGCTCGGCCGTGCGCAACGCCTTCCTTGAAGACCTGCATCAGCGTTCCGACCGTCAGGTTCGTTATTCCCGTACGGCCGAGGCTGATCTGCATGTCGGTATCCCGCTGGGCCGTCGTGGTCGTCCGATCTATGTCCGTGAAGATGACGCGGACAAGGTTCGTGCATGGCTTGATGCCGGTTACACCGAAGGCATGCCGACTCCGGACGAGACCATGGTGTTTGTCACCCCGGAAAGTGCATTGACGATCAAAAAAGATCAGATCGATTGCATGGGCTGTCTGTCACAGTGCCAGTTCTCCAACTGGGAACAGCATGAAGGCACGACCGGCAAGCGCGCTGATCCGCGTTCCTTCTGTATCCAGAAGACGCTTCAGAACATTGCACATGGTGCTGCGGTCGAAAATGAACTGATGTTTGCAGGTCATAATGCCTACAAATTCGGTGAAGACCCGTTCTATGCCAACGGTAATATTCCGACGGTCAAGGAACTGGTTGATCGCATCATGACTGGCGATTGATCAAAAGAATCGCATGCAAGTTTGAAAAGGGCCGGTTTTCCGGCCCTTTTTGTTTTTTCGCCTAGAATTTCTACATCTTATTGTAGTTGATCAAAATCAAAGAATCGTGCGTTCGGGTTCTCTAGTGTGATCCTGGGATTGAACGGAACCGCAATCATCGGTTTCCAGAAAACGATAGGGGCAAAGACATGAGAACCACTTCGCGTCCATATACCGACGCCTTGAACCGACTAAAAGACGCCAACCTGCGTCCGACGCGTCAGCGTCTGGCATTGGCACGGCTTTTGTTTGAAAACGGTCATCGCCACGTCACCGCTGAACAGCTTCATTCCGAAGCCATGACCAACAGCATCAAGGTATCGCTGGCAACTGTGTACAACACCCTGCATCAATTTACCGATGCCGGCCTGTTGACCGAAATCGTCATTGATCCGGGCCGGTCCTATTTCGATACCAATACGGCACCGCATTACCATTTCTATTGCGAGGAAGACGGGCTTCTGTCCGATATCCCGGCGGATACGGTTCAGATTGACGGCATTCCGAACATGCCAAGCGGCACGGAACTGGCATCGGTTGACCTTGTTTTCCGGTTGCGTCGCAATTGTTCCGCACAGAACGCTGCCTGATGGCTGGCGTGCGCGGGAATGATGTGTGACCACATGATATCTGGTGCGTAACAACCAGATGAAATCCGCGATGTGCCCGGTGCAAATTGCCCCTGTACCGGTTGACGATACGGAATTTCAGGACACATAAGAAGGCGGCGGGACCATAACCCCGCCGCCTTCTTTTTTAAGTCTTTCGCAGGGCTGTTTTGCAGCCTGTTGCGAACAATAACAAAGGACAGCGCACATGGCGCTCAAGGGAACCCGGACCGAGAAAAATCTGCGCGATGCCTTTGCTGCAGAAGCCCAGACCAACCGCCGTTATCTGTATTTCGCCCAGCAGGCAGATATTGAGGGCGAAAGCGAGGCGGCCGAGCTTTTCAGAACCGCTGCCGAGGCCGAAACAGGACATGCTTTCGGGCATCTGGAGTTTCTGGAAGCACTTGGTGATCCATTGACCGGAAAGCCGCTTGGCAGCACACGGCGTAACCTTGAAGCGGCCCTTGCCCATGAAAAGGACGAAGCCGAAACGCGCTATCCCGATATGGCGAAGGTCGCCCGCGAAGAGGGGCTTGAAGACATCGCTGCATGGTTTGAAAGCCTGGCACGCGGCGAGGCCGCCCATGCAGATCGCATTGATCGTTTGTTGACGCGTATGTCGGGCAAACAAGACTGATCCGGGCCGGCCAGAGATCGCCAAAACGTGATTTGTTACGGGTGACGGAATTTCCGAAAGTTCGGGCGACCAGACCCAAAACCATCTACAGGAAAACGTGATGTATGTCGTTTCGCTGACCTATAAGGTGCCACTTGAACAGGTTGATGCCCATATCGACGCGCATATCGCATGGCTGAAATCGGCCTATGCCAAGGGGATGTTTCTGGCATCCGGGCGCAAGGTTCCACGCGATGGCGGCGTGATTCTGGCCCGTGGGGATCGCAAAGGTCTTGAGGAAGAGCTGACCCGCGATCCGTTCCATCAACATGATCTGGCGGATTACAGCATTACCGAATTTGAACCGGCCATGGTTGCCAACGGGCTTGAAGCACTGAAAGCCTGACCACCGGCTTGGATTCCGGACAGAACAAGGGGGCATCTGCCCCCTTTGTTGTTTGGGGATCACCCTTCGATCAGGGCCGGGTTGGATGAATTGTCTTTTAAGGCAACGCCAGACAGGCCAAGCTTGCGTGCCTCGATCATCAGATAGGCGATCTTTTCAGCGGCCTTCTGCGGGGCCAGTCCGGCCGGTCGAATATTGGACACACAATTGCGATCGGCATTGGATCGACCGCGCTTTGGGCACCAGGTCAGATAGGCACCAAGGGAGTCTGCACTCGACAATCCCGGTCGTTCCCCGATCAGCATCACGGTCAGTCTGGCACCCAGTGCCGCCCCGACTTCATCGCCAAGCCCGACCCGGGACTGGGTCGCCAACGTGATTGGCGCAATTGACCAGCTATCACCCAGACGATCGAGAATAAGCGACAAGGTATTGGCGGCGTGATCATGGGTTGCGCGCGCCGATAGGCCATCTGCAAGGATGAAGGCCACATCATATGAACCCTTGTGATCGGCCAATGTTTGGGCCGAGGCATCATCAAGCAACCGGCCAAGGTCCGGGCGTTGCAAATAGGTTGCCCGATCCGGGGCTGCGGAATGCACATCAATAACCGCGTGATTAATCGTGCCAAGTTGTGCGCGTAGGCCATCGGCATCGAAGGCCATATGCACGGAATCGCGGGCCCGGGCATGGGCCATCTGGAATTCAAGCAACCGTTCGGTCGGCAACCCGTCGCCAACCCGGCCAAGGCCGATCCTGGCATCGGTATGGATGCGCAAGGCGTTCCAGGGATCAAGGCCGCTCGGGATTTTCTTATTGCTCAGATTGTCCATCACGCGGCCCCCGACCAAGCCAGAAGATTCTGGGCGGCCTGCCCATCCAGTTGCGGACGGGTGCGACCATTCTGATCAAGGATTTCCATCTTGCGCAGCCAGGCGGCAAATTCCGGTGCCGGTTCCAACCCAAGCACCGAGCGCAGATACATCGCATCGTGGAAGCTTGTGCTTTGATAATTCAGCATGATGTCATCGGCGCCGGGGACGCCGATAACAAAGTTGCACCCGGCAACACCAAGCAGGGTCAGAAGATTATCCATATCATCCTGATCGGCTTCGGCATGGTTGGTGTAACAGACGTCACAACCCATCGGCACGCCAAGCAGCTTGCCACAGAAATGGTCTTCAAGACCGGCGCGTGTGATTTGTTTGCCATCAAACAAATATTCCGGCCCGATGAAGCCGACGACGGTATTGACCAAAAGCGGCGAATATTTACGGGCCACGGCATAGGCGCGGGTTTCCACCGTTTGCTGATCAATCCCTTCATGGGCGTCTGCGGACAAGGCGGCACCCTGTCCGGTTTCGAAATACATGACGTTACTGCCAACCGTGCCGCGTTTCAGGCCCTTGGCGGCATCTTCGGCCTCGGCCAGCATGGCTTGGGTAATGCCGAAACTTTCATTGGCCTTTTGGGTCCCGGCAATTGATTGAAACACCAGATCAACCGGGGCATTGCGGGCCATGACGTCAATGGCCGTTGTGACATGGGCGAGAACGCAGGATTGGGTCGGAATATCGATCCGTTCGCGGACTTCATCAATCAGTTTAAGAAGCTCGATCATTGTTTCCGGGCTGTCGGTTGCCGGATTGATGCCAATGACCGCATCACCACTGCCATGCATCAGACCATCAAGGATGGATGCGGCAACACCGGCCGGGTCATCGGTCGGGTGGTTGGGCTGCAAGCGCACAGCCAAATGACCGGGAAGGCCGATGGTATTGCGAAACGCGGTAACCACATGGCATTTCTTGGCAACTGCAATCAGGTCCTGATTGCGCATCAACTTGGAAACAGCAGCCACCATTTCCGGGGTCAGACCGGGGGCAAGATTTCGAAGAACTTCCGGCGTAGCCTCGTCACCCAGAAGCCAGTTGCGAAATTCCCCAACCGTCAGGGACGCAACCGGGGCAAAGGCATCGGCATCATGATCATCCATGATCATGCGCGTAACGTCATCGTCCTCGTAGGGAACCAGTGCCTCGTTCAGGAACCGTTTAAGGGGCACATCGGCCAGTGCAAAGCGCGCAGCCACCCGTTCTTCATCCGATCCTGCGGCCAGCCCGGCCAGAACATCGCCCGAACGCAACGGACTTGCCTTTGCCATCAAGGTTTTAAGATCGGGAAATGTAAAGCGTTCGAAACTGAATGGCGCACCGGTTTGCAAGTTCTGTCTCCTGAAGCATCAATCACGCCATATGAGGTTTTTACCCGTCTTATCATACGGTTATCTTTGGCCCGTGCCGGGGCCAAAGACAGGTGATCAGAATGCTTCTATGGAACCAGAAAATTCCCCAAATGCAAAGTTTTTAATCAAAAAGAAAGTCGCGCCTGCCTATTGAGCAGCAAGCGCGGTTTCATTGCGTGGATTGCGCAGGATCGCCGTATCATGGCGGCTGTCTGTCTGATCGCTTGGACCGCGCAGGACGACGTGGCGATGTCCAAGCGAATTCAGTTCGACATGTCCGTCGACCTGATAGACATCGCGCAGTAAATCACGATCAATCACCTCGGCACATGGGCCAAAGGCCACCATCCTGCCATCGCGAATGGCCATGGCCTGATCGCAATATTGCAGGGCATGGTTCAAATCGTGAATGGCAATCAGCACGATGATATTTTGCCCTTTGGCGATATCGCGCATGAAAGACAGAACTTCCATCTGGCGATGCAGATCAAGGGCGGAAGTCGGTTCATCCATCAACAGAATCTTGGGATCACGCACCAGTGTCTGGGCAATCGCGACCAGCTGGCGTTGACCGCCGCTAAGCTCGCCAAGGTTGCGCCCAGATAGATTGGAAATGCGCAAGGCCGCCAAAATCTCGTCAATCCGTTCAAGTTCATCGGCCTTTACCCGCAGGCTCGATCCCTGCTTGGCGGCCAGAATGATGGATTCGTAGACCGTCAGAACCGCGGTTGATCCGGTATCCTGTGGCATATAGCAGATGGTGTTACGATCCTTGGTTTTGGTGCCAAGTTCGACCACCCCGGTACCCTTGGCCAATCCGGCAATGCGTTTGAACAGGCTTGATTTGCCTGCGGCATTTGGGCCGATCACGGCGGTAACAGTGCCCGGTTGAATGACCGGGGTTGTGATGCCCGATACCACCTGAACGTTGCCATAGCGGGTGCCGATATCATTAAGGCGAAGCGTTACCATGATTTCCTCCGACTTGCGAAAATCAGCGAGAAGAAGAAGGGCACGCCAACAAGGGCGGTAATCACCCCGATCGGCAGGATCGCACCCGGGATCAGCAATTTCGACAGAACCGACGTTGCCGACAGGATCAAGGCCCCGCACAGAACGGATGCCGGCAGGAAGAAGCGTTGATCTTCACCTACCAGCATGCGGGCGATATGCGGACCAACAAGACCGATAAAACCAATGGTGCCAACAAAGGAAACCGGGATGGCAGCCAGCATACTGACGATCAGCATAGTGCGCAGACGAAGTCCCTGTACATTGACGCCAAAGCTTTCAGCCTTGGCATCGCCAAGTCGAAGGGCGGTCAATGCCCAAGCCTGACGCACAAAGAGAGGCAAAGCGATGGCCACGGCAATGGCGGTAACCGCCACCTTGGTCCAGGTCGCCTTGACCAGACTGCCCATGGTCCAGAATACAACCGCGGCAAGGGCCTGTTCGCTGGCAAGATATTGCAGCAAAGCCAGAAGCGCGTTGAAGGTAAAGACCAGCGCAATGCCCAAAAGAACGATGGTTTCCACCGTAACGCCACGCATGCGGCTAAAGAAATGAATGATCAGGGCCGTTGCCATCGCCATAACAAAGGCATTGATCGGAATGATGAAATCAACAAAAGCCGGCAGCAAAGCCACACCCAGAACCAGTGCCAGTGCCGCGCCAAAACCGGCGGCAGCCGAAATGCCAAGTGTAAAGGGGCTGGCGAGCGGATTGGCAAGAATGGTTTGCATCTGGGCACCTGCCGTCGACAGGGCCGCACCGACGGTCAGCGCCATCAGGGCAATCGGCATCCGGATTTCCCAGATGACAACCCGCATCTGATCGCTGGCCGACCAGGGATCAAGCAATGTGGCGATCACATCGCTGAGCGGATAGTTCGCAGGTCCGGTCGCCAGATCAATGGCAAAGGACAAAAACAAAGCCCCGCCCATCGCGAGCAGGATCATAAAACGACGCAAGGAGCGCGCTTTGTAATGCGCGCTCCCGGCTTCGATACTGATTTGATTGGTCGACATTAATTCGTGACGCTATCGCTGATCGAGATGAAATAGCCCGGCTGGTAATCCAGCGGCAGGAACCGTGCATGCAGTTCCTTGAAGGTTGCTTCCGGATCGATGTCGGTAAACAGGTCCGGGTGGAACCATTTCGCCAGCTGTTCGATGACAACAAACTGGTACGGGCTGTTATAGAACTGGTGCCAAACAGCATGGACCTGACCGTTTTCAACAGCCTTTACGCCGGTAAATGCCGGGCGTTCCAAAAGACCCACCAGCTTGCGACGGGCTTCAACCATATCGGCATCCGGGCCAAGGCCAACCCATGCACCGCCCGGGGAATAGGCTTCCCAGCTTGCACCGGTGGCAACAAACTGATCGGGGTTGGATGCGACGACCTGCTCGGGGTTGATGGTGCCAAAGGTGCCCGGAATGATTGCGGCGGCAATGTTTACGCCACCGGCCATTTCAACCATGGTGCCGAAGTTTTCATTGCCAAAGGACATGCAGCATTCATCGGAATAACCGGCAGCGCGTTCAATAAAGACCTGCGGTTTTGCCGGGTTTTCCTTGGCAATGCGATCGGTGACGCGCTTGATGCTGTCGGTACGGAACTTGATGAATTCTGCTGCACGGTCTTCCTTGCCGGTCAGCTGACCAAGGATTTTCATGCTGGTGTCGGTGTTTTTCATCGGTGCTTCGCGGAAGTCGATATAGACCAGCGGAATACCAACAGCGGCCAGTTTGTCGTCATAACCGCCATCTTCTGTGGCGCCCTTGGCTTCAAGGTTCATGATGACAACATCAGGCTTCAGCGAAATGGCCTGTTCGACGTCAAAGGTGCCGTCCTTCATGCCGCCAAAGGTCGGGATATCATCAATGCGCGGATATTTCGCAGCATAGATGTCATAGGTCTGCGGATCGGCTTTTTTCAGATCGTCTTTCCAGCCAACGACACGCGCAAACGGATCTTTGCTATCGAGCGTGGCCAGACCATAGATCAGGCGGCCTTCGCCAAGGATCACCCGTTCGACCGGCAGATTGATCGAAACTTCCCGGCCGGTAACATCGGTTACCTTGACCGAATTCGCAGCCTGAGCGGTCCCCGCGACCAGCATGGTCAGTGCTGCAAATGCACCCAACAATTTCATTCCCGTTCCCTCATTTAAGGATTGCCTGACGACGGAATTATCAGTTAATGAGAATGCAAATCAATATGTTTCGCAATGAAAATGCAATTCATTATCCTTTTTGATCATAGGGACTGGTCAAATATCGATATGAACCGCAGGTTTAAGCCGCGAAACGCCAGAGAGAGCACCGCGATTATGAATCAGGCCAGCAACTACAATCTGCGCGACGAGATCAAGGAATACTGGTCAATGCGCGCGGCAACGTTTGATGAACAGCCGGGTCACGAGATTTTTTCCGAGTCTGAACGCAGTGCGTGGCATGCGCTGCTTGAACGTCATTTTGGCAAGGGTGAAGGCCGTCAGGCGCTTGATCTGGCCAGTGGTACCGGTGTCATCAGTCATCTGATGCATGATCTTGGTTTTGCGGTCACCGGTATGGACTGGTCCGAGGCGATGCTTGAAAAGGCGCGTGCAAAATCAAAACTGCGCGGATCAAACATCCGGTTCTTGCTGGGGGATGCGGAACGTACCCTTGAAGATGATAACAGCTATGATGTGATCATCACCCGGCATCTGGTCTGGACGCTGGTCGATCCGGCGGCGGCATTTGCCGAATGGTTCCGGGTTCTGAAACCGGGCGGGAAGCTTCTGGTGGTGGACGGGGATTTTGTCTCGCCAACCTGGGCGACCAAATTCAACAAGGTGATGGCGGGCTTCCTTGAATCCATTGGCTTGCGCAAACCGGTGGAACCGGTTGCCCATATGCAGACCCATCGCGATATTCTGGCACGGGTGCATTTTTCCAACGGTGCGCGGGCGGACGAAGTTGCCCTGATGCTGGAAAAGGTCGGCTTTGATCCGATTGCAGTCGATTTTGACCTGAAGCAGATTCACAGCGCCCAAAAGAAACATATCAGCTTCGCCAAGGGGCTGGAACGCGGGGCGCAGCACCGTTACGCCATTTGCGCGCAAAAGCCGCCTTTAAGCTAGGCGGCTGTCGCACTTTGGGCTTATCGAACCGGTTCGGTCACGACTTCGGTCGTTACCGAATTGGCCAGAAAGCATGCCTCATGGGCGCGGTGATGAAGTTCATCTTCAAGATCAATATCCGGGCCCTGCCCGCCATAGGTCACCTTGGGGCGCAGGGTGACCTTGGTGATTCTGGTTTTGCCGTCAACCGTTTCCATCACGCCGGTCGCGGCATCATCATAATGATCGATCACCAGTCCGGCATCGGACGCGAAATGTAAAAAGAACAGCATGTGGCAGCTCGAAAGTGATGCGACGAATGCTTCTTCCGGGTCGACATTTTCCGCAATCGAATAGGGTATTGGTACCACATGCGGCGACGAGGATGCCGGAACTTCGACTCCGCCATCAAACTGCCAGGCATGGCCGCGCGAATAACGCCGATCGGTGAATTTTTCAGATTCCTGGCGATGCCAGATAACATTTGCGCCAAAGCTGCTCATGCGGGGCTCCTGCATTTGATCAGGGTTGGGGACTGGTGGCTCAGTTCTGGTCAATCGGGATCAGGGTTCCGGCAGTAACCCCGATGTGGGTGGCAAGGACATCACATGCAGTCTGGACATCCTGTTCTGTCAGGGCGGCAAGGATTTGCGCGTGTTCGTCGTAAAAGGCACTGCGCGGGCGCGATCCGATCGGTTGCAGGGCATAGGCCCGTCTGGCCTCGTTGCGCAGATTAGCAATCATTTTAAGCAGGCGTTCATTGCCGCAGGCCCCATACAGCGTCTGGTGAAAGTCGCGATCGAGTTCGGCCAAGATTTCCGGGTTTTCTTCTTCAAACAGGTCCTCGTTAAGCCGGCGGGCCTTGCGCAGCGCACTGGCATCAAGATTTGGTGCAGAAAGTGTCAGCGCCGTGGTTTCAAGGGCGATGCGAATTTGCGCCAGCTCCTTGACGTCGCGGGCCATCAGCCCGGTCACCGCAAGGCTTCTGTCCGGGCGTTTTTCCAGAAGGCCGGACGCGCGCAGTCGTTCCAGGGCATGGCGGATCGGTTGGCGCGAAACGCCAAACCGTGCGGCCAGTTCTTCCTGTTTCAGGACGGTACCGGGGGTAAGCAACCCCGATTGAATATCGTTTTGAAGGGTTTGGGTAATCATGTTTGTATCCATGGATCCAAACTATGTAATGATCAGATCGACGTCAAGCTTGTTGCACGGCATGGCCGGGTTTAAGCTATGACTTCCAGTAGGCCGGATTGTGGGTCATGCCGGTGCATTTCACCGGAAGATGACCCTAAAGGGGGTATGAATGCGCCCAAAACCAATCAGTTTTCAGGCAATCACCCGTCAGGATAGACACCATGTGATGGAGCTGGTCGAACAGGCGATCAGCAAGGCGCATGGCTGGATCGAAGACAGTCAGTTCTATTCCAACAAGATGGCCACCATTCGCTTTGTGATGGATGGTCGTCAATGTGACGCCTTTTGTGCCTTCCTTCGTGGCTGTGACATTGCAGTCGAATGCGTCGGGGGCACACAATCAATGACGACTGATCCCGTCTTTTTGACAGAGCTGCCCGCAACGATCCAGCTGACCTTTATCCATGATCAACCTGATCTGCGTCGGGTCATTCCGGCAGTTCCGGGATAGCTGCGACGCACGTCCGAATGTAACAGGCTATTCGGCGGGAATGGCGCTGGGCTCGATCAGGTCGGCGCGACAATGATCGCCGATGAAATTGATGATGCGGCCATGGGTGTCGTCAATATCTTCGTTCACGATGCCGTGGCGGGTAGATTTGATCATCTGAACGTCGATTTCCTCGACGCTATTGGCAATCCGGCGGATCATGCTGGCACTTGCCGGATCAACCACCTGATCGCCGTCGCCCTGAAGGATCAGGGTCGGGCATTCAAGATCGGGCAAGCGGCGCTGCATTTCGGCAACGGCTTGGCGCAACTGGTGAAGGCCGCCAATCGGGATGTTGCGGTAATTGATGTCGGGATGTTCGGATTCGTTTGGCCGGAAGCTGAGCAATTCCTGTGCGGATGGCATCCAGCCCATCAGTTTGTTTGCCCCGTATAGCAGTGGCACAAACATCAGGTTTTTATTGCGGAATTTAAGTGGCGTTCCCGCCAGAACCAGCCCGGCAAGTTTTTCGGGTTTGTCAGCTGCAAGAATGGCCGAAAGCGCCCCGCCGGTCGAAAATCCGACAATAATCACCTGTTCACAAAATGGTTCCAGAATCTCATAACCGCGCCGGACCGATGCCAGCCAGTCCGTCCATTTGCGTTTCTGCAACTCGTGGGGGGATGTCCCATGCCCTGCCAGTCGAACACCCATCACCGCATAGCCAAGTGCTGAAAGCTTTTCACCAAGCTCATGCAGCTCGGCCGGGGATGCCAAAAAACCGTGCACCAGTAACACACCGCATGCAAAGCGCGTTTGCCCGTTGGGCAACATCAGATAGGGGCGGCTATCGGCCGTTGCGGTTTCCTGTTCATTAATCGCATCGTATTTCGGGTCTTTGAATTTTGCGCGATTCCATGACCAGGCGCGAACTTCGTCGTCAAAGCGACGCCGGGCGATATCAATCGGGCTTAGATGATCGACCTCGACCCGTGCGCGTTCAAGTGCCTGCCAGGCAGCATGAATTGGTGCCATTTCATTGGCATAGACCATGATCGGATTGTCCATGCGGATCTGATCAAAACCGGCCTGTTCCTGTAATTTCGGCAAGAAGCAATATTTGCTGTCCCGGCGTTCAATCAGGCCAAGCTGAACAGCACTGTCGATAAAGAACCTGATTTGCGGACAGTTCAGTTCAAAAATGCCGATGTAATCGGCCGGGTTTTTCATGCCCCGATGCAAATGCACATCTTCGGCCTGCTGGATATTCTTGATGGCAAGATAAAGGGTGCGGTCGAAATGGCTGATATCGACCTCGGTGACACCATCAGCCAACCACATCATGATCAGCCGCGATGCCAGATGGCTGACATTGATCGTCAGATTGGAATACATCACCGCCATACAATGATCGCGCAGCGGCCTGATGTGACGGGTCAGGGAATATTGCGTGACCCGGTCGGTGATTTTTTCAAGGTCACGCGCGGGTGTGAACAGATCATCAATGCAGTCTGCCTGTGCAACACGACGGGCCAGCATCCTGCGATCAAGCCAGTTAAATTGCATGCGCGGATCAACCGGATCACCAAGGCGGATGTCCATATCGGTCTTCTTGAACATCAGATTGCCTTCAATGATAAGTTCTTCGGCCATCTTGGGGCTAAGCCCGCCTGTGAACATATCAGCTGCCCGCGCCAAAAGGTTCTGGTCAACGCGCAGCGGATGAAACGTGATATTGGCCGGGAACATCAATGTCGGCTTGGCAAGGGTCGCACGAAGGTCGTCTTCGTCGCGTTCCAGAATATTGGCCCAGCGCGCAAGTTCATCGCGCTGTCCCTTTTCAATCAGGGTTGAAAGCCCGATCTTGAACCCGTCAATGCAAAGGCCAAGCAGCGCCGCCCCGGTGTGATGGGCACGTCTGGTATCGGCGGAGCGGGAATAGATACTGTAATCCGGGCGTTTGGGATGCGGGCGATCATCGGACAGAACCCGGCGATCCTTGACCATGCCGCCTTCGGGGAACACCACGACCTTGCCACCCCGCAAGATTTCCTCGGCCAGAAAGGGCAACAGGCGTTCATAGTCATTGGGCACGCCGCCAAGGGCGCGCAGGTAACGTGAAAAGCTGTTGTCCTGAACGAAAAACTCGCCCGATGCGATGGATCGGCAATAGACCCCGGTTTCAAGTGCGATCAGGAATTGCGGGATAAAGGTTTCAAACCGGGCAAAGTGGTTGAACATGAAAATGTCACCCTGCGCAAGATGGTCGCGCGGTCCGTGCATCTTGATATTTATATCAATATTGGCACGAAGGGCGGTCATCGCACGAATGGTCCATTCGCACGTTTTGGCATTGATCGCGAACTTTTCACGTTCGATATCGCGGAATTCATTGGTCATGGAATGCGATACCCGGTTTGGCCTAAGGCCATGGTTTCAAGGACGTTTTATCGGTTCTGTGCCGAAGGTTTCCCCGATTGAGATATGTGTCTTTATCCGTGCCATTGGAAGGTATGGTACAAGTAATTTGCGAAGAATTAATGCCAAGCACCTATCTCTTTTCTATACATAGTGACCTGCCTGACATCATCTGTGCCCTTCGTTTCATCGCTGTTTGCCCCGGCAGATTGATGGACAAATTCCGCCCTGACTTTACCCGGAGTCCCCGTGCCAACAGCCGCCCCCGATCCGCAAACGCCCGACTTGCCCGAAAACCCTGCGGTGCCATCTGCGCCTCCGCGTTCGATCTTTTCGGACCGCAACTTTGTGCTGTTTCTGGTTGGGCAATGCATCACGACACAGGGTTTGTGGATTCAGAAAATTGCCATGTCCTGGCTGGCATGGTCACTGACCGGATCGGCCTTCTGGACCGGGTTGATCGCAGCCCTGAATTTCGCCCCGGCCTTTTTCCTGGGGCCGATTTTCGGGGTTATGGCCGATCGGGTTGATCTGCGCCGGACAGCAATGGCGCTTAATCTTGCGCAGGCCGGTGTATCGTTCTTTTTGATGGGATTGTCCTATGCAGGGATGATGACGCTTCCCTGGATGGTGATCCTTGCGGGCAGCATGGGCATTTTGGGCAGTGCGATGACTCCGATCCGGCTGTCATTGGTTCCGGTCATTGTTCAGCGCGAATTTATGAGCCGTGCTGTTGCCTATGCGGCGATGAATTTCAATATCTCGCGTCTTGTTGGGCCGGCGGTTGGCGGGGTGGTGATTGCCACATGGGGCACGGGCACGGCCTTTATGCTCAATGCCATCAGTTATCTGCCGATGGTGTTTGTCATCTCGGTTGTGACCATTCATCAGGAACGCGCCCCCGATGCCAAAAGCAGACGCATCTGGGCGGCCCTTGTTGATGGGGCAAGTTATGCGATAACCCACCCGATGATTCGGTCCGTGTTAGCGCTGTCATGCTTTGTTTCTCTTGTCGGGACCGGCATGATCGAACTGATGCCGGTCTTTGCCGAGGCAGTGTATGAGCGCGGTGTCACCGGGCTTGGCATGATGGCATCGGCCGGGGGAATTGGTGCGGTGGCATCGACCTTTATGCTGTCGCGGGTCAAATCGAATGCCGCGGATTTTCAACGCATTACCATTGTCGGTGCCTTTGCGGCTGCAACTGGCATGTTCGGGCTTGGTTTTGCGCCCTGGTACGAGCTTGCGGTTGTTCTGGTTGCACTGACCGGGTTCGGATTGACTGCGGTCGGGGTTGGATCGCAAACCGCCCTGCAATTGACGGTGGATAACAAACTGCGTGGGCGGGTGATGAGTTTCTGGAGTGCGACAAGTTTCGGCGGAATGGCCCTTGGCGGGGCGATGCTTGGTGCTATATCCGAAGCTGGCAACATTCAATATACGGCGCGTGGATCGGGTGCCTTGATCCTGTGTGCGGCCTTTGTCGGGTTGTGGCGGCTATATCGCATTGGCGCGATTGGTCGGCGTTCTGCATCTGCTTCGGATGCAGTGCGGTAAAGGATTATTAAGGCATGTCCGCCTATGGTGGACAAACGCAGGTCATTTGGGGAAAATTCAGATGCGGTTTTTGGGAATTGTTGGACTATGTTTGGTGCTTTCCGCGTGTTTTAGCACGGGCAATTCCGCAACCCAGTCTACCGGTCCGATGCCAAGTGATACACTGACAACGCTTGCCAGCGTTGATGTGCCAAGCTCGCGTTTGAATGCCTTTCCGCCGACCAACAAATTCCTGCAATGCGTTCCTTATGCACGGCAAGTCTCTGGTATCGAGATTTATGGCGATGCATGGACCTGGTGGGCGCAGGCCGGCAAACAGAACTTCCAGCGTGGTAACCGCCCGCAAGTCGGATCGGTTCTGGCGCTGCGCAAAACTTCGCGCCTGAAGCTTGGCCATGTTGCCGTGGTATCGGCGATCCTTGATAGCCGCAAAATTCTTGTCAATCACGCCAATTGGGGCAGTGATTCACGCACCCGTGGCAAGGTCCATTACCGTCAGCCGGTAGTCGATGTCTCGCCAAACAATGACTGGTCCGAAGTTCGCATGATGAACACCAAGGGCACCTTTGGCAGTGTCTACCCGGCGCATGGCTTTATCTATCAGCCGCAGGAAACAGCACAGGCCAACTAGGCCATTTCGGCAAAGCATTTCGCTAACAGAAATGGCGAAGCTCCCAACGGATAGAGAGCTTCGCCAGTTAAACCCGTGCGGGCGGCACGGGTTCGGGGGTTGAACTTTTACCGGTTCTCAGGCTGCAATCGGGCCAAGGGCGGCAAACAGGGCGCTGTCGCTGTTCTCTTCCGGGTTTGGCGTGGTCAAAAGTTTTTCGCCGTAAAACACTGAATTGGCCCCGGCCATCAGGCACATGATCTGCGCTTCGCGGTTCAGATCCGTGCGTCCGGCTGACAGGCGCACCATGGATTTGGGCATGGTAATGCGGGCCGTTGCCACCATGCGGACCAGTTCCAGCGGATCAATCGGCCCGCACCCGGCAAGTGGTGTTCCGGCCACCGGCACCAGCGCATTGATCGGCACACTTTCCGGATGGGGATCAAATCCCGCCAAAACTGCAAGCATCGAAGCCCGGTCACGGATGGTTTCGCCCATGCCAATGATCCCGCCACAGCAAAGATCAATACCGTGTGACCGGACGGAAGCCAGCGTATCAAGCCGGTCCTGATAGGTGCGGGTGGTGATGATTTTCCCGTAGAATTCCGGGCTGGTATCAAGATTATGGTTATAGGCGGTCAGTCCGGCGTCCTTAAGCTGCTTGGCATGATGGGGTTCAAGCATGCCAAGGGTGACGCAGGCCTCCATTCCCAGTTCATCAACCCCACGCACCATTTCAAGAACCGCGTCAAACGCCGCCCCGTCACGCACCCGACGCCAAGCGGCCCCCATGCAGAACCGGTCCGCCCCGGCATCCTGGGCGCGTTTGGCCATTGCAATGACCGATACCGGATCAAGAAGCTGTTCCTTGCCAAGTTTGACCTCGCGGTGGTGGGCTGATTGCGGGCAATAGGCGCAATCTTCGGGGCAGCCGCCGGTCTTGATCGAAAGCAGGCTGGCCTTTTGCACGCGTGACGGATCGTGATGGGCGCGATGCACAGCATTGGCGCGCCCGACAAGATCAAGAAGCGGACTGCGATAGATCGCCTCGATCTCCTCGACGGTCCAGTCATGGCGAATGGTGTTATCGGCAGCCGACCCCCGGCTGGTCACGGGTGTGTCGTGTTGCGTCATTTCAGGATGCGGGACTGTCATCTGATCAGGCCACTGCATGACGGGATTTAAGGCGGTTTACCGCCGCAAAACCAAAGGCGACCAGTGCGATCTTGATGGTGTCGCCCAGAATGAAGGGCGTGAAACCAAGGGCAAGGACCTGCTCGGACGGCACAAAGGACGAAAGCCCCGCCAGACCCAGAAGGTAAACCGGTATCATGCCGCCCATCATGACGATGAACCGCCCAAATGCACCACGACCCTGTGCAAGGGCGCCGACCAGTCCGGCGCTAATGAGGTAACCGGCAAGATAGCCGCCGGTCGGACCCATCATATAGGCAATCCCGATCCCGCGTTCCGGTGTTCCGGCAAAGACCGGCAAGCCCATTGCACCGGCACCAAGATAGGCCAGCATGATGGCAAGTGCCATGCGCGGTCCGCTGGCAACTGCAATGGCCATGATCGCCATGGTTTGCAGGGTCATGGGGACCGGCCAGAACGGAACCGTGATCTTTGCACTGGCGGTAATCACAGCAACACCGGCCAGAATCAGCAGACCGCTTTTGGCAAGCTTGATGGCCGGATTATGGATTGCGGTCGAACTGTCCGGGGTGGGGGGATGGGCCATGATGACGTGTTCCTCTGATGTTGTTTTCAAATTATCTATAAAAATGAATCTGATCTATTAATTACGCCGCCATCCGGTCGTGAAATCAATCCAAAAAACATCAAATCAGGATAATTGTCAGAAAATTATGCCAGAAGTTTCATAGAGTAATGAAAATAAACAATAAAAATTATCTATAAAATTGGAAATTATAGGCGTGAAGATGCCATGACTGATGCCTTTGGCTTTCAGCCACCAATCATCAGACCAGAAAATTCGGATTTTTGATCAGAGCGCGGACAGTTTTCGACTGTTTTTACCGGGCTTGGTGCCGATCCATTTTACGTGGCGGGCAAGGGTCGCGGCAGCAACATCAAACTGGTGTTCACGCAGGGCCCGCAGAATGGCGCGGTGGTCCTGATCGGTCGGGGCTTCCCATTCCATCCGGAAACCGGAAAACAGGAAACGTGCACTGGCGGCATGAAGATCATCGATGCTGGCCATCAGGCGCGGCATGTTACACGGTTCAAGAATGATGCGATGAAACGCCTTGTTGGCGTCTTCCCATTCACGCACATCCTTGGCGTTTTCACCGGCACGGTTGATGTCCTCGGCGGTATCAAGGATCGCGCTGGTCAGATGCGGGGCCGCATGGCGCAGGGCAAGGACTTCAAGCGATGCACGCATTTCCGCAACTTCGCGGACCTCGGCGATATCAAAGCTTGCCACCCGGACACCCCGCCTAGGTTCGCTGACAACAAGACCCTGGGCCTCGAGCCTGCGGAATGCTTCGCGGACGGGGACGTGGCTTGCGCCAAATTCCTCGGCAAAGTGATCCTGACGCAGCTTGGTGCCCGGTGCAATTTCACCGGCAATGATGCGATCGGCAAGGGTGCGGGTGATCCGCCCGGTAACGGTGGTGTCGGTCTTTTGTGTCATGATTTTATAGATAATTTGACCGGATCAATTTGTCGACAAGATTGATGTGTCGCAATGTTGTGCGCTGCAGCGAAGCGTAGAACGGATGTAAATTCCCTTACCCACATCCGGGATGCGAATGTCATGAAAAAGACGGCTGCAACTGATCCCAATATTGTCGAGCAATCGTTGCTTTCAACCGATCCGGCCGTCGGGCTGAGTTCGGCAGAAGTCACTTTGCGTCTGCAAAGATTTGGCGAAAATCGCCTTGCCGAGGACAAAAACGGCGTTTGGAAAAAGCTTCTTTCATTCTTCTGGGGGCCGATCCCGTGGATGATTGAAGTGGCGGCCATTCTTTCCGCCGTTGTGCAGCACTGGTCCGATTTTACAATCATTATCGTTATGCTGCTTTTGAATGCCGGGGTCGGGTTCTGGCAGGAATTCAAGGCCGATAACGCCATTGCCGCGCTTAAACAGCGTCTTGCACCAACATCGCGGGTGTTGCGCGATGGCAAGTGGGCCGACCTTGCAGCACAGGAACTGGTGCCCGGTGACATTATCCGCATCAAACTTGGTGATATCATTCCTGCTGATGCCAAGCTTCTGGGCGGGGACTATTTGCGCGTTGATCAGTCCGCCCTGACGGGCGAGTCCTTGGCACTTGATAAAAAGACCGGGGACGAGGTGTATTCCGGCTCTGTCGCCCGACAAGGCCAGATGACCGGGATTGTTACCGCGACCGGTATGGGAACCTATCTTGGCCGGACTGCCAGTCTGGTGCAGCGTGCAGGCAAGCAATCGCATTTTCAGCGGGCGGTATTGCGCATCGGTAATTTCCTGATCCTTGTGACCCTTGGTCTGATTGCCTTGATCATGACGGTGGCGCTTTATCGCGGGGATCCGTTCATGGAAACGGTTCTGTTTGCCTTGATCCTTGCGGTGGCGGCCATTCCGGTTGCCTTGCCGGCGGTCATGTCGGTCACGCTTGCCGTCGGTGCGGAAAAGCTTGCGCGCATCAAGGCAATTGTCTCGCGGCTGGTCTCGATCGAGGAACTGGCGGGCATGGATATCCTGTGTTCGGACAAAACCGGAACTCTGACGCAAAATCTTCTGACAGTTGGTACCCCGGTTCTGATTGATGCGGTGGATGAACATGAATTGATGCTGGCAAGTGCGCTGGCATCTGAAAAAGACAGCCACGATCCGATTGATGCCGCCGTGTTCAAGACGCTAGGCGATGGTGGGGCACTTGCCGGTTATGACATGGTCAATTTCCGACAGTTTGACCCGGTTCGCAAACGGGCCGAGGCCGATATCATCCATGATGGCAAAACGTTCAGCGTGGCCAAGGGCGCACCACAGGCGGTTTTGACTCTGCTGTGCGGTGACGAGGCATCCGACATTGAAAGTGTGGCGCAATATTCGCGTGTGATGGCGGAAATCAACATCATGGCGTCACATGGTTATCGCGCACTGGGTGTCGCCAGTTCTGATGGCAATGGTCACTGGCGATTTTTGGGATTGCTGCCGCTTTTTGATCCGCCACGCGAGGATGCGGCATCAACGATTGCCGAATTGCGCACCAAGGGCGTTGATATCCGCATGATCACCGGTGACCACGAGGCCATCGGACGTGAAGTTGCCGGGCAACTTGGATTGGGACAAAACATTCTTCCCGCCGATGCGGCATTTGATCGCAATAATCAGCCCCGCGATCCGATGGCGATTGAACAGGCGGATGGTTTCGCCCGGGTCTTTCCCGAACATAAATACGCAATTGTCCGGCAGTTTCAGGATCGCGGACATATCGTCGGGATGACCGGTGACGGGGTGAATGACGCCCCGGCGCTTAAACAGGCAGATATCGGGATTGCGGTTTCCAACGCCACGGACGCAGCACGTGCGGCGGCCGATCTTGTTCTGACCGCGCCAGGCATTTCTGTGATTACCAGTGCAGTTGAAGAATCCCGACGCATTTTCGAACGGATGGGCAGTTATGCGACCTTCCGGATTTCGGAAACGATCCGGGTATTGCTGTTTATGACCATCTCGATCCTGGTATTTGATTTTTATCCGGTAACAGCGGTGATGATCGTGTTGCTGGCGCTTCTGAATGATTTTCCGATCATGATGATTGCCTATGACAATGCCGATGTTGCCGAAAAACCGGTGCGATGGAATATGGGCAATACCCTGACCATGGCGTCCCTTCTGGGCGGGATCGGGGTGGTTTCGTCTTTCACATTGCTTTGGGTTTCGGAAACTTGGCTGCACCTGCCACCCGAACAGGTTCAGACGCTGGTGTTTCTCAAACTTCTGGTGGCGGGGCATCTGACGATTTATCTGACCCGTCACAAGGGGTTTTTCTGGCAAAAGCCCTATCCGGGGATGAAGCTTTTTATTGCCACCGAAATCACACAGATCATCGGGACTCTGGCGGCGGTTTATGGCTGGTTCGTACCGCCAATCGGCTGGTATCACGCGCTTGTCGTGTGGGGGTATGCCTTGTGCTGGTTTGTTGCGGCTGGCTTTATCAAGGTCTGGGTCTATCGCCTTTTGACCCATCGCCATCAAAGCCATCATACGCATCTGGCCCGTGTCGAGGGGTCCTTGCATCAGGACCGGTAAGCTGATGGTGGTCCAAAACAAAAGCCGGCCCTGAAAAGGACCGGCTTTGATATTTGGATCGGGTGATTTCCGATCAATTACTCGGCTGCAAGATCGCAATGTTCGTCGGGCATATCGGCAAAGGCATCGCGCAATGCATTTGACCATGCATCGGAAAGGGCGCGGAATCCCTTGTCATCGGCCTCGATCCGGCGCAGTTCGGAAAACGCGCATTTGTCATCAGGCAATACCGCAAGATCAAGCGGCATTCCAACCGACAGGTTGGACCGCAATGTTGAATCCATCGACAGCAAAACGGCCTTTACCCCGTCCTGAATCGGGGTGTCGGGGCTGATGACACGATCAAGGATCGGTTTGCCGTATTTATGTTCGCCGATCTGCAGATACGGGGTATCGGTGGTGGCTTCGATAAAGTTGCCTGCCGCATAGACCAGAAACAGGCGTTGTTCCCCGCCTTTGCGTTGTCCGCCGACCATGATCGAGGCAGCACTGCTTTCGTGATGCTGTTCAAGCGTGTCGTGATATTTGTTCTGAACCTTTTGCATGGCTTCGCCAAACAGTTCGGCAACGCGGAACATGCTGGGCGCACTCAGGATACAGTTGCCCGGTTCGGTTTCAGGATCGTCGATGGCCTCGTAAAGGGTGCTCATCACGGCCTGGGTGATGGCAAGGTTTCCCGCAGACAAGGCAACAATTGCACGATCACCGGGCACTTCCCAGGTGAACATCTTGCGATAACGCGAAATGTTATCAAGGCCCGCATTGGTCCGCGTATCGGACAGGAACACCATCCCGTCGTTCAGCATCAAACCGACACAATAGGTCATTTTTCGTCTTGGTCCGGCTATTGTTGTGATTGCGCGATCACGACTGTTACATCCAAATTTTCGTTCGCGCCACCAGTATGTACACCCCTGATAGGTGTTGCTACCTGCCCGTCAAGTCCAGCCCCGAGACGAATATAATAATCGGTCGGGCAACACCGGTTGGCCGGATCAAATCCGACCCAGCCAAAGTCAGGCAGATACAGTTCGGCCCAGGCATGGGATGCTTCGTGCGGTTTGCCATCCTGATCGGCAAACAAATATCCCGACACATATCGTGCCGGGATGCCCAGATGACGGGCCGCCGAAATCAGAACATGGGCGTGATCCTGACAAACGCCCTTGCCATCGGCCAGTGCATCGGCGGCCGTGGTGTGGACATGGGTGGTGCCAGGTGCATATTCGATGGCATCCGATACCGCCCCAGACAGTGCATGGGCACGATCAAGGAGTGATACATCCTTGGTTTTTTTCGCGACCTTGTCAGCCAGTTTGCGGATGGCGGCACTTGATTTGGTCATGGGTGTTGTACGCAGGAAAATGGCCGGAAAGGCCCGTTCCTTGTGTCCGCGAAGGACGCCGGCTGTATCGATTGTCTCAACCTCGCCCCGCACGACGATTTCAATGGCATCGACTGGCCCACCCGCCGTCAGCGTGCTGATGACGTCGCCATTGCCATCGGTGAACTCCGCCCCGATCACACAGCCCTCGGCGGTGATCGACCAGTTCAGGATTTTCTGACCCTCGAACTGTGCCGGGGTCAGCTTAAGGCTTTGCACAACGTGACGTGCGGGCATTTCATAGCGGTAATGGGTTCTGTGTTCGACTGTCAGGCGCATGTCATTGCCCCCCGAAATAATAGGCTTCGGCAATCGCGTTCGAAAGTGCGCCATTGCGGGCCTGAAAATCATTGAGGAATTCGTGCAACCCGTTCGAGAAAATCTCGTCCATCGCACTTTGCGTCAAAAGCGAATACATCTCGACCGCCTGCCCGTGCACGTCATGGCGTTGGCCGTAATGGCGCGCCAGTCGTTCAAGATGTTGAGTGATCTGTTCGGCGCAATGGGCAAGGGACCGGGGGCTGAACGGATTAAGAATCAGGAAATGCGCGATCCGGTGTGGTGAATAATCATCGCGATAAACCCAGTGGAAGGCACGTAGCGACGATGCCGCACGCAATACTGTGGTCCATTGATAGTTATCCACACCGTCGCCGACCATGCTGGTTTCCGGTAACAGCACGTAATACTTAACGTCCAGAAGCCGGGCGGTGTTATCGGCCCGTTCGATGAAGGTGCCCAGACGGATAAAATCATATCCGTCATTGCGCAGAATGGTCGAATCGGTTGCCCCGCGGAACAAAGATCCCTGTTTTTTCACCCAGTCGATGAATTCCGGCAGCTCGTTCTTGGCCAGATTGTGCATCGACGGACGGCGAAGCTCCATCAGGGCATTGTTCAGTGCTTCCCACATTTCTGCGGTAATCGCGGTACGCATTGCGCGTGCATTGGCGCGTGCATATTCAAAACAATTGATGATCGAAGACGGATTATCCCGATTGAAAATCAGGAAATTGGCAACTTCTTCCTGACGCAACGGGGCATCGGGATCATACCCTGCATGGCAGCCCGAAGCAGAAAGGACAGATTCCCATTCCGACCGGTTACCATTGCCCACAGCGGGCATCAGCGCCATGCGATAGCCCATTTCCATCAGGCGGGCCATGTTTTCGGCCCGTTCAACATATCTCGACAGCCAGAAAAGGTTGTCTGCGGTACGACTAAGCATCTTTCAACCCTTTCCCTTGTTAATCGCTCATGATCCAGGTGTCCTTGACCCCGCCACCCTGTGACGAGTTCACGACAAGTGACCCTTCGCGCAATGCCACACGGGTCAGACCGCCCGGTGTCAGGCGAATGTCATCGCCAACAAGACAGAAAGGCCGGAAATCAACGTGGCGCGGCGCGATGCCGCTTTCAACAAAGGTCGGGCAAGCTGAAAGCGCCAAAGTCGGCTGGGCGATGAAATCACCCGGATCGGCCTTGATGCGTTCGGCATAGGCGGCCTGTTCGGCTTTGGTCGATGCCGGTCCGACCAGCATGCCATATCCGCCCGAACCGTGAACTTCCTTGACCACCAGTTCACCCAGATGTTCCAGAACATATTTCATGTCATCGGGCTTGCCGCATTTCCAGGTCGGAACGTTATTAAGGATCGGTTCCTGTCCCAGATAGAAACGGATCATATCGGGCACATAGGTATAAACCGCCTTGTCATCGGCGACCCCGGCACCCGGAGCCGAGCATATGGCGACCCCGCCCGACCGATAGACGTTCATCAGTCCCGGAACCCCAAGGACCGAGTCCGGGCGGAAGCACAGTGGATCGATATAGGCATCATCAATACGGCGATAAATCACATCAACGCGGGCCGGGCCGCGGGTGGTGCGCATGTACACGCGGTCATCGGACACAAACAGGTCTTGACCTTCGACCAGTTCAACACCCATCTGGTCGGCAAGGAAGGAATGTTCATAATAGGCGCTGTTCATCGCGCCCGGTGTCAGAACCACAATATTGGGTTCACGGTCACATTTGGGCGGTGCGATGCTTTTCAGCGTCTTGAGCAACATGTCCGGATAGCTTTCAACCGGCTCAATCCGCAGGTTTTTGAACAGTTCCGGGAACATCCGCATCATGATTTCGCGGTTTTCAAGCATGTAGGAAACGCCTGACGGGGTCCGGCAGTTATCCTCCAGCACATAGAAATCTTCGGGTCCGGTACGGACAATATCGACGCCGACAATATGGCTGTAAACCTTGCGCGGTGGATCGATGCCGATCACGGCCGGTTCAAAGGCGTCGTTTTTGAATACCAGATCGGCGGGAATGATCCCGGCTTTGATGATTTCGGCATTGTGATAGACGTCATACAGGAACGTGTTGAGTGCACGTGCGCGCTGTTTGACGCCGCGATCAAGTTTACGCCATTCGCTTGCTGTGAAAATGCGCGGGATCAGATCGAACGGGATTAACCGTTCCGGGTCACCACCTTCGCCATAGACGGCAAAGGTAATGCCGATTTTGCGAAACAGAGTTTCAGCTTCAAGGCGCTTCTGTTCGAGGACCTCGGGGCCGTTTGCTTCCATCCAGTCAACCAGTGCGCGATAAGGTTCGCGTACCTGGTCGTCCATCGTCATCTCGTTGAACATGCATACTCCCCTTATTTACCTTTTGATTAAAGGCGTCCGGGGGTGTGGTGGTCAAGGATGTTCAGGGTTGAAATGACAGATTTTTCGGCAAAAAACTGTTGTGCTGAAAAAATAAACTCGGTGCATAGGGCGTTTGTACAAAAAACGGGCGGACTTTGCATCCGCCCGGTCGGTATTACGCCTTGGCCGGGCGCAAAACATGGGTATGGTCGGCAGCATAAAGCCGGGAATCGGTAAAATCCTTCCGTCCGAACACTTCGCCCACCATGATCAGGGCGGTGCGGGTGATGCCGCTTCCTTTGACCTTGGCGCGGATATCGCCAAGGGTGCCAAAGATATATTGCTGATCGGGCCAGGTGGCGCGATAGGCAATCACCACCGGGCATTCTTCGCCGTAATGCGGGGTCAGGTCGCGGACCACATTGGCAAGGTTGTTGATCGACAGATGGACCGCAAGTGTGGCGCTTGATTTGCCAAGTTCGGCAAGACTTTCGCCATCGGGCATTGCCGATGACCGCATGGCCGTACGGGTCAGAATCACGGTCTGTGAAATATCGGGCAGGGTCAGCTCTGCACCGATTTCAGCAGCCGTTGCCGCATAGGCCGAAACACCCGGCGTGATGTCATAGGGAATGCCAAGATCATCCAGACGGCGGATTTGCTCGGCAATCGCCCCGTAAATCGACGGATCGCCGGAATGCACACGCGCCACGTCCTGACCCTTGGCGTGGGCGGTTTCAATCTCGGCGATGATTTCATCCAGATGCATCGAGGCGGTATCAATCACGCGTGCGCCTTCGGGTGCGGCGGTGACGATTTCTTCGGGCACCAGTGATCCGGCATAAAGACAGACCGGGCATTTTTCAATCAGACGCAAACCGCGCACGGTGATCAGGTCCGGGGCACCGGGGCCGGCACCAATAAAATGAACAGTCATTATTCTGCCTTGTCGTTTTTGGAAGTATCGTTACTGCTGTGAACCGGCGCCTTGGCGGCATCAGGACCCTTCTTGGCATAGCCGCGCGGGGTGTAGACCCATTCATTCTCGCCACGCGTGATATGGCGGCTGTTGCTTGACCCGACCAGTACCGTGGTCAGCATATCCACCATATCGACTTCAAGTTTCGAAAGCGGAACGACCGTGATTTCCTCGTCCGGGCGGCCCAGCTGACGGCCCAGAACGACAGGCGTATCCGCCGGGCGATGTTCCAGAAGGATATCGCGGGCAACCGCCAGCAAATCCCGACGGCGTTTGGAGACCGGGTTATAGAAGGCAATAACAAAGTCACCTTCGCCCGCAGCCTTGAGACGGCGCAGGATATCGTCACGCGGGGTCAAAAGATCTGAAAGCGAAATCGCGCAGAAATCATGACCAAGCGGCGCGCCAATGCGTGATGCCGCGGCCTGAAGGGCGGAAATACCCGGGGAAACCTGAACCGCAACCCGGTTCCAGTCTGCACGATCTTCGCGATCAAGCAACTCGAACACAAGGGTCGCCAGGGCATAGATGCCCGCATCGCCCGATCCGATCAGGGCAACATCCTTGCCGGTTGCTGCCAGTTCAAGGGCATGACGCGCACGGGCTTCTTCGGCACCAAGATCGGAATGGTGGCAATCCTTGCCATCAATCAGCGATCCCAGCAGATCAAGATACATCTGATAGCCAACAATATCGGTCGCACGGCCGATCAGGGCGGTGGCCTCGGGGCTACGCCAGCCGATCTGACCCGGACCGATGCCGACAATCGACAATTTGCCTTGTGCCTTGCCGATATTATCGGGCGTGATGTCATCCTGTGACAGGGCAATGGCACAGGTGGATTTCTTGGTCTTGTGCTTTGGCACGATCAGCTTGCCATTGGGTCCGACGGTGGCAAGGGCCGCGCCCTCGGCAACGCCGTGACAGCCGGTTTCGGCAAACACAACATCAGAGGGCGTCACAAGACGATCTGCCTCGGCCTCAAGGGTTGGGGCATCAAAGAACCGGGCCGGAACGCCAAGACGGCGGGCCAGTTCATGGACCGCTGCTTCGTCTGCTTTAAGATCAATCGAGCTGACACAGGCAATGGCCTTGGCGCTCAGACACTGACCGGCCAGAGTTTCCATGACAAGCTCATAAAGATCATCAGCCGGACAGCCGCGTTCACAGCCAACACCAAGGGCAAGGACCGGCGGGTGATAGGTGATGGCGGTTTCGGCGCTATCACTGATTGCATCATCATCGGCCCCTTCGCGGGCGGTGGCTGTGATCAGAACACTGCCATCCTCGCTTTGGGCAATCGCGCTGTTGGTCAGCCAGGCGCTTGAACCTGCTTCGACTTCGATGCGGGCGGATGCGCCAGCCAAAAGGGCGGCGGTGGCCTGTTTGACGGTTTCGGGGGTGCCCAGTTTCCAGCCCGCTGGCGGTTCATCAAGGGCAAGGCCCAGCATCGCGTCGCCCGGTGTGGTGATGGCGGCCTTGCTGCCAAGCCGTTCGGCCAGATCGCGGGCAAGACGGTTACCACCATGATGGCCGCCCAAAAGCGGGATAAAGGTATCCCCGGCTTCGTCAACGGCAATGACAGCCGCATCCTGCCACTTGCCAGCCAGAAGCGGGGCAAGGGCACGGATCAGAATGCCTGCGGCGCAAACGCCAATGATCACATGATCGGATGAAAAAGTTTGTTGCAGATGCGCAATGGTATCGTCAAAGGCAACATCGACATCCTTGACCGACACGCGGGTGCGCAGGCCATGGACGCTGGCGCCCTGAAGATTATTGGCGATTTTGCGTGCGGTCGGAAGGGCGCGCTGGGTCAGGCAAATCACCGCAATCGGGGCAATCGGATTGGTCGGCAATGCCGGGCTGTTCGAGCTGTTATGGGCGGTCATCGCCATGCGTCTCCGCGACGGTGGATCAGGATCATGGAAAAATAGGGTGCCTTGGCATCAGCCGGAAGATCAGCCAGCGGCACCATTTTTTGCGTTTCAAGGGTGGCGCGTTCGATGTAGCGCGCCCGATCGGTCAGGCCAAGCTCGTTGATCACATCGCGCACCTTGGCGAAATGACGGCCAAGTTTGATGATGGCAGCAGCATCGGTATTGGCAAGCTGGGTGCGCAGGCGTTCGGCATCAAGCGGTCCGGGAATAACTTGCAGAACATCGTTTTTGGCGGCAAGCGGCGCACCAAGCTGGGCCGCGCAGGCCATCATGGAGCTGACACCCGGAACGGTTTTGACCGGATATCCGGCCTCGGCCAAACGGCCAAACAGATACATGAAGCTGCCATAGAAGAACGGATCGCCTTCGCACAGTACGGCAACGGTTTTGCCATCTGCCAGATGTTTGCCAATTTCGATGGCGGCGGCGTCATAGACCGGATCGGCGGGCTTGCCCATTTCAATGCGGATGGCGATTTCAATCCGGCCTTCGGGAATATGGGGATCAACGATCTGGCGGGCCAGACTGACACCGTCTTCAAGGGCAGGATAGGCAATCACATCGGCCTGTTGCAGGATGTTATAGGCCTTAAGCGTGATCAGATCGGGTTCCCCCGGTCCAATGCCAAGCCCATAGGCGGTTCCGGCAACCAGAAGCCCTTTTGATGCGGGGCTATCCGCACGGTTCATGCTTTTACTCCGAGGTAGTGGGTGACAGGGGCAAGATTACTCCATCCCTTGAAACTGCCGCGCGGGACAAGTCGGGATACCGACAGGCGCGACAACGTGCCACCGTTTTCATTATAGAATCGTAATAATTGTTCTTCGCCTTCCAGCGTCACCGTGTTGGCGACCAGCCGCCCATGGCTTGGAAGCAGCTTCCAGCAGGCATCAAGCAAACCCTGACTGGTAATGCCGCCGCCAATGAAAATAGCATCTGGGCGCGGCAGTCGGTCTGCGAAGGCAAGTGCGTCTTCAATTGTCGTTTGTTCGATTACAAGCCCCGGTACGCCAAGGCGAAGCGCATTCTTTTTGATCATTGCGCAGCGTTCGGCATCGCGTTCAATTGCAACCGCCTTGCCGCGCATACGCATCCATTCAATCGAAACCGAACCGCATCCCGCACCCAAATCCCACAAAACACCACCGGCAAAGGGTGCAAGGGACGAAAGGGTTTGGGCGCGGATTTCCGATTTGGTGATCATGCCATCGTGAATGAACGCATCATCGGGTAATCCCGGCCCGGTTGGCAGCGGTCGTGCCTTGGGCCCCGCTTCAAGATCAATCATGATCAGATTTAAGGGATCGACCGATTTGACATCGGGCATGGAAGTGGCGGTTGACTGCCAGGTGCGGGCGGTCTGGGTGGTAATCCGTTCTTCCGGGCCGCCAAGGCGTTCGCAAACCGACATGCGGCTTTGATCAAATCCGGCTTCGCACAACATGACCGCGACCAGTGCCGGGGTCGACCCATCGGCACTAAGCGCAATCAGCTTGCCATGCGGGCGCAAATAGGCCCGTAAAGTTTCGGGGTCCCGACCATGCAGGGTGATCACATCGCATTCCGCCAAGGCCCAACCAAGACGTGATGCGGCCAGGGAAATGCTTGATGGTGCCGGGATTGCATATATCGGTTCGTGTCCGAAATATTTAATCAGCGTATTGCCAACCCCGAAATACATCGGATCACCACTGGCCAGAACCACCGGGTTCCGGTCAAGGCAATCCTCGATCAGGGGCAGGTTGGCTTCAAACGGGGTGATCCATTTGTTTTGGGTGGCGGTGTTGGACCCGGGCAACATGGCAATATGGCGGGTGCCGCCGAAAATGATGGTGGCATTTTCAATGATTTTGCGCGCCAGCGGCGACAGGCCATCATACCCGTCTTCGCCAATGCCGATCACTGTGATGCGGCCCTTAAGCGGGGATTGTTCATTCATGACAGCCCGGCCTTTTTACGATCAAGGGTGCCATCAGGTGTCGTTTCATCATCGCGTGCCAGGCGCGCCAGCGCATTGACGGTGGCGGCCGTCACCGCACTTCCGCCAAACCGGCCGCGCAAGGTGACAAAGGGGATGTCGCCGGCATGCTCGATCAGGGCATCCTTGCTTTCAGCCGCACCGACAAATCCGACTGGCATGCCGATGATTGCTGCGGGTTTGGGCAGGCGGCCCTGATGAATGGCTTCCAGCAGATGGAACAGCGCCGTTGGTGCATTGCCAATCGCAATTATTGCGTTTTCGATATGATCGACCCATGCCTCGACCGCGGCGGCGGACCGGGTGGTGCCAAGTTGTGCGGCAAGGCCGTGGGTATCGCCATCATTCAAGGTGCATAGAACCGGGTTTTCTGCGGGCAAAAGGCGGGAAATGATGCCATGGCGGATCATCTCCGCATCACAAAGCACGGGTTTGCCAGCGCGCAGCGCCCGTGTGGCCGCCCCGCACAGATCACCGCCAAAGGCAATCTGGCCTGCCATCTCGACCATGCCACAGGCATGAATGATACGGATGGCAACCGGACGCTCGGTCTTTGAAAAGCGCGCAAGGTCTGCCTCGGCCTCAATTGTGGCAAAGCTTTTGGCATAGATTTCCTGCGGATCACGCAGATAGTCAAACATTGCCGCGCCTTTCAGAATTCGGGGATCGACCGGTCAGGAACCGGTCGATTTGTTCGTATCACCATGATCATGGGAATGACTGTGCGCATGGTCGTGATCATGACTGTGATCGTGTGCGTGGTCATGACTATGGCCGTGATGATGGTGGCCATGACTATGACCATGGTGATGATGGCCGTGGCTATGGCCATGACTGTGCCCGTCCGTGCCGATCCCCATCACATGATGGTGGTGGCCGACCTGCGGGGTGCCGACATCGCCTTCAAAGCCAATGATCTGCTCGCGATATTTGCAAAGCTGGCAGTTCATATTGTTGTCGCCGGTATCGATTTCGGCAAGGCGTTCGGCAAAGCTTTCAAGCACCATCGGATGGTCTTTAAGGTAGCCTGCCTTGATGAATTCGACATCGCCGAACTCGGCGGCGACTTCATCGGTGTGGGTATAAATGCGGTCGATCAGGATACCCGCAAACAGGAAATAGGGGAAAACCACAACGCGTTTGTAACCCAGTTTCATGGCTTCGCGCAGACCGGCATTCACGCGCGGATGGGCAACACCGGAATAGCTGATTTCAGTGCGGCCAAATCCCATGCCTTCCTGAAGCATGCGGGCAACTTTATAAACGTTTGAATTGGCATCCGGGTCATTGGTGCCACGCCCGACAACCATCAAAAGGGTTTCCTTACGCGATACGCTGTCATCGGCATCGGCAAGGGCTTCTTCGATACGGTCTTTGGCGGCGATCAGAAGTTTGGGATCAATCGCCAGATCACGGCCGAACTTGACATCAATGTCAGGATTGTCATGGGCGAAATTGTTCACTTCGCTTGGCAGGTCATTTTTGACGTGCCCGGCAGCAAACAGCATACCCGGAAGGGCATAAATCTTTTTGTGGCCCATGGCTTTGAGCTTTTCAAAGCCATCACGCAGGATCGGGTGCGCAAATTCGAGAAAACCGCTTTCGACATCATAGTCGGCCAGATGGGTCTGTTTCATCGTTTCAACCATGGCGTTGAACTGTGAAACCGCGCGTTCATCACGCGAACCGTGACCGCAAATCATTACTGCGCCTTTGGGGGACATAAAAGGCTGCTCCTTTGTCTCTCTTTTGGTGTTTTTCGCGATGACTTTTGCCATCGCGGTACCCGATGCCACCCCCGTTTTCACCGATTGGCTTGCGGAATGCAAGCGGCAGGTAACAGAAGAAATATCGAAGGCAGGATCAGAGGCGAAAATACTACTTATGGTGGGCGGGTTGGCCGCCGATATCGAATATCTTGTGGGAACTGGGTGGTTTTATGGGGGATGCATGGTGTTGTGGAATCTGATAGTATGACAAAAATAAAAATCGTATGAAAGTCTTCTAGCAAATCGGGTCACGCTTGGCAAATGATGCTGTGACAACAGGGCTTTGGCCTATGCCCGTGTCATTGGCATTGACGGTTTGTCGCGCAGGTCGCACATTGCGCCGATGGAACCCGATCTTGCAGATTTTCTTATTCCGGCTTCCGGATTTTCCGGACCACTTTTTACAATACTGGTGTTGGCACTGGTGTTGGACGGGGTTTTTGGTGATTTTCCCCGACTGTTTTCGCGCATTCCCCATCCGGTGGTCTGGATCGGCAATCTGATTTCATGGTTCGAAAAGCGGCTTAATCGCAAGCATCTGGGCAAAGCGGATTTGATGCTGCGCGGTATGGTGACCAGTCTGACGGTCATTGCCGCGGCGGGCGCGGTTGGCGGGGTTATTCAGGTTCTGTCGGATTTTGGCGGTGTTTTCTGGTTGTTCGAGATCCTTTTGGTAGCGGTCCTGATCGCGCAAAAGGGCCTTTATCAACATGTCAAAGCTGTCTCGACGGCGCTTAAAACCGATGGGCTTTCTGGTGGCCGTAAAGCGGTTTCAATGATTGTCGGGCGCGACCCGGACAAACTTGATGAAGCCGGTGTCAGCCGGGCGGCAATTGAAAGCTGTGCTGAAAACTTCTCGGACGGGGTGGTCGCGCCGCTTTTCTGGTATGTGGTCGCCGGACCGATTGGCATTTGTGCCTATAAGGCGATCAACACCCTTGATTCGATGATTGGTCACCGCAATGAACGATATCTGTATTTCGGGCGGTTTGCGGCCCGGCTTGATGATGTTGCCAACTTTATCCCGGCCCGAATTGCCGGGGGAGTAATTTGTCTGGCCGCTTTGCTTGGTGCCAAAACCAGTGGCAAAGCCGCTTGGCAGACGGTTTGGCGTGATGCTCGCAAACATAAATCCCCCAATGCCGGATGGCAGGAAGCAGCCTTTGCAGGCGCACTTGATCTTGCCCTTGCCGGTCCGCGTCAATATGGCGATGAAATCGTCGATGATCCCTATATCGGGTCCGGTCGGCGCGATGCCGATGCATCCGATATCGATCGGGCATTGTCGCTTTATGTCGGCGCCTGTTTGATCAACGCGGCTTGGCCGGTTTTGATCAAGGCACTTTGGTTCGGGTTATGAGTGCAGGGTGCCTGATTGATCAATGCCCAAGGGGGGCGGAATTTCTAACTGCCGTGCTTCAAAACCGCTTTAATGCCGAAATCCTCGACCGTGCAAGATTTCTGGGTTTCACCGACTGGTGGCTTACGGCGGGCTGTCTGGCCCAAAGCATCTGGAACCTTAAAACCGGAAAGGCCCCGGAAACCGGGATCGAGGATTATGATCTTTTTTATTTCGATCCCGACACAAGTTGGGATGCCGAGGATCATATTATTTCGAGATGTGCTGATCTTTTTTCGGATCTCCCGATCCAGATCGAGCTTCGAAATCAGGCCCGGGTGCCGATCTGGTATCGCCAAAAATTCGATCTGGAATATGGCGCGGTTCATTCGGCAAGCGATGGCATTGATCGCTTTGCCTATCAAACCACGGCGATTGGCCTTCGCCGGGGCGTTGATGGAGATTACCGCCTTTATGCCCCGTTCGGATTAGACGCCGTCCTTGAAGGCCGGATCATTCCAAACAAAGTCCTTCCCATCGCGTCGGTTTACACCGCGAAAGTGGCCAGATGGCAGAAAATTTGGCCAGACCTTGATGTCGTGCCATGGTCTGATGACAGTGATCATGGCAAAAACGACGATTAAGCGTCAGTTTTTGCCTTCGTTCATTCGTGCAATGGTCGAGGTGGTTGAAAAACCGTCCTCAAGATTGGCCAGAACAACTTTTCCGCCATAGGACTGCACGATATCGGCACCGACAACTGTGGCAATGGTGTAATCGGCGCCTTTGACGAGGATGTCGGGCTTGATCGCCTCGATCAGTTTGATCGGGGTGTCGTCGCCGAAAATGACAACACCGCTGATGGTTTCCAGTGATCCCAGAACGGCTGCGCGGGCGGCCTCGGACTGGACCGGGCGGCTTTCACCTTTCAGACGCTTGACCGATGCATCGGAATTCAGCCCGACAATCAGCCGGTCGCAACTGGCCCGTGCCTGACGCAAAAGGCTGAGATGGCCGGGATGCAAAAGATCAAAGCAGCCATTGGTGAAGCCGACCTTATAGCCCTTGCGACGCCAGCGCTCTGCGCGATCCACCATGCGATCAAGCGGCATGAGTTTGGCTTCGCCAATCATCAGGTCATGATGATGCAGGGCAGATACCAGTTCGTCCGGGTAAACAATTGCGGTGCCGATTTTGCCAACCACAATGCCGGCTGCGACATTGGCAATGCGTGCGGCATCGGCAAGGCTTGATCCCGCCGCAACCGCCGATGCAAGGCAGGCGACAACGGTATCGCCGGCACCCGAGACGTCAAAAACCTCGCGGGCCTCGGTTGGCAGGTGAATGGCGTCGCCACCCTTGGTAACAAGGGTCATGCCATCCTGGCTGCGGGTCAGAAGAACGTTATCAATACCGCATTCGGTGATGATTTTGGTCGCTGCGGCAACCGCATCTGCGTCGCTATTGACCGTAATGCCGGTTGCGGCCTGTGCTTCGGCACGGTTCGGGGTCACAACGGTTGCGCCGCGATAGATGCTGTAATCGCTGCCCTTGGGATCAACAATCACCGGCTTTCCGGCTTTGCGCGCTGCATTGATGGCTGCGGCCACCACATCGGCATGCAAAACGCCCTTGCCATAATCAGACAAAATGATCGCTTCGACATCCGGTGCAAGTTGTCCGGCAAGGGCTGACAAGTTGCTGATCGTGGCTGGTGCGATATCGGATGTGGTTTCGTTGTCAGATCGCAACAATTGCTGTCCGCTGGCGATATAGCGGGTTTTGATTGTGGTCGGACGGTTGCGTTCGGTCTGGATATAGGGCTCAACACCCTTGTCATTGGCGACATATTCCATAACTTCGCGGCCCGGCAAGTCATCACCGACAAGGGTCAGGAACTGAACGGATGCGCCAAGGGCGGTGGCATTGCGAGCAACGTTACCCGCGCCGCCAAGCATCGCGCTTTCACGCTCGACCCGGATGACCGGGATAGGTGCCTCGGGCGAGATGCGGTTGACCGACCCATAGACAAAGCGATCCAGCATGACATCCCCGATGCACAGCACCTTGGCATTGGTCAGTTGTTCTACCTGTCGGGCCAGATGGCTAAGATCGGTCATTATCGTATCTTTATTCTGTCTGTTGGTTCGGTCGCGGATAGGTATCGTTACTTCTTGGTCAGGCCAAGGGTATGTTCAAGGGCACCAACCAGCATCTGGCCAAGCTGGATATGCATTTCCTGGATGCGGGCGGTGGTGTTGCTTGGCACGACCAAAATCGGGTCGCAAAGATCGACCATGTCGCCACCGGTTTTACCGGTCCAGCCGGTTGCAATCAGGCCCATTTCCTTGGCCTTGGCCAGGCCGAGATTAACGTTTTTGCTGTTGCCCGATGTCGAAATGCCAATCGCAACGTCATCGGGATTGCCAAGGGCTTCGATCTGGCGCGAAAACAGGTAATCAAACCCGAAATCGTTGCCGATTGCCGTCAGGGCCGAGCTGTCAGTGGTCAGGGCAATTGCCGGCAGGGCGCGACGGTCATTGATATAGCGGACCGTGAATTCGGTTGCGATATGCTGCGCGTCTGCCGCAGAGCCGCCATTGCCAAAGAACAGCAGCTTGTTGCCGTCATTCAGCGCATCGGTGCAAATTTCGACCAGCTCGATAAACCCGTCGCGGGTGGCTTCGCGGGTTTTGTTGACCAGATCAAGATGCTCGTCAAATTCGGCATCGAAAAAGGCTTTGATATCCATCGCGCTCTAAAATCCTGCAGTAAGTTGTCTTAGCCGTGCTTTGAAATCAGATCACGGAAATAGTCAATTGTCGAACCAAGGCCTGCTTCCAGTGTGACAGTCGGTTCCCACCCCAGTGTGTTGCGGGCAAAGGTGATATCGGGCCTGCGCTGAAGCGGGTCGTCGGCGGGCAAGTCCTTGAAGATCAATCTGGATTTCGAGCCGGTCATGTCAATCACACGTTCAGCAAGTTCACGGATGGTAACTTCGAACGGGTTGCCAAGATTCATCGGCCCGGTGACGGATTTGTCGGTTGCCATCAGCCGGATAATCCCTTCGATCAAATCCGAGTAGAAACAAAATGACCGGGTCTGGCCGCCATCGCCATATATGGTGATATCTTCGCCTTGCAATGCCTGGGTGACAAAGTTCGATACTACGCGTCCGTCTTGCGGATGCATACGCGGCCCATAGGTATTGAAAATCCGGGCGACCTTGATATCAAGGCCATGCTGGCGGTGATAATCAAAAAACAGGGTCTCTGCGCAGCGTTTGCCTTCGTCATAGCACGCGCGCGGCCCGATCGGATTGACATTGCCGCGGTAATCTTCGGTTTGCGGATGGACTTCCGGGTCGCCATAAACTTCGCTGGTCGATGCCTGAAAGATTTTCGCGCCAACCCGTTTGGCCAGACCAAGCATGTTGATCGCACCATGCACGCTGGTCTTGGTGGTCTGGACCGGATCGTGCTGATAATTGATCGGTGATGCCGGGCAGGCCAGATTGTAAATCTCGTCTATTTCAAGATAGAGCGGGAAAGTCACATCATGACGCATCAGCTCGAAATGCGGATTATCAAGCAGATGGACAATATTGTCTTTGGTGCCGGTATAGAAATTATCGACGCAAAGGACGTCATTGCCCTCTTCAAGCAAACGTTCACACAGATGCGAGCCCAGAAATCCTGCGCCACCTGTTACCAGAATGCGATTGCGTCGCCACATATTGCCCGTAGACCTGTCGCCGAGATGATAAATCGGGCTGAAACTAGCAGCTTGGTTGGCGGAAAGCTATGACTTATCTTTTGGCCAGATGTTTGAAAATGTCCGATTTTCACGTTTGGTTTCAATAGACATAAATGATAAATACATAACCTGTTAATCGACAGGCTCTATGATCACTTGCCTGGCATCGGATCAGGGTCCGATAAAACAATAATCTGGTTACTGCATTCATGTCCGAGAGTTCACTTCCATCACCCGAAGCCTTTTTGGTCGACTATGTGCGACGCCTTGAGCGGCGCAGGGACGGTGTTGGTGCGATCCATGTGCATTTCTCGAAGTTGCAGGCCTTTAACCGCCGCGATCACCATATCCGCACGGCGATTGTTGCCTTTGAAGAAATCGTTCCCGAGGTCACCGGGCGTATCTTCACCCTGTCAAACCAGGACCTGATCTTCATTTTTGATGCGGCCGAGATTGACGAGGTCAATGCGGTTATCTTCCGGCTTAAATTCCTGTTCAACGATGATCCGCTGATCAGTGACGGCAAGGATGAAAGTGGCGCACCGGCGACATTCACCGACTATTACGACGTTGCCCAGCAATATAAGGAATTCCTGCATCTGACCCAGATGCTGGTGCGTTCAAACGCCAACCGGCCGCGTGTGGTCAGCAAGGCCGCCGAACGCCATAATGACCATCCCGAATATGGTGATGATCGTGCGCCGCTGACGCCCAAAATTCTGGGACGTATTGATGAATCCCTGCGGCGTGCCGATCTGTCGAACCTGATGCGCCGTCAGGCGATTTGTGCGGTGGTTGGTGATGCCAACCCGACCCCGGTCTTCCATGAATTGTTCATTTCGATCAAAGATTTGCAGGAAACGCTTCTGCCGGATGTCAATGTTCTGTCGAACCGCTGGCTGTTCCAGCATCTGACCGAAATTCTTGATCGCCGGATGTTGTCGCTTTTGACCCGGTCCAATGATGCATCCGTGACCGGATCGGTCAGTATCAACTTGAATGTTTCAACCTTGCTGTCACCGGATTTCCTGACCTTTGACAGCAACGTCAAGGCCGGTCAGCGCGGTACCATCGTGCTGGAATTGCAAAAGATCGATATCTTTGCCGATCTTGGTGCATTCTTCTTTGCCCGCGATTTTTGCCGTGATCGAGGCTATCGCATTTGTATCGATGGTATCAGTCATCTTTCGCTTCCCTATATCAACCGCAACAAGCTTGGTGTTGATATGATCAAGATGATCTGGGACCCGGATATGGAAGCAATGAGCGATGAACATCGTGATTCAATGCGCGCTGCTGTTGCGGAATCCGGCGATACGCGCGTGATCCTGTGCCGCTGTGATGATGAACGGGCGATCAAATTCGGCCATTCGATCAATATCACCATGTTCCAGGGCCGCCATGTCGAACAATTGATGAGCGAACGGACAAAAAAATAGCGCCGGAAACCCGACGCTATTTTTTGGCTTTTGCCTGACTTGTTCTTCCCCGATACCCGGTATGGTCACACCTGAATGGGACATCGGATCGGAATGGTTTAATCCTGTTCCTTGCCGTCAATCCCGGCCTTTTCAAAGGTTGCCATACCATTGTGGCATTCTGCCGCCGAGCGCAAAAGCGGGATGGCAAGGGCCGCACCCGATCCTTCGCCAAGGCGCATGCCAAAATCAATCAGGGCCTTTTTGCCAAGCTGATCGAGCAAACGGATATGACCGGGTTCGGCCGATACGTGCCCGACAAGGCAGTGATCAAGGGCATCGGGGCGCATCGCGGCAAGAACGGCGGCCGCCGCACAGGAAACATACCCGTCAAGCAGAACCGGAACCCGTGAATAGCGTGCGGCAATGATCGCACCTGCCATCGCGGCAATTTCGCGACCACCAACACAGCGCAAGACATCAAGCCCGTCATGCATCTGGTTTTTATGCAGGATGATGGCATCGCCAACCACCCGGGTTTTAATGCCGAGGGCCGCGTCATCAATGCCGGTACCACGCCCGGTCCAGTCGGCGGGATTGCCGCCATAAAGCGCATGTGCAATTGCCGCAGCCGCCGTGGTGTTGCCGATCCCCATTTCGCCGGGAATAAACAGATCAAGGCCCTTTTCAATCGCGCTCATGCCAAAGGCCATGGCCTCGGCGCAGCCTTCGTCATCCATGGCCGGTTCCTGGCTGAAATCATTGGTCGGGATTTCAAGTGCCACTTCCATGACCCGCAATTCGGCATCTACCGATTTGCAAATCTGGTTAATCGCAGCACCGCCATTGATAAAGTTTTCAACCATCTGCTGGTTCACACTGGGCGGAAAGGCCGAGACGCCCTGTGCCACAACGCCATGGCTACCGGCAAAAACGGTAACACGCGGACGCGACATGCGCGGTCGCGATGTGCCTTGCCAGCCAGCCAGCCACAGGCTGAAATCTTCCAGGCGGCCAAGTGATCCGGCAGGTTTGGTCAGGGTCGGTTCGCGTTCAAGGACCGCGGCCTGTGCCTCGGTATCTGCCGTTGGCAATTCGGCCAGAATGCTACGGATTTCGTCAAGGCTTTGGGGCGGGTGCTTGGGATTGAACATGTGGGTCTCCGGCTGGCGGCAAATCGTCAAAAGCGTGTTCCGCTTGGCTTCTGGAATGGGAAAGATTAGGGTCAGAAACCGATCAATTGGAAGTCGTCCTGTCCACCATCATCTGCCAAACCTCCATTCAGGATGGCTTTGTATCGCGTCAGAATGACAAATCCGGTGAATTCGCCCCAAACTAGGCCTATGTGTCACAGATTGCCAGTTCGAAAATCGGAATATCATGGTGCCCGAAGATCATAACCAAAACGAAACAAATAAGCAAAGCCGCGATAATTCGGATGCTGACCCAAAAGACAATGCAGCACAACCCGCCGCGGATACGTCGGTTTTGTCAGATTTCTGGCGTGCCATGGCCTTGTTAAGCCGCGTTCCATTGCCGCCGGTTGGTGATTTTCGCCCGGCAATGGTTGCACGTTCTGTCTGGTGCTGGCCACTTGTCGGATTGGTGTTGGCCGGGTTGGCCCTGTTGCCGGCCATGCTGGTTGAAACCCTGTCCGGCAGTGTTGTGGTTTTTGCAATTCTGGCGGTCGCGGCCATGGTGCTTTTGACCGGGTCGATGCATGAAGACGGTATTGCAGATTGTGCCGATGGCTTTGGCGGCGGATTGGATCGTGCCCGCAAACTTGAAATCATGCGCGACAGCACGGTCGGGACCTATGCGGTGGTTGCGCTGATACTGTGTATTGCCTTGCGTCTTGCAGTGCTTGTTGCCGCGGCAGAAATCGGACAGGCCGCGATCCTGTTTCTGGTGATGGCGGTGATGTCGCGTTCGGCAATGCCATTCCTGATGCGCGTTTTGCCGCCTGCACGTGATAACGGGCTGGGCAAGGGGGCCGGACGCCCGGACTGGTTACCTGTTCTGGTCGGTTTTGCGATGGCAGGTGCGATTACGCTGTTTCTTGCCGGTTTTGCTGCGATGCTGGCAGTTGTTGCGGCGACAGCATTGGCGGTTCTGACGGTTAGAACGGTCGCAAATTGGCAGATCGGCGGGCAAACCGGGGATGTGCTTGGCGCAACGCAAATCTGTGCCGAACTGTTTGTCGGCGTCGCGTTTGTTGCAGTTCTATAAGGTCCTATATGGTTTCGGGTATGTGATAGGATTGCTTGGCTGTTGCGGACAGGATCGGGGATAACATGACCAAGGTTGAAACAACACGGTGGTGGCTGGTGCGACATGCGCCGGTGGAAAATCCGGAACGACTGGTTTATGGCCGAAGCGACATGCCAGCAGACCTGTCCGATGAGAAAAAGTTGCGTGCCGTCGCCCGGCATTTACCGCGTGACGCGGTCTGGGTCACAAGCCACCTTTCCCGCACACTTGATACGGCCCTGAAGCTTCAGGAACTGTATGACGAAGACGTCACGCCAACCCGCGAAAGTGGATTGGCCGAACAGCATTTCGGGGCTTGGGAACTTCAACACTGGAATGATCTTCCCAAAGGCGAAACAACCAAATTCTGGACTGATTTCGCCCGCCAGCAGCCCCCGAATGGTGAAAGCTTTTCCGATGTTGTCGAACGTGTCGGGCCGGTTTTTGATCGCCTTAATCGCTATTGGGCGGGGCGCGATATTGTTGCCGTTGTGCATGGAGGGACAATTCGTGCCGTTCTTGCCAATGCGCTTGGCTTGTCGCTTGATGCGGCACTGTCTTTTCACATCGATACGCTAAGCCTGACCAGGCTTGAATATATCAGTGGCGTTGATCAGCCCGGCTGGCGGGTGACCGCGGTCAATCAAGCCTATTGATTATTGCGGTTGGAAAGAGAAACGGCATCAGTCCGGTCTGGAATGATGCCGCGTTGTCTGTTTGAAATCCCCGGCATTCATGCCGATTTCAGTTCCGACTGTTCTGACAGATCTTCAAGTGCATGTTCAGCCAGATAGCGATCAAGCAAATCGGCCGTGATGTTATATTTCTCGCAGATTGCGGTCACATCCTGAAGATAGGCCTCGTAATAGGACATCGGTCGACTGCGTGATTTGTTGCGTAATGTCGCAACGGTCGGGAAATCGTGGGACAGTGCCGTGTTTTCAATCGCCTGAATGATATTGTCATCAATGATGGCGGCCGGCATCCCGCGATAGGTTTTTCCACAGGCGGAAAGCATCTTGCTGGCTGTCGGAACTGAAATACCCGGTTGGGCCAGAAGTTCGTTCAGTTCTTCTTCACCGAAGTCTGAAATCGACATCAGTGTGATCAAAGTCGGAAGATCGCGAACCAGCAAGGATAATGCGTTCACACGAATACCACGTGCATGGGACCAGATGATGGTCCCGATCACCCCTTTGGACGGATCAATTGCGAAGATATTACGCACATCGCGACGCGAAAGCGTGATGTCGCTACCGGCTGCGTATTCTTCCAGAAATGTTTGAAATGACCGGTTTTCGGAATTCAAACGTTCCAGCAAACCAAGCCACATATCCTTGCGCGACGATGTGATCCAGGTCGGTGTCGTCGGTGTACGGATTTTCGATAGTTGTGCAGAAACTGCCATCTGATTTTACAAAATTCCAGTTAACCCCAAGAGTCTTGTGCCGCAGCTTTGTGCGACGCACCGGGCTTTGATTTTTTATGTCCCGGTGATCTTGCTGGATGGTGGTTTGTTAGCACTCTAATGCCAGCGTGATAATATTATGTTCTCTTAAAGGAGAGGCAGTCTCAAGCAGGCAATTCTTACAAATACTGACCTTCCGATCAGGAGGCCTGCCCAAACAGAGAATGCCCTTTGGGTTCAAAGGCAAACCTGTTAGGTTCTCGACACCGTTCGGTGATGGGAAATCGGTGCGATGCCGATGCTGCCCCCGCAACTGTATCGGGTTGGGTGATCCGGGTGGATGTTTTGGCATTCACCAGCCACCGGGAAACCGGGAAGGCGGACCGCTTTCATGCCCGCAGCCAGGAAACCAGCCGAAGGTGTCACCAGTCAAAACTGGTGGCGACGCAATCGGGCCTCGGTGGGAGGCCATGGCGAGGAATACGAGATGACAAATACGGACCCGCTTGACGGGATGCACCTGATCCTGGGCGGTGCACGATCAGGCAAAAGCCGATTTGCCGAAAACATCATCAATCAAGCTGGCGGCGGAATCTATATCGCGACGGGTCGGGCGTGGGATGATGAAATGGTCAATCGCATCGATCTTCACAAACAATCACGCGGTGAACTCTGGCAAACCATCGAGGAACCCCTTGATCTTTGCGCAGCCCTTGCAACCTGCAACAAGGCGGGGGCAAAGCCGGTTCTGGTCGATTGCCTGACCCTGTGGGTGACAAATCTGATGCTTGAAGATCGCGACATCGCGCTTGAAACGGACAGATTGTGCGAAATGCTGCCGACCCTTGATATTCCGGTTCTTCTGGTGTCAAACGAAGTCGGGTTCGGGATTGTCCCGGAAAATGCGATGGCGCGGGCCTTTCGCGATCATGCCGGGCGGTTGCATCAACGGATTGCCGAATTGGCAGACCGCGTGACCCTGGTGGTCGCAGGCATTCCAATGTCGGTTAAATAGCTGCTTAAATAACAGTGTAAATTATTGAATTTTAAGGACTTTAGAAATGGCACAATTAGGTAAAATCCCGGCAACCGTCATTACCGGTTTCCTCGGCGCGGGCAAGACAACCATGATCCGCAACATGCTGGAAAACGCCAATGGCAAACGCATTGCCCTGATCATCAATGAATTTGGTGATCTTGGTGTTGATCGCGGCATCATTAATGGTTGCGGCATCGAAGGCTGTGCCGAGGATGACGTGGTCGAACTGGCAAATGGCTGTATCTGCTGCACGGTGGCAGATGATTTTCTGCCGACCATTCGGGGTTTGATTGATCGTGAGACCCCGCCAGATCACATCGTGATTGAAACGTCCGGTCTGGCTTTGCCCAAACCGCTGGTCAAGGCATTCAACTGGCCCGAAGTCCGTTCGCGGGTGACTGTAGACGGTGTTGTAGCGGTTCTTGATGGCGCGGCCCTGCGTGATGGCCTGTTTGCCCACGATCACCACGCAGTTCAGGCGCAGCGCGAAGCAGATGAAAACCTTGATCATGAAAGTCCGCTTGAAGAACTGTTTGAAGAACAGCTTCATTGCGCCGATATGGTGGTTCTGAACAAGACGGACCTTCTGACCGACGAAGAACGCGCCAAGGTCGAAGCCGATATCCGGGCCGAGCTTAAAAAGTCATCGGTCAAGATCATCGCCACCGAACATTCCCGCGTTGAGAACGCCATTCTGCTCGGTCTTGGGGCCGCGGCCGAGGACGATCTTGATAGCCGCCCGTCCCATCATGACGATGGTCACGAACATGATCACGATGATTTCGAAAGCTTTGTGGTGTCGCTTGATGCGGTCAATGATCCTGCTGACCTTGAAAAACGTCTGATCGACATCGTGCGTCAGTATGATGTTCTGCGTATCAAGGGCTTCCTTGATATTCCGGGCAAACCGATGCGCCATGTGGTGCAGGGGGTTGGCGAACGTTTCCAGCGTTACTTTGATCGTCCGTGGGCCGAGGCCGAAAACCGTCGTTCAGAACTGGTGGTAATTGGCCTGCATGGTCTGGATCGTGCGGCTATTGAAGCAGCAATCAAGGCCGCTTAATACCATTGGTTGCCCATAAAACCATCTGACCGATACCGGATGTAACCTGCATCCGGTATCGGTGCTTTTGACGACAGAAAACACGGAATTTCAAATGCATCTTTTGGCAGCACAGCCCGGCATGGTTACTGATGGCAGCGAGGCGGTTGACCTTGGTCAGCAACCGGGTGATGTCGTCATTCTGTCAGCAGCCGAGTCCGAACTTGCCTGCCTTGCCGGTGCGCAGGCCCGTTTAAGTGATGCGTTTGGGGATAACGTCCCGTCCCTGCGACTGGCCAGCCTTTTGCAGCTTGGGCACAATATGTCGGTTGATCTTTATGTCGATGATGTGCTGGGCGATGCGAAATTCATCATCGTGCGTATCTTGGGCGGGCGCGGCTATTGGGAATATGGTGTCGAGCAACTGGTCGCCCTTGCGCGGTCGCGTGATATTCCGCTGGTCCTGCTGCCCGGTGATGATCAGCCCGATGCCGAACTGTTGTCTCTGTCGACCGTCAAGGGGGCAGAGTATCAGCATATCTGGCGTTACCTGATCGAAGGTGGTCCACAAAATTCCGAGAATTTACTTCGTCTTATATATGAAAAGTTAAATGTAAATGTGAACTGGAACTGGTCACCGGCCGCCCCTTTGGTCAAGGCAGGCGGCTATTGGCCGGGAAAATCACAGGCAAATCTTGCGGAAATCAGATCAAACTGGATTGAAAATCAACCGGTTACACCAATTGTCTTCTATCGATCTTTGGTGCAGGCAGGCAATCTTGATGTAATTGACGCAATGGTTGAAGAACTTTGCGCCAACCAACTCAATCCGTTGCCAATTTTTGTTGCCAGTCTCAAAGATCCGGTGGCAAGTGCGTTGGTCAGTGACTGGTTGACGGAAACGCGTGCTGATTTGATCATGAATACCACGGGATTTGCGCTTTCTGTTCCGGGGTCGCAACGTTTTGACGGGCCATTTGATGCGGTTGATGCGCCGGTGTTCCAGGTGGTTTTGTCCGGCGGCAGTGAAGGTGCCTGGCGCGACGGGGTGAACGGACTTACTGCGCGCGATATCGCGATGAATGTCGCCCTGCCCGAAGTCGATGGTCGTATTCTGGCGCGTGCGATTTCGTTCAAGGGATCAGCCGGTAAAGATGACCTGACCCAGATCGATCTGGTCAAATATATTCCGGTGCGCGACCGCGTTGCCTTTACCGCCAAGCTTGCCGCCAACTGGATCAAGTTGCGCACATCAAAGGCATCGGATCGCAAGATCGCGATGGTCATGGCGAACTATCCCAACAAGGATGCCCGTCTGGGCAATGGTGTCGGGCTCGATACGCCTGCGGGCATGATTGAAACCCTGCGCGCCATGAGGACCGATGGATATGCGATTGCCGATCTGCCTGAAAATGGCGATGCCCTGATTGCGGCGATCAAGGCCGGACCGACCAACGATTTCACGTCCCTTGGCCAGCGCGATATTCGCGTGACGCTGCCCATGGCGGACTATCAGGCTGCCTTTGCTGCGCTGCCCCAATCGATTCAGGGTCAGGTGACAGAAGCCTGGGGTGATGCCAAAACCGATCCGTTTTATCTGCCCGATCAGGACAGCTTTGCCCTTTCGATCCTGCCGATGGGCAATGTGATCGTGGGCTTGCAACCTGCACGCGGCTATAACATTGATCCGCTTGAAAGTTATCACTCGCCCGATCTGGTGCCGCCGCACAACTATTTCGCCTTCTACATCTGGCTGCGTCATGTGTTTGGCGTCGATGCGATCATTCACTTCGGTAAACATGGCAATATGGAATGGTTGCCGGGCAAATCACTGGCACTTTCCGAGGATTGCTTCCCCGAGGCGGTCTTTGGCCCGACCCCGCATTTCTATCCCTTTATCGTCAATGACCCGGGTGAAGGCACACAGGCCAAACGCCGCGCACAGGCCGTTATCCTTGATCATTTGACCCCGCCACTGACCCGTGCGGAAAGTTACGGGCCGCTCAAGGACCTCGAAGCGCTGGTTGATGAATATTATGACGCGGCGGCGGTCGATCCGCGGCGCTTGGTGATCCTGAAACGCGATATTCTCGAACTTGCCATCCGCATCGGACTTGATCGTGATTGCGGGATCGAGGCGGGCGAGGACGAGGAAAGCGCACTTGCCAAGTTTGATAACTATTTGTGCGAGTTGAAGGAACTTCAAATCCGTGACGGCCTTCATATCTTTGGAAAGGCCCCGGAAGGTGATCTTTTGACCGATCTACTGGTCGCGCTGGCCCGGTTGCCCCGTGGTGCTGATCACGGGCCAAAGGCATCGCTGCATCGGGCGATTGCCAAGGATATTCTGGCAGACCCGGCATTTGATCCCCTTGATTGTGCCTTTGCCGAATTTTGGCCAGGTGCCAAACCCGAAATCCTTGCCGCCTATGGGACAAAAGATGACAGCGACATTGGCCCGTGGCGGACAACTGGCGATACGGTTGAACGGATTGAGCTTTTGGCGCGTGATCTGGTCAATGGCACCATCACTGCCGACCCGTCATGGGGGGCGGTCATTGATGTTATTTCCGATGTCGAAACAAATATTCGCCCAGCCGTAACCGGCTGTGGCCCGGCCGAGATTTCCGGTATCCTGCGCGGACTTGCCGGTAAATTTGTCGAGCCCGGACCATCGGGTGCGCCGACCCGTGGACGGCCCGATGTCTTACCGACCGGGCGCAACTTCTATTCGGTTGATACCCGTACGGTCCCGACTCCGGCGGCATGGCAGTTGGGCTGGAAATCGGCCGAACTTCTTTTGGAGCGCCACGTTCAGGACCATGGCGAATGGCCAAGTGCACTTGGTCTTTCGGTCTGGGGGACAAGCAACATGCGCACGGGGGGCGATGACATTGCCCAGGCCCTTGCCCTGATGGGGGTCCGTCCGACCTGGGACAGTGCATCGCGCCGGGTGACCGGCTTTGAAATCATGCCGGCATCGCTTTTGGGCCGTCCGCGGGTTGATGTGACCTTGCGCATTTCTGGTTTCTTCCGGGATGCCTTTCCTGGCCTGATTGATCTTTTTGACAGCGCGGTTCGCGCGGTGGCAGACCAAACTGATGAACCGGCCGATATCAACCCGATTGCCGCACGGATTGCCAAGGAAACCGCGAAACTGAGCGATCAGGGGATGACCGCCGATCAGGCCCGCCAACAGGCCGGTTTCCGCGTGTTCGGATCAAAACCCGGGGCCTATGGTGCGGGGTTGCAGGCGATGATTGATGAAAAGCTTTGGGAGGACGAAGTCGATCTTGCCGATGCCTATCTGGCATGGGGAAGCTATGCCTATGGCAACGGGGCCGAAGGTGTTGCTGCGCGCAAGTTGTTTGAAACCCGGTTATCCAATGTTGATGCCATCGTCCATAACCAGGACAACCGTGAACATGACCTGCTGGATTCTGACGATTATTATCAGTTCGAAGGCGGAATGACATCGGCGGTACGTAATCTGTCGGGTAAGCAACCCACGGTTTATCACAGTGACCATTCCCGCCCCGAAAGCCCGAAAATCCGCACGCTGGAAGAAGAAATCGCCCGTGTGGTCCGGGCCCGCGTGGTCAATCCCAAATGGATCAATGGCGTAATGCGTCATGGCTATAAGGGGGCGTTTGAAATGGCGGCAACGGTCGATTACCTGTTTGCCTTTGCCGCAACGGCGCGCTGTGTGGCCGATCATCACTTTGATCTGGTCTATGATGCCTATCTTGATGATCCAAAGGTTCGCGACTTTATTGCGGAACATAACCCCGATGCCCTGCGTGATATTCGCGATCGCCTGCGCGAGGCAATTGAACGCGGCCTCTGGCAACCGCGCCGCAACAGTGTCAGTTCCAACCTTATGGACCGATCATAGGCATCAAGGTCCAAGTCACGGGATTCACAAGAAATTTACTACGGGAACATTGTCAGGAGTTGAAACGTTACGTTTTCGCACCATATCTCGATTAACCAACTGTTAATAAGTTGTGAGGGACGGGGCACACCTTTCAGATCACCTGCCGGGAAGCAGGGTGATCACTAGGATAGGAGGCCGCGATGGAGAACAAGACCAACGTTCGTTTGCCTGACTATTTGCAAACTCCGGTGCCGACCCACAAAGGGCACACCGATATTATCGACTTCCTGCTTGCTGACTGCGATTTGCCCGAATGGCTTCGGGCGGACGTTCACGGACAAGGGCGCTATCGCCCGGCCCGCGGGGCCATTCGTGCGGTTCTGAACGCACGTGAACGCTTTAACGGCCAACATCGCCCGGTCAACTTTGATGAATTTCATGATGGCATGACCGAACTTGCCCATCATCTGCCCGGTCCGGATCAGACCCGCTTTGAAATTGATGCCAAGGTAAAAATTTACTGGCGGTATCTGCAAGGGGTTGAACGCCAAGTCTGGCGCACGGCAATCTCGATTGCCCATGTTGCCCTTGATCATTTCCCGGTCGTACGTGAATTCAAGGCGCTGATAGAAGAAGTTGTGATCAGTCGCAACTGGCTTGAGCGCCGCCTCGAAGTCGTTGAACACAGTTTCCAGAACCCGGTTGCCGCCCAAAACGAAATGGTTCGGGCCGCCCTGATGCGCTTGAAACGGATGTCGCCCGGGGATCGGTTACAACTGTTTAACAAGGCTCGCATGCGTCGCCCGGAACTGCGCAATATCGATATGCGCGAACCCGATAAATGGGCCGATCTGGTGACCGGCGACCTTGGCCTTTCTGCACGCGAAGGCACATTCTGCTAAGTGCGCTTGTGAATATGACAGATATTCCTCATTGCTGTGTGGGTGGGGGAAAGCTGCCCAAGGCAGCGGAAAGGTGTGGTTTTGCGACTGCACCTTTCTTTTTGGCTGCGATGATGACACCTGAAACGGTTGCCGCGGTTGTCAAGGATGCCTTGGCCGGGCAATGTGGGCAAAACCAGTGTTCGGGGCTGCCTATGAACGACGTCAAAAGATTGCTTTGCAGGGCCTTTTTCCTTTGTTCCTTCGTCTTGCCGATTGGGTAAGGTGTCCATGCAGCTGGGCAACAGCATTGGACTGCTGTGCCCGGCGGACCCTTTCACTGGCAGTTGCAGGGTGAATTGACGGTCAATGTGGCGGACATTGCCGTGGTCGGGGCCGATCTTGATGAAGCAAGTGCGGCGCAAGTGGCCGCATGGCGCAAGGCCGGTCTTTATCCGGTTTGCTATGTCAATGTTGGCGCGGTTGAAGTTTGGCGTGATGACCATGCGGATTTCCCAAAGGACGTGATTGGCAATTCATATTGGGGCTGGGACGGAGAGTTTTGGCTTGATATCAGCCGTTTTGAAAGGTTTGCACCGATCATGCAGGCCCGGTTTGATTTGTGCCGCGACAAGGGATTTCTTGCGGTTGAACCCGACAATATTGATGCCTACGAAGCCGATGTTTCCAACAAGACAACCGGCTTTGGTCTAAGCCGGGATGATCAGCTGCGCTATGTCAGGTGGTTGATTGATCTTGCCCATCAGCGTGGTCTTGCTATCGGCCAGAAAAATGCATCCGAACTGGTTCCAGATTTGGTGGAGAAAATGGATTTTGCCCTGCTTGAATCCGCCTTCCGGCTTGGCTTCATGGATGACTTTGATCCCTATATCGCACAGGGAAAGCCGGTCTTTGCCGTGGAATATGTCGAAGAAGGGGGCGTTGAATACGGTTCCGCCAGTGCGATCGCCGATGTGTTTTGTCCAAATGCGAAAAGTCATGGCTTTCAGGGCGTAATTGCGCAGATTGAACTCGACCAAACTCCGCAAAACTGCCCTTGATCAAAGATGTGCTTTCGCCGCATTGTGGGGCCGTACTTCAAAGGGATGAAACAATGACCGATAAAAGCCAGCCAGACGTCGATATCAATGCGCGCCATGATGAAAAAATGAAGAAAATCAAGGCAGCGCGCGACAAGATGATGGCTCAGAAGATCGATAAAAAGGGCCTGATCATTGTTCATACCGGCAAGGGTAAGGGCAAATCGTCCTCGGCTTTTGGTATGGCGATGCGCTGTGTCGGGCATGATATGAAGGTCGGGGTGGTTCAGTTCATCAAGGGCGGCTGGGAAACCGGCGAGGCCAAGCTGCTTAAAAAGTTCCCTGATCTTTGCGAATTCCACGCCATGGGTGCGGGCTTTACCTGGGAAACCCAGAACCGGGCACAGGATATCGCCCTGGCACGCGACGCATGGAACAAGGCACTGGAAATGCTGCGTGATCCAAGCTTTGCGATGGTGATCCTCGACGAGATCAATATCGTCCTGCGCTATGATTTCCTGCCCCTTGAAGACGTGCTTGATGCGCTGTCAAACAAACTTCCCGATCAGCATATCGTTCTGACCGGGCGCAATGCGCCAGATACCCTGATCGAGGCTGCCGATCTGGTTACGGAAATGACCATGATCAAACATCCGTTCCGCGAACAGGGGATCAAGGCCCAGATCGGTGTCGAGTTTTGATCTGTCGGTAACTTGTGCTTCGCTTGCGGCGGGAAAAGTGAAAGTTTTGAAACCGGAATGAACGTGCAATCAGTTCCTGCTTTGATGCTTCAGGGGACCGGATCGGATGTCGGCAAATCCTTGCTGGTGGCCGGATTGTGTCGTGCATTTGCACGGCGCGGCCTTCGGGTGCGTCCGTTCAAGCCGCAAAATATGTCCAACAATGCCGCCGTTACCGATGACGGCGGCGAAATTGGCCGGGCACAGGCCCTTCAGGCCCGCGCAGCAGGTGTGCCGACTACGGTGCATATGAACCCGGTATTGCTGAAGCCACAAAGCGATATCGGTGCCCAGGTCGTCGTTCAGGGCAAGGTCGTCACCAGTGCAAAGGCGCGTGATTATTATCGTCTGAAACGCGATCTTTTGTCCAAGGTGATCGAAAGTTTCGAACATATGGCACGCGACGCCGATCTTGTTCTGGTCGAAGGGGCAGGATCCCCGGCCGAGGTCAATCTGCGGGCATCCGATATCGCCAATATGGGCTTTGCCGAGGCTGCCAAGGTTCCCGTCATCCTGGTCGGTGATATTGATCGCGGCGGGGTTATTGCGTCCATCGTTGGCACTCATGCGCTTCTTTCCGAAGATGATCGCAAATGGTTGCGCGGCTATGTCATCAATAAATTCCGGGGCGATGTATCGCTGTTTTCATCGGCGATTGATATCATCGAGCAGACCTGTGGTCTTAAAGGTTACGGTATCGCAACATACTGGCAAGGGGCCCATAAACTACCCGCCGAAGATGGTGTGGCACTGGAAAAGGCTGGAAAATATCAACGCCGTGCCGATGGTCCTGACAGTGCTGATACGCCTGAACGCGTGATCCGGATTGCCGTGCCGCACTTACCGCGCATTGCCAATTTCGATGATCTTGATCCACTGGCGGCCGAGGATGATGTCGAACTTCTGGTGATCAAACCCGGTCAGGTGATTCCGGGTGATTGCGATCTGGTGTTGTTGCCCGGATCAAAATCCACCATGGCTGATCTGCGTTTCCTCAAAAGTCAGGGTTGGGATATCGATATTCTGGCCCATCACCGGCGCGGTGGTGCGGTGATGGGGATTTGCGGCGGTTATCAGATGCTGGGCCGCATGGTTCATGACCCAGATGGTATCGAAGGCGATCCCGGCAGCGAGGCGGGCTTGGGCCTTCTGGATGTTGAAACCGTCATGGCGGGCGACAAGACACTGCGCAAAACCACTGGCAAGACGATCTGTATCAGTGGATCAGACGGGCTGATTGCGGCCGAAACAGCCGTGACGGGCTATGAAATCCATATGGGGCAGACCAATGGTCCGGATCGGGCACGTGGATGGCTTTGCCTTGACGGGCAGGATACACCTGATGGCGCGATAAGTGCCGATGGCCGGGTTGCGGGCTGTTATCTGCATGGTTTGTTTGGCAGCGATGATTTCCGTCATCGCTTTCTTGCCACTCTTGGTGGCGATGACAGGCATCGGGCCAGTAATTTCGAGGCCGGAGTCGATGCGGCCCTTGATGAATTGGCCGATCATCTAGAAGCGTGTCTTGACCTCGACGGGTTGCTTGAGCTGGCAAAAAGCCGGGGTCAACAGGACTTTGTTCAGCTTTCTGACAGCTAGACCTCACAAAAGGGTGAAAATCGCATCAGGTATACGTGCAGGCTCTTTACTTCCGGCCTGTTGCATGGTTTGACAGGTCATGCAATTCCGGTCCTGCAATGAACCGTGTGAGTTGCTGTTTTACTAATATCCGGACTGTGTTTTCCGGTCTTTGTAAAACGTTCATCCTTGGTCGGGTATCTTCACGTTTATGCGTCAGTTATATCATTTTTGGCTATCACCCTATTCGCGCAAAGTGCGCCTGGTTTTGGCCGAGAAAAAACTAGATTTCGAATTGAAAGCCGAACCGGTTTGGGAACGGCGTGATGAATTCCTGCTGCTTAATCCGGCCGGGGAAGTCCCGGTGCTTGAGGATGAAGACGGCACGGTTCTGTGTGATTCGACCGTAATCTGTGAATATCTTGACGAGATTTGCGAAGACGAACCCAAGCTGTTTGGATCAAATCCCAAGGAACGTGCGGAAATCCGCCGCCTTGTCGCGTGGTTCGACGGCAAATTCAACCGGGAAGTCACCGATCATTTGCTGGGTGAAAAGCTTCTAAAACGCTTCTTCTCGACCGGCACGCCCGATACCAAGGTACTGCGCGCCGGGCGCACCAACGCGGCCTATCATCTTGATTATATCGGCTGGTTGTTTGAACGCCGTAACTGGCTGGCGGGTGATCATCTGACCATGGCTGATCTTGCCGCCGCCGCACAGGTATCGGTGATTGATTATATGGGCGATATCAACTGGTCCAAACATCCGCGTGCCAAGGACTGGTACATGCGGATCAAAAGCCGCCCGTCCATGCGCGATATCCTTGCCGACCGCCAGGCAAGCTTCCCGCCGTCAAGTCACTATGCGGAACTGGATTTTGAATGACGAATTCATCGATTTCAGATGAATTCTATCCAGAAGGCGGTCTGAATGCCGCAAGTTACGATCTTCGCGCCGAACTGGACCGCAAACTTTTTGACGACCCCATTCCGTTCTATACCCGGATTGCCAAAAGTCTGGCATCGGGATTGGGCGTGCTTGAACTTGGCTGCGGCACCGGGCGGATAAGTGCCGCGATTGCCGATTTGGGCATTGCTGTCGAAGGGCTTGATTTATCCCCCGCAATGCTGGGTCAGGCGCGCGCCAATTATCCCGAAATCACCTGGCATTCCGGCAATATGTGCGATTTTGATCTGGATCGGCAATTTGATCTTGTGATCATTCCGTTTCGCGGACTTCAGGAAATCACCGATGCACATGATCAGCGCCGGGCACTTGAACGTGCCTTTGCCCATCTGAAACCCGGTGGGGCGCTTGCGCTTGATCTGATGGACCCGGATTTGCGCTATTGCCTGCCCGAAGGTGATCCCGACTTTGTTGAACTGCCGATCTTTCCAATGCCTGACGGGGTTGGACAATCCGACAGCCAATTGCGGATCACGGCCTTGGAACGCACCAACGATCCCCTGACCCAGCGGTTTAGTGAACATTGGCGGTTCGAGGAAATCAGCCCTGACGGCACGGTGCTAAGATGTGAAGATGCATGGCATCACCTGCGCTGGGTGCATCGTAGTGAAATGCGCTTGATGCTTGAACTGTCGGGATTTGTTTCGATATCAGAATTTTCTGATTTTGCAGGAAATCCGCCGAAATATGCCAGTAATCAGGTCTGGATCGCAAAACGGGCGGACTAGGTCCGACCGTTTTCTGTAACTCATATTAGCAGCAATCAATTACCGACAAATTTGGCTGCCTGTGTCAGCATTTCCTGACGTTCATCCGCCGTCAGCGGCACCAGACCGTTATCGACAAGCAGGCCTTCCTCGCCAATGACTGCCTCGGAAATGTAGGTGGAGATAAAATCACCAAGGGACCGGACCAGCTGTTCGTGGTCATCCTTGACGTAAAGATACAGCGCACGCGATCCCGGATAGCTGCCATCAAGGATGGTTTCATAATCCGGTTCGATACCGTTGATCGTGATGCCCTGAAGCTTTTCCCGGTTCCGTTCAAGGTTATTAAAGCCCATCACCCCATAGGAGGTCGGGTCTTTTTCAAGCTTGCTGATGACAAGGCGGTCATTTTCACCGGCTTCGATATAGGCACCATCCTCGCGAATGGTCCGGCAGAGCAGGCGGAAGCTGTCAGGATCGGCAGATTCCAGACTTGCGATATCGGCAAAGGTCGCACAGCCTTTATCAAGCAAAAGCTGTCCCATAAGGTCACGGGTGCCCGAAGTCGGCGGCGGGCCGTAAACGCGAATTTTCAAATCCGGCAAAGACGGATCGACATCGGACCATTTGACATTCGGGTTGGGAACGCTTGCCCCATTGACCGGGATGGTCCGCGCAAGGGCCAGATAAAGCTGGCGCGCGGAAAGTTCCATGGTCGGTGCTTCGCGCGATCCCAAAAGAACAATGCCGTCATAGCCGATTTTGATTTCGCTGATCTTGCGGACCGAATTGGCGGCACAAATTGCGGTTTCGGACCCTGAAATCGGGCGCGATGCGTCAACAATATCGGGATATTGTTCGCCAATACCGCCGCAAAACAGTTTGAAGCCACCGCCTGAACCCGTGCTTTCAACCACCGGGGCGGGTGCATTGGTCGTCTTGGCAAAATGTTCTGCGACCTTGGTGGTCAGCGGAAAGATTGTCGAAGATCCGACGATGCGCACCTGATCACGTGCCTGTGCCGCAGAGACAGCAGAAACAAGTGCAATAGATGCGGCAATGGCAGTCAAGGCAAACGTGCGACGCATTTCGTCCCCCAAAATGGTGTCCGGTCATACCCGGTAATAATTCCTACCGGACATATACAAGGAAGCAGACCATCGCAAACCTAGTTTGATCCGGTATGAACATCCATCTTCTCTATATTCGCTTTTGCGGCATCTGCGACAGGGGTTCCGTTTGAATTTTCTATGACAGTTAACCAGTCTCGCCGCGCCAGATCATTTTTCCCGGCAATCCGGTAAAGCTTCCCGCGTTCAAAAAGCGCCTGCATGTTGTCGGGTTCCAGGCCAAGGGCGTTTTCAATATCGGTCATGGCAAGGTCATAGCTTTCAAGCATCCGCCAGGCCGACGCACGATAGATCAGGATGTCTGGCTGATTGGGGGTCAGATCAAGCGCCTTGTTCAGATCATCAATCGCATCCCAATATTGCCCGGCAAGTCCAAGTGACATGGCGCGGTCGACCCAAAGTTGCGGATTATTTGGCACCAGTTCCAGCGCGCGGCTTTGATCGCGCCATGCAAATTCAAGGTTGTTGGCCATCAGCCATGCCTGTCCGGCCTGTGCCAGCATGCCGGCCACCACGCCCGGTTCGGCGGTGCTGTCTTTGGCAAGGGCATCCAGTCTGGTTGCGGCTTCTTCATATTTGCCAAGCGATATCAGGGCGACCGCAACACAATGGCGTGCCGGTTCACCGCCACCCATATCGCGCCATGCAATCGCGCTTTCAAAACCGTCTTCGGGCTTAAGCTGGGCCAGCTTGATGCAGTCCTGATATTGCTGCTTTTCTTCAAGTGTAAGGGTGCCGTTGGTGTCGGAGCCACCATTGCCAGATTGCGCATAAAGGTTCGGGGCAGCCCAGATGCTGACGATACCTGCCAGAAACAAGGTGCTGGTGGCGCGCAACAAAATGGATCGGCCGCGAATATGTGACATGGTGTCGAAAGCTCCGTTTCTGGCGTAATCGGCGTGTCATCAGCATAGGCGATGATGGGGTGAAACCACCATGGCTGAATGTGTGATCCTGTTAAAAAAGACGATGAAAACGGCAAGATAATGATTGTCTTAATCACCCCGCCCCATGCCTTGTCGGGGCAACTGGTTGATGATCCGGACCAAAAGGTTTTGAACCGTGCCCCGCGCATGGTTAAGGTGCGACACGTTCCAAGATACAGGTGCCTTGATGTCTAATAAGCTGTTTTGTTTCGGGTTGGGATTTTCCGCACGGCTGGTTGCCGATCAGTTACGCGACGAAGGCTGGGAAATTGCCGGAACCACCCGAAGTGCTGAAAAGGCCGAACATCTGCGAAGCCAGGGGATCGAACCCTTTATCTTTGGGGATGATCAACCGATTACCAATATCGGTGACGCCTTGCGGGGCGTGACCCATATACTGGTTTCTGCCCCTCCCGGCGGGTTGGGGGATCCGGTGATCCATCATCATGGTGGTGATCTGGCGGCTTTGCCTGACGGAACGTGGATTGGCTATCTGTCGACCACCGGGGTCTATGGCGACCGTGACGGTGGCGAAGTCACCGAAGAAGACGAATTGCTGCCAAGTGGCAAACGTGGCCGTCGCCGGGTGGCAGCAGAAAAGGCATGGTTCGATCTGGGCCGTCGTCACGGATTATGTGTGCAAAGCTTCCGTCTGGCCGGGATTTACGGTCCGGGGCGCAATGCCCTTGAAACCGTGCGATCAGGCCGCGCACGCCGGATCGTCAAGCCGGGTCAGGTTTTTTCGCGCATTCATGTCGAAGACATCGCCCAGACCGTCTTAGCATCAATCAGGAATCCCAATTGCGGTGCGGCCTATAATGTTTGTGATGACGATGCTGCCCCGCCGCAGGATGTGATTGTTCATGCTTGCGGGATGCTGGGCATTGATCCGCCAGGGGAAGAAGATTTTGCCACGGCAAAGCTGACCCCGATGGCGGCCAGTTTTTATGAAGACAACAAACGGGTTTCCAATGCGCGGATCAAGAACGAGCTGGGTGTTGCCCTGCGCTATCCCGATTATCGCGCCGGTCTGACGGCCCTTTATGATGAAATATTGGCCAGACTGGAATCGCGCGACGAAAATGAATAATTCCGGTGCATTGTTGACCCGTCATATGCGTCGTATATAACCCAAGAGCCTGCGGACACTCATATCGTTCTCTGATCGGGCACAATATGATTGTCCACAGGATACATCCACCGGGCCGGTCATTCTGGCAGGCCCGCAAGGCATCTAGCGTCGGCACATCGGCATGCGATCAGTGACCGGCAAGGAGAAAGCAAGCATGGATCGTCGTATCGTAACTGTCTTTGGTGGCACCGGATTTGTCGGACGTCACATCGTCAAGCGTCTGCTTGAACGTGATTTTATCGTTCGCGTCCCGACCCGAAGCTTTGAACGTGTCAAAAAGCTCAAGCCGATGGGCTATCTGGGTCAGGTGGTGCCGGTTCATTGCGACGTCCGCAACGAAGACAGCATCAAGGGCGCGATCGAGGGTTCCGAGGCCGTCGTCAACCTGCTTGGCATTCTGTATGAACGTGGCAGCAGCAACTTCCTGAACATCCATGTCAAAGCCGCCAAACGCATTGCCGAAGAAGCCAAGGCATGTGGCGTGAAGACCTTTGTGCATATGTCTGCCCTTGGCGTTGATAAAAACAGTTCTGCCAACTATGCGACGTCGAAGCTTGCCGGTGAAAATGCCGTGCGCGAAGTGTTCCCGAACGCGGTGATCTTCCGCCCGTCGGTCATTTTTGGTCCGAACGACAATTTCCTGAACAAATTCGCGACCATGGCGCGGTTCTCGCCGGTTCTGCCGGTAATCGGTGCGCCGGGCCTGCCGAAAGTTGATCTGGGCGAAGGCAAGGTCGATATTCTTGGGGATGGCGGTCCGAAATTCCAGCCGGTCTATGTCGGTGATGTTGCCGATGCCTTTGTCGCGGCTGTTTGCGATGAAAGTCTGGCTGGCAAGACTTTCGAGCTGGGCGGGCCGGAAACCTATTCCTTCATGGGGCTTCTGCGCGACATGATGCGGATTACCCGTCAGCGCGCCATTCTGATGCCGGTTCCGTTCTGGATGGCCTCGATCAAGGCATTCTTCCTGCAATTCCTGCCGGTGCCGCCGATGACGCCCGATCAGGTCCGTTTGCTTAAGGTCGATAATGTCGTGTCCGAAGGCGCAAGTGGTTTTGCCGAACTTGGCATCACGCCAAACAGCCTTGAGGCCGTGGCACCGTCGTATCTGAAACGGTTCTGCCCGCCGCGCAAATCCGGTGAATTCCGCCGCTTTGTCTAAGACCGTATTGGTCTTGGAACACAAAACCCCGCCGGTTTCTGGCGGGGTTTTTGTTTGCCTCGTCTTGGCAGGTGAGGGTGCCGCCGGTGATTACCGATCCCCTAGGCCAAGCGCCCGGCCGCGGGCATTTTCAAGATGCTCGCGCAGGCAATTGGCGGCCTGTTCCGGGTCGCGCTTTTCAAAGGCGGCGATGATCGCCAGGTGATCATTCATCACATTTTGCAACAGGCTTTCGGTCAGGCGGAACCGTTCCTGGCGTATCAGGCGAATTTTGACGGAATTGACCTTGTAGATCTTTGAAATGATTTCGTTATCAAGCGAATCAATGATCGTGTCATGAAGCGACCAGTCAACGGCCTGTGCCTGTTCAAGCAGTTCCGCAGTAATGCCGTTTTCATCTGCCGATTGCAGGACGTCTTCATGGGCCTTGCGCATTTTCGCGAGCGTCTTGTCACTGGCCTGCACGGTAAAAAGCCGTGCTGCTTCAAGTTCAAGGAAAATACGCAGCTGAAACGCATTGCGCACCAGATCAAGATCGATATGGGCAACCTGCATCCCGCGTTGGGGCACGGTGGTGATCAGTCCGTCGGCCTCAAGGCGGGGGATCAGTTCGCGAATGGCACCAAGCGGCATATCGGTAATCTCGACCAGTTCACGTTGTGAAATGAACTGGCCGGGCCGGATATCACGGGCCAAAAGATGTTCGGTGAAGCTGTTATAGGCTTCGCTTCGCCGACTCTGTCTTATGGGTTGCCGCTTGTTTTCGCTCATCAATCATTCCTGGTTGCGAACAGGGTGTCATATGAATTTGTGATCCACTCATACTGTTCCTGCGTCAGTTCGACAAGCGGTGCGCGCACACGCGACCATTGCGCACAGTCGGTCGTGTGACCAACAAGCGCCTTTACCGCCGGTGTCACCGGCAATTCAAGAAGGGCATTTACCAGCGGCACAAGACGCGAATCGGGTGTCTCCCCATCCAGAAGCGGGATCAGAAGTTCCGGGGCAAAATTGGCAACACCACTGATCGCACCTGATCCGCCAAGTGCAATGGCCGCACCGAGAATACGTTCATCGCCGATCAGAATGTGACGATCGGAAAACCGGTCGATCAGGGTTTTTGCATTTTCCCAATCCCCGGACGAATCCTTGACCCCGGCAATCAGGTCCGGGTGGCTTTCGATCAGGGCGGCAATCATGTCCGGGCCAACCGGGGCGGCGGTTACTTGCGGGATGTGATACAAAATGACCTGAAGCTGCGTGTCGCTGATCGCATCAAGGAACTGTCGGAACCAGGTGATCTGTCCGGCGTCGCTTGACCCTTTGAAATAATAGGGCGGTGTAACCAGAACATATTTGGAGCCAAGCGAATCGGCGGCTTTGGCAGCGGCAATGGCATCGCCAAGGGCGGATTCAATGACGCCGACAATGATCCGCGACGGTTCAATACCCGACGCCAAAAGAGCTTTGTGCGCGGTGACTTTTTCTTCCCGCGACAGATGCGGGCCTTCACCGGTTGTCCCGCCAAGGGTGAAGGATACACATCCCTTGGCCAGCAACGATTTGGCGTGTTTGCACAGCAGGTCGATATCGACCGCACCGGTGCTGGTAAAGGGCGTGGTAATCGCAGCCGAGATGCCGAATTTGTCTGATTTGGTGGCGGGCATGACACATTCCTGTTTCGCGCCATATGGCATGGCGCCGTGATTATCGGTGTTGAAACAGTTGTCTATCACTAACATGTTAGTTATACAATAGGTGTCGTGTCAGTGCAGATGTTGTTGATTCTCATCTGTGGAAAGACCTAAAAACAATAACGACACTCAGAAAAACAGATACTTAATATCCTTTAGGGAGGATCCAATGACCAAGACACCCATGGCACGCAGCCTTGTCAGAATCGCATCCGCTGCCATCTGCACCTTTGCAATCGGTGCAAACTCGGCCTTCGCGGCGGACGCGGTAAAGTTGCGTATTTCAACCCCGGCTGTTGAATCCGACTGGCATGCCAAGATGCTGACCGTCTTCAAGGACGAGCTCGCAAAAACTGCACCGGGCGAATTCGATATTGAAATCCATCTGAATGCCAGCCTGTTCAAACAGGGCACCGAGCCCGCAGCGATGCAGCGCGGCAACCTCGATATGGCGATGATTTCGGCACAGGATATTGCCAAACAGATCCCGCAATGGTCGGTTTTCACCGCCGGTTATCTGATCCGTGACCCGGAACATCAGAAAAAAGTTTTCAACAGCGACATCGGCCAGAAATTCTACCAGATGGTCGCCGATGACATGAATATCGAGATTCTCGATGTTGGTTATCTTGGCACCCGTGAACTGAACCTTGCCAATGACAAGAAAATCACCACCCCGGCCGACCTTGATGGCGTAAAGCTGCGCATGCCGGGTTCCGATGCATGGCTGTTCCTGGGCAATGCCCTTGGTGCCGATGCAACCCCGTTGGCATTTGGCGAAGTTTACACCGGCCTTCAGACCGGCACCATTGATGGCCAGGACAACCCGCTTCCGACCGTCAAGGCGGTTAAATTCTATGAAGTCACCAAACAGATCGTTCTGACCGACCACCTTGTTGATGCGATCTTCCTGTCGATGGCAAAAAGCACCTATGACGATTTGACGGCTGAGCAGCAGAAAAAGGTCAAGGATGCCGCCGCTGTTGCGACCGCATATAACAACAAGATGCGCATCGAAGACGAAAAGTCGCTGATCGATTTCTTCAAGAACGAAGGTCTTTCGATTTATGCGCCTGACGTTGCGGCATTCCGCACCAAGGTTCAGAACGCCTATCTTGAAAGCGAATTCGCCAAAGACTGGCCGGAAGGCATCGTCGAGCAGATCAACGCGGTGAAGTGATCAACTCGTGCGTGATCTGAGCAGACCCTTCAAAAAAGGTGCCGAATTCATCGCGGTGGCATTGTTCATCGCGATGTTCGGTACCTTTCTTTTACAGATTTTTGCGCGCTATGTTCTCAATAGCCCGCTTGGGTGGACGGTCGAAATCTGCATCATCCTTTATATCTGGCTGGTGTTCTGGACGTCTGCTTTCCTGCTGCGCGAACATGACCATGTGTCGTTCAATATGCTGTTTCTGGCAGCCCCGGTACGGGGACGACGGGTTATGGCCATTCTTGGTCTTGGATGCATTGCCGCGGCCTTTATCGCCGGGTTCCCGGTGATTGTGGATTACGTGATGTTCATGCGGATCGAAAAGGCCCCGGTTACGCGTATTACCCTTGATTACGTTTATGCAATTTTCCCTGTCTTTATCGTCGCGCTGATTATCCGCAGCCTGATTTCCCTGTGGCGTCTGATGCGCAGCAAAACCAGTGACCGGGAAATTGCGGCAATCGCGGGCGAACTGACACAACCGGACCTGTCGCCTTCTGATCTGGTTGTGGCAAAGGAGCCCAAGGCATGAGTATGGCTTTCTTGATCAGTCTTGGCGGTTTCCTGCTGCTGGGTGCCATCGGAATGCCGATTGCAATCGCGGCTTTTGCGGCGTCCATCGGCTATATGTTCATTTCCGGACAGGATGTCGGACTGGTCGCCGAACAGGCCCTGAATGGTCTGTTTAACAGTTATGTTTTGTTGGCCGTTCCGCTTTTTATTCTTGCTGCCAATTTCATGAATGCGGGCACGATCAGTGACCGGTTGCTGACATTCTGTATTGCGATTGTCGGGCGTTTTCGCGGCGGGCTTGCCCATGTCAATGTGCTGGCCAGTGTGATCTTTTCGGGCATGTCGGGATCGGCAATTGCCGATGCGGCGGGTATTGGTCGTGTGATCATTGATCTGATGACGCGCAATAACCGCTATCCGGGCGGTTATGCTGCTGCTTTGACGGCGGCATCAAGTGTCATTGGCCCGATCATTCCGCCCTCAATCCCGATGATCCTCTATGCCCTGATCTCGGGAACATCTATCGGTTATCTGTTTTTGGCCGGTATCGTGCCAGGGCTGTTTCTGGCACTGGTTCTGATGGTCCTGAATGTCGTGATTGCGCGCAAACGTGATTTCAAACGCGATGACGTTGTACCGTTGCGCGAAATTCCCAGTGTCACGATGCGGGCCTTTCCGGCCTTGATGTTGCCGGTGATCCTGCTTTACGGGATCTATGGCGGCATCACCACCCCGACCGAGGCGGCTGCGATTGCCGCTGTTTACGCGCTTATTCTGGCGGCACTGTTTTATCGGTCGGTCAGCTGGAAGGATTTCTATCTTCTGGTGCTGGACGGGGCAAAGTCGACCTCGGTCGTTGGTTTGATCATCGCATCGGCACTGGTTCTGAACTATCTGGTGGCAAGTGAAAACCTGCCGGCACTGGTCGCTGATGAACTTGCGGCAACCAACATGTCACCGCTGGTCTTCATGCTGGTGATCAATCTGATCATTCTGGTGTTGGGATGTCTGTTTGATGCCACGACATTGCTGTTGATCGTGGTGCCCCTGTTCCTGCCGACTGCGGAACTTCTGGGTATTGATCTGGTTTATTTCGGTGTCGTAATAACGATTAATATCATGATCGGTCTGATCACGCCGCCCTATGGCATTTTGCTGTTTGTTCTGAACGGTGTGACCGGCATTCCGTTGCGCGATATCATTCGTGAAATATGGGTGTTTGTCGCGGCATTGATCGGCGCATTGGCGGTGCTGGTATTGATCCCAGACATGGTTTTGTGGCTGCCGCGCCTGTTTGGATATAGTGGCTAGACCAAAGCTTGAATATTGCTAGTGATCATAAAAAACCCCTCCGCCAGTTTAACCGGCGGAGGGGTTTTACTTTGCGGACAAAGGACCTAGCCAGCACGCACGCGGGCGACAAATCCGTTTGCCTCCTCCTGAAGACGCTGGGCCTTGGTCAACAGTTCCTCGGCCGTATTGCGCGCATCACCCGACAGGGTTTGGACCGCTTCGGCCGATCGCGATACTTCGTTCATATTGTCCGAAACATCACGAACGCCGCGCGCAGCTTCTTCGGAGCCATTGGCGATTTCTGCGGTGGCAGAGCCCTGCTGACGCATGGCAGCCGCAATCGAACTTGAAATGCTGTCGACCTCGCCAATCGTGCTGGCGATGGCCGAAATCATTTCAACAGCCGACGCGCTGACCGTGCGCATTTCATCGATCTGGCGGCTGATATCTTCGGTCGCACGCTGGGTCTGGGTGGCAAGGTTTTTGACCTCGTTGGCAACCACGGCAAAGCCCTTGCCGGCGTCACCCGCACGGGCGGCCTCGATGGTGGCATTAAGGGCCAGAAGGTTGGTCTGATCGGCAATCGTGTTGATCAGATCAATGACCTCGCCAATTTTCTGGGCCGTATCGGAAAGTTGCCGCACGGTGATATCCGAACGGCGGGCCTCTTCGACGGCCGAACGTGAAACTTCCTCGGCTTTGCCAACCTGGCGCTCGATTTCGGCAATTGAAGCCGACAGTTCTTCGGTGGCCGACGAGACCGAGCTGACATTGGCCGATGCGTTATGGGATGCTGTGCTGACATCGGTTGCCCGCACAACGTTTTCACCGGCATTTGAAGCCATATGATCGACCGCGTTTCGCATTTCGGTGATCTGGGTCAGAAGGTCGGTGACAAGCCCGTTGACCGAGCTTTCAAATCCGTTTGCCATTTCCAGAAGTGCCGCACGGCGTTGCTGTTCGGCGCGTTCTTCGTTGGCTTTGTTCTGCGCACGCAGTTCTTCGGCCTCAAGCGCGTTTTCGCGGAATGTTTCAACGGCACGTGCCATGGCGGCGATTTCATCGCTGCCCTTATCCGCAACCGGGGTGCGCAGATCGCCATTGGTCAGGCGATCCATCGCCGTGTTCAAACCAATCAACCGCGCAAGCAGGTTACGCTGAACATAAAGCCAGACAATCAGGATCGAAATAATGATCGCAGCCGCGGCAACAATCAGCATGACAGTTTCGGCAACCGAAATGGTCTTGCTGACACCGGCATTGGCGACATCAATCTTGTTGCGCATTTCGCCAAGCAGCTGATCGGCGGTTTCACCGATGCCATTGGCAATGGTGGTCGTCTGGTCAAGCAGTTCGGCTAGGACATCCTGTTGTTCAAGCGCACTTTGGCGCAGCGAAAACAGATTGCGCGCATTGTTCGGATCAAGTCCGGCGGACAGAATCTTAAAGCTTTCTTCCGAACGCGCCTTAAGGTCATCAACCGGAATTTCGGCGATGCTGGCACCCATCTGGGTAATGACCGGATTGGACCAGAACTTGACGCGATCCAGTCCGTCAATATCGGATGCGGAACTTGCGATACGGGCCAGGTCCGGAATTTTGAGTGCCAGGGCGCGAAGCTCGGACATGTTCTGGGCGGTCATCGCATCTTCATCAATCAACTGATCAAGAAGATCAAAAATCTCGCCTTCCTTGTCGACTTTGCCGACCAGACCATAAAGTTCGCCGGCATTGTTGGTCAGGGTCATATTGGCATTGGTCGACAGTTCGCGCGAACTGACTTCAATGGCGTTTGCCGCGCGGATCACTTCGTCAAGCAATGCGTCAAGTGCGTCGCGATTGGTAAAGACAACCCCCATTGTCTCTTCCAGGCGGCGGATATTGACGATCATTTGCCCGGTCTGTTCAGAGAATTGTTGCAGGATCACATTATTGACGCCAAGCGCGGCCAGATCTGCAATGTGATCATTCATCTGATTTTCGACCGCTTCAAGTGATGCGGTGGCTGCAACAACCTCGTCATGGCTGGTGGCACTGGCAACAGCACGGGCAATCTGAATGATTGCGTCACTGCTGACATACAGTTCCTGTCCACTGACAAGGGCCGGAATCGCCTCGGCGGTGACGACCCGCTGTTGGGATTCAGTTATTCGAAAAGAAAAAACCGCCAGTGCGGCGGCACAAACAGCAAGTAAGGCAATGGGGACAATCGCCGCCATTAACCTACCCCGCAAACCAACTTTGCCGGTCATGATATTCCCACTCATGGATTGTTTTGATTTATATGAGCCAAGCGCCATCTAAGGCAGGTGACCTGGCTCTGACGGTTATTTCCGTCTGCGGGAATATTATTGAATCAAAGTCAGATGCGGTCTAGTGGTGTTTGTGTTGCAAAATTGCGAAATTGTTATTGTTCGAGAAATTTTTGAACGCTTTTGAGTATAACTTCCCGGCTTGATGCTTGCGTAACCGGTTCTGCTCCGGGGCGTTCAATCATGATAACCGGCAGGCCCATTTTGCGGGCAGCTTCGATCTTGGCAAAGGTCGCATTGCCGCCGCTGTTCTTGCAAACAATCACATCTATCTGATGGCGTTCAAGAAGTTCGGTTTCGCTTTCGATGCTGAACGGACCACGCGCAAACAACCATTCCCCGTATGCCAGATCAAACGGATCACGCGGGGCATCAACGGTGCGCACCAGTAGCCAGGTTTTTTCAAGCCCTTCGAACGCATGCAGATTTTTTGCGCCACTGGCAATCAGGGCCCTGGTGCCGTGGTTGGGCAGGATACGGGCAGCTTCCGCGATGGAACGAACCTGAACCCAGTTGTCTTTCGGTGTTTTTTCCCAGCCCGGTCGATAGTACTGAATACATGGCATGGCAACGGCGTGACAGGCTTGGGAAATATTGCCCGAAATTTCGGTCGCATAAGGATGGGTGGCATCAATCACCAGATCAATCTGTTCGCTTTTGACATAGGAAATGATGCCTTCCGGGCCGCCAAACCCGCCAATACGAACAGGAATTCCGTCAGGAAGACTTGGTGCGCTGGTGCGTCCGGCCAGTGACAGCTGTAAACGGATGTCACGACCAAATTCATGCATCAGGTCTTCGGCAATGCGATTGGCGTCCCCGGTGCCCCCGAAAATAAGGATATGTTTCGGACGTTTGGCAGGGCGGGAAAGCGACATGGGCATAGACCTTATTCGTTCTTGGTTGATCAGACGGGCGATCAGTTGGCTTGGACTGGCCTGAAAGGTTCGAAATCGCCGACACCGTGGCGGGCAATGATGGTGCCGCTGCGATCCGTGACGACAATCTCGATTGCACCGGCCCCGTCCAGTGTGGCACGGGCCGATTCACAGGCCTGACGCGCAATGGTGTCTTCAATCCTAACGCCTGCGGCCTGACAAAGTTCCAGAACCTGTTTGGCGGTATTTGCATTGCGGGTCTGGTCTTGCAGTTCCGCATCCCCGCCTGACAGGGCAACGGTCTGCGCAAGTTTGTCAAAATCGACCTCGGACCGGCTGCTATGAAGGTCAAGGTGGCCTTGGGCGAGTTTGACCAGTTTGGCAAATCCACCGGCAATGCTGACAAAGGCCACCGGATTCTTGCGCAGATATTTCAACATGCCACCAACAAAGTCGCCCATATCCATGATCGCTTCTTCGGGCAGGTCATAAAATGCCCGGATGGCCGCCTCGGATGTTTTGCCGGTGGCCCCGGCAACGTGAATACGTCCGGTGGCGCGCGCCACATCAATGCCGCGATGGATTGAATGGATCCATGCCGAACAGCTAAACGGGATCACCACCCCGGTTGTCCCCAGAACCGATAGACCGCCGACAATTCCCAATCGGCCATTCCATGTCTTGGTGGCAATTTCTGCCCCGCCGGGGATCGAAATTTCAATTTCAACATCGGGTTTTGCCCCGAATGTTTCGCAAAGCTCGGTGATCTGGGCGATCATCATCTCCCTTGGCTTGGGATTGATGGCGGCTTCGCCCGGTGGCAGGGGCAGGCCAGGCTTGGTGATGGTGCCAACCCCGTCCCCGGCATGAAAGGTAATGCCGTTTCCAGGCTTGCCGTGGCGTACGGTTGCAATGATTTCAGCACCATGGGTGACATCGGGATCGTCGCCTGCATCCTTGATCACGCTTGCCCGTGCCCAACCATCGCCGGTCTCGGCCTTGATCAGTTCAAAGGACGGTGTTTCGCCGCGTGGCAGGGTGATGGTAACCGGATCGGGAAAGTCCCCGGACAGCAGCGCCTGCCAGGCCGCACGGGTGGCGGCGGTGGCACATGCCCCCGTTGTCCATCCCTTGCGCAGCGGTCCGTCCGGTTTTCTGGCCATTGCTGGATTTTTTCCTGTCACTCTGGCGGCGGTTCCCGTTATTGATGACCTGTGATCTGGTCATCGCGGGACGTCTGATTAAACATAAATATTTGTGTTGTTATAATAATAATACGACAAAATATCGGAAATATGTTGGACGTATCGTTTGATTGCTGTTTAACATATCCTCTTGAAACGGTCCTGCACAGATGGACCGATATTCACGCAATAGAAGTAGTACGGAATGACGACTCTTGGTCTTGATTTTCCGGTTTTTGAACCGGGTTGGGTATGGCTGGTTGGTGCGGGCCCGGGTGATCCCGGTTTGCTGACGCTTCATGCGGTCAATGCCATGCAACAGGCCGATGTCGTTGTTTATGATGCCCTTGTCGATGACCGGATTTTGAACCTGCTGCGCGCCGATGCCCAACGGGTCTATGCTGGCAAACGCGGTGGTCGTCCGTCATCGAAACAGACCGATATTTCCCTGCAACTGGTGGAACTGGCCAAACAGGGTTTGCGTGTTTTGCGCCTTAAGGGCGGCGATCCGTTCGTATTTGGCCGTGGTGGCGAAGAAGGCCTGACACTGGTCGAACATAATGTACCGTTCCGTGTTGTGCCGGGGATTACCGCCGGGATTGCCGGGGCGGCCTATGCCGGGATTCCGACCACCCATCGCGATTGCAATGCGTCGGTAACCTTTGTCACCGGCCACGGATCAAGTGGCGATGTGCCAGACAACATCAACTGGGCTGCCCTTGCCAAGGGCGCGCCGGTACTGGTGATGTATATGGCAATGAAACATCTGCGCCGGATTTCCGATGAATTGATGGCGAATGGCCGATCCGGGGATGAACCCCTTGCCGTGATCAGTCAGGCGACGACACCTCATCAGGGCATCCTGATTACCACGCTGGAAAAGGCCGCCGATGATGTGGAGCGCGAAGGCGTCGAACCGCCTGCGGTCTGCATTCTGGGCAAGGTCGTCGGATTGCGTGATCGCCTTAACTGGTTGTCTCCGCAAGACAATGTGACGTCCGTGCGCCATGTGCCGTTTGAACAGGTTCTGGACCTGATTTCAACACCGTCTGATCCCCTTAAGGACTAGGTTCTGGCGTAGCGCGGCGGGTCCGTATCCCGGTTTAAAATCCCTCCAATGAATTGATTTATATCGTTGTCGGTCGGGCGTGTGCTTGTCACAATCGCGTCAATTGATTTGACCCGGATGGATCATGGACGAGCAACAGGTACTGATCCGCATCCTAGAAAGCGGTTGGGCACAATGTGCCGAAATTCTGCGCGACGATGGCGGGGTGATTTTATCTGCCCTGATCGCAGGCCTCGTTGGCAGTGTGACCCATTGTGTCGGCATGTGCGGACCCTTTGTGATTTCACAGGTCACCAGCCGCATGGAACAGCTTCCGCTTGAAAAAATGAGTGAACTGCGCCGTCTGACCGGCGCGGCTTTATTGCCCTATCAGTTCGGGCGGTTGACGACTTATTGCCTGCTCGGAATTCTGGCCGGGTTCTTTGCCGACGGCATTACGGCCCTGACCAGCATCTGGTGGATCGGACCGGTGTTGCTGGTGCTTGCGGGTGTGTTTTTCCTGATTTTCGGGATTATGGGATTGCTGCCGCATCTGGGGGGCTTGTTGCCGGTATCGGGCGAAACGCGGTGGTGGAACCGCCTGTTCGGGAACTGGTTGCGTCCGCTTTTTGCCGCCCCGTTTGGTCTGCGCGGTTACGGGCTTGGCATCATGCTGGGCTTTATCCCCTGCGGGCTGGTCTATGGGGCGCTGGTACTGGCCGCTGCAACCGGCGAAGCCATCAACGGCGGTGTGGTGATGGTTGTTTTCGGGCTTGGCACGGTGCCGATGCTGTTTGTCACCGGCTTCATCGGTCAATATGCTGCCCAGCGTTTCCGGGGGCTTATGGTGCCGGTCGGGCGGGGGCTTATGATTGTAAACGGCTTGATCCTGTTTGCGCTGGCGGCCAAGGCTGTTGTTTGAAAACGATCAGAAGCCGGAAAATGGAAAGTCGCCTGATTACAGGTTGTTGGCCCTTGGTGTGAGCTTTCCCACAGCCGCCACCCTTGCAGGATTGATCTGGGCATTTATAGTGCCCGAACAGTTTGGAACGCTTTAAAAGCGGACAATGATAAAAGAGGTAGGACGCGTGAGCAAAAAGTCGCTTCTGGCAATTCTGGCGATTGCACTGGTTCTGGGCATCGGCCTGACCTATCGCCTGATGATGATGGGCACCGAAACCCAGTCATCAGGAGCAGCTGCAATCGGCGGTCCGTTCGAGCTCGTCAATCAGGACGGCAAGACCGTGACCGAAAAAGACTTCGCCGGAAAATATATGCTGATCTATTTCGGCTATACCTATTGCCCGGACGTCTGCCCCACCGAATTGCAGGTCATGGGCGATGCGCTTGATTTGATGCCGGCCGATCTTGCCAATGAAGTGACTCCGGTCTTTTTCACGGTTGATCCGCAGCGCGATACGGTCGAAGGCATGAAGGCCTATGTCCCCAACTTCCATGAACGTATGGTCGGCCTGACCGGTACGGTGGCCCAGACCACGGCGGCGGCAAAAACCTTCCGCGTTTATTACGCAAAATCCATCCCCGAAGGCGAACCGGAAAACACCGATGCCTATCTGATGGATCATTCCTCGTTTGTTTATCTGATGGATCGCAACGGTCAGTTCATCCGTCATTTCAATTACGGCACCACGCCCGAAGACATGGCCAAGGGTGTCAGCGAAGCGGTGAAAAAGAACGGCTGATCACGCGCCCGGGATGATATGATCGGTGGACGGATGGCGTTCTTGTCGTCAGTATCGCCCACCGATTCCATCCGCCCCGGAGAACCCGTTAAATGTCCCGTGATCTTGCAGAACCCGTACCGGGCATTCTGATTGCTGCCCCGTCCTCAAACAGTGGCAAGACCGTCATCACGCTTGCCTTGTTGCGCGCATTGACGCGGCGTGGACAGGCCGTTGCGGCCGCCAAAACCGGCCCGGACTATATCGACCCTGCCTTTCAGGCCGCGGCGTGTCGGGCCAGTTGCATCAATCTTGATCCCTGGGCGATGAGCCCGGCGCAAATCGCGTCCCTTGCCGCCAATCATGCTGCGGACAAGGCATTTCTGATGTGCGAAGGCGTGATGGGGCTGTTTGACGGTGCGGCAAACGGGGATGGTTCGACCGCCGATCTTGCCGCACAGACCGGCTGGCCGGTTGTTCTTGTGGTGGATGTAAAGGGGCAGTCGGCCTCTGCCGCGGCGGTGATTTCCGGCTTTGCCAATTTCCGCAAGGATATCAATGTTGCGGCGGTGATCCTTAATCGGGTCGGAAGCCCCGGCCATGCCAAAATGATCAAGGATGCCTGTGCAAAACATCTGCCTGATCTTCCGGTGATCGGTGCTGTGCGCCGGTCTGACGAGCTGACCTTGCCCGAACGCCATCTTGGTCTGGTGCAGGCCGGGGAACATCCCGAACTGGATGCGTTTCTCGATCGTGCGGCCGATATCATCGCCGAGGATGTTGATCTTGATTCTCTGATCGGGCTTGCTGATTGTACCAATGAGGCGGCCGAAAGCACGGCCAAACAGGCTACGGCAATTGCGCCACTGGGACAAAAGATTGCCGTTGCCCGTGATCAGGCATTTGCGTTCAGTTATCCGCATATTCTTGATGGTTGGCGCCAGGCAGGGGCGGAAATCACGTTCTTTTCGCCCCTGGCGAACGAGGCCCCGGACCCGGACTGCGATGCAATCTATCTCCCCGGCGGTTATCCAGAATTGCATGCTGCAACGCTGGCGGCTGCCGATCGTTTCAAGGCCGCAATGCGTGATGCGGCTGCCCGCGATGTGATGATTTACGGCGAATGCGGGGGCTATATGGCACTTGGCAATGATCTGATTGACGCCAGTGGGGCACGTCACGAAATGTTGGGTCTGTTGCCGCTGTCAACCAGCTTTGCCGCCCGTCGTCTTCATCTTGGCTATCGTGAAGCCCGGATGGGTATTCCGACACCGTTCGGACCGGCCGGTATGAAATTGCGCGGGCATGAATTCCATTATGCGACCACGCTGTCAGAAGACGGATTGCCGCTGTGTCGGATGACGACGGCACTGGGAACTGATCTGGGCCCGGCGGGGCTGGTGCAGGGATCCGTGTTCGGGTCGTTCTTTCACATGATCGCGCAGAGTTGAACAATTGTGCCTGTGGCCCAAGGTCGCTTAAAAGATCGCGGTGTATTACACTAGGATCACAAAAAAACAGACCGCCCGCTTGAGAGAGAAAATGACCAACAGCAACTCCGCCGGAATTCCCGACCAGCGATTCTGGGAAACCAAGAAACTTGCTGAAATGACGCAGGAAGAATGGGAATCCGTCTGTGACGGGTGCGGGAAATGCTGTTTGCACAAGTTGCAGGACGAAGATGACGACTTCGTCTATTACACCTCGGTGGCCTGCCGGTTGCTTGATTGCAAAACCTGCCAATGCATGGATTACCCCAATCGGACCAAACACGTTCCCGATTGTGTGCAGCTTTCCAAGGAAAATGTCGAAACTCTTGGCTGGATGCCGTCGACCTGCGCCTATCGGTTATTGGCCGAAGGCAAAAGCCTGCCGGACTGGCATCCATTGGTAACCGGAAATCCTCAATCCACCTTCCTGGCAGGGATGTCGGTAAGCGGCATGGTGATCCCCGAAGACGATGCACATCCTGATCTTACCCGCTATATCGTCAAATGGCCCGCCTGACCTGAGCGGGAATGCCAAGTTGGCGATTTCAGGGTGAATCGTTGATTCGAAACGCGTTTTAGCATCCTTAGATGTTCTAAAAACTGATCCCTTACGCATTCAAAGATTATCGCATGACCTGCCTCGTGTTGTTTTTGTGACCCAATGCACGGTTGTTCGCCGGTGTCGGGACCGTGCTGTAATGTCCTGTGATCAATCACTGATTTGGTCAGCTACCATGACCTACCTGAAGGTGGTGGTTCTATCTTCCCGGTTTTGACCGGGCGGGAATTGGAATTATTGGTTGAACTATTCCAAAGTATATGTATTTTGGGGATCAAATCTGCCGAGCTTGAACGATTGATCATGACAGCCCGTCAAAGAAAATTTGGTGTAGATGACTAATAGTCATCCATGGGCTGTGAACCTTTCGGGATTTGATCCGTATAACGGTTTGGCAGATTTATATAATAAAAGCGTTATTAACGGTTTAAGCGATGTGGATGTAAGTTGGCGCTTGGATGAAAAGGCGTCACCAACTTCGTGTAATACGTCCAGAAATAAACGAATTTCCAGATTGTCGCTGCCTTTAACGAAGTGGGATTTCTTGTTGCGTCAGATCAATACGCAATGGGTTTTTTATCATTATGCTATCCTAAAGTATCGGTTCGAATTGCGCGATACTGCAAGATAGGATGAACTGGGCTCAGTGGTGAGCAGATCGGAAGGGTATTGAAGTGGGATTTGGTATCTTCAGGAATGACAAGCATGCGCAGGGCGAAGCACAGGTTGCAGCTGCGCTGGGTCGTTCAATGGCGCGCATCGAGTTTGATGTGAAAGGGAATATTCTTTGGGCCAATGACAATTTTCAGAAAGTCATGGGCTATTCGCTTGATGAAGTTGTTGGCAAACATCACTCGATGTTTGTCCCTGAAGAAATCATTCACTCGGCCGAGTATCAGGGTTTCTGGAAGAAACTTGGCGCGGGCGAATTCGTCGCCGGGGCATTTCCGCGTAAACGCAAGAATGGCGAACTGCTGTGGCTGGAATCGACCTATAACCCGGTCTTTGACGACAATGGCAAACTGATCAAGGTTGTCAAATTCGCAAGCGACATCACCACGCGCCGCAATGAACGTGCATTGTTGCAAAGTGTGTTCGAAGCCATCAGTGCGTCGCAGGCGGTGATCGAGTTTGATCTCGAAGGCAAGATTCTGAACGCCAATGCCAACTTCCTGGCGGTGCTGGGCTATAGTCTTGATGAAATCAAAGGTAAACATCACTCGATGTTTGTCGATGCCAAATACCGCAACTCATCCGAATACCGGACGTTCTGGCAGACCCTTAATCAGGGTAAATTCCAGGCTGGTCAGTACAAACGCGTCGGCAAAGGTGGCAAGGAAATCTGGATCGAGGCAACCTATAACCCGGTGCTGGATGCGGTTGGCAATCCGATCAAGGTGATCAAGTTCGCGACCGATATTACCGAACAGACAAAGCTTCTGCTTAATCTTAAACAGATGATTGACGGTAACTTTGCCGAGATCGAAGGCAATATCGCCAATCTGAATGATCGCACGGCAAACGGTGTCAATGTTTCGGGTAGCGCACTCGAACTGACCAAATCCGTTGCTGTCAGTGCGGAACAGATGGCCGCATCGATTGCGGAAATCTCGCACAGCATGACCCAGTCGCAGACCGAAACCGAACGCGCCTATGATCAGACTGAAACTGCCAATCAGATGACCCGGCGTATGACGGGTGTGGTTGATGAGATGGGCAGCATTGTTGAAGCCATTCAGAACATTGCAGGTCAGATCAACTTGCTGGCACTCAATGCGACGATTGAAAGTGCGCGCGCTGGCGAAGCTGGCAAGGGTTTTGCCGTGGTTGCCAACGAGGTCAAAAACCTTGCCAATCAGGCCGCCCGTGCAACCGAGGAAATTTCAAAGGAAATCAACGGTATTCAGGAGATTTCGAACGAAGTAGCCGAGGCCCTTGAGGTGATCCGGGGATCGGTGGAAACGGTCCGCAACGACGTGACCAACATTTCGTCGGCCGTTGTGCAACAAACAGCCGTGACCGAACATGTCAGCGCCAATATGCGCGATATGGCACGTACCGTCGATGATCTCAGCCGTGATCTGCAAGTGATCCGGCACTCAAGTGACGATGTTGCTGCATCGGTTTTGAAAACCCGCCAGGCTGCCGAAGTTCTGGCTCGTTAGGTTTAAAAGAAACCTTTAAATCAAAAGCTTATCAAAGGCAGGGCGCACAAGCCCTGCCTTTTGCAGTTCTGTGACAAATTGCAGCCATTAAAGGCGGCAAATTCGGAACGACTTGCTTTGGGCGACGCAACGTCGCAAAAATAGCCGCCTGAATTCGGCAGGCTGTGTGAAAACCCCGGACAGGGGAAGGCAGGGGCAAAGCAATGGCAAACGATTATATGCGCATCGATGTGATCGGGGTGGGCGAGGCCTTTGACCCCAGTTACGCAAACTCGTCTGTTGTGGTCACGGCCGACAATTATCGTTTGTTGATCGATTGCGGGGCGACCATTGCCGGTCAACTGATGGGCAAGTTTCCCGATCCGGACGAGATTGACGCGATCTATTTTACCCATATGCATCCGGATCACATTTTCGGTCTGATTCCCGTCATGCTGAACTGGCGCGATGATGGTCGGTCAAAACCGCTGCATATTCTGTGCAGCCCGCAATTGCGCACCCATCTTGAAAAACTGATGGAGCTTGGCTTTACGGGGCTTGGCTCGGCATGGCCTTTTACCATCATCTGGCATTCAATCCTTGAAACCGAGATGATCGGTCCGTTCGAATGCAAATTCGCCCGGTCTGATCACAGTGTTCAGAACCATGCGATCCTTCTGCGTTATGCCAATAAGGGATTTGCCTATTCCGGGGACGGGAATGTGACGGCGGATACAGCGGCATTGTTTACCGGCGCTGATCTTGTGTTTCAGGAAACGTATCTTATCCGTCATGACCCGCAACATGCCGCCCATTGCGATCTTGAAACGGTTCTGCAACTTGCATCTGACATGCCCGGCGCACGGTTCTGGCTGTATCACGTCAGACGCGATGTTCGCGCGGAAATGGCCACGATTATTCAGGGAAATGATCAGGTCCGGATGGCTGTCCCTGGCGAGGTAATTGAAATCCGATAATCGGCACGTTGGTGCGGGCAAGGCGCCTGATCAGGCGTCGCATATCGGTTTTCGGTCTGCCAGATATTCGGGGCGTTGCCCGGACGGAATAGAAAACGGGCACCCGCCTGTGCAGGTGCCCGAGAATTCATTTGCCGGAAAATCAGTGAACCGCGCGCGGCTGCATGTCGTGCTGACGGATTGCGGCATCGGCCACGGCGTGGCTTTCGAACGATGCGATATGGGTTCCGTCGGCGGTGAACACGCCATAGACAAGCTCGTCGCTGTCTTCTTCGGCATTGGGAACCTGCCGGACATAGGCAAAGTCATGGATGCCCAACATGGCAAAATCAACATTCGACAACAGGCCGGTATCCTGCGCATCGCGCTGGGTGATTTCACTATCGTGGTGTGCTGTGCGGTTTGTCATTTGAACCACTCCTTGGTTAGGCCTTACCGTTATCAGCCGGCATTGCTGTCTTCGTCTTCGACTTTCATGTCGATGGTACGCGAAGGAACAGCTTTTTTCTTGTTTGATCCAATCGCGATTTCACGCACGACAGGCTCGGGTAATGGTCTGTTCAGATCAACATGAAGCAGGCCGTTATCCAGATGGGCACCGACAACTTCAATACCTTCGGCCAGAACAAATGACCGCTGGAACTGGCGGGATGCGATGCCCCGATGGATATAGACACGCTCGCTGTCATCTTCGGTATGTTTGCCGCGAATGATCAGCTGGTTGTCTTCTGTGGTTACGGACAAATCTTCTTCGGCAAATCCGGCAACTGCGACCGTGATACGCAATTTGTTTTCGGCAATTTGCTCAATGTTATAGGGCGGATAGCCTTCTGCCTTGGTTTTTGACACCTGATCCAGAACGCGTTCGATTTGATCAAAACCCAGAAGCAACGGGCTGTTAAACATAGAAATTCGAGACATTGGCAGCACCTCCTCAGTCAGAGCGAGTGTGAGTTATCATCAGACCCCACGCTTTTGGGCGCTTCGGGCATCCGTTTGTTCGACCCGACTTATTCGGCATCGAACATATCCATCTATTGAAATAAATGTGATTTTCTGCGCGATAGTCAAGACTTCCCTGTTGCTTTGCATCATGGGTCAAACCCGCCAAAACTTATACACAGGAAGCCCACAGGCTGCTTTGGCAGGAATGAAAGGAGTCACCGTCTTGCCTGTGTAAGATCGGGCATTGCATCCAATGCATAATAGGCCACCGACTGATCTTTGCCGCGCAGTGCGACTTCATGCAAAACCGCGTTTTCAGGCAAGGGAATCGGGCCGTGATCAAACAGGGTTTTTGAAATCACCAACGGCACCCCGTGGCCCTTTGTTTGGGCTTCAAGGCGGGCGGTGGTATTGATGGTGTCCCCGATCGCACTGATATTTTCGCGCCCTGGTGGGCCCATTTCCCCGACAATTGCCTTGCCCATATGCATGCCGATACCGATGCGTAACGTATGCGGCAGTTCCGATTTCAAATGTTCATTCAGGCCGTCAATCCGGCGCAACATTTCTGCGGCCCCTTCAAAGGCCTGCATGATGGTCTGTTCGGTATCGTCGCTTTGATGGCCATAAAGCGCCATTAGTCCGTCGCCGGTGAACTGGGCGTAATAACCGCCCGTGCCGCGTAGCGCCTCGGTCATCTCGGCAAAGAACTGGTTTAAGATAAACAAAACGTCATAGGGCATCTTGCGTTCGCCAAGTTTGGTCGAATCGCGCAGATCAATGAACACACAGACAACCTGTCTTTCACTGCCCGACAAACCACCGGGACGACGGCCATCCCGCGCGGTGGCATTTGGCGGCATAAGTGGTGCGACCGACAGATCGTTTTGAGGCCGGATTTGACAGGCAAGCCGCATGCCGCGGGGCGCCTGAATGCTTTTAAGGGCGGCGGCCTCGATCTGGCCGGGAACGGCAAGCTGTTCAAGTCCCGAACCGCAATGCAAACGACATGTGGTGCAACGCCCGTGCCCGCCGCAGACCGATGCCATCGGAATGCCTGCATCACGAAGGGCTTCAAGGGCGGTAGCACCTGGCGGGACACGGATGGATCGACCATTGGGAAGGTTTAACATCGGTCCACGTTTTACCCGGTCGATCGTCTGCCTGATCTGGCGCACTCCGAATGGTGCCAAGGCCAATGCAATCGTCAGGATCGAGCAGGGAATAAGCGCATTTTCATAAAAGCTGATCGCGGCCTGATTGACATTGGCGGCGTCAAGCACCCCGAACACATATTTGCGCCCGCCTTCCTCTGTACGGCGGATGACTTCTGCACTGGCGGCGGCATATCCGGCCAGGGCCAGTGTCGGGATCAGGATCGATGATGTGGCAAGCGCATTGCGCCATTTCGCGTAGAACGGCTTTGCCCGTAGCCAGAAATGAATCCCGATACAGCCGTGGGTCCAGACGACAATCACGGTGATCGCCTGAAGTATTCCCTGAAACGGGATGAAAACCGCAAGATCAAGCAGGACGCGCTCATAATTCGAATCAACATCATGGCCAAGATCAATGATACGCGTTGCAATCAGGTGGCGAAACATCAGGAACGGGATCGACAGGCCAAGGATCATCTGCGCCCATTCCGACTTGCGCAGGCGCAAGGACCGGCGACCGGTCAACCTGCTTGCAGCAAGGATGAAATGGGTGATCAGTGACGCCAGCAGCAGAATTTCAAGCGGTGGAAACTGCCAGATTTCTGTGCTGAAATCGCTGAAATCTTCCATCAGCTCGGGCGATACGATCCCCGCTGTATGATTAAGCAAATGGATCAGAACATAGGCAAACAATACCAGCCCTGAATACAATCGCAGACTTTGGATCATCGTGTCCCGCCGGTTTGCATGAAATCTGTTTACCGCCCTTCGGGCAGAATGCATTAGTTGTGAAGACTGTCTGTAACCATCGTCCCAGTATGACGTCCAATCATAAACACGTTATGTCAGGAAGCGCCCCCCGAAATGTCTCTTTCAGTAAATAACAGTTCTAAAAAAGATCAACTTAATGTTGCGATTGCCCAGATTGCCCCGGTCTGGCTTGATCGCGAGGCGACCCTGCAAAAAGTATCTGACGCCATTTCAGATGCCGCAAATCAAAAGGCAGAACTGATCGGTTTTGGCGAAACGGTTTTGCCCGGATATCCGTTCTGGATTGAACGCACCGACGGTGCGCGCTTCAACGATCCGATCCAGAAGGAAATGCACGCCCATTATCTTGATCAGGCGGTGGTGATCGAACGCGGTGATCTGAATGGCATTTGTGCCCAGGCACGCGATCATGGCATGGCGATTTATCTTGGCATTTATGAACGTCCTGCAGATCGCGGCGGCCACAGCGGATTTTGCAGTCTGGTCTATATCAACGAACTCGGCGTGATTGGGTCAGTTCATCGCAAATTGATGCCGACCTATGAAGAACGCCTGACCTGGTCGCCGGGGGATGGCAATGGTTTGCGCACCCATGCACTTGGTGCATTTCGGGTCGGCGGGCTGAATTGTTGGGAAAACTGGATGCCGCTTGCCCGGACTGCCCTTTATGCCGATGGCGAAGATTTCCATTTCGCCTGCTGGCCCGGTGGAGAACGCAATACGGCAATCTCGCCATTTCTGGCGCAGGAAGGCCGATCCTATGTGATGTCAGTATCGGGATTGATGCGGGTATCTGATTTCCCGGCGGATACGCCCCATCTTGAACGCATTCTTGCGGGCAATGGCGATGCCGAATTTCTCGCCAATGGCGGTTCTTGTCTGGTGGCGCCTGATGGCAGCTATGTGATCGAACCGGTCATAGGGGTCGAGGCCGTCAAGACCGCAACGATTGATCATGCAATGGTCCGGCGCGAACGCCAGAACTTTGATCCGGTCGGACATTATTCCCGTCCGGATGTCCTGAAACTTGATGTGGACCGCCGTCGTCAGACAGCGGCCCGATTTATCGACTGATTGGCTATATGCCTTGTCAGGCGGCGTCTCTGGCCCGCTTGCGGGTCATGAAGGCGACAAGCGATTTTGCAAAATCAAGGCTGCTGATCGGGGTTTCAAGCGACTCCATCGCAGCCTTGTGTACATCGGCCGGGATCAGATCAAGGCGCGATTCCAGCAAGGCCTGCTCATAGGGGCGCATGAATTCCGGATGCGGCTGGATGGATGCGGCATTGCTGCCATATTGCACACCGGCATAGGGGCAGAAATCCGAACTTGCCCAGACAGTTGCGCCTTCGGGAAGCTCAACCACCTGATCCTGATGAAACGCATTGATGCGAATGGTGGATGCACTTCCGCTCAGCCAGTCGCTATTGCCTGCGGTGACATCATATTCATGCACACCAACGCCCCAGCCCTTGTCGGACTTCACAACCTTGCCGCCAAGCGCGGTCGCAAGGATCTGGTGACCGAAACAGATGCCAAATACCGGTTGTCCGGCGTTAACGGCTTCGCGCAGGAAGTCTTGCAGGCGGATCATCCAGGGGGCGTTTTCATAAACACCATGCTTGGAGCCCATGACAACCCAGCCGTCTGCTTCGTTGATTGATGCCGGGAAGACATCTTCAAGAACGGTCCAGGTTTCAAATTCAAGGCTTGAGTCGACATCACCAAGGAGCTTTTCCAACATCTTGGGATAACTTTTAAACTTGTCGCGAAGTTCATCCGGGGCGAACCCGGGTTCAAGAATGCCGATCTTCATGCGGAAACCTTCTTAGACTTCAATGTGGCGCTCATGCTCAGTTATGGGATTTTAGCGCCAAAAACAAGCCCGGTGCTGCGAGAATTCACGCGAATTTTGATCGTAAATGCGAAACCGCCCGGCGAATGACGCGGACGGCTGCATTGTCTGCGATTGAAGGTTGCGATCAACCGGTTGGGGGACGGTTGATCGCATAATGTCCCCGGGGAGCTAACACAGGGAACATATGTCGGGGATCAGGGTTTATCGGTTCAGGTGCAAAGCCCGTGCACCGGCCATGCCTGCAAGCATGGTTGCGACAAAGATGATGGTGTCGGTCTGACCAAAGGCAAGCGCGCTAAGTGCCGGTCCGGGGCAATAGCCAACCAGTCCCCAACCTGCCCCGAACAGGGCACCGCCAAGGATCAGTTTGCCGGTAATGTTTTTGTTGGTCGGCAATTCCAAGCCGCCGCCGCAAACGGCATCGCTGCGCTTTTTGGCAAACTGGAAGATCGGCATGGCGACAATCAAACCGCCGCCCATCACAAAGGCAAGGCTCGGGTCCCAGTCACCATCGGCAATTGCCCAGATGTCAAGGAATCCAAGGACCTTCTGCGGATCAATCATGCCTGAAATGTAAAGACCGGCTCCGAACAGGGTGCCGCAAATCAGGGAAACCAGAATACGCATCATGCTACTCCCATCAGATGGCGGGTAACAAGAACGGTCAGGAACCCGGCAATCATGAAGGACAGGGTGGCAACCAGGGATCGCAGCGAAAAGCGCGACAGACCGCAAATACCGTGGCCGCTGGTGCAGCCACTGCCGATTGTGGTGCCAATACCGACCAGAAGACCGGCCGCAATCACGATTGGCAGCGGACTGGTGACAACGCTTTGGGCTTCGATTGATGTGCCAGTCATCAGGACAAGCGGGCCGACAATCAGGCCAATCAAAAAGACCAGCCGTTCAATCATCGGTGTGCTGCCTTTTGACGATGTCAAAAGACCACCGACAATGCCGCTGATCCCGGCGATCCGGCCATTCAGCAAAAGATACAGACCGGAAGCCAAGCCGATAAGTCCGCCGCCGATAAGGGCAGAGACAGGGGTAAAGTTTTCCATCAGTTTTCCGTCGTGCAAGACTTTATATTAAAACATGCGAATTAACTGATTCTATCATTCTTGATCGATATTTCGCAAGTTGAAATAACACCCTGTTTACTGTGCAAACGCTGCCGTCGATAGGTGCGCTGCTACCATCAAGTTTAACACCGTCATGTCACTTAACTTTTGGTTTTCCGGCGGTCACAAGTATTTGCAATGGCGTATGTTTTGATCGATTCCAGTTGATGCAAATAATTCGCAAAACAATTTGCATCGATATCAAGCTGGTGTTACCTGAATTGAAGGGGGCAAACCCGGCTTTTCCGACATGCGATACAGGGACCATAGCAACGTGAAGACTGACCAAAACATCTATGTTGCCTGTATCGGGCCCGACAAAATGGCCCCGTCGCTCAGCAACCCGGCGGAATTTGCGCCTGTGGTTTTTGACCGGTTCGAACAATATGACCTGCCTGCGCAGGATTTGACACGTTTCGCCGCCTTGTCGATTTCAATCCATGCAGATCAACGTTTCCTGTTGTCCCACAAGGACCGTTTGGAGGCCTATCTTGATCAGGGCGGGATTGTCTTGTGGAACGGTCCGATGGCCTATGAGGTAATTGATGGCGTCGGTGCCTTTTTACCGAGACCCCAGCGAAATCTGACCGGATTAAAAATTACACGCTTGGCTGAACATCCGCTGTTTGCCGGTGTCTCGGGCGAAGATTTGACATTCCGGCGCGGTGTGGCCGGTTTCTGGGGGCGCGGTCATAATGCGGCACCCGAAGGTGCTGTGTTGCTGAATGGCATGGATGAAGAACCGGAACAGGCCCCGATTGACTGGATCTGGCAACGACCCAAAGGCGGCATTGTAATCAGCCACGCCGGCAATGATTTCCTGACCTTTGCGCTGGCCGGGATCGGCACCGGTGCCGATCTGCTTGCATCAAACTTTGCCGTCTGGCTGACAGACCAGGTGCACACGATGTCGGAGAAACGGGCATGACGATTTCAATACCGACATCGACCCCGCAAAACGCACGGCCCAAACTGATCGCGCTTGATGGCGGGACGGGGTATCACAAGGTCACGTTCGAAGATCCGAAAATAGCCGAACATATTGATCATGTGATTTATATCCGGGACCTTTGTGATGATGACCTGATTGATGCTGCGGGCCTGATCATTGCGTGTCGCACCCCGGCCGAGGCCATCGTACCCCATGCCGCCCGCATTCGCGCCTTTCTGGATCGTGGTGGACTTGTGGTGGCGATGGGGGACACCGGACAGGAAAAATGGCTGCCCGATGTTTCACGCGAACAGGTGGAAACCAATTTCTGGTGGTGGCTCGAGCCCGGTGCTGATCTTGGGCTGGAGATCGCCCGACCCGACCATGATCTGTTTACCGCCCTTGGCAAGGCCGATGTCAGCTGGCATCTCCATGATCTGTTTGATGTACCTGCCGGTGCGGTATCGCTTGTCGATTACAAGGACGGGCGTTCTGTCCTGTATGAAGACACAACCAGTTTCAAGGGTCGTCTGGTCGTGACATCGCTTGATCCGATGTATCATCACGGGGCCTATTTTATGCCTGCCACCACCCGGTTTTTGTATGGATTTATCCCCTGGGTGCGCCGTTCGCTGGATGCTGGAAATCAAATGTGATGAGACAAAAGTCACCATCCGATTTAACCATCTGATTTCATTGATTCTTATCTATCTTGCCAAAGTCCGGAAATCAGCGGATATAGCATTATCTTTGGTTGCGGTTCGTGACGGTTGCGTCCGGCCCTTTTTCGGATTTCAAAACATAAATGAGCAAGGATCGTCTGTCGGCCAGTCGTCGTCTTGATGTCGCATTGGCACTGGTGGCGCAGAGTGATTATGTCGCTGCAATTGATGTGGCGCGTGCAGCCATTTCTGCAGACGCGGAATGGGACGAAGCCCATTTTACCCTTGGCGATATTTATGAACGTGCCGGTGAAACCGAAAATGCCGTCGAAGCATTCCGCCAGTATCTGATCCTTGATCCGGTCGACCGCATGGGGGCCGAGGTGCGGCTTACCTTGCTTGGGGCTGCTGCAATGCGTGATCGCTTGCCGCCTGATTATGTGCGCGCACTTTTTGACGATTATGCGCCGCGCTTTGAAATCAGTCTGCGGGATCGTCTGGCTTATCGCGGACCGGAACTGCTGTTTGAAGCGGTGCGTCCCTATTTGCCAAATATGCTGCGTCCGCTCGAAGTTCTGGATCTTGGCTGCGGAACCGGTCTGGTTGGCGAAGTCTTTGCCGGTCATTTTGATGCGATGGATGGCATCGATCTTTCGCCGCGCATGATCAACCGGGCGCGAGCCAAGGGCATCTATCGGACCCTGGTGGCGGGTGATATTACCGACCTGCCCGCCGATCTTGGGTCGGACTATGGTTTGGTGATTGCCGCTGATGTTTTGAACTATCTCGGTGATCTTGCCCCGGCATTGCGTGCCGCCCATGCCCGGATGAAGCCGGGTGGTCTGATGGTTCTGACCCTTGAACATGGGGATGCCTTCCCGTTTGATCTTGGTCCGGGGCAGCGTTTCCGCCATCACCAGCGCGCTGTGCTGGAATGGGTCAATGAATGCGGGTTTGAACTGGTTTCCGATGAACTGGGCGTGCTGCGTCAGGAAAAGGGAAATCCGGTCGAAGGCCGCATCATGGTTGCGCGTGCGATTGATGCCTTGTCGGTTATGGCCGGCAACCTGGTCTCGCAAAGCGATCCGGATCAGGCATCGGGCCATACCCTGCACTAAGCCTCTTTGATCTGATCTTCCGGACAGAATTGATCTGTGCAATCAATGCGTTCTGTTGCAGATGGCATTGATTGCTGGCGTAAAATCGGGTTTTCTGTTTTTCTCTGTGGTGCCGGGACATACGGCCTTCTAGCAAAGAGACAGATCAGATGTTCGCTCAGTGGCGCGAATCACTTCAGCATTTTATGGACTGGTTTCTGCGTAAACGCGCAGAAATGCGGTTCTTTTTTGCCAAACTGTTCACCGTTTTCATCCTGATCAATCTTGGATGTTACTGGTGGGCGCTACTGACGACCTATCCGCAATTGCTGACGTCCTGGAAGGGTGACGAATATATCCTGATGGGATTTCCGGTCGCGGTGATGGGGGCGTTGTTTGATGCCCTGTCATTCTATGTAACCGTCGAAATCGTCCGGCGTGCGCTTGCAACCAAAAGCAACGTTCAGTTCGTCAGTTACCTTAGCGTCGATATCCTGATCGCGATCATCGCCACTTTCTGGGTGCTGTTTGCCTTTGTGGCTTCGGGCTGGTTGGTCAGTGTTGTGCTGGATCGCCCCGAAACCATGTCTTATCGGACTGATCTTTATGAAAGCCGGTTCTGGAATGCGGTTCTGCATCCGTTTGAACCCGATAATCTGCGCAATCTCTATTTCGGTATGATGATGGGGGCATCGGCCCTGTTGCCGACATTGTATCATTTCGGTTTGGCGCTTTTCTCTGCGCTGCGCTGGATGTTCGGGCGTTTTAGACTGGCGGGTTCATAATCGTGGCAATTTGGATAAGACGCGTCGCCATACTCGGTTTTTGGGGATTGGCTTTTATCATCGGTTTTCTGTCACTTTTGCCCGCTGAAAACCTGCCGGATGTTCGGATTTGGGACAAGATCGAGCATCTGATCGCTTATGGTGCATTGGCGATGTGCGGCTTGATTGCCTATCCCTCGCACGCATTCAAGGTGATTGCCGCTACCATTGCTTATGGCATCGCGGTTGAATTTGGTCAGGGTCTGGTGCCCGGGCGCGATCCCAGTTTTGGCGATGTGATTGCCAATAGTCTCGGTGCTGTGATTGCGGCGTTAGTTGTGCGCCTTGCACCTGTTCAGCGCCTGTTTCCTTCCAGCACGACCTGACGTCTTTGGGGCTGCAAGAATGATCGGGGTCTGAATGCGAAACCTTCAGACCCCGTTGTTCGGATATCACGCCTTGGGCATATCGCCGCGAATGATATAGGCCAGCGCCTGAACCACTTGCTCCGGCTCCCGCGCGACGCCATTTGCTGCGCCATCAACTTCCTTAAGCGCGTGATCGTGCTCGGTCGGGTGCAGTGTGATGTACGGGATGCCCAGAGCGGCTGCATAACCGGCATCAAAGGCAGCATTCCACTGCTTATATTTTTCGCCAAAACGGATCACGGCAAGATCAGATTTTGACAGAAGGGTCTTGGTCCGCATGGCATTAAGCTGCGCACCTTTACGGTCGTGCCAGAACTTGTTTTCCTCGGGCCCGAAAACGGCAACACCGCAGTCATCGGAATCTTCATGCATGGTGATCGGGGCGACCAGTTCGACCGGAAGACCTGCCTCCTTGACGCCAGCAGCGATACGTTCGCGCCAGTCGCTGTGAATCTCGCCCGATAAGTAAACCGTCCAGATCTTGGTCATGTTTCTGTCCCTGTTTGATTCTGATGATGGGGATGGCCCATCCTGACTGTTTGATGGTGCATCCTAGTGCAACATCGTTCGCACCTCCACCGGGTGCGCGCAGATTTTGGGTCAATTGTCGGAAAGCTTTGCCCGGATTCATGTATGAAATGACGCCAGAAACCACAAAACCCGCCGCCAAGGGCAACGGGTTTTGTATCACTAAGTCGTTAGTGTTCAGAGACGTCACTATCTAGTGGCGGTTTTTCCACCCTGACGTGTCGCCATGAACCAGGCCATGGCAATTGCGGTTGCCATCAAGGCAATCCCGGCGATATCGATCCAAAGATTGGCCGGGAAGACCAGAAGGGCGGCGGAAAAACCGAACAGAACCCGGTTGGTCATCGACAATCTTGGGCCGATGGGCGCAATGCCCTGAATGGCGATGGCCATCATGATCGCCCCGCTCATATAAAGCAGGCTGCTATAAACAATGTCCTGCCATTCCCCGATCAAAAGCAGTTCGGGTACATAGGCAAAGCTGAACGGCATGATGATGATGGTTGCCCCGTATTTAAGCGCCGAGAACCCCGTGCGCATGGGTGGGGCCTTGGCAATTGCCGCCCCGGCAAAGGCCGCGACACAAACCGGTGGCGTAATGTTTGAAAGACATGCTGCGTAAAACACCGCAAGGTGGGCTGCAACAGTCGGTACGCCAAGCTGGATCAGGGCAGGGGCCGCGACAACGGAAAGAATGATATAGGACCCGGTCGTTGATGATCCCATGCCGATAATGATCGATACAAGGGTCACAAGACAGACCGCGATAAACAGGTTGCCGCCGGAAAAATCGATCAGCACGGACGAGAATTTAAGACCAAGACCGGCAAGAACAATCCCGCCAATGATGATGCCCAGTGTCCCGATGGCAGCGCCCGCCGAACTGTTGCTTTGCGCACCCCCGATAAGGCCCTGAAGGATCGCCTTTGGTCCCATGCGGGTTTCGCGGTCACGCCAGGAAAGAACCGCTGCCGATACCGTCCCCCAAAATGCACAGAACTCAGCAGAGAACCCTGCAAACAGAAGGCCGATAACCACCACAAGCGGCATAAAGAAATGCCAGCCCTTTGCGATGACATCACGGACACGCGGTGTTTCTTCGCGCGGAATTCCGCGCAGGCCAAGGCGCGCTGCCTCAAGGTCGACCATCGACAGCAAAAAGATAAAGAACACCAGCGCCGGGATAACGTTCATCAGCGCGATGGTCAGGTAGCTGGTCTCGGTCAGGGTGGCGAGAATAAACACACCTGCCCCCATGACCGGCGGCATGAATTGTCCCCCGGTTGAGGCAATCGCCTCGATCGCACCGGCATCATGGGACTTGAACCCGGTTCGTTTCATCAACGGAATGGTAAAGGATCCGGTGGTTACAACGTTGGCCACCGAGGACCCGGAAATCGATCCGAACAGGGCGGATGTCAAAACCGCAATTTTGGCCGGTCCCCCGCGCCAGCGTCCGGCAACCGCAGTACCAAGGTCCATAAAGAACTTGCCCGCACCGCTGCGCTCCAGAAAGGCGCCGAAAATCATGAAGGGAAACACAAAGGTCGCAAAGGTCGCGGTTACGACCCCGAAAATCGCTTCCTGTGTTGAATAGGTAAATTCCAGAATGCGTTCAATCGACATGCCCGGATGCGACAAACGACCGGGCAGATACTGTCCGTAAAAAAGCTGAAGCAAAAAGGCGATGGCAATCAGCGAAATTATCGGTCCAAGAGCGCGGCGGCTGGTTTCAAGCAGGATCAGGATCGCCAGCGACCCCATGATCAGATCGGTCTGGTTGGGCGATGAAACCCGGAACATCGCATAGCTGACATATTGGTCAATCCAATAGCCAAATACCGCAACGGTCAGGATCACCAGCCCGATATCAAGAATGCTGAAACGATCTGTCGGGGATTTCCGCGTTGCCGGAAACAGCATGAACACCAGGACCGAGGTCAGCATCAGATAGATGCCCCGGTTGCTTTGGGTCGATACAAGACCAAATCCCGAAGTATAAAGGTAAAAACCGGCAAAACCGGCGGCAACAAGGTTGAAAGCCAGCGCCTGGGGTCCGCTCAGGGTGCGTTTCGCGCCCTCGACCCGCATCAGCCAGGAAGTATCTGTCATTTGGTCGCGCAATCCAATTCAAGACAAAACAGGTCTGCCCGACACAGGGCCGGGCAGACAGGACGTCAAAACTTATTCAACCCACTGACCGGTTTCGCGGTAATAGGCTTCTGCGCCCGGATGCATCGGCGCACCCAGTGACAGGAAGTTCTTGGTGTCAGGCTTCATCTGGCCCCAGGCCTTGTGACCTGCGGCAAGTGCGTCCTGTTTGTCATAGGCCGCGGCAAGCATGCGCTTGACGACATCATCACTCACCCGTTCATGGGCAACCCAGTAAACAGTTGTGTACGGCATGTCGGTTGCCGGAACGCCCTTATAGGTCGTCTCTGGCATGGTGCCGGTGTGATAGAACGGATATTTCGTGTTGATCTTGCCAAGTTCCTCGTCGCTATAGGGGACGACGATAACATTGTTGGTTTCGGCAAGTTCGGTCACGGCTGCTGCGGGCGCCGAGGACTGGCAGAATGCATCGATCTGGCCATTGGCAAGCGCACGGCCCGCATCCCCAAAGGTCATCATCTGCGGTTCGATTTCTTCAAGCAGACCAAGCGATCCCAGAATGTTCGAACAGTTGAACACCGTCCCCGAACCCGGAGGACCAAGTGCGACTTTTTTGTCGGCAAGATCGGAAAGCGACTTGATGTCATTGCCTTCAAGGGTCACGAAATAGGTCGGACCCTGATAGGCCATTGCGACACCGCGCAACATCGTGCCTTTGTCGTCACTGGCAAACGGACCGGTCTGCTCAAGCGACATGTAAACGTGTGAACCGTAAACGATCCCCATATCAAGCTCGCCCTTGATCAGGCGCTTGGCATTTTCCGTGGAGCCGCCCGTGGTGACCTGGGTGATGTTGACATCGGGTAAATCCTTGCCCAGTTCGGTGCCGGCAACACCGACCATGTAATACATCACGCCGCCCGGGTTCGAGCCGCCCCAGGCAATATCGGTTTTGCTTTGGGCGATGGCAGATGTGGCAATCAAAGTACCCAGTGCAGTCAAGGCAAGCGTATTTGACAGTCTCTGAAACATAAGTTCCTCCCGATTTGAAAGTTTTGGGCGTGTTGTTTTTGTTATCGCCCGTTTCCGGTGTTTTGATTTCCGGACGGGGCGGCGATCAGGTGATCCCGCCCCAAAGAAGTCCTTTAGCGATTGATATTGCGGAAAGTGTTGGACAGGGTGCCGATGCCCTCGATTTCGATGGACACTTCATCCCCGGCCTTAAGGTAGCGCGGTGGTTCAAATCCGATGCCAACACCGGCAGGGGTGCCCGTGGCAATCACATCACCAGGCATCAGGGTAACGCCCGCGGAAATGGTTGCGATGATGGTCGGAATATCAAAGATCAGAAGCCCGGTATTCGATTCCTGGCGCAGCTCTTTATTGACGTGGCAGCGAATGGCGGTGTTCGCGATATCAAGCGAATCCCGCGTTACGGCCCACGGCCCCATCGGACAGAACGTGTCTTGCGATTTTCCAATCAGCCACTGGCTGTATTTGCCTTGCAGGTCGCGGGCGGTAACGTCATTGACGATTGTGTAGCCCCAGACATAATCAAAGGCATTTTCCGGCGAAATCGCACGTCCACCCTTGCCGATGATCACGGCAAGTTCGGCTTCATAATCCACAGCTTCGCTTGCGCTGCTGTCGATGATGACGTCATCCTGATGGGCAACAACCGTTTCGGGCACCTTGGAAAAGATGATCGGATTCTTGGGAACGGCACCGGCGGCAGCACTGGAATCAAAGCCGCTTTTGGAAAACTCGTGGGCGTGTTCCATATAGTTTTTGCCGACGCAGAAAATATTGCGCAGCGGGCGCGGCACAGGGGCCAGCAAAGTCACATCCGCAAGAGAAATCGGCTCTTTGCGGTCTGGCAGTGCGCCCCGGTCAATAAGCGACAATACACCGCGTGCGGCGTCTTCGGCGGATAAGTCGAACGGTACAACGACACCGCGATCTTCAAGAATCTCGCCAACGCCAACTGCACCATTTGTCCTGAACGTTGCAATCTTCAAGCCAAATCTCCAAAAATAATATACCAATTCAGTCCATTTCGCTGATTTTGATATACCAATGCCCCAACCAAGTCAACCAATTCGCGTATTAATAAACCAGTGGTGGTCATTTATAGCAGAAAACAGCCAAAACAGGCTGGACCTTTCAGCTCAAACCTGTTAATTGGATCACAATTGGTTGGATAAAGGGTATCTCTATGACGCGCACAAGCGCCGACGACATTGCAGTTGAATTGCGTAATCGGATTGAAGACGGACGCTGGCCCGATGGCACGCGAATCCCGCCGGAAAGAGACCTGGCAAAAGAATTTGATGTTGCCCGCAATACGGTGCGTCGTGCCTGTGATCTGCTTCAGCAGGATAATCTTCTTGCACGCTATGTCGGACGGGGAACCTATGTGACGGCCAATGCCAAATCCGGGTCACTGGCCGATATCGCCGCCCGGATGGAAGGAACAAGTCCGGCCGACATGATGGAAATCCGTCTGTTGCTGGAACCCGAAGCCGCGGCCTTTGCCGCCACCAACGCCACCTCGGCGGAGCTTGCGAATATCGAGGCCGCACACCTAAATGCTGTTGCTGCCGGTGATATGCCGACGTTTGAACAATGGGATACCGAGTTCCACAAACTGGTTTTTGATTGTTCGCGCAATGAATTGCTGCGCGAGATCAATAATATCCTGACCTTCCTGCGCAATCAGGGTCCGTGGTTCGAAATGAAGAAACGGTCATTTTCTGACGAGCGCCGCCTGCGCTATTGCGATGAGCATGCCCGCATCGTCGATGCGCTTAATCAACGCCTGCCCGGCGAGGCCCGCGACGCCATGCATGCCCATCTGGTCACGGTGCAAAGAAACATGCTTGGCCGTTAATCCAGCCCGCCTGCATTCTCTGTTTCCGGTGCCCTGCAAATGCGGGGCATTTGGCTTTTTGGGGTGGAATGTTTAACCGGGGCGAGGCTGCTTCGCCTGTTTCATGGAAAAACACCCTTAAACGACAAAACCCGTCGCCAAAGGCAACGGGTTTTGAATGGTGGAGCTGATCAGGATCGAACTGACGACCTCTACAATGCCATTGTAGCGCTCTCCCAACTGAGCTACAGCCCCACTTTAGTCCGCGTCGCAGATTTGCCTAAGCATTCTCTGCGGCGCGGCGCATATTTAGAAGGTTCGCCAAATGTTGGCAAGACCTAATTTCAAAATTTCTTAGCGATCGTCGTCGTCTGATTCGACATGCTCGTAGACTTCGCCAAGATCATCATCATCTTCGCCAAGATCCGAAGCATCTTCGAGAATATCATCGTCGAGATCGGTATCGACATCATCGTCAAGATCGGTGACGTCATCAATGTCTTCATCTTCTTCCGGTGCCGGTTTGGCAACCGCGGCTTTCTTGACCTTGGTCACGCCATCAGGTGTTTTGCATTTCGGGCAAACAACCGGGCTACGGTTCAGGTCATAATACTTGGTACCACAGGCGAGGCAGTGACGTTTCTTACCGCGTGCTGACATTACGGCAAATCCTCTTAATTACCGATATCATCTAAGAAAAAGACTCTGTGTCGCGAAGTGCTGCATTGCAGCGCAAAGCGTAATGTCTGAAAGGCCCAATTGCCATCTTGTTGGCGGCTTGTCAAAAGGAAATTTGTCCTTTCGCACATTGATCCGCCAATGATGTGAAACAGGCCCGCCATAACATCAATCTTCACGCCAAAATTTGGGTTCGATGCTGGTGCCTGACAACCGCTTGTGCTAGAGCAGGAAGCAGTGGTCCCCATGCAGTGTGAGCGCCCCGAAACCCGGCTGCACCATATGTGTGGTTCCACGTCGTAAAAACGTAAAATCAAACCGATACTGACAGGTACGCTTCAATGAGTTCTTCGCAAACCAAACGCCCGCTTTCTTCGGCCAAAACAGGACCAATTTCGGGCGATATCCGGGTGCCGGGTGACAAGTCGATTTCCCATCGCTCCCTGATGTTTGGTGGTCTGGCAATCGGTACGACCAAGGTTACCGGCCTGCTTGAAGGCGAAGACGTTCTGGCAACGGCGGATGCAATGCGCAAACTTGGCGCGACCGTCACCCGTGATGACGATGGCACCTGGCATGTGACGGGGGTTGGCGTTGGCGCATTGCGCGAACCTGACAGCGTGATTGATATGGGCAATGCCGGGACCGGCATTCGTTTGATGGCCGGTATCGTTGCCACCCATCCGATCACCACGTTCTTTACGGGCGATGCGTCGCTGTGCAAACGTCCGATGGGCCGTGTTGCCGATCCGCTTTCGGAATTCGGGGCGCAATTCATCACCCGTGATCGCGGTCGCCCGCCGATGGCTGTCATTGGCACGGACGAGGCAAAGCCTGTTACCTATACCCTGCCGATGGCATCGGCCCAGGTGAAATCGGCGGTGATGCTGGCTGGTCTTAATACGACCGGCACCACGACCGTAATCGAACCCAAACCGTCGCGTGATCATACCGAACGGATGCTGCGCCACTTCGGGGTCGCGGTTGACGTCAAAATCAATGACGATGGCGGCCGCACCGTCAGCCTGACCGGCCCGGTCGAGATGAAGGCCGCCGACATTGTTGTTCCGACCGATCCGAGCTCGGCTGCTTTCCCGATGGTTGCGGCCCTGATCAATCCGGAATCGAACGTGACCATTCGCGATGTCTGCCTGAACCCGCTGCGTACGGGCCTGATCACCACCCTGATTGAAATGGGTGGCGATATCACCATCACCAATGAACGCGAAGAAGCCGGTGAGACCATCGGTGATCTGGTTGTGACCGGCAAAAACCGTCTGAAGGGTATTGTGGTTCCGGCTGAACGCGCACCTTCGATGATCGACGAATATCCGGTTCTTGCGGTTGCCGCGGCCTATGCCGATGGCGAAACCCGCATGTGCGACCTTGAAGAATTGCGGGTCAAGGAATCGGATCGTCTGGCTGCGGTTGCCGCCGGTCTTGAAGCCAATGGTGTTATTCACCGCATCGAAGGTGATGACCTGATCGTGACCGGTGGCGTTGTTCCCGGTGGCGGCATGGTCGAAACCCATTTGGATCACAGGATTGCCATGTCGTTCCTGGTGCTTGGTCTTGGTGCGGAAAACCCGGTTGCGGTTGATGATGCCAACCCGATTGCCACGAGCTTCCCGAATTTCGAAAAGCTGATGGGGGATATGGGCGCAAAATTTGCGCTGCATTCCTGATCGCGCGTACCCAATATATAAAGCAATACCGAGCCGTTATATAAACAGGGAGCGAAGCATATGATCATCGCCATTGATGGGCCGGCTGCGTCCGGCAAGGGGACTTTGGCGCGCCGAGTCGCGGACGCAATGGACTATGCCTACCTTGATACCGGCCTTTTATACCGGGCCGCCGGTGCAAAAGTTTTGGCCGCAAATGCCAACCCGGAAAACGAGGATGCGGCAGTTTCCGCCGCAGAAAATCTGAGTGCCGATGATTTGCAGGGCGAAGAACTGCGCAGCGAGGAAGTTGGAACAGCTGCCTCTAAAGTTGCAGCGATTCCAAAGGTTCGCGCGGTCTTGCTGGACTTCCAGCGTACCCTTGCAACCACCCCGCCGGGCGGCAAGCGCGGTGCGGTTCTTGATGGCCGCGATATTGGAACGGTCGTTTGCCCCGAAGCTCCAATCAAGTTTTATCTGACAGCTTCGGTCGAAGAACGCGCAAACCGTCGGTTCAAACAGTTGCAGGAAAAAAATCCCGCTGCTATATACGAGCGCGTTCTCAAAGAGCTTGAAGAACGGGATGCCCGAGACAGTGCCCGCGATGTCGCACCGCTCACCATGGCAAAAGACGCAATCCATATCGATACGGACCGTCTGAATGCCAATGCAGTGTACGATGCCGTTATGGCGCATATTCGCACCCACATGGGTGAGAATGACTGATCAAAGGGCGTTTTAACCGTCAGGCGATGAACGATTCCGAGGTGCCGGCCATATGGTCAGTCCCTAAGGTGAACGACATGTGCGTTCACCTTTTCGTCTATTGAAGATACGTCTTCCCTAAGCGTCCGGAATTGGACTGCGACTGACAAAATTGCCGCGATTTTGCGGTTTTAAGACCACCGGACACAACCGGTTGGCCAGAATATAATGACGATACTCGAAAGGAAGTCTGGTTTATGACCATCGCTGATGAAGCACTATTCTCGACCGGCGAAGATTTTGCCGCTCTGCTTGCTGAAACCCTCGGTTCTGAAGACGAAGGTTTCGTTGGCCGCGTAATGACCGGTACGGTCGTTAAGAAAACTGACGACGACGCAATCGTTGACGTTGGCCTCAAATCCGAAGGCCGCGTTCCGCTTAAAGAATTTGGCGCAGGCGAAGTAAACATTGGCGACACAGTTGATGTTTATGTCGACCGCTATGAAAACAAAGATGGCCTGATCGTTCTGTCGCGCGAAAAAGCGCGCCGCGAAGAAGCTTGGGTTGAACTTGAAAAACAGTTCTCCGAAGGCAAACGCGTTGACGGCACCATCTTTGGTCGCGTTAAAGGCGGCTTCACCGTTGACCTGTCGGGTGCAGTTGCATTCCTTCCGGGCAGCCAGGTTGATATCCGTCCGGTCCGTGACGTTACCCCGCTGATGAACAACCCGCAGCCGTTCCAGATCCTGAAAATGGATCGTTCGCGCGGTAACATCGTGGTTTCGCGTCGTGCAGTTCTCGAAGAGACCCGTGCAGAACAGCGTGCTGAACTGATCCAGAACCTCCAGGAAGGTCAGGTTCTTGACGGCGTTGTCAAAAACATCACCGATTACGGCGCATTCGTCGATCTCGGCGGCGTTGATGGCCTGCTGCACGTTACCGACATCGCTTGGAAACGCATCAACCATCCGTCCGAAGCACTTCAGATCGGCCAGACTGTTAAAGTACAGGTCATCCGCTTCAACAGCGAAACCCAGCGTATCTCGCTTGGCATGAAGCAGCTTGAAGCTGATCCGTGGGAAGGCGTCGAAGCCAAATACCCGGTCGGTTCGAAATTCGAAGGTCGTGTCACCAACATCACCGATTACGGCGCATTCGTCGAACTCGAAGCTGGTGTCGAAGGCCTGGTCCACGTTTCCGAAATGTCCTGGACCAAGAAAAACATCCACCCGGGCAAAATCGTTTCGACCTCGCAGGAAGTCGAAGTCATGGTGCTCGACGTCGATGCACAGAAGCGTCGTATCTCGCTTGGTCTCAAGCAGTGCACCTCGAACCCGTGGGATGCCTTCCTTGCAGCTCACCCGGTCGAGTCCGAGATCGAAGGCGAAGTCAAGAACATCACCGAATTCGGTCTGTTCATTGGCCTTCTGGGCGGCATCGACGGTATGGCTCACCTCTCGGACCTGTCATGGGACCGCGCTGGTGAAGAAGTCATCAAAGAATACAAAAAAGGCGACATCGTCAAAGCCAAGGTTCTTGACGTTGACGTTGAAAAAGAACGCATCTCGCTTGGCATCAAACAGCTTGCTGGCGATCCGTTCAAAGAAGCAGTTACCGGTATCAAGCGTGGTGAAACCGTCACCTGCGAGATCACCGAAGTTAACGACGGCGGCATCGAAGTTGCTGTTGGCGACACCGAACTGAAAGGCTTCATCCGTAAAGCTGAACTGGCGCGTGAGCGTTCGGAACAGCGTCCGGAGCGCTTCGCAGTTGGTGAAAAAGTCGACGCACGCGTTACCGCAATCGACGCCAAAACCCGTAAAGTTTCCCTCTCGGTCAAAGCTCTTGAAGTTGCTGACGAGAAGAAAGCAATGGCGGATTACGGCTCTGCTGACAGCGGCGCATCACTCGGCGATATCCTCGGCGAAGCTCTGCGCAAAAAGCAGGAAGGCGGCGAATAAGCCTCCCTCCCAGGAAATACAGTCTGCTTTCGGGTGGACTGAAAAGACGGGTCGCACATTGTGCGGCCCGTTTTCTTTTGCGCATTCGCGATGGGCATCCGGACCGAGATCAAGATTGAGATCGGGATAGCTGTTAAGGGCTTGGTAGCCGTCTATATCGATGGCGGCTGCGATGGGTAACAACTTATCTGATCGCTGAAGCGCGCTCCTCTCACGGGAATTTCTGCGTGGTTCCGGCGGACAATACAGTCCGTGGTCCCGGCCCCTCAGACGGGCTGTCTGTACGGCCTTTCGGGATGGTTTTCTTGGTTGGCAAGTGCTGCCAGCCTGATTTCGGCTAGCGCCCGGAATTGTCACACTAAATTGTATATCATCCGAGTTTTGACCCCGGATTGGTGCCCGGTGCTGTCCTGTTCGCCATTTTTCGCGAAAATTTTGATTTTAAACACTTTTTGTCCTTGCCTTCTGGTCCGAGAAAAACCATTTGAAAAGGCAGGTTTCGGGGTTGGGCCCGGCTTAAGTCTTTGATTGAAAAATTATAACCGGGGCACCGTAAATGGCGCTTGATGCCGATATCCTGCTTGATCGACGTCGCTTGAAAAAATCCATCTTTCGCTGGCGTGTCGTGGCGGCCATTGCAGTGCTTGCCGTCATCGTAATCGGTCTGGCCGGAACCGGTGTTCAGAACAGTGTTCTGGGCGGGCTTGGTCCCCGGATTGTCGAGATCAACATCGAAGGCGTGATCACAGAAGACCCGTATCTTCTTGATGCGCTGGCCGCGATTGAAGATGACAGCAACGTTGTTGGCGTAATTGTCCATATCAACAGTCCCGGCGGCACCATGGTTGGTGGTGAAACTTTGTTCGAGGCCCTGCGCCGTATCGGGGAAACCCGACCGATTGTTGCCGAAATGGGCACGGTTGCCGCATCGGGTGGCTATATGACGGCGATTGCCGCTGACCATATCGTCGCACGTCGCGGCACGATCACCGGATCTATCGGGGTGATTTTCCAGTCGATGAATTTTAACGGAACGCTGGAAAAGCTTGGTGTTGAACCGCTGACAGTTAAAAGCGGCCCGCTTAAAGCGGCACCCAACCCGTTCGAACCGGTTGATGATGCTGCAAAAACGGCCATGCAGGGCCTGATTTCCGACATGTTTGACGTGTTTGTCGGAATGGTTGCCGAACGGCGTGAAATGCCGGTCGCAACGGTAAAAACATTGGCAGATGGCCGGGTCTATACCGGACAGCAGGCACTTGCCAATGGTTTGATTGATGAAATTGGAGGCCGTCGTGAAGCCTTGCACTGGCTTGAAACCCAAGCCGGTGTCACGCCGGAAGCGGACGTAGTGCCGCTTGAAATCGAGTACCCGGAAGACGATTTGATGACTGCACTCTTTGAAGGAAACCTTGGAAAAGTGCTGTCATCTGAGGGGCTTAAACTTGACGGTTTGCTGGTGGTCTGGCAACCTGAGTGAGAGTTATCCGATAAAACAATCTAATCCGCGGTTGAGTGAGACTGTCAGCACGAACAGGATGGGGCCTGGAAATGACGAAATCTGAATTGATTGCCCGACTTGCTGAGTTGAATCCGCATCTCTATCAGCGAGATGTCGAACGGATTGTTGCAACGATCTTTGATGAAATTACCGACGCACTTGCCCGTGGAGACCGGGTCGAGCTTCGCGGTTTCGGTGCTTTCTCTGTCAAACAGCGTGATTCGCGTGTGGGACGTAACCCGCGTACCGGTGATGCGGTTCCGGTTGGCGAGAAAAAGGTTCCCTATTTCAAAACCGGCAAGCAGCTCCGCGAACGTTTGAACTGATTTCCGCTTGCGGATACTGATCGGCGTTCCGGCCCGGCCGGATAATGCAAACTGCCACGACACAGCCATGCTGTGTCGTTGGTGGCTTGGCTTTTGCCGCCTGTTTGCGCCATACTGTCGATCCGATCCCGAACGTCTACCTGTGGCCTGATTTCGGGGATGTCCGGTTTGCCGGGCATCTGCCGCCATCCCGTCAGGCACAAGGAGCCAAGAATGCGTATCCTTTACTGGATTATCTCCATACCGCTTGCGGTTCTGATTGCCGTATTTGCCGTGTCCAACCGCGCGGCTGTGACCCTGTCGCTCTGGCCTTTGCCCTATGAGGTCGACCTTCCGCTGTTTCTGCCGATCATGGTGGCCCTGCTTTTGGGGCTGGGCATCGGATTTGCCTATGAATGGCTGATCCATGGCAAGCATCGCCGGGCGGTGCGCCGGATGGATAGCGAACTGAAACGCATCAAAACCGACGATACGACCCCGAAATCCGATCAAAAGGCACTCGGGCACAGCTGATACAGACAAGGGCTCCTTTCAGGGGCCCTTTTTTGTGCTGCTTTGATAATGTGTCTTGCCTGTGCATAGGGCCATGCAGGGACGTTGGGCTATTTGACATTGGCCTTTGTGGATAAATCGGATAAGCCATGTCCGGTCCGCACTGCCTGAATGTGGGCCATGACCCAATTGCAAACCGCCAGAGGACATCATGACCCAGACACTTTCCCCAAAAGACCGCATCTTCTGTGCCATTGATACCACCGACCTTGATCATGCCATTGATCTGGCATCCAAGCTGTCTGGCGTGATTGGCGGGGCCAAACTGGGCAAGGAATTCTTTGCGGCCCACGGTCCACAGGGTGTCCGCGCGGTTGCCAAGGCTGGTATGCCGATCTTCCTTGATGTCAAATATCACGATATCCCCAATACGGTGGCTGGTGCCATTCACGCCGTTACCCCGATGGGGCTTAAGATCGTCAATGTTCATGCCGCTGGCGGCATCGAAATGATGAAGCGCGCTGGCGAGGCCGCCCGCGAAGCGGCCGACAAGGCCGGTGTTGAAGTGCCATGGGTGATTGCAGTCACCATCCTGACCAGCATGGATCAGGGCGATCTTGATGATGTCGGCCTGAAAGGCCCGATTGACGAACGCGTGGTCAAACTGGCCGAACTGACCCGGAAGGCCGGTCTTGACGGTGTTGTTTGCTCGGCCAAGGAAATTACCCCGGTCCGTGCGGCCCTTGGCCCGGATTTCAAACTGATTACGCCGGGTATTCGTCCGGCCTGGGCATCAAGTGACGATCAGAAACGTATCGTCACCCCGGCCGATGCGGTTGCCATGGGCAGTGACGTTCTGGTCATCGGCCGTCCGATCACCAAGGCTGATGATCCTGTCGAAGCTGCCAAGCGCATTGTTGCCGAGCTTTCATAATCTGTCCTGATCTGGCCTTCCCCAGACCAAGGCATCCAAATTCGCAAAAGGCCCGGCATTATCCGGGCCTTTTGTCTGTCTGCTTTTGGATCGTAAGAAGCTGTGAATGCAATGCATGGTGCCATGCGGTTTTTGCGATGGTTTGGCGGATCGATTTATCTAAGAATTGAATCGTTTCAAAATTTCGTGCACTATCGCTATCTCGCAGTTGCACAAAATTCGGGTCGCATGGACCGACACGAATTTTTCTGGATATTTCTGACATGACTGATACCGCCACCGACCGGGGTTTCCTCGGTAATTTGCCGATTCTGGCGCTTGCCCTTGCCTCCTTCGGGATTGGTACGACCGAATTCGTCATCATGGGCCTGTTGCCCGACGTTGCCCTTGATCTTGGCATCACCATTCCCGATGCCGGTTTGCTGGTGACGGGCTATGCGCTTGGTGTGACGTTCGGCGCGCCGTTCCTTGCCATTGCAACAGCACGGATGGACCGCAGGCGCGCGCTTTTGCTGCTGATTTCCATCTTTATCCTTGGCAATTTCCTGTGTGCCGTTGCCCCGGATTACTGGACGCTGATGGCGGCCCGTGTTGTCACGGCATTCTGCCACGGCGCGTTCTTTGGCCTTGGTGCAGTTGTGGCATCGAACCTTGTTGCCCCGCATAAACGGGTACAGGCAATCGCCCTGATGTTTTCGGGCCTGACCCTTGCCAATGTGCTTGGTGTTCCGTTCGGAACCGCACTTGGTCAGGAACTTGGCTGGCGGTCGACTTTCTGGGCTGTGGTTTTGATCGGTGTGGTGGCTGCGGGTGGTCTTTATGTTGCGCTGCCGCGTAAAATTGCCGCCTCAACCGGAAGTCTGATGCGCGAAGCCAGATCGCTTGGCAAGGTACAGGTTCTGTTTGCCATGCTGATTTCGGTTCTGGCCTCGGCCAGCCTGTTCAGCGTCTTTACCTACATCACCCCGATGCTTCAGGAAATCACCGGCATTTCCCCGCGCCAGGTTACCTATGTGCTGTTGCTGTTCGGGGTCGGTTTGACCATCGGCAACTATATTGGCGGCCGCCTTGGTGACTGGCGTTTGATGCCGGCGATCATTATCGCCTTTGTGTTGCTGATTGTTATTCTGGCGATGTTTACAGCAACCCTGACCGAAATCATCCCGGCGGTGATCACGGTGGTGCTGTGGGGTGTGATGGCCTTTGTTCTGGTCTCGCCACTGCAGATGCGTGTGGTGAACGAGGCGTCAGAAGCCCCGAATTTGGCCTCAACCCTTAATCAGGGTGCCTTCAATCTTGGCAATGCGGGTGGTGCATGGTTTGGCGGCTTGGCGATCACGCATGGCGTTTCCTATCAGCATATTCCGTGGCTGGGTGCAGGAATTGCGCTTTTGGCCCTGCTGTTCACGGTCTGGAGCCACCTTTTGGACCGTGGCGAGGAAGTGCTTGTTGAAAATGGTGCCAGTGCCTGATTGATCTTTCTGATCTTGCTGCAAATACAAAACCCGTCAGCCTTGCGGTTGACGGGTTTTCTTATGACTTATGCAGATGATGTCCGCTGGCTTAGCCAACCCAGTGACGCATGTGATCCCAGGTCTGACTGATCACCGTGCCGTATTGATCAATGATCAGCTTGATCGAAATCGCGATCGAGGTCACGACAAGCAAAGGTCGAACAAGGCGCGCGCCAACCTTCATCACCAGATGCGATCCGATTTGCGCACCAATAAGGGCGCCAACCGCCATCACCCCGCCAACAACCCAGACAACCTCGCCACCGGCAATAAACATCACAAGGGATGCAAAGTTCGACGTGAAGTTCAGAACCTTGGTATGGGCGGTCGCCTTGGTCATGTTGAAACCAAGCAATGCCACAAATGCGATGGAAAAGAACGACCCGGTGCCCGGACCAAAGAACCCGTCATAAAATCCGATGCCAAATCCGGCGGTAAAGGCAAAGGTCGCCTTGCTGATCAACTGATGGGCATCAATGTCACCAACCTTTGGTGAAAACAGGAAATAAAGCGCAATCAGGATCAGAAGCCCGGGCAGGATGGTCATCAGGATGCCCGGATCAAGCATCTGCACCAGCAAAGTACCAAGGGCCGACCCCGCAAAGGTCAGGACAATGGCCAGTACCATGTCACGTGGATTGACGTGACCCTTGCGGATGAAATTAAGCGACGCGGTGAAGCTTCCGAAACTTCCCTGCAGCTTGTTGGTGGCAAGTGCCTGTGCGGGGGATACACCCGCCCATAACAGGGCCGGGATGGTGATCAATCCGCCACCCCCGGCAATTGCATCAATACAGGCGGCAAGGGCGGCAACGCCAAACAGGATCGCTAAAAGATCAAAACCAAATTCCATGGGGTGGCTTTCGTAAAACAGGGGATCACGCAAAGGTGGGGCAAGGCGCGACCTGAAATCCCGGACGCTGGTCTGACATGGGGCGTCATTGAGGCCGGGCGTCGCCATCATATGGTTTTGTGGATCGGCGTCCAGTCGAAGATGACCACCTTGTTACGCCCGTGATACTCTATGGTCATCAGGTCGTGACCGGGGAACTGATCGGGGGAAGGGGTGATGAAAATCTGGTTTTTCGGATTGGCATTGTTTTTGGGCGTGACAAATCCTGCCAATGCCCACGAGATCAAGAATTGCAAGTGTGACGAGGCCTGCTTAACCGACGAGATTTCCCATCTTGCCTGTGATCGCGACAAGGTGCGATTCTCGGCCAGGGGGCTGCCCGATCCGTCCCATCCTGTCATGACCGGCATTACCGCCAGCAATCAGCAATTCCCCGCCGCCCATGATTTTGAATTCGAAATCCTGCAACATCCCCAATTGGCATCCCGACCAACCGCGACCGAGGCCGGGCCGGTAGGGGTTGCCGTCAACGGGGTGCCGATTTTTGATCCGTCGACACAAGGTCCGGTCAATCCACAAACCGGCAAACGTCCATCGGCCTTTACCGAGGGCGAGCTTGATGAATGTGGCGGTCATGCCGGGCGCGGCGATGACTATCATTACCACATCGCGCCAAGATGCCTGATCTATGACCTTGGTCGCCAATGGGTCGATATCGATAAAAAGCCGGTTGGCTACGCCATGGACAGCTTTCCGATTCTTGCCCTTGGCTGGTTTGAACCCGCCAATTCGGTCGAGTCCCTGCTCGATGCCTGTCGTGGCATGAAAGATGACAAGGGATCCTACTTCTATAATGTCAAAACCGCGCCGGACTGGAATGTTCTGAATTGTCTTTCGGGCACGCCACGCGGATTTGCCCGGGATCGTTGGACCATGCGTCGTGATCGCACCGGACAGGATATTGTCGGTCTGCCGATTCCCTTTGAAATCAAAACCGCGTTGTCACAGTCGTTCGGCCCGGATGTTTGCCGGGTGATGACCGGGACCTTGCGCGGTGAACAGCTTTTGCAAAGCAACGGCACGACCAAGCGGATTGATCGCCAGGACGGCGCGCTGTTTTACTGCAATGCCACCTGCTATGGCTTGTTCTTCGAGGCGGACCGCGCATCATCCATTCGTGGTCGTGCGATCTATTACGATTACATCGATGATGCCTGCCCGGCGGGTTTTGGTCTTGCTTCGCTTGCGATATTTGACCCCTATCTTGGGCCTGCCCAGTCACGCAAAGGTCCGGCAGGCACGGGCAAGGCCGGGCCGGGGCCCAAACCGCGCCCCGATGGTCAACCGGGGAATGGCCCGCCACCACGCAATTGAAATTGGTCCTTATTTTGTGTGCTGAACTGTTTTAAAACGTGAAACGCTTTCATTTAAACGAGTTCCAGATATGCCCGAATTGCCAGAGGTCGAAACCGTCACCCGTGGTCTGACACCCGTGATGGAAGGTTATGTCGTCGACCATGTTGTGCAACGTCGTCCGAATTTGCGCTTTCCGTTCCCGGACGGCTTTATCGACCGGATGGCAGGCCGCAAGATCGATCAGCTGACCCGGCGGGCGAAATACATTCTGGGCTATCTTGATGATGGACAGGTCCTGCTGATCCATCTTGGCATGTCGGGCCGCATGACCATTCATAACGATCCGGCGATTGAGGTCCCCGAACCGGGCAAGCACGATCATGTCGATTTTGTCATGCAGGGCGGTGCGGTTGTCCGTTTTAACGATCCCAGACGATTTGGGGTCATTACATTGATCGCAGCCAACGAAGTCGCCAGCCACAAGATGCTGGCCGATATCGGGCCCGAACCGCTTGGCAATGCCTTTAACAGTTCGGTTCTGGCCGAGGGGCTGGCACGTCGCGGCAGCCCGATCAAAACCGCCTTGCTGGATCAGAAACTGGTCGCCGGGCTTGGCAATATATATGTGTGCGAAGCGCTGTTCCGTTCCGGTATTGCTCCGGACCGTCTGGCCAAGGACCTTAAGTCCGGCGAAATTGATCGTCTGTATCGCGAAATCCGGCTGGTGCTTGAAGATGCGATTGCCGCGGGCGGATCAAGCCTTAAGGACCATCGTCAGACCAATGGCGAGCTTGGCTATTTTCAGTATAATTTCCGCGTCTATGGCCGTGAAGGCGAACCCTGCGTGTCTGATGGCTGTGACAGCACGATTGACCGCATTGTTCAGGCAGGGCGTTCGACCTTCTTCTGTCCGACCTGTCAGAAGTAAGGCGGGATAGGTCCGGTCTTTGGGGTTTCGGGACGGTGCGTCGTGCTCTGTCGCATGGCTGATCGGGGAATCGATATCTTTTGCGCCTGATCAGGGTTGCTTTCGCACAGGTCAGGTTGCGGCACGCGATCAAAATCGGTAAAACAGTATCAAAATATGGTTTCAGACGAATCGACCGGGCGGCAAGCCCAGGTTGATCGGACATAAAGGATTACAGGCATGTCATATGAAAACATCATCGCCGAGAAAAAAGGCAATGTCGGACTGATCACCCTGAACCGTCCGCAGGCGCTTAATGCGCTGTGTGATGCGCTGATCAAGGATATCGGTGCGGCACTTGATGATTTCGAATCCGATGAAAACATCCGTGCCATCGTCATTACCGGGTCGGAACGTGCCTTTGCGGCCGGAGCCGATATCAAGGAAATGGCCGATTACGATTATATGGATGTCTATAAAAACGACTTCATCACCAAGGGCTGGACCCGCGTTGCAAGCTGCCGCAAGCCGACCATCGCCGCTGTCGCCGGATTCGCACTGGGTGGTGGCTGTGAACTTGCCATGATGTGCGACATCATGATTGCCGCCGATACCGCCAAGTTCGGTCAGCCGGAAATCACCATCGGCACCATCCCCGGTGCAGGCGGGACCCAGCGCCTGACCCGTGCGGTTGGCAAGGCCAAGGCCATGGAAATGTGCCTGACCGGGCGCATGATGGATGCCGAAGAAGCCGAACGTTCCGGTCTGGTGGCGCGAATCGTCCCGGCCGACTCGCTTCTCGAAGAAGCCCTTAAAACGGCTGAAAAGATCGCATCTTTCTCGGGCCCTGTTTCGATGAAGGTCAAGGAAACGGTGAACAAGGCCTATGAAATGACCCTGACCGAGGGTCTGATGTTCGAACGTCGTGAATTCCATTCGACCTTCGCACTCGAAGATCGCGCCGAAGGCATGAAAGCCTTCACAGAAAAGAGAAAAGCCGATTTCAAGCACCGTTGATTGTGTATTGATTGGCGCTAGTTGACCCCTGATTCCGGTGCTGCATATCTGTATTGCAGCACAGCAGAGTCCTAAACCGCAGAAAATAGGGCATCGACGCGGCATCGGGGGTTGACGAGGGTTTCGGACAGAGCTATAAGCCGCGCTCCGAATTACGTAACATTTGTTTGAAGAGACAGGTTCGCAATGGCTCACCATAAATCGGCCAAGAAGCGCATTCGCCGCAACGCCGCCCGTGCAGAAGTTAACGGCGCACGTATCGGTCGCATTCGTACCTTCGTTAAGAAGGTCGAGGCTGCGCTGAACGTTGGCGACAAAGATGCTGCTCAGGCTGCGATGAAAATCGCCGAGCCGGAAATGGCGCGCGGCGCACAGCTTGGCGTTCTGCACAAGAACACCGTAGCTCGCAAAGTTTCGCGTCTGACCGCTCGTATCAAGTCGCTCTAATTTATCCCTTACGGGATGGCGAGTCGAAGGCCGTACCTCTGGTACGGCCTTTTCGCTGCCCGGATTTCAGAGAATCACCTTTTGTTCCTTGATTCCGCGGGTGTAAGAAACCGCAGAAAATAAGGAACGTTTTGGTGCCGAAATCCTTTTAACGTTCTGTTAAAGATCGCCTTGCCTGATGTGGGTCGCATCAGTACAGTGTTTGGACTTCGCAGGTCGCGCAAAGCGGCCCGTGACGAAGAACCAAAAAACAAAAGGCGCGAGTACGCTTCCACTAATTTGCGGAAGGCCAGCGTGTTCAGCACATTCGTGATGAACGCGACATAGTACTATTTTGTCTTTTGCAGTCATGATTGTGTGGAATTTTGGGATATCGGGGAAGGTTCAAACAGTGCAGCACGCCGTGAGGGGAACGCAATCGGCACTCGGGCAATCCAGCGGTGGAATGCAGAGTGACCAGCAGGCGGCACTTGATGATCACACGATAGCAACATGGCAGGTCGTTCGCGAAAAGTTGCGTGCCGAGTTCGGTGCGACGGCTTATCGCTATTGGCTTGAACCCGTTGTTCTGATCGGTGTGGAAGCTGGAGTCGCGCGTCTTGGTGCGCCGACCCGCGCCATGCGTGATTGGGTCACCCAGCACTATCTCGACCGTATCCAGGCCTTCTGGCACGCCGAAGATGCCAATGTGCATTTCGTCGAAATCAACATCATTTCTGTTTCCAGTGGTGTGGCTCAGGCTGCTCCGTCCTCGGTTGACATGGCGCCGTCTTCGGCTGGTGTTGCTGCGTCTGCTGTGGGGGCCAAGGCACCGTCAAAGGCCGCTGTATCTGCACCTTCCGCGCCCGTATCGGGCGGTGTTGCCGTTGCAGAACCCGGGTTCCAGCCACAGGCATCGGGCCGTACCGCCATCGCCAGCATGTCTGATGATGGTATTTCGGCGGCCCTTGATCCGCGCTATACCTTCGACAACTTTGTGATCGGCAAGCCGAACGAATTTGCCTATGCCGCCGCCCGTCGTCTGGCAGAGGCCGAATCGGTGCCGTTCAACCCGCTGTTCCTTTATGGCGGTGTCGGTCTTGGTAAAACCCACCTGATGCATGCGATTGCCTGGCATATCCGCCGCACGCAGCCGCATCGCACGGTGATTTACCTGTCGGCTGAAAAATTCATGTATCGCTTCATCCGGGCGTTGCGTGACAAGAACACGGTCGATTTTAAGGATCAGTTCCGCTCGGTCGACGTTCTGATGGTCGATGATGTTCAGTTCATCTCGGGCAAGGATTCGACCCAGGAAGAATTCTTCCACACCTTTAATGCGCTGGTCGATCAGGGCCGTCAGATCATTGTGTCGGCTGACAAGTCGCCGTCCGATCTTGAAGATATCGAAGAACGCCTGCGTTCGCGTCTGGGCTCCGGTCTGGTTGCCGATATCCATGCAACCACCTATGAGCTTCGTCTTGGCATTCTCGAATCCAAGGCCGAACGTCAGGGTGTTGAGCTGCCGCAGCGCGTGATGGAATTCCTTGCCCACAAGATCACGGCCAATGTCCGTGAACTTGAAGGTGCGCTGAACCGCGTGATCGCGCATTCGCAGCTGGTTGGTCGCGAGATCAGCCTGGAAATGGTTCAGGATGTTCTTCACGATGTGCTGCGCGCTTCCGAGCGCCGGGTATCGATCGAGGAAATTCAGAAACGCGTGGCCGAGCATTTCAACATCAAGGTGTCGGACATGCATTCTGCCCGCCGTGCGCGTGCGGTTGCCCGTCCGCGTCAGGTGGCGATGTATCTGTCCAAACAGCTTACCACCCATTCCCTGCCGGAAATCGGTCGCAAGTTTGGCGGGCGTGACCACACCACGGTCATGCATGCCGTGCGCAAAATCGAAGAACTCCATAGTGCCGATCCGTCGCTTTCCGAAGATATCGATCTTCTGCGCCGGATGCTTGAAGGCTAGGCGCTGCGCTTGATCCGAACACCGGTCACATTTCCCTGAATTCGGGGTGGAATGTGGCCGGATTTCACCCGGTATTTCGGGTGGGTTCCGGGTCAAAAAGGCCGGCAAAATTTCCCGTAATTACATGATCGAAACTGCGAGTCGCGCAGTATGCGCCGATTTGCGCGTTTTTGGCGGAAATTGGTGCGCCGACTCCTTTTATTTGCTTGGGTTTAAGCCGTAAAAATCCTTCGATTTCGTGCCATGCATGTTATAATGCGCCTGCCTTGCCCGAACGGGTGGGGTTCAGGTGAGAAAACTGAATAAAAAACAATTTGTTAAACGCATACTGACAGACGGATAGGACGGGCATGAAGCTGACCATCGAACGCGCGGCTCTGTTGAAATCGCTGACCCATGTTCAAAGTGTTGTTGAACGACGCAACACCATCCCGATTCTGTCCAATATTTTGCTGCGGGCAGAAAATGACCGTCTTTCCCTGACGGCAACCGATATGGATCTTGAAGTCGTCGAAACCACGACGGCCGAGGTATCCGAGGCGGGTGCAACCACCACCCCGGCCCATACCCTTTATGAAATCGTTCGCAAACTGCCCGAAGGATCACAGGTGCAGATCGCCCTTGAACCGGGTGCCGGTCGTTTGACCCTGGCGGCGGGCCGTTCGAAGTTTAATCTGGCAGTTCTGCCGGTTGATGATTTCCCGGTTATGTCCGGTGGTGATCTTCCGGTCAGCTTCGGTCTTGCTGCTGCTGAATTGCGTGGCCTGATTGATCGCGCTGAATTCGCGATCTCGACCGAGGAAACCCGTTACTACCTCAACGGTATCTATTTCCATGCCACCGACGCCGAGGGCACCAAAATTTTGCGTGCTGTCGCCACCGACGGTCACCGTCTGGCCCGGGTCGAGGCACCGCTGCCCGATGGTGCGGAAAACATGCCGGGTGTCATCGTTCCGCGCAAAACCGTTGGCGAATTGCGCAAACTGATCGAAGAAACCGGCGAAGCCGTCGATATCACCCTTTCGGATACCAAAATCCGTTTCGGTTTCGGCAATGCGGTTCTGACCTCCAAGCTGATTGACGGCACCTTCCCGGATTACGAACGCGTGATCCCGTCGGGCAATGACAAGACCCTTGATATCGAATGCAAGGCCTTTGCCGATGCTGTGGATCGTGTTTCTGCGATCTCGATTGAAAAATCCCGTGCGGTAAAGGTTGTGCTTTCGGGCAATACCCTGACCCTTTCGGCTTCAAGCCCGGAACACGGCACCGCGTCCGAGGAACTCGAAATCAACTATGATGCCGAGGATATCGAAATCGGCTTTAACTCGCGCTATCTGCTCGACATTGCCAAACAGGTTAAGGGTGACACCATCAACCTTCTGATGTCGGACGGTTCAAGCCCGACCATCCTGCGTGATACCGACGACCTTTCGGCATTGTATGTTCTGATGCCGATGCGTGTTTGACGGTAAGCACGATACGCTGTGGCTGTTCTTGCCAATAACCTCACGCCAAAAGACGGTGCGTCCATGACAAACCGTCTTGCCGTTTCCCGTATCCAGCTCAGTGAATTTCGCTGTTACGAAACCCTGCGCCTGTCACTGAGTGGCGCGCCGGTGGTGCTGACGGGGCCAAACGGGGCGGGCAAGACCAACCTGCTCGAAGCCGTATCCTTGCTGGCACCGGGCGGCGGATTGCGCCGGGCCAAACTGGGCGATATTGCGCGCAATGTTCCGGCAGCTCCGAACGGGGCGACACGGGCCTGGGCAGTTGCCGCCGATCTTGAAACCCCGGACGGGGCATTTCAGGTGGGATCGGGCCTTGATCCGGCCGCCCTTGAACAGGGGCGCGAACGCCGGGCGGTCCGCATCGATGGTCAGGCCCAGCGCGGGCAGGCGGCCTTGGGTCGGGTTTGTGCCGCGGTCTGGTTGACACCACAAATGGATCGTCTGTTTCTGGATGGTCCTTCGGCGCGCCGGCGCTTTCTGGATCGGCTGGTTTACGGCCTTGATCCCGATCACAGCAGCCGCGTTGCCGCCTATGAGCATTCCCTGCGCTCGCGGGCGAAATTGCTCAAGGAAGGCAAGGGCGATGATAAATGGCTGGCCTCGATCGAAGATTCGATGGTCCGTCATGGTATTGCCGTTGCCGTTGCCCGTGCCGATCTTCTGGCGCGATTAAGCCGTGCGGGAACCATGGCCATCGGGCCGTTTCCCGCTGCGCGTCTGGCGCTGGCGGGTGATCTTGAAGACTGGCTGGAAAAATATCCGGCCATCGAGGTCGAAGACAGAATGCGGGCGGCATTGCGCGACGGACGGTCACGTGATGCCACCTATGGCGGGGCGATTGTCGGCCCGCAACGCAGCGATCTTCTGGTCTGGCACGATGCCAAGGGCCAGTCTGCCGATCAATGTTCGACCGGCGAGCAAAAGGCACTGTTGCTGTCGATCATTATGGCCAATACCCGCCTGCAGACAAAGGCGCGCGGGGCTGGTCCGCTGCTGTTACTTGACGAGGTGGTTGCGCATCTGGATGCAGAACGCCGCACCCACCTGTTTGACGAAATCGTGGCGCTTGGCGTCCAGGCCTGGATGACAGGTACGGACCGGGCGCTGTTTGAAGGTTTGGACGGGCGTGCGCAATTCTTCCGCGTGGAGGATGCCACTCTGTCCCTGGAAACCAATCCGTGAATGCCGAGGTTGTGACGCTATGACCAACGAAACAGAAACTCCGAACACTGCCCAGCCGGCGCAGGAGTACGGTGCAGAATCGATCAAGGTTCTCAAAGGCCTTGAAGCGGTGCGCAAACGCCCGGGCATGTATATCGGTGACACCGATGACGGAACCGGTTTGCACCACATGATCTACGAAGTCGTCGATAACGCGATTGACGAAGCCCTTGCCGGGCATTGCGATACCGTCTGGGTGCAGCTTAATGGCGATGGTTCTGCCACCATTCGCGATAACGGCCGTGGCATCCCGACCGACATGCACAAGGAAGAAGGCGTTTCCGCCGCCGAGGTCATCATGACCCAGCTTCATGCCGGCGGTAAGTTCGACCAGAACTCCTATAAGGTTTCCGGTGGTCTGCACGGCGTGGGCGTTTCGGTTGTGAACGCGCTGTCGACCCTGCTTAAGCTGCGCATCTGGCGGAATGGCAAAGAACATTACATGGAATTTTCCGGCGGCGATGCGATCAAGCCGCTTGAAGTCACCGGTGATGCACCGCTGACCGCCGATGGTACACCGCTTTCGGGGACCGAGGTTACCTTCTACCCGGATGGCGAAATCTTTACCCAGCTTGAATTTGATCTGGCGACCCTTGAACATCGACTGCGCGAACTGGCCTTCCTGAACTCGGGTGTGATCCTGACGCTGCGCGATGAACGTCATGGCGAGCCGGTCGAAACCAAGCTGCATTACGAAGGTGGTATTCGTGCCTTTGTCGAATATCTGGACCGTAACAAAACCCGCCAGATCGAAGAATCCATCAGCATCGAAGGCGAAAAAGACGGCATCACCGTCGAAGTCGCCCTGCAATGGAACGACAGCTATCACGAACAGACCCTGTGCTTTACCAACAACATTCCGCAGCGTGATGGCGGAACGCACATGGCCGGTTTCCGTGCGGCCCTGACCCGTCAGATCAACAACTATGCGCAGGAAAGCGGCATCGCCAAAAAGGAAAAGGTTGCCCTTTCCGGTGATGACGCCCGTGAAGGCCTGTCTTGTGTGATTTCTGTCAAGGTTCCCGATCCAAAATTCTCGTCCCAGACCAAGGACAAGCTGGTTTCGTCCGAAGTTCGTCCGGTTGTTGAAAACATCGTCAATGACAAGCTGCAACAGTGGCTTGAAGAACATCCGGCTGATGCCCGCAAGATCGTTACCAAGGTTGTCGAAGCCGCATCCGCCCGCGAAGCTGCCCGCAAGGCCCGCGAACTGACACGGCGCAAAGGTGCGCTTGATATCTCGTCGTTGCCGGGCAAACTGGCCGATTGTCAGGAACGCGATGCGTCCAAAGCCGAGCTGTTCATCGTGGAGGGTGATTCCGCAGGTGGTTCGGCAAAACAGGGCCGTGAACGCGGCTTCCAGGCGATCCTGCCGTTGCGTGGTAAAATCCTGAACGTTGAACGCGCCCGCTTTGACAAGATGCTTTCAAGCCAGGAAATCGGCACTCTGATTACTGCCATGGGCACCGGGATTGGCCGCGATGATTTCAACATCGACAAGGCCCGCTACCACAAAATCATCATCATGACCGATGCTGACGTCGATGGCGCGCATATCCGAACCCTGCTTCTGACCTTTTTCTATCGCCAGATGCCCGAACTGATTGAACGCGGCTATCTCTATATCGCACAGCCGCCGCTCTATCGTGCCAAGCGCGGTAACTCGGTCCAGTATCTCAAAGACGACCGCGAGATGGAACAATACCTGACCGCGCAGGGCACCGAAGAAGCGGTTCTGACCCTTGCCGATGGTCAACAGGTTGCTGGCCCGGATCTGGTGCGTGTGGTGGAGCTTGCCCGCAAGGCCAAAGGTTTCCTGCAACCGCTGTCGATCAAATTGCCGATCTCGGTTCTTGAACAGGCGACCCTTGCCGGTGCCCTGAACCCGGCATTGCTTGATGATGATGGCAAACGTGCAGACGCCGCACAGACTTTGGCCAAGCATCTCGACAGCCTCGAAGAAGATTTCGACCGCGGCTGGCAGGCCGAGGCACCGCTCGATGAAATCGTCATCTGGCGTATGCTGCGCGGTGTTGAACAGCGCCACGTGATCGATGGCAATATCCTGCGTTCGGCCGAGGTCCGCGCGATTGCCGGTGTCCTTGCCGACCTGCGCGAAATCTTTGAAAAGGGTGCCGAATTCGTCGCAAAGGACAAGAGCTGGAAAATCAACGGTCCGGTCGATCTGGTCAATGCGGTCATGGAATTTGGCCGCCGCGGCATCTCGATCCAGCGTTATAAAGGTCTGGGTGAAATGAACCCGGATCAGCTTTGGGAAACCACCCTCGATCCGAACGTCCGTTCGCTGCTTCAGGTCAAGGTCAACCACGCCGACGAGGCCGAAGAAGTCTTCTCGACCCTGATGGGCGACATCGTTGAACCGCGCCGCGACTTCATCCAGTCCAACGCCCTCAAGGTTGCCAACCTCGACGTTTGATGCGCGGGTTCCTGGAACCTGCCTGTGAATTGACGCATAAAATTGGAAACGCGACAGATAAATCTGGAATCTGTGACGCATAAAATAAGAAGCCGAAGGCATAGCCTTCGGCTTCTGTAGTTTAAGTTCGTTGAACTATCGTTCGCTTAAACTATTCCGCCACCACTTCCTTTGCTGGCGGGGCGTTGTTGTCCGACTTCGGCGCGATAACCCGCTTTGCGATAGGCAATAACCGGGTCAATTGCACCACCGTCACGCTGGCGCGCCATGGCGAGTATTGGTGAGACATCGGTATTGTATGCTGCCTTGAGCGTACGGCTTGCCATCATCACATCGTTTTCGTCCTGATAGGCTTCAAGCGCAGCACGGTCGACAAGCAATGCCTGCACATAGGCACGCTGGACTTCAGCAGCACTTGAAATCAGGCTTTCGATCGGATCCGTCACATTATGCGATTGATCAAGCATGTAGGCCGGATCGAATTTTTCCGGTGCACGGCGCTCTGCCTCAACCAATTCATTGAAAACAAGGAACAGCTGATAGGGATTGATTGATCCGCTATCGAGGTCATCATCGCCGTATTTGCTGTCATTGAAATGGAAACCGCCAAGTTTCCCAAACTGGAACAGTCGGGCGACGATCATTTCAATATTCACATTTGGCGCATGATGACCAAGATCGACAAGGCAGGACGCCTTGGGCCCAAGCTCGGTCGCAGCGAGATAATTGCTACCCCAATCCTGAATGACCGTCGAATAGAATGCTGGCTCGAAAATCTTGTGCTCGATGAACAGCTTCCAGTCATCGGGCACGCCCGCATAGACTGCCCTCATCGCATCAAGATAGCGTTCAAAACTGCGCGTAAAGCTTTGCTGGCCCGGGAAGTTCGTGCCATCCCCGATCCAGACAGTCAGCGCCTTTGATCCAAGCTTCTGACCAATTTCGATACATTCAAGATTATGGGCAATCGCCTGTTCACGCACTGCCGGATCAGAATGGCTCAGGCTACCGAACTTGTATGACTGACCTTGATCATCCTGGTCTTGAAACGTGTTGGAATTCATCGCGTCAAAGCCAAGACCATATCCCGTCGCGACATCGCGAAGTTCACCCAGATCATCGACCTTGTCCCATGGGATATGCAACGATACGGTCGGCGTCGCGCGGCCCAACTGCTGAATGACAGCGCAATCAGCAAGTTTTTCAAAGATGTTGCGCGGCTCGCCCACACCGGGGAAACGCGCAAAACGCGTCCCCCCGGTTCCGACACCCCAGGACGGGATTGCGACCGAAAAGTCCCGGGCTGCCGTTGTCAGTTTTTCGATATCAAGGCCACGACGGGCGAGCTGCTCACCCAATGCAGTGTAATCTGAATCCAATGCTGAAATATGGGCATCGTTATGTTCGGCAATCAGGTCTGCCGAAATCGGGGCTTGTGAAGTCATGGGTTCCTCCCCGGGTCGTTATAACCGACCCTTGATGTGTTTAGCGGGTGAATGACGGCGCGTGACCGGCATCGACATTGACCACATTACCCGTTGATTTTGCCGCATTGTCAGATGCGAGGAAATAGATTGCCTCGGCAATGTCTTCTGGCAGAACATTGAGTTTGAGCATACTGCGCTGACGGTAATGTTCCTCCAGCTGATCGGGTGCCATGTCATAGGCCTTGGCACGCTGTTCGCGCCATTCCCCGGACCAGATTTTAGAACCACGCAGAACCGCATCAGGATTGACCACATTGACACGAATACCAAACGGCGCCCCTTCAAGGGCAAGGCATCGGGCCAGTTGGATTTCAGATGCCTTTGCCGTGCAATAGGCCGATGCCCCAGGCGATGCCACAAGCCCGTTTTTGGATGCGACAAACACCATGCTTGCAGGACGTTTTTGCAGTTTCATGATTTTGAAGGCTTCGCGCGCCACAAGGAAATATCCGGTCGAAAGGATATCCATATTGCGCTGCCAGACTTCAAGGCTGGTTTCATCAATTGGCGCTGCTGACGAAATACCTGCATTCGAGACCAGGATATCGATCCCGCCAAACTCGGCACAGCTATCATGCATCAGCTTGATGACAGAGTCTTCGCTCGTCACATTGACCGGAAGCCCACGCACCTGATCTTTGCCAAATACGGATCGCAAATCCGCAACCGCGTCGCCGAGTGCCGCTTCATCAATATCACATGCAACTACGCATGCACCTTCTTGCAACAAACGGCCGCAGGTCGCCTTGCCGATGCCACCAGCACCGCCTGTAACGACAGCCACGCGGCCTGCAAGGCTTTTGGGTTTGGGCATGCGCTGTAATTTGGCTTCTTCCAACAGCCAGTATTCGATATCGAACGCTTCCTGCTCATCCAGTCCCATATAGGTGCTGACGGTGTCTGAACCCCGCATGACATTGATCGCATTGACGTAAAACTCGCCAGCAATACGGGCCGTTGCCTTGTCCTTGGCAAAGGACAGCATGCCGACACCTGGGATCAGATAAATCACCGGATTGGGATCGCGCATCGCCGGGCTGTTATCGTGTTTGCAGCGCTCGTAATAACCTTTGTAATCTTCGCGGTAGGCAGCAAAGGCTTCGGACAATCCTTCGATGACGGCATCCAGATCCGGTTTTGCCGGGTCGAAGTCAATAATGATCGGACGGATCTTGGTGCGCAGGAAGTGGTCCGGGCACGAGGTGCCAAGGCTTGCGAGTTTTTCAAGCTTGTTGGAGTTCACAAACTGCAATACGGCATCGCTGTCATTGAAATGACCGATCTTGCGTTCACCGGCATCAATGAAGCTGCGAATGCGCGGCATCAAGGTTGATGCAATCGCGCGGCGTTGCTCGGGGTCGAGGCTTACATGGCGCTCACCGCCAAAGATTTCAGCATTTGCCGTTTTGCCATCGAACCAGGCAATTGCCTTGTTAATGATGTCAACTGTCGTGTTGTAGCATTTCTCGGCGCTATCACCCCAGGTAAACAGGCCATGGCTTTCAAGGACAACACCCTTGCTGTTCGGGTTATCGTTGAAATACTGCTCAAGCATCAGGCCAAGTTGATATCCCGGGCGCTTCCACGGAAGCCAACCGATATCATCGCCATAGATTTCCTGTGTAATCGCACGGCTGTCTTTTGATGCGGCAATTGCAATCACGGCATCCGGGTGCATGTGATCGACATGGGGTTTGTTGATATAGGCATGAAGCGGTGTGTCGATACTTGCCGCACGGGGATTAAGGTTAAAGGTGCAATGGGGCAAATAGCCAACCATTTCATCTTCAAATTCCTCACCGCGATACAGCCCATTAAGCGCGCGCAGCTTATCCATGTAAAGCGTCGAGAAACCATCAAGCTTCATGCTGCCGACATCGCCACCAGACCCCTTGACCCAAAGCACTTCGACTTCATCACCGCCAAGTGGATCCTTTTGCCAAACCTTTGCCGACGTGTTTCCACCGCCGAAATTGGTGATACGCAAATCAGAACCAAGCAGGTTGGACCGGTACAGAAGACGTTCAGGCTCACTCAAGCCTGAGGCGTGCTCCGCGTCCCATTTATTTGGAAGAAGAATCTCAGAAGGAACAGATGACATGATCCGATAACCTATCACTTGGACGTTACACATGGCGGTCTGCTATGAATGCGATTGCCGCCTCCCATTTTTTTCAAGCAACTAAACCGGATTTCAATCATAGTCAATCATAAACGATCATTTTCTTTCAATATTGCACTGCAAAATGATCAATTATGACATTTTATGTTTGACAATGATCGAAATTGCGCGAATATCTGGCGAATGGAGAGCCAATATGCATGAACGTGAACGACATAGATTGATATTGCGCGCGGTCGGGGAACATCCCGTCGTCACGGTCGCCCAGCTTGTTGATATGCTGGACGTTTCCGAGGCAACTATCCGTCGCGACATCGCAGCCCTTGACGATGACGGCAAGCTTCGCCGTGTTCGTGGCGGGGCAGAAGCCATCAATCCTGTCACAAGCAAACAATTGCTTGGACGGCCATTTTTCGTAACCAAAACGCTCAATGTCGCGCAAAAAGCTGCAATTGCCGCCAAAGCAGTCGAAATGTGTGAAGAAGGCGATTCCATCATCATCCACGGTGGTTCGACCACCTACCAGATGGCACCGCTACTCAAGTCCAAGAAAATGCAGGTGCTGACCAACTCGTTCCCGCTTGCCGACTATTTGATCGAGCACAGCCAGAACAGCGTGGTCGTTCCAGGCGGGACCATCTATCGCGAACAGAACATTATCCTTAGCCCGTTTGAAAGCGATGTGATCCACAACTTCTATGCCTCCAAGGCATTCGTGGGTGCACAGGGCATCAATTCGATGGGACTGATGGAAAGCGATCCCATGATCATCCAGTCAGAGCAACGCCTGATCGCACAGGCCGAGAAGCTGGTGGTGATGATCGACAGCACAAAATTCACCCAGCGCAGCAACATGTTCCTGTGCCGGTTGGACAATATCGACACCCTGATTACCGATGACGGTATTCGTGATGAAGACCGCGCCATGATTGAGCGTTCGGGCATCAAACTTGTCATCGTGTCAGCACAACAGGAAGACGACCAGAATACGGCAAGCGCATAGCCCAAAGGGACAAAAAGAGCCCGGCGCCTGTCAGACAAAAAGCAATAAAAACCAATCATGGAGGAACGTTATGAAATTCAGAAAGTCTCTGATGGCAGCCGCCATTTTTGCCATGGGCATGGCATCCGTAACCGCACAAGCCGCTGACCCGGTTCGTGTCGGACTTGTCGTAAAATCACTTGGTAATGGCTTCTTTGAAGCGGCCCGGGATGGAGCAATAGAGGCCGCCAAGGAAATCGGCAACGCCGAGGTTATCTATACCGGCCCGACTTCCACCACGGCTGAAGGCCAGATTGAAAGTATCAACGCCCTGATGGCCCAGCGTGTTGACGCAATCGCCGTTTCCGCAAATGACCCGGACGCACTGGCACCGATCCTGAAACGTGCGATGGATCGTGGCATCAAGGTTATTTCTTGGGATAGCGGTGTTGCAGATGATGCACGCATCGTCCATCTCAACCCGTCGAGCAACCCGCTGATTGGTGCTATGTGCATCAAGCTTGCGGCCGATGTCGCCGGTGATGCTGGCGGTGAAATCGCCATTCTTTCGGCAACCCCGACATCCACGAACCAGAATATCTGGATCGACGAGATGAAAAAGGTGCTCCCTGATTACAGTCAGCTGAAACTTGTCGACACAGTTTATGGCGATGATCTTGCTGATAAATCCTATCGCGAAACCGTCGCACTGCTCAAAAAACATCCGAACCTCAAAGTAATCGTTGCACCGACCTCTGTTGGCATTGTTGCAGCAGCACAGGCCGTCGCTGATCAGGGCAAAATTGGTGAAGTCTTTGTCACCGGTCTTGGCCTGCCGTCCGAACTTGCCGGCCACGTTGATGCCGGATCGGTCAAGAGCTTTGCGATTTGGAACCCAATTGATCTTGGCTACTCGGCGATGATGATCGCTTATCAACTGACCCAGGGCGACGAGCATATGATGATCGAAGCCGGTCGCATGGGCACCATCACGTTTGACAAGGACGGTAACGGCGCAATGTCTGACCCGTTTGTTTATGACGCGTCAAACGTCCACAAGTTCGCCGACATCTTCTAAGCGATACCACGGAACTGGCGGAAACCCTTTGCTCCCTTAAGTGGTTTCCGCCACTCTTTCCCGCGATCACGACGCTCTTGGCATAAGCATCACTCGAATGCGGCCTGAGCCAAAATCTCCAGACTTTGATGTGAAGGCTTGAAAAGCATGGACAGGCCTGTTCTTGAACTGCGCAATATTTCCAAGACATTCCCCGGGGTGAAGGCGCTTGATGGCGTTGAATTGCAACTTTATCCCGGACAGGTCACGGCACTTATCGGCGAAAACGGCGCAGGAAAGTCCACTTTGGTGAAGGTGCTCACGGGCATCTATACGCCAGATGGCGGTGACATCCTGATCAATGATGAACCCGTCAGAATGCAGGCTGCAACTGATGCGAAGCGCCACGGTATTTCGGCGATCCATCAGGAAGCCGTGATGTTTGACGAACTTTCCGTCACCCAGAACATTTTCATAAACAATCAGAACCGGAACAGGTTTGGCCTTCTGGATTGGCCGCTGATGCGTCGACGCGCCAGAACGCTTCTGGAATATCTTGATGTCAATATTGACCCTGATCTGCCGCTGCGCGAGCTGAGCGTTGCGCACAAGCATCTGGTGTCTTTTGCCAGTGCGCTTTCAATCAATTCCAACATCGTCATCATGGATGAGCCAACAGCATCGCTGTCTCATCACGAGATTCAGGAACTCTACCGTCTGGTCCGCCGCCTTCGTGACGAAGGAAAGGCAATCCTTTTCATCAGCCACAAGTTCGACGAAATCTTCGAGATTTGTGATCGCTACACCGTCTTTCGTGACGGCCAGTTCGTCGGTGCAGGCGAAATCAATGATGTGACCCAGGATGATCTGGTCGCAATGATGGTCGGTCGAACCGTCAAACAAATCTATCCAAAGATCGAAGCCGAAATCGGCGAACCGGTCATGACTGTTGAAGGTCTGTGTCATCCGACTGAGTTTGCCGACATTGACTTTGAGCTGCGTCGTGGTGAAATCCTTGGGTTTTATGGTCTCGTCGGTGCAGGTCGTAGCGAAGTCATGCAGGCCCTGTTTGGCTTGACCCCGACCTCGGCCGGGTCAATCATACTCAATGATAAGCCCTTTAATCCGCGCACACCCGGTGATGCTGTCGATCAGGGATTGGTTTATGTCCCTGAAGATCGCCAGCATCAGGGCGCAATCCTCAGTTTGCCAATTTTTCAGAACATCACACTTCCTCAATTGGGCGGTCTGTCGCGGTCCGGCTTTATCGATATGGCCCGTGAATTTGACGTAGCCCGCCAATATGCCACACGCCTTCAGCTCAAGGCGGCGAGCCTGTCGGAGAATGTTGAGAACCTCTCGGGCGGGAACCAGCAAAAAGTCGTTATCGGCAAATGGCTTGCGACCAATCCGAATGTCATCATCGTCGATGAACCAACGAAAGGCATTGATATCGGCTCAAAAGCCGCCGTGCACAAATTCATGGGCGAACTGGTCGCACAAGGATTGTCGGTGATTATGGTGTCCTCTGAACTGCCCGAAGTCATGGGCATGTCTGATCGCATTATTGTCATGCATGAAGGTCGGATCGCAGCACGATTTGATCGAGATGAAATGACAGCCGAAGCCATCGTCACCGCGGCGACAGGAGCCTGAAATGAAAACGACATCCATAATCGGCAAACTGATCTCGCACCGTGAATGGCTTCTTGGTGGGTTGATAATCTTGATGCTCGTTGGTGTTGGCTCAGCCGCACCCTTCTTTGTTGGTACCGCCAACCTTGCCGAAGTTTTCGATGATACGGCGATTCTGATCATGCTTGCCTGTGCGCAGATGCTTGTGATCCTGACCCGGTGCATTGATCTGTCGGTCGCATCGAACTTGGCATTTACCGGCATGTGCGTGGCCCTGTTCAATGTCGCTTATCCGGAAACATCCGCCTTGGTGACAGTTGTGATGTCAATCGGGATCGGATTGATGCTTGGCGCCTTTAACGGTCTTCTGGTCTGGCTGGTTGGCATTCCGTCGATCGTTGTCACCCTTGGCACCATGAGTGCATATCGCGGTTTTGTCTTTTTGCTTAGCGACGGAGAATGGGTAAACGCCCATGAAATGACGCCGCAATTCCTGGCCCTGCCGCGGGCAGCCTTCCTTGATGTGACCGTATTGTCCTGGATTGCCATTGCCCTGACGCTGGTGATGTTTGTCTTTACGCGCTTTACCAAGACCGGCCTTTCGATCTTCGCGGTCGGCGGGAACCCCAAGGCTGCTGTCTATAGTGGCCTTGATGTCGGCAAGCATCAGTTCATCACATTTTGTATTTCTGGCGCAGTTGCTGGCTTGTGCGGCTATCTCTGGGTCTCGCGCTATGCCGTTGCCTATGTGGAAGTTGCCCTTGCCTTCGAACTTCAGGTCGTTGCGGCTTGCGTCATTGGCGGGATCAGCATTGCAGGTGGCATCGGATCAATCTGGGGGGCCGTTCTTGGCGCGATCTTCTTGGGGCTGATCAAAAACGCGCTCCCCGTAATTGGAATTTCTCCCTTCTGGCAGCTCGCGATCTCCGGGCTTGTGATTGTTCTGGCCGTTATCGTTAATTCTCGTAGTGAAAAACGAGGCGGCCGACGTATCCTGCGGGAGGCACATCAATGATCACCGAGAAAACATTGAAACAAACAATGACCAATGATTTGCCCAAGGATATGTCCAGGCATCTGCCTGATAGCTTGAACAGCGATTTGCGCAGTAAGATGATGCGCTGGGAAACATTGTTGATGGTGTTTGTGGTGATTGCCTTTTTCACCAACATACAGCTTTCGCCTTATTTCCTTGATCCCTGGAGCCTGTCGGACGCGACGTTCAATTTCACGGAAAAGGCGATCATTGCCTTACCGATGGCGCTATTGATCATTGCGCGTGACATTGATCTGTCTGTTGCATCAACCATCGCGCTGGCATCAGTCGCAATGGGCTTTGCCAACACAATGGGCGCAGGCCCGATTGAACTCGCCCTGATCGGTATGGGTGTTGGTACCGTTGCCGGCTTCGTGAATGGCTGGATCATCACCAAGTTCGACATTCCGGCAATCGTTGTCACCATCGGCACCATGAGCCTTTATCGCGGCATCGCCTATATCGTCCTAGGCGATGAAGTCTATCGCAGCTACCCGGAAGGCTTCGCATTCTTTGGTCAGGGTTATGTCTGGGGCGTGCTGTCGTTCGAGTTTGTTCTGTTCCTCTGCCTTGCTGTGGCGTTCGGGATATTGCTGCACAAAACGACCTTTGGTCGTCGGGTCTACGCGATTGGCAACAACCCGACGGCAGCCTTGTTTTCCGGGATCAATGTCAAACGTCATCGACTGTTCCTGTTTACGCTTGTCGGTCTTTTTGCCGGGGTTGCGGCGGTTCTTCTGACATCGCGCATCGGTTCAACCCGCCCGTCAATCGCGATGGGATGGGAACTTGAAGTCATAACGATGGTGGTTCTTGGTGGCGTCAACATTATGGGCGGTGCGGGCAGCATCGTCGGCGTATTTATAGCTGTGTTCTTGATGGGGCTTGTCACCTTTGGCATGGGCCTGATGAATGTGCCGGGCATTGTGATGTCGATCTTTACCGGCCTGCTTTTGATCCTTGTGATTGGCACACCAATCATCTGGCGTCGCGTCTTGACTGCACGCAAAATGAAATCAAAATCCGGGAATTAGCAAAATGGAGAAAATTGCCTTCAAAATGATGCTTAATCCCGGTCAAGCTGAAGAATACAAGAAGCGGCATGATGAAATCTGGCCGGAGCTATCTTCCCTTTTAAGAGACTCGGGAATCTCCGACTACAGCATATTTCTGGATGAGGAGACCCACATTCTTTTTGCTGTTCTGCGCCGTACGAAGAGCCACGGGATGGATGAATTGCCACGTACGGAGATCATGCAGCGTTGGTGGTCCTTCATGGGCGATATCATGGCAACGAATGCTGACGGCAGCCCGGTTGCGATCCCGTTAACCAACATGTTCCACCTGCAATGACGGACCAAACGAACCGGTTTGCCACTGCCGTCATTGATATAGGCAAAACCAATGCCAAGCTTGTCGTTTGGGATCACGATGGCGAGCACATTCTGTTTGAAGTCAGTCAGCCCAATCGTTCGATTGATCGGTCTCCTTACCGACATCTTGATACCGAAGGACTTTGGCAATTCTATCTTGGGGCTTTGACGCAGGCTGTGTCGGAAATTGCCCCGATCACAATTGGCAAATTGATCCCAACCACCCACGGTGCAACTGTTGTTATCCTGAACAAGGATCAGTTGGTTCTTCCGGTCCCGGATTATGAAAATACATATGATGCGTCCATCAATGAGGCCTATGACGCCGCCCGTGATGCCTTTACAGACAGTCAAAGTCCCTGTTTGCCCGCAGGCCTGAATTTCGGGCGACAGATATATGCCCTTGAACAGAACTTTCCTGCCGAAATGGCGCAGGCAACGGACTTTCTGCCTTATCCGCAATACTGGTCATGGAAATTCTCGGGCGTGAAGGCTGCCGAAGTGACATCTCTTGGATGCCATTCGGATCTGTGGCGACCTTACGAGGGGGATTGGAGCAAGCTTGCAAAAGTACGGGGTTGGGATCGGAAATGTCCACCGATCCGAAAGGCGCAAGACATTTTGGGGCCGATATCGCCGGAACTCGCAAAGCGCACTGGATTGCCCGCCGATTGCCAAATCTACTGTGGCATTCACGACAGCAACGCATCTCTTGTGCCTCTCATCACGCAAATCGATCAACCGTTTTCGCTTGTGTCTTCCGGAACCTGGACGGTCTGCTTTTCTGTTGGCGTACATTCAAAACCAGTGTTGGATGAAAATCGTGACAGCTTGTGCAATGTCGATTTCAACGGAGAAGCAGTTCCCAGCGCCAGATTTATGGGGGGGCGAGAATATGCCTTTCTGGCAGGCGACTGCACCGAAAACCCGACAATGGGCGATGTCGAACGTTTGATCCGTGCGGATTGTCTTGCGATCCCCTCATTCGCAGGAGCCGGGGGACCGTTCAGTCGACATTCAGGAAGAATCTTAAATGAATCTGTTCTCAAAACCGATCGGGATAAAGCTGCGCTCGCAACGCTTTATTGCGCTCTGATGGGGGATTATTGCCTTGAAATGACGGGAAGCGGAGGCTCGATCATTGTCGAAGGGCCACTTGCAATGAATTCGGCGTTTTGCGAGCTCTTGGGAGCCTTTCGTTTTGGACAACAGATTTTTGCGTCAACCGACAGTTCGGGTACGAGCTTTGGTGCGGCAATGCTCACAAGCCAAGCGGTCAAAATTGGATTACGTGGTATGAAACGGATATTGCCCGAAAGAAGCGAAGCCTTGATTGCTTACCGCGACTTCTGGCGCACGAAAATTAACCAGCTCGATTTGTATCTTGCAAGGTGATGTGCCTCTGGGGGCAGTTTCTGTATTCAGAATGGCCAATCTGCTGTGGAATGAACTCATTCCCCTCCGGTCAGAAGCGCCCCGTGTGTCTGGATAACCTTTGCCGAAAGCACTTGGCCGCTTTGGATGGCATTGCCGGTATCGGCACCGCTTAGCCGGGCTGCCAAAAATGCTGCGTTAAAGGAATCACCCGCACCTGTTGCATCCACCACCTTTGAAACTGGCGGTGTTTGAACGCTTTCCACCTGACCATCATGCCGGAAAAAGCACGGACCGCCGCCGTTCTTGACCACGATTTCCGCAACGCCAAGATCGCGATATCGCATTACGGTTTCTTCCGGCGTTGCATCTCCGAACAATGTTGCCTCGTCATCAAAGCTCGGAAGAATGATGTCCGAGATCGCCGCAACGTCGCTCAGTACCCGTTTGCAGCTATCCCGATCTTGCCAAAGTGCCGGTCGGATATTGGGATCAAATGCAATGCGGGTCTGTTTCGGGCGTGCCTTGATGATCTCAATCAAGGCGGTACGGCGATCCTCGCTCAGGATCGCCAACGTGATCCCCGACAGATAAATAACATCCGCCCCCAGTAACGCCGATTCCAGTGCCGCAATATCATCGGCCATCTTGCGTGCCGCTGAATTTTCGCGCCAATAGGTGAAAACGCGATCACCATTTTCCTGATCAATAAGATACAGACCCGGACGATTGCCCGACAGACGCTGAATGGCGCTGGTATCGATACCGGCATCACTGATGAACCGCGCGATACGATCGGAATATCGATCATCGCCAAGTGCGGTAACGTAACGCACCTGCCAGTCCCGGTCATTCGTCGCATTCCGGAAATGCCATGCCGTATTCAGGGTATCCCCGGCAATCCCCATTTTCCAGTGGCCATCCTGCCCGCCGGACATTTCGATCATGCATTCGCCGATGGCGACAAAGCGCTGCATCGTCATTGCGCGATTTCATCGGCAATGGCGGCATCGGCCCCGTGCGACAATAAAGTCGACAGGCGGCTGATCACGGCTTTGCGCCAATGCGGATTGTCATGCAGTTGGGTTGGCATCCAGCCCGGCAAATTTGCCAGACGGTCATAAAGGCCTTCGGCACCTTGCGGAATGTCGAGAAGTTCTTTGATTTCACCGGCCCGCGGATCGTCGGGCAATCGGCTGGTTTCGCCCGGCTCCGTCGGGTGGATCTGCTTTTGGACAAAGGCAAGCCACGCGGCAAAACAAAGTGCAAATGTGCCAAGACGCTCTCTGTCGCCCGGCAAGTCACAAGCTGGGGCAAAAATCCGCTGTGGCAGCTTTTCGGTGCCGTCCATGGCGATCTGCCGGGTTTCATGGGCAATTTCGGGATTGCGGAATCGCTCGGTCAGTTCCGCGCCATATTGGGCAAAATCAATTCCGGCCAGTGGCGGCATGGTCGCGGCGGAATTTTCCATATGCTGTGCGACAAGACTAGCGAAATTGTCATTCGCCATGGCATCACGGACATAGCGATATCTGCCAAGTTGCCCGACATAGGCAATCAGCGAATGACTGCCATTAAGCATGCGAAGCTTCATCCCTTCATAGGGATCGACATCCTCGACAAGGATGGCGCCACCTTCTTCCCAGGCGGGTCTGCCATTGGGGAAATCATCCTCGATCACCCATTGCGAAAAAGGTTCGGTCTCGATTGCCGCGGGGTCGTCCATCCCGGTCAGGGCTTTGGCATCGGCATATGTGGCGGCGGTTGATGCCGGGGTGATGCGATCCACCATGGTGGACGGGAAAGACACATTCTCCGAAATCCAGTCACCAAGTGCCGGATCGATCTGCCTGGCAAAATCAGTCACACCAGAACGAAGCAACTTGCCATTGGCCGGAAGATTGTCACAGGACACCACCGTAAACGGCGCAATACCGGCATCCTTGCGGCTTTTCAATCCGGCAACCAGAATGCCAAGAAGTCCCGACGGTCTGTCGGGATTTTCAAGGTCATGGCGAATGGCGGGGTGATCGTTCTGGATTTTTCCCGATTGACGATCAATGCCATAGGCCTTTTCCGTCACGGTAATGGTCACAATCCGGATTGCCGGATCGGCAAGGGCGTCAAGAACCGGCATGACATCGCGCGCCGCCGCAATGGCGTGTGACATGCTGGTAATGCGATGGGCTTCTGGTCCTTGGGCATGGCGTTCGATTACCGTAAATGCGCAATCCTGCGCATTCAGGGCATCAACAATATCCGTGCTGCGCAAACTGACACCGATAATGTGCCAGTCGCCCCCTTTGGCGGCCATCGCCGCATCGGTGTAAACCGCCTGATGCGCGCGATGGAATGCCCCGATACCGATATGCAGGATGCCTGATTTGGCCAAGGCAGATTGCAAAGCCATATCCGACGAACCGGACTGTTTCATCCCTTAACTCCCGAGCTTGTCAAAGCGGGCCGACAGGGCGGTCATCACGCCGCGCAATTCGGCCAACCCTTTCAGGCGTCCGATGGCCGGATAACCCGGTTGTCCCTTGCGGTTCAAATCGTCAAGGATGTCGTGCCCGTGATCGGGACGCATCGGAATGTTCCAGTCCGCACGACCGGCGGCCTTGCGCGATGCCTCCTCACGCAGGATCTGCTCGATCAGGGCAACCATGTCGGTATCGCCGTCCAGATGTTCGGCTTCATGGAAGCTGCAAGGCAGGCCTTCGGTTTCGCGCTTGGTATTGCGCAGATGGATGAAATGCACGCGATCACCCCAACGCTTCATCATGCCCGGCAAATCATTGCCCGGATGAACGCCAAGCGATCCGGAACACAGGGTAATGCCGTTTTCCGCAATATCGACGGCCTTCATGATGAATGCGTAATCGTCTTCGGTGGACATGATGCGCGGAAGACCCAGCAACGCAAAGGGCGGATCATCCGGGTGGCAGCACATGCGAATGCCGACTTCGCGCGCGACCGGCACCACTTCTTCAAGGAACGCAACAAGATTGGCGCGCAGCGTATCGGCATCGATATTGGCATAGGTCGCAAGAAGCTCGCGCAGATCATCAAGCGAAAGGCTTTCGACCGATCCGGGCAGGCCAAAGGCAACGGTCCGTTCCAGTTCCGCGCGACGATCATCGGTCATTGCTGCAAAACGGGTTTTGGCCTCGGCAATGATTTCGGGGCCATAGTCGTTTTCGGCACCGGCACGCGACAGAATGAACAAATCAAACGCGACAAAATCAAATAGGTCAAAGCGCATGCAGGTCGCGCCATTTGAGAAACGCCAGTTCAAATGGGTGCGCGTCCAGTCAAGAACCGGCATGAAGTTGTAACAGACGATGCTGATCCCGGAGCTGGCAAGATTGCGCAGGCTTTCCTTATAGGCTGCGATATGGTCGCGCCACGGGCCAACCTGCCGTTTGATGGATTCGGAAACCGGAAGACTTTCAACAACATCCCAGGTCAGACCCGACACAGAGCCGTCTTTCATCGTCGCGATTTCGCGATGACGCTTGGCAATCTCGTCCGGCGCCCAGACTGCGCCGCTGGGAATGTGATGCAGGGCGGAAACCACGCCATGCGCCCCGGCCTGACAAATATCGTCAATGCTGACCAGATCACGCGGTCCGAACCATCTCCAGGTTTGTTTCATGTGTTTCTCTCTGTATTGGCATGGTGTTATCAACACCGACTAAGAATAGCGTGAACCGTATCACGTTACAAATTTGTTGACTAGTATGGTAGTATGCATTATCGATCAGGAAGGCAAGGAGAGAATGATGGGTGATCCCGAACAAAAGGACTGGGAGATTTCGAACGATCAGGCTGTTGGCCCGCAGATCCACCGCATTATTCGCGAACGGATCGTGTGCACAGACTTGCTTCCCGGCGTGCGCCTGTCCGAAGCCGAACTTGCCAAACATTTCAATGTCAGCCGCCAGCCGGTGCGCGAAGCCTTTATCAAGCTTGCCGATGAAGGCCTTTTGGAAGTTCGCCCCCAACGCGGCACCTATGTCCGGAAAATTTCGGTCGCCTCGGTTCTTGATGCCCGGTTCGTCCGCGAAGCCATCGAAGCCGATATTGCGCGTTTCGTTGCCAAAGAACCGGACGACGCGTTTCTGGACCGGCTTGAACAGTTAATCATCGATCAGCGCAAGGCCATGCAGGGCGACGCCCGCTCGTTCCTCGCCCTTGATCATGATTTCCATCGGTGCCTCGCCGAAGCGGCGGGCAAGACCTATGCGTGGAAAGTCGTCGAGGACGTGCGCGCCCAGCTCGATCGGGTGCGCTACCTCAGTTACTTCCAGTTCTCGATGCACGACATCATCGAGCAGCACGTTCGAATTGTTTCTGCAATCAAATCACGTGATTGCGAAGCCGCCAGTGCAGCCATGCGTGAACATCTTCGCGAAATTCTGCATACGCTGCCTGATATTGCCCGCTCCAGAACGGAGCTTTTTGACGACGCCAGTTCTGCGTTGTCGCCCTAAGGCATCAACCGAACAGGGAGGAAACGATGCTTAAAAAAACGACCAAGAAGCTGATGATTGCCGGTATGGCTGCAATGATGATGGGAAGTTCCGCAATGGCTGCGGAAATGACCCTGAAGCTCGGCCATCTCGCCAATGAACAAAATGCCTGGCACAAAGCGGCTGTTAAGTTCGGGGAAGAACTTTCGACCCTGACCGATGGCCGTATTGACGTTCAGGTATTCCCGAACGAAACGCTTGGCAAGGAAATCGACCTGATCAACGGCATGCAGCTTGGATCAGTCGATATGACAATCACCGGCGAAAGCTTGCAGAACTGGGCACCGATGGCTGCCCTTCTTGCGGTTCCCTATGCCTATCCGACGCTTGATGACATGGACGCTGTTGCCAGCGGTGAAATCGGCGATCAGATCGAACAGCAGATTGTCGAAAAAGCACGTATTCGCCCGATCGCGTATTTTGCACGCGGCCCGCGTAACCTGACCTCGAACCGCGAAATCAAAAGCCCGGACGATCTGAACGGTCTCAAGCTTCGCGTGCCGAACGTTCCGCTTTTCGTTGATGTCTGGAAATCGCTGGGTGCCCAGCCGACCCCGATGGCGTTCTCCGAAGTCTTTACCTCGCTTCAGGCAGGCACCATTGACGCTCAGGAAAATCCGCTGGCTCTGATCGATTCTGCAAGCTTCAACGAAGTGCAGAAATTCGTGAACAAAACCGAACATGTGCGTTCATGGATCTATCTGACGATTTCGGAAATCACCTGGAACAAACTGTCGGATGCCGACAAGGACGCGGTCATGGAAGCTGCCAAACGCGCGCAGGCCTTTGAGCGTGACCTGTTTGTGGCTGATGAAGAACGTCTGACCCAGGAACTTCAGGCCAAAGGCATGACCTTTGTCGACGTTGATACCCAGGCCTTTGCCCAGAAGGCAAAAGACGCCGTTCTTGCAAATGTTTCCGACGAAATCCGCCCGATTGTCGAAAATCTTTTCGCAAACTGATAGCTGCCGGTTCGGTCGCCCTGGTGCGACCGAACCTTCTTCCTTCGACGGGGACGTAACGTGCTTTACGCCAGACTATACGCATTCATCATTGCTCTTTGCCGGATCGGAACCGGGGCCGCCTTTGGTCTTTTGATTTGCACGGTCCTGATACAGGTCTTTTCCCGGACCTTCCTGCCGAGTTCACCGGTGTGGACCGAGGAACTGACACGTCACACATTGCTGTTTCTGGCAGCGTTCGGCGTCGGCCTGTCGTTCCGTAACGGCGAACTGGTCAATGTCGATATTGTTTGCGAGATGCTGCCGCTTCGGGTTCAGCGCGCCCTGGCATTCATTTCGGCCGGGATCACCGCTGGATTCTGTCTGATATTGCTGTCCCCGGCATGGATGTTTGTTTCAATCGGGGTCCTTCAGACCTCGCCCGCATTAGGCGTTCGGATGGATTTCATTCACGCCACCGTTTTCATTCTGCTTGTTGTGCTCGGTCTTTTTGCAGTGTTGCGAATGGTACGGGTGATTGCCGGTGTCTCTGACGGCAAGGCCGAAGATACGACAAAGGACTTCCCATGAGCCTCGCAATTCTTTTTGGCGTTTTTGCGCTTGGTCTGATCATCGGTCTTCCGGTTGCTGTCACGCTGGGTTTGTCCTCGCTGTGCTATCTTCTGCTTGAAGGCATCCCGCTTGTCGTGATCCCGCAAAAGCTGTTTGCCGGGATGGATGTGTTTGTCCTGCTGTGTATTCCGGGCTTTATTCTGGCCGGTAATCTGATGAATGGAGGCGGCATTACCCCGCGTATTGTCCGGTTTGCCAATGCCATGGTTGGCTGGATGCGCGGTGGACTTGGTCTGACCAACGTTACCGGATCGATGCTGTTTGGCGGCATTTCCGGTACAGCGGTTGCCGATGCTGCATCAATTGGCGGGATGATGATCCCGGGCATGGTGCGCGCCGGATATACGCCTGCTTTTTCCGCGGCTGTGACGGCTGCATCCTCCACCGTGGGCCCGATCATTCCGCCAAGCATGCCGATGATCATCGTCGGGGCACTGTCCGGTATTTCCGTTGGCAAGATGTTCATCGCCGGTGCCATTCCGGGCATCCTGATGGGTCTTGCGATGATGGTGACCTGCTACATCATTGCTGTTCGCCGCAACTTCCCGCATCAACCCTGGCAGGGATTTGGTGAACTGGCCCGCTCCTTTGCCGGTGCTTTCTGGGCGCTGGCAATGACGGCCCTGATTGTGGGCGGTCTGCTAAGCGGTTTTGTGACCCCGACCGAAACGGCTGTGATTGCCAGCCTCTATGCGATGATTGTCGGCTGTTTCATTTATCGGGAACTGCCGCTGCGCAAGGTGCCGAAAATCATCATCGACAGTGCGGTGACGGCTGCTGCCATTCTTGCGCTGGTCGGTCTTGCCAACGTGTTTGGCTGGATTCTGGTTTCTGAACGCATTCCGCAAATGATTTCCGATGCGGTCCTGTCTGTGACCGACAACAAATATGCCGTGATCCTGCTGATCAATCTGGTGCTGCTGATTGTTGGCATGTTCATGGAAACGATTGCGGCATTGATCATTCTGTTCGTCCCGCTTCTGACACTTGCGACCAGCGTGGGGGTCGACCCGATCCACTTTGCGGTCTTTGCGGTTCTGAACCTGATGATTGGTCTGACAACGCCGCCGGTCGGTATCTGCATGTTCATCTGTGCCAATATTGCAAAGGCACCGGTGACAACCGTGATCCGGGCACTGTTGCCGTTCCTGCTGACCAATATCGGCATTCTGTTTCTTGTTTCTTACATTCCGGCGCTGTCAACCTGGCTGCCGTCCCTGATGGAGTAACTCTTTATGCAAACCCGTGTTTGCCGCCTTTACGGTCAAGATGACCTGCGGATTGACAGCGAAGTCACTTCGGATCCGGTCGGGGATGAAGTTCTGATCCGTGTCGGGGCTGGTGGTGTCTGTGGTTCGGACATGCATTACTATTTCGAAGGCGGGATTGGTCAGATCCGCGTGCGCGAACCGATCATTCTTGGCCACGAAGCCGCCGGGACGATTGTTGCTCTTGGCCCGGACGCCCGCGGATTGTCTGTCGGGCAAAAGGTCGCGATTAATCCAAGCCATCCGTGCGGCACTTGCAGCTATTGCCAAAAGAACCTGCAACAGCATTGCCTGAACATGAAGTTCTTCGGTTCGGCGATGCCGATGCCTCATATCCAGGGGGCTTTCCGTGATCTGGTCAATGTGCGGGCCGGGCAATGTTACAGTGTTGGCGATCAAACCGATATCGGGAACGCCGCCTGTGCCGAACCGCTTGCGGTCTGTTTGCATGCTGTGGCGCGGGCCGGTGATTTGACCGGCAAGAAAGTCCTGATCACCGGGGCGGGGCCGATTGGCAGTTTGTGTGCGGCGGCGGCCAAGGTTGCCGGTGCTGCTGAAATTGTCGTTACCGACTTGCAGGATTTCGCCCTTGATGTCGCCCGTCAGATGGGCGCGACCCGGACGATCAATATCGCCAAGGCCGCCGACGAACTGACCCTCTATGAAAAGGACAAGGGACAGTTCGACGTGTGCCTTGAATGCTCTGCCGCACCGGCGGCCCTGCGCACTGCCATCAGCACCCTGCGCCCGCAAGGCATTCTGGTTCAGGTCGGTGTTGCCGGTGAAATGCCCGTACCGTTCAATCCGCTGGTCGCCAAGGAAATCACCATCACCGGTACGTTCCGCTTCCATGCCGAATTTGGCCAGGCGGTCCGGATGATTGATAGCGGCGAAATCGACGTCACCCCGATCATCACCCAGACCTTCCCGCTGGAAACAGCCAAGGAAGCCTTTGAAATCGCCCGTGATCGCAGCAAATCGGTCAAGGTTCAGCTGTCATTTGCCAGCTGATCTGGTGCTGACGGGTGTAACTCCCGTTCGTCCGGTTCGGAAAACATGAATGTAAGGAGGGCTCCTGTTTGGGGTTCTCCTTTTTATTTGGCAGCACTCAGTCATCAGAATTGCAGTCAGACTCGGCTGTTGGCCTCTAAAAAAGACGGTTGCTAATGCAGTGCTGAATGAAAATTCCATGATCCGTACCTGACTGCGGATCAGGTTGCGCTGCGGGCTCGTATGACCAGATGCGCGACGCGCAAGTGTCAGCTATCACTTTGAATTAAATCATACAAACCGAACTGGTCCATCTGACGAGCGGGGGCTGTTTTGCCTGAAAATCGTGTGTTTGCTTGTCCGGTTAGATGTTAATAAAAATTACAACATTGTTTACATCATACATAATATGTATTACCTATGGGCTAGAAACAGAAGATGAGTCGCCACCGCCGGGCGTCCCCGCCTTGCGTCACCATGACTTCGACCCTGCTTTCTCTAACGAACCAATTAAGCAAGCCCCCCGGCGTCGTTCGGGGAAGGGAGGAATACAATGATGATCTCGAAAAATGCCCGGCGTTTCGCCGGCGCGTGCCTGATGACCTGCGCCAGCTTCGCCCTGACCGGCACCGCCTTTGCCCAGACCACCATCAAGATGGCGATGTCTTCGGTTGCCGATCTGGAAAACGACAATGGCATGACCGCCTGGATCATGCAGAACTATGTCAACAGCCACTCGGATAATCTGAAATTCGAAGTCTATGGTTCAAGCGCCCTTGGCGGTGACCAGGACGTCTTGCAGGCCATGCAGCTTGGCGCGGGTGCCACCATGCATGTTGGCGGTACCGCCGTTTATAACAGCATCGTGCCGGTTGGCGGTGTGCTTGATCTGCCGTTCCTGTGGCAGGATTTCGATCATGTCGGTCGTGCGCTGGATGGCGAACTTGGTGCCAAGCTCGAAGCGCGTTTCGAAGAATCCGGCTTCAAGGTACTTGGCTGGGGCTATAGCTGGGGCTATCGCAATGTGGTCACCAACGGCAAGGCGATTGAAAAGCCCGAAGATATCAAGGGCCTGAAGATCCGTACCATTCAGTCCCCGGTTTATGTGGCTGCCCTGAATGCCATGGGTGCCAACGCCACCCCGATGGCATTTGGTGAAATCTACACCGCCCTTCAGACAGGTGTTCTTGACGGCTTTGAACATGCAGCGTCCATGGTCTATTCCAGCAAGCTTTATGAAGTCAGCGACCATGTCGCCCTGACCCGCCATCTGTTCGGCCCGACGGTTCTGACCTATTCCCTGACCCTGTGGAATCAGCTTTCCGAAGAAGATCAGAAAGTCCTGACCGATGCCGCGAAATTCGCAATCGAGGTCAACCGTGCCATGGCCCCGGTCCGTGAACGCAAAGCCCTTCAGCAGCTTGAAGATGTCGGCATGACCATCACCAATGTCGATACAACACAATTCAAGAAAGATGCCGTTCCCCTTCAGGACGAACTGGCTGCCGATCTTGATGCGACCGATCTGCTGAAACTGATCCGCGACGCGCAATAACTCTGTCGGGCCGGTCCCAGTCACCTGGGGTCGGCCCGGTTTTGCCTGTGGATTAAAATGCGACTGATCGGAAAAGGCTCCATTAACATGACACGGTTTTGGGCGGTCATCGACCGTACAATCGAATTGACTATTTTTGTCATCTTCCTTGGCATCGTGATTGTCGGGACGATGCAGGTCTGCAACCGGTTCTTCCTGAACCTTTCGCTAAGCTGGAGCGAGGAACTTCAGCGATATGGCCAAATATGGATCGTCTTTCTCGGCGTTCCGGTGGCTTATCGCCATTGCGCCCATATCGGCATGGAAACCCTGACCGACATGTTATCCCAACGCGGGCGCGGCATGTTCTTTGCCGTGGTCGATCTGTTGTGGATTGCACTTGCCGTCGCCCTGATCACCGGCACGATTGAACTGTCGCACTTCCTGCAAATGCAAAAAAGTCCCGGAATGCGTCTTCCGATGCATCTGGTCTATGCCGCGATCCCCATCGGGTCTGGCTACATGATCATTATCGCCCTGCGCAGGCTCTATTGCTTTTTCCGGCATGGCGCGGCCCTCGATCCTCAAATTCGGAATTAACCAATGTTGATAGGTCTTTTCATTGCCCTTCTCGTGATGATCTTCATGGGAATTCCGGTCATCCTGTCGCTGGGCCTTGTTGGTCTGGCGGGGATTCTGATCGTGCCGGAACTTGCCTTGCCGCTATATCCGCAAAAGATGTTTTCAAGCCTCGACAGCTTCAGCTTGCTGGCCATGCCCTATTTCATTCTGGCGGGCGAGTTGATGTCGCGTGGTGGCATCAGCCGCAAGCTGGTTGATTTTGCCGAAACCGTGGTCGGTCATATGCGCGGCGGTCTGGCCCAGGCCAATATCGTGTCCTCGATGATCTTTGCCGGTGTATCGGGCTCCTCGACGGCGGATACTTCTGCGGTTGGTTCGGTCCTGATCCCGGCCATGAAGGAAAAGGGCTACCCGGCCGGCTATGCCGCCGCCATCACCGCCACCAGCAGCACCATCGGCGCCATCATCCCGCCCAGTATGACCATGATTGTCTATGGCGCACTTGCCAGTGTGTCGGTCGGCGGTCTGTTTTTGGCCGGGATTATTCCGGGCATTCTGATCGGGCTTGCCCTGATGACGGTTGTCTATCTGCATTCGCTTTCTCCCTCGCGTCACCCTGAATTGCAGAAATCCGGTCAGAAATTCTCGATCAAGCGTTGCCTGCGCTCGCTTGTCGATGTCTGGGCCGCCCTTGTTGCCCCGCTGATCATCATCACCGGCATTCTGGGCGGGGTCTTTACCGCGACGGAATCCGGTGTTGTTGCCTGTATCTTTGCCTTTTTGGTCAGTTTCTTCATCTATCGCACGATCAAGTTGCGTGACCTGCCGCAAATCTTTGTCCAAGCCGCGGTTACCACATCGATGGTTCTGGGCATCATCGGCATCGCCAGCGGTTTTGGCTGGTTGCTGTCCTATCTGAATTTCAATCAGTTGATCCTGTCTGCGATCATGTCGACAACACAGGACCCGACGGCGGTCTTCCTGTTGCTGGTATCGGTGATGCTGGTTCTGACGATGTTTGTCGACAGCATGGCGGTCCTGATCATCACCGTGCCAATTGCCGTGCATATCGGTCACGCGGTCGGGATCAATGATCTGCAACTTGGTCTGGCCCTGGTGATGGCGACCCAGATCGGGTCGACGACGCCCCCGGTTGCGGTTTTGTTGTTTGTCGCATCCAGTATTGCGAAATGCCCCTATGGCGAGACCATGCGCTATTCCTGGAGCTTCATCGCAGCCGAAGTCGCCGCCCTGTTGCTGGTCGTGTTCTTTGAACCGCTGACCGTTGCCATCCCGTCTTATGTATTTGGCAGGTAATCAGGCTGCCGCCCTTTTCGAAAGATAAAGATGTTACGTATTTTTCTGACGCATACCCCTGATAGTTTGCCGTTGCTGTTTCCGCCAAACGCACGCGCCAAGCTGCAAGAACAGTGCGAACTGGTGATCAATCCGACCGGCAAGGTTCTGGCGGGCGCGGAACTCGCCCGGGCTGCTGCGGGCTGTGATCTGGTGATTGCGGATCGTCAAACCCCGGTTGATCGCGCGTTTTTTGATGCCGCCCCCGATGTTCTTGCCGTGATGCGATGTGCGGTGGATATCAGCACGATTGATGTGGATGCCGCCACGGCCAATGGTGTTCTGGTCACCCGGTCCATCCCGACCTTTGCCACCTCGGTGTCGGAACTGGCCCTTGGTTTCATGATTGATGGCGCGCGCGGCATCAGTCATTCGGTCGCGGCCTATCGATCGGGCAAACTGCCCGCCCTTGGCATGGGACAACAACTTGCGGGTAAAACGCTTGGCATCTGCGGGTTTGGTGTGATCGGCCGTCAACTCGCAACTTTGGGTCAGGCCCTTGGTATGACGGTTGTAATCACCGATCCGGCCCCGGGCTCCTTGCCTGATGGTATCGGCAATGTGGCATTCGATGTTTTGCTTGGCATGGCCGATTTTGTCGTCTGTCTGGCCCCGTCCATTCCGGAAACGGCGGGCATGTTTAATGCCCGTGCTTTTGCTGCGATGAAGTCCGATGCGATGTTTATCAATCTGGCGCGGGGCGAGCTGGTGGACGAAGACGCCTTGATACAGGCCCTTGATGCCGGGCAGATCGCCTGTGCGGCAATGGATGTCGGCAGTGCCCATGACCAGCGCCCGCCATCGCGTCTGGCAACCCGAAATGATGTGATCGCCACCCCGCATATTGGTGGTCAAACCCCGCAGGCCAGCGAAGGACAGGCAATGCATGTCGCCTCGCAGGTCCTCAAGATCGCAAAGAATGAAATTCCCGACAATGCCGTGAATGCCGATGCAGCAACCCGTCTGCATGCCCGCATTTCATCGTCAAACCCAAACAGCAGGAGCACAACATGACCCGCACCATCGTTGTACCCCGCGGGGCCTGTGATACGCATATTCATGTCTATCGTAAGGGCGCGCAAACCGTACCCGATGCCATTGCCGCACCCGAAGAAGATGACGTCGAAAGCTATCGCGCCGTGCGGGATGCACTTGGTCTGACCCGTGCGGTGATCGTACAGCCAACCGCCTATGGCACCGATAACTCGGTAACGGCCGACGGGATTGTCGCACTGGGCCGTCGCGATACCCGCGGGGTTGCGGTTGTCGATGATAGTGTGTCGGAAAAGACCCTGCGTGATCTGACCGATTCCGGTTTCTGTGGCGCGCGTTTTCAAATGCTTGCAGGCGGTGTAATCCCTTGGGACCAGCTTGATACAATTGCCAATCGGGTTCATGACTTCGACTGGCATGTTCAGTTGCAGATGGATGGTCATAACCTGCCTGATCGCGAAGCACAGATCTTGTCCTGGCCCGGTCGCATCGTCATTGATCATATCGGCAAGTTTCTTGAACCTGTCGAACCCGATCATCATGCCTTTCAATGTTTGCTGCGCCTGATTGATACCGGGCGTGTCTGGGTCAAACTTTCCGCGCCATACGAAGTTTCACGTATCGGTGAACCACGATACAATGATGTATCGGCCCTTGCGAAGGCACTTGTGGCCCATGCACCGGAACGCATGATGTGGGCATCGAACTGGCCCCATATCATGACCACGCCCCGCCCGGATGATGGCAAGATGCTGGAACTGCTCCAGGATTGGGCACCCGATGCGTCCCTGCAACGGCGTATCCTTTGCGAAAACCCGCAAAAGGTTTATGGGTTTGAACCCGTCCTGGCGGATGCCACGCCGGCATGATGGCAAAAAGCAAAACCGACAGAAAAAGAAGTATCTGAATGCACGAAACAGATCAGCAAATCAGACCATTGCGGTCCCTTCATTCCGAGGCGGTCGAAGCCATTGCAAAATGGTTGATGAGCGGACGTTACAATGTTGATGCCGTCCTGCCCAACGAAGCAGAAATTGGCGACGAACTGGGTATTTCGCGAACCGTTGTGCGCGAAGCCATTCGAACCCTTGTCGCCAAGGGTATGCTTCAGGTCCGTCGCAAGACCGGGACAATTGTCCGGCCACTTTCGGATTGGAGCCTGTTTGACCCAGAAGTTCTGGCCTGGCGGTTCCGCTATAACCGGGACACGGTTTTTGTGGATGACATGACGCAGTTTCGTGCGGCCATTGAAACGATTGCTGTCGAAATTTGTGCATCCAATCCGAACTTTGACTGCTCCGATCTTTATGATGCCTGCGACGGTATGGAAGCGGCCCTGAACGGGGACGGGGACTGGTTTACTGCCGACCTTGCATTCCACCGGCATTTGCTCAAGGGGACCGGTAACCAGTTCATCCTGCATATGCAGCCGATGCTCGATAACTTCTTTGATGCCATGCTGTCACCCGAAGTTCTCCTGCCTGAAAACATGCGGATTACCTTGCCCTATCACCGCGCCATTGCCGATGCGATTGCTGCCGGTGATCCGGTACGTGCACGTCAGGCAATGCTGCAACTTGTTCAGAAGGGCCGCGAAGACATCCTTAATCGAATTGAGTCGATTGGTAAGTAAAACGCCGAATTTTGTTTGCGGACTTCTTGCGGTCCTGCCGATCAAATTTGCTTTCAACAACGTCGGAGGTGCCTGCCGCAAACAGTATTTGCACCGGTAATGAGTGGAAATTCAAAACCTTCGGACACAATCAGCGCAGAGGAAGTGCGTTTGGTTCTTTGCTGTCCGGATGTGTTGTGGATGCATTGCCCGATGCAATTTTTGACTATTCCTGAATACTCAAATCCCCGTTTTTACGGGGATTTTTTTATTGCCGCATCCCCACGGTGGGCAAACGGGCATTCGGGTAAATCTTATTGAATAAGGTAAGTTTAATATTCCTACCCTTATGGGAAGTTAAATCGCAAGTTATCTATCTTTTAGTATATTTTATTATGATTATTTGAAGTATTTCGGAAAAATATGTTAGTTTCCCAATGCTTTACCAACTGTGATATATGGACTTAAAGTTTTTTAAACTTGCAAAACTTATGAACAAGCACATGAATTACAGATTGAATATTTGAAATGTCTAATAATAGATTATCAGTGAAAATTGCTCAATCTCAGGATGACATCGAAGCCGTCCAGCGATTGCGCTTTGATGTGTTCTTTAATGAATATCAGGCACAGGCATACACGGACTCCCACGCAGACGGGCTGGACCGTGACATGTTTGATGAACATTGCGCCCATCTGATGGTTGTCGATAACAGCCAGGATGGCCGCGTTGTTGCCACCACCCGTTTGTTGCTGTCGGCCCGCAAGCCTGCCGATGTTCCCTATATCGCGGCATCGGAATTTTCCATTCCTCTGCTCGGGGAAAAGACCGGTAACTATATGGAAGTCGGTCGTTCCTGCGTGCACAAGGATTACCGCGACGGCAACGCGATCCAGCTTCTGTGGCGTGGCATTACCAAATTCGTCTTTGCCTATGACATCGATTTTCTGTTCGGCTGCGCCAGTTTCCATGAAACCGACGCCGACAAGATCGCGACCGAGCTTTCCTATCTGTATCACCGCCATCTGGGCGAGGGCAAAACACTGGCCCGTGCGCTTGAACATATGCCGATGGATCGCGTGCCTGCCGATCAGATCGATGACAAGTCCGCAATGGCAAGCCTGCCGCCGCTGATCAAGGCCTACTTGCAGCTTGGCGGTGTTGTCGGTGATGGCGTGGCGCTCGATGATCAGTTCAACACCCTCGATATCATGATGACGGTCGAAATCGCCAAGGTCCCGCAGACCTACGTTAAGTTCTTCAAAAAGCAGGCAGACCGCCTCGAAATGACCCCCTGAAAGTGTGAGCAATTGAAATGTTGAAACAAGCCCTCTTTGGTGCCTTGAGCTTTGTCTTGCTGGTCTCGTCCAACGGTCTGGTCTCTGCCCAGGAACTTACCGGCCGCCAGATCATGGATGAATCGTCCGACCGTCATGACTTGCCGCGCGAATATGAAGAACTGGACATGAAACTTTCCGAAGACGGCAAGGTCTTCGAGGAACGTGAATTGCGCCGCTATTCGCTTGAAGGTGATGATGGCTTGTTCAAATATCTGACGGTTTTTGACGGGCCTGCCGGGGTTGAAGGTGTGGCATTGCTCAGCTGGCAGAACAAGGGTCGTTCAGACGATCAGTGGACCTATCTGCCCGCAGTCAGCAAAAAGCTCAAACGCACCGCCGGGTCATCCAAGCGTAAACCGTTCCTTGGTACGGACTTCACCTATGAAGACATGACATCTGATGATCGTGATGACTTCACCTATGAACGTCTTGAAGATTCAAACATCGACGGCGAAGAAACCTTTGTCGTCAAAGCCACACCCGCGAACGACGAAGTCTCGCGCGAGACCGGCTATGCATGGCGGATTTTCAATCTGTCCAAGGAAACCTATTTCGTCATTCAGGTCGATTTCTATGATCGTCGCGAAAACCATTCCAAGGTTCAGCGCAACTACGACCCCGAAGTCGTGGCCGATCCGGCAATGCGCCCGAAAAGCACCATCATGACGACGCTGGAAACCAAAACCAGCACCGAAATGATCATTAAGTCCAGAAGTCTTGCCGAAGATGCGGTCGAAGAAGAAATGTTCGAACACCGCTGGATCAAGACCGGCCGATATATGCGTTAATTTTGTCCTGTCATCGCTCCCGCTTCCGGGAGCGATTTCTTTTTTCAGGTAGTCCCGATGACTGTTACCCGCCTCTTCGCACCGGTTTTGCGTCACCCGCTGCTTTGCATACTGACCCTGGTTGTTCTGACTGCCGGTTTTGCGGCCGGCTTGCCACGGATGACAATCGATACCAGCATCCAAAGCCTGATCAGTGATGATGATGTCCATCGGGACAAATATATCGACTTCATCAATCTGTTCGGTTCGGACCGCACGACAATTCTGCTGGTCGAAGACAAGGACATGTGGACGGTCGACAAACTCCAGGAGTTTGAAAACCTCCATTACGATCTTGGCGACATGAAAGACGCCGAAAAGGTCGAAAGTCTGATCAATGTCAGTGATGTCCACGACGAAGACGGGGATGTCGCATCGGGCGCCTTGCTTGATCCGCTGCCCTATGACGCCGAAGAAGCCGCAACCGCGCGTAAATACGCCCTGCAAAACCCGCTTTTCAAAGGCCAGTACATTTCCGAAGACGGCAAGGGGCTGGTCATTATTGTTACCACCCCGTCCTATATTCTCGGCACGGTCAATGATGTCGCCATTGACGAGGAAATGGACAGCATCATTGCGGATTATCGCGATAAATTTGAACGGATCACGATCATTGGCGGTACGCGCCTGAATGCGGAAACCACCGATGTGCTGGTCGGCGAAATGCCGCCGATGTTCCTGTTCCTTGTCGTGATGCTGATTGGCGGCATGTGGGTATCCTCCAAACGTCCGCAGGCCTTTATTCTGCCGCTGATTACCGCAACCCTTTCAACGGTGATCACGTTTGGTTTCCTTGGCTGGACGGGCATTCCGCTTAATATGCTGGGCAGTTTGGCCCCGGTGATCCTGCTTGCACTCGGCTCGACCGAAGACATGCATTTCTTTGCCTCCTATATGGAAGGCCTTAAGAAAGTAAATGGCGAGAAATCTGATCTCAGCCGCCCGGAACTGGTTCTTGCCGCGCGCAAATACATGATCAAGCATGTCGGGTTGCCGACGATCTTGACCGCCGGGACATCGACCCTTGGCTTTGCGGTCAGTGCGATCAGTGACGTTCCTGCGATCCGTGATTTCGGGATCATGGCGGCCTTTGCGATCTTTGCCAATGGCGTGATCACCATCTTGCTGGCACCGTCATTCTTCCATTTCTTTGGGGACAGCAAATACACCAAAAACCGTCTCCCGAACCGCTATCTGCGCCTGGTATCCTATTTCATCGCGCGCAGCTTTGACCGTATCTACAAAAAGCCGGCGCTGTTTATTGCGCCATTTGGCGCGGTATGTGTGCTTGGTGCGGTTGCCGCCACCCAGGTCGAGGTTTCCAACAATCCGCTTGATGCGCTGACACCCGGCCATCCGTTCATGCAGGACTACCGGTTCTCCGAAGAACGACTGGGCGGTCTCGAGGGTCTGACCATCCTGATTGATGGTCAACGCGATCACCAGATCGAAGACCCCGAAGCTCTTGGCATCATCTTCAAGATTGGCAGTGAAATTGAAAAACTGCCGGGCGTGACCATGGCGACCTCGCTGTCTGAACAGCTGGCCCATATCAACCATGTCTGGGGCAATCCGGAAGTCACCCCGCCCGAAACCGCCGATCAGGTTTCGCAATTCCTGATGTTGCTCGAACGCTCTGACATCGAAAGCTACGTCACCCGTGATTTCCGTTATGCGACCATCAAGGTCAAACACACAATCAGCGAAACCAAGGAACTGTTGGCGCTGATTGATGAAATCAACGCCATTCTTGAAACCGATCTGCCGCCCTGGATGAAATACAACATCACCGGCGAAGCACCGCTTGCCGCCTATACGGCAACCAATCTGATCTCGTCGCAGATGCAAAGTTTGCTGTTCCTGGTCGGTGCGATCTATGTGGTGATGTCGCTGATCTTTTCCTCTCTCAAGGCCGGGCTTGGGGCGGTCTTGCCCAATATCTTTGTGCCACTGCTGACCGTCGGGATCATGGGGGCGGTCGGTCTTCCGATGAACCCGCCCCTGATCATCGTGATTGTGGTCTCGATCGGTATTGCGGTCGATGACACCATCCACATGCTCAGCAGTTATAAGGAAAGCTGCCGCAAGATCGCCAATCCGCGTCTGGCGGCCCGCCACACCATCCGTTCCGAAGCGGCTGCTGTTCTGACCACCACCTTTGCGCTTAGTCTGGCCTTCTATTCCCAGTCGGTCTCAAGCCTGTATTACACGCAGGTCTTTGGCATCCTGATGGGCACAGCCCTTCTTCTCGCACTGGTGATTGATATATTCCTGACACCGTTGCTGATGACCCGTTTGAACTTTGTCGGGATCTTCGATCTGGTTACGCAGCGCATTCCGCATTCAAAGCTCGGAAACTTTCCGCTGTTTAACGAAATGCCTGACCGCCATGTGCGCGATCTGATCCTGACCTCGGTACAGCGGGACATGGAACCGGGCGATACCATCATTCAGGCCGGTCGCACGGAACGCAGCCTGATGGTCCTGCTTGAAGGCAAGGCCGGTGTGTATATCGCCGACCATGACGGCGGGCTAAAGCGCATTACCGACATGGTCGAAGGCGATACTGTCGGCGAAATGTCGCTTCTGGCCGGAACACCGCGTTCGGCAACCGTAATTGCCGATACCAAGTGCTGGCTGATTGAAATTGATGCCGATCTTTTGCGCCGTCTGCAATTGACCCAGCCCTATCTTCTTAGCCGCGTTTACAAGAATATCGGTACAATCTTGTCGGCGCGCTTGCTCGCAGCCAATGAAAGCAAGAAATAATCATGCGACATTTTTTGCGACTGACACCTTTTGCTTTGGTTCCGGCTGTGCTGGCGTCACCGGCCTACGGGTTTGACGGGCTTGACGATATCGAAATCAGTCAAAGCATCAAATCGACCGGCACGATGTTCAAATCCGATACTGCCGATGGTGTTGAAAACAACGCCTATGAGGCAAGCCTTCATTACTCGGCCAAGACCGACCTTTATCTGACCGATACGCTCAGCATGGTTTTGTCGGGATATGTCCACGGTGCGTCCCATACCGAGATATCGGGGGCGTTTGTCGGCCCGAACAACAGTAAAAGCCGCTCGCCCTATGGCGATCTGATCGAGGCGGGCGTGCGCTGGGACGGGGATGATTCGACGATTAAAATCGGCAAGTGGAAACAGAATTACGAATTTGCCGAACGTCTGACCCTGCTTAATCGCTATAATCTTGGCGATTACACCGTGCCGCTAAACAACGTCAATACCGGTAACTGGCTGGTGCAATGGCAGCGTTTCTTTGACGAAGGCAACCTTAATGTCACGGTGATGCCCTATCACCCGGCAACCGGGCAACCCTACAAATATGGGCGCTGGGGCGGGGCGGACAGCAATGGCTCGCTTGACTCGAAATACACAATCGGCGGCAAGGAATACACCTATAAGGAAGAAAACCTGACCACCGACAAGCCCGACCTGACCCTGATCTGGGAAGGCAGTGCCGAGCTGTTTGACTATGCCATTGGCGCTTCGCGCGCCCAGTCGCTTTATTCCGTTTCCAAGGAAGGCGAAGTGGTTGGCGAACGCTATACGGTCTATCCATACGCCACCAGCGTGTTTGGCGGGATTTCCTGGCCTCTGGATAGTGTCCGTCTGTTCATGGAAGCCTATTATCAGAATACCGATGATGGCATTGACGATGATTTCGTGCGGGTCAATACAGGGATGGCGTTCAATTTCTACAACACCGCTGAACGCATCGGCCTCGAAGATTTGAATGCCTCGCTGGAATTTCTGGCGGATCGCACTGTTGAAAAACAGTCGAACCCGGAATATAGCACGCCAAGTTCATATTCCCGGCCGTTCCAGAACGCGCTTTACGGCGTGGTCAGTGCCAAACTGACCAGCGACTGGACCCTGTCACAGGAACTGGCCCGCGGGTTTAGCAAACGCGACCTGCTGTCCATGACCAAGCTGACCTATAACTTTGATGATTCCACAAGGCTTGCTGTGCAATATACCATCTTTGACGGTATCCGTGACGTCAGCCTGTTCGGAAACTGGAAAGACAATGATAACGTCACCATGACGTTCACCAAGGATTTCTAACTGCTTTGGACCAGATGGTAACTTCGACAACAACTGCACCGATCACCGCATTCGGGCATCTCAAAGCCACAATCAAGTTCCTGACTTTGATGACGTGGCTTGTGGTGATGCTGTTTCCGTTCCTGATCCTTGAAGGTTTGAAAATTCGCGCCAGTGCCCGGATCGTCACCATCTGGCATCAGGTCGCGCGCAAAATCACCGGCATCCGTGTAACCGAGATTGGCACACCGGCCAAAACCTTGCCGCTTCTGATGCTCAGCAACCATACATCCTATCTGGATATTCCGGTGCTGAACGCGATGTTCACGGTCAATTTCATTGCCAAATCCGAAGTCCGCGGCTGGCCCGGTATCGGTTTTCTGGCGCGCTGCTGTCAGACAATCTTTGTTGAAAGACGGGCGATCAAATCCCAGGAACAGATCAAGATCCTGCGCGAAAAAATCCTGCCCGACCGTCGTCTGGTCTTGTTTGCCGAAGGCACAAGTACCGATGGCAGCGTGGTTCTGCCGTTCAAATCATCGCTGCTGGAATTTGTCTTTGATGATCAGATCGGTTCGAAATGCAGCGTCCAGCCGGTCACTGTCCTGTGCCTGAAAGACGGTTCCGTTATTGGTGGCGGGGCAGGTGCAGTTGAACCCGAACGGGTGTTGTATCCGTGGTTTGATGACACGCCGCTTGCCACCCATTTCTGGCGGTTTCTGGCAACATCGGGCGCGGATGTCTTTGTGCATTTCAGCCCGGCCCGCCCGGTCAGCGAATTTGACAACCGCAAGGAACTGACCCAGTGGGCGCATGATCGCGTTCAGGACGGCTATCAGGAAATCCTCAAAAGGGCGTAACGTCGGTTACGCCCCGTCCCAACAAGATATTCTCTCAGCACGGGCATTGCTTTGACCGGAACTCGTTTCCGGTCAAACATCGTTTAAGGCAGGGTGCTGTTTCAAACCGGGGCAGTCTTTGCCCCGGAACGCCCATACCCATATCCATATCCGGCGCACTCATCATCGAAGTGCGACGCCGCTATCTTTGCGATGCCTGCTGCACCGAAGATCAGATTTGATGTGCCAAATCTGATCTGTCTTGATGCTGTCGGATCGTCTGATGCCTGATCCGTCGATGCTGATCAGGCTCGTCTGGCCCGTGCATGGGCCCAGTCTTCCTTGATCCCGTACCATTTCTTCTCGCCGATCATCTTGCCCAGATACTGGTCCATGACCTTGAGCTTCATGATGCTGGTCAGGCCTGCGGCTCGTTCGGTCCAGCTTTCCGGCAAGGCGCGCAGCGTCAGGCTGATGCCTGCTGTGCTGTATTCGATGAAATGCCACCAGCGGCTGGGGATAAAGATCGTATCGCCCGGCTCAAGAATGCATTCATACCCCTGAAGTTCCTTAAGCTTGGGATAGCGCGCAAGGTCCGGGTTGCGGAAATCGATATTGCACGAAACCGTAAACGGATGCTGATACAGCTTGCGGCGATCGGCACTGTCATACAGAACGACGCGCTTGGTACCGGTCATCTGGGTCAGGAAGACATGACTGTGATCGAGATCATAGTGAATATCGACATAGGCATCCTGACCGCCGACAAACAGGAACGGATGGTTCTTAAGGAAGGTCACGCCAAGATCGGGGAATGAGAAATCCTCGCGCAGCTGCGGCATATGTTTGAAGACGTTAAACAAAAACATGCGAAGCGGCGTCGGGCCCTGCTGAATAAGGTCCAGATAGTCGCCAAAGGCCATCGATTGCGTGGAATCAAGATAGTCATTATCCGAATTGGCAAAGGCTTCGCTGTAAAGCGGCACTTCAACCTGCCCGCACCCGGCCTTGAGATAGTCATAGGTCCATTTTTGCGTCGCGGGCCAGCTGCCGGCAAAGCTGCGCATAACGACAGGACGCTTGGGTTTGAGGTAATTCTGGATGAAATCTTCGCGGCTTAGATGTTCCTGACGGTCAATGGTCAGGTAAGTCAGTTCCTTGGTCATAGTGCCCCGTGTCGGTTTCGGTTTATTGATTGTTGCATTCTCAAAGTGCCGGACCGCCACAAGACAGAATATCCCCGTTCAACGAGGATCAAAGAAGGCATTCGGTCTGGGACTGGATGGGCATCGCCGGGCACCCAATATCCATAGTCTTTTGTACGCAGGATCAACCAGCTCGGAATTGTTACATACAAATGACAGTCCCTCAGATAGAGCATAGGCAGAAGCTGAAATCAAGAAGGCATTTGCAACCTCAGACTGTATTAAGAGGCTGTAATTATTATTCTATTTAAAAATTGTCCCGCCTGGAAATAGCCAGGCCTTTTCGTAAACTTTGCATTCGCGACTGCCATCAAAGTATTTTCTTAACAGCTTGGCGTTTTACTGTTGGGGAACAATATAAAGCACGGGCAAAAAACGGAATTTGGGCGTGGCAGAAGACGACGACGACGAACAGCAAGCTGGCGGGCAAACGGCTGCGCAAGCAGCGATGAAGCGCATCGCCGACCGTGAGTTACGGAAAATTCGCCGGCAAATTCGCCGCCGACGAGCTTTGCTGATCGCATTTTTCCTGTCGATTGCGGGCTTTGCCATTCTGGGCATCGGCTATTCGATCAAGTCCAATCTGGATCTGAGCCGCAACATGATCCGAAGCCCGGAAATCCGTATTCTGGGCTATGACGGTGCACTGCTTGAAACCATCAAGGGCCATTACAGTCAGGACGTGTCGCTAACCACCCTGCCCGAACGGGTGCAAAACGTCTTTGTCGCGGCCACCGATCCGACTTTTTATGACCATATGGGCGTCTCGGCGACCGACTTCGCCCGCATTTTCACAAGCCGCGAAGGAACCGGCTCGACCATCACCATGAAGGTCGCACGCAGCTTCTTTAAAACCAAGGATAACAGCGCTGGTCGCCATTTTCAGGAATTCCTCGTCGCCCTGTGGCTGGACTGGAGTTTCGATAAAAAGACCATCCTGCGCAGTTACCTTGAACGCACCTATGTCGGGCGCGGGATTTTTGGCATCACCGCCGCATCGCGCATCTGGTACGGTGCGCCGTCCGAACGTATGAGCCTGCATCAGGCCGCCGTTCTTGCCGCTGCGATGAGCGACCCTGAAAAATACAATCCGCTGTTCTTCCCCCGTGAAACCGCGGCCGAGGCCAACAGCATTCTTGCCAAGCTCGGTCAGTATAAATTCATCGAGGCCGACCGCGTTTCCGCCCTGACCCTGGTCATGCCCAAGCTTGATGTGCAGGTCGAAGAAAACGTCCTGTCGGGCTATGTCGTTGATATGGTCCTGGAAGAAGTCGCCGATTTGGTCGGCTATACCAGCCGCGATATCGAGGTTGTCACAAGCATCGATCTCAAGGTGCAAAACCTTGCCCGCGACGTGGTCAAGGAAGTCGCCGAACTGCGCCTCAAACCACGCGGTGCCGATCAGGTCGGCCTGCTTGCCATAAGTCCCGAAGGCCGCATTCGTGCAATGATCGGCGGGGCGGATTACAGCCCGTTCCAGCGCAACCGCGTGACCGAGGTCCGTCACCCGGCGGGCCGGATGATCAAGATCGCCACATACTATTACGCCCTTAATGAAAACAGTGATCCGGCCCAGTGGGTCCGTGATAACCGCATGGCGGTTGGTGGCTGGCGTCCGATCAACCCCGATCACGAATATCAGGGGCAAATATCCCTGCGCGAAGCCTTTGTGCGCGATGTGAATACCGTTCCGGCCAATCTGGCCGATCATTACGGGCTGCTCAATGTCCGGCAATATGCCCATGATATCGGCATCACAAGCCCGCTTTCGACTGATATCCGAACTGTGGTCGGGCTTGATCCGGTAACGGTAAGCGACATCGCCGCCATTCACACCCTGCCGCAAAGTTCGGGCAAGCCCGCCTTTATCACCCTGATCAACAGCGTATCCTACACCAGTGAAAATGGCGGGCAGTTGCTTTATCAGCGTGTTGATCCGGTTCAGGAAAAACGCCTGACGGACGAGGCCATTCAAGGCTCCTACGTGCTTTATTCCAGTGTCACCGATCCGCAAGTCCGTCTTGATCGGCCCTTTGCCGGTTATGGCACGGTTGCGGGTGGCGGCACCGATGCATGGTATGTCGGTTTCTCGTCTGATCTGATCACGGCGGTCTGGGCGGGCAATGACGCGCGCGAACGCATGGATGTGCGCGGCGAGGTAGAACTTGCGTCTTTGTGGCGGTTATTTATGCTTGATGCGCATGAAGGTTTGCCGATCCGTTCCATGATCCGGGCGTCCTCGCAACGCCGCCGGACAAGTGACGGGGTAACCGACCTGTGGAAACAGGACTTGAACGCCCAAAACTGACATAACAGAAAGATCAGTCGCAAAGCGGGGAGACGGGGGACTCCCTCCTCGGTTGGGACATCGCGATATAATATACGCCGGATCGCACGGCGCATCTGCCTGGCATGAAAAGTCGATCAGAACTTTTGCCATTGCGGATGCCTGTGTCAAGGCCGGTCCAGACCGATAGGTGCATTTGTGGTCCAAAGAGAATTCAAGCGGCGAACCAAGGTCCGTAAAGGATCAACCGGTTCAAAGCCCAAGAAAAAGCGCGTCAGCAGTGCCGGCAAGCGCAAGGGAAGTCTGTTTTCCCGCCTGGGAGACATGATTCCCGGGCCAGAGGCGATTGCCAAATTCATTGTTCTGGGCAGCATCTGGGTGATGGTTCTGGGCGGTGGCGTCATTGCCTTTTACGGCTATGGCCTGCCCGATAAGGTCAGTTTCGAAGTCGCCAGCGAACGCAAACCGTCGATCCGCGTCGTCAGCATCGATGGCGCAACCCTTGCCACCTATGGCAACCGCTATGGCACCCCGGTCGAGGTTCAAAATCTTCCCGAATATGTCGGTCAGGCGTTTGTGTCTGTCGAAGACCGCCGTTTTTATGATCATTTCGGCATTGATGTTGTCGGTATCTTGCGTGCGACCTGGGTCAATCTGACATCCGGGCGCATTGCCGAAGGTGGAAGCACCATCACCCAGCAGCTTGCCAAGAACCTGTTTCTGTCACCGGAAAAAAGCTTCGGGCGCAAAATCGAAGAAGTCCTTCTGGCGATCTGGCTGGAATTCAAATTCGATAAACAGCAAATCCTGTCGCTTTATCTCAACCGCATCTATTTCGGCTCCGGCCTTTACGGGATTGATGCCGCATCGCGCTATTATTTCGGCGTCGATCCGCGTCGTCTGAACCTGTATGACGCCGCTGTGCTGGCCGGTCTGCCCAAGGCACCAAGTCGCTATAACCCGATGGTCGATCCGGTCAAATCCGCCGAACGGGCCAATATCGTGCTGGATGCCATGGCCTCGACCGGCGCGCTGACAACCGCACGCGCCGATCGGGCCAAACAGTCTCGGGTCCGTACCGCACGTTCGGCCAAAACCGGGCCGGGTGTCCGTTATTTCTCTGACTGGGTTCTTGATCGTGTGCGCGACTATATCGGCTATATCGATCAGGATCTTCTGGTTCACACCACACTTGATTCCCGCCTTCAGGAAATCGCAGAATTCAATCTTGAACGCGCACTTGAAAGCAACGGCGCCAAGGCAAAACATGTCAGTCAGGGCGCGCTTCTCGCCATGACGCCGGATGGTGCCGTGCGTGCCATGGTCGGTGGTCGCGACTATTTCGAAAGTCAGTATAACCGCGTCACACAGGCACGGCGTCAACCGGGCTCGGTGTTCAAGCTGTTTGTCTATCTGGCCGGTCTGGATAAAAGTCTCGGCTCGAATGACTGGATGCGCGATGTGCCCATCGTGATTGATGGCTGGGAACCGCGCAACTTTGACCGTAAAAATCACGGCACCATGTCGATCCGCGATGCGGTGGCAACGTCAAACAACTCGATTGCCGTGCAAATGGCGATGGAAGTCGGTCTGGATAAAGTGATCCAGAAGGCCCGCGACATGGGCGTTTCATCGCCACTCGCCGCCGAACCAAGCCTTGCGCTTGGCACCAGCGAAGTCTCGATGCTGGAACTGACCGGGGCCTATGCCATCGTCGCCAATGGTGGCTTTGCCGTCTTCCCGCACGCGGTCAGCAAGATTGTCGGACGCGGTGGCGAAATTCTCTATGAACGTACCGATGATTTCCCGGTCCGGTTGCTCAACCCGCTTCATGCCGGTGAAATGAACAACATGCTTTCGGCCGTGATCGCCAAGGGCACGGGCCGTAACGCCATCATCGACCGTCCAACGGCCGGTAAAACCGGCACCACATCGGATTATCGTGATGCCTGGTTTATCGGTTACAGCTCCGATCTGGTGGCCGGTGTCTGGATGGGCAATGACGATGGCAGCCCGATGGACGAAGTCACCGGCGGCGGGCTTCCCGCAACGCTTTGGCATGACTTCATGCTCCACGCCCATCAAAACATCCCGGTCCGCTCGCTCGGCAAAGCCGCCCTCGCACGATCCAAAAAGGTCGGCGAAGACGACAGCTGGCGCGACTTCACCAAGGGCTTCAGCGCCAGCAGCGCAAAACAGTAATGCAGCACTGAATATGTATTGAAAAATGGCGGGTCATTTCATTATGGCCCGCCGTTATCGGCACCAAGCCTAGGGGGAGAGATACCCAGTGACACTTCTTCGAAATGATCCGACGACCCAGCTTGCTTTTTCCGTTTATGAAAACAAGGGCGTGTTTGCTGTCTTACTCGGATCAGGGCTATCGCGTTCGGCAGAAATTCCTACGGGCTGGGAGATTACTCTCGATCTGGTTAGGCGTGTCGCCTTGACCAAAGGGGTGGAAGATCAGTCAGATTGGACAAAATGGTATCGGGACGAAACAGGACAAGAACCAAACTACTCTACATTGCTTGAAGAGATCGCAACTTCACCTGCTGAACGACGGGCAATCCTGCATCGCTATATTGAGCCAGACGAAGACGATCGCGAAGAAGGGCGTAAAATTCCGACAGAAGCTCATCACGCAATCGCAAGTTTGGTTCGGTCTGGTCATATCCGGGTCATCATTACTACCAACTTTGACCGGCTTATGGAAAATGCTCTCCGGGAACAAGGGATTGAGCCCACGGTTGTATCCTCTGCCGATGCCTTGGCAGGTGCGGAGCCATTAACTCACAGTCGTTGCTACCTTTTGAAATTACACGGCGACTACAAGGACAGCCGTATTCTGAACACCGATCAGGAACTCAGTTCTTACCCGGATTCATACAATAAGTTACTGGATCGGATTTTTGACGAACACGGACTGATCATATGCGGTTGGTCTGGTGAATGGGACCATGCGCTGCGTGCCGCCTTCTTGCGTGCGCCAAACAGACGTTATCCGGTTTATTGGGCTGCCCGCGGTAAGCTGGGTGGCGGTGCAACGGAACTTGCTGAACACCGAGATGCCAAGACTGTTGCTGTCAATGGTGCGGACGAATTTTTCCGGTCGCTGCAACAACGTGTGGAGACGCTTGAACAAAGTCAGCGGCAAAATCCACTAAGCGTCGAATTACTGGTAAGTAGTGCTAAACGCTATCTGGCTAAGTCAGAGTATAGAATTCAGTTGGATGAGTTGTTTACACAAGAATTTGAACGACTTCTCATTCAACTAAGAGACGACCAGCTCTCTCCACAGGGGCGGTATGATCCAGAACAATTCCGGTTTCGCGTAGCACTATACGAAGCGCTAACAGAGCCTTTAGCACGTATGGTTGGTGTGTTGGGAAGATGGGGTGATGGTAGCGAACTGCCATTAGCTTTAGATATTATCGGTGGGTTACATCGTCGAGCAGTAAATATCAGAAGTGGTAGTCGTGTGTGGATCGGTTTGTCTGCTTATCCAGCGGTATTGGTGTTTACTGCCTATGCGGTTGCTCTAACACGTTCTCAAAGATGGAGTAGCCTCCATGCTCTTCTTGATGCTCCTTTATCACGGGAATATGGCAAGACCGAAAACTTAGTTTCAACGCTGTTCTTGCAGGCATGGGGAGAGCCGAGAGAAGATGTTTGGAAACAGTTGGAGGGATTTGAAAACCGCAGATGTCCCCTCAGTGACCATCTCTTTGATGTTTTGTCTGTATGGAAATCCAGCTTCATTGGTGTGTCGTCGGAGTTCAATCTAACGTTCGATAGATTCGAAACACTCGCGACCTTGGCATATTTTGAGCGGTACAGTGAAGAAGATATGGAAAAGGCAATTGTCAGTAAACCTGATGCCGTATTTGCCGGAATGCCCATTGGTAGGGCTGTCTACCATGACGATTCAGCTATGACATTGATTAATGATTTACAGTTGGATGAGACGATTGTTGCCTTGCTCAATGCTGGTTTTGCAAGAAATAGCCGACGTTACCTTGAGCTTTTTGTAGAAAATTTCAAACGCTACGTGGGAAGTTCGCGTTGGTGGTAGCGCTAGGAGCGCCGATCTAGGCAGATACAAAAAAAGACCGGTATCGCTTGCGCGAACCGGTCTTAAGTTTGGTTTGCATTGGGTCAGGACCGCCATGTTTGGCATTGGCCCCAACCCGCAGCCACACCCCTTGGGGAGAGATGTGGCCAGGGAGTTCTCACCTGTCGGTTCGCGACGCTAAGCTGGAGTGGACAGCTCGCATATAGCAGCCGATTGGCGCTGAGGGTGACGCAGCGCCGCGGTGAGTGTATCAGGCAGCAACTGCCTGATCGGTGAGCGCTTCAAGGAATTCAAGACATTCCTCGAGCTGCGAAATCTCGATAAATTCGTTGGGCGTATGCGCCTGCTTGATGCTGCCCGGGCCGCAAATGATCGACGGGATATTGCCCTGTTTCTCAAATACGCCGCCTTCGGAACCGTAGGACACCTTGCCCGATACGTCCGGGATGATGTTGCGGACAAGCTCGAATGCCGGTGCGTCGGTGCAATCGCCCATACCCGGATAGGAAAAGATCTTTTCCCAGCTAAATCCGGTTTCGGGTGCCTTTGCCTTCATTTCCGCATCCAGTGTCGCCATGACGGTATCGCGAATTTCGGCAATTACCGCTTCGGCATCATGTTCGGGCAGATGGCGAATTTCAAAGGTGAATTCACAATAATCCGGGGTGACGTTGGTTGCCGTGCCGCCGCCAATCGTTGTGGTCAGCATGGTGCTGTGCGGAACGGTGAAATCTTCGTCAAACGGGCCGTTTTCTTCGAAATGGCGGGCCTTCTCGGCAATCAGGTTGATCGCACGGGTCGCATATTCGATGGCATTGACATGGTTCGGCGCAAACGAGCTGTGCCCGGCGGTGCCGGTAACGCCCACACGCATCGAATATTTGCCCTTCTGGCCATTGATGACCTTCATGTCGGTCGGCTCGCCAATCACGGCCAGACGCGGCGGGGTATCCATGGCGGCGAGATGATCAACCATCGAACCAACGCCGATACAGCCAACTTCCTCGTCATAGGACAGGCAAAGATGGAACGGCATGGTCAGGTCGCGTTTGACCAGATCGGGGATCAGCGCCAGCACACAGGCCGAAAAGCCCTTCATGTCGGCCGCACCGCGCCCGAACAGCTTGCCGTCACGCTCGGTCAGCTCGAATGCCGGGCTGACCCAGGTGGTCTCAAGGGCGGGGACAACATCGGTATGACCCGAAAGGGCAATACCCGGAACCCCTTTGGGGCCGATGGTCGCAAGCAGGTTGGCTTTCTCGCCCGTTTCATCATGGAACAGGGTCGATTCAATGCCATATTCCGCCAGATAATCGCGGACAAAATGGATCAGACCGAGATTCGAGTTTTTGCTCGTGGTGTCGAACGCAACCAGCTTGCCAAGCATATCAATGGCACTATGGAGGCGGGACATATTGGTTTTGGACATTGTACTTCTCGTTTCTCGGATCAGGAAGCGGACGCGGTGGCCGCAGCACGCTTTTCGCGCCATTTCTTCCATTCACGACGAATGGTCAAAGTGACGAACAAAACAGTCAGGATAAAGAAGCCCCAGGAAATCCATGACTGGAAGAAGACGCCAAGGTCACCGCGCGAAATGGCAAGCGAGCGACGCATATTGTCTTCAAACATCGGGCCAAGGATAAAGGCGATCAGGAAGGGTGCAGCCGGAATGTTAAGCAGCATCATGATAAAGCCGACCACACCCATCACCAGCAGAACCGTGACGTCAAACGGGCTGGCACCAATCGAATAGATGCCATAGACGCACAGGATCAGAATGCAGGGCAAAAGCAGGGTCTGCGGAATGCGCGAGATTTTGGTAAAGGCATTTGCCGTGATCTTGCCTGCGATAAACAGGAAGACCGAGCTGAACAGAATGCCGATAAACAGCGCGTAAACTTCGCCGATATTGTTCTGGAACAGAAGCGGGCCGGGGGTCAGGCCATGGATCATGAAGGCACCCAGCATCACACCGGTGATCACGTCACCGGGAACACCCAGCGCCATCAACGGGATCATGGTTGCGCCGCATGCGCCGTTATTGGCCGATTCAGATGCCGCAACACCTTCAAGTTCACCTTCGCCGAACTTGTCGCCGTTTTTCGAAGTGCGGCGTGCCTCGCTATAGGAAAAGAACGCGGCTGTTGACGGACCGATGCCGGGGATCGCGCCAAGAATGACCCCGATCAGCGACCCGCGACAGATCGATTTCAACGATCCGCGGAATTCCGAAAGGGTCAGGCGGTTATCACCAAGCTTAAGGGCCTGCGTGTTATCTTCCGGACGGAACACGATTATCTTGATCAGTTCAGGCAGGGCAAACAGACCGATCAGAACCGGCACCATGCCAAGACCCGACTTCATGTCTTCGGACAGGGCAAAACGGTAGGAGCCGTAAATATCTTCGCCAACAGTTGCCAGCAAAAGGCCAAAGCAGGCGGAAAGAATCCCGAGAACAAGCGAACGGCCGGAAATACTCGCGACAATCGTCAGCGAAAAGGCCATCAGCATGAAGAATTCCGGCGGGCCAATGCGCAGCGCGAATGCAGCAAGCGGAATGGCGAGGAAGAACAGCGAGATATTGGAAATGAAATCGCCAATACAGCTTGAAATCAGCGCCATGTTCAGCGCCTTGCCACCCTTGCCGGCACGGGCCAGCGGATAGCCGTCAAGAACCGTACAGGCCGCCGATGCGGTGCCCGGCGTTTTGATCAGAATGGCGGAAATCGAACCGCCATAGGTCGAACCTTTATAAAGCGCGACCAGAAGAAGAATACTGGTGACCGGCGGCAGATAGAAGGTAAAGGGCAGCGCCAGTGTCACAGCCATCGTACCGGTCATACCCGGGATGGCACCGATAATCACACCGGCCCAAATCCCGGCAAACATTGCCAGAAAGTTCGGCAGGGTCGCGACTGCGTCAAACGCATAAAGTAATTCATTCCACATAACGATGGGACTTTCGATCAGATCAGGGTTACGAGGTCAGAAAAACAGCGAACCTTCGGGGAAGGGCGTATGGGTGACTTCGGTAAACAGAAGATAAAGCAGAACCGGGAAGATGACGGACAGGCCGATCATCCAGAACTTGCGTTCGAAATTGCCGGTCATCATGAACAGCACGGCCAGCAACAGGATGGTTGCCGGAACAAAGCCGACGAATGGCATGCCAAACACAAAGGCGGCAAAAACAGCAACCACACCCACAAAACGGATGATCAGGGTCTTGTGGCTGCAAATCCGGCTGCCAAGGCTTGTGACCTGGTTGCGGCTGGCTTCGCGCATTTTCGGGAATGCCAGACCAACTGCCGTAATACCCATCACAAGGCCGATGATCGCGACAACGCGCGGCCACATGTCAGGCGGCGGGGCAAAGCCGGGAATGAAAGACGGAACCTTCACATAGATCGGGATCAGGATGAACAGGATGATGGCAAAGAACAGTGTTCCGACCAGCCCTGCATAGAAATCGCGATTTTGGTTCATGGTTCCGTCTCGCATTAAAGTTTTGGATCAAAAAACGTTCGAAAACGTCTTACTGGATGTAACCAAATTTCTTGGCCATACCGTTGTAAAGCTCGAACTGGCTTTTAACGTATGCGGACGGATCTTCGTCACCGATGACCGAGGTCGAGCCGCGTTTTGCAGCAAGATCAAGCCACTGTGCGTCGGTCGAAACGCTGCCAAGGATTTCGGTCCATTTCGCGACAACCTCGTCCGAAAGACCTTTCGGTGCATACAGGCCGCTCCAGCCGCCAACCTGACCAGCCTGGGCATAACCCAGTTCTTTGGCAGTCGGGACGTCCGGAAGGGCAGCCATACGCTTCGGCGAGTAAACCATCAGCGGGCGCATTTTACCGGCTTCGATATGGGGCATCAGCGAACCGGCAGCAATAGCGAGGAAATCAACGTGACCGCCAAGCAGAGCAGCGGCCAAAGCAGAGCCGCCTTTGTATGGCACGAGGGTGGAAGCGGTCAGCGGATCAAGATCAACGTCAGACAGCAGGGCCTGAACAGAGAAGCCGTCAATCGCGGTGGGGCCGGATGCGGCATAGGTGGTTGCGCCGTTGCTGTCCTTGATTTTGGCAATCAGGTCATCAATGGTCTTGATGTCGGAATTGGCGTTTACAGCCAGAATCATCGGGGTGGATTCGAGAATACCCAGGAAGGTGTAATCGTCCCAGCCAACCGGGCTGTCATTGTAAACTGCCGGATACAGGGCCATGCCAACGCGCGACAGCAGCAGGGTATAACCATCAGGCTTCTGTTCGGTGACGAATTTCGCACCGCTCATGCCGCCGTTACCGGTTTTGTTAACGACAACAACCGGCTGGCCGCCGGTGTAGTTGCGTGCGGTTTCTGCAAGCGCACGGCCGGCAAGATCCGATGCACCACCGGCACCATAAGGTACAACAAGGGTGATGGCTTTTTCAGGATAGGCATCAGCCTGGGCAGTCGAAATCATGGTGGTCGTCGCAAGGATGGCGGCGGCTAGGCCGGCTGCTTTTTTGAGCTGTCGAAACATTTACATGTCTCCCTGTTTGGTGGTGGCAGGATTGCCAAAGCTCGGTCTTTTCTTTTTGTATCCATTATCCATAGACAAACTATAACTGGTGACGCAAAAAATTAATTTCAGTATAACTAATTTACATACTGAGTACGGAATGCCGCCAAACACCGCGTCGTTTCAAGAACCCGGAAATGCTCATGCATGGCCCGAACCGGCGGTTTCGGGCGGGTATTCCAGGACGGGCAGGGCTGTTTGTTCTGCGACGGTTTGGGGCAAAATTGCCTGCTCTCAGATGCTTAACCGGATGCCATTTGCATCCAGAACGGCCGTTTTGGGCGGTTATGCGCGATGATCGGAACCTGAATTATGAACCTGCGCGAACTTGAAAGCTTCAATGCCTTTATGACCTATGGTTCTGTCACCAAGGCGGCCCAGGCGATGAATATCAGTCAGCCGATGGTCAGCCGGTTGCTCAACAATTTTGAAAAATCCGTCGGGTTCGAGCTGTTTAACCGCAAACGCAACCAGTTGACCGCGACCTCCGAGGCCCAGCAATTCCACGCCACGGTGTTGCGTTCGCTCAACGCCTTTCGCGAAGTCGAAACCCAGGCCCGCGCCATTGCCAACGACCAGTTGGGCGCAATCCGTATCGCGGCCCAGCCGATCTATGTTGATACCTATCTGATTGATGTGGTGGCCAAGTTCAAAAAAGCCCACCCTAATGTCTCGATCAGCATCACCGATACCGGGCTTGAAGGCATGCTTGATATGATCTCGACCCGGCAATGTGATCTCGGGATCGGCATCACCCTTGATCTTCAGGACCCCAACGTTCTGGTCACCCCGCTTGCGCAATCGCGCGCGGTCTGTTTGATGCCGGTTGATCACCGGCTGGCCGGATTCGAGACCATTGATATTGACCTTCTGCGCGGTGAAAACTTTGTCGAACTGTCGATCGGATCGCCGTTGCGCACCAAGATCGACTATATTTTCCAGATCGCCGGCTGGCCGCGCAAGATCGCGGTCGAGGGCCGCACGATCCGAACCGTCTCGCGTCTGGTTGAACGTAATGTCGGCATCGCGGTCAGTGATCCCTTTGCCGGTCTTCTGGTCGATCACAGCAAGGTCGTCGCCCGCACCCTGACCCCGACCATCGAATGGGACGTTGCCCTGTTTACCGCCACCCGCGAACTCAGTGCCGTGGAAAAAAGCTTCCTCGCCTTCCTGCGCGCCGAACTCCCCCGCCTGCGCGAAACCGGTTGCGTGGTCTAAAGCCGACGCCACCCCAATTCTGATTGGTCGATTTGACGCAGGTGTAAACTTTTCTTTACAGTGTCGTCGGGGTTTCCATGCTGCCTATCGCAGCGGTAAGAATGAATTGTTAGGCTCAGACTAATAATCAGGATGATTATTTATTATCGCTTATCAAAGGCGAGCTTCGCAGCCAGTCCCAAAAACACGCAGCCGGTAAAAATCTGGAAGCCGCGGGCGATCCGGGCGGAGCGGGCAAACAGCTGCCCAAGCTTCCCGGCGAAACTTCCGACCAGGCAATTGATGATCGTGCCGCCGATATTCAGGATCAGCCCGAAAATCAGGAACTGCATCAGCACCGATCCGCGTGACGCATCGACAAATTGTGGAATGAAGGCCAGCACGAAAACGATAATTTTCGGGTTCAGCAAATTGACCACAATCCCGTCACGCCAAGCCACCAAGGCGCTGGAACGCTTGGTTTGCGCGGGGCTAAGCTGCTGATCCTTTGACCGGAATGCGCCAATTGCCAGCCACACCAGATAGGCAATCCCCGCCCAGCGCAGGACTTCAAGTGCCACCGGATGGGCTGCGACCAGTGCTGCCAGACCAAGACCGGCGAGCAGAGTATGGATCAGCGCACCCGTCGCAATGCCAAGACTCGCAGCATTCCCGGCCTTTGGCCCTGACTTGATCCCCTGTCCCAGACAAAACAGCATGTCATTGCCCGGCGTCATATTAAGTGCCAGCGCGGTCGGAATGAAAATCGCCAGTGTTTCAATCGGGATCAGCATGGGTGGGGCTCCAAAAACTGTGCTGTTACGGTGGTTTAAGGCATTCGGGGTGGCGGCTGTTTCAGGCGTCGCAGTGATAATTTCTTGCCGGTTTGGTCAGTGTCAAAGCCTACGGTCGTGTGCGTTTGTCACGGGAAGCCGGTTTGGCGGGCGTGGCGCTTTTTGCAGCCTTTATCCGGACATCACTTCTGCCTTCCCGCGCAGTGTTATCTAGCCGCCCGCGCCATAACGATGCAGGCCTGAACCGTGGCGTTTGAGCCAGTGTTGCTGTTTCTTGGACGGACCATAAAGGTCTTCGACCACGGCCCAGAAACGCGCGGAATGATTGAGTTCCTGAAGGTGGGCGACTTCGTGGGCAACCACGTAATCAAGCACATCTTCAGGGGCAAGAACGAGTCGCCAGCTAAAAGACAGATTGCCGTTCGACGAACAACTTCCCCAGCGCGTACGGGTATCCTTAAGCGATATGCGGGTGATTTTCTTGCCGATCTGATCGGCATAGGCATGGGCCCGCGGAGCGATTTCAAGCTTGGCCTGTTTCTTGAGCCAGTCCGTGACCCGCCGGTTGGTATATTCCGGCTGGCCCGATACCCAGATCACCCCGGATTCTGCCCAGACGCCGCGTTTGGCATCGGGAACCGCACGGATGGCATGATCATGGCCAAGGAACGGAATCCACGCACCGGGCACAAACTGCACCCGTTCTGGAAGGCGCTGGATATGGGCTGTAACCCAGTCGCCATGCTGGTGCAGCATCGAAATCGCGGTCTTGCGCGATACCCCGTTGGGCACAACAATTTCCACCCCGTCAAAGGCCGGATCGATCCGCAATTTGAGTCGCGACGCGCGCGCACTGGGCCGCAAACGGACCGGCAGCGGACCGATTTTGGGCAGGTCGATTTCGGTTTCTTCGACAGCTTTCAGCATTCGGAGCGGTTTTTTCCAAAAGCGGGGCGAAAATTTACGGGTTTTTGTGCCTTTTTGGCCTCAATCCCATCTTGGGTCTTGCCCGCTGGTAGTGTTTTCCTATACTCCGCGCTCAAGGTCTAGGGCTCTTTATGCAAGACGGGAGACATTTTGCATAAAGAGCCGTCGAACAATCCGTCGAGCAGTCTGGCGGACTATTCGGGGCCGACCGCAACGACAATGTTGCATAGCCAACAGGGATGAATGGCCAAATCCGGCCGCGCCCTGGGTTTTATCGGAAGAAGAAAGGCGTCACTCCCATGAGCGATAAGGTCAAAAAGGTCGTCCTTGCCTATTCAGGCGGTCTGGATACCTCCATCATTCTGAAATGGCTTCGCGAAGAATATAACTGCGAAGTCGTGACCTTCACCGCCGATCTCGGCCAGGGTGAAGAGCTGGAACCGGCCCGTAAAAAGGCGGAAATGTTCGGCGTAAAACAGATCTTCATCGAAGATCTGCGCGAAGAATTCGTTCGCGATTACGTCTTCCCGATGTTCCGTGCCAACGCCCTTTATGAAGGCGTTTACCTGCTCGGTACCTCGATCGCACGTCCGCTGATCGCCAAACGCCAGATCGAAATCGCCGAAGAAGTCGGCGCAGACGCCGTTTCCCACGGCGCAACCGGCAAAGGCAACGACCAGGTTCGTTTCGAGCTGGGTTACTATGCCCTTAAGCCGAACGTTAAGGTCATTGCACCGTGGCGCGAATGGAAACTGAATTCGCGTACCGCGCTTCTGAACTTTGCACGTGAACACCAGATTCCGATTTCGGCCGACAAACTTGGTGGTGACGAGCCGCCCTATTCGACCGATGCGAACCTTCTGCACATCTCGTATGAAGGCAAGGCACTGGAAGATCCGTGGGTCAAGCCGAACGAAGGCATGTTCGAGCGCACCGTTTCCCCGCAGAACGCACCCGATGCGATCACCACGATCGAGATCGAGTTCGAACAGGGCAACCCGGTTGCGGTCAATGGCGAACGCATGAGCCCGGCAACCCTTCTGACCAAACTGAACGAAGTTGCCGGCAAGAACGGCATCGGTCGTCTTGATCTGGTCGAAAACCGTTATGTCGGCATGAAGTCGCGCGGCGTTTACGAAACCCCGGGCGGCACCATTCTGTCGGTTGCACACCGTGCAATGGAAAGCATCACCCTTGATCGTAACGCCGGTCACCTCAAAGACGAGCTGATGCCGCGTTATGCCGAGATGATCTATAACGGTTACTGGTGGTCGCCGGAACGTCAGGCCCTGCAGCGCCTGATGGACGAAACCCAGCGTACGGTTAACGGCGTTGTCCGCCTTGACCTTTACAAAGGTAACGTCACCGTCACCGGTCGCAAGTCGCCGAACTCGATCTACTCTGAAGAGCATGTCACGTTCGAAGCTGACACCGTTTATAACCAGCGCGATGCAGAAGGCTTCATTAAGCTGAACGCCCTTCGTCTGCGCCTTGGTTTCGACCGCGACGGCGTGAAATAAGTTTTCCGCAAGAGATTGTGGAAAGACAGGCGAGGGGCATGATTGCCCCTCGTTTTCGTTTGAAAGCCCAGCTATAAAGCCGTGAGATTGGCTTGTTCAGATAATTGTATCGGTGATGCAGCGCTATAAATGTACCGTCGAATATGACGGCCGCCCGTACCACGGCTGGCAATTCCAGGACGAAGTGATTTCGGTTCAGCAGGTCTTCGAGACCGCCATCGAAAAATTCGCCGGTACGTTCGTGCGCGTCCATGTTTCGGGCCGGACCGATGCGGGTGTGCATGCGCTTGGTCAGGTCGTGCATTTCGATTTGCCGAAATATTATCCGGCAGAAGCCGTGATGAATGCGATCAATCATCACCTTAAACCCGATCCGGTGGCGATCAAGGACTGCGAAGAAGTCACCGAAGACTTCCATGCGCGTTTTTCATCGAAGAAGCGCTACTACATGTATCGCATCATCAATCGCCGTGCGCCGCTGACCTTCGAGGCGGGACTGGCCTGGGGGATATACAAGCCCCTTGATATCGATGCGATGAACGAAGCGGCACAGCATCTGATCGGGACGTTTGATTTCACGACGTTCCGGGCTTCTGAATGTCAGGCCAAAAGCCCGATCAAGACGATGGAAAAACTTGAAATCGTCCGCAGTACAACCGATCCGCTTGATATCCGCGTCTATACCGAAAGCCGGTCCTTCCTGCATCATCAGGTGCGCAATATGGTTGGAACCCTTGTTCTGGTCGGCAAGGGCAACTGGAAACCGATAGACGTCAAAACCGCGCTTGAAGCCTGTGATCGCCGGGCCGGTGGTCCGACGGCACCGGCAGACGGGCTTTATTTCGTCAAGGTCGATTACTGATCAAATCATCCGGGCAACTACCCCGATGCCTTTCATTCTTCCCTGAAGTGATCCGGACGCGTGACGGAACCGTCGCGCCGTTTGGCATGTCTGCGTCGCAATCGGTTTCAATATTACGGGTCATACGGGGGGATTGAGGGCCCTTCATCCTCATTTGGGGATGTTGCTATGCAATGGTTTAACTATTTATACTTAAAGATAATTCATGTTGTTGTTCTCTTTATAAGAGATTTAATCTTGGCGCTAAGACCTTCGTGAAATGTGAATGATAAACCCTTCACTGGCGGGCCTCATTTTACCGGTGATGGTGAAAAGGGAGAAAGCATGTCGAAAAGTCTGGTACTGAAAGTCGCGCTTGCCGCCGTGCTCATTCTGATGAGCGGAATAATCTTGCTGGGCGTTCTGATCATGCAGCGCGTGGATCAGAAAGTGTCAGCCGACAGCGTCACGTCGCAGAAACTTAACCTGCGTGTTGCGGCAATGTTGCTTCAGGACGCCAATCCCGATTTCAAAATGACGATCAGCAAGGATGGCGAAACATCCAAGCTTGTCATGTCCGAAATTCCTGATTTGTCGTCGCATGAACTGATTGACCGCATTGGCAAGGCAACCGGCGAAACCGCCACGGTCTTTGCCTATGTCCCGGAAGAAAAGGACTTTGTCCGCGTGTCGACCAACATCATCAAACCCGATGGTCAGCGCGCGGTGGGCACCATGCTTGGCAAAGGCAGTGCCGCCTATGAACCGATCATGGCGGGCAAGACATTCCGGGGTGAGGCACTTATCCTTGGCACCGAATATATCACCCAATATAGCCCGATCATGACGCCGGGCGGTGATGTGCTGGGCATCCTGTATGTCGGGATCAAAAAGGAAGAAGTGGTTGCTGTTTCCGACGAAATTGCTCTGCGTATCGGGATCGTGGGCCTGATTGTTGCGCTTGCCGCGGCTGGTTTGCTGTTCTTGTTGCTGCGCTGGCAGCTTGGGCCGCTTGCGGTTCTTAGTCAGACCATTTCGCGCTTTGTGGATCGCGATTTTTCCCAGAATGTGTCCTTTACCGACCGCAAGGATGAAATCGGATCGATTGCCAATGGTCTTGTGCGCTGGCGTGAAACCGCCGAGAAAATCAAGGAAGCCGAACAGGCCCGCCTTGCTGCGGAAAAAAGCGCGGAAGAAGGCCGTATGGAGCAACGCAACCGTCTTGCCGTCGAACTGGAACAATCCATCGGGCGTATTGTGACATCGGTGCGCGAAGCCACCGGCGGCATGATGAAATCAACCGCACATATGCGTGAATCGGCCAATCATTCGGTGTCGCAAAGCCGGAAGGTTTCCGATGCCGCCAATAATTCGGCGCGCAGTGTGCAAACCGTTGCCGCCGCGACCGAGGAACTGTCGGCATCAATCAGTGCGATTGGCGGACAGGTCCATGAATCAACGGCAATTGCCGAAACCGCCGTGGGCGAAGCATCGCGGGCCAATGAAATGGTCGGCGGTCTTGCCGAGGCGGCAGAACGCATTGGCGAGGTGGTCAGCCTGATCAATGATATTGCGGCCCAGACCAACCTTCTGGCCCTGAACGCAACCATTGAAGCCGCCCGTGCCGGTGAAGCGGGCAAGGGCTTTGCCGTGGTGGCCCAAGAGGTCAAAAACCTTGCCAACCAGACCGCCAAGGCCACAGATGACATCGCCCAGCAGGTCGGTGCCATTCAGGATGAAACCAAGGTCACGGTTGAGGCGATTGAAAAAGTCACCCTGACGATTTCGTCGATCAGCGAGATTGCCAATGGTATTTCATCGGCCGTCAGCGAACAGAACTCGGCAGTCAATGAAATCGCCAACAGTGCGACCAGTGCATCTGCCGGATCGTCCGAGGTCGTTGCCAATATCGATGAAATCCATCAAGCGGCAACAAGCAGCGGTGCAGCCGCTGGTGAACTTGATACCAATGTTGCAGCCCTGGCAAAGCAGATCGATACCCTGCAAGGCACCGTGTCGGACTTCCTGTCGCAATTGCGCGCAGGCTGATCTTTAACATCCGGGCGGGCTTGGTTCCCGCCCGGATGTGCTTTCTTATCCGAATATCCAGTGCCACAGGAACGGGATGGTCAGGGCGGTTGCCATGGTGTTCAAGCCCATGGCAAGGCCGGAAAAGGCACCGGCGGTTTCATTGACCTGAAAGGCGCGTGCCGTTCCAATCCCGTGTGCAGCAACCCCCATGGCAAAGCCGCGTGCGCGCCAGTCTTTAAGGCGTGCCATATTCATCACCATCGGACCCAGTGTCGCCCCGACAATGCCGGTGGCAATCACGCAGACCGCGGTCAGGGCGGGGACACCGCCAATTTCTTCGGCAATGCCCATGGCAACCGGGGTTGTGACCGATTTGGGCGCAAGGGATGCCAGGGTTTCCGGGCTTGCCCCCAAGGCCCAGGCCAGAATGACCGTGCTGGCACTGGCAACCAGCGATCCGAACAACACGCCAAATACAATAACGGGCAGGGCACGTTTAAGCGTAGCGGTCTGACGGAACAGTGGCACGGCAAGGGCGACAGTCGCCGGACCCAACAGGAAGTGAACGAACTGTGCGCCTTCAAAATAGGCGGCATAGGGCGTGCCGGTGAGATGTAGCACAAAGGCAATCAGGGCAATCGCAATCACCACCGGATTGCAGATCGGGTTGCGGTTGCTTTTCTGATAAAGCCAGAAGCCAATCGCATAAGCCACCAGCGTGATGGTCAGCCCGGTCAGCGGTTTTGTCGACAGGTAAACCCAAAGCTGGGTGATATCGGTCTCGTTCATTGCGCGTCCTCCGCCTTCTCAGCCGTTTCCTGTTTCGGGAACAGTTTCGACATCAGAAGTGCGGTCAAAACCATGGTCAGAAGGGTCGAGACAGTCAGGGCGGCTGCAATCGGCAACCAGTCGCCCTTAAGGCGGTCAATCTGGGTGACAACGCCGACCCCGGCCGGAACGAACAGCAATGAAAAATGGATCAGAAGATTGTCGGCGGCATCGGTCAAAACCTTGGGCGGTTTGCGCGAGATCAGAAGGCCGAAAAATAGAAGTACAAGCCCGATCACCGGACCGGGAACCGGCAGATCGAACAATTCCGATACCACTTCCCCGAACAGCTGGCAGACAAGGATCAATGCGAATGCTGCAATCATTGAACGACCTCCCCACAGGTGTTTTTGATTTGTCTTGTGGACAACACATAATGCCTGTGAGGACGTTCGACTTTTATTAATTACGAAAAACGCCCGTGCCGGACGGGCACAGGCGTTTGAATTCGGGATGTTTTCAACGGTCTAGGTTCTAGAGGATATCAAGAACATTTTCCGGCGGGCGGCCCAGAACGGCCTTGTCGCCATTGATCACGATCGGGCGTTCAATCGCACGCGGATGGGCGCACAGGGCTTCGATCAAAGCGGTGCCGGTCAGATCGGCAATGCCTTCTTCGCGGGCCTCTTTTTTGCGCACGATATCTTCGGCATTCAGACCAAGTTTGGCGAGGATATCGCCAAGTTCTTGCGGGCTTGGCGGGGTATCAAAATAGGTGATGATTTCGGGCGTAATCCCCTTTTCCTCGATCAGGGCAAGGGTCTGGCGCGATTTGGAGCAGCGCGGATTGTGATAGATGCGGACCATTTCGGGGTTCTCCGTATCGGGGATGTTTGCCCCAGTCATAAACAGCTTTGTCGTTGCGATCAAATCCCGTCGATCATCGAAAGCAGATCATTGAGTTCTTCAAGGTCACTATTGATGATGCGGGTGGCGGTGTCATAGCCAAATCCCTGCCGGGCAAGGGCCGCCATATCCTTGTCGCGCTTTTCGTCGCGGATATCGGGCCTGCGCCAGGGGCCAAGGCGGCGACGTCGGGCATAGGCCGCTGCCGCGGCAATGTTGGGATCGGTGCCGCGGACTTCCTCATAGGCGGCCTGATCGGCCTCGGCGCGAAGATCGCGGATGGCATCATCAATCTGATCGGATGCAATACCGCGTGCCGACAGGTCGGCGGCAATCACGCGCATGGCTTTGCCCTTGCGCAACAGTGATCTGGCGCGGCCACGAGCATAGGCATCATCATTGATGAAACCGGCCTTTTCGCAGGTCGACAGAACCGCGTTCATCCAGGCAACGGCTTCGTCCGGGTCGGTGCCATATTCGGCAACCGAAAGACGAATTTTGCCGCGCATCAGCTTTTCCAGCCGGGCACGGGATGCGGCAAACCGTTCAAGATACCAGGTGGCATAATTCATCAGATAGTCACGGGTGACTTTGCGCGGACGTTTGGGTTCGCGCTTTTTGTCTTTGGCATTTTTACTCCCAAAACTGGTGAAACGGACGTTCCCGACAGGTTTTGTATCGGTGCCAGAGGCCAGTGTTTCCGGGCTTTGATGCTGTTTATCGACCATATCAGCCAAAATGAATGAATACGCACCCTTGCAAGAATGCCCCCACTCTCCCTATTTTACGCGCAATTGTCTGCATTTTTCCGAAGGAAATTCTATGAAGGAATTAGCCCCACGTCAGATGGGCGCGGTCAACTGGCTTGGTCTTTGGACACTTTATGCCAAAGAAGTCCGCCGGTTCCTGAATGTTCATCTGCAAACCGTTGGTGCGCCGGTTATTACCAGTCTGCTGTTTCTGGCAGTCTTTTTGCTGGCCCTTGGCCGCGCGGTTGAAACCGTAAACGGTATTCCGTTCGCCACCTTCCTTGCACCGGGTCTGATCATGATGACCATGGCGCAGAACGCATTTGCCAATACGTCAAGCTCGATCATGATTTCAAAGGTTCAGGGCAATATTGTCGATGTCCTGATGCCGCCGTTATCCGCCGGTGAAATGGTGGCCGGTTTTGCCTTTGGCGCGGTAACTCGCGGGATCGTGGTTGGTCTTGCGACCGCGATTGGCATGGCGCTGTTTGTTGATGTCAGCATCCATAACCTTTGGGCGATCCTGTATTTCGGGATTTCGGCATCGCTGATGCTGGCTCTTTTGGGGATTGCCGGTGGTGTCTGGGCCGAGAAATTTGACCATATCGCGGTTGTGACCAACTTTGTCGTCACGCCGCTTTCGTTCCTGTCGGGGACTTTTTACAGTGCCGAAAACCTGCCCGAAGCCGGCAAGATTCTGGTTCATTTCAACCCGTTCTTCTACATGATTGACGGGTTCCGTTATGGCTTTACCGGGATTTCGGATGGCACGATCATGACCGGCGTCATCGTGCTTGCGGTGGTCAATGCGGTTCTGTGGGTGCTGTGCTATCGGATGATCAAAAGCGGCTATAAACTGAAGGCATAAACATCTGCCTCCTAGCCGCTTTGAGCAAAAAAACATCAAAAGGACAGCCTCCAAAAGTGGATGCTGTCCTTTTTCATTTTGGTTACGATTTACAAAAGCCGCATCTAAGGGGTTTTTGGGACGTTGACAGGGGTAAGGAATCTCTTGATACTCCCCGGCTTCCCGGTATTCTGCCGGAGTTGACCAACTGGTCAACAAACCGATTTTTACCCTAATTTGAGGAATAAAGAAGTGATTACTCCCGTCATGCCGACCTATGCGCGGGCCGATTTGGCCTTTGAGAAAGGTGAAGGACCTTATCTCTATGCGCAGGACGGCCGACGATTCCTCGATTTCGGGTCGGGTATTGCGGTTAATACCCTTGGCCATTCGCATCCGCATCTGGTTGCCAAGCTGACCGAACAGGTTGGCAAGCTTTGGCATACCTCGAACCTGTACCGGATTCCGGGGCAGGAAAAGCTTGCGGAACGTCTGGTTGCCAACAGCTTTGCCGATACGGTTTTCTTCTGTAACTCGGGTGCCGAGGCCAACGAGGCCGGCATCAAGATGCTGCGCCGCTATCAGCATGTGTCGGGCAACCCGGAAAAGAACCGTATTCTGGTCGCGACCAATGCATTCCATGGCCGGACCCTTGGTACGCTGACCGCTGGTTATAGCGACAAGTACCGCGAAGGTTTCGGGCCGATGCCCGAGGGCTTTGACCGTGTGGCTTATGGCAATCTTAATGAATTGCGCAATGCGATTACGCCCAATACCGGCGGTATCCTTTTGGAGCCGATCCAGGGCGAAGGCGGCATTTGCCGTGCGCCGGAAGGCTATCTTGAAGGTGTGCGCAAGGCGGCTGACGAGTTTGGCATGCTGGTGATGTTTGACGAAGTTCAGACCGGCGTTGGCCGTACCGGCAAGCTTTATGCCTATGAATGGTCGGACATGACCCCGGATATAATTTCCTCGGCCAAGGGCCTTGGCGGTGGGTTCCCGGTTGGCGCACTTCTGGCCACGGAAAAGGCCGCAGCGGCACTTCCGGCGGGCATGCATGGCACGACCTTTGGCGGCAACCCGCTTGCCATGGCGGCGGCCAATGCCGTTCTTGACGAAGTTTTGAAACCCGGCTTCATGGACCATGTTCTGGACATGAGCCAATTGATCCGCGACGGCCTTGCGGCCATTGCCCGTAAACATCCGGGCTTTATCGCGGAAATCCGTGGCATGGGTTTGTTGTTGGGCATGAAAACCGTGCCGACCAACACCGATGTTGTCGCCAAACTGCGCGAACTTAACCTTCTAACGGTTCCGGCGGGCGATAATGTGGTGCGTCTGTTGCCGCCACTCAACATCACGAAAACCCATGTTAACGAGGCGCTTGCTGCCATTGAAGCAGCAGCCGCAGCCCTGGCGAAATAAGGGTGCAGGAAGGAAGACTTAGCTATGACTGATATTCGCCATTTCCTTGATCTCGACAAACTGCCGTCGGGAACATTGAATGATATTCTCGCTCTTGGCGATTCCGAGAAAGCAGGCAAGGCGCCGTTTGGCGACAAGCCGCTGGCGGGCAAGACGCTTGCACTGATCTTTGAAAAACCCTCGACCCGTACGCGTGTATCGTTTGAAGTCGGCATGCGCCAGCTTGGCGGTGATGTGGTTATTCTTGATGCCGCCAGCAGCCAGCTTGGCCGCGGTGAAACCATTGCCGATACCGCACGCGTTTTGTCGCGCTTTGTTGATGCGATCATGATCCGTACGACCGATGAGTCCAAACTGCTTGAACTGGCGAAATATGCCACGGTTCCGGTGATCAACGGCCTGACCGATCAAAGCCACCCGTGCCAGATCATGGCGGACCTTATGACCATCAAGGAACATAAAGGCACGCTCGAAGGGCTTAAATTCGCCTGGGTTGGTGATGGCAACAATGTTTCGGCATCGTTCATTCATGCGTCGCCGAAATTCGGCTTCTCGCTTGATCTGGCCTGCCCGGTCGGGTATCGCCCCAATCAGGGCCTGATTGAAACCGCCAATGCCGAAGGCGGAAAGGTGCGCATGACCGATATGGACAGCGCCCTTGAAGGGGCCGATGTGGTTGTGACCGATTGCTGGGTCTCGATGGGCGATGATGATGCGGACGCCCGTATGGAGGCGCTTGCACCCTATCAGGTCAATGCCAAGACCATGGCACAGGCCAAGGATGACGCGATCTTCATGCATTGCCTGCCGGCACATCGCAATGAAGAAGTCACCGACGAGGTGATTGATGGTCCGCAGTCTGTGGTCTTTGACGAGGCCGAGAACCGCCTGCATGCGCAGAAAGGGGTTCTGCTATACTGCTTTAACGGCTTGCCATCTTAAGTCTTGTGACTAAATAAGGCATATCGAAATTGAAGGGCGGCTTTGGCCGCCCTTTGTTATGCTGTCAGGCGGTCGTTTTAAACCACCTCGACAATCAGGGGTTTGACTTGTTATACGGCCCCAAACATCTAACCACCGGAAACCGAACATGCAGATCGCAGTCGATTTTTGCCAGCCCTTTACGCTGGATCATTCCAATATCCGTGGCCGCTTTGTGCGCCTTGGACCGACGGTGCAGACCATTATCGGTCAGCACAATTACCCGCCGCTTGCCAACCATCTGTTGGGCGAGATCATTGGTTTGGCTGTGTTGCTGTCATCGTCGCTGAAATATGAAGGCCTGTTTACCCTTCAGACCAGCTCGGACGGTCCGATCAGCATGCTGGTGGTCGATGTCGACAGTGACGGCAATGTGCGTGCCTGCCTTCGGGTTGATGAAGAACGCCTGAATGCGATGATCGCGGCCGAAGAAGGTGGCGAAGACGCGCTGCGTGGCAAGGTTCTGAAACTGATGGGGCGCGGGCATATCGCCTTTACCGTCGATCAGGGCGACGACCATGAACGTTATCAGGGGATTGTATCGCTTGAAGGCGAGACCCTTGCGGAATGTGCAGAATCCTATTTCCGTCAGTCCGAACAGCTTGAAACCGCCTTCAAACTTGAAGTTCATCGCGGTGAAACAGGTACGGACTGGTGGGTTGGTGGTCTTTTCCTTCAGAAAATGCCGGCAAGTGCCTCGGGCGATGCCGCAACCCCGGAAGAAGCCGAAAAGATCGTCGAAGACTGGAACCGTTCGACCATTCTGATGGCCAGTGCGACCGAAAACGAGCTTGTTGATATCTCGCTTTCGGCCAATGACCTGATCTGGCGTCTGTTCCATGACGAGGAACCGCGTGTGTTTGAGCAGGCAACCTTGCAGTTCAAATGCCGTTGTTCGCGCGAGAAGATCGAAGGCGCGCTTGTGACCTATCCGCTCGAAGAGCTTCTGTCGATGCGCGAAGACGATACTGGCGAGGTTGGCGTATCGTGCCAGTTCTGCAATACGCGATACGGCTTTAACGAGGCAGACCTTCGCACCCTCAAGGCCGGGGATGTACCGTCGGCATAATGCCCGATGGTTTGTCATATCGTGAAATTACAGGGCACTAGGCCGTCATAGCCTTGCCTTAATCATCTTGCAACGTCACCATGGCTATAAGCGCTGTGGTGGCGTTTTCTTATGGCGCTTTGCATCTTGTTTTTGCCAACCGTTAAAAGGCAGGGGAGTTTGAACTATGAAGCTATTGTCCATCAATGGTCTGCGTACCGTGGTTGCGGGTGCGGCACTTGCCCTTATGGCGGCCTGTACCAGCGCGCCGGTGGCAAATTACCCCGATGTGACATGGCGACATCTGAGCCCGATTGTTTTTGCCGCCGGTCCGATTGAAAAGGTTGCTGCCTGGAACAGCAACGAAGCCGGATCGATTGCATCGACCCTGCCGTTCAGCCTTGGCAAAATGGCAATGAACTGGCCTGATGATCGGCTTCAGACCGCGGGGACAAGCGACATGCTGCGCTATTCCGTGACCGAAGCATCGATCACGTCAAATGCGCTTAAAACCACCAAGGGTATCAAGGGTGTCTTTACCGATGACCAGTCCGACAAGATCGAACTGAAAGTCGCAGCCAAGCTTGAACTGATGGATGCCAACGGCGTTCAGAAAGGTGAAGTACAGGCAATGGCCGCACGGTCGCGTACCCTTGCAGAATCGATGTCGGTCGATGAACGTGAACAGGCAATCTATGACGCTACTGCGGCATTGCTGATGGATTTGGACCGTGAACTGGAACGTCAGATCAACGCCAATCTGGGGCGTTTTATCCTGCATTAATCCCGGTATTGTGCGCCCGTCGGGCGCAATTTGATCATTGCCAAAGGCCCCCGGTTAACACTGGTTCGGGGGCCTTTTTTGTTCCGTAATGTGGAAAAATTCCAAAAATATGAATGATTTCACAGATTTAAACTTATCAATCCGTAGCTATACCCGTTAAGCTATGCGTACCCGGAGTCTGGAAACGACAAAAACAAAAATCGGGTGCTTTCCTGGGATATGACATACCGGCGGACCGAGCATCCGCCCCAATGAAACGGCCTGATATGCCCAAAAAAGAAGAAACCGCGGCAAAAGACGTGTTTCTTCACGTGTCGACACAACATCTGCGACCCGATCAACGTTTGGAATACTGGCGCAGTTTGCATGGTCGGATCGAAATTGATGCCGCAGATGCCGAAGGTGCCAAGGATTACCGGGCATCATTAATGCGTTATGCCGATCCGACGGGTGTCGAATTCGGTTATGCGACAAGTGATGCCAATATTGTCGGTTACGGCAAACCGGAAAGTGATCTGGTGATTGTCAGCGTGCCGGTCGCCGGCGAGATGTTGTTCACCACGCGGAACGATGATCGTATTCGTGTCCGGGCATCCAGCGGCCTTACTATTGTGAACGGTGTCGAGCTTGAAAAATCGCGCAGCGACGGCTTTTCGCATGTTTATCTGACGCTTGAACGCACGCATATAGAAGCGGCGCTTGGCATCGGTGCGGGGATGCTGGCGCGCGGTGTTTACAGCGTCCCCGAAGATGGCCTGACACGTATGTTGCAAAGCCATCTGCAATCGATGGCGCTTCACGGTGATCAGCTTGATGCCAATGGAGCAATGATCGCGACCAAGGCGGCAACCGATCTTGTGCTTGGCGTGATGGCAAGCCAGAACGCGCAACTTGTGGAAAATGCAGGTGATCTTACCGCCGCGGCCTGTTTTGAGGCCGCAAGCCGCTACATCACGCTTAATATTTCCAATGTGAGCTTAACGGCCGATGATGTCGCACAGGCACTTGGCGTTTCACGGGCGCATCTTTATCGATTGTTTGAGCAGGAACAGCTTAGTATTGGCGATATGATCCGGTCACAACGTATCGCCCGGGCATCGGATATTTTGCGCGATGATCCAGGCCGTCCGATCAAGCAGGTTGCCTTTATGGTAGGCTATCAGTCAGCGGCATCTTTTACACGGGCATTTCGTGATATTACCGGATATTCGCCATCTGATTTCCGACAAAGCCTGGTTGAACGTCTAATTTAGACCTATTTCCCAAGAAAATTACCGATGAGACAAATGCGCAAGCGAAGAGACACCCTGCATCACGTGTTTGGGTTAAGTTCCGCGATGACAGCAACCAAACGACAGTTCATCCACCTGTCGACTGTCAGATATCTCTCACTCATGACGCCGGATTTTTCCAGTTTTCGCGGTGTCTTGTCGCCCCGGTGAATTTCTTTCATCGGGGCCTTTTTATAAAAGAAAACCCCCGAACATCGGGATGCTCGGGGGCAATCAAAACAGATGTGATGTCGCTGGATTATCTGAACATCATTACCGGGACATGGCAGGACCGGACCATTTCGGTGGTGGTGCTGCCAATGATCAGGTTGCGGATGCGCGAATGGCCATAGGCCCCCATGACCAGAAGATCGATATTGTCGGCTTCGATTTTGGATTTGATCACGTCTTCGGGTTCGCCCGATGCAAAGCCGGCATCGACTTGATACCCGGCCTTGCGCAGGATGGCGGCGGCCTCGTCGAGTTTTTCCTGCATGGTATCGGTGGCTTTGCCAACCGACAGAAGAATGCAGGGCAGGCCGGTGAACAGTTTGCCCGCCGCGATGTGACGCACGGCCTTCATGACACTTTCGCCGCCATCAAAGGCAATCAGGAACTTGTTGATCGGCTTGAATGCACGGGATGCCACCAGAACCGGCTTGTTGGCCGAACGCACCACCCGTTCAAGGTTGGAACCCAGGTGCAGCTTGGCGAAATCGGCGGCTTCGCCGCGTTTGCCAACAAGGATCAGATCAGCGTTACCTTCAAATTCGGCGATGCTGTCGATCAGGTCACCGTGGCGCAGCTTGGTGCTGACAGTGGCAAGACCGGATTCTTCAAGACCGGCCTTGGCATCTTCAAGCAACAGGCGACCGCGTTTAAGCTCGAGCTTGTTTTTCTGCTCGTCAAGATCCGCCAGTTCCTTGAGAAGGGCTGTGCGCGCGCCGAGTTTCAGATTACCACTCAGATCAGCCGGTTCCGAGCCAACCGAACGACGGCCCAGCACATGCATCAGTTCAACAGATGCATCGGTGCGCTCCGCCACCCAGCGGGTCAGGTCACATACACTTTGCGAATAACCCGAACCGTCAATCAGTGCGATCAGATGAGTCATTGGTCATTTCCCATTTCCATTGGCCCTTTTCCGCCTAGTGGCCCATCAGGCGTTCAAGTGCGCCGGGTTTGTCGTGGATGGCCAGTTTATCGACAATCGTTTCGCTGGCTTCATTGAGACCGATCAATTCAACCTCGGCCCCTTCACGGCGGAATTTGAGTACGACCATATCAAGCGCAGCAACACTTGAAATGTCCCAAATATGCGCGTGGCTGACATCAATTGTCACTTTATCAAGGGCTTCGCGGAAATCGAATGCCTTGGTGAAATCTTCGACCGAGGCAAAGAAAATCTGGCCGCGAACTTCATAGGTGCGATGGGTGTTGTCAGCCGAAAGGGTGCTGGTGATGCGGAAAATCTGGGCGATTTTCCAGGCAAAGAAAATACCCGACAGCAACACGCCAACCAGAACGCCAATGGCCAGGTTGTGCGATCCGACAACCGTAATGACGGTGGCGAGCATCACAATCGACGAGCTGCGCGGATGTTCGCGCAGGTTCTTGATCGACGACCAGCTAAATGTGCCGATAGATACCATGACCATGATGGCGACAAGGGCGGCCATCGGAATGATCGCGACCAGATCACCAAGAACCACGATCAGGATCAGCAGGAAGATACCGGCAAGGAAAGTCGAAAGACGGCAACGACCGCCTGATTTCACGTTGATCACCGACTGGCCGATCATCGCACAACCGGCCATGCCCCCAATGAAGCCGGTAAAGAAGTTTGCGATTCCCTGACCATAGCATTCACGGGTGCGGTTCGACGTGGTGTCGGTCAGATCATCAACGATCTGTGCGGTCATCAGGCTTTCCAGCAGACCCACAGCCGCAACCGCCGCCGAATACGGCAGGATGATCAGCAAGGTATCAAGGTTCAGCGGCACATCGGGCAAATAGATCGCCGGGAAGGCGTCAGGCAGCGCGCCCATATCGCCCACCGTGCGCAGGTCGGCATCCATAAACAGTGAAATACCGGTCAGAACGATGATGCACACCAGTGGCGACGGGATGATTTTGGTGATGCGCGGGAACAGATAGATGATGGCAAGGCCGCCCGCGACCATCACATAGGTCATGTTTGAAACCCCGATCAGTTCAGGCAACTGGGCCATGAAAATCAGGATTGCCAGTGCATTTACAAAGCCGGTCATTACGGATTTGGAAACAAAGCGCATCAGATTGCCAAGACGCAGGGCGCCGGCAAGCATCTGGATCACACCGGCAAGAATGGTCGCCGCCAACAGATAATCCAGCCCGTGATCACGGACCAGCGACCCCATCAGAACAGCGGTTGCCGCGGTTGCCGCCGAAATCATACCCGGACGACCGCCAAAGATCGCGGTGATCACGGCAATCGAGAAGGAGGCATAAAGCCCGACCTTGGGATCAACCCCGGCAATGATTGAAAAGGCAATGGCTTCGGGGATCAGGGCAAGGGCCACGACAAGGCCCGAAAGCACGTCACCGCGAATGTTGCCAAGCCACTCAGCCCGCAAGCGCGGAAGAAAATCGCTATTCACAGAAAGTCTCCGTTTCCAGATGCCCGCAAACTCAAGGCTGTCCCCCGGGCAGGAATAATATCAGCAGGAATGTCATCAGGATGGCTATCTATCCCGTCAGCCGGTCTTTGCGGCGACAGGGGTCCCCAAACCGTCCTGTTCGTTGCTGCGTCGCAGCAGGCTGTACCTATACCAATTTAAGTTTTTGCACAACCGCAGGGCACGCATAGGGCCGTTTCGATGTGGCCGCATACGAAAAAACCCGCCGGATAACCGGCGGGTTTGATGCGGGGATCATTATGTTGATGTCTATCGACATATAGCTACGGGATGATAGCGGATATCTGACGGGTCAAGCTGTCGGCACCGTACCGCCATCAATCACATATTCGGTGCCGGTGATTGCACCGGCCCGGTCTGAGGCTACAAAGGCGATCAGGTTGGCGACTTCTTGGGGTTTGGCAGGGCGACCAAGCGGAATGCCACCCAGAGAATCCATGATGATCTTTTTGCCGCCTGCATAGTCAGTCCCGGCTTGGGCTGCCAGTCGCTCGGTCAGGTGCACGGCGGCTTCTGTTTCTATCCAGCCCGGCGAAACGCGCACGATGCGGACGCCTTTGGGGGCGACTTCCTTTGAAAGTGCCTTGCTGTATGTCGACAAGGCGGCCTTTGCCGCGGCATAGGCGGTTGTCGATTCCGGCAGCGGCAGTTGGCGCTGAATTGATGTTACGTGGACGATCACGCCATGCCCCTGTTTGATCATGTCAGGAACAAGCAGCCGGTCCAGACGCACCGCGGGAAACAGGTTCAAATCAAGTTCCTGATGCCAGTGCGTATCTGACAGCGCACTAAACCCGCCAGCAGGAGAAGATGACCCGCCGAGCATGTGAACAATAATATCAACCCCGCCAAGCCGTTGCCGAGCTGCTTCGGCGACTGAAATGCAGCCTTGATCGGTTGTCAGATCGGCGGCGATAAACGCATCTTCGGGAAGGGTTTCGGGGCGGGAACGTGCGGTGGTGATCACATTTGCGCCAAGGTCGCGGAACAGTTGGAAGGTTGCAGCGCCTGCACCTTTTGTCCCGCCGGTTATCAGGACGCGTTTCCCGGTAAGCTTTAGAAAATCTGTCATTATTCTACACCCATCTCGGTGATCTTGCCGTTTTTGACGTGGAAGAAATAATCGAGTGTGACCGGGTTGTTGGGGAAGGTGCCACTGACCTTGGCGCGCACGGTGACCCTGTCGCCATTTGTGTTTGCCTCAATCGGTTCGGCGACATGGTTGTACTTTGCCTTGGCCGCCAGCCACCAAGCGCGTATTGCGTCGGTGCCGGTATGGCTTTCGCCTTCGTCATGGACAATTGCGTTCGAGGAGAAAATATCGGTCAGAAGTTCGGCGTTTTGGCCTTGATCAGCACTGAAATAGGTTTTCACGGCATTTGGCATATCCATCATCTGTCTCCGTATCGGTGATTGATTGTTCGACAGATAATCCGGAAATATTGTATCAACAATCAGGATAATTCTTCATGTAGTGATGAATGGATCGGGATAATGGATCGTATCGTATTGAACGATCTGGATGCTGTGATGGCAATTTCCAGGCGGGGAACGTTTCGGGCAGCGGCGATTGACATGGGTGTTTCGACGACCGCGCTCAGTCATGCCATCGGCAAGCTTGAGGCGGGGCTTGGCGTCAGATTGTTCAATCGCACAACGCGCAGTGTTTCGCTTTCGGATGCGGGAAAATTGTTTGTCGAACAGGTGGGGCCGGTTCTTCAGAACATGCATGATGCACTTGAAATTGTGCGATCCCAGCGTGAAACCCCAACTGGCACCCTGCGCATCAATGCGGCCCCGTTCGCAGCCCGCGAGGTGATTTCGCCGCTTGTGTTCGAATATCTGCGACGTTTTCCGGACATGCATGTCGATCTGGTGACCGAGGGGCGGTTGGTCGACATCGTTGCGGAGGGTTTTGATCTTGGCGTGCGGATCAGGGATCTTGTTCCGACGGATATGATTGCCGTGCCGCTCGGCAATGCGCAAAAATATGCGATTGTTGCGTCGCCCGAATATTTCAGATGCAACGCAAAGCCGATGGTTCCACCCGATCTTTTGCAACACAAATGCGTCCGGGTCCGGTTGCCGGACGGGTCCGTTTTCCGGTGGCGGTTTGAAAAGAACGGTGAGGCGGTCCAGATTGATGTCGATGGACCGGTAACCCTTGATGAAGCAAGTCTGGCGCGGGCAGCTGTTTTGGAAGGCGTTGGTGTCGGCTGCTTTATGGAGCGCGATGTTCTTGCCGATATCAATGCGGGCAAGCTTGTTCGTGTTCTGGAGGATTGGACCGTCCCGCTTTCGGAGCTGTGTCTTTATTATCCCGGGCGTCGCAACCTGTCGGCGGGGCACAAGGCCTTTATTGCGCTTGCACGCGAACTTGGCCATCGGGGTGCCGGGCAAAAAAACGGTGTGTCGCCAATCGAACTGTGAGTGGCAGTGCGCCTGTTGGTGATTTACGGATGTCCGTGAAACAAGAAAGCCCGTCGGCGGACCGACGGGCTTTTGGATTAGTCAGATCAAGGTTCGACGTATCTTGTCGAAGTAACCTTAGCGGTTCTGACGGTTTTCGATCAGATCGTCGACCACGCCCGGATCGGCAAGGGTCGAGGTATCGCCAAGCTGGTCATATTCGTTCGCGGCAATCTTGCGCAGGATGCGGCGCATGATTTTGCCTGAACGGGTTTTGGGCAGACCCGGCGACCACTGGATGAAATCCGGGCTGGCGATCGGGCCGATTTCCTTGCGGACCCATTTGACCAGTTCAAGACGAAGCTCCTCGGTCGGTTCTTCGCCGGCATTCAGGGTGACATAGGCATAGATGCCCTGACCCTTGATGTCGTGCGGAACGCCAACCACGGCGGCCTCGGCAACCTTGGCGTGGGCGACAAGTGCGCTTTCGACTTCGGCGGTGCCCATACGGTGACCGGAAACGTTGATCACGTCATCAACGCGGCCGGTAATCCAGTAGTAACCGTCATCATCACGACGGGCACCGTCCCCGGTGGTGTAGACATTGGCGAATGTGCTGAAATAGGTCTGGATGAAGCGTTCATGATCGCCATAGACCGTGCGCATCTGCCCCGGCCAGCTATCCTTGATCACAAGATTGCCATCGGTCGCACCGGTCAGTTCCTTGCCCTCGTTATCCAGAAGGGCCGGCTGAATACCAAAGAACGGAAGCGTCGCCGAACCCGGTTTCAGGTCGGTTGCACCCGGAAGCGGCGTGATCAGGATGCCGCCGGTTTCGGTTTGCCACCAGGTATCGACAATCGGGCAATTACGCTTGCCGACATGCTCGTGATACCATTCCCAGGCTTCCGGGTTGATCGGTTCACCAACCGAACCAAGGACACGCAAGCTCGACAGATCGGCCTTGTTGACCCAATCAACGCCTTCGCGCATCAGGGCACGGATTGCGGTCGGTGCGGTATAGAAGATATTGACCTTGTGCTTTTCACAAACCTGCCAGAAGCGCGAAGCATCCGGGTAGCTTGGAACACCTTCGAACATCAGCGTGGTCGCACCATTGGCAAGCGGACCATAAACGATATAGCTGTGACCGGTGACCCAACCCACATCGGCCGTGCACCAGTAAATATCGCCTTCGTGATAATCAAAGACATACTGATGGGTCATCGATGCATAGACGAGGTAGCCGCCAGAGGTGTGCAGAACGCCTTTCGGCTTGCCGGTCGAACCCGAGGTATAAAGAACAAACAGCGGGTCTTCGGCGTTGACTTCGGTCGGCGGGCAGTCGGTTGACGCAGCGGCGCAGACTTCGTGATACCAGACGTCGCGGGTGTCATTCCAGGCGACATCCTTGCCGGTGCGTTTGACAACGACCATTTTCTCGACCGATTTGACACCCGGATGCGACAGGGCTTCGTCGGCATTGCGTTTGAGCGGAACCGCACGGCCACCACGCAGACCTTCGTCGGAAGTGATCACGACCTTGGCACCGCAATCTTCAACGCGACCGGCCAGTGCTTCGGGCGAGAAACCGCCAAAGACGATGGAATGGATCGCACCGATACGTGCGCAGGCCAGCATGGAAACAGCGGCTTCGGGGATCATCGGCAGATAGATGACAACGCGGTCGCCTTTGCCCACGCCCATGGATTTGAGCGCATTGGCAAAGCGGCAGGTACGTTCGTACAGGTCGCGATAGGTGATGTGTTCGGAAACGTTCGGATCATCGCCTTCGAAGATGATGGCGGTCTGATCGCCGCGCTTTTCAAGGTGGCGGTCAAGGCAGTTGGCCGCGACGTTCAGCGTGCCGTCTTCGTACCACTTGATATAGAGGTCCTTGGCGTCATAGCTGACATTTTTGACTTTGCTGAATGGCTTGATCCAGTCAATGCGCTTGCCATGTTCGCCCCAGAAGCCATCCGGGTCCTCGACCGACTGTTTATACATGGCGTCATATTTTGATTTGTCGATCAGGGCATTCTTTGCGATGTCGCCGGGGACGGGATAAACGTTCGCAGACATATGTGGCCTCTTGTTCGTTTCCTGTGGTCTCGTAATGCAACAGACAGATGCCCGTAATTTTCCGGTGTGTCGGAAAAGGCAGTCATGCCTGCGCGGTATCTCGGTGCGGTTCAGGGATCGGGTTTTGCCGAAATTGCCTGTTCCGTAACGGAATACAGGTGGTCAAAATGATCCTGTCGCTTGTGCCCTATGCTAGTGCGCAGAAGATATTCAGGGAATACAACTTTAGAACGGGGGCAATCGCGGCCGAGATCGGCGGATTGCTTTGGAATGTACCGGTTTGTGGTGACCGGTGGTGGGGCGTTTTGCGGGTACGGGCGACGGGTATAATGACGGGCTGCATTCTTAATATGTGATTGATAGATAGCGGTTATTTGCAATTTTCGCTAGGGTCGGGATAAATCTTTTTGATGATCGCCTTTGCCGCGGTTATCACACAACAAATACCGATTTGCCCCACAATCGAGGTTTGAAATGAAATCCAAGCTGAATGCACCTGTCGCGGTTTTTGACGCGGGGATCGGAAGCTATTCCATTGTTGCGCGGATTCGCGATACTTGGCCGGACAAGGATATTGTCTATTTTGCCGACCGGGCGAGCTTCCCCTATGGCCGTAAAAATGCCGACGAACTGACGCATGTGATGATGCGGACCATCGGGTTGCTGGAACAGTTTGACCCGTCGGGCATCGTGATTGCATCCAACGCGCCATCGATCATGGTGCTTGAAGAGGTGCGCAAACTAAGCCCCGTTCCGATCAGCGGCGTTTTACCGCCGGTCGCAGAAGCAATTGAAGCTTCCAAAAACGGGCATGTCGGGGTGATGGGGGTGGCGTCCCTGATTGAAAGCCGGATGTTTGCCGATTTCATCACGCCCTTTGCCGGACATGCAAAAGTTTCCGGCTTCAACGCATCGCGGGCCATTGACCATGTTGAAAATGGTGACTTCCTGTTTGCCAGGGAAAAGACGGCGCAATCGGTCAAGCATCTGGTTGACGAGATTTTCCAACGTGACCCGGATATCGATGTTTTGACCCTTTCAAGCACGCATTTGCCGTGGTTGCGGGACTATTTTGAAGCCGCCGCACCGCATTGCACGTTCCTTGATCCGGCAGATTCGGTTGTTGCAGCCCTTGATATCGGGCCGATGGGCAGTGGCATTACCCATGCGATTGCCACCGAGGCGCCGGGATTTGAAATCGCCGAATTTGAAAAGATGCTGGGTCAGATCGGCGTTGATCTGCGCATCGAGAAAGTAACCCTTTAACCAAGGTCGGGCGTTATCGGGAGGACCGGCAGAAAAATGTGCGGTCCTCCTGACTGGATTTGGTGGAACAAAACAGATACAAAGAATCCACACGATAATGAAATGGTGGGATAATGGATCCGATTTCTTTGGCCGCGGGCGCGTTTGGTGCCTCTGTTCTGGCGCTGGTTTTCTGCATTTTGATGATCAAACGCATCAAGGATGCCGCCGATGCCGAAACAGAGTCGCGCACGGCTTTGCTGGCCTCCCAGCTTGAACAGACCGAAGCAACGCGGCGTGATCTTGCCGGCGAACTTGCAATCACGCGCGACCGGCTTGCGGAAAGTTCGGAAAAACGGGCCATTGCCGAAACCACGGCCAACCGCGTGCCGATCCTTGAAGCCGAGATGAAGGAGCTGCGCACGCTTCTGGATCAATGGCGCGAAAAGGGATCGGAGCTTGAAACCGCCCTTGAAAAAGAACGCGAAGCCGCAGCCGAAAAGCTTGCGATGCTCGAAGATGCCAAGACCAAGCTTCTGGATAGTTTCAAGGCGCTGTCGTCCGATGCGCTTAAGGTCAATAACGATGAATTCCTGAAACTGGCGCGGGAAAACTTTTCGCGCCTTCAGGAAGGGGCCAAGGGCGATCTTGAAAAACGTCAGCAGGCAATTGATGGCCTTGTGAAGCCCATCAAAGAACGGCTTGAGGCCTTTGATACCAAGGTTAATGAACTTGAAAAGAGCCGCAAGGAGGCCTATGGCGAATTGCGCGAACAGGTCGGGACCCTTGTGCAATCCCAGACCCGGCTTTCAAAAGAAACCCAGACACTAAGTTCCGCACTGCGTTCGAGTTCATCGGTATCGGGCAAGTGGGGCGAATTGCAGCTTAAGCGCATTGTCGAACTTGCCGGGATGGTCAAGCATTGTGACTTTGACGAGCAGGTTCATTTCAACACTGACGATGGCATCCAGAAACCCGACATGGTCATTCACCTGCCGGGCGGGAAAAACATCGTGGTCGATGCCAAGGCGCCGACTTCGGCCTATCTGGAAGCAATCGACGAAAAATATGACGATGAACGCCGCGAAGCGTTGCTGGCGACCTATGTCGGCAATGTGCGCAAGGTGATCTCGGAGCTTTCGAAAAAGTCCTATTGGAAGTCGGTGGACAGCCCGGAATTCGTAGTGCTGTTTCTTCCGGGTGAAAGCTTCTTTTCAGCCGCCCTTGAACGCGACCCGCGTTTGATCGAGGACAGTTTCCGCGACGGGGTGATCCTGGCAACGCCGACGACGCTTCTTGGATTGCTTAAGGCGGTGGCATATGGCTGGCGTCAGGAAGCCCTGGCCGAAAACGCCCGCGATATCAGCGAGATCGGCCAGCAATTGTTTGATCGTCTTGGGACGCTCGCCAAGAACTTTTCGTCGATGGGCAAGTCGCTTGAAAGCACGGTCAAAAATTACAACAAGACCCTTGGTTCGCTTGAAGGATCGGTGCTTGTTTCGGCCAGAAAGCTTAAAGAAAAGCACATCGTTTCCGATGATCGCATGATCGAGGAACCGGCACCGTCGGAAACCCACGTGCGCGATATCACCAAGATGGAACTTCTGGCCGGGCCGGAAGACAATGCGGGCGAGGATCAAGCCGCCGAGGAATAGGATATGAAGGGGATCAACCATGCGTCACATGGCAGATACCCGGCCCGATTGGCCCAGCTTTCTTGACTTGGGCGACGGGAAACCTTATCTCGAAGCGCGAAATTCGCTATATTAAGACATAGAACCTTGTTCGAAACCGGATCAGAGACCCATGGCCCTGCGTGAAATCCTTATCGTTCCAGACCCGCGCCTTAAGAAGGAGTGCGAGCCGGTCGCAGAAGTGAATGATGAGATCAGAGACCTTCTTGATGACATGCTTGAAACCATGTACGCGGCGCCGGGCATTGGCCTTGCCGCGCCGCAGATTGGTGTGATGAAGCGCGTTGTTGTCATGGATGTATCCGATGACAAGGACAAGCCGGAACCGATGAAACTGATCAACCCGGAGATCATCTGGGAATCCGAAGATCTGTCGGTGTATCAGGAAGGCTGTCTTTCGATCCCCGAACAATATGCCGATGTCGAACGCCCGGCCGAGGTTGGCGTGCGTTACCTTGATGAAAACGGCAAGGAACACGAGATCGAGGCCGAAGGATTGCTTGCGACCTGCATCCAGCACGAGATCGATCACCTTGATGGTGTTCTGTTCACCGATTATCTGAGCGCGCTTAAGCGCAACATGATCCTCAAAAAGGTTCAGAAGCTTCAGAAAACCAAGAAATCTGCCTGATCGCATTGGCGATGATGGACGCTCAAAGGGTCGGGCAACCGGCCCTTTTTTATTGGGCGTGCGCTTTGGGCGGGGTTTTAAGGGTGCTGCCATCCATGCCAATGATCCAGCCTTCACGTTCGCGGATCACCCGATCATCGGGCAGATGTTCGGGGCGCTTGCCATCGGCAATTTGAATTAACCCTAAAACACCAACCAGCGCGTCGAAAGCATCATCCTTGCCCTGTTCGGGGCCAAAGCCCGATTGAATGTCGGCGATGACCGCCGGGCTGATTTCAACCGAGTTGCGGGCCGCATAATTGATCAGTGATGCAACGGCGTTTGCACGGCTTTGCTGATTTGATTTAGTTAACTCACTAATTCCAAGCCAGCCATAAACTTCGCCGGGATAGGTTTCCATCAGGGTGACGCCGGGATGTTGGCAACATGCCGCAAGATCACCGTCAAAGGGCCAGATGTTGAACCCGTCACGCGCCCCGGGAATGATCAGATGTTCAAGACCATGCAGCATCCCCTTGCCAACCTGATTGGCACCAAGGGTCCAGAAGGACGGGCAGGCAGCCGCGCGATCATCCGTGGCGCGTTCGCAGCGACGATGCAACTCATCAAAGCTTGAAAGGCCAAGCGCCTTTACGAGATGGTCGCGCTTTACACTGCCCTTTGTGCCGGATGATTTGGGGTAAAACGGGCGGTGATATGTGATCTGATCCGGGGTTTCGCAAACGTATGGGAAATCTTCCATATCACGGCTAAAAATGTTTTTAAGTAACGACTTAAAGTTTTGAATATTTGCGCCATCATACCAATAGCCGGCAAAGCCGATCGGCATATCAAGGCCAAGCCAAATGGATTTGTTGCGTCCATGATCGGCGAGTGACTGACGGAACTGGTTTAACATGCCAACCGGTTCGATGGCATGTATCTGCCAGCCGCCTGCTTTGCGGCGGGATTTTGCGACCCAGCGCGCTTTGACCGATATGCTCCAATCGGCATGCCAGATGTGATTAACCGGGTATTTGCGTGGTTCGGATAAGGCTTGGCTTGTCATTTCGACAAGATAGCGCCAAATTGCCGCCTTGGAATAGGAAAGACCGTTGGTCTTGCCCCGATCTTGTGCTGAATGCCGATCCTTTGATGAATGCCCGATCCTTTGATGAATGGACGTGACGATATGACCAAGCTGCGTATTGCCTTTATGGGAACCCCGGACTTTGCCCTTGTGGCGCTTAAGGATTTGGTAGCGGCGGGTCATGATGTGGTTTGCGTCTATTCACAGCCGCCACGTCCGGCCGGGCGCGGGCAGAAGGAAACGCCAAGCCCGGTTCATGCCTGGGCCGCTGAACAGGGCATTGAAGTTCGTCATCCGGTGTCGCTTAAATCCGACGAGGAAAAGCAGGCCTTTGCCGATCTTGATCTGGATGTTGCGGTGGTGGCGGCCTATGGCCTGATCCTGCCCAAGGCGATCCTTGATGCGCCGAAATATGGATGCCTGAATATTCATGCGTCATTGCTGCCGCGCTGGCGCGGGGCGGCCCCGATCCAGCGGGCCATTCTGGCCGGTGATGCGGCAACCGGCGTGACCATCATGCAGATGGATGTCGGGCTTGATACCGGCGACATGTTGCTGATCCGCGATATCCCGATTACCGGGGCAACCTATGCCAATGCGCTGCATGATGATTTGGCGGCACTGGGCGGGGAAATGATCGTCGAGGCGCTTGATAAACTGCCAAAAGGTGACCTTGTCGCGACCAAGCAGCCCGAAGACGGCGTGACCTATGCCGCAAAGCTTGAACGTGCCGAGGCGAAGCTTGATTTTGCCGATGATGCGGTAAGTCTGGAACGTAAAATTCGCGCCTTTACTCCGTGGCCGGGGGCCTATTTCGAACTGGGCAACGAGCGCATCAAGGTGCAGGCCGCCGAGGTGATTGATCAATCGGGTGCGGTTGGTGAAATCCTTGATGATGCCCTGACGATTGGCTGTGGCAGCGGGGCATTGCGCCCGATGCGTATTCAGCGTCCGGGCAAGGCCGCGATGGATACCGACGCGGTTCTGCGCGGCTATGACAAACTGGCCAAGGGCGTGGTGCTGGGCTGATGGGAAGCGACGTTGCAAAACCGAAAAGCCCGTCCGTTTCCGACCTGACGATCCGTCCGGCCTTTAATGCCGATGGCGATGGCATCGGGGCATTGATCGAACTGGTTTTTGCCGAATATCCGGGCTGTATTTATGACCGGGTGGCAGAATTCCCGGAACTTGATGCGATTGCCGATGATTTCAAACAGGGCGATGGCCGTATCTGGGTTGCGGTTGATCCGGCAAACCGGGTTCTGGGTTGTTTCGGGATCAAATATGACGCGGCGACACAAGAAGCCGAGCTTCATAAAGTCTATCTGCATCGTGATACCCGCGGTCAGGGCATGGCGCAGAAATTGATGGCCAAGGCATTGGCCTGGCTTGGGCAGACCCATGAAGGTTGTGCGACCGTGATGCTTTGGACCGATACGCGGTTTGAGGCCGGGCATCGGTTCTATGAAAAATGCGGCTTTGCCCGTACTGGCGAAAGCCGCATTCTTGATGATCTGAGCGCATCGTCGGAATATCAGTTCCGAATGGATTTTGGTGCCTATCAAAAGGCCCTGTCGTTCTAAACCAATTTTCCCCGACCTTATTGATCGGCAGACGCGGTCGGCTGTGCCTGTGGTGCGGTGTCGGTCGGGCGACGCACCGCACGGGCATCGCGATAGCCAAGCTCCCACGGCGGGACCGGGGTGAATTTTTCAGCCAGGAAGTCCACAAAGGCACGGACCTTTGGCGACAGGTGGCGTTTATGCGGATACACCGCAGAAATCCATGCCTGATCGTGGACATATTCGGTCAGAACCGGGGTCAGGCGACCGGCCCGGATATCTTCGTGAACCAGATATTCGGCAAGGCGCGCCATGCCAAGACCGGCAAGTACCGCTTCGTGCAGCACATCACCGTCATTGGCCGAGAACGAGCCCTGTGCGCGGAAGGACACGTGACCATCGGGTGTTTCAAAGTGCCAGTCGTTGAAGCTTTCGCGCGATGACAGATGCAAACAGTTGTGGTTTTCGAGATCCTGGGGTTTGCGCGGGATGCCGTTCTTTTCCAGATATTCCGGCGAGGCAACAATCATGCGGCGGTTGACCGCATATTTACGCGCGATCAGTGACGAATCTTCAAGAGCGGACAGGCGAATGGCCAGATCATAGCCATCGTTGACCAGATCGGTGAATTTGTCATCAAGGGTCAGCTCGATCCGCACATCGGGATAGCGGGCCAGGAATTCCGGGATCAGCGGCACCACCTGCATCTTGGTGAAGGCGACCGATGCGTTGATGCGAAGCGTCCCGCGCGGTGCGGCATAAAGCTGGGTGACGACTTCTTCGGCTTCCTCGATCTCGTTTAAGATGGTGCGCGCACGTTCATAAAAGGCGCGGCCTTCCTCGGTCAGGCTGAGCTGACGGGTGGTGCGCATCAAAAGGCGCGCGCCCAGCCGGTCTTCGAGCCGGGAAATGTATTTCGACACGGCTGATGGTGACAGGCGCATTGTCCTTGCCGCGGCTGAGAAGCTGCCTTCTTCAACTGCATGGACAAAGATTTCCATTTCTGCGGCGCGATCCATATCTTGGATTTCCTATTTATGACGTTCTTTCACAAGTAATGTGCATATTGAGCTAATTCTCTTTCCCGGTAAAGAAAATTAGATTGAGTTCATCGAGAGCGACACGGCGTCGCAACGAACGAAATTTTTAGGAGGTCAAGATGGCCACTTACGAAGAAATCACCACCCGTTACATCTCCACCACCGAAATCGAAGCTGGTGTACGTAAAGGTCAGCAGCTGCGCGCTGAGTTCGTAGGTTCCTTCTTCCGCAACCTGTTCAAAGGTTCGGACAAGGCATCCGACATCAAGCACCCGGCCGGTTCTGTTGGCGGTGCTGCCTAATCTGACGAAATACAAACGGTCGAGCGCCGATTGAGTTTCCTCCCCAAGAGGTGCTCCCGTTTGTTGGACTACCGATTTCTATCTAGCGTCTTCCTCCCTATTTGACGCTGTTTTCCCGACTGGCCCGGTCACCTTTGTGATCCGGGCCATTTTTTTTGCGCCACGTTGCCGGGCGGCTTTTGCAAGTATCGGCAAAGGGTTTCCTATCCGTGACGATATGACACAATTCAACCCAGTTCGATTGTGCGCCATCATCGATGTTAACCGGATATGGGGAAACTCGATGCGTTGTTGCCAGACCAATCTGATTTTTCGACGCGCGAAACTCGATGTACCGATTTTCAGTTAATGTGAGTCTTGCGGGCTGACGCCGGGTGGAATGTAAAAGCCCGGTCGTTCTGACAGCCAGGACAGAATACTGATTGCGGTCATGACGATCAGGGTCGCGATCAACATCACCTCGATCGATATATCAGCTGCAAACATCCAGCCATAAATCGCCGGTCCCATTGCGGAAGCCAGAACCATGACCGCGGTCAGTGTGCTGCGCACCGCGCCGATTTCATCGAGTGGCACCAGTTCCGGGATGATGGCGGTCCGCAAGGTGGTTGCGAATCCGACTGTAATGCCGACCAGCCCCATATAAATCAGGATCACAAATGGTTGCTGTCCGATGGCAAGCACGATAATGCCAGCCATCATCGGGATCAGATGCCATGGAAACAGGCGGCGGGCGGAATGTTTGTCAATCAACGGGCCGCTGCCAAAGGCGCCCATCACCGACGTGATGGCAAAAACCGTAAACCCGGCGGCAAACCAGCCAAGTTCGATATCCTTGTGGGTTGAAATAGCCCCCTGATGGAAAAACAGCGCGGTCATGATCAGCGGCGGTGCGGCCAGCATCGGCATGCAGAACCAGACATAAAGTGATCTGAACAGGCGTGGATGTTCGCGATCTGATGATGGCGAGTCGATACTGTTCCCGGCATTAAGGGTCGTTTGCGACTCGCCATTGGCAGCAGTGGTTGTTTTGGCGGTGGCTTTATCTTTGCGGGTTGGGGCGGCGCGGAATTTCTGATCGCCCCTGATCAGAACAATCGCAAGCGGGATCAAAATTCCGACAATAAAGGCCGCCGATCCGGCATAGGTATAGCGCCAGCCAAAGGTCGCAATCAGGGCCAGCAAGGTGGCAGGCAAGATGGCCTCGGCCAAAGGAAAGCCGAAACTGGCCACGGCCAGGGCGCGTCCGCGATGTTTGCTGAAATAGCGCGCGATGCCGGTCATGCTGACATGGGTCATCAATCCCTGTCCGGCGAGGCGCAAGACAAACAGGGCGGCAATCAGCATCCAGACATTACTGGCAAGCGAGATCATCACACAGCCAAGGGCAAGCAGCGCCATGGTCGCAAGGCTGTAGGCAAGGATATCGACCTTGTCGATCCAGCGCCCGACAACCGGCAGGCACAGGGCGCTGCCAATGGTGATCCCGGCATAGATATTGGCAAATTCGGTTTCGTTCAGTCCCAGGCTGGCGGAAATGAACGGCACGAAAAGGGCAACCAGAAAGGTTTGACCAAAGGATGAGCCGAAACTGTGCAATGCGCCAAAGGCAAGCTGCCTTGGGGCCTGACGCAGCAGAAGAAGAAACTGCATGGGAGGTGACGTTTCCGGAGTTAAAGGGGCGCGTACAGGGCTGGATTTATTTGTATGAGTAATACTGTATCGATTCAAACCCGGATGGTCTACTGCCCGGTCGGGTAGGTCGATCAGGGATGAATGCAAAGAAAAAGCCCGCAGACAAAATCTGCGGGCTTTGTTCAATAAGATGGTTAACGGGGATTAGCTTGCGACCGCCGTCGGGGTTGCACCGTTCTTTTTGCTTTTCCACCAGTTCAAGCCAAGAACCGCAAGAAGCACGATGGTGCCGGCGATCTCGGCCTTGATGTCGGGATAGAACACGCCAACCGTGGCCGGAACGATCAGGATACGCGAAACCACGTCCATGTGATCGAACAGGTAGCCTTCAAGTGCGGCGGCAAAGGCCACCAGACATAGGATGGCGGTAAAGCCGGTCCACAGAACGATCGGGATCGAACCACCCAGGACGATTTCCGGATTGAAGACCATGAAGGCCGGGATCAGATACAGACCCTTGGCGAATTTCCAGGCCTGAATACTGGTTTCCATGGGGCTTGCATTGGCGATTGCCGCCCCCGCAAACCCGGCCAGCGCAATGGGCGGTGTCACGTTACTGTCCTGCGAGTACCAGAAGACCACAAGATGGGCGATCAGAAGCGGAATGCCAAACTCGTTCGACAGGGCCGGACCAACCAGAACGATCAGAACGATATAGGATGCCGTGACCGGCAGACCCATGCCGAGGATCAGGCTGGCCAGCAGAACCAGAACAAGCGCCAGAACGATGTTGCCACCCGAAAACGCGATCATCATCGACGAGAATTTCAGGCCAAGGCCGGTCAGGCCAACAACGCCAACAATGATCCCGGCAACCGCACAGGCCATCGAAACGGCGACAGCATTTTTGGCGCCCAGTTCAAGGGCCGCGATGGTGATTTTGACACCGTTTGCCAGGGCCTTTTTCAAGCCGTCATGGGTCGGGTTTTCGCCGTTTTGCGGGGCGACCACGAAATACCAAAGGGCATAACGCAGGGCAGCAACCGCCATAACCGAGATGATGGCCCAGAAACCAACGCGCATCGGCGAAATGTTGAGAACCAGCAGGTAAATCAGGATGCCAAGCGGCAGGATGAACTGCCAGCCTTCCTTGAGAACCGCACGCCAGTCAGGAAGTTCTTCGACCGGCATACCGCGCATGCCGTTTTTCAGCGCAACGATATGCACGAACAGATAAACCGTGCCGAGATACAGGATCGCCGGGAAGATCGAGATCATGACGATATCGAGATACGGCACCTGGGTGTATTCGGAAATCAGGAAGGCACCAGCCCCCATCAGCGGCGGGGTAATCTGACCGCCGGTGGACGCAGCAGCTTCAACGCCACCGGCCTGTGCGGGGCGATAGCCGAGCTTTTTCATCAGCGGAATGGTAAAGGCGCCGGTGGTAACAACGTTGGCAATGGCCGATCCACTGATCGATCCCATGCCAGCCGATGCGAGAACGGCGGCCTTGGCCGGGCCACCAGCCTTTTTGCCAGTTGCGGCATAGGCCATGTCGATAAAGAATTTGCCCGCACCGGTGACTTCAAGGAACGCACCGAACAGTACGAACATGAAGATATAGGTCGCGGCAACCCCCATCGGCAGGCCGTAAATGCCCTCCTGGCCGAGGTAAAGCTGACCGACAAGACGATCAATATCGGCACCGCGATGGGCAAGGATACCGGGCAGCCATTCGCCAAGCCAAGGCAGCGCCCCACGCGGGCCCGACAGGGCATAGATGATGGCGACAACGCCGATCACGGTCATGCCAAGGCCAACGGCGCGGCGGCTTGCTTCCAGCACGGTGATGGTCGCAATCACACCGATGATCAGGTCGGTGTCGCTCCAGAAACCGGCGCGGTTGATGATCGCATCAAGATAGAAGGAAAGATAAAAGCCCGTGGTAAAGGCACCGGCCAGAAAGGCGATATCAATCAGCCATCCCAGTGCTCCGCGCTTCTTGTTGCTGCCAAATGCAGGAAACATCAGGAAGGTCAGGAACATGACGAAGGCAAGATGGATGCTGCGCTGATAGAACAGACCAAGCGGCTCGATCCCGGCACCATACATCTGGAACAGGGAGAGGACGACAGCAACAATCGAGATTGCCAGTGCAACCAGTTTGGGCTGCGGCAATTTGTCCGTCATGGACGGAAACGGTGCCGGTTCAGACATTAAACTTATTCCCCGGTATCAAGGCGGATGGTGACACGCGTGTGTTCAGCCATCTTTGAAAGATAGATTTCGTCACCTTCGGTTGTGACGATACGATGGTTAACCGCAAGTGACCCGACGCGCAGTACATAGGCATTGCCCGGCACCGCTTCGTCGATATCTTCGATCCAGTATCCCCCGCCTTCTGCGCTGGTCAGAACGCCGCGCCCCGGGAAGTGTCCCAGTCCCGCCGCGAAGTCGGGTTGATAGGCGCGATGAAGAACCATCTTGCCAAGATCGTCTACGTAACAGTCGATCACGCCATCCCCGGTAACAGAATGGTTCCAATAAAGGCACCAGCCGGACTGACGCGGTATATCGGTTCGTGCAAGGACCGATCCGTTCTGGCCGATCACCTCAAGATGATCGACGGTGGTACCGGGCTTGATTTCAGTATGACTGGCCGGGCCAGCGCAAGCCGTGACCGAGAGAAGAAGGGCGGCCAGAAGAGGCCGCCCGAACTTTTGCGAAATCATGGACGCAGTTTTTCCGGAATCGGGAAACCGGTTTCTTCGTAGTAACGAAGTGCACCCGGATGCATCGGGATCGGGGTCGAACCCAGTGCGAAGTCAACGGTGGTGTCGTTGGCTGCCGGATGGATGGCGATCAGTTCGTCGACTTTCTCAAAGAGGGTCTTGGTGATCTGGTACGCCAGTTCTTCGTCCATTTCGTCGCTGACAAACAGAACGTTCGGGGTTGAGACGGTGTTAACCGGTGCGGTTACGCCTTCGTAGATGCCTTTACGCAGAGCGTAAGGTGCGAAGGTCGGTTCTGCATCAAGCGCCTTGAGGATCTCGTCATCGGTGAGCGCGATCAGCTTGATGTTGCGGGTGGTTGCAAGGTTCAGGATCGAGCTGGTGGGCGGGCCTACGCTCCAGAAACCGGCATCGATGTCACCATCACGGATCGCATCAGCGGTTTCGTTGAAGTTCAGACGCTGTTCTTCGATGTCATCATAGGTGATGCCATTGGCTGCGAGCAGGGTCTGAGCGGAAACTTCGGTACCCGAACCCGGTGCGCCGACGGAAACGCGTTTGCCTTTAAGGTCGGCAAGGCTGTTGATGCCGCTGTCAGCAAGGGTAACGAGCTGAACTGCGTTCGGGTAGATCGATGCCAGGGCGCGAACGTTGTCGAGCTTGCGGCCTTCGAATTTACCGGTGCCGGTGTAGCCGGCATAAACGGTGTCGGCCAGGCCGATTGCGATGTCACTGTCGCCACGGGAAACGAGGCCCATGTTTTCAACCGATGCACCGGTAACTTCGGCAACGGCGCTGGTGCCGTCGACATATTTGGTGATCAGTTCCGCAAGGCCGCCGCCATACGGATAATAAACGCCGCCGGTCCCGCCGGTTGCGATCGAAAGCTGCTGTGCTGAAGCAGAAGTCGCGGTCAGCATCATGGCTGCGGCTGCTGCGGTAAGCAGAGTACGGAGCTTCATGGTAGTCCTCCCTAGGGTTAACACTTCTAATGTCCAATTAATAAAGATCGCTTCAGAATTCGGTTCTGCACGTTCTTGGTCGGCCAATTGTTATGGCCTGTTATTCTTGGATTTCACGGATATCCGGTGCGGCCGTAATCGGGCAAATAGCCTTCAGCTTCCGGGTCCTGCCATTGCCAGCTTTGTGCTGTGCATTCGGGGCAGGCCGATGAAATCATGTGACGGGATTGGATCAACAAAAACAGCCATTTGGACAACCCGGATGGGTTGGCTGTTTGATCTTCCTCCCTGTGTTTTTGTCATTTTATCATTTTGGTACTCGAATGTGCAATGAGTATGCCAAAAAGGAAATAAAAAATATTGTTTAAATTCAATACGTTATTTTAAGTTGATTTGATGTATCGGCAATATTCCGCCGATATGCCGATTTTAATCGGCGGATTTTTGCCGATATGCAGATTGCTCAGAGTGGTTTGTCGCGCCGAATATTGAGCTTTTTCATCTTCTCGTTCAGGGTTCGGCGTGGGATGTCGAGTTCTTCCATCACCGATTTGACATTGCCGTCATGACGATCAAGCGCATCGCGGATGATGCGTTCTTCGAAATCGCGGACCTGATCAGCCAGTGCAAAGTCACCGGCCGGTTTGCGAACCTGATCAAAACCGCCTTTAAACAGGCGTTTGAACCGTTCTTCGGCACTGCCGACCAGAAGGACATAACGTTCGGCCATGTTTTTAAGTTCGCGGACATTGCCCGACCATTCATGGGATTTAAGCTGGCCAATCAGGGCCGATGTCAGGCGTTCATAGGGGCGTTCAAACCGTTCGGCAGCGCGTTCGGCAAAGATGTCAAACAGCAGTGCGACGTCATCCTTGCGATCACGCAACGGGGCGATGGCAAGTTCAAACGTGTTGATACGAAACAGCAGATCTTCGCGGAATTTGCGGTCATTGACCGCATCAACCAGATCTTCGTTGGTGGCACAGATCAGCCGGAAATCGACCTTGACCGGGGCGTTTGATCCGACCCGAACGACTTCACGCTGTTCGATGACGCGCAGAAGTTTGGCCTGAAGGGCAAGCGGCATGCTGGATATTTCATCCAAAAATAGCGTCCCGCCAATCGCATGTTCGATCCAGCCGATCCGTTGGCCGACAGCACCGGTAAAAGCCCCTTTTTCATGGCCGAACAGTTCACTTTCGGCGGTTGTTTCGGGGATAGCAGCGCAGTTTACGGCGACAAATTTTTCAGCGCGACGGTCGCTGAGATCATGAATGGCGCGTGCGACCAGTTCCTTGCCGGTGCCGGTTTCCCCGGAAATCAGAATCGGGACTTCGGTGGGCGCGATGTTGGCGATTTCGTCTTTCAGGGCGCGCATGGGCAAAGAATTGCCGATCAGGCGACTTTCAAGACTGCCGCGTTGGGCGATTTGTTGGCGAAGGGTCCGGTTTTCCAGAACCAGACGGCGCTTTTCAATGGCGCGTTCGAGGCTTTCGACAATGTCATTAGGTTCGAACGGCTTTTCAACGAAGTCATAGGCACCACTTTTCATCGCCTCGACCGCCATCGGGACGTCGCCATGACCAGTCATCAAGATGACGGGAATATCGGAATCGGCCGACAGGACGGATTTGGTAAAGGTGATGCCATCCAGTTTGGGCATCTTCACATCGGTCAGGATGACACCGGGAAAATCGGGCTTGATATCGCGCAGGGCCGCATTGGCGTCCTCATAGACTGTGACAGAAAAATCAGACAGTTCCAGCCATTGCGACAGGGCCATGCGCATGGCGGCATCATCATCGACAATGATGATATGCGGCTTGGGGTTCTGGTCGTCTGTCTGAGGCGTGGAAGTCACGGTTTATTGTCCCTGAGCAACGGCAATCTTACTTCAAAGCAGGCACCGCCGGTTGTTGTGTTATAGGCTTTGATGGTGCCGCCAAAGTCCCGCACAATGCCATAAGTTACCGAAAGTCCCAAACCGACACCCTGTCCCGGGTCCTTGGTGGTAAAGAACGGGTCAAACAGCAGTGACAGGGTTTCGTCATTCATGCCGGGGCCTGTATCGGTGATGTGCATGATGACATCATCGGCATCGGCGGCAAGATCAATGTAAATGCGTTTGATCGCACTGTTTTCCATCGCATCAAGGGCATTGCGGATGATGTTGACGCAAATCTGTTCGATGCGGACCAGATCGGCCTGAATGATCAGGGGGTGATCGGCTTCATTGCGTTCAAGGGTGCAATTTTCCGAATCAAGCTGCGGGCTTAGAAGTTGAAGGGCGTTGTTCAACGCGATCTTCAGGTCAACCGGTTCGAGAACGCCGGTCGATTTGCGCGAGAATGTTTTAAGCTGGCCTGTGATGGCCCCCATGCGTTCGGTCAGCGATGAAATCTGGCTGATATTTTGATCAAGCTGGTCGGTTTTGCCACGTTCAAGCATCAGCTTGGCGCTGGCGCAGAATGTGCGGATGGCGGTAATCGGCTGATTGATTTCATGGGCGATGGCAGCCGACATCTGACCAAGGGCTGCGAGTTTTCCGGCCTGAACCAGTTCGTTCTGGGTGCCGCGCAGTTCTTCCTCGGTCTTGCGCCGTTCGGTGATTTCTTCTTCAAGGCGGGTATTTAGGGCCTGAATGCGTTCAAGTTCGCGTGCTTCGCGCTGGGAGGCCAGTTTGAGTTCGCGTTCGCGCAAGAACAGGATCAGCAAAACAATCATGCCGCCACCAATGATGGCAATCAGCATGACGGCGGCCTGACGGTCGGTGACCTGATCCATCGAGGTCAGGTAATAAATCCGCCAGTCACTGCCGCGGATGGGTTTGCTGTCAAACAGGTAGCGTTGTGAACTGATGGTGACGATGCCTGATCCCTTGGATAACTGTTGCCCGACATTCAGTGATGTCAGTTCGCGACCGGGATATTGGCGGTTTCGCATGATGCGGGTGCGATCAGCATCAGAGAGGGGCGACAGGGTGCGATATTTCCAGTCGCCGCGACTGGTCAGGGTAATTACGCCATCGGCATCGGCGACAAAGACGGTTTCACCGCCTTCCTGCCAGTTCATTTCCACTTCATCGAGTTCGAGTTTGACGACGACCACACCGATGATTTCGCCATGCTGGAAAATCGGATTGGAAATGAAGACCCCGGCGCGTCCGGTGGTGACACCGATCCCGAAAAAGAACCCTTCGTTCCCGGCAAGGGCCAGACTGTAATAGGGGCGGAATGAATAATCTTCGCCAACGAAACTGTCCGGGGTGTTCCAGTTGCTTGATGCGACCGTGACCCCGGTTTTATCGAGAACATAAAGGGCGGCTGCCCCTGAACGGTTATTGACCCGTTCAAGATAGAGATTGGCGGTCTGGGCCGATTTGGGATCAAAGATCGCCTCGATCACCTGATGGTGGCGGGCGACCACATAGGGCAGGTAACGATAGCGATCAATGGCGGCCCGCAACGAGCTGTCATAAAGGGCAAGGCGGGCCTGACTGGTGGTTTCGAGTTCGCGAATGGTCAGATTCCCGGTCGAACTGACGGCCAGCCAGACCACCAGTGCGGAAATCAGCGTGCCTGCAACGGTCAGGCTTGCGCGACTGAAATTGCGTAACCAGTAAAAAATTGCGGCCTCCGATCCCGTTCGGGACCCTTTTTGTGTTTCGCGCGTTTCCTGATGGATACGTGCATTTGCCCTGATGGGGTGATTGTTATTGGGCGGGATGACGCAAAGTCAATATATGAGGTGATCTGTGGCGAGACGTATCAGTGTATTTGAATAGCCTTAATTATGCCGCAAGCGGTTATTTTTTCGCCACATTGGAATGTAAATTGTATAGTCACCCGATGAATGAACGAATTTTATCTGTCCAGATGAAGAGGTCCAGGTGAGTAAGATCGCACTTGTTGATGACGACCGGAATATCCTGACGTCTGTATCCATGGCTTTGGAAGAAGAAGGTTATGAGGTCCTGACATATTCCGATGGTTCGGAGGCGCTTCATGCCCTGACCAAGGAAGAGCCGGATCTTGCGGTACTTGATATCAAGATGCCGCGTATGGACGGACTGGAGCTTCTGACCCATCTGCGCAAGAAAACCGAAATGCCGGTTATTTTCCTGACCTCGAAAGATGACGAGGTTGATGAACTGACCGGCCTGCGCATGGGTGCAGACGATTATATCAAAAAGCCGTTTTCCCAGCGTTTGCTGATTGAGCGTATCCGCACCCTGTTGCGTCGTTCGGAGATCATGCGGGCGGGTGGTGTTCGCCCGAACGGGTCCGATGACGTGTTGCAGCGTGGTGATCTGGTTCTTGATCCGTCGCGCCACATGTGCAGCTGGAAAGGTCAGCATGTCAACCTGACCGTGACCGAGTTCCTGTTGATCCAGGCACTTGCGAAACATCCGGGCCATGTGAAAAACCGTGATCAGCTGATCGATGCGGCTTACGGCGAACATATCTATGTCGATGACCGTACCATCGACAGCCACATCAAGCGCCTGCGAAAGAAGTTCCGTGAAACCGACAAGGAATTCAAGGAAATCGAGACCCTGTATGGTGTCGGCTATCGGTATCGTGATTCTGCCACTGTGGCAGGCTGATTTGATGGATTCTGATGCCGGAACAACCATGTTCCGGCATCATTGATTTTGCAGACCCGATCAATCCGGGTCAGTTATGCAGGTTTGAATGAGCGATCTAAGCGCTGGCGATCAGGACCAGACGACAAGCCAGTCCGAAACACGGACGGCACGCATAGAGGAACGCCACGGGCTGTTTTCCCCTTTGACCTGGCGCATTCTGGCGGTGAATGCGCTGGCTTTGTTTGTGCTGGTGGCGGGTATTCTGTATCTGGGGCGCTATAAGCAGGAACTCATTCATTCCGAACTTGAAGCCATGGCCGTTCAGGCCGAGATGTATGCCGCCGCCCTTTCGACATCCGCTGTCAGTTCCGAAGATGATGCAACCAACCGCGTGAAACTTGAAGTCGCCCGCGAAATGGTGCGCCGTCTTGTAGGCATTACCGGGGCGCGCACGCGCCTGTTTGCCACCAACGGCAAACTGATGGCTGATAGCCGCAATATCCAGTCATTTGGCGCGGGCACCATTCAGGCCGAAGACCTTCCGGCACCGGGCGATGAAGATGCCTTTGCAGATATCATGCGCACCCTGACCGACGGGCTTTTGACCCTGTTTGAAGGCGAACAGCCGCTGCCACTTTATGTTGATCCGCCGGTCGCCAGTGCGGCCGATTACCCGGAAGTCCGCGCCGCACTTGCGGGCTATTCGCGTGGTGTGGTGCGGGTTGATAGCCAGGGACGCCGGGTATTGTCGGTGTCTGTGCCGGTGGCACGGTTCAAGCAGGTTTTGGCATCGGTGATGCTGACCAAAAGCGGCGAGCAGATTGAAAGTGCGCTGCATGCGGTTCGGCTTGATATCCTGAAAATCTTTGTTTTTGCGTTCGGGATCACGGTGTTGCTGTCGATTTATCTGGCCGGGGTGATCACCCGGCCGCTTAACCGGTTGGCGCGGGCCGCCGAACGGGTCCGGCGCAGCAAGAACCGGCAGTTCACCATCCCCGATCTTTCGGACCGGCGCGACGAGATTGGCGATCTTTCGACCACGCTTCGCGATATGACCGAAACCCTTTGGGATCGTATGGATGCGATTGAACGGTTTGCCGCCGACGTGGCGCACGAGATCAAAAACCCGCTGACGTCGCTTCGCAGTGCGGTCGAAACCGCGACCCGCCTTAAGGACCCGGAACGCCAGCGCCGCCTGATGGAAATCATCGCCGAAGACGTGCAGCGCCTTGATCGACTGATCAGTGACATTTCCGATTATTCGCGCATGGATGCCGAACTTTCGCGTGCCGAAAGCGAAGATGTTGATTTGCGTGTTCTGCTGCAAACGCTGGGCGAACTTTATAACGCCGATCCATCCGGCCCGCGTATCAAGGTTTCGGTGCCCGAAGATTTGCATGTTCCGGCGCTTGAAAGCCGTTTGACCCAGGTGTTCAGAAACCTGATTTCAAATGCGATTACCTTTAGTCCCGAGGGGGGTGAAGTCCGTGTTCGCGCCTGGCAGGACAAGGATCGTGTTGTGATCACGATCGAGGATGACGGGCCGGGCATTCCGCCGGGCAAGGAAGAGGCGATCTTTAACCGCTTCTATACAGAGCGCCCGGCGACCGAGAAATTCGGCCAGCATTCCGGCCTTGGTCTTTCGATCTCCAAACGGATTATTTCCGCCCATAATGGTGAACTCGGGGCGCAGAATCGCTTGGTTGACGGCGAGGTCAAAGGGGCGATCTTTACCATCCACCTGCCGCAGAAATAGGGCGTTCCCGCGTTAAAAACCGCCAAACGCTTATGCGGGAGGGTAGGTCTGCATGTTTGGTGTTTGACAACAAACGTCCATCCCCGCATCGTTTCGGGATTATGTCCCAGCTTCATGCAAATTGTATCGGGATTGGTGAGCACGCGCTTTTGCTGCGCGGTGCGTCCGGTTCAGGTAAATCCAGTATTTCTCTGCGCTTGATCAATGCGGGGGCCTTTCTGATCGCTGATGATCGGACAGACGTTACCGCACGTGACGGACGGCTGATTGCGACCGCACCGCCGACGATTGCCGGGTTGTGCGAAGTGCGCGGGATTGGCATCGTGCGCGGATTGCCCTACCGGGACCAGGGCGATGTCAGGGTTTTGATTGATCTGGTCGAGGATTGTGATCTTGTTGATAGGATGCCTGATTACGCATCAGAAGAGATTTGTGGCATAACTGTCCCGCGTTGGACATTATGTGCATCCGATCTGGCGATTGAGGCCAAGATCAGGATAGCTTTGGCGCTTGCGACCGATGAATTGCGACTTGAATCCTAGGGAAGCTGTTTTGCAAAAGACCTCCGACCAATCCCGTGATGACCAGAATGCCGCACCCGGCAGCTTTGATGGCAAAAGCGGTCTTGTCCTTGTGACCGGTGTGTCGGGGGCAGGACGCACCACCACTTTGAAGATTCTTGAGGATTTCGGGTTTGATGCGGTGGATAACCTGCCGCTTCGGATGTTGTCGGCATTGGTGCCCAGTGATTGCCACCCGGATCGTCCGATTGCCATCGGGCTTGATATCCGTACCCGTGATTTCGGCGTTGATCAGTTTGTCGAGATTGTCGAACGTCTGCGCAAGCAGACCGGCATGGTGCCTATGATGATCTATGTCGATGCCGAGACATCAGTCCTTCAGCGGCGCTTTACCGAGACCCGGCGTCCGCATCCCTTAAGCCATGACCGGCCGCTGGTTGATGCGATCGAGCATGAAAAACGCCTGATGGCGCCGATTGCGGCGACGGCGGACATGCGGATTGATACATCGCGGATGAAATCGGCCGAGCTTCGCAAGATTCTTCAGGACCAGTTTGATATTGGCGAAAACGAAGGCATGGCGATCTTTGTCAAAAGCTTTTCGTTCCGCCAAGGGGTGCCCGCAGAGGCCGATCTGGTTTTTGACGTTCGCTTTCTGCGCAACCCGCATTATGATCCCGAGCTTCGCCTGCTGACCGGGATGAATGATCGGGTAGGCAAATATATTGAAGAAGACCCGGACTTCTCCGGGTTTGTGACCCGTCTGAAAGCAATGCTGGAGCCGATCCTGCCGCGCTATGCGCAAGAAGGGAAAAGCTACCTGACCATCGCAATCGGATGTACGGGTGGACAACATCGTTCGGTTTATATCGCACGGATACTCAATGACTGGATTGCCGATCTGGGATATGACACACATCTCGGGCATCGGGACAAACCAGACGAACCGGCATCGGGGGAGTGAATAATATGGAGAAAACTGCATGATCGGGATGGTGCTGGTCACCCATGGCGATCTCGCGAAAGAGTTCGTATCTGCCTTGCAGCACGTCGTTGGCGAGCAGGAAAATGTCGCAGCGGTCTGTATCGGACCGGATGACGACATGGAGCAACGCCGTTCGGACATTCTTGCCAGCGTCGAAAAAGTCGATAGCGGCAAGGGTGTTGTCCTTTTGACGGACATGTTTGGCGGGACTCCTTCGAACCTGGCAATTTCCATCATGGAACAGGCACATGTCGAAGTGATCGCAGGGGTTAATTTACCTTTGCTGATCAAACTGGCATCAGTGCGTATTGACGGGACGCTGGCCGAGACGGTCAATGCGGCTCAGGACGCCGGGCGTAAATATATCAACGTTGCGTCGCGTCTTCTGAGTGGCGAGGAATAAGACGGTAACAAAAATAAGAAGGCCGGATGTGGTGCGATCAAGCATCCGGCTGGCGGGGACATAGATGGCGCAAAAGGAAAAACGTATCCTTACGATTAGCAACCAGCGCGGTTTGCACGCGCGGGCGGCTGCGAAATTTGTTAAACTGGCTGGTGAATTCGAATCCAGCATTATGGTGCGCAATCGGGGCACCGAAGTTTCGGGCGTGTCGATCATGGGTCTTATGATGCTTGCCGCATCGATTGGCACCGAGATCGAGGTCGAAGCCACCGGACCGGACGCGGTTAAGGCGATAGAGGCCCTTAACGAACTGGTTGATGCGAAATTCGACGAAGAATAACCGGACTTCAAAGACCAGAGACTTCTGACTTTCGGGAAAACAACAAGAACAGGTTCTGACCCCAGGTTTGCAAGTTCCGCCAAAAGACCAAACCATACCAGAAGACCATTCAACCGGCGTCCGGCGGGTTATTACCGGATTGGGCGCATCGGGCGGCATCGTGATTGGTCGGGCCTTTGTTCTGGATCGCCAATATATCCAGGTCAGCCGTAAACCGATTGCCGAGGACGCGGTTCAGGCCGAATGCAAACGCCTGCATGACGGCGTTTCCGAAAGCATCGATCAGCTTAAACGCCTTAAATCCCAATCATCGACCGCCGACAGTGCCGCATCCGAGGAGCTTGGCTTCCTTCTGGATGCCTATATCCACATGCTTACACAGTCGCGCCTTGTCCGCGGGGCGGAAGAACTGATTGTTTCGCGCAAGCTGAATGCGGTTCATGCGGTCAGCGAGGTGATTGACGCCATCGCCACCCAGTTTTCGGGAATGGATGATCGCTATATCGCGGCGCGTGCCACTGATATTCGCGAGGTTGGCCTGCGCCTGATGCGCTGTCTGATGGGGGAAACCGACCGGGCGGTGGACAAGGCCCCGAAGGGCTCGATCCTGATTGCCGAGGATGTCAGTCCGGCTGATATGGCCCGGTTCGAGCCGGGTCAGTTAACCGCCTTTGTCACCGCCCTTGGCGGGGCAGAGGGCCATACAGCGATTATGGCGCGATCCCTTGGTATTCCGGCGGTATTGGGGGCTGCGGATATTATTCGCGGTGTATCGGGCGGTGATCAGATCATTGTCGACGGCGGACGGGGTGAAGTGATCCTGTCACCATCCGAGGCCGATATTGCGCATTACAGTCAACGGCGCACAGACTGGCTTGCCGCACGTGACAAGCTGGCATCCCTTCGTGATGTGCCATCGGCAACGCGCGACGGGGTTGATATTGATCTTCATGCCAATATCGAATTGCCGATTGAACTTTCGGCTGCCCTTGAAAACGGCGCGACGGGCATCGGGCTTTTGCGCAGTGAATTCATGTTCATGAACAAGGATTACCTGCCCGACGAAGACGAGCAATACGAAGAACTGGCCGATATTGTAAAACGGATGGGCGGCAAGCCGGTGACGATCCGTACCCTTGATATTGGCGGGGAAAAGCTTGCGGTGGCCCTGCAAAATGAAATGGGTTCGGGACCGAACCCGGCATTGGGATTGCGCGGCATCCGGTTGTCACTTCGGAAATCCGAACTTCTCGAAGCACAGTTTGCCGCCATTTTGCGTGCATCCTTGCATGGTCCGATCCGGGTTCTGATCCCGATGGTGGTCGGGGTGCATGAAATGACCCGGGCGCGCCAGATTTACGAAGCGGTGGCCAGACGCCTACGCAAGGACGGGCATGCCATCCCGGAAACATTGCCGCCACTGGGCGCGATGATTGAAATTCCGGCAGCGGCGATTGCCATCGATACCCTTTCGCGGGAATGCGATTTCTTTGCCATCGGCACCAATGACCTTACGCAATATACCCTTGCGATTGACCGGACCGATGATCAGGTGGCGGGGCTTTATGATCCGCTTAACCCGGCGGTTTTGCGGTTGATCCGGGATGTCATCCGGGTGGCGGGCGAACGCGATATCCCGGTTAGTGTCTGTGGCGAGATGGCGGGTGATCCGCGCTATGTGCCGCTTTTCATCGGGTTTGGTTTGCGTAACCTTTCGATGTCGCCGGTCAATCTTTTACCGGTTAAACAGCGGTTGCGCCGCCTTGATACCCGCAATTCCGAACATCAGGCCAGCCGCGTGATGGAACAGTGGGATTCGGCCCGCATCGCCATGATGCTTGATGATTTCAACGATCTTGCCTGATTGCGGATTCAGAGCGGCGAGGTCTGGCCGGTTGGTCACGGCCTTGTTTGGCGCATTATGTATCACGACATAGGGGACTGCCTTGCGCTGTCCCGGTCTTTCACCACGAAGTCCGACGGATTTCGGGGCGTGATTGCCTGTGGAATGCAGCATGTTTTGCATTCGGGCAAAAAAAGACTTGAAAACGATATAAAGAAATCTTTATATGTGACCCATCGCGGTCAGGGAAATGATCGCAACAGAATTTCTCGGCGTATCGGCAGGACAGAAGTCCGTGGCGGATGCGCCATTCCTGTTTGATTGGAGACGACATGTCGAACTTTACCGATTACAAGGTCGCAGACATCTCGCTGGCCGGTTGGGGCCGCAAGGAAATCGCGATTGCTGAAACCGAGATGCCGGGCCTGATGGCGCTGCGCGAAGAGTATGGCAGCTCACAGCCGCTTGCTGGCGCACGTATCGTCGGTTGCCTGCACATGACCATTCAGACCGCGGTTCTGATCGAGACCCTGACGGCACTTGGTGCAGAAGTTCGCTGGTCTTCGTGCAACATCTTCTCGACCCAGGATCAGGCTGCTGCGGCGATTGCTGCTGCTGAAATCCCGGTATTTGCCTGGAAAGGCGAAACCGAGGAAGAATTCTGGTGGTGCATCGAGCAGACCATTTCCGGCCCGGACGGCTGGAAGCCGAACCTTATTCTTGACGATGGCGGCGACGTTACCCAGCTGATCCACGACAAGTATCCGGAACTTCTTGAAGACATCAAAGGTCTGTCGGAAGAAACCACCACCGGTGTTCACCGCCTTTATGAAATGGCGAAAAAAGGCACCCTTAAGGTTCCGGCGATCAACGTCAATGACTCGGTCACCAAGTCGAAATTCGACAACCTGTATGGTTGCCGTGAGTCGCTTGTTGATGGCATCAAACGCGCAACCGACGTGATGGTTGCGGGCAAGATTGCTGTTGTTGCCGGCTTTGGCGACGTGGGCAAAGGTTCTGCTGCTTCGATGCGCAGCCAAGGTGCCCGTGTTCTCGTGACCGAAATCGATCCGATCTGCGCATTGCAGGCCGCGATGGAAGGTTACGAAGTCACCACCATGGAAGACGCTGCACCGGTTGGCGATATCTTTGTCACCACCACCGGTAACATCGACATCATCACGCTTGACCACATGCGTGCGATGAAAGACCGCGCAATTGTTTGCAACATCGGTCACTTCGATTCCGAAATCCAGATCGGTTCGCTGCGTAACTACAAGTGGGACAACGTCAAGCCGCAGGTCGACGAAGTCGAATTCCCGGATGGCAAGCGTCTGATCGTTCTGGCCGAAGGCCGTCTGGTCAACCTTGGTTGCGCAACCGGTCACCCGAGCTTTGTTATGTCTGCTTCCTTCACCAACCAGGTGCTGGCACAGATCGAGCTTTGGAAAAACCACGGCAACTACGAAAACAAGGTTTATGTCCTGCCGAAACACCTTGATGAGAAAGTTGCAGCCCTGCACCTTGACCGTCTTGGCGTGAAACTGACCAAGCTTTCCAGCGAACAGGCCGAATATATCGGCGTTCCGCAGGCTGGTCCGTTCAAGCCGGATCATTACCGCTACTAATCGGTATTTGCCGATTTGCATCAAAGCCGGTCCGTTCATTCGGACCGGCTTTTTTGTGTTCAAGTTACGGGTTTCTTGGTAGAAAAATTCATCCCCACCATAGAGATTGCCACCATGCCCCAACTTGAAATCGAATATTCCGCCAAGCTTCCGATTGCTGATGAATTGCCGAAGCTGGCCGTTGATTTACACTATGTCGTTGCCCGCGAAGCCGACGCGGAGCTTGAGTCCTTCAAGACCCGGATTTCACCGCTGGAAAATGTGGTGATTGCCGATGGCAATGACAGTCACGCGATGGTGCATCTAGATATCCGGTTGCTGTCGGGGCGAAGCACTCAGATGAAATTTGCCACCGGTGAAGCAGCCCTTGCCGTGTTGCGCGATCGTCTGGAATGGCTGGTCGGTGATTATGCGGTGCAGTTTACCGTCGAAGTGCATGACCTTGATCGGGCCAATTACCACAAGCACGTGACGAAAACGCGTCAGGCCGTGGTCTGAGCCGTTACATCAAAAGGGCTTCGTGGATCGGATGATCCGGACCGTAACGATCATTCAGCAGTTTGATCAGTTCGCGCGAGAAGTCCTTGCCGGCATCAAGCAGGGATCGCAATTCGGCATCGTTGCGATCATGCGGGCCAACGCCATCAAGGCGTGCGCGCACTTCGGGGTCGGACAATTCGCGCAGGAAGCGGTCATAAAGATCAAGGGCAGGCAGGCTTTTTTCGCCAAATACGGTTTGTAAACGGGTGATTGGCGGCAGCTGTAAAAGTTCCGACAGTTTTTCCCGTTTTCCCGTGTAATCACGGCCTGCGGTTTCAGCAGCCGCAATAATGCCGCCGAAGTAAAGCATTTTTCGGGAAAAGACGAGTTTCAGTCGGCGCGGTGCCCATGCCTTGCTGGCATCGCCTTCGCGGGTTTTGATTTCAAAATCGACACTGATGGTCCGGTAATAACGGATCACGTCATTGACCAGAAAGCGCGCAATTGATTCCCGGGTTACGGATGTGGTGACGTAATTGGCAATCAGGTCATCAAAGAATTTGCGTTTGCCGGCCTCGTTATAAAGCCATTCGCATTCCAGAAGGAACAGCAGCCGCCGGGTGGTGATCGAGTTGGTATCGCCATCAAGACCGATGCGGTTCACCAGTTCTTCGGCGGTGACATAGGATGAAAACGGACCGTTTACCGCCGGTTTCTTGGTGACCATTTTGCCAAGGATATCGGCGACTTCCTGATGCGGGGCAAGATCACGTTCGGCTTCGCGCCCGATGATGAAGTAATCAAGGTCGGATTGATCGGATGCCTCGTGCCGTCCATAAGACCCTGTAACCACAACGCAAAAGTTATCCCCCGTCAGGCTGTTGCCCAACGCGCTGCGCATTTCCGCCAGACGTCTGGCGGAATAATCCTGATTGGTGGCAATGGTTGCAGGTAACAAGATCGGGACAGCCTCTTGGTACGACTCGTTGATTACCAACTATCTGCCTATAGGTTAAAGATTAATACCGCGTTTAACTGATATGGGGAGTGGTTGATTAAGGTGATTGACGCTGTTTGGGCAAAACCCCTACCTTATCGGCGTTTTCCGGCATCGGAAAATGCGCCCCACACTTCATTTCGAAAGATCCCCTTTTATGAATATCTCCGATCTGCCCTTTGGCACGACCGACTGGTCCAGTATCGAGCCAACCGAACATCGCGGCGAAACCGGGATGGCAACCTGGCGGACCTGCAATTTCGGTCCGATCCGGGTGCGGATGGTGCAATATTCAGCGGGCTATCTGGCCGATCACTGGTGTTCGAAGGGGCATATTTTACTGTGTCTTGAAGGCGAGCTTGTGACAGAGCTTGAAGATGGCCGGACTTATGCGTTGAAGCCGGGTATGAGCTATCAGGTGGCTGATAATGCCGAGGCACATCGTTCTTCAACCGAGACCGGCGCGACCCTGTTTGTGGTTGATTGATCTTTTATTACCTCGTTGCGACAAGGTATTGGCGGGGCCATCCGGCTGCCCCGCCTAACAGTTCTGGCCGATTGTGAGCGCCATCGTCGGTGAAGGATCGATAAGGCAGTCCCGGTTTCGGGGCTTGCGATGCCTACATCACAGCCCCGATTTGCCAGGGGACAAATTCCGCACTGCCAAAGCCGAGGGCCTCGCTTTTGCTTTTGGTGCCCGATGCAATTTCAAGGAACAGGTCGAATATTTCGCGACCTTTGTCTTCAATGGTGATCGCGCCATCGACAATGGTTCCGCAATTGATGTCCATGTCTTCGGACATGTTTTCATACATCGTGCTGTTGGTGGCAAGCTTGATGCAAGGGCTTGGCACATAGCCCGACACCGATCCGCGACCGGTTGTAAAGGCAATCAGGGTTGCGCCGCTTGCGATTTGACCGGTGACAGAACACGGGTCGTAGCCGGGGCTGTCCATGAAGACAAAGCCCTTGTTGGTGATGATCTGGCCGAACTCATAGACATCGGTCAGGGGGGCTGTGCCACCCTTGGCGACAGCACCCAGTGACTTTTCCAGAATCGTGGTCAAGCCACCCCGTTTGTTGCCGGGTGACGGGTTATTGTTCATTTCGCCGCCGCGCACCGATGTGTAGTTTTCCCACCATAAAATCCGGTCGACCAGTTTCTGGCCAACTTCGTCATTGATGGCGCGTCGGGTCAGAAGATGTTCTGCCCCGTATATTTCCGGGGTTTCCGACAGGATGGTGGTACCGCCGTGACGGACCAGCAAATCGGACGCATAGCCGAGTGCCGGATTGGCAGTAATGCCGGAATATCCATCCGATCCACCACATTGCAGACCAACAATCAGTTCGGATGCCGGTGCGCGCACCCGCTTGGCCTGATTGGCGCGCAGGGCCAGATCACGAACAATATCAACACCGCGTTCGACAGTTTGGCGTGTGCCGCCACTGTTCTGGATGGTCATGTAATGGAAATTGCCGTCATGACGCAGTTTTTCAGCACCCACAAGGTCTTCGACCTGCATTGCCTCGCAGCCCAGACCAACCAGGAGGATGCCGCCAAAGTTCGGATGTTTGGCATAGCCCGCAAGGGTGCGAAACAGGGTGTCATAACCCTCGTCATGGCGGCCCATGCCACATCCACTGCCATGAACGATTGGCACAATACCATCAACATTTTCAAGTTCGGCAAACCAGCCGGTCTTTTCCGCCTGTTCGGCAATGAAGCGCGCCACACTGCCCGAGCAATTCACCGATGTCAGAACACCGATATAGTTCCGGGTGCCAAAGCGCCCGTCACTGCGCGGATAGCCCATGAAAAACCGGTCGTCCGAAATGGGCGGCAAAGGTTTGGCGTCTTTGCTGAAATCGTAACTCTGGCGATGGTCGCTCATACCCAGATTGTGGGTATGAACATGATCGCCGGGTTTGATGTCCGCCGTTGCAACGCCGATGATCTGGCCATAGCGCAAAACAGATTGGCCGGTGGCAATTGGACGTATCGCAATTTTATGGCCACGTGTGACCGCGGCGTTCAGGGGGACAGAAATTTGCGAAAGTTCTGTCCCGGCTTTCAGGTCCGCCAGCGCAATTTCGACATTGTCGCCGGGATGCAACAGAATGCTGATGGGTGAAGATTGGGTCATTTGCATTTATCTTCGTGTTTTATTGCCGATAAAGAAGTTCAGGCAAGAACAGGGTGATCGAAGGCACATAGGTCAAAAGCAGCAACACAGCGATCAGCGGGATCAGGAACGGCATCGTGGCCTTGGCACAGCGTTCGAACGGAATGACTGATACCTTGGACAACACATAAAGCACCATGCCGATGGGCGGTGTCAGAAGACCGATCATCAGGTTGAGGATGACGATGATGCCAAGATGGATCGGGTCGATGCCAAGCTGCAACGAGACGGGCAGCAAGACCGGAACCAGAATGGAAATTGCAGCAATAGTTTCCATGAACAGGCCGATCACAAGCACGATCAGGGTAATGATCAGAAGGATCAGGGCCTTGTTCTGTGTCAGGCCAAGCAGTGTTTCAGAAAACACAACCGCGGCCTGATTGGCAGCAAGGATCCAGGCAAAGACACTTGCCGTTCCGACAATCAGCAAGATCGAGGCGGTGGTTTCGATGGTGTCGATCGAAACCCGGATCAACTTTTTCCAGCTTAGGGTCCGGTAAACCGCCATGCCCAGAAGGATGGCATAGCTTGCTGCGCAAACGGCGGCTTCGGTTGGGGTGAACATGCCCGATGCGATGCCACCAACAATGATGACCGGGGTCAGAAGCGGCAGAAAGGCGGTTTTGAAGGTCGAACCGACAAGCTTCGGGCTGAAGGCAACGTCACGCGGATAGTTGCGTTTACGCGCCATCCACCAGACCATGATCATCAGGGACAGGGCCATCAGAAGGCCCGGGATGATGCCCGCAACAAACAGTTCCCCGATTGAGACCGAGGCCATGACGCCAAAAATAACAAGCGGCAGCGAAGGCGGAATGATCGGGCCGATGGTCGAGGATGCGGCCGTGATGCCGACCGAAAAGTCATCATCATATCCGGCGTCACGCATGGCCTTGATTTCAATTGAACCAAGGCCGCCGGCGTCGGCAACAGCGGCACCCGACATGCCGGCAAACACAATACTGGCGCCGATATTCACATGGCCCAACCCACCGTGGGTCCAGCCGACAAGGGCGCGGGCAAAGGCAAAAATCCTGCTGGTGATACCGGCCGAGTTCATCAAACCGCCAGCGAGAATAAAGAACGGGATCGCCAAAAGCGGAAAGCTGTTCATGCCGTTGATCATGTTATGGAGCAGAACAACAGGCGGCATACCTTCGAGCAGGATATAAAGCAGCGAGGAAAGGCCAAGTGCCACGGCAATTGGCAAGCGCAGGGCGATCAGGACGACCAGCGATACCAGAAGAAGAATGAAACTCATCAGCGCGTTCTCCGCAGCAAAAGATAAATCTGGTAAAGATGGACCGCCAAAAGGACGCCAAGGGCCGCCAGGATCAATCCATAGAAGTAGTATTTGGGAAGCGGCAGAGAGACCATCTTTTGGTAGGAGGTCTTGGTCATCAGCTCATTCAGGGAATAGATGGCAAAGCCAAAGAAGCCCGACGACAGCAACAGTGCGACGAGTTTGAGCTTGGTCAGTCCCCGCCCGGCAAGTTTGTCGATAAATTCAAGGCGGATATGGCTGTCGACAAGCTGGCATTTTATCGCACCGACAAAGGCCAGAAGAATAAGCAGGTAACGTGCGACTTCCTCGGTCCAGGCCAGTGAGTCATTCAGGACGTAGCGGGTAAAGAATTGCAGGAACACCGTGACGAACAAAGCACAGAACACCAGTAAAGCCGGAAAGTCGGCCCAGGTGATGTTCAGGCGGAAGTTCGTTTCGGCTTCTTGTTGTTCCTGTTCCTTGAAAAGATCCCCGTTGATGTCGGACATTTTTGTCTCTCCGTTGGGCACGGGACATGGCGTAACCGGGGGAAAAGACTTCCCCCGGCCGGATTTGGGATGGAAAGATCAGGCAGAATTAGCCCTTGATCGCCTGCAGGCGTTCATAAATTTCCGGATCCCAAGGCATGTCGGCGCTTTTCAGGCGCGGGGCAATGACATCAATGAACGGACCACGATCAACCTTGTTGACGGTAACGCCCTGTGTGGTGAACCAGTCAGCCAGTTCGTTTTCGCTTTTGACGATTTCATCGGATGCGTGAATGCCGGCTTCCTGAAGGGTATCAAGCAACAGCTTCCCGTCTTCATCGCCCAGCTTCGACATGGTCGAAGGCGAAACCAGCATGATCAGCGAGTTGATGATATGGCCGGTCAGATTGATGTTTGACTGAACTTCATAGAACTTTTTGAACTTGATGGTCGGAAGCGGGTTTTCCTGCGCGTCAACGACACCTTGCTGCAAGGCAAGATAGACTTCGGAAAAGGCCATAGGTGTCGGGTTGGCACCGGTTTCCTTGGGGAACATCTGATAGGCCGGTGCATTGGGCGTACGGATTTTCAGGCCCTTCATATCCGCCGGGGTCAGGACCGGTTTGTTGGACGTGACATGGCGTGCGCCATAGTAAACAAGGCCTGCGATCTGGTTGCCGGTGACGTCGGTATATTCTTTGGACAATTCGGCAAACAGATCAGATTTGACGTAGTTCGACCAATGATCATAGCCGCGCAGGGCAAAGGGATAATCCGAGATCGAGATCGGCGGATAAGTCTGCCCGAGATAGGCAACACCGGTATAAATGATATCGATTGAACCAAGGGTCAGGGCTTCGTTGATGGCGGCTTCCTTGCCAAGCTGGGATGCCGGATAGACCTTGATTTCATAGCGCCCGTTTGTACGTTCCGAAAACAGCGAGGCGGCTTCAAGTGCGGCGCGGTGATAGGGGGTATCGACCTCGTAAACATGGCCGAATTTCAGGACTTCTTGCGCATTGGATGCCTGTGACATTCCAGCAAGAGTTGCAAAAGCCGTCAATCCCATCAGAAGCGTACGGGACAATTTCCGAGTGAACATTTAGTCCTCCTTGATTGTGGGTATTTTTATTTTTTGTTTTTCCACGTGATCTTAGGGAACAGTTGCCAATCACCTCAACTGTCTTTAATGCTTAAAAAACATCCATAAAGACAGGGGCTTTGGTGGCGCGTTCGGATCAGAAATTCAAGACAAGCTTCAATACCTGGCTTGATAGTGTGGCGGTCGGAAATTGCCCGGAATCCATATCCGGATTGGCAAGGTTGCTGGGGGTCAGCCGGACATTGGCGCGCAGTATCCTGCAACGTGCACGCGAGATCGGTCTTGTCGCCGAGGACAGGTTTCCGGTCGTGTTTTTGCGCAAGACGGCCAAGTCGGATTACTTTTCAAACGCCGATATCCGAAGCCTTGAAGAACAACTTGAAACCGATTTCATGATGTGGCTTCGAACCACACAACCACCCCCGGGCAGTCGCCTTCGCGAAGCGGTTCTGGCCCGTCAGTTCGGGGTTTCAAATACAACCATTCGAGAATTTTTGATCGGGCTAAGCCGGTTTGGTTTCATTCGCAAAGAACCACAGCGCAGCTGGATTCTGGAAGGCTTTACCGAGCAATATGCCCTTGAGCTGCATGAAGTGCGCCAGATGTTTGAAACACGCGCGATCAGTGCAGTATTTGCGATCCCCAAGGAAGCCCCGTTCTGGGGCAAGATGCTGCGTATTCGCTAGGAACATATTCAGTTACGCAAAGAGATCGATACCCGTTTTATCGAGTTTTCAGAACTTGATAGCCGATTTCACCGCACCCTTAATGCGGCAACGGGAAACCGGTTTATGGATGGTTTCCAGGATTCGATATCGCTGATTTTCCATTTCCATTACCGCTGGTCAAACAAGAACCAGGTTGAACGCATCATCCTTGCGATACGCGAACATCTTGAAATCATTGATGCGATTCTGGACCGGGATCAGGTCGGTGCGTTGCAGGCGCTTGAACGGCATCTTGGCACAGCAAACCAGACATTTGTCGCATCGATCCAGCGCGATTAGGCGGATCGAGACGGTGCCTAGTCAAACAGGCTGGCAGCAGCGGCCTGCTGGGCGGGATCGGTCAGGCTGCCGACGCGGCGCAGGAAGGAATGCTTTTCCTCGTAATAGCGTTTTGACAGATCGGCAAAACAGCGGACTTCGACATCCGTGTTGATGTGAAATTCGCGGCGGGGGACCTTGGCCTCGTTGAGGTCAAAGGTGCTGGCCGATGCACTGATCTGATGGTCAACCGCATCGGCAACGCCATCAAGCTCGATCCGGTTTTTCAGGCTGTGCAGAAACTTTTTGAAGGCGGGGTGGCTGTTAAGAAACGCCTTTTCGGTCAAAAGGAAGTCATCGGCGGCAAAGTCCGGTGCGTTTTTAACGACAAATTCGCGGCACAGATGATCGGTGGCAAAGCACATCGGCCCAAAAATGAAGTTGCGATAGATGTCTTCCTTGAGTTGCCAGAACTTATCAAGGCGCTTAAGCGAGTCCGCATCAAGTTTGACAGCAGCTTCAAGCAGCAGGCGCGGATGACAATGCACATGGTTGGGATGCACATAGGTTTTCGTGCGGCTGATCCCTTCGAGGGTATCGATATTGACCGGGCCGGAAAACAGGCTGGCATGCGGGTGGTTTGATTTCTTGGACAGAAGTGCGATCACTTCGTCGGGATCAACGTTGTGTTTGACCAGCAAATGATTGACCGACAGATCAAGCTGCACCTCGCCGGTGATGATCTGATTGGTCAATTGATGGTGGTTGCGGTTAAACCGCCGGGCAAATTCCGGTTCCAAAGTATGGGAAAACGGCCCGTGACCAATATCGTGCAGCAGGGCCGCAGCACCGAGCAAATCGCAATCGGCATCCGACAATCCCATCAGGCGGCAGTAACGCTGAGACAGCAAGGCAACGCCGATGGTGTGATCATAGCGCGAATGACGGATGTTGGCGGGTTTGCCGTTCGGATGGAACAGATAGTCAATCGCACCCAAAAACGAGATTTCGCGCAACCGTTCAAAGGCGTGCGATGCGATCAGTTTTTTATGCAGTGGGCGATCAAAAGCCGATGCGATCTGGGCGCGTTTGAAATGATAGTTATATTGCGGGACATCGCGAAACAGCAGTTCCCATTCGGCGATGTCATCGGCATTGAAATTGGTATCGAACAGATCGCCGATTTCCGGCCCCGGGTCTTTGGATGGCTTGGACGCGGCAGAATCTTTTTGCGGCGCGGCCGGTTTGGCTGCTGCGCGCGGTGCAAAAAGGTCTAGCTGCGGTTTGGGGCTCATCTTTGAAATGACGGGTATGTTGTGTCTGTTGTTAAAGCCAATATCGCAGACATAAACGGATTCAGTGCCCATGTCATTGCGGTTTTTCCACAGGCAAACCCCGTGAAACACGGCCCCAGACAAGGCTGTTGCCGAGATGATGCGAAACGGTGGTAAAAGCACCCTGTTTTCACCATAATAATAGCTCATAAACACAAACGGTTAACAACACGTGACACGGAACGTATCCGAGCAAGCTTCCAGACGGATTGGGGGAATGAAACAGGTGAGGGCATTTTTGCGCAACTTGCCCGAATGTCGGCTGTCTGCCCCTGTCCTGGGTGCGGTACTGGTATTATCAACGATGATTCCGGGGGCCGCATTGCATGCGCAGGAGAAATTTCGTGTCAATGCGACGGTTGAACCGGCCCCTGTCCCGACCGAGGGAATCGGTGCCACCATTTTCGGAAGCCTTGCCGGACTAAGTGATCGCGACTGGCTTGTTGTGGCCCTGGCGGCGGTATGTGGTGCGGCGATTGCCGGATGGATCGGTTGGCGCATGTCGCTTCGGGTGCGGCGTCATCTTGAAGAAGTCGAAGATCACGAACACGAACTGGCCGGTGAAACCGAGCTTTTCACCCATCTTTTGTTTGCGGGTCCCGATCCGGTTTATTACTGGAGCCGACAGGGCTTTGCCGAGGGGGCAAGCCCGTCACTGCGCCGCACGTTCCAGATGGGAACCGATGGCCGTTTCCCCGACTTGCTTGATCTGTTGCGCGACGAGGATGCCAAGGCGTTAAAGGAACGGGTTCGGAACCTTAAATCCGGGCATGAGCGGTTTGAACACTGGATAACGACCCTTGATGAACGCAAATTCCATGTCACCGGGATGGCCGCACGCAAGGATCGTTCAAGCGAGGTCCTGGCCCATGGATTGTGGTTCCGCGATGAAACCCGCCATACCCGCGAACGCGAAAGCCAGTTTGGTGATTTTCAAGTTTTAAAGCACGAGGTATCGGGCCTTCGGGTGTTGCTTGATAGCTTGCCGTTCCCGGTTTGGCGACGTGATAGTGAATTGCGCCTGATTGACTGTAATGCGGCCTATGCCGATGCGGTTGAACAGCCCAGCATCGAAGATGCATTGGCCAATCAGACCGAAATCGGTGCCGGGATCATTCCCGATCACGGCCGGTCGCTTGCCGCATCCGTGCAGCGCAATGGCGAAAGCCTGACACGCGATTATCACGTGGTGATCAGGGGGGATCGCAAATTGTTGCGCATTACCGAATCCCCGTCACGCGACAATAACGGCATTGAAAGCCTGATCGGGTTTGCGATTGATTGCACCCCGGTCGAAGAATTGCAGTCCGATCTTTCGCGCCATATCCGCGCCCATGCAGAGGTTCTTGAAAATCTGGGGACAGCTATTGCGGTTTATGGCGGGGATAAAGGCCTCATTTTCTTTAATACCGCCTTCACCAAGCTTTGGGATCTTGATGACGAATGGCTTTGGACCGAGCCGACCCATGATGATGTTTTGCGTCGTTTGCGCGACGAACGCAAATTGCCGGAAGTCACCGATTTTACCCAGTTCCGTAATGTCGAGAATCAGCGATTTACCGATCTTCTGAAACCCGAAGAAGATTTGATGCATCTGCCCAATGGCATGACCTTGCGGCGCTTTATCTCGCCCCATCCGTTTGGCGGGCTGATGTTTGTCTATGAGGATGTTACCGACAAGCTGGTTCTTGAAAGTTCCTATAACACCCTGATTGCTGTGCAGCGCGAGACGCTTGAAAGTCTGCATGAAGCAGTTGGCGTGATCAGTGGGGACGGTCGTTTGCGGCTTTATAACCATGGCTTTGCCGATGTCTGGGGGCTTGAAACCGCCTTCCTTGATGCTGCCCCGCATCTGGCCGAGGTCGTGGAAAAGGCCAAGGATTTCTGGCGCGAACGTGATGACTGGGACAAGTTCAAAAGCCGGATGGTTGCGCGTATCACCAATCACGAGCCAATGAATGGCCGTCTTGAACGGTCCGATAATACCATCATTGATTTTGCGATTGTGCCGCTGCCCGACGGGGCGGTGATGATGTCCTATATCGATGTCACCGATACCATCCGGGTTGAACGTGCCCTTCGTGAACGTAACGAGGCGCTGCGCACCGCCGATCAGATGAAGTCGGACTTTATTTCCACTGTGTCACGCGAACTGACCAAGCCGCTTGATCATATCAATGGCGAATCTGATCGATTGATCCCGCATCTGACCGGCAATGTGGCGCGTTCGGTCGAAACCATCCGGGCCGAGGCACAAAGCATGCTGGCGCTTGTTGATGATATGCGCGATCTGGCAACACTTGGATCGGGGCAGGTTGCCCTTGAACTTGATACGGTTGATCCGCGTCGTTTGTTACGTTCGCTGGAAGCCCTGACACGGGCCCGTCTGGCGGAGCTGAATGTTTCACTGCGCCTTTATTGTTCGCGCAATATTGGCTGGATGGTGGCCGATGAACGCCGTTTGAAACAGGCCTTGTTCATTCTGGTGACCAATGTGCTGCGCACCGCCCCCGAAGGCAGCGAGGTTTCGGTGGTAGCGCGTCGTCGCGGGGAAGATATTGAAATTTCGATATCGCTTTCCGATGAAGCCCCGCAACCGATGCTGTTTGAAGGGCTGCGCGATGGGGAATCGCCATCGGCCCGCCGTGCGCTTGGCATGGCGATGGTGCGTGCAGTGGTCGAAATCCATGGTGGCCGCGTCAAGGTCAGCCGCGATGGCCGCGAGATCGCCTGTATCCTTCCGGCGGGCGAGGAAAGCGATCTGGGTTAGATCGGGCAAGCATTCAGCTTATCGAAATGCAAAAAGGCGCTGATGACAGCGCCTTTTCTGTTTCAGGTATGCCGGAATGCGGATCAGACCGGATAGGGAACTTCCAGACCTTCGATAAAGGCATCGATGTTATCCAGTGCACGGAAACCCATGGCATTGCGGGTTTCAACCGTGGCCGAGCCCAGATGCGGCAGAAGGAACGTGTTTTTAAGATCACGATATGCCGGTTCGATATTCGGTTCACCTGCAAAGACATCAAGGCCGGCAGCCGTCAGTTTGCCCGATTTCAGGGCGGCGATCAGGTCGCCATCATTGACCACATCGCCGCGTGCCGTATTTACGATGATCGCGCCATCGGGCAGCTTGGCGATGAAGTCGGAATTGACCATGCCACGGGTTTCCGGGGTTGACGGGCAATGCAGGGACAGGAAATCACAATGGGGCAGCAGGTCATCGATGCTGCTGTGATAGGTCGCGCCATATTCCTGATCGGCAGGCAACTGACGTCGGTTGAAATAGTGGATTTCCATATCAAAACCACGCGCCCGTTTGGCAACTGCCTGACCAATACGGCCCATACCAACGATTCCAAGGCGTTTGCCGGTAACCTGTGTACCCATCAGGTGGGTCGGACGCCAGCTTGACCAGGTGGCGTTGCGAACTTCGGCTTCGCCTTCGCTGGCACGGCGTGCAGCACCCAGAATCAGAAGCCACGCGATATCAGCAGTCGCATCGGTCAAAACGCCCGGCGTGTTGCCGATAATCACGCCCTTTTTCTTGGCTGCGGCCAGATCGATATGATCGGTGCCCACCGAGAAGGTCGCGACGATTTTGACACTGTCAGAAAGTTCTTCAAAGAAGGTCGCGTCAATCGGATCGCCAACCGAAACAAGGGCAGCATCCGCACCATGACAAAGGGCCAGGATTTCATTGCGTGACAGCGGGTCGTCGCCTTCCTGTGTGCGGATGTCATAGCTTTCCGCCGCACGTTTTGCGACGGCTTCGGGCAATTGGCGGGTGACGGCAAGGACGGGCTTCATTTTTGGTTTTCTCCCTGATGAGGATGATTTTTCAAATTGTTATAAAATTAGAATAGCTGCCCAACCGCCAGACGGATACCAATTGATGTGATGATGATCGATAACAGGAAATCGGCAATGACGATGCCGCCAGCCGTCGGAATGGGTACGGCAAGGGTCAGTCGGGCGATAAAGACGCTGTAGACCAGTGTCGCGATCACGGCAATCATCACAAATCCGCCCGCACCAAGCATCGGGAACAGCACGCCCAAGGCAAGCGCAATCAGATAAACGCCCATCTGAAGAACACTTGCCCAGTTATAGACCGTGATGAACGCGATATAGCGTTCGGCGCGGCCAAGCATTGTCGTGATGTGGAACATCAGGAGCGGAAAGGCGACCCATTTGATCACATAGGCGATGATTTCGGTGGTCATGTAGCGCAACAGCGGGAAATCATCAGGCGCGTTGATCAGGTCATGCCAGCGCAAAAAGGCGAAAGCCGGGAAAATCATGACACCGGCAAAGAAGGATCGCCAGAATCCGACAAGCGAGTAATTGAAAAACGCAAGTCCACCCTTATCGCCGCGGGCGATACGCCAGGTGCCATAAAGGGCGCGCAGGGTTTCAGTTTGTAAGCTCATCTGGGGCTGAATTCCGGGCAGTGGGGCAAGCAGAAATGGAAATCGATTGTCTGAACCTATCAGGCTGCCGGGGACAGTGAAACAGCTTATCGTGGAAACAGGGTCACAGTCCGGCATCCTTCACAAAACGCCCTTCTGGAACGTCTTTTCCCTGCGCGATCAAACCGGTCGTGATGCATGACATTAACGGATTGGCGGGATCGGGATGACGGACAAATCGGACGAATATGCGTTGCGTTTGTCCTACCTTGAACAGATTGACGCCAATTCGCTGGCAGTAGCAAGGCTTTGTCTTGAGATGGCAAGCAGTCAGCATCATCACGAACGGGAAAGTGCCTTGCGCCTGTTTGATAAGGCCGATCTGATTTTTGCCAGTCACCTTTCAACGTCACGCGATGCGGCAATTGCCGGACTGGCACTTAGTCTTAATAACCGCGCAGCGCTTGAACTTGAGGCAGAAGAATGGGACTGGGCGATTGATGCGGCCAGTCAGGCGGTGTCGCTTAGACGGGATCGGCTGCGCAACTGTATCGGGCGCAAGGATGACAATGAACGTCTTGATCTTGGCTATTCCCTGGCGGCACTGGTTCTTGCCATGCGCGGGGCGGGGCAGATTGATCTTGCCTGTGATGTTGCAGCCGACGCGATCAGGGTTCTGGGCAAGTTTGCCGGGCTTAACAATCAGGAAGCTTTTGTCCTTCTGACCAAGCTGATTTGCATTTATGCGGAACTGTGCGGGCAGATTGACAGGTTGCCTGATACAGCCCTTCTTATGCCGTTGGCAAAGTCGTTCTATAGCAGCCGAAAGGACCGGATAGGGTGACAGCAAGACAAACAAAAACGGCTGTAAAACCGAAAGTCTTGCAGCCGTTCAAGTTAATCGGGTCAGGTCTTAGCGGGTGCTTTCAACCGACCAGCTGATTTTCGCATCCGAATTGGCCGGAACCTTGAGAGTCCAGGTAATCAGGCCCGGTTCGGCACGTTCATGTTTGTGGCTTTCCGCAGTAACCTGCCAGTCAGACGGAACATTTTCCCGAATGACGATGGTTTCATCACGCTTGCCGGTATTGCGAATGGTCCAGTTCAGGTCTGCTTTGACTTCGTCGGGCAGGTTCTGACGGGCCTTGCGCGAGAAGGAAGTGACTTCGCGGATACCCGACAATTCACTGGCCTGACCGATGGGCAGGGTGGCATCGCGCCCGACCGGGGTCAGTGACATATAGTTTTCGCCAAGAAGCCCGGTATCACCCGATGGGGTCTTGGCAAAGATACGAACGATGCCAGCTGGCCACGGGCTGTTTTTGTCCGATCCGCCTTCATTGGTCAGTTTCAGTTCCAGATCCGGGCGGACGAAGTCGGCCGGGTTGCCCTGGCCCATGCTATAGGGATTGCTGGCCGACTGGAAAATGGCGCGGCGTTCAACCGGCAGGACCTGTGCATCAATCAATGGCAGGATGACGGTATCGCCGTCCTTCATCGAAAGATCGTTGAAGGGACCATAAACATGCAGGTTTTCAAACGTCTCGCGATCCGGTGCACCCGCCGACGGGGCAGTGGCATCGGCCATTGCCGACATCATCATTTCGGTGCGCGCACCCTTGGCCATCGGGGCATTGCCAACCCGGTTCATGTCGCCAGCAACAAGGCGAAGCTGAGCGCCGTCGATGTGGCTTCCTGAATTGTTGGTTACACGTGCAATCGCCGAGAGTTTGAGTTGATTGTTTTCACTGTCATAGGCCGCGACATAGGACGTATTCCAGCCAATGCCGCCCAGAAGATAGGCCATGGAAACATGGTCAAGCGGGGCGGTGGTGGCGATATCGGCGTCAATGGACGGCGACAGGATGAAATCCTTGGGCAGGTCACTGATAATGATCTGATCCACAGGAACCTGTTCGATCCCTGCATCGGTTTGCACCAGCGCGATATGGGTCAGCGCGATCAATTTGCCTTCGACCAGATCATCATCGCCGCGACGAATGGTGACCGTTTTGCCGATCTGATCGCGCAGAAGGGTATCAAAGGCGTTATAGCCATTGCTGTGATTGCGCAGCGACATCCAGACCAGATCGCTGTCCTTTGCCGTGCCAAGCAGGAAGGAATCATTGATCAGCGTGGTCGGAAGATCGGCAATTCGTAACGTGCTTTGACCTTCGGGGATCGCGGTATTGCGCTGTTCGGCAATGAGTGAAAGGTTGCCCGGATAGATGGTCAGCTGCAATTTGCTGCGGGTATCAGCCGAAAGCGGAATTGCCGGTCCGAGATTGTTGCGTTCCTCGACCGTGCTTTGGGCGCTGGCCGCTTCGATATCCTGTCCGAAAAATACCGCACTGCCCAGCATTGCTGCCAAGGCGAAACGGTTACGCAAAGTTCCTGCCATTTCCGGTCCCTTATTGATTTTGCATGATTTGGAACCACTACCATTGCGTGAAAAGATGGCAGGATCAAGGAAAGGAAAAGACGTTTTCGGGTATCTTCACCGTGCTGACCCATTCGGGATCGAAAGAAAAATACCGGGCAGGACGCCACTCGGTCCTGACCCGGTATTTGAATTCAACCTTGCGCGTTGGACGGCAGATCAGTTCACGACGTGATGGAACGAATATCCGCCAACTTCGGGAAGGTGATGCTGATAGGCCGACTGGCGCGCCGTATCGATAATGATCGGTGCACGCAGATTGACCGACATGATCATGTCGCCGTCTTCGGGTTTGTGCAGGGTCACAATCAGAAGAACCGCACCGTCCTCTTTCTTGATGCCGTGAATGTTAAAGGCCTGTTCAAGATGTTCCGCACGGATTGTGCCGCTTTCAAGATTGTAAGGGGCAACAATGAAGGCCAGTTCCGGTTCGGTCAGGCACTGCATCAGAATGAAGGAAGATGCGCCATCACCGGGGAAACTTGCCAGTGCGAAGACGTTATGGTCAGGGAAGCCTTTCAGGCCGGCCGGAAAGTAAATGGCCTTGTCCCAGGCAAATTCACGTTCACCAAACAGGGTCGTAAGCGTTACGGCAGTCGGAACGGTGCCCGGAGCCGGTGTATTCACGTCAGACGTCGTTACCATCATTTCCTCCTGCAATCACACGTTCGGATTGGCCTCGGTTTATGAAAGCATCTTGTGCCGTGGCGCTATAATTTCAAGGGTTTGATGGTCATATCAGGATTTGGTAAACAAGCTTATAACGCCGGAGAGAACAGAACACCGACCGGTTCGCTAAAACCTTTGACCTGAATGGTTTCCTTTTGGCTATAGCGGGCCAGAAGAAGTGGTGCCCCGACCGGGGTTTCCTGATGCAGTTTACGGGCGAAATCGGTGCTGATGACCATATCGCTGCCAAGCTCGCGGGTGGCTTGTTCCAGACGGGCGGCCAGATTGACACTTGCACCGATAACTGCGGGGGTGACTGCTTCGCGCTGGCCGATATCCCCCACAACAGCTGCCCCGAAATTAAGCCCGACCCCGATCCGGAGCGGTTCATTGCCGTTGGATGGATCAGTGCCCTGCCATTCGGCGACTTGCTCGATAATGGCCTGTGCTGCGCAAAAGGCATTGGCCGCCGGGTTATCAAGATCGTCAAAGGCCGCGAAACTCGCCATTACGGCGTCGCCGATATATTTTTCGACAATCCCGCCATAGGCCCCGATCTGGCTTGTCGTGATCATGTGAAACTGATTGAGAAACCGCATGACGTCCTGCGGGTCACGTTTCTCGGCAAAGCGCGAAAAGCCCATGATATCGGCAAACAGGATCACGCATTCGCGCCGTTCGCCAACCCGGACCGGTTCGTCACGATCGGCAAGCTGATCGGCAAGGGCGGTGGGGAAATAACGGGCCAGGTTGCCATGTGCACGTTCGGCTGCTGCCGATTGATTGATCAGAACGCGCAAGCGCGAAACCATCACCGCACAGGCCAGTGTGAATACGATAACAAGGATAACCTGTTCGGCCAGTGACGAGATATCGACAAATTCCGGCAGGTTATAGGTATCAATGATTTCCTGCTGGCTTGGGTTCCATTCATCACCGAAATGCTGCGAAACAATGACACCGGGCCGTGTTGCCAGCCACCAGATGGCCCCGCACCAGGATACAAACAGCCAGAACCCGAACCAGAGAATCAAACGTGGCGAAAAGGTCATGATGACCAGTGCCATCATGATCATGGAAAAGACGACGCCACGGTCACGGACAATAAAGCCATATAGCCAAGCCGGGTGATCAATCAGGGGATTGAGCGGGTCTGGTACGATCGAGACATAAACGATCAGGACGGCATCAACGACCGCAAGCAGATAGACCATCCAGTATGTCTTGCCGCCCCGAAATGCGACAAAAAGCTGGATGAAAACGCCGGGGATAAACCAGCCGAGAACTTCAAGCAGGGTATAAAGCTTGCCCGTCGGGGAATCCGGTTTGCTGAACAGCAACAGGATAAAGGCCAGCATGCAGATGCGCAAAAACGCGACAAGGATCAGCCCGCGTTTTTCCTCGCGTGCGACAAGGCGGTCAAATAATGAATCCGAAGGTTCAGTTTTTGATGGCATCAGCAAGAAGTTGTTTCAGCCCGTCGCTGTCCTTGATGATCAGGCGACCGTCGCGCCGGGTGATCATCCCCTGTTTTTCCAGTTCGCGCAGTTTCTTGTTCACCGCTTCACGCGTGACGCCCAGCATCAGGCCCAGTTCCTGCTGCGACAGCGGCAGGGCAATGCGGATGCCCTCGGGGTCCGGGCCGCCATGGCGTTCGGCCAGCCACAGGATGCGTTTGATCAGACGTGCGGTAAGATCAAGGAAATTGGCATCTTCGAGAAGGTCACTGACCCAGCGCAGGCGACGGCACAAAAGGGCCGTGATATGACGGCGCAGCGGTGCTTCGCGGTCAAAGATTTCAAAGAAATCATCGCGGGAAATAAACAGGGTACGGGTCGGCCCGACTGCGCGCGCACTTGCGGTACGCGGTTCGCCGTCCAGCAAAGCGATTTCACCAAAAACAGCACCCGGCGCCAGAACGTTCAGAACGATTTCCTTACCGGTTTCCGATACCGAGGAAATACGAACCTTGCCAGCTTCTACTGCGTACAGGCCGTCAGCCGGTGCTCCCTTTTCAAACAGCAACTGACCATCTTCCAGTCGGCGCACGGTGGCCTGACTTGAAAGTTGTTCAAGCAGTTCGGGATCAAGATCCTCAAACAGGAAGCTGCCCGCCAGAATACGCGAAGCGATCTTTGCAAGCTGCGGAGATGATGGGCCGTTGACACTGTTCACGGAATTCACTTTGGAAATAGCGTTACTTCAAGGGGCGAATCGTCAAGTTTCTGTGCCAAAGTAGCACAAATACCCGCAATTGCAGCAAGCTGTTTTCAAATCTGCCGTGGCGGCGGTTTTTTTCGGCAAAACCTATGTGAAACCGACAGTTGGACAAGAAACGCGGTGCGTGCCCTGTCACTATTTTGTCAGTTCACAAGAATGATTTGTCAGAGCAGCGGGGCGAAAAATCATGGTTTGAGGGTGGAAAAATCAGACAGGCTGACAAGATGAAAGATGATTTTCCGCAGAAAATAGCGGGTTTTAGGAAAATATAGAATGTTTGACAAAATCTCCTATATTTTTTAAATTATCCTAATTCCGAAATCGGACTGCACAAGAACAAGAGTGTTACAAGCAACCACGGTCCTCGGAATTTTGTTCAATCGGGAGGAAGTAATGAAGATGATTTCCAAGGGTGCCCTGTTCGGTGCCGTTTCAATGGTTGCTGCGTCATTCGGTTATTCCGCGCAGGCAGCTGACGTGACCTTGAACTTTGCCCATGTTGATCCGGCAGAGTGGACCACCTCGAAAAAAGGTGCGGCATCCCAGGTCTTTAAAAATATTGTCGAAGCAGAATCCGGTGGCCGTATTGAGGTCGCACTTTTCCCGGCCGGTGCGCTGGGTGGTGAAACCGATCTGTTGCAGAATACCCAGGACGGCACGCTTGCCATGTCGATGGTTTCCGGCCCGTTTTCCAAGGTTTGCCCGGAAGCAGCCGTTCTTGATATTCCCTATGTATTCCCGAACGCCAATGTTGCATGGAGCGTTCTGGACGGTGATTTCGGCAAAGAACTTGCCGCGCATTGCCTTGAAAAAACCGGCCTTCGTACGCTGGCTTATGGTGAAACCGGTTTCCGTAACTTCACCAACTCCAAACGCGCTGTTGCAGAGCCCAAAGACATGGATGGCCTGAAAATCCGTGTCATGACCGTTCCGCTGTTCGTCGAGATGGTCAAAGCCCTTGGTGGCGAGCCGACCCCGATTCCGTGGCCGGAAGTTCCGACTGCATTGACCACCGGTACGGTTGACGGTCAGGAAAACCCGATCAGCGTGATCTATGCCAACAAATTCTATGAAATGCAGAAATACCTGACGCTTGACCGTCACGTATATGGCACCGACTTCATCGTGATCAACGAAGCGATCTATGAAGGTCTGTCCGACGCTGATCAGGCGCTTCTGCGTCGTGCGGCGGGTGTCGCATCGAATGTTGGTCGTGCGATCCAGCAGTTCAACTCTGCCGACGGTGTTGCGAAACTGGCCGCCGAAGGCATGGAAGTCACCACGCCGACTGTAGAACAGCTTAAAGCATTCCGCGACGCAGCCCAGCCGGCTGTGATCAACTGGCTTTCGGGTCAGATTGATGCGGCATGGATTGAGAAGCTCCAGAAAGCCGTGTCCGAAGCAGAAGCTTCGATGTAATCGGTATTGGCAGGCCGGAAGTTCCTCCTTTTCTTCTGGCCTGCCCTTTTTCCCGCCACCGTGCCCGCCGGGGCATATGAATTTTCCGCGATGATCCGGGGGAACCCATGCAACGCGCAGAGAATGCGTTCAAGCGTTTGCTCGCCGGACTTTCGGGGCTCAGTATCCTCGTAGTCTTTGGCGTTGTTTTTGCTGGTAGTGTCAGCCGCTATCTTTTTTCTTCCCCGCTGCAATGGAGTGAAGAAGTCGCGAAATACGCGATGATCTATGGCTGCATGTTCGGGGTGGCATTTGCCTATCTCCAGGGAACCCAGATCACGTTCAGTATTGTCGCTGATACCGTTCCGGCCCGCCTGCGCCGCAAGCTTACGATTATCATTGATGCCGCGACCCTGATCCTTGGCGGTGTTCTTGCCTATGCTGGCTGGATCTTTGCAGCCAAACGCGGCGGGATCGTTGCTTCGGGCATCGGCATTCAGATGTATTGGGCGCAAATTGCCATCACGATTGGCGGTGTATGCCTTGTGATCGCTGCGATCCTGCGTCTGGCATCGGCCTTTAACAAGAATTCGACCGGGGGTGAGGCATGATTACCGGCGTTAGCCTTTTGGTCCTGTTGGCGATCGGGGCACCTGTTGCCTTTGCGATTGCGCTTGGACTTGTCGCCTATATCAGTACCGGGACATTCGGGATTGATTTGCTGCCCCAGCGCATTTTTGCGGGCATGGACAGTTTCACCATTCTGGCGATCCCGCTTTTTGTCTTGGCCGGGGAATTGATGAATGCCAGTGGCATTACATCGCGTGTGATCAATCTTGCCAATGCGCTGGTCGGGCATGCCAAGGCCGGTCTGGCGCAGGTCAATATCTGGTCATCGGTGATCTTTGCCGGTCTTTCGGGATCGGCGGTGGCAGACACATCGGCAATCGGCCGTATCTTTATTCCGTCGATGGAGAAGGAAGGCTATCCGCGTGATTTTGCCGCGGCCCTGACCGCTGCATCCTCGGTGATCGGCCCGATCATTCCGCCAAGCATTCCGGTGATTATCTATGCCCTGATCACCACCAATGTGTCGGTTCCGGCCTTGTTCCTTGCCGGGATTGTTCCGGGCATTCTGCTTGCGATTGCGCTTTCGATCTATGTGCGTTTCTTTGTCAAAGATTACGCCAAACCGCGCGAACGCATGAATATGAGCGAAAAGCTTAAAGCGCTTTGGAATGGCTTGATCCCGCTGTTCATGCCGGTTTTCGTGATTGGTTCGATCCTGGCCGGGATTGTCACCCCGACCGAAGCCGCAAGCTTTGCCGTGTTCTATGCGCTGGTGGTCGGACTGTTTGTGTTCCGCGAACTTAAACCGGGTGATCTTCCGGGTATCTTTGCCGGTGCGATGCGCGATTCTTCAAGCATCCTGATCATTATGGCGACGGTTGCCGCGGCAAACTGGTTCATGACATTTGCCGGTATTCCGCAGTCGATCAGCAAGTTTGTTCTGGGCTATGTCGACAGCCCGGCGACCTTCCTGATCCTGATCAACCTGATGCTTTTGGCAGTTGGTCTTGTACTTGAAGGCATTGCCGCGATGCTGGTGCTGGTGCCGATCCTGCATCCGATTGCGATCAGCCTTGGGATTGATCCGACCCACTTTGGCATCATCGTCATCTTTAACCTGATGATCGGCCTTATCACGCCGCCGATGGGGCTTTGCCTGTTTGTTGCGGATGCGATTGCCGGGGTCGGGATGGCTCGAATGATCAAGGCAATCATGCCGTTCTTCATTGTCGAGCTTCTGGTGTTGATCATCATCACCTTTGTTCCCGACATCGTCACCTTCCTGCCTAACCTGTTTGGATTTTAGGATACCATTCCATGTTGAAGCTCGGTCTTATTGGTAAAGGCATTTCACGGAGCCAGTCTGCGCGACTGCACGTTTTGCTGGGCCGTATGTGCGGGATGGATGTTACATACGACTATCTTGATAGCGATCAGATTGCCGATTTCGATCTGATCAAACAACTGACCAAATGCGCTGACACCGGCTATGCCGGGGTCAATGTGACCCACCCTTACAAGACCAGCGCACGCAAGCTGATTACGCCACGCAGACGCCTGCCCGAGGCATTGGGTGCGGTGAATACGGTTGTGTTCCGCGAAGACGGCTGGCGCGGGGATAATACCGATTTTGTCGGTTTCATGCGCGGCTATCGCCAGCAATTTGGCGATGCGAAGCCGGGCACGGTCTTGCAGCTCGGCGCGGGGGGCGTCGGGCTTGCAACCGCGTTTGGTTTGCGTGGTCTTGGTGCCGATAAGATCCTGATCCATGACAAGGATGTCGCCCGCGGCGAGGAACTGGTTGCGACCATTACTGCGGCGGATGCCAATGCGGTTTTTGTGGGCGAAAGTGACCTTGCCGATGCAGTGCGGTCTGCGGACGGTTTGATCAATTGCACGCCGATTGGCATGAACCAGTATCCGGGTTGTCCGTTTGATGTTGATCTGTTTGGCGGGCAAAAATGGGCCTTTGATGCGGTTTATACCCCGGTCGAGACGGCATTTCTGCGCGCAGCGGCGAAATCGGGCATGGAAGTCATGACCGGCTTTGAGCTTTTCTTCTTTCAGGGTATTGAAGCATTCGAGGTTTTCAGCGGGGCGGAAATCGATGCCGATGCTGCAAGAAAAGAATATTTCAGTGCCTATCCCGAGGCATTGACCGGGTAGGGAGCAAGCAATGAGCACCAGCAGTACAGTTGCCGAGACAGTCTATAACGAAATTCGCGATGACATTTTGTATGGCGAATTGCAGCCGGGCGTGAAGCTTAAGCTTGAAGCGCTTCGGGAACGTTATAGCGTCGGCGTCAATACACTGCGCGAGGTGCTTAATCGTCTTGTTGCTTCGGGTTTTGTCTTTGTCGAGGGGCAGAAAGGCTTCCGGGTTGTCGAAACATCGCCATCCAATTTCATGGAATTGACGGCAATGCGGCTGTTGCTTGAATGCGACGGTCTGACCGCATCAATGAAGAACGGGGATGTTGAATGGGAAGCCCGCGTTGCCGGGGCCCATCACAAACTGGCTGCCATTGAAAAGAAAATGGTGGTGGAGCAAAGCCGCGAACTGACTGTGCGATGGAGCCAGTATGACCGGGAATTTCATCAGGCCCTTATTTCGGCATGCGGTTCGGATCTTCATTTGCGGCTTCACCGCGAGATTTTCGATCAGTTCCGGCGCTATGTCGTGATCGAGCTGAAAACCCACGGATTCCGTGGGCAGGAAATTATCGATGAGCATCGGGAACTTTGCGAACGGGCACTTGCACGCGATGCAGATGCCGCGATTGCAAGGCTGACCGATCATATTGAAACTTACCGGCATCGTTCACAGGATTAACCTGCTGGGCGGGTGGCGCATTTTGCAAGCTGCCCGACGCGTTTGATCAGAATTTTCTGACAAGTCACAGCAGATATCCCGACGGGGCCGGAGCACTCTTTGCGTAGTCCGGAGGGATAAAATGCTGACCTCGATTGCCACAGTTTCACTGTCTGGCGACCTTCAGGAAAAACTTGATGCCATTGCCGCTGCCGGCTTTGACGGTGTCGAGATTTTTGAAAATGACCTTTTGTCCTTTGACGGATCACCAGCCGATGTTGGCAAGACGATCCGTGACCTTGGCCTGAAGCTTGTTACTTTCCAGCCATTCCGCGATTTCGAAGGCATGCCCGAACCCCAGCGCACGCGCGCGTTCGAGCGGGCCGAGCGCAAGTTTGACCTGATGGAAGAACTTGGTACCGATCTTTTGATGGTTTGTTCAAACGTTTCGCCGCAATCGCTTGGCGGGCTTGACCGGGCAGCAAAGGATCTGGCCGAACTTGGCGATCGGGCGGCAAAGCGCGGATTGCGCATCGCGTTCGAAGCTCTTTCGTGGGGCAAGCATATTAGCGATTACCGCGACAGTTGGGAAGTGGTGCGCAGGGCCAATCATCCGAATGTCGGCTTGGTGCTGGATACCTTTCACATCATGGCGCGCAAGGTGCCGCTTGACGCGATTTCATCGATCCCGGGTGACAAGATTTTCCTCGTACAGGTGGCTGATGCCCCTATTCTTGAAATGGACGCCCTGTCCTGGAGCCGCCATTTCAGATGTTTCCCCGGGCAGGGGGACTTCCCGCTTGATGAGTTCATGCGCAATCTGGCGATGACCGGTTATGACGGTCCGCTGTCGCTTGAAATCTTCAATGACCAGTTCCGGTCCAGTTCGACCAAGAACGTCGCCAAGGATGGTTTGCGGTCGCTGATTTATCTGGGCGACGGGATCGAGGGCGTCAAGGTCGGGGAAAAGGCAACGACCCTGCCGCCCAAGGCGCATGCGCAGGAAGTCGGTTTTGTCGAGTTCGCGGTCGAGGAAGAAACGGCGGACAAGCTTGAAACGCTGTTTGCCGGGCTTGGATTTGAAAAACGCGGCAGCCACAAGACCAAGGCGGTGACATGGTGGAAACAGGGCGATATCAACCTTGTGATCAATTGCGACAAGGATGGTTTTGCCCATTCCTATAACATCGTGCATGGCCCGTCAGTTTGTGCGGTCGGCCTTAAGGTTGATGATGCCAAGGCCACCCTTGACCGCGCGCAATCACTTCTTGCTGCACCGTTCAGTCAGGCCGTTGGCGAGGGCGAAATTGAAATGCCCGCCATTCGCGGTGTTGGCGGCAGCCTTGTTTATTTCCTGGATGACCACAGCGAGCTGTCGCGCATCTGGGATGTTGAATTTGAACCGGCAAGCACCGCAGAGACCGCAAAGGCAAAGCTTCGTGCAGTCGATCATGTTTCATACTCGATGCAGTATGAGGAAATGCTGACCTGGCTTTTGTATTTCACCTCGATCTTTGATCTGGGCAAGATGCCAACCCTTGATATTCCCGATCCGGGCGGCCTTGTGCAAAGTCAGGTGGTGCAAAGTGATGCCGTGCGCCTGATCCTTAACGGGTCGCAAAGCCCCCATACCCAGCATTCGCAATTCCTGAACGAGTTTTTCGGAAGTGGAGTGCAACATCTGGCCTTTTCGAGCGACGATATCTTTGCATCGGTTGATTATTGCAAAGAAAACGGCGTCGAGATTTTACCGATCCCGGAAAACTATTACGATGACATCGAAGCACGGTTCGGATTGGAGCCGGAACTTCTTGATCGTTTGCGCGCACGTAATATTCTCTATGATCGTGATGACGAAGGTGAATATTATCAGGCCTATACGCGCACCTTTGCCAACCGCTTCTTCTTTGAGCTGGTTGAACGGCGGGCGTATCGCGGGTTCGGGGCGGCAAATGCACCGATCCGACTGGCATCGCAAACACGCATGAACCGTCGCAGCGAGGCGGCGAAATAAACAGGGTCGTCTGACGGGCTTATGCAGCCCCCGAAATGCAAGGACGGGCAAAAAGGTGGAAATACAGAAATGAGCGTGCAGGAAATTCTTGTCATCAATGGACCGAACCTGAACCTTCTTGGTCAGCGTCAGCCGGAAATCTATGGCTATGACACGCTTGAAACGATTGAAGCGAAATGTGTCGAGCTTGCCAAGGAACTGAATGTTTCAGTGCGTTTCGGGCAGTCGAACCACGAAGGCGCGATCATTGATCTGATCCATGAGGCCCGCCTGAAATCAGCGGCGATCATCATCAATGCCGGGGCATACACCCATACGTCGGCGGCCATCCATGACGCACTTAAGACCTTTGACGGCTATATCATCGAGCTGCACATTTCCAATCCGCATGCCCGTGAAGAATTCCGCCATAAAAGCTGGATCAGTTCGGTGGCAGATGCGGTGATGGCAGGGGCGGGTGCGTATGGCTATGAACTGGCAACGCGACTGGCAGCAGAGAAGATCAAGAAAAGCTGATTTTCGGGTTTGCTTTTTCATATCGTATTCGCCATTTGGTTCGGTTATATGGCGAATAATGATTTGAAAATTTACGACACGATTTGAATTGAAATCAAACAAGGGCAGCATTTGGCTGCCCTTTCCTGTGCGGTTCACATCAATGCCTAGACCGAGCTGCGCGACCGCAGGGCAGCCGCAAGGGTGCCATCATCAAGATAATCAAGTTCCCCGCCAACCGGGACGCCATGGGCAAGGCGGGTGACTTTTACCCCGGTTTCGATCAGCCGTTCGGTGATGTAATGGGCCGTGGTTTGGCCATCGACCGTGGCGTTGGTGGCAAGGATGACTTCGGCAACATCGCCATTGCGCACCCGATTGACCAACTGATCGATTTTAAGGTCGTCCGGGCCAACACCATCAAGCGGCGATAATGTGCCGCCAAGAACATGATATTGCCCCTTGAAGGCACCGCCACGTTCAAGCGCCCAAAGGTCCTGGACTTCTTCGACCACGCAAATCATGTCGGTGCCGCGATTATGGTCGGCACAGATATGGCAGGGGTCGGTGACATCGATATTGCCGCAATTGGTGCATGTGGTCATGGCCGCAGCCGTTTCATGCAGCGCATCGGCAAGCGGGATCATCAGGGTTTCGGGTTTTTTGAGCATCTGTAAAACCGCACGCCGCGCAGAACGCGGGCCAAGGCCCGGCAGGCGCGACAGAAGCTTGATCAGATTTTCGATTTCCCGTCCGGTCATGGTGATCCCGTTTGTGGTGGTGTTAGTGTACTGATCTTGTATCAAAAACAAAGGGCGGCGCAATGCCACCCTTTGCCGCGTACGATGAATGTACGAAATACTATATGGCGTTCGATGACAAATCAGAACGGCAGTTTGAAACCTTCGGGAAGGTTCATGCCGCCGGTGACGTCTTTCATCTTTTCCTGAACGGCGGCTTCGACCTTGACCTTGGCGTCGTTATAGGCCGCAACGATCAGGTCTTCGAGGACCTCGGTATCGTTCGGGTCTACGATGCTTTTATCAAGCGAAAGACCGCGCATTTCGCCTTTGCCATTGAGCATCACCTTGACCATGCCCGCACCGGACTGGCCTTCGACCTGGAGTTCAACCAGACTTTCCTGCATTTCCTGCATTTTGGTCTGCATTTGCTGGGCCTGTTTCAGCATCCCTGCAAGGTTCTTCATAGCTCGTCGTCTCCTTCGAGATAAAATGCGTCGTCATATACGGAACCGCTTTCGTCCTCTTCACCTTCGGACGTTTCCTGTCCGGGTGGCAGGTGGACGGCAACGATTTTTGCGTTTGGCAAACCATCAAGGATGGCTTTGACCACCGGGTCCTGCGAGGCGTCAGCCTTGCGCTGTTCCAGTGCCTCGAGTTCCTGTTCCTTAAGGGTCGGTGCCCCTTCTTCGCGTTCAGAAACACTGACCAGCCAGCGATGCCCGGTTAGGGTATTCATCGCCTTGATCAATTGTGTTGAAAGGTCTGAACGCGCACCCCGTGCCGGGCGGAATTCAATCCGGCCCGGTTCGTATTTCACGAGATGCATATAGTTTTTGACCTGCATGGCAATGCCGGTGGTCTCGCGGTCCTTGCCAAGAAGTTCCGCAACCTCGGCGAAGCTTTCAGGCATTTTGGCGTAAACGACCTGTTCGACCTGTTCTGGTTCGCCAAGCGGGTCCGGGCGGCGCTGGGCCACTGCCGCGGCACCACCACCACCATTAACCACCTGCATACGCGGGCCGGGGCCGCCATTGCCGCCCCCGCCGCCGCCTTGCGGGGCACCGGCACCGCCATTTGCCATGTCCTGGCGGAGTTTTTTGATCAGATCACCCGGCGATGGCATTTCCGCAGCATAGGCCAGACGGATCAGAATCATTTCAGCGGCCTGAATGGGCGAAGGCGCAATGCGCGTTTCTTCAAGCCCCTTAAGCAGCATCTGCCATGCGCGGGTAAGCTGCGGCATGGCAAGTTTGGCCGCGATTTCCTTGCCGCGTTCACGTTCGATCTGTGAAACACCGGGATCATTGGCGGCATCGGGCGACAGTTTCACACGGGTCAGCCAATGGGTCAGGTCGAGCATATCCTGCAACATCACGGCGGGATCGCCACCCAGTGCATATTGCGCGCTCAGAAGTTCAAGCGCCTCGTTGATTTCGCCCTTCATGGTGAAATCAAACAGATCGAAAATGCGTGACCGATCCGAAAGGCCCAGCATATCACGGACCTGCTGGGTGGTGACTTTGCCGGCACCATGCGAAATCGCCTGGTCAAGCAGGCTCATACCGTCACGGACAGAACCATCAGCCGCACGGGCGATCAGGGCGACGGCTTCTTCTTCGATCTCTGCCTTTTCCAGCCCGGCAATGCGGGTGTAGTGGGCGGCCAGTTCGTCAGTTTGAACACGGCGAAGGTCAAAGCGCTGACAGCGCGACAGAACCGTGATCGGAATTTTGCGGATTTCAGTGGTCGCGAAGATGAATTTCACATGCTCTGGCGGTTCTTCAAGGGTCTTGAGAAGCGCGTTGAACGCACTTTTCGACAGCATATGCACTTCGTCGATGATGTAGATCTTGTAGCGTGCCGATGTCGGGCGATAGCGAACGCCTTCGATCAGTTCGCGAATGTCATCAACACCGGTCCGCGACGCGGCATCCATTTCCAAAACATCAACATGGCGGTCTTCGGCAATTGCCCGGCAATGTTCGCATACACCACACGGTTCAATCGTTGCCCCGCCCTTGCCATCAGGCCCGATGCAGTTCAGCGCACGGGCAATGATACGGGCCGTTGTGGTTTTCCCGATACCACGCACACCGGTCAGAACGAAGGCATGGGCCAAACGTCCGCTTTCAAGGGCGTTTGACAGGGTCTTGACCATCGGGCCATGACCGATCAGCTCTTCGAAGGTTTTCGGACGGTATTTTCGCGCAAGAACCTGATACTCGCTTTTGGGGGCGGTATCGGTGTCACCGGCTGCGGGCGCGGCGCTGGTTGGTGCTGCGGCGTTGCTTTCGGGCATATCCTGGCTGGCGGTCTCGATCTGATCGCTCATTCATCCGGTCCGGCATGTTTAAAGTCAGTTCGGTTTTAGCAGCTTCCATCGGCGATGGGAAAGACCAAGTGGGAAATTTCCCACACAAAAAACCACATGCCCGAAGATGTAAGGCACATGACAAAAAACAAGGGGATGTTCGGGGAGAGATAAGGGTGAGAGACTGAACAACGACCCGGAAAAACTCGTTACGGCTGCTACCTTCCGGTCCTGACCGGGTTGGCGAGCGGTCCGTCCACTGCCAGCCTCTCGCCCCCTATATCGCGCAACAGGCACCAAAACGCAAGCGTTGGCTGGGATTTTTTCTATCATGACGCAATCGTGGCTTTTGGCGGGCTGGCGTCCGCGTTAATGTCGCCACAAATCCCCACATAAAAGCCGGGAACCTCAACAGGTTGAAAGACCGGTTTCCGACAAGCCCCATTCAAGGAAACGCACCGCCATGAACAGGCAGTTTTACGAATCCATCAATCTTGATCGTGATGCCGTGCTGCGCAAAACCCAAAACTGGCAACAGATTCTGTTGGCAGAAGAGTCGCTGCGTATTCTGGTCTGTCACGATGGTGATCCGCTTTTTGCCTGGCCAGAGGATATGGATGCCCATGAACTGGTGGTGTTGGGCGGGCCTGCAATTGCCTATCTGGATGTTGATTTGAATGGCGGGCACTGGATTTATATCGGGCGGGATGCAAGTGGCCCGGTGATCGCGGTTGATATTGCCCCGGTGGTTCCCGAACGTGATGATGCCGTGCGTGCCCTTGGTGGCGGGTTTGGCGATATGCGCACACGCATGGCCGCCCTTTCAAGTGACGAGGCGGCATTGGCCGCCCAGGCACGTGCGATTTTCAACTGGCATCGCGGACATCAGTTTTGCGGGGCCTGCGGGCATCCCAACCGGATTGAAGAGGCCGGCTACCGGTTGCAATGTACCAATCCGAATTGCGGCAAGGCCCATTTCCCGCGCACGGACCCGGCAGTGATCATGCTTATCCATCATCAAGACCATGTGTTGCTGGCCAGATCGCCGCAATTCATGCCCAATATGGTGTCGGTGCTGGCGGGATTTGTGGAGCCGGGCGAAACTCTTGAACAGGCGGTGGCGCGTGAAGTTTATGAGGAAGTCGGTGTACGGATCAAACGCCCGCATTATGTTGCGTCCCAGCCTTGGCCATTTCCCGGTTCCCTGATGCTTGGCTTTGTCGCCGAGGCAGAAACAACCGAACTGATCCCGGATAAGGAAGAGATCGAATTTGCCCTGTGGGTGCATCGCGACGATGTGCCGACATTGCCCGAAAGAGGCATTAATTTGCCGCGTCCGATCTCAATTGCACGCTACCTTCTGGAAAACTGGTGTGCCGGGCTCATATAGAAAGCAAGGGGCATTGTGATTGTGCTGATCCGATCGGCACAACCTTTCAGACGACCCGTCGGGCACAGGTATTACAGGACAAAGATTTGGTGCAGGAAATCCGTTCAAAATGGAATGCAATTCTGGCGTTTTTGATGCTGGTTGCATTGTCATTGGTATTTGAACCCCTGCCTGCACATGCCAAAGACCCGGTTCCGGTCAAGGTCGGGGCATATGAATATGGCGTGGTCTATTTTTTTGAAAATGGCGAGCCAAAGGGTCTTGTCCCGGCCCTGATTACTCTTATGAACAGGATGCAGGACGACTATCACTTTGAACTGGCTGAAACGTCGTCGCGGCGCAGATATCAGGCGATTGAACAGGGTGAAGTTGATCTGGTGCTTTTGGAAAGCGCAGAGTGGGACTGGCCGGATTATGATGTTCTGCTGTCGAACCCGATTGTTCGCGAAAAGGATATCTATCTTGCGCTTTCAAACCGCACCGATACCAAGGAACTTTTTTCGGATGTAACGGCGCATCGGTTGTTATGTGTTCTGGGCTTCCATTACGGGTTCGCCAATTATAATGCCGACCCTGAATATCTGCGTGATAATTTCAATGTGTCGCTGCACTACAACGAAGGCGAGGTTCTTGCCGGCCTGTTTGCCAATGAAGCGCCAATTGCCATCGTGTCAGCCGGTTTTCTTGCCCGGCAACTGGTCGATGATCCGAGATTGCGCGACCGTATCGTCATTGCGGATCAACCGGACGCGACATATGACCTTGTTTCTGTCCTGTCCAAAGATTCTGCCATTTCCCTTGATGCATTCAATGCACTGATTGCAGAACTTCTGGCGACCGGTGAAGTCGAACGGTTGTGGCGACAACTTCACATCGGTGTATCGGGCTAGGGACGGATATCCTAGTCAAGTGGCGGTATGCGGGCGATGACATTGCGCCGCAGGCTTTCCGGGCGTTCGCGCCAGGCAACAATTCCTTCTTCACTTTCGGCGTAGCGTTGGGCCAGATCGCAAAGATCGTCGATCATGGTATCGGGATCGACATTGCCATAGACGTATCCCCACTTGCCCGCACCATTCAGGGCAATCGAACAGCCCGATTTGCAATTGTTCAGACATTCCGCCGGACGCAGGTCAAACGGCAAATCCTGGTCTGCACACAGTTCTGTCATGCGATCAAACAGCTGTTTACCGTGACGAGGATCGGTCTGGGCATCGGCATGTGATGCGGTGCAGGTGATGCAGATATTCAGGCGTGGTTTGGCGGGCATAACTTGATCTTTGATGAAGGGGTTTTTGACGGGCAATTACGGGGCGGGCATCCAATCAGCTTGCAACCGCCTCGGTCAAGTCATCTTCAAGATTTTGGCTAACATATTCCTGAATCGCCCCTGCCAACTGACGGCTGACCAAGGGATGGGAATCTTCGGCAAGCATTACCGCAACGCCCACGGCGGGCAGGGGCGGGAAGCCGTCGCGACTGTCCAAAATCTGGAATTCATCGGTGACACTGGCTGCGGCAAGGGCGGCAACACCAAGACCGTCACGTACCAGATGTAAAAGAGATGCGGCTTGTCTTGTCGTGGCAAGCAGGCTGAACGGGCGGCCGGATTTTGAAATCGCATCAATGGCCCAAGCATGGAATTTGCAATCCTCGGCCGGAAGAACCAGCGGCAGCGGGTCCTGTTCATGTTGCCGATGAATGGGGGACGTCACCCAGACACCCGGTTCATGACGCAGGAAATAGCCCTCTTCTCCCATAGCCGAGCGACTGACGAGCGAGATATCAAGTTCCCCCTGATCAAGCATCCGTTGCAGCAGGATGGTTGGATTGACCGAGACAAAGAATGTCGCATTGGGATGGGCCTTGCGGATGGCGCGCAAGACAACGGGCAGGATTTTCTGGGCGTAGTCATCCGGGCAGCCAATACGGATCGGGCGCGAGGCATCCTGTGTGCGCAACTTGCCCATGGCCTCGTCCTGAAGCGACAGGATACGCCGCGCATAACCAACAAAGGTAATGCCGTCATTGGTCAGATGAACATTACGACCGTCGCGTTCAAACAGCTTGTTATCAACCAGTTCTTCCAGACGTTTCATCTGCATGGAAAAGGCCGATGGCGTGCGCCCGATACGATCGGCAGCACGGTTGAAACTGCCGCATTCGGCAAAGGCGACAAAACTGCGCAGCAGGTCGGAATCCATGGCATCATCCTTTGATCAGAAATTATGATCAATTTATTTGAACTATTGGGTCAAAACTATTCGATTGTTTGAAAATCATCCAGCGGCAAATATCGGAGCTGGCCGGCCAATGCTTTAACGCGAATGCTTTTGATGCATGTGCCACAAGGAATTTCACGATGATTTTGAACGACTATCTGATGTCGGGGAACGGCTATAAAATCCGTTTGCTGCTTTCGATGCTGGGACAATCTTTTGAGTATGTCGAACGCGACATCATGAAAGGCGAAACCCGCACGCCCGAATATCTCGAAAAGATCAACCCGAACGGCAAGATCCCGGCCCTTGTTCTGGATGACGGGCGGGTTCTGGCGGAAAGTAACGCCATTTTGGGCTATCTGGCCGAAGGTACAAACTTTATCCCCCATGACCGTTTTGAACGGGCCGAAATGATGGGATGGTTGTTCTTTGAGCAATATGACCACGAGCCGAACGTCGCTGTTCTGATTTCCTGGTACGAGATCAAGGGACTCCCGGACAATGCCGATATCTTCGAGCCGATGAAACAGGCCGGTGCCAAGCGCGCACTTGACCTGATGGAGCGGCGGTTGTCGGACCATAACTGGCTGGTGGGCGAGGCGCTGACGATTGCTGATATCTCGCTTTATGCCTATACGCACCGGGCGGAACTTGGGAAAATCAGTCTTCAGCCCTATCCGGGTATCCGGGCATGGCTTGCACGGATTGAGGCACTTCCGGGATATGTGCCGATTACCTGGACACCCTGAGTTGTCTTAAAAAAAGCAGTCACCACAGACAGGAAATCCACCCGTTTCCGGGGAAAGGGGAAGGAAGTTATTCCCTGACTGTGGTGACTGAAGACCCCGATGCGATTAAGGGGAACATCGGGGAGCGGTATCGGGGCCTTAGGCGGATTTCAAAATCTGTTCGGGCAGCAATGGATCAGTCTGTGCGGCGGAACTGCGTCCCTTGAAACGGTGGTAGGCATCCAGAACATTGGGGACATCATCAAGCATTTCCGGACCGCCGGGCATGACATTGAGATAATGCAGCATCGGCATGATCATCATGTCCGGAATGGTGAAACGATCACCAACTGCCCAGCCATCACAATAGGCCTCATTAAGAACCGACAGATCATGACGAATGATGTCGGCCTGCTGATTGATTTGGGTTGCAAAGGCCGGGTCATGGCGTTGCTGATGATCGGCAAACACCATCGGAATTACAAATTTGCGGATGATGTTTTGATCAAGCCTTGTCATGGCAAGACTGATCCACTGGTTCATGCGCGCAATCTTTTCGGCTTTGACCGGGCTTTGGCGCGGACCGGCAAAGTTATCGTCGATATATCGGCAGATGGCGGCAGTTTCATAAAGAACGAACGATCCATGGATCAGGACCGGCACCTTGCCAAACGGATTGTGGCGCAAGACGGTTGGTGTCGCACTTTGTCCCGGCATCTGCACATTGCGGCTGGTGAATTCGAACGGGATTTCCTTTTCGAGACACATGATACGCACGGTTCGGGTCAGGTTGCTGCGGGGCATTCCGACAATCATCACATCTGACATGGTGGTGTCCTTTGCTGCATGATACGGCACGTAGCCAGTCCGGTCGGTTTGAACCGGTTTGGTGCACCGCACTTGCACGCAGCATCGCGTTCCTCATAATATGTTCAAGAACATATTATTGTGATGTGGCAAGGTTATCGGAATGTTGATCCGGACAGCCCCGCGGAGTTGCCAATGCCCTATGACCCAAAGCACAAGCCAAAGACCCGTATTCGTATTCTGAATGCGGCAACCGCACTTTTCAAAAAGCACGGATTTGAAAATGTGACGATTGATCAGGTGATGGCGGCCGCCGGACTGACACGCGGCGGGTTCTATGCTCATTTCAAAAACAAGGAAGACCTGTTTGTCGCCTGTGTCGAGAACGGCATGTCGTTGCTGTCATCCCCGGTTCTGGCAAAGTTGCGCAAGGCAGAGCTGCTTGGCAATGATTGGGTAACGTCTTTTGCCGAACTTTATCTGTCGCGGCTGCATATTGAAAACCCGGATATGGGTTGCGCCCTGCCGACCCTGTCGACCGAAGTTTCCAGATCAGGGGACAAAGCGCGCACGGCTTTTTCCAAACTGATCAATCAGGCGAGTGAAAAGCTTGCCTGGAAACTTGCCAAGGAAGACGCCGTTCCGGGGATTGACCGCCACATCAATATTGACGGGGATGATAAACCGCGCGATGTGCCCGAATCCTATGAACAGGAAGCAACGGCCATGTTGGCGATGATGGTGGGCGCCGTGGTTCTTAGCCGTGCCGTTGATGACGACACGGCAGATCGCATTCTTGAACGTACGCGCGATACGATCCTTGATGCCCGATCAAAACAGATCGGGGAAAAGGACGAAAACGTGTCAGAAAGTGACGTCGTCGATCAGTCAAAGAAGCCGGTCAGAACTTCGGCATAGATCGTGACAAGGTTTTCGATGTCATCAACCATCGCATGTTCGTCGACCTTGTGCATGGATTGTCCAACCAGACCAAATTCGGCGACTTCGGTATATTTCTGAATGAACCGGGCATCGGACGTGCCGCCGGTAGTGCTCATTTCCGGGCGCTTGCCAGTGACTTTTTCAGATGCATCGGCAATCAGGGTGGCGAGCTTGCCGGGGTTGGACAGAAATGCCTCGCCCGAGATTTTGACTTTAAGCTCGTGCGTGCCGGCATGTTCTGCACAGGTGTCCTCGATCCATTTTTTCAGATCGGCACCGGTATGCTGATCGTTAAAGCGGATGTTAAAGGCGGCACTGACCTTGGCCGGGACCACGTTGGTGGCGGCATTGCCTGCATCGACCGTGGTGATTTCCAGGTTGCTGGGCTGGAAATGATCGGTGCCCTGATCGAGTTCGCGGGAATTAAGCACATCAAGCGTCTTGATCATGCGCGGCACCGGGTTATCGGCCAGATGCGGATAGGCCACATGACCCTGTGCGCCAAAGACTGTCAGCCAACCGGTTACGGAACCGCGGCGACCGACTTTCATCATTTCGCCGAGATATTTGGGGTTGGTCGGTTCCCCCACCAGACAGCAATCAAATTTTTCACCCTCCTGGTCGCACCATTCAACCAGTTTAACTGTGCCATTGATCGCATCGGCTTCTTCGTCGCCAGTGATCAGGAAGGAAATTGTTTCATCAAAGTCAGGGTTTGCCGCCAGAAAGGCATCAACACCGCCGACAAAGCAGGCGATGCCGGTTTTCATATCAACTGCACCACGCCCGAACAGACGGCCATCAATCACATCGCCGCCGAACGGATCAACAGTCCACGCGCTGGTATCGCCTGCGGGAACCACATCGGTGTGACCGGCGAAGCAGAAGTTGCGGCCCTTGGTGCCCAAACGGGCATAAAGATTGTCAATCGCATCGCTGCCATCGCCGTCAAAGACCTTGCGCTTGCAATCAAAACCGCGCGCTTCAAGCGCCTTTTGCAGGACATCAAGTGCCCCTGCGTCAGCAGGTGTTACGGATGGGCAACGGATCAGTGACTGGGCAAGTTCAAGGGCGGCGGACATTGGGCAATCTCTTGTTGGTGATCAGGCAGTAACAGGTTCGATTAGGTGCGTTTATGAAAAAGGGCAAAACGGATTGGCCGTTTTGCCCTTATAGATCATCCCTGTTGCGCGGAACAGAAATCAGTCGCGCAGCAGTTCGTTGATCGAGGTTTTGGAACGGGTTTTTTCATCAACACGTTTGATGATAACCGCACAATAAAGGCTCGGCCCCGGGGTGCCATCGGCAAGCGGCTTGCCCGGAAGGCTGCCCGGAACGACGACGGAATATGCCGGAACACGACCGACAAAGGTTTCGCCGGTGGTGCGATCAATGATTTTGGTCGAAGCGCCGATAAAGACACCCATCGAAATCACGGCACCTTCTTCGACGATCACGCCTTCAACGATTTCCGAACGGGCACCGATGAATGCATTGTCTTCGATGATGACTGGACCAGCCTGAAGCGGTTCAAGAACGCCGCCGATACCAGCACCACCCGAAAGGTGAACGTTTTTGCCGATCTGTGCGCAGGAACCAACAGTCGCCCATGTATCAACCATAACGCCGGTATCAACATAGGCGCCAAGGTTAACAAAGCTCGGCATCAGGACGGTGCCCGGTGCGACATAAGCCGAACGGCGCACGATGCTGCCCGGAACGGCACGGAAACCGGCCTCTTTGAACTCGGCTTCGCCCCAACCTTCGAACTTGGACGGAACCTTGTCCCACCAGTTGGTGTTTTCGCCCGGACCGCCGGAAATGGTGGCCATGTCATTCAGACGGAAAGACAGCAGAACCGCCTTTTTGGCCCACTGATTGACAACCCATTTGCCATCAATCTTTTCGGCAACGCGCAGTTCGCCACGGTCCAGAGCATTCAGCGTCTGGTTCACGGCCTTGCGGATTTCGCCCTGGGTGGCGGAGCTAATTTCGTCGCGGTTTTCCCAAGCGACGTTAATCACGCCTTCAAGTTCAGTTCTGTTCATTTTCGAAGGTCCTTGCGGTCAGCCTAAATCTGTCGGGCGGAGAATGGTCAATGCAGCCCATGAAGTCAACTCCGCCAGTTTGCGTAGAAGTGCCCTTTTGGGGCATTTCACCGTTCCTGATCCCTATGCGCGATAGACATAACGGATCAGGCCGCGAAGCTCAATCTTAGAACCGTGACAAATCGGCCTTTGGTTTACGAAACGGTGGCAAGATTGCGCAGGAAATCGACAATGTTGGTTGTCTGGTGATCAATGCGCGGATCATCGCTGCCATTCTGGGCCCATTCGACGTCGGTATTCACCCAAACCGTGGTCATACCCATATCCTTGGCCGGCAAAAGGTTTTTGGCCATATCTTCGAAATAGACCGCCCGGGTTGGGTCAACGCGATCACGTGCCAGCAACCGGTCATAGGGATGTTGCTGTGGCTTGGGAATGTAGTCGGCGTCAACGATATCAAAAATGGTTTCAAACCGATCCGCGATGCCCAGACGGTCCATGACCCGTTCGGCATGTCCGCGCGATGCATTGGTGAAAATCAGTTTGCGGCCCGGCAGGTTATCAAGGGCCTCGGCCAGATCAGGTGCCGGTGACACAACAGACAGATCAATATCATGAACCTTGGCAAGATAGTCCGCCGGATCGATTTCATATTCGGTCATAAGGCCACGCAGGGTCGTTCCATAGCGATGGAAGAAATCCTTTTGCACGCGATAGGCTGCGTCTGCTTCGAGTTTCAGTGTGTCGCGCACATATTGACCGATCAGTGCCGATACCTGTGTGAACAGGTCGCAGGCGGCCGGATACAGCGTGTTGTCGAGATCAAAGATCAGAACAGATTCGGAATTCAGACGCGGCAGGGAAGCGGTGCTTTTCGCAGACAGAGTCATGTCGGGTGGCCTTAAGCATTAATTTCGCGGGGGCTTGGTTCGAATACCGGGTCATTTGTATGCGATCCTGACGATCTTGCAAACAACTGCCCTGCATTACGCAGGTTGGCATTGTTGTTATGCGTTTGATGCAGGCACTTAAGGGTCGAAATATTGCAGGTGGGGGTTTAAAAGCCGCTGCAAGAACAAAGATATAGGGAATCCTTGGGGTAAATATACGGATTTCCTGACTGTTTTCCGCCAGTTTTGCGGGAACGGGTATGGGGTTCTTGTTCGCCAGAATAGCAAATGTCGGGATCGTAAAACCCTTGTTAATCAAACCGGGTGGATCATGGCACAAAGCCAAAATGGCGGAGCCGACGTTTTTCGAGTTCGGGGGAAGTGGGAAATGTCGAAGTTTGCGGGCAGCGTGAGAGGGCGCATTGGATAAACTTATAAAAGCTCGAACAACCGAATTGCGCAATGAACGGAACCGTTTTGCAGCACTTGCCTTTGTCTGGGGAGACCTTCTGCTTGAGCTTGATGGCGATTTCCGGATCGTTTTTGCATCGGGCGCATCGGACGGGATTATGGGGCACCGCCCCCAGGATCTGGCAGGCAAACTTTTCACAGGTTTTCTGGCAAAGCAGTTTCAACCACTTGTGACCGAGATGTTCCATGTCGCACGTCGGCGTGGTCGTATGGATAATATTCAGGTTCGTTTCGCGCAAAACCGCGAAATGTTAAGCCCGCCCGTTTCGATGAGCGGCTATTTCCTGCCTGATCTTGGTGATCATTTCTTTGTCGCCCTGCGGGTTGCGATCAATTCGTTACCGCCCGAAATCGCCGGTTCCATTCAGCGCGATAATGCCACGGGCCTTCTTGATGAAGAAAGTCTGTCAAAGGTTGTGACCGAACGACTGGTGGCGCAGCGCGAAACCGGCGTTGAACATAAATTCACCCTGATGACGCTCAATGCGTTTGATCCGCTGTGCAAGCGTATGGAACAGATTGAACGTAACGAACTGATGGCCAGTGTCGGTGCGTTTTTGCGCGCCCATTCCGTGGCCGGGGATACGGCCGGACGTCTTGGCAAGGAACAGTTTGGCATGTTGCATCGTCCCGATGTGCCGATTGGCGATCTTGAAAAACGGATCGAGGAATGTGTGCGGGATGCCGATCCGAAGGGGATCGGTGTTGAAGTGACATCAACCGTGACCGATTTCACCGCCGAGGTTATTCCGCCGGGCGATCTGGCGCGCGGGGTTTTGTATTCGATCCGCCGGTTCTGTGATCGTCAGGATCACGGATTTACCTTCTCTCGTCTGATGGGGCAGGCCGACAATCTGGTCAACAGCACCTTTTCGGCGATGCAGGATTTCGGGATGCGGGTAGATCGCCTGAAATTTGATGCGGTCTATCAGCCGATTGTGCGATTGCCCAATGCCGAAATCCATCATTTCGAAGTGCTTGTGCGTTTCTATGATGATGAAGGAAAACTGATCCCGACGCAGGAATTGATCTCGTTCGCAGAACAGGTCAATATGGTCCACCGTCTTGATCTTGCGATGTTGCGCCGAAACCTTAAATGGATCAAATCACAGCTTGAATCCGGGATAACAGTGCGTGTTGCCGTGAACGTTTCCGGTCATTCGCTGGAAAACCCGGATTTTTGCCGGTCTGCAATCGCATTGTTCGAACGGAATCGTGAAACTCTTGGCCAATTGATGCTGGAGGTCACGGAGACATCCGAAATCAAGGATATTGATACCGCGGCGAAATGGATTTCGCGGTTCCGGGAATTTGGCATTGAAATCTGTCTTGATGATTTCGGCACCGGGGCATCGAATTTCCGGTATCTCAGTGCGATGGAAGTCGACTATGTGAAGATTGATGGGGAATCCATTCGTCAATCGATGAAAAGCAGCAAGGGGCAGGCTTTTATGCGGTCGCTTGTTGATCTATGCCACGAGATCAATGTTGAGGTGGTCGGCGAGATGATCGAAACCGACCAGATGCGAGACCTGATCACCAAGGCGGGCTTTGATTACGCCCAAGGGTATCTGTTTGGTAAACCGGAATCCGATATTACCCTTTATTGGCGGGATACGGTTTCAAGGCGGTATTAACCGGCCAAACGCCCTTTGCGGGTGGCGATAAGAACAAGCAAGGCTGCCTTCGGGCGGCCTTTTTTGTTGTGAATGCCAAAAAATTTAAAAAACCTGCGCCAGCTTTCCAGGGATGTTGCGTGTGCATCTTTATCGGCCCGTATTCGGGGGCCTTTTGGCAGGTAAGCCAAACGACACATCCATATAGGAGAGTTAAAATGGCAAGCATCAATACCAACATGTCGGCGACCCTTGCGGTGTCGAACCTGAACAAGACGACTGATGAAATGACATCGGTCCTGACCGCAATGTCGAGCGGCAAGTCCATCAACTCTGCATCTGACGATGCGGCGGGACTTGCAGTTTACACCGCGATGTCGGTTGACTATGCCGCCTGGGAACAGGCGGGCGATAATGCAGAAGTTGCCACAGCCATTCTTGAAACGGCGGATGGCGGCCTTTCTGAAATTGCCGATATTCTTGAACGTATGTATGAACTGGCGTCCCAGGCATCATCGGGTTCGGTGACCAATACCGAACGTACCTATCTTAATGATGAATATCAGGAACTGATGAGCCAGATTGACTCCATCGTTGAAGCAACGACCTATTTCGATACGTCGCTGCTTGATGGTGCCTATGATGAAAACTTCACGGTGTCGGCAGATTCTGCTGCATCAGCGATTTCAGTGACGCTTGATACCAATTATGCCACCAGTGAAGACGTGGTTTATGTCGTTGGCAGTGGTACGACGGCAACGACTGCCACGGCGGCGTTTGATACCTCGTCGGTCAGTTCGGCAGCCAATGCCACGACGGCACTGGCCATGATCGAAGCGCAGATCGAAACCGTTTCTGCCGGGCGTGCATCGGTGGGTGCGATGATGTCACGGTTTGAATATGCGGCGGGCAATATCGAAACGGCCCAAACCAATCTTGAATCGGCGATGAGTGTTTACATGGACGCCGATATCGCCCAGCTCAGTGCGGATCAGACTGAATTGGGTGTCAAGATGGACTCAGCCATTCAGGCCCTGTCCGTTTCCAATGAAAATCTGGAAAAACTTTCGAAATTGCTGAGCTGATCAAAGCGATTTCAGGTTCCAAAAGGCAGCCTTCACAGGCTGCCTTTTTTCATTGTGGACCATCAAATACGGCGCAAAGCAGCCCGCCGATCCGGTTCGGGAAAATAAATCAAAAAAATCGTCATTTCTTGCGCCAGTTTTTTTGCGCCGCTGCGTGGGCATCTATATCGGCCCGAAGTGGGTCGCGTTGGCAGGTAAGCCAAATGACATCCAAATAGGAGAAGCGAAATGGCGAGTATTAACACAAACATGTCGGCCACCCTTGCGGTGTCGAACCTGAACAAGACCACTGACGAGATGACCTCGGTCCTGACAGCAATGTCGAGCGGCCAGTCGATCAACTCGGCATCTGATGATGCGGCAGGTCTTGCTGTTTATACCGCGATGTCGGTTGACTATGCCGCCTGGGAACAGGCGGGTGACAATGCCGAGGTTGCAACAGCAATCCTTGAGACGGCCGATGGCGGTCTTGCCGAAATCGCCGATATTCTTGAGCGTATGTACGAGCTGGCGTCCCAGGCATCGTCCGGTTCTGTGACCGATACCGAGCGCGCATATCTTGATGACGAGTTTCAGGAATTGCTCAGTCAGGTCGATTCCATCGTTGAATCCACGACCTATTTCGATACCGCGTTGCTTGACGGCACGTATGACGAAAACTTCACCGTCTCTGCGGACTCCGCTGCGAGCCCGATTGCGGTGACAATCGGTACTGACTTTGACACCACAGGTCTGGGTCTTGCTGCTGCCGATGTAACGACTTCGACAACGGCTGCTGCGGCTTTGACCCTGATTGAGACGGCGATTGAAACTGTTTCGGCCGGCCGTGCTTCTGTCGGTGCGATGATGTCGCGCTTTGATTATGCAGCGGGCAACATTGATACCGCCAAAACCAACCTTGAATCAGCGATGAGCGTCTATATGGACGCCGATATCGCACAGCTTAGCGCGGATCAGACCGAGCTGGGCGTGAAGATGGATTCTGCCATTCAGGCCTTGTCAGTTTCCAATGAGAATCTCGAGAAGCTCTCGCGTCTGCTGAGCTAACTCGTGACAGGACCATCCGGTGTTTGAGAGCCCCCGGATGGTCCTGAATTTTTTAACGGATGAAAAAAGGAGGAGCACATGTCGACCATCAATTCTGCAACGTCGTCGAGTTATGCCTCTTCATCCTATGTTTCCGGCCTGACCGACCTTGATACTGCCGAACTGGTTCAGGATGCCTATGACGCCAAGATTGCGGTTGCTGATACCGTCGAGGCCGAAATTGACGATATCGAACTTGAAATTGCGGCCTTTGAAGATTTGCAAACGCTGCTTGAAGCACTTGAAGATGCTGCCGAGGCCCTGACAGCGCAAACCGAACTTGAAAGTTCGCGTGATGATGTCTGGGTTGGTAAATCGGCATATTTGTCGTCATCGGATGCAAGTATTGCGGCCTCGGATGTTGTCGGTGTTCTGGTTGATGACACGGCAGCAACCGGCAGCTACACGTTAGAAATCACGCAACTCGCAACGGCGCACAAACTGGGTGGTGATACCGTCACCGACAGTACCGCCGCGATGGCGCTTGACGGTACGATCAGCCTCGTGGCCGGTGACGATTACGAGGCGGTCGATATCGAGATCACCGCTGACATGTCGCTTGATGACATTGCCGATGCCATTAATGATCAGAAATCAACGAGCGGTGTCAGTGCAAGCGTCCTGCAAATTTCTGACGACGAATATATGCTGGTTCTGTCGGCGGTCGATACCGGTCAGGAAATCACTTTTGATACGGATGGTGCAGACACGACACTTGCGCAATCACTGGGATTTGTTGCCGCGGACGGTTCCTATGCCAACGAACTGGTGACAGCAGACCAGGCGATCTTTTCAATTGATGGTGTTGAAGTCACGCGCAGCAGCAACACGGTTGATGACGTCATTGATGGCGTGACGCTTTATCTCTATGCCGAGGAAGAAGGCACTGAAATCACGCTTGAAATCGACGAAGATGCCAGCACCGCCTATAGCGCGATCGAGGCGTTTGTTGATGCCTATAACGAATTGCGCAGTTTCATTATCACCAACCAGGCCTATGAAGCCGGTGAAGGTGCCGATGAAGACGCGGTTCTGTTTGGCGATAGTCTTTTAAGTTCGGTGTCTTCGACCGTTTACGACATGCTGTCCTTTACCAACGATAACGACACATATGCGTCGCTGGCATCGATTGGCATTACCCTTGATGACAGCAACTATCTGGTCATTGATGAAGAGGTACTGGAAGACGCACTGGTGTCGAATTTTGACGCGGTGGCGGATCTGTTTTCCTATTCGGGGAAAACGGATTCGGATGATCTTCTGGTTTCCAAGGCGGACGGCTCATACACCGGCACCTTTACTGTCGATATCGTAACGGATGCGGATGGCAATATCACATCGGCCAGTGTGAATGGCGATAGCAGCCTGTTTACCATCAGTGACAACAAGATCGTGGGCGTCGAGGGCAGTACCTATGAAGGGGTGACGCTGTTCTTTGGCGGCGACACATCGCAAAGTGTCGAGGTCACGATCACCAGTGGCCTTGCCTATGACCTGACCAATTCGCTCGACAAATATACCAGCAGCACGGATGGCCTGATTGCCAATCGCCTCGAACGGCTGGAAGAACAGGTCGATGATCTTGAAGACAAGGTCGAAGATATCACAACCGATGCCGACGAATATGCGGCCGAACTGACCGAACGCTATTCCGCGATCGAGACCAAGCTTTATCAGCTGCAGCTTATGCGTGAACAACTTGAAGCCTTGTGGGGTGAAGATGACTAATAATACAGCAGCCGCCTCCCAGCAGGCCTATCGGTATGCCGGCGCAAGTGCGCAATATAACAATGCGCTTCGCACCACGTCGCCCGTGGCCATGATGGCAATCGCCATCACCCGCACCAGACAGCATCTTCGGACCGCGCTTAAATATCGCACGGAAAAGAAATTCGATCTTGAAAGCCGTGAAAAAGCGATTGTCATGACACGCCTCAAAGCATTGCAGGCATGTGTTGCACCAAAATCGGCACCGGAACTTTCAAGAGATCTCTTTGCCTTTTATGCAAGAATGATTAAATTGCTCGCACGTAACCGCAGGGACGCTTCCATGGAGGAACGTTACGAGGTCGTTGACCGCAACCTGCAAGAGCTTGCGCGCGAATGGGAAAAATTCTCGAAAGTCGATCCAAGTAGGACTGTTCAAGCCCAATCAGGGCATCCGATGATCGGAACAGTGTTGTGAGGGACATTTGAGTGTAGGTCTTCGCGGAGCAGTGTCGACAAGCTCTGACATATCAGACATTGCATCAGCCAATGACGTTCTGAGCGATCTTGATGATAACAGCCTTGTTGCGCGTATGGTCGAAGGTGACAAGCGCGCCTATCGGGTGATCGTTGAACGTTACTATCGTGGAATTGTCGGTATCGCGCGCCGTATGGGACTGACCGGTGGCGATGCCGAGGATGTGGCACAGGATGTTTTTGTCCGTGTCTGGTTGCATCGTGACAAGTGGCGGGCAGATGGCGGGGCAACCTTCAAGACCTGGTTGTACCGGGTTGCGGTCAACAGGGTGATCGACCTTAAGCGCAAGCCGCAATTTGTTGACGGGGCTGAACTTGACGAAGTTCCCGATGAAACAATGTCGGCTGTTGACCGGTTGGCCCAGCATCAGGAATTCAAACGCCTGCGGGTCGCAATCAAAAAGCTGTCTGACCAACAACAAATTGCCATTAACCTGTTTTATGACCGTGAATTATCCAATCAGGAAGCTGCCTCGATTATGGGGGTTTCAGTCAATGCTATGGAATCACTGTTGAAACGGGCGCGAAGGCGTTTACGTGAAGAGTTGAAAACGATCTGAGATACGATTAGTTTTACGTTCCGTTCGAACAGGTAAGTTCGTCCTAAGAAAAAGCGGTGTGCTGTGAAAATCGAGCGTTTCGAAGAATTACTGGACCAGTACGGTTGGGATCTTGGGTCCTGGCCTGATAGCTTGCGTCGCGAGGCGAATGTTCTGCTGGCACAGGATGCACATGCCGCGGAATTGCTGCGCTCGTTGCGTTCTGTCGAAGATCTTCTGGCCGATGATCCGTTGCCGATGGGCAAGCACAAGGCCATTGATGATATCTTTGCTGCCATCGAGGCCGAAGAAAACAAAGCCAGCAGCGTATCGCAAGCAGAAGCATCCGATCCAAACCAGTCCTTTCAATCCATTGATGATCGTCCCAGATCGCGTGCGCACCTGACAGTTGCGAGTGCAGCACCCTTGGGCGAGGGACCGGCCCGCAAAACTTATCCGACCCAATCAACAAAATCCCCGGTTAATCCGGCGATTGCGACTGACGCAGCCCACTATAACGGGCGGGCCAAAGGTGTCTTGCATCTATTGGGCCGCCGCATGTTTTCAGGGGTTGGCATGGCCGCCTGTGCGCTGGCCGGTTTTGTTTTTGGCGTTGTTATGACCATCGAAGAAGGCCAGCAAGTGAATGCACATGCCGACGAAATCGAAGTGATCGATTTCCTGGAAAACCACCTCTATGTCATTGATCAGGTTACAGTTCCGAAGGATGGTCAGGATACGGCCGTTCCAAATTCTGTTTCCGGACAGGGAGTGTCGGCACAATGAGCTTTGCATTCCGACGGGTTTCGACCATGCGCAAGCTGATGTGGGCGTCCCTTGCAATCAATCTGTTTCTGGCAGGCGCGCTTGCCGGAAATCTGGTCAGTGGTTATTCGATGTTCCGTTCGCCGATGCCGCCGCCTCCGCCTGGCGGATTTGATGACGAACCGCCCGGTATCCGGATGTTGAAAAATGTCCGGACGCGTCTGAGTGACGAGGGCAAAGTTATTTTTGATGCGGAATTCAATTCGGTGATTGCTGAAATCCGCAGCCGCCCGAGCCCGCGTCTGCTGACAGAAGAGTTGCGTTCAACACTTGATGATCCGGAGGCGTCAGACACCGAAGTTCGTGCCGCATATGCCGGGTTGAAAGAAGCAATTCAGGAAGATTTGACGACGGTTCTGGGGCATATGGCCAATGCCGCCATTGCGCTTTCACCAGAAGATCGACGTCAAATGATCTTTATGGGGCCGGGCGATATGCCGCCCCCGCCAAGGCAATAAACAAATCGTTTAAAATCAAGGGATGCAAATGCATCCCTTTTTTATTTCGGAAAAGTCGAAACTTTCTGCGCCAGTTTTCGTCATTCCCGCCGTGCAAAGAACATAGACGCCCAAAACTGTTCTTGCCCGGAGTTGGTGATGAGTTTCCTTAGTGGCCTGACATATGACAGCCTGACTTCCTCGACCTCGTCGTCGAGCAGCAGCACGATCTCGACCAGCACCAGTGACAGCTCGACATATGAAACCTATATGACGCTGCTTCTGACGACACTGGAGAATCAGGATCCGACCGATCCGGAAGACGTGTCGGAAATCACCACTCAGTTGGCGACCTTTGAGCAACTTGAACTGGCGGAACAGAACAACACGCTTCTTTCCAACCTTTCGGAATCCCTTTCAGCCCTTCAGGGGGTTGTCGATAACAGTGCTGCGCAGGCCTATCTGGGCACAGATATCGTTGCGGTTGGCGACACCGCCCCGCTCGAGAATGGCGAGGCCGAGTGGTACTACGTGCTTGATGATGATGCGGCCAGTGTCACGGTTACGGTGACCGACGAAGACGGCAATGTTGTTTACGAGACGACCGAAGCCGGTTCTGAAGGCAGCAATAATTTCATCTGGGATGGCACCACCGACGCAGGCGGGACCCTGAATTCGGGGACTTACACCCTGTCGGTCAGTGCCGTTGATTCCGATGGCAACTCCATTGATTCCGAAATCCTTATGACCGGTGTGGTGTCGGCACTCGACCTGACCGGGGATGAAGCCGTGCTGTACGTCAACGGGGTCGATGTTTCGATCGATGATGTGCAGGGCACGCAAACAGTTTCCTGAAACAAAGGATAAAAACCATGAGCCTTAGCAGCGCACTGAATTCCGCCGTTTTAGGTCTGAATGCACAATCGACTTCGCTTGGCATCATTTCCGGCAACATCGCCAATAGCGAGACCGTTGGTTACAAGGACAGCACCGCGGCATTTTCATCCCTTGTCACAACACCGGGTTCGACCACGCAGGGTTATTCCAACGGTGTGACGACATCGACACTGACCAATATCTCGGCCCAGGGCCTTATTGAAGCGGATAATACCGCGACCAGTCTTGCGATTTCGGGGGACGGCTTTTTCGTTGTGACCGACGGAAATGGCGATACCTATTACACCCGCGCCGGGGACTTTTCGGCTGATGCCGATGGCAACCTTGTGAACGGATCGGGTTACTATTTGATGGGCTATGCCCTGAATTCGGACGGGGATCCGGAATCGGGTACGGTTCCGACCAGCACGGCGGCACTGACCACAATCAATCTGGAAAACCTGACCGGTACGGCAGAAGCGACAACCGAAACATCGATTGTGGCCAACTTGCCTGCCGATGCCGAGGTCGGTGACAGTTTCTCGATTGATGTTGAGGTGTTTGACAGCCTCGGCACCAGCCACACCATCACCTATGAATATACCAAGACGGCCGCCAATGAGTGGGAGCTGACCTATTCCGATCCGGTTCTGACATCGGATGGTACGACCGTGACCGGAACGTCATCGGGTGGTCCTTTGACCATTACTTTCAATTCCGATGGTGAGCTTGCCTCTATCGAGGATAGCGGTGGTACGGATGTGACTGATAGTGCGACCCTGACAGTGACCGGATGGACGACCGGGGCATCTGACAGCACGATTGTGACCGACATGGGTACCGCGGGCGAGAATGATGGTCTGCAGCAATATGCGTCGGACGATGAAGACGGCGACATGACGCTTTATTCCGTCGATCAGAATGGGTCGAACTATTCCGAAATCTCGGAAATTTCGATCTCTGACGACGGGGTGGTTTCAGTGACCTACGACAACGGTGTCAGCGAGCCTGTCTATCAGATTGTTCTGGCCGATTTTGCCAATGCAGATGGTCTGACCGCGTATAGCGACACGGTTTTCAAGGAAAGCAATACGTCCGGGACCTATGTCCTGAAAACGCCGGGTGATGGCGGGACGGGCACGATTGCCGACTATTCGCTTGAAACGTCGACCGTCGACACAACGACCCAGTTTTCAAAAATGATTGTCGCACAGCAGGCCTATTCGGCGGCCGCGCAGGTGATTTCAACCACCAGCGACATGTATGACACCCTGATTTCTTCTGTGAACTAAGGCGAGGCTGACATGACTGCATTAAACGCCACGGAAACCAACACCCTGTCTGCCCCGCAAGATGATGACAAAATCCAGGGCATCATGCATCGCCTCATCGACCTTCTGGATGTTGAATGGCGCATCCTTGAACAGGCGCAATACGATCTGTTGCCAGACATCACACAGGAAAAAACCAAGCTTGAAGACGAACTGCATGCCGAGTTGGCAACGCAGCGTAAGGTTCGCACCGGTCAGGTTCATGCCGGGCTGATTGTTGATTTTGAAATGGTCAAAACGCTTCGTGCCAAACTTGATCGTAACAATGTACGTCTGAAGGCAAAGCGGGAAGCCTGTCTTAAACGCATTCGGGCGGGTTGGGCGGCGACCGCGGGTGACAGTTCGACATCCTATGACCGTCAGGGCGATCTGCGCGGCAAGGCGCATCAGAAAATATTCAATATGAAGATGTAAGCCCCGTTCCGCTTTCCAACTGCCATTCGTTTTATCCGATCAGATTCGATAGGTCACACCATGTCGATCCGTGCCGCACAGTCATCTGCTCTCAGTGCCCTGCAGTCCAGTCAGGCCGGGATCAGTGTGTCTGCGGAAAATATCGCCAATGCATCGGTCGAAGGTTACACCGCAAAATCGCTTAGTCTGGCGAGCAGTGTCACCACGGGGGCTGCAACCGGCGTAACGGTGACCTCGGTCGGATCGACGGTGGACAGCTATCTTCTGAAATCGATCAGCGAGGCCGCTTCTGAAAGCGGATATGCGTCGGTTTTTGCCGATCCGCTGAATATGGTGGCGACCCAGTTCGGGGATATTGGCGATGATGGTTCGATTTCGACCCTGATCACTGACCTTGAAACGGCAATCGCAGCGCTGGCGATCAGTTCTGACAGCCAGTCGGCAAAGTCGACGACATTAAGCGAAGCAAACGCGATTGCCGACGAACTTAATAACCTTTCCCAAACAGTTCAAAGTGAACGCGCCAATGCTGATCAGTCGATTGAAGATACGGTTGATCAGATCAATGATCTTTTGAATGTTATTCAGGCCTACAACGATCAGCTGAATGGAACAGATGGCACGACGCTTTCGACAAGCGAACTTCAGGATGCCCGGACCCAGGCGATCAATGAATTATCCGAACTGGTCGATATCAGCTACTACACCGACTCATCGAACACCACCCAGGTCTATATTGGCGGCACGCTTGTTGTTGGCAGCCAGGTTCAGGAACTGTCCTATAACGCGGTCGGAACAGTAACGGCCGATACGACATTTTCCGATATTACCGTGAACGGCAAATCGATCATGAGCAGTATTTCAGGCGGAAGTCTGGGCGGCTTGATTGAACTGCGTGATGAAACTCTTCCCGGTATTCAGGAAGAGCTGGATAACCTTGCCACAACCCTGATGGACAGCATCAATGCCGTGACCAATCTTGGGACGGCCTATCCGGCGCCAAGTGAACTTGTCGGGACTGTCGAAACAGATCTGACCGATGCGTTTTCAGGGTCGGGCACGGTTCGACTAGCCGCAACTGACGAGGATGGCAACGCTGTCGAAGTCATTGAAATCGACCTTTCGACGATCACAAGCGTTCAGGACATTGTAGATGCAATCAATGGATCGACCTATCTGGATGCGTCGATTGGCAGTGACGGAACACTTGAAATTGCCGCATCCGATGATGATTACGGCGTTTCAATCATCAATATGGATGCCAGCGTTGGCACCGATGATCAGGGATTTTCGGATTATTTCGGCCTAAACGACATGTTTACCGGAACGGACGCCGGAAATATTTCGGTGAATGCAGACTGGCTTGCCGATACCAGCAAGCTGCCGGTCGGGTCAGGATCAGACGATGCCGGACTTGCCGTGGGGGACAGTGTGATTTCATCGGGCAGTTCGGATATTGCGGAATCCCTTGCCGATCTGTTTGACGAAAATATCAGTTTTGATGCGGCGGGTGACCTTGGATCAACCAAAACCACCTTGTCAGACTATGCCGCCGAAATCCTGTCAGACGTCGCACAGCAGGCATCGAGTGCGGAAACCGAGGCCAGTGTAGCCAGCAGCGCCTATGACGAGCTGGTCGAAAGTTTTTCCAACCAATATGGCGTGAATACCGATGAAGAGGCACTCACGCTTAGTAACCTAGAAAGTGCCTATGAGGCCGCCGCAGCGATCCTGGAAATCACCCAGTCGCTGATGGATACATTGCTTGATGCGGTCAGGTAAGGGATCAAAGAAATGCGCGTTTCCACAGCCGCGATGCAGCAGAACATGCTTAGTCAAATTCGTTCGGTTCAGTCTCAGCTGGCGACCGCGACCGAGCAATCGAGTTCCGGCGTGAAATCGGATTCCTATGCCGGTGTCGCCGACAGTTCATATGTCATTGCGACCCTGAGTGCGGAAATCTCCGAAGCATCGGCCTATGCAGATATTGCCGAAACCATTCAGACAAGGGTCGAGGTCTATTATTCGACGCTTAATGACATGGTCGATCTTTTGACGGAAATGACGTCGGATTTGTCCGGTGCATTAAGCACCGGGACGGACAAGGCATACGGGATTAATGAATCCGCCGGTGCGGCCCTTGAGACTTTTGCATCACTTTTGAATACCCAATATGAGGGGCGTTATATCTATGCAGGCTCTGCGACGGATACGGCCCCGGTTTCGGTTGATGCCGCCGATTATGCGGTGATTACCAGTCCGTCGACCACAGATCTTAGCTATTATTCCGGGAATAGTGACATCGCATCGGCCAAGGTTGCGGATGGCACAACCATCGAATACGGGATCACGGCACAGGAAGATGCGTTTGAGCAGGCCTTGCGTGCCTTGAACCTTGCTGCGAATGCCAGTACCGATCCGGTGGACGAAGATGCCTTGAGTGAAGCAATGGAACTGATCGAAAGTGCGGCGGCAGGATTGTCAGAATTGCAAAATCAGGTGTCCTATACGCAGGACCAGCTTGAAGCTGTTGTTGATATGCATATCGATTTTCAGCTGGCGGCCGAAGGCACCGTATCAAACCTGACCGACATTGATCTTGCCGAGGCGGTGGTTACTTTGGAAACATTGTCGATCCAGCTTGAAGCATCCTATTCGGTGACGGCGCAAATCACCGACATGTCGCTGTTTGAATATCTGCGGTGATAAACAGGCTTGGGTGCAGATCGAAAGCACGGGCTTATTGGGAGATATCGGACAGAATTCCGTATTTTTCCATGATGGTGTCATAGAGACCGTTTTTCCGGATCGCTGCAAGGCCGACATTCAATTCCGTCATAAGCCGGTCGGCATGTTCGGTCTTGCGGGCAATACAGGAATAATAGGGGTCGTTTGACAGGATTTTGCTTTTGATTGTCGAGGCATTTGGAATGCCGTCATTCTTGACATTCAACAGGTAATCCATCGGGGCCCGGAAAGACAACACCGCGTCAAGACGGCGAGACAGCAATAGATTTACCAGGGTTGTTTCGCTATTAGCCATGATTACGTCGACACCGGCTTCGCGTGCGGAAGTTTCAAGATTATAGCCATTAACCACCCCGACCGTCATGTTGCGGGCATCCTCGATTCTATCGACGGTCTCAAGGACTTCTTTATTCGTGGCATATAACGAAACGCGGACATGGCCAAGCGTGTCGGAATAGAGGAAATCTGCTTCACGTTCGGGCAGGTAACTGCACGAACACAGGCCATCGACCTGACCGGTTTGGGCCAGAAAATACGCCCGTTTCCACGGATAAAAAGGTGTCAGTAGTGATATGTTCCGGCTGGCAAACGCCGCCCTAAGAATTTCGACATCATAGCCGGGTTGATTGGCATTTTCGGCAATTTTGGCTGGCGGGAAAGGGTTGCAGGCCAATGTGATGGTCTGGTGATTGCCCACCGGGGAATTCAGGGAGTTTTGCGCCACTGCGCCACCGTGCACAGATAGAATAAGGGCAAGGCACAGAACCGAAAGCGTTGAAAACCATCGCAAAAGTTGCGTATTGCCAGACAGCTTTGGGCGCCCTGCCGTTTCATTGGCAATCGGGTTACGTGCTGTGTCGGTGCAATGTGCTTTGATGCGCATCTGGCTTCCGGTTTCAAAGATCTTCTAATATTCAATGGGTTCTGACGCATGACGATATCATGCTTTGGGCGCAATGTATTATTTCTGTTGTGTCAGTGAATTGCGCTAGATCAGTTCGGTACGCAATCTGGAATTGTTTATTTTCGTTTGCGATGCGCAGCAAAAAGGCCGGTGCAAGCACCGGCCTTTCTGAATGATATGGGCAGAAGATTATTCTGCTGCTTTGACTTCGGCGCTGTTGCGGATTGCCGCATCGCGAACGTCGTCGGTGACATGTTCTTCGAACTTCGAGAAGTTCTTTTCGAACAGGCCGGTCAGGTTGGCAGCGGCCTTGTCGTAGGCTGCCTTGTCGCTCCAGCTTTCACGCGGATTGAGAACTTCTGCCGGGATGTCGCCGCAGGCGGTCGGATATGCCAGACCGAAATACGGATCAGTCGCGAAATCGGCATTTGCCAGTTCGCCATTCAGAGCCGCGTTCAGAAGACCACGGGTGTATGCGATTTTCATGCGCGAACCAACGCCATAGCCGCCACCGGACCAGCCGGTATTGACCAGCCAGCAATTGGCTTCGTGTTTTTCCATCAGTTCACCAAGAAGCTTGGCGTAAACCGACGGGTGACGCGGCATGAACGGTGCACCAAAGCAAGCCGAGAACGCAGCGGTCGGTTCCTTGACACCTTTTTCGGTGCCGGCAACCTTGGCGGTGTAACCCGACAGGAAGTGATACATCGCCTGTGCCGAGCTAAGTTTTGCGATCGGCGGCAGAACGCCAAACGCATCACAGGTCAGCATGATGATGTTTTTCGGATGACCACCACGGCCGCTTTCCGATGCATTCGGGATGAATTCAATCGGATAGGAAGAGCGGGTGTTTTCGGTGTGACGGGCGTCGTCGAGGTCGAGTTCGCGCGACTGCTTGTTCATCACAACGTTTTCAAGAACGGTGCCGAAACGTTCGGTCGTCGCAAAGATTTCCGGTTCAGCTTCTTTGGAAAGCTTGATCACCTTTGCATAGCAACCGCCTTCGAAGTTGAACACACCGTCTTCGCCCCAACCATGTTCGTCATCACCGATCAGGGTGCGCGACGCATCAGCCGAAAGCGTGGTTTTGCCGGTGCCCGACAGGCCAAAGAAGATGGCGGTGTCGCCGTCTTTGCCCATGTTGGCCGAGCAATGCATCGGCATGACGCCTTTGGCCGGAAGGATATGGTTGAGAACCGAGAAGATCGATTTCTTCATTTCGCCGGCATACCAGGTGCCGCCGATGACGACCATTTTACGCTCGAAGCTGACCATCACGAAAACTTCGGAACGGGTGCCATCCACTTCCGGATCTGCCTGAAGGCCCGGTGCATGAAGGATGGTGAATTCCGGAGCAAAATCGCGAAGTTCTTCTTTCTGCGGCTGAATGAACATGTTGCGCGCAAAAAGGTTATGCCATGCGTTTTCGTTGATCACGCGAACCGGAAGACGGAAACGCGGATCGGAACCGGCAAAGCAATCCTGCACGAAAAGTTCGGTGCCCTGGAAATATGCGCGCACTTTCTGATAGAGGCGCTCAAACACTTCCGGGCTGACAGGGCGGTTTACGTCGCCCCAATCGATATCTGCCTTGGTGCTGTCTTCTTCAACAACGAAACGGTCCAGCGGGGAACGGCCGGTATGTTCGCCGGTCAAGGCGACAAATGCGCCACCTTTGGCAATTTTGCCTTCATTGCGACGGATCGCATGTTCGTAAAGGCCGGCAGCGTCGAGGTTCCAGTGAACGGCGCCAAGGTTTTTGAGGCCATGAGTTTCAAGGCCTACACGGCTGACAACGGGTCCTGATTGCAGCACGAATCTCTCCTGGTGGGAATTAAAAGAGCTGGGGGTTAATATGCTATTCTACACAACAATTTGTGGGAAACCGTTGTGTTGAGACATATTGTTACAAAGGTGTCTTAAAAGCAACCGGTCCTTTTGCCTAATACCTAGGAAAACGTAGCGACTTTTGCGTTTGCGAAAATTACATGTTCAGGGTCGAAGTAATAAATTTTCGGAATACAAATGGTCCGACTTATGTGCGCGAAATTTTGCACATTTCGACCAAAATTTCGCGTGCATCCCCCGGCGTTCGGATGGTGCGCGCAAAGTCGATTCTGATCGATCCGGTATTTGCATCGTTAGCGATCAAAACCATGCCGTCACAGTCGATGGAATGCATCTTCCAGCCCGCTGACGGATCATGGGTGGTGAAGTGCCCAACGATGTCAGCCAGTGCGTCCAGATGATCGGCATTCATGTGACTGATGATGCCGTCGTGACCGGCGATCAGGGGCGAACAATCCTCGACAAGGAATTGATGACTGTTCAGGCGACGTTGCTTGCCAAATCCGCCGACCCAGTAAATGGCGTCGACTTCGATGCGATAAAAAGCAAAGTCGGCGAAATCGGCATATTGGGCGGCATCTGGCTGGGCACGCAAATAGCAGGCGCGTGTTATCGCGGATTCGTCACGCACAGCCCGGCCAAAGACGGTTATTCGGGCGTTGTCCGTTTCTATGATACTTGCCGGACCCGGTGCCGCTGATGGATTGGTGAATAACAAAGATACCCGGTTATCTGCCTGAATGTGGCGGGTATGGTCGGCCAGATCGGAAATCAGCAAGATCGGCGTACCATCAATTCCAATTGCCGGAACAACCATGGAAACCGCCGGCCAACCATCGGCGACCTGTTTGTGATCAGATGCGATGGTCGATAATGCAGCCTGTCTGGCCAAACGGCAGGATTGGCGTAGCGCACTGCTTGCTGAACTGTTCGGGGTGTCGGACATCGGTTTTCCTATCCTGAAAGCAATTCCTGCAAGCTTGACTGATCCCGGGGGCCTTGCGCAAGCAGACAAGATGAGCTGCACTTATGGATAGAGTTGTTTTATGCGTAATCGTGCATAAGTTTATATATGGGCCAGTTCGGACTTAGAGTGATTTCAAGTTCCGGGCCAAGCTGTTTTGCGCATTTGGCTTAGTTTTAATTGGCCTGTTTGCCTTGTTATTAAGCAAAACGGCATACTATATATATGTATATGTTTGGTCGAAATCTCGATACCGTGACAAGTGAGATGATCCTGGCCGAACGTCAGAAATATCGGTGTAGACCGGCTGTTTGCGGACATTTTAACGGCTGAAAGGCCAGATGCCCAAACAGGCCAAAATCATTTGGTTTTTTCCAGACGACTTTCGTCGTTCGATCCGGAAAACGGGCGACACCGGATAACAAGGCGTCCGACATAGAAGCGGACAAGAGTGATCAAAATGCATCAAAGGTTTCTGGACGATTGTGTGTCGGGGAGGATGCTATGGGTCTTGAAGGCGAAAATGACGTTGCAGAAACATCAAATGACGCAGAGAATAAATCGGACCGCAGTTTCGTAGAAAACAGTCTTGTACCCGAGCACAACTGGAAAGTGCTGGTTGTTGACGATGATGTCGACGTGCACGAGGCAACTGAATTTACGCTTTCCAAAGTCAAGATACTCGGCCGTCCGCTTAAGCTTCTGCATGCGGTGAACGCAGAGGAAGCGCTTAATTATCTTAAGCTTGTCCCCAATGTTGCGGTCATTCTTCTGGATGTGGTGATGGAATCACCAGACACCGGTTTACGGTTGGTCAAAGAGTTTCGAGCACTTGGTTTTAGAGAACCCAGGATCATCTTACGCACCGGTTATCCGGGGCTGGCACCGGAAAACCGGGTTATCCAGGACTATGAAGTTGATGATTACTGGTCCAAGGACGAACTGACACGATCCCGGCTGATCACGTCCCTGACCACAGCGATACGGGCCTATGATTATATCCGAACCCTAAGTGCGACCCGCGCCGGATTGGAAATGATCATCGATGGGACCAGACAGCTTTTTGGCAACAAGGATCTGGACCTGTTTACCGAAGGGGTCTTGCGCCAGATTGCCGCCATTTTGCATTTGCGCCCGGAAGGCGCGATTTGTGCGATGGGCAGTTCGGAAACCAATGCCGAGAATATGGTCGTGATGTCGGGTGTTGGCCGTTTCGCCGGGCAGGTCGGGGAATGTATTGCCGACTTGAAAGACATGGATCACGAACTGATTTCACTGTGTGAAAGCAGATATAACGAGCCGGTGATCAACGGCACGCGCATTGGATTGCGCCATAAAAGTGCGACCGGTCGGGAACTTCTTGTCTATTTCGAGCATAATGGTGATCTGACTGATCATGGACTTGTTTTGCTGGAAGTTTTTTCCAGCAACCTTGCGATCTGTTTTGAAAACCTTGCACTGATCAATCAGCTGGGCGAACTGGCATTTCATGACCAGCGCCTTGGTGTTCCGAACCAGAATGCGTTTGATCGTGAATTGCTTGGTCTGAACAGTTCGGATGCCAAGCAGGCCGTTGTCGCAATGCTCAGCATAGAAGATGCGCCTGATCTTGCGGTTGCATTTGGTGTTTCGATGGCGGATGCCCTGATGCTTGCGGTTTATGAACGCCTTGAATGTGTGACGGAAGTCGGTGTTCTGGTTGCCCGTGTCAGCGAATTTATTTTCGGTATTGTCGATGGAACTGGGCATCTTGAAACATCGTCGCTTGAAAAGGTGTTTGACGAGCCGTTTGATGTGATGGGCAACAAGATTACGGTCAAGGCATCAATCGGCGTTGTACGCGGCAATTTGCAGGGGCGTAAAAGTTCTGAGATTCAACGTGCAGCCCGCATAACCCTTTTGAAACAGGAACAGACGGCGCCGGGCGGAACATCCGAATTCCGATCCGAGATGGCCGACGACGTTGAAAATGCCATGCGAATGCGCGGCGATCTTCAGGATGCCTTGAAGGCGCGCGAAATCACCTTTGTATTCCAGCCGAAAATCAATCTGCGTACCGGGGCGGTTGTTGCCAGCGAAGCCCTGTGTCGCTGGAAACATGAAGGGAAAAATATCTCGCCGGGAATCTTCATCCCGATTGCCGAACGTGCGGGACTAAGTGCCGATATCGCATTCCAGTGCCTTGATAGCGTCGTGGAAATGCGGCGGGTTCTTAAGGCTCACGGGTTCTCGCAAATGCGGGTGGCAGTTAATCTTGCCGCCAGTGATGTCAGCAACCTTGAATTCATCAAGGAGCTTATCCGCCAATGTCAAAGCCGCGGTCTGGGCAGTGATGCGGTCAGCTTTGAAATTACCGAAAGCCATGTTTTCACCAGCGAAGATGACGCAACCACGGCCCTGCGAATGCTGGCTGATAATGACTACAAAATCTGGCTTGATGACTTCGGGACTGGTTATTCGTCACTCAGCCATCTGAACCTGTTACCGGTTTCGGGTATCAAGATTGACCAGTCCTTTGTCAAAAACCTGACCATCGAACGTGCACGGGGAAGTGTTGCGGCGTCAGCTGCTGCGATTGCAGAAAATCTGGGGCTTAAGGTCGTTGCCGAGGGGGTTGAAACCCGCGAACAGCATCAAATCGCGCGGTTCCTTGGCATAGACGAAGTGCAGGGCTTCTTTTACAGCCCCGGCCTGACACCACAGGAATTCATCGAATGGTATAAAGGCTGGAATCTGGACGAGGCGCTTAAAGGTGATTGAGAGCCCCGTACAAAAAGCCCCCGGAAATGTACAGGCAAAAAGAATTGCGGAATCCCTGGAAGTCCCATGGTTCAAACTTCGGCAATTCTGGATCGTAAGTGTAAGCCTGTTTGTGGTTGCATCGGCGGTATTTCTGGCCGGGTGGTTTCAATGGCATCAGGCAGAGGCAGATCGTCGGGACGATCTGACATCCAGGCAGTTGCTTGTTGATAGCGAAAACCAGATCATCAATCTGTTGCGCTGGTATGAAACGGCAATTCAAACGGTGAAGCTTTCGGCTTTGCATCCGGCAGTGCGAAATTTTCGTGAAAACCCGGAAGCCACACGCGCCTACTTTAAGGAATTGTCCGGTGTGGTTCGGCGATTTAGCCAATTGCGTATTCTGATGCCGGAAGGGATGGAAGTCATCCGGGTGGATCGTCGTGATACGCATGTGGTTGTGGTTCCCGAAGATCAGTATCAAAACAAGGCAGGCCGATATTACTTTGAGGCATCCCGATTGCTGCATCCGGGACAGGTTTATATCAGTCGGCTTGATCTGAATGTCGAACACGGCAAAATCGAATTCCCGTATCAACCAACGTCGCGTTTGATTACCCCGATTACCACGGCGCAGAACGAGGTTATCGGCTATCTCGCCATCAATCTGGATATGGCCGAGCCACTATCAGATTTCCTGACCATGCAAGATGGCGCGATTGCCAGAGAGTTGCTTAATCGCGAAGGATATTGGTTGGCCGGGGTTTCCGATGATCAGCTTTGGGGCTTTATGCTTGGCGAAAATACGACGCTTGCTGCCAGGGATGCGCAACTTTGGGAAAAAATGAGTGCCGTTGTGCGGCGGGCAACGTTTGAGCACCGCGATCTGCTTTATCATGTCGGTGTTCTGTCGATTGCCGATCTGGCCGAGGCATCAGAACAGGAACTCGTCCTGCCGGATCAGCCCAAGCTTTATGTGGTTAGCAAGGCCAGCAAGTATGACGGGCTTCTTTCAACCCGACCGGCAGATCGTTTTATTTTTGTTGGTGCGATCTTGGCGATTACCTGTTTTTCCATATTGATCGGGTATTTTGCGGCACGTCGCAAACAGGCACAGGACATCCAGCAACGGATTGAAGAAAACCTTGTTTCGGTAAGACGCATGGCGGCACTTGGCCGTATTGTGGCCGGTGTTGCGCATGAAATGCGAACTCCGCTTGGCAATGCCTTGTCAGTCAGTACGACGGTTGTTCACGATATGGATGAAATGATCGTCAATCTTGCCCGCGACGCAGAATACAGTTTGCAAAGTGAGGATATCGAACATCTGCGGCGCGGTATCAGTATTATTCAGAAGAATATTGAACGCACCAGTGTGCTGGTGCGCAACTTCAAGGAAACTGCGACCGATCAGTCCAATCATGTCAGGCGCAACTTTGACATGGCCGAAGTTGCGCATAATCTGGTCGGGACTTTGGCCTCGCAACTGGCAAAAAAAGGGATCGAACTGACACTTTCTGCGCCGGAAACAGCACCGATTGACAGCTATGCCGATGCCATTGAGCAGATCATGTTGTCGTTGATCAATAATGCTGTTCAGCACGCTTTTTACGGGCGCGAAAGCGGCAAGATCGAGCTTGATATCAGCGATTTTGATGAAAAGTTTTACCGATTGGTGGTCTGGGATGACGGGATTGGCATTGATCCCAAGGATCATGAGCGCGTGTTTGAACCGTTCTGGTCAAGTGATTTGCCCGACCGTGGCAGCGGTCTTGGCTTGACCATCGTGTCCAACATTGTTGTCGGGGTCCTGGGGGGTGAAATCACCTTGCAGTCAGAACCCGGTGAAGGGTCCAGCTTTATCATGATGATTCCCAAAGTGGTGCCGGTTACTGAAACAGCCAACCCGTATATCTTTGAGGACGGTCGGAAAAATGGCCGTGATCCCGCGGAAGCATCACGTTCTTCGCATGCGACCGGCTAGGCGATATCAAGATGCCGTATCGTTCGGTTGGGCAATCTGGTTGCGGCGTTTGGCGGCCTTGCTGATAACGCGCTTTTTATTCCCGTCACTGAGCCCCATCCACGCACCGATTTCGTCACCCGTGCGAAAACATCCCATGCAATAGCCCGATTTCGGGTCAAGCACGCAGGTGCCGATACAGGGTGATTTGACAGTCATTTACGGGTCCGGTCAGGTTGATGATGTGGTCGATCATAGAAAGCAGGTTCAGTGTTCATGATCAAGTCAGAGATATCATCTTTAACGAAGGCGCCCATTCCCGGGATGCCGGAAATGGGCCGGTTTGCTTGCCATATCGGGTTCATAAGGGTATAGCCCCTTCCACGTTCTGTTTATGGAGTTGATTTCGCACGCGCCCGAATGTGGCATGGCGTGCGGCACGGAGGAAGATATGCGCGGCTATTTCGGGATTGGAATTGAAGGGGCAAGCAAGCCTTTGAATGTGGGCACCCTGTTTCGTTCCGCCCATGCCTTTGGCGCAAGCTTTGCGTTTACGGTGGATGCGGATTTCCGCGAGGAACGTTCCAACATTACCGACACATCGAAGTCGGGCGAACAGATGCCCTACTATCATTTCCCGGATCATGACAATTTGCTGTTGCCGCAAGGTTGCCGGATGGTCGGGATCGAGCTGACGCCGGATGCGATCGAGCTGCCAAGCTTCAAACATCCGTCGCAGGCGGCCTATATCCTTGGTCCGGAACGCGGAAATCTGTCCGATGAAGCGCAGGAAAAATGCGATTTCATCATCAAGATCCCGATGAGTTTCTGTGTGAATGTCGCGATTGCAGCCAACATCGTGATGTATGATCGCCTGATCAGTCTGGGCCGTTTTGCCCCGCGTCCGGTGCGTGCGGGGGCGCCAACCGAACCCAAACCGGAAGCCCATTATGGTGGCTGGATTTCGCGTACCCGCGAAAAGCGCAAAGGTGACCCGGAAAAATTCCGTCAGGCCCCGCCGCCCGATTATTCGGTGATTGATGGCACGCTTGATGACGATGACGCCTGAGTAACGGGCAATCGATCAAGATCAAAAAAGAAAGCAACGGCCGCGAGGGAGGAGCGCGGCCGTTGCGCTTTGTGATCTGCGCTTTGATGTGCCGTTAAAGGGGGGGGGGCTTTGGCACGGCGCAGATCGGTGCAGGTGTTATGCCGCCCTGATATCGGACTTGATATCTGACGGTGCGTTTTCAGTGTCGTCTTCGGTTTCGGGCAAGGTTCCGTGCGGGTTGCGCAAAAGGTTGGCAATCATCCGCATGCCGACATCGCCCTGAAGGGTCAGAAGACTTTCCGGATGGAATTGTACCGCACTGATCGGAAGGCTGCTGTGACGAATGCCCATGATGACGCCATCATCGCTTCGTGCTGTTACTTTCAGATCCGCGGGTAATTCCGCCGCCTTGGCAAACAGGGAATGATAGCGGCCAACCACGATGTCTTCGGGCAATCCATCAAACAGCGGATCGGTCGTATCAAGTTTCACCTTTGACGGTTTGCCATGCATCGGTGTGACAAGCTGACCCAGTGATCCGCCGAAAAATTCGACAATTCCCTGCAATCCAAGGCAAACACCAAAGACAGGCAAGCCGGCTGCAAGGGCGCGTTCGATGCTGTCGCGCAGATGGTAATCATCGGGACGGCCCGGACCCGGTGACAGGAACACCAGATCGGGTTTGAAATCATCAAACGCCTCGTCCGGGAAGCCGGGACGCAGTGTCAGGGTTTCGGCACCGGTTGCACGGATATAGCTGGCAAGGTTCTGAACAAAGCTGTCTTCATGATCGATCAGAAGAACGCGTTTGCCGATGCCCGAGCTTGCCGGATCAATGGTGATTTCATCCTTGGCATCGCGGGTGACGGCATCAATCATCGCCGATGCCTTAAGAACGGTTTCGGCTTCTTCGGCGTCAGATTCACTATCATACAGCAAGGTGGCACCAGCACGGACCTCGGCGACACCCTGTTTCAGGCGCACGGTCCGAAGCGTCAGGCCGGTATTAAGATCACCATTGCACAGAACCGCACCAATCGCCCCGCCATACCATGCGCGGGCACTGCGTTCGACGGCTTCGATATGTTGCATGGCCGCACGTTTGGGCGCGCCGGTCACGGTAACGGCCCAGCAATGGGTCAGGAAGGCATCAAGTGCATCAAATCCTTCGCGCAGGCGGCCTTCGACATGGTCAACCGTGTGGATCAGACGTGAATACATTTCGATCTGGCGGCGGCCCAGAATGTGGATGCTGCCCGGTTTGCAGACGCGGGCCTTGTCATTGCGGTCGACGTCGGTACACATGGTCAGTTCCGACTCATCCTTGGTCGAATTCAGCAATGTGCGGATGTTTTCGGCATCTTCAATCGCATCGCGACCACGGGCAATCGTGCCCGAAATCGGACAGGTTTCAATGCGCTGCCCCTTTACCCGGACATACATTTCCGGTGACGCACCAATAAGATGTTCACCATCGCCAAGATTGATCAGGAAGCCGTATGGGGCCGGATTGCGGCGTTTAAGACGGCGGAAAATTTCCGATGGTGCGGTGGCGCAAGGGGTTCTGAAAACGCGGCTGGGCACAACTTCAAACAGTTCGCCACGGGCAAAGCGGGGCTTGGTTTCATCGACAATTGCGGCGTACTCGCCGGTTTTCATGTCGTTTTCGACGATGGCATTATTGCCGCGCGACGGCGGGTGGGGCTGAGACGAACGATCAAGGCCAGCCGTGCTGTGACCATCCGGGGTGATGAATTCGTAATCGATGCGGGTGGCGATCCGCGATGCATGGTCAACCGTGATCAGCTGATCAGGCAGGAACAAATGCACGTCCTTGTGATCAGACGGGCGATCCTGGGACAGGTTGATCTGTTCGAAATGAAGCGCGATGTCATAGCCAAAGGCACCATAAAGACCAAGGCGTTCATCGCCTTTGTGCCCGAACAGATCACGCAATGCCCGAACCACGGAAAACAGGCTTGGCTGCTGGCTGCGTTCTTCTTCGGGGAACCAGGATGCCGGTTTTTTGACGACGCCATAAATTCCATCCTCGCCGTCGGTGATGCTTTCGACATGGGAATGGGAACTTAGCGTATCTGAAATCACATCAAGCAGAACACGGCCACGGTCATTCAGCGCCCGCACGGCAAAGCCGCGTTCACGGCCAATGATTTCAAGCGGCGGCGCATCAAAGCCCATATCCCAACGCGAATAACGACCCGGAAACTCATAGCTTGAAGACAGCAGAACACCCTTGGTCTGATCAAGTGCATCAATCAGGCCTTCGGTTGCGTCTTCATAGGCAATGGTGGTCATGCGACGGATAACCGCAACACCGCCATCGGTGGTATAGCGGTATTCGCTGCTTTCTTCGGAAATGCCTGTTTCCTGATGTGGGGTCGTCACGTTCGTTACTCCTGTGTGGGCCTTATGCCGCAGGAGCCATGTGATGATCAGGAAGAAAGGAAGTCTGAAAACACAAAGCCGCCTGCAAGAATGAGGCGGCCGGTATGTTCAGGGCATGTGTATTGGCCGCCCGCTTAAGCGAGCCACCACCAACGATTGGAAATACGGATCGGGTTCATGCCTTGTGTTTTCATGGATCAAACCATGGGGGCAAAAAAGGATGGCGTCAAGACTTTTGCGTTGGCGTGTTGCCGTCTGCTTCTTTCAGCTCCATGTGGAGCGGCAAGTGACAATGCGGACAGGTCAGAATCTCGTCACTTTCACTGCGATGAACATCGCGGATGTCATCAATAACCGATTGTGCCTGTTCGTCACTGATGCCCAATTCTTCCTGATGGGATTTCAATTTGTTGCGCACCCGTTCGGTCAGGCGTCTGCCCATCAACTGACGGGTGGCCTGATGACGGTATTCGTTTTCACGCCGACGCAGTTCGGAGTTAAAGGCAGATGCAAGAATACCGGCGGGAACCGCAACAATCCCGATCCCGGTCAGGGAGATGATACTGGCAAGGAATTTGCCAAAAGGCGTGATCGGAACAGTGTCACCATAACCGACTGTGGCCAATGTGATGACGCTCCAATACAGGGCATCAAGCAGATTGCCGAAATGTTCGGGCTGGGCTTCGTGTTCAGCAACATAAATCGCCCCGGCACTGAAGACCAGCATACAGGCAAGGGCGGCACTGGCGGCACCGAAAATCCCCATTTGCTGGCGGAATACCAGCAACATCAATTCCAGTCCGGTTGAATAGCGGGTGAATTTCAACAGGCGCAGCAGGCGAACAATTCGAACAAAGCGCAAGTCGACAGATGTAAAGAACCACAGGAAAATTGGCAGAATTGCCAAAAGATCGATCAGGGCCATCGGGGTCAGGATATAGCGCAATCGTGCCCAGGGACGGCCGATAAAGCGTTCATCGTCGGGCGATGACCATACACGCAGCCCGTATTCGACCGTGAAGATCAGCGTACAGACGATCTCGATCACAGCAAAAAGCAGATAGTACCGATCCGCGAATTCATCGACCGAGTCAAAGATCACTGCGGTCACATTGATGATAATTGCACTGGCGAGGATCAGATGAACGAAGAGCGACAAACGAGAACTGCGTTCTACGCCGTGCAGAAGTTTATGCGTCTTTGAACGAAGCGTCGGTTTCATGTTGCGATTACTCGATCCGGGCAGTGATTGCGGTGCTGCCCGGTGAGTTTTGCGCCAATCGCTTCAGAAATGGTTAAATTACCAAACGTGAAGGTTCAGTAACCCTTTGCCGCGTGGACAAAATCGGCAATTTTGCGGGCATCCTTGACGCCTTTGGCCTTTTCCACACCCGACGAGACATCAACCCATGGTGCACCGGAAATACGTACGGCTTCTGCGACATTGGCCGGATCAAGGCCACCGGCAAGCATCCAGTTGCTTTTGAAATTCTGGCCGGTCAGAAGCGTCCAGTCGAACGATACGGCGTTACCGCCCGGAAGGATGCTGTCTTTGGGCGGTTTGGCATCGAACAACAGGAAATCGGCAACGCCGTCATAATTTTCCTTGGCGTGTTCGATATCTTCAGCTGTGCTGACCGAGATGGCTTTCATGACTTTCAGGCCGAAGCGTTCCTTGACCTCGGCGACACGTTCCGGGCTTTCCTTGCCATGAAGCTGGATGACATCAAGGTTGCCAGCTTCAATCGCATTTTCAAGCGCCTCGTCACCGGCTTCAACAAACAGGCCGACCTTAAGGATGCTGTTGGGGACCCGTTCAGTCAGGGTCTTGGCACCCTTAAGTGATATGTGGCGCGGGCTTGGTGGAAAGAACACATATCCCAATGCATCTGCCCCGGCACTCATGGCCGCGATAAGGGCGTCTTCGCTGTTGATTCCACAGATTTTGACCATGCAGCTCATCGGGGTATCCTGTCTTGTCGTCACTCTAATTTGCACGGCAAATAATTGCCGGGTCTGAATCCCTTAACAGAAACGCCATCATATCGACAGGATATTTGCGATTTGGCGTGGCTTTCCACTGGCAGGATAATCATTGCTGCGCTATTTTCCCGACCATGAGCAAGCACACAGACCCTGCCGCGGGCGAAAACGGCGAAAACACAACCCACTTCGGGTTTCGGGATGTTCCTGAAAGCCAGAAGGCATCCATGGTGCGCGAGGTTTTCGACACTGTCGCGTCCAAATATGATTTGATGAACGATCTGATGAGCGGCGGTATCCATCGCCTGTGGAAAGATACGTTCATCAACGAATTGAAACCGCGCCCGAACATGAAGCTTCTTGATGTTGCTGGTGGTACTGGCGATATCGCGTTCCGCTTTTTGAAGAATGGCGGTGGTTCGGTCACCGTGTGCGACATCAATTACGAGATGCTGCATGTCGGTCGCGACCGTGCGGCGGATCACGGTCTTTTGAAAAACATCAACTGGACGGTCGGAGATGCGCAGAAATTGCCGCTGCCCGATCATTCGGTGGATGCCTATACGATTGCCTTTGGCATTCGTAACGTGACCCGGATCGAAGAAGCCCTGTCCGAAGCATTCCGTGTGTTGCGTCCGGGTGGAAAATTCCAGTGCCTTGAATTTTCCAAGGTCGTTGTGCCGGGCTTTGACAAGATTTACGATACCTATTCCTTCAAGCTTCTGCCTGAAATCGGTCGTTTCATCGCGGGCAACCGCGAAGCTTATCAGTATCTTGCAGAAAGCATTCGTAAGTTCCCTGATCAGGAAACCTTTGCGTCGATGATCCGCACAGCCGGATTTGAACGGGTAAAATACCGCAACCTGTCTGGTGGTATTGCCGCCATTCATTCAGGTTGGCGGGTTTGAGGTCCTGAACAGATGATCCGGTTTGTCCGAAACAGTTTTCGCCTGCTTGCCATGGCGCGTACTTTGGCGCGACATGATGCTTTGTTCCCGCTTGCGCTTGTGCCGGGTGGCAAGGCCTTGGCATTTTTTGCCCGTCTGACCGCACCGTTTTCCGGGCGTTCCGATTTGCCGCCGGGCCGTCGACTGGCGCGTGCGCTTGAGGAACTTGGTCCGGCATTTATCAAGCTTGGACAAACCCTTGCGACCCGGTCAGATCTGATTGGCGACGATGTTGCCGCCGATCTGTCGACCTTACAGGATCGTCTGCCACCGTTTTCGGCCAAGATTGCCAAACGGATCATCACCGAACAATTGGCCGAACCATTTGATGTTCTGTTTGCCGAGTTTGGTGAAGAGCCGGTCGCGGCAGCGTCAATTGCACAGGTTCATTTTGCAACCACACCTGATGGGCGCGAAGTTGCGGTCAAGGTTCTGCGCCCGGATATTAAGGTACGGTTTGCCCGCGATCTTGATCTGTTTTACTGGGTCGCTGAAATTGTCGAACTGACCCAGCCGCGTTTGCGCCGCCTGAAGCCTGTTGAAACTGTCAAGGCGCTTGAAGACAGCGTGCATCTTGAAATGGATCTTCGGTTTGAGGCCGCAGCAGCATCGGAATTCCGAGATAATTTCGAAAGTGATCCGACCTATTACATCCCGCAGATCGATTGGGAACGGACCGCCGAACATGTGATGACCATGGAACGGGTCAAGGGTGTTCGTATCGACAATGTCGAGGCCCTTGATCGTATGGGGATTGACCGGTCGGCCCTTCTTGCCAAGGCCGCAGGTGCATTTTTCCAGCAGGTTTTCCGCGACGGGTTTTTCCATGCCGATATGCATCCGGGCAACCTGTTTGTCGATGAAACCGGCCGGGTCAGCATTGTCGATTTCGGGATAATGGGGCGCGTGGATCGTCAGACGCGCCTTTATCTGGCCGAGATGCTTCTGGGCTTTTTGACCCGCGATTATCATCGTGTGGCCGAGGTGCATTTCGAAGCGGGTTATGTTCCGCGCAACCAGTCGCTTCAAACCTTCCAGCAGGCCTGCCGATCAATTGGCGAACCGATCTTGGGCAAGGAACTTTCCGACATTTCCGTAGGACGTTTGTTGGGGCAGTTGTTCCAGATTACTGAACAGTTCGGGATGGAAACCCAGCCACAGCTTTTGATGCTTCAGAAAACCATGATCGTTGCCGAGGGACTTTCGCGTATCCTCAGCCCGAACGAGAATATGTGGGAATTGTCACGTCCACTCATTGAAGAATGGATGCGCGAAAATCTGGGCCCGGAAGCCAAGATCAAGGAAGCCACCCTTCAGGCTGGTTCGATGTTACGTCGTTTGCCGCGTGTTCTTGAGGCCGCGGAAAAAGCATCGTCAGTTCTGACCGATCAGGGATTGCGTCTGCATCCGGAAACGGTTGCCGCAATGCGTGGGAAATCCGGCAACAACCAGCGTAAATCAGGCGTGTCGCGCCAGACACTGGTTCTGTGGGTGGCGATCATTGCGTTGGGTATTGCTGTCTATCTGAAATAGGGCTGCCTGCGTCTGTATTGTCGGGGGTATCTGTGACAGGGGACGAAAACAGCATGATCGAGATCAGCACAGATCGAACGCGGATCGACCTTCCCTATTGTTATGCCTTTATCGCTGCTTCCTATTGGTCCGGTGGACGGACGCGCGGCGAATTTGACCGATCCGTCGAAATGTCTTTTCCGGTTGGGGCCTATTGTGATGGCAAACAGGTCGGTTTTGCCCGTGTGGTCAGTGACCAGATTGCCATTGCCTATGTAGCTGATGTGTTTGTCGATCCCGGCTATCGCAGGCGGGGCATCGCGGCAAAGATGCTTGATGCGCTTCATACCCATCCCGAGTTGCAACGTGTGAAACGCTGGATGCTGGCGACACATGATATGCAGCCACTTTATCGTCAGCATGGATACGAAGACCTGAGTGATCTTATGATGATGCGCGTTGACGAAGATGCACAAAAACGCGGTCCGTTGCGTTAAGGCAGGCACCAATTACACAAACAAAACGCCGCCACGGTCAAGCCGGGCGGCGTTTTTGATTGGATATGTTGTTCCGGGTTAGCTGGCGCGTACTTCATCAAGGAAGTTGCCGACCTCACCGCGAAGTGTGCCTGACTGACTGTTAAGCTTGTCAGAGGCGCCAAGAACCTGATGGGCTGCTTCGCCGGTTTGGCGGGCTGCTTCACGCATTTCGTGGATATGGTTGGTCACTTCCTGCGTGCTTTGAACAGCCTGCTGGACCGAGTTGGAAATCTCGGTAGTTGCCTGCCCCTGTTCTTCGACAGCGGCAGCAACTTCAGAGGCAATTTCATTCAGATTGGCAATGATACTGGTGATGCCATCAATGGCACCAACAGCTTCCTGGGTGGACCCCTGAATACCGGAAATCTGGGCTGAAATGTCTTCGGTTGCGCGGGCCGTCTGGTTGGCGAGGTTTTTGACCTCGTTGGCGACCACGGCAAAGCCTTTGCCTGCATCCCCGGCCCGGGCTGCTTCGATGGTGGCGTTGAGGGCGAGAAGGTTGGTCTGTTCGGCAATTGCCTGAATGATCTGGACGACCTCGCCAACTTTCTGGGCCGAAACATCAAGGCCCTGGACCATTTCGTTGACCCGCACGGCTTCGGTGCTGGCATTGGCGGTGATGTTGGATGTTTCGTTCACGCGTGCACTGATGTCACGGATCGAAACGGCCAGTTGTTCGGCTGCGCTGGCAACGGTTTCAACGCTGTGATTGGCCTGCTCAACCGCGGCAACAACGGCCTGCGAGCCGGCTTCGTTCTGTTGAACAGCCGCGACCATTGTTTGGGCAACTTGTTGCATTTCGCCCGAAGCACCCGAAACGCCATCAACAACGCCCATGACGGTTTGCTCAAACCGACCGGCAAGGCCGACCATGGCTTCGCGACGTTTTCTTTCCGAACGTTCGCGTTCCTGTTCGCGTTCGCGGTCAAGCTGGGCAACGCGTTTGGCGTTTTCCTTGAAAATCTCGACCGACGATGCCATTTCCCCGATTTCGTCCTTGCGGCCGACACCGGGAACTTCGACTTCGAGATTGCCATCAACAAGTGATTGCATCGCGCCATTGATCTTGACCATCGGTGTCAGGATTTGCTTGCGCAGGACAATCCAGGTGGCGCCAAGCAAAACAACAAGGATTGCCGCGGCAAGGGCAACCTGAACGATGATGGCTTGCTGAACTTCCGCGTTCACGCGGTCAAGGGACCATGCGGTAATCAGCATGCCACGATACTGATCTTCGTCCCGGCGCTTGGAATATTTGGTGATCGGTGCTGCTACAATTACGGCATTTTCCGAGATGAAGCTGATGACTTCCTTATTTTCCAGCCGCTCAAGATACGGTTCGATCAAAGCCGGAAGATCGTGCTGGCGCAAAGTTTCAGACTGATAGGTGCCAATGGCGTCACCGCCCGGGTTGGCTGCGATCAGCGTGGCAAGCTGGGAACCTTCCTTGTCGGTAATCTTGCGGAATTCTTTTTCAACGGATGCACCGTCCATCGCGATGAAACCGGGCTGGACAGCAGTCGACAGCATTTCGGTTTTTTCGACCGATTCATTATACATGATTTCGATCATGGCTTCGCGTTGCGAAACGGTCTGAATGGTCATCATGGCGCCAAAGCCGACAACCAATAGAGCGACGATAACAAAGATAACTTTTCGTCCGACGGATGCACCGGATCGTTTTGGTTCAGCCATTTATGGTCTCCCACTCCTTCAAAGGCTTTTTAAACGCTTCCCTAGACAATCTGCCATGTTGATCGCGATTGTTATTGTGCGACGGCATGGCAATTTTTTTGACAGATCGTTTTCCTGAAAATTAAGGATTCAGGGCCAATCTGCATTTTTATATTTTATCCACTTTACCGCGTGGGGACGTGAAAGTTGAAGTGGAAAGCTTCTCTTCCTGCCAAAGAGGCTACTCTAACGGTCATATTACCGAAACAAGAAACGACGGTTTTGCTGAATATTCGGTTTCGGACAGTACAAACGACAAATACAGCTATTGGTAAGGTAATTTTTGGCAAAATATACTAGTCTGCTTATGTAAGGGTACCAAGGCGACTCGTATAAAATTGGGTGCAGTCCCAAATATCTGAGTCACGAGACAGGGGATGGCTCCGATTACGGATCAGGCGGGGCACAAGGGGAATGAAATGGCTAAACCGGCAACAACGACAAAAAAGCGCCCCCGAAAAAAGGGGCCCAAATCGGTAGATGGAAAAAAGGTGTCCAAACCGGTCGAGCCAGATGAAACTTCTGTTGCCGCGTCAGGCGAAGCCGACATTCCAGTCAAAGATGCCGCTGCCGAAATGCCACATTCAGAACCCGTTGAAAACCCCCATCTTGTCGAGAAGCGCCGGATTGTGAATGACCTGTTCCAGCGGGGATTGGCCGCCCATCAGGCAGGCCAGATCGACGATGCGATCCGTCTTTACAGTGCGTCCCTTCGTCAGAATCCCAAACAGCCCGATGTCTGGAATAATCTTGGCGTTGCATTACGACGCAGCAAGAAGTTCGAGGCGGCCCTGATGGCCTATCGCCGTGCCGCCGAACTACGCCCGGAGAATGCAGGTCTTTGGTCAAATATGGGCAATTGCCTGCGCGAAATGATGCGCTTTGAAGAGGCCATCGTTGCCCATAAAAAGGCACTTGAACTGGATGACAGCATCAAATCCCATACCTTTAACACCGGACTTGTTTATCGCGATCTGAACCGGTTTGAAGAGGCGCTTGAATATTTCGAACGGGCGCTTGCGATTGACCCGGATTACGTCGATGCGAATTGGGACAAGGCGCTGGCACATCTTGCACTTGGTAATTTTGCCGATGGCTGGGCCGGATATGAAACACGGCGTAAACTGGCCGATAATCCCATTCGCCCCCTTGAAGGCGCCGTAGAATGGGACGGTAAGGCCGATTTGCGCGGCAAGCGTATCCTTCTGCGCGCCGAGCAGGGCTTTGGCGATATGATCCAGTTTGCCCGGTTCGTGCCGTTGGTGGCAAAAAAAGCCGCCCATGTGATCCTTGAATGCCGCAAGGAACTTTTGCCGATTATGCGCACGGTCTCCGGGGTCGGAACACTGGTCGAGAAGGGCGCACCGCTTCCTGAATTTGATGTGCATGTACCGCTTTTAAGTTTGCCTCATGTGATGGGGATCAGTGGCAAGGAACTTCAGAAAATTTCTGCTGATCCTTATATCACCCCACCACCAGGCAAACAGGTTCGCCTTGCCCCACCCGCTGGAACAGTTCTTAAGGTCGGTCTGATCTGGGCAGGCAAGCTTAATCCGCGGGATCGGTCTTGTCCGCTTGAGATGCTTTTGCCGCTACTCTCGGCCAAGGGGGCTGCGTTTTACAGTTTCCAGATTGATGATCGCCGTGCTGATCTTGGAAAGATCGGCCTTGATGCATTTGTGACCGACCTTGGCGATCATATTCACGATTTTGGTGACAGTGCCGCCTTGATGCAGGCGATGGATCTTGTGATTTCAATCGACAGCTCGCCGGCCCATCTTGCCGGTGCGCTTGGTGTACCGGTCTGGATGTTGCAGCTTTTTACAACCGATTGGCGCTGGATGGTTGATCGGGCAGACAGCCCCTGGTACCCGACCATGCGCATCTATCGACAGGAACAAGCAAATGACTGGTCTGTACCAGTGCGAAAACTGTCGGCTGATTTCGCGACACTTCTTCAGGCACGGCAACGTAATGATTCAGTGCAATAGGGAAATCTGAAACAGCACACGGCAATAGTGTTTTCACAATCCTAGTGTTTGCGTCCTAGATACTCGTCTCCAAACGATCCTTCCTATGGATAGGTAGGCCTCCCATCCGGACAGTTATCTTATTGTTCGAAGGTGCTTTATATTCCTTTTTCATCAATTGCATATGGGATGTGTGAGGGGGGATTTGGGTGACGAAGCGATATATGTTTGGTCTCGTGACGGCGTGTGTTGGAATGCTCGGGGCGAACAGCTCATTTGCGCAAGATGGCGATATCCGCGGGGTAAGAGTCGCTTATCCTTCTGCACCGGTCTTGGTCTGCGATTCAAATTCAGCTTCTCGCAAGTGTGAGATTCTGGAAGGTGAAAAGTTCCCTGATCAGATCATTTTCTATTCTCACGATAGTAAGAATTTCGGCGCGTATCAGATCCGATTTCTTGACGCCGAAAAAATCCACTGGATTCCGGACGATATGATTGTGATTGAAGGTCAAGAGATCGCACGCAACCCGGTCGTTTGCGGGGGGGCTGTCGGGACGCTTGGCGGTAAGGGAACTCGCGGGGCTGGCGCAGATTGCGTTTCGCCGAAGGGGAAATAAAAAATGAAGAAACTAGGTTTGGTCGCACTGTTTGGTGCAATAGCACTGAGTGCCTGTGTCAAAGATATGCAGTTGCTCTCGGATTCCGTTCCGTCAGAAGGGAAGTTGATCGACACAATTTCGATCCCTGCAACAAAAACGTATGCGGTTCAGGAAATTCATTCGGCAAAAACGTCCGTCATGGCCAAATCAATCGGAGAAGCACCGATTGATGATCTTCAGCAATATGCCCAAGGGGTCTTGGATAAAATTATTGCAGTTGCCCCCGCGGGGGCTCCGACAGCTGAGATCGTGCTGATTGGTAATTCTGGGCCGGGTGCGAATGCTGCGCGTGAAGGGGTTGTATTCCTTTACCATTCGGCGTTTGAGTATCTGCGCAGCGAAGATGAATTGGCTTTTCTTGTCGCACATGAATACAGCCATGTCTTGATGCAGCATACACCGGACAATCTGTTTTCTATGCTTCGGCCCTATCTTTTGACGGCTGCGGATATTGCGGTTGGAACTCAAAATAATCAAAGCGACCTGCTTCGAAAAGCCGGGCAGATGTATGGCAGTGATCTAATCCTGCGCGATCTATTGTTGCCGAATTGGGACCGTAGTCAGGAACAGGTTGCAGATCATCTTGGTTTGGATTTGATGGTTAAGGCTGGGTATCAGCCAAAAGGTGCGTCCGGCTACTTTGAAGTGGCGAAAGAAGCGGAAGAAAAATTTGGGGCAAATTACCAGGTAACGCGTAACCAGCTTGAGTTGTTTCTTCAGGCGCAGTTTCAGCCGAAGGGTCAGGATAATGCCCTGTTAAACCAGTTTCTCTCAGAACTGGGTAATGCTGTCGATACAATCCAGAAAAGTCTGGCAGCCAAACACGATGATGCGGCCGAGCGTGCAGAAGAAATCTTTGCTTATGGGATGCGTGAATATTTGCCGGAACGTTCAAGCCGGATGATACAAAACGAAGCTTTTGATTCTGTTGTCCAGCGGAACAAGCAGACTCTGGAAAACTACCGGATTGCGGGTGAGATTCTGCAATCGTTGCAGCGCGAAGACAGCGAGTTGGACTTCCGGGCTCTTGAAGATGATGCCCGTAAGGCCGTGAGTGGTTCAACGGCAAATCATCCATACACGCGTTGGGCATTTGCCAAAGTTCGAGAACGTCAAGGGAACCTTGGTAAGGCTGCCCGGAATATAGACCTGATTGGAAATGGTGAAGTTCTGGCGCTGCCTGTTGAAATGAAGCGCGCGGAACTCCTCAAGGCACTTGGCAAGGTTCAACCCGCTTATGAGCGCGTTGAAGAAGTTGCGAACTATTATGATTGGCCGCTTGAAGCCTATCGGTTCATGTATCCTGTTGTAAAAGCAAGCGGAAACAAAGCTAGAGAGAATGAGCTTCTGATTGGTTGCGTTACCCGGTACCCGCAACAACGCGCTCTGTGTGCGGGACAATCATCGGCAGGGCAAATGGTCGGAATGTAAATGGTGCAGGATGTTAATGATGCCGTGCAGCCGACTAAAAGCCTAAGAGTTGGCCGTATCAAACCTATCTGGTGGGTCATTATAAACGTTGTCTTTGCTGCTGTGGTTTTATGGGCAGAGCCTGCTTCGATTGCGGATGCAGTTGATGAATACAGCTACGCCGTTTTCAATCGCACAGTAGGCGGGCCGTTGTATCCGGGCAAACATGTGGATGACATCGGGGTTATTATCCTTGATGACGAATCTTTGGCGGGTTTGGAAGCAAGTTGGCCAGCTGTGTATGGCTTACATGCAGAAGTTCTGCTGAATTTGCTGATTGCGCAGCCAAAGGCTGTATTTTTGGACTTTACGTTCCGGGATCGGCGTGGTCCGCCGTCAGAGAACGCGGCATCAGATGAATGGGTGCCTGAACGTTATGTTCGAGACGACAGTCTGGAGAGCCTGAAGAGCATGCTTGAAGTGTATCAGGATGCAAACATCCCCGTATATCTCCAAGCCGGGGCTGTTAATATCTTTCAGTATCATACCGTTTTGTCAGAGCTTGCCCCTTATGTGACGTTGGTTGCCGGATGGGGAGACGCGCGTCGGCAGGCAGATATCAGAGCGTTGACGTATGATCTTGCGCCGGAAATGCGTGGTCCGGGATACTTGCCCGAAGGACAGAGTCCTGAGGATCTACCTCTTTGCGGTGACGGTGTCATACGATCTGGTACCGGGGATGTTCGCGGCTGTGATATTGCCGGTATTGCCGCAGCAGCAATAACAATCTATCAGGATTTTTGCAGCGGCGAGAAACGCCCGGAATCAATCACGCATGGTTGGAAATGTGATCCGTCACTGATTATGCCATCGCAGGCCGATAAGCCTGCTTGGTTGGCTTGGCGCGACCAGCTCTTAGACCGTCCAATGTGGTTGTCTTGGCCTGATCGACTGGCAGACTATTCAACTTGGCCGTATGGATATGATGCAGAGGGCAGAGCATTCAAGCCGTATAATTGCGGTGCTCTCGATGGCGATTCTGATGCAGATGTGTTCTCACGGGTATGGACAAACTTGGCGGTTCTGTTCGGTTTTGGCGAACGGATCAACATTGAATGCCCGCCTTTTCACTTGATATCTGCAGCGCAGGTTATTGAAAAGACGCCGTCCGCTGGGCCCTGGGTAAATAACTTTAAAGATCGCATCGTAATGTACGGTCAGAACCTTCAGGGTTTTCAAGACGTCATTCACCCTCCGACAATGGATACTGATATTCCCGGTGTGTTTATCCATGCCATGGCGTTGGAAAATCTACTAAGCAGCGGTGCTAAATATCTATCAGACAAATCTACATACAGCTCTTGGCTGGTGGTTGACCTGATCGAAATTTCTACCTTGTTTATTATTGTTAGTCTGCGTTTCGGGTTGGCTTCGCTGGCACGCTATATGTTCCCGCCGCTACCAATGTCCAGTAACGTATCCTATCAGAAACGCGACCCCGTGACGTATTTGATACTAAGCGTCTGGGATAAAACTGTGGTGTTCTTGGCAATGATCAAAATCATTCCTCTGATACCATATGTAATCGTTGTTTGGTTTCGGAACAGGGCATCGGAATCGCATTGGTGTGAAAGTCTGGATCCGGAAACACGTGAATTGGCACGTAATTGGTTCATGTGTCTGATTTGTCTGCTTGATTTGGTTGTAAGTGTCGCCATCGTAACCTTTGGCGCCATCATTCTTGAGCTGTCCGTACTTTCGATTGCACCGGTTAACTGGTTGGCCGTGATTGGATTGGGGATGCTGAGTTACATACCGTTTGTAAGATCGTTGTTTGCTTCTGAAGAGGAATAGTTTCAGCATATCCGCGCGTAAGTTCAGGGGGTGGAAAAGGAGCTACTTCCGGGGAATGGCGAAATCTGCCAATGCAAGACAGCGATCGGCAAGCAACAGCTTCTCTTGCCATCAAGGCAAACAAGGCGTAGTTAAGCGCCTTAATTTTTGAGTAACTGTCCTTGACGGATCGGTATCGTTCACAATGTGAAAGGCCACCGTTTGGGCGAATTGATCTGGCGCAGGAGAATTCTTGTGAGCGAAGCTGCTTATAACAAAGGTTTCCCGGTTTCCTGGGAACAGATGCATCGCGACGCACGTGCATTGGCATGGCGTCTTTTGGAAAAAGGTCCGTACAAGGGCATTATCGCAATTACCCGTGGCGGTCTTGTTCCGGCGGCAATCATTGCACGCGAACTTGATATTCGTCTGATTGATACCGTCTGTGTTCGCAGCTATTCCGATAAAAGCCGCGGCGATCTTGAGTGGCTTAAAGGCATCGAAGGTGACGGCACCGATATGCTGATCATTGATGATCTGGTCGACACCGGCAAAACCGCCAAGGCCGTTCGTGAAAAGCTTCCGAATGCGCATTTCGCGACTGTCTACGCCAAGCCGCTTGGTCGTGAAATCGTTGACAGCTTCGTCACCGAAGTTTCCCAGGATACGTGGATTTACTTCCCGTGGGATATGGAACTGTCGGTCAACGCGCCGATTTCAGAACGCGCACGTTAATTCGTGATCGTCTGAATGCTCTGGACCCTATTTGTGTGGTTTAGAGTGACAAAGATTTACGCCCGGATATCCATCACATAACGCGTTGCGTTTTGAAGATGGGCCGGGCGATTTCTTTACTGGGCTTTGCAATGTAAAGAGCCCTCGTTAAGCGCAAATAATTTGCCAGATCGGTTTGCGATCTGCTTGCACCTGTTGGCAAAGCGGGCTATAAAACGCGCGCTTAGCGGGTGTAGTTCAATGGTAGAACGGCAGCTTCCCAAGCTGCATACGAGGGTTCGATTCCCTTCACCCGCTCCAAGCTTTTCCTCCAAATCATTATCCAAAGCAAACAGCGCATATATCGGCGTCGCAAACGTGTGAAAAATATTTGCGAATGATTATTAAAATCGTGTATGAGGGGGAGTTGAAGCTGTTAGACAAATGAAACTTCCATCGGCAGCCTCAAATGGGGAGCCATTGTGTCAGAAATAGCCGGGCAGGTTTCAGCAAGCCTAGAGTTGGTCGTCGAAAAATATTATGACGACCTGTTGCTTTTTATCGGAAGGCGCTGCGGATCTGATGTCGTAGCGGAAGAAATTGTCCAGGAAACCTGGGTGCGGGCCAAGAACGCACCTGTGACGATTCCGGAAAATCCGCGTGCTTATGTTTTCCGAATTGCACGCAATCTTTTGGCTGATCATTATCGCCGACACCACAATTCGCCTGAAACTTTCGGACGACTGACACATCTATCCGTGCCGTCAACACATGAAGGTTTGCCCGGAATTGTTGAAATCGATCTGGCCCCGTCGCAAGAAGACGTCGCTGCGGCCCAACAGGAGCTGCGTATTATTTCGCAAACGGTTGAAGCCCTTCCGGCGAAGTGTCGCCAGGTTTTTCTGATGTATCGTGGTGAAGAACTGTCTATGCGAGAGATATCGGAAAGGCTGGATGTATCCGTGAAGACAGTTGAAAATCATATTCGCAAGGCGATGCTGGAATGTCGGCGCAGCCTACAAAAAGCACATGCGGATAACTGACAGTGGATCTTCGAGTTTTGAAAATCGTTGGTTTTTGCAGTGCAAGCAGGCGCTTCTGCGTTGTATTACATGGCGATATGGCATTGGCTGGACATCACGAATCTTTAGGTGCGATTGAATGACGGATCGTCAGGGCATGTCCCATGAGCCGGTTTCAGAACAGTTGTTTGACGAGGCTGTGATCTGGCACACGCATCTGCGTGAAGCAAATGACGGCACAGGTTCCGATCATCAGGAAGACCTGATCCGACAGTTTGAAAAATGGAAGTCGCTTTCAGCAGATCACATACGCGCCGTTGAAGAGGTTGAGCAGCTTTGGGGCAGATTGGCGCTTCCGGTAAAGCGACAACTGCAATCCTCTGATGATCAAGAAAGCCGGGCGCACCAAACCGTTCAAAAAAGGCGTGGCTATATGCGACCTGTAATGGCGGTGGCAATGGCGGCTTGTTTGTTGCTTTTCATCGGGCTTGGACAAAACCTTTATCCGACCGTGATGGGGATGCTGGACGATGATTTTCTTCATGCACAACATTCTGTCCTGACCAAATCGCTTTCGGATGGGAGTGTGATCAAGTTGAACGCAGGAAGTACTGTGTCGGTTGATTTTGACGAGAAAACGCGACGCATTGGTCTGGTTAAGGGGGAAGCATGGTTCGATGTTGCACATGATCCTCAACGCCCCTTTGTCGTGCACACCAAATTTGGAAATGTGACAGCACTTGGCACTGAATTTAACATGCGTTCAGATGCAGAACAGGTCAAAGTCAGTCTGGAGCAAGGAAAGGTTGCTGTGAACTGGTCTGTCGACGGAGCAGGTGAGGATACGGACGGCGACAACGCAACGGTGACTTTGGTGGAAGGTGAGGCAACGACACTTTCTTCGCGCGGGATCGGAGAAAGTACCCGTTTTGATCGTGTTGCAACTACCGCCTGGCGCAAAGGCAAAATGGTCTTCTATCAGACCCCGCTTTCTGAAGTGCTTGATGTCCTTAATACCTATCACGATGGGCATATTGTGGCGTTAAACCCCGAACTTAACGGCCTGTCCGTCAGTGGCGTTTTCCGCACGGACGATATTGAGCAGGTCCTTGACGCGATTAAAGGGACATTGTCGGTGCGTGTCGTCAGGCTTACTAACTATATGATATTACTTGTGTAATGTTGTAAATCTATCCGCGTACCCCTCGGTTGTTTTCAATGATTTGAAAAAATGTTCGCTGACGTTTAGGGGACTTGCCGTTCTCTCGCGTCTTTATATTCACGTTGTCAATGCGACCTATTCGCATTTGTGTATTTGAAGACTTGGGGAACTGACGTGGTCAGCTTAGTGAATATGAAAATTGGTCGGCAAATGATGGTTGGGGTATCGTTGCTGGTCTTTCAAAGTGCGTTTGCACAAAGTACTTTCGCGCAAGATGCCAATCAGCAGGAACAAAACCAGACACTGTTCCTGTTTGATCTATCGCCGCAGCCTCTGCCGCAGGCACTGAGTGCATTTTCCGACGTTACTGGGATGCAGATCCTTTATACGGAACAGTCGATTTACGAACATGATGCACCGGCATTAACCGGTGAATATACCGTAGATCAGGCACTTGATATTCTGCTGAACGGCAGCAATGTCGAATTCAGTTATACATCTGCAACCTCGATCACGTTGCGTCGCAAAGACGTAAATAGTGATGCCGGTGTCATGATGCTCGACACGGTCGAAGTCATCGGTACGCGGCAATCCCGGTATGACAGTCGTTATGCAGAAACGGGAACCATGATTCCCAAAGATGTAACCGAAATCCCTCGCACCGTAGAAATTATTCCCGAGCAACTGCTGCTTGATCAGCATGCACAAGAGCTTGAAGACGTATACCGTTTGTCACCGAACGTGGTGAATATGGATGGCTATGGCGGCAGTCGCGAAGACTTTCTTATTCGCGGTTTTCGGCGTCGCGATGATATTTATCGTAACGGTGTACGCCTTAAAACCAACGGTCGCATCAACCCGTCAACCGTTGATAATGTGCAGATCATCAAAGGGCCGGTCGCAGAAATTGGTCAGATGACACCGGGCGGATTGGTTAATGTCATTACCAAAAAGCCGTCATACGAGCAGCAAGCCTATGCCGTCACGAATTTCAACGAACATGGCCAGAAACAGCTATTGGCCGATGTGACCGGGCCGATCGGCGAGAGTGACGCGTTCGCATACCGTATTACGGCCTCTGCCGAGGATAGTGAGAACTTCCGGGATGCCACGATCGAGCGGCAGTTTCTGAACAGCTCGATGTCGTGGATGACCGATGGTGGTTCACTGATTGATTTCAGTTATGAATACACCCATGACGAACGGCCAGTGGACCGCGGAGTGATCACGGTTGCCGGAAGTGGTGGCGGTCGGGAGATCGCAAATGTGTCGCTTGATACACGGTTTGATCAGGACGATCTGAACAATCGCGACGTGACGACACATATTTGGGAACTTGATAACTCCGTCCCGGTCTTTGATGACGAGTGGTATCTGGAAAGCAAGCTTTTTTATGCTTATGAACAGGTTGACGAGATTCGGAACGAGGTAACCAGTGTTTCAAGCACTGGTGTTCTGACCCGGCGTGTGCAGGGGAATGAGGACCGTGAGCTCAGTACTGCGTTCGGGCGTATGCAACTGCGTGGCGAGGCTGATCTTTGGCGACCGGTCGATCTGGTTTCAGGGGTCGAGCTGCGACATCAATACGAAACCTGGACCAACTTCTCCGGACAGGATCAGGTGGGCGGTACGGTTTCAAATCCGTCTTCCTTTACGCTGGTTGACAACACGGCGTCCAACCCTCGCTCTCGCCAATACACCGAAGTTGAGCAAATCTCGTATGGGCCATACGCACAGAGTGACTTGCATCTTACCGATGATGTCACACTGACCCTTGGGGCGCGCTACGAGATCTTCGATAATGAATACAGCGCTGAAAACAAGCTGACCGGAGCCCTGTCAGGTGTGGATCCGAAGCGCGATGGCAAACTGACAAAATCGGCAGGACTTTTGTGGAAGCCGGTTGATCAGTTGTCACTTTATGCGTCCTTTGCCGAGACTTTCCAGTCGCAAAATATCTATAGCGGCAATGGAACAACCTCTGTGTTTTCACCGGAAGAAGGACGCCAATACGAAATCGGGGCGAAGTGGTCTGGTTTGAAAGACCGTTTGCTGTTGACCGCATCGTTGTTTGATATCGAACAGGAAAATGTGGTGGAAACCGTGAACGGCACACCGCAATTGACCGGTGGCATTCGTTCGCGCGGGTTTGAAAGTTCAGTCACCGCGACCCCGATAAAAGGCATGAACTTGCGCGGGAGTATCGGTTTCCTTGGTTCGGAAATTGTCAGTGACAATGCCAATAACGGTAATCGTCCGGCAAACACCCCTGACATGACCGCAAGCCTTTGGGCCAGTTACGAGTTTCAGGATGCCGCAAGTGAGTTCAAGGGCCTCGGCTTCGGGGGCGGCTTGACGCATGTTGGTGATCGTTACGGTGACAATGGTCATTCTTTCGAGCTCGGCAGTTACACCGTTTATGACCTTGGCGTCTGGTATTATCTGCCGCTTCGAAATGAGTCACGGGTCCGCTTTGATCTGGGGGTGAAAAACGTAACGGATGAGGACTATTACGTGGCATCGGGTGGAACCTATCGCGTGAGTGTTGGCAATCCGAGAACCCTGTTTGGAAGTGTCAGAGTCGAATTCTGATGGTGCGTGACCAGAAACTGACGGCGAAGATGCCAGTCAAACCAAACTGGTTTGACTGGCACAGCTGGATCGGCGTGTATTTGGGCTTGCTGTTGTTTTCCATCTGTTGGAGTGGGGCTTTTGCCGCATTGTCATCGGAAATCGATTGGCTTCTGATGCCGGCATCCCGCATGGTCACGGCAGAGGACAACTTCGACTTTTCCAAGGCCTTCCCGGTTGTGGAACGTGCGTATCCCCGGGCCAAGATCGAACTTGCCGAAGCGCCGGCAAACAGATTTTCCGCAGCGCGTTTTACCGTCAAGGAACCGGGCGGCGGGCGGCTGTTTGTCTATTTTAATCCTGCGACGGCCGAGGTTACCGGAAGCCAATCGATATTTACGGTTCAGAGGTTCTTTCGCGAATTCCACGAAGCGTTTTTCGGGCTTTATGGTGTGGGCAAATTTCTTGTCTGCTTGTTCTCTGTTCCGCTTTTCCTGTCGATGTTATCGGCACTGTTGTTTTTCAAACGGTGGTGGCAGCGTTTCTTTCAGTTGCGGCTGGGTAAAACAAAGATCAGCTTGTGGAGCAACCTGCACAAGTTTGCCGGTCTTTGGAGCCTTTGGTTCGTCTTGTTGATGGCGCTTACCGGTGCCTGGTATTTATTTGAAGAAGCACGTTACAAACTTGGCGACGAAAAATTTGCCTTGGTTGATGCCTATCCGCTGGCCGTTCATCAATTGCCGGATCCCCGTATTGCGGGGCAGGAACGCATGCCTATCGGGGATCTGATTGCAATCGCGCGACAGGAACGTCCCGATATGCAGATCACAACGATCCAGCCGGATCGCGCCGGATTTTTTTACGTTATCGGCCAATCCGATGATGTGTTGGTCCGAGACCGTGCGAACAAGCTGTTCATTAATCCCGTTAGTGGTGAGATTGAATTCAATCAGTATGCCGGGGATTTGAACGCGTATTGGCGTTGGTCAGAAACCGCCGATATCCTGCATTTTGGAACTTTCGCAGGGATCACCAGCAAGATCGTCTGGTTTGTTTTTGGCCTTGTTCTTGCGGGGTTATCGCTTTCTGGGGCGTGGCTTTATGTGCAAAAGCAACAAAACAGAAGGTCTGCAAAATGGCCGAAGGCGAATTTGGCCGCCTGTGTCGCATTGATCGTCCCGATCTCGGTATTACCGATTGTCTGGGTTTACCTGCACCGTGTTGGCGGCAAGGTCGATGGCAAGTATGTCATGGTTGAGCTGCCAGATGGTGTGGCAGTCTTCATCCTCTGCTGGGGGATCGTAACCTTGATGATCGAACTGGTTTGGGTGATTGGTCTTTTTTCACTTCGCCGCGCAAAGGTCAGAAAGCATCACCCGGCATGATCAAGGGGCAGGCGCGAGATACTCGTAATCGAGTGTGCGCGCCTGTTCATCGCTGCAAATCTGGATTGTGTTATCGGTCTTGATTTTGTCAAAGCGCGGATCAAGCGTCCCGACATAGTGTTTATCCGGGGTCGCGACATAAAGGCAGCGCCCGGTTTCACCTTCAAGACGCTTTCCAGCACGCCAATCAGATGGCGCAATCATATCACTGCCATGAATGCCGATTTCCGCATTGGCCGCCTCGGCGGAAAGGCTGTCATAGCGATGTGAATAACCCTCAATCGGCAGGGCTTCGCCATCGCGGATCATGGCCGCGGCGACATCGCGATCTCCTATTCCGCATTCGACAATCGGAAAATCGTTTGCCTTGCCAGCGCGGTCTTCATCGCCGGGCCAGCATTGAACCGTAAAAGGTGCCATGGCGAAATATTTGCGCAACTGCATGGCGGCCGACATGCCACAATCCCAGAAACTGCCGTTGTGCCGGCATTGCTGACCCAATTCGGGGGCATCGAGGCCGGCAATATCGACCACCTTGCCGTCAATGATGATGGTATCACCATCAATGACGTTGATATCGCGGCCTTCGGCTTCGAGTGCCGGGGGGGTGTCCGAATGGTTTGCATTGTTCGCGGCATTAACCGGCTTGTCTTGCAGGTAAACCGCAAGGGCTAATAACACGGGCACAGCAATCAGGAAAAACAGATGGTGCAAACGTTGCAACGGAAACCTCGGCGTGTGGTCAAACGGTTGATTTGTGAAGAATGACACATCGAACAGGGTAAAAGAACAAGCGAAAAGAACGGCAAAATGATGACGTCTGATGATTCGGCCGGACGATGGTGACCAGAATGTCGATCTTGCCCTGCACAATAACAGGATGCATTTAAAGGGAATTGGCGCTAAAAGCGGGTTTGTCTTTTGCTGACAAGGAAGCTTCTTTGTTTCGTCTGCAACCCATCTTCTTCGTCGTCGGGGTCATGGTGATTATCATCGGTATATCGATGATGGTTCCTGCTGCTGTTGATCTTTATTACGGTAACCCGGACTGGAAAATTTTCGCCCAGGCATCGGTCACAACCATCGGACTTGGGGGCATGGCGTGCCTTGCCTGTCGGTCCGATATTGGTCCGCGCGTGACAGCCCGGCAGGGTTATGTCCTGACCGTTGTGTCGTGGATCGCCATCAGTGTGACCGGGGCGCTGCCACTTTGGTATTCATCGCTTGGCATCAGTTTCTGTGATGCGGTTTTTGAAACGGTTTCGGGTCTGACCACCACCGGATCAACAATCCTTTCCGGACTTGATGATATGCCGCCGGGTCTGTTGATCTGGCGATCAATCATGCAGTGGCTGGGCGGGATTGGTATTATCGTGACAGCATTGGCCCTGTTGCCGATGATGCGGGTTGGTGGCATGCAGCTTTTCCAGATGGAAAGTTCGGATCGCTCCGAAAAGCTCAGCCCGCGCATGCGCGACATGTGTCTGCAGATTGTGCTGATCTACAGCAGCCTGACCTTTACCTGTGTGGTTCTCTATCGCGTCTTCGGGATGAACTGGTTTGATGCGATCAATTACGGCATGACCACATTGTCGACTGGCGGCTATGCGACATCTGACCTGTCATTTGCCAAGTTTGACAGTAGTCTTTCGCTGCACTGGATTGCCATCCTGTTCATGATTGCCGGCGGTCTTCCGTTTACGGCCTATGCGGTTATGCTGCGTAAACGGACGTTGCGTGCAGTGACGGGCAACCAGCAGATAAGACTTTTTGCTCTGATCATTACCGGCTTTACGTTGCTTCTGACGTTGCGGCTTGCGCAAATTTCCGATGACAGCATCTTCCGGTCGCTGACGTTGGCGGCGTTTAACCTTGTTTCGGTGATTACCACCACCGGCTTTGCATCAGGTGACTATTTGCTGTGGGGGCCAACGGCCGTCATGCTGTTCTTCTTTGCGACCTTTATTGGTGGCTGTTCGGGATCAACATCGGGCGGCTTCAAGATGTTTCGCCTGTATGTGGTCTTTACCGGGTTGCGCGCCCATTTTATGCGCCTGCGCAGTCCGTCTGCGGTTGTGGTCAGTCGCATTGATCGTCATGAAATCACGTCTGACATCTATAATGCGGTTACAGTTTATGTCTTCCTTCTGACCATCAGTTATATCGGCGTAACTGTTGCGCTGGGGATGACCGGGCTTGATCTGATCACATCGATGAGTGCCGCTGCAACAGCACTGGCCAACGTTGGTCCGGGGCTTGGCAATATCATCGGGCCTGCCGGAAGTTTCCAGTCCTTGCCCGATGCCGCAAAGTGGATCCTTGACGTTGCCATGATTTTGGGACGGCTTGAGTTTGAGACGTTGCTGGTTCTTTTGATGCCATCTTTCTGGCGGGACTAGTTCCGTTACAAAATGATCAACGGTAAAAGTTGGACCTGTGACGAATGCCACTGACATTGCTGGTGGCGTCCGTCAGGTTTGATCGCGGTTGATCTTTCAACACATAAAACAAACAAAACTTGGACACGGGCATGATGTTGTCGAAAAAATTCGCACGCAAAGCAGCAGGCATTGTTTCGGTATTGATGATTGCGGGGGCCGTTTCGGCCTGTTCGCCGGAAGTCGGAAGCGAAGAATGGTGTGCTGATCTTAAGGAAAAGCCGAAGGGTGACTGGACTGCAAACGAAGCAGCCGATTTCACCAAACACTGTCTTTTCTGATCGTGTGAAACCTTGATCGACAAGGTGCTTGTCGGTCGATTCTTCTCATCTGTCTGGAAATGCCGCCATTGTGGCGGTTGAATCCGCTCTTTGGCACCTGCTTGGCGGTGGTACTGCCAAGGGGCGGATTTTTGCGTTTAAATGGCGGAAAATAACGTGGAACAAACTGTTGTCCACCGCGTTTGAGACAGAAGATTTCGACGCATAAGTGTGATGCAGCAAGGTACATTTGCGTTGCCTTGATAAATCCCTATAATGCGCGGCCCGTGACTGATCGCGGGAGTCGAATACGACAACAATTTTTATACGAGGTTAGACAATTATTATGAGTGCCGAAAATCTCCATGTCGGTGTGATCGGCGCAACCGGTGCGGTTGGCGTCGAGCTGATCAACGTTATGTTTGATCGTAACTTCCCTGTGGGTGAACTCACCCTGTTCGCTTCCGAGCGTTCAGCAGGCAAGACCGTGGAGACTAAGTTCGGCACTAAGACCATCGCACTGTTTTCTGTAGAAGAAGCAAAGCAGTGCGATATTGTCTTCCTTGCTGTTTCCGGCGATTTCGCCAAGGAATATGCCCCGCAGATCGCCGAAGGCGCGCTGGTCATTGATAACTCCTCGGCTTTCCGTCTGAATGATGACGTTCCGCTGATCGTTCCGGAAATCAATGGTGATCTTGCCAAGACTGCAAAACTGATCGCAAACCCGAACTGCACCACGGCGATTGCCGCTGTTGCGCTTTGGCCGCTGCATCAGGCCTTTGGTCTGAAAAAGGTGATCGTATCAACCTATCAGGCAGCATCGGGTGCCGGTCAGCCGGGCATGAACGAACTGCGCGAAGGTCTGGCAGCCGGTCTTGAAGGCAAGCCGGTTCCGGCCGAAGTCTTTGCCCATCCGCTGGCATTCAACGTGATCCCGCATATCGATAGCTTCCAGGAAAACGGTTACACCCGTGAAGAAATGAAAGTGACCTGGGAAACGCGCAAAATCTTTGGCGCGCCGGATCTTCCGGTATCGTGCACTGCGGTTCGTATCCCGACCGAACGCACCCATTCCGAGGCAATTGTCGTTGAAACCGAAAAAGCGGTTACCCCGGCAGCAGCCCGTGAAGTTCTTGCAAAGGCCAAGGGCGTCAAGCTTGTCGATGATCCGGCAAACAACGTCTATCCGATGCCGTTGACCGCAACCGAACAGTATGATGTTGAAGTCGGCCGTATCCGTTCGAACCTGATCTTTGGGGATCATGGTCTGGAACTGTTTGTGGCTGGTGACCAGCTGCTTAAAGGTGCGGCGCTGAATGCAGTTCAGATTGCCGAGGCATCGATTGCCGACTAATTCCAAACGGAGTTAGGACGAAATACAAACGGCCCCGTCAGGTATCTGACGGGGCCGTTTTGTTTGAATGATGATGGTTTTACGCCAGCGAGATGTGGTCGCGACCAGATGCCTTGGCGGTATAAAGGGCGTTATCAACACGTGACATCAGCGTATCAAGGTCTTCGCCATCACGGTATTCAGTGACACCTGCGCTGATTGTGATCAGGATTTTATCGCGGCCAAAGCGGACTGGTGCTTCGCGGATGTGATCTGCAAGTTCACGGGCCTTGGTCAAGGCATCCTGCCTGTTGGTATCAGGGAACATCACAACGAATTCATCGCCGCCCCACCGACAAATAAGATCGGACTCGCGAACATGCGTTCGGATTGACGTCAGGACTTCACGCAGAACAGCATCACCGCCTGGATGGCCATAGGTGTCGTTGATTGCTTTGAAGCCGTCCAGATCGAAGCACATGACCGACAAGGGTGATTTTTGACGTCTGGACGATTTGGTCGTCTGATCAAACACCATGTCAAAGACCTGACGGTTGAGGCTTCCGGTCAGTTTGTCACGTGATGCCAGTTCTTCCAGCCGGTTCTGATAGTTTCGCACGGTCAAATAGGCGATTAGCCCGACAATCACCGTAATCAGAAGCGATATGCCGATATTGACGAACAATGTGTTCTGAAGGCGGTTGTTCGATGACAGGTCACTTTGTTCAACGATCAGAAGCCAGCCAAATTCCGAAACCAGTCGGCTGTTGACGAAATAGGTATGTCCATCTTCGCTATATGAGATCGATGCCCCGGGAGACGTCAGGATTTGGGTTGCAAGATTTCGCATGCCGGGACGTTCATACAGGTTCTCGGCATTGCCAAATCCGCTGCCGCGCAAGGTGACATGGCCTTCGGTATCGACGAAGTAAATCGTTCGGCCATAGCGGTTCTGATAGGTCTCGATCAGGTTGGTGACCGAGTTGACCGACAATCCAACCCCGGTGATCCCGATGACGTTCCCGTCATAATCGCTTACCTGATAATTTATAAAGATCGACAGCCGCGAACGATCAACCGTGTCGTGGTCAATATTGATCTCGTAGGGCTTTTTGGCATCGCGCGCGCGGAAATACCAACCGTCGGCAGGGTCATCTTCGGTGATCTGTTTGATGACGCCGCTGGGGTGGTAGTAATTCCGGGTTTTGTCGGAGATGTAATAGGCTGTAATGGTGTCGTAGCGCGACTGGATTTCGTTCAGATACTTGATGATGCGTTGTTCATCGCTTTCACCGGACAATGCCCAGTCGCGGACAAAGGTATCATGCGCCATCAAGGACGAAATAAAGATCGGCTGCAATAGATCGCGCTGTATTTCCGAATAGATATTGTCGCTGGTCAAAGGCAGCGTTGATTCGGAAACCTGTTCTTCAAGGGATTCGCGTGCGACATAAAAACTGACGAAACTTGTGGTCAGAAAACCGACAGCAAGAAGTACGCACAAAATAACGGCGAAGTATATTTTCTTTCCCTGCACGGAAAGCTCCCCAAAAGACAATCGTTCGTCGTTGCCGGTATTTGATTCCGCAATTTCGACCCGGTTAATCTACGGGAAAGCCGGGGGTATTGCACGGGGCAATATCAGTTTGAGGACCGATTGTGTTTGGGGATTAATTTAGAATAATTAAAAAGAAACCGCCGATCTGGTGGTCGGCGGTTCCTTGAAACTTCTACGTGTGCAGGGCTGTGTCTAGCGCCGGAATACGATGGTTTTGTGATCGTTGCGGAACACGCGATGTTCGCAATGCATCTGGATGGCGCGCGAAAAAACCACCGATTCAATATCGCGACCGATCTCGACCATGTCGTCAGCAGTCATGGTGTGATCGACACGTTCGACGGCCTGATGAATGATCGGACCTTCATCAAGATCGGCAGTGACATAGTGCGCGGTCGCGCCAATCAGCTTTACGCCGCGTGCATGGGCCTGATGATAGGGTTTGGCCCCCTTGAAGCTTGGCAGGAACGAATGGTGGATGTTGATGCAACGTCCTTCGAGTTCCCGACAAAGATCGGTCGACAGCACCTGCATGTAACGGGCCAGACCAACCAGATCGGCATCATATTCACCAATCAGGTCAAGAAGCTTCTGTTCCTGGGCTTCCTTGGTGTCTTTGGACACGGGCAGGTGATAATAGGGGATGCCATACCATTCGACGATACCGCGCATGTCTTCATGGTTTGAAACGATGGCCGGGATTTCGATATGCAGGTTGTTCGAAGCAACCCGATGCAGGATATCATTCAGGCAATGCCCGAATTTCGAGACCATCAGGACTACTTTGGGTTTGCGATGGAAATCGTGCAATTTCCATTTCATCGAGAATTTTTCGGCAATCGGTGTGAATTTTTCAGTGAATTCGGCATTGGTTCGAAGGGCACGGCCTGCTTCGAATTTCACACGCATGAAGAAACGCTTGCTGTTGGGGTCGCCAAACTGTTCGAGTTTGGTCACGAACGCGCCTTCGTCGGCAAGGAAACTGGATACACCTGCGACAATCCCGAAGGTATCGGGACATGTGATGGTCAAAATAAAGGTTTTGGCGAGTTCGGACATTTCCGCGGCTGCTTTCGTTCTTGAATTTGTTTACCCCGCCGATATAGCGGTGATCATACGTCATGCCAACCCGGAAATGGCGGATTTCCGCCTATGCCAAACCTGCCAGACCAAAAACGCATAGCCGATAAAGAACTGGACTTTATCGGCGCTTGTGCCAAGAATTCCGCTGCTTGTTATGAATAGGGTACATGTTGTCCGCAATTTCGGTTATGCAGTGCCCTCAAAATTAATGGGGCTTGGCCCTGGAACAGCAAATGCATCATGCCGCAGCATCCGGGGGGAGACGCGGCTCATATGCCAAGAGGCGTTTCATTGATTGATTTCCGTCCCATTCTCTTCATCGTCGGCATCCTGCTTTGTACGTTATCAGTAGGCATGTTTGTGCCGGCGCTGGTTGACCTGTATTACGGTCAGTCGGACTGGATCGTCTTTTCGGCGGCATCTGTTGTTTCGCTGTTTGTCGGCGGTGCATTGATCATGATGAACCGGATGGACAACCTTAAGATCAACTCTCGGCAGGCCTTCATCCTGACAACGCTGAGCTGGGTGGTTCTGACAGCGGCATCTGCGTTGCCCTTTGCCTTTTCCGATCTTGATATGTCCTATACCGACGCCTTTTTCGAGGCGATGTCGGGCATTTCCACCACCGGATCGACCGTTATTGTAGGGCTTGATACAGCCCCGCCGGGTATTTTGCTTTGGCGGGCACTTTTGCAGTGGCTTGGCGGGATCGGGATCATTGTAATGGCGATTGCTGTTATGCCGATGTTGCGCGTTGGCGGGATGCAGCTTTTCCGGATGGAAAACTCCGACAAGTCGGACAAGGCTTTCCCGCGTGCGACCCAGATCGCGATGGGCATTGCCATGCTGTATCTGAGCTTTACGGCATTGTGGGCAATCTTGTTGTGGTGGGCGGGGATGCCGCCATTTGATGCGATTGCCCATGCCATGACGACCATCGCAACAGGTGGTTTTTCGACCAAAGACGCGTCGGTCGGGCATTTTGACAGTGCGGCGATTGATGTCATCATCACGCTGGGCATGGCAACCGGCGCATTGCCGTTCATTTTGTATCTGCAAATGCTGCGCGGGCAGGGCAATGCGCTTTTCCGCGACAGTCAGGTTCGTTGGTTCCTGACCATTGCGATGTCGATCATTCTCGGGCTGGCATTCTGGCATTCGGAAACCAACGGTGTGCCGTTCCTGACCGCCCTTCGTTATACGTCCTTCAATATCGTGTCGGTCATGACCGGGACCGGATATGCGACGACGGATTATGGTCTTTGGGGACCTTTTGCCGTTACGGTGTTCTTCTTTGTCATGTTTGTGGGTGGATGTGCGGGATCGACGACCTGCGGGGTGAAGATTTTCCGTCTTCAGGTGCTGTATGAAATCGCCAAAATCCAGTTGTCACATATGTTGCGGCCACATGGCGTCTTCATTGCCTATTACAACCGCAAGCCACTGTCAGAAGACGTTACAGAATCGGTTTTGAGCTTCTTCTTCCTGTTTGTCTTCTGCTTCGTGGTGCTTGCCGCCGCCCTAGGAGCTATGGGGCTTGATTTCATCACTGCGGTTTCAAGTGCGGGCACAGCGATTGCCAATGTCGGGCCGGGGCTTGGCCCGATTGTTGGTCCGTCGGGGAACTTTGCGACCCTGCCGGACGGAGCAAAATGGCTGATGTCGATCGGTATGCTGATCGGGCGTCTGGAAGTCTTTACCGTCCTTGTATTGTTGTTCCCGGCTTTCTGGCGGGATTGATCCCGTCTCGTCTTTGTATCTTGCGAATGTTTCAACACCCGAGGGCCATTGGTCTGCGGGTGTTGTTGTTTTGGTTTGTTGACAAAGTAGGACGATTGACCTAATTCTGAAATTGGGACAATTGTCCTAATACGGTGCAGTCAGAATTGGAAAACCCATGTCAACGCGTGACCGGATTATTGAGACGGCGGATCATCTGTTTTACCAACAGGGGTTCGAGGCAACGTCATTTGCCGATATTGCCGCGGCAGTCGGTATCTCGCGGGGCAATTTTTACCATCACTTCAAAACCAAGGATGACATCCTTGATGCGGTGATCAATCAGCGTCTGGCAAATACCAAACAGATGCTTGATCGCTGGGAAGTCAGTGGGAATGACCCGGCCGAACGTATTCGAAGCTTTATCCATATCCTGATCGTTAATGGCGACAAAATCCGTAAGTTTGGCTGCCCGGTCGGCACGCTGTCCTCGGAATTGGCCAAGCTTAATCATGCGGCACAAAGTGACGCAGCCGGGTTGTTTACCCTGTTTCGTACCTGGCTGGGGCGCCAGTTTGTCGCCCTTGGGTTCGGGGGGCAATCAGACGGTCTTGCCATGCATGTTCTGGCCCGCAGTCAGGGTGTCGCGACTCTTGCCAATGCCTTTGATGATGCGGGCTTTCTGAAAAGTGAAGTCGATCTGATGTGTGATTGGCTTGATCAACAGATCGCGGGTCTGACGCAAACCACCCGGTCCTGAAACAGGGAGAAAAGAATGTTTACTGTATTTTTGAAGTTTGGTGAAAACCGTACCCTTGCCCCGCAATTCATGGATGCTCACAAGGCCTGGATTAAAAAGGGGCTGGATGACGGCGTGTTCATGATGGTGGGTAGTTTGCAGCCCAATATGGGGGGCGCCATCCTTGCGCATGGTGTGACGCGCGATCAGATTGACGCGCGGGTAAACGAAGACCCGTTCGTGGTAGAAGGGATTGTTTCTGCAGAAATCATGGAAATATCCCCGACCTTTGCCGACACGCGTCTTGAATTCATGATGGCCTGACCGATGAGCAAGACAGTCACGGGGCCAGATGGGAAATGCCGGTGCGCATGGTGCGATGCTGCGCCGGAATTCAATGCCTATCACGATACGGAATGGGGGTTTCCGGTTATTGATGATCAACGATTGTTCGAGAAAATCTGTCTTGAAGGATTTCAGTCAGGTTTGAGTTGGCGGACGATATTGGCAAAGCGCGAGAATTTCCGCGCGGCCTTTGCCGATTTTGATTTCCGGAAGCTTGCCAAATTTGACGAGAAGGACGTTGAACGTTTGTTACAGGATGCGGGTATCATCCGTCACCGCGGCAAAATTGAAGCGTCGATTAACAACGCCAAGCGTGCCTGTGAGATGGTCGAACGTGAAGGATCGCTTGCGGCTTATTTCTGGCGGTTTGAACCTGATCCATCCGAAATCGCAATCCCACAGACAAAGTCGACGTCACCGACTTCTGTTGCCCTTTCCAAGGACCTTAAAAAACGGGGTTGGAAATTTGTTGGTCCGACCACAGTTTTTGCCTTCATGCAGGCAATGGGGTTGATCAATGACCATGCCGAGGGGTGCTTCCTGCGTCCGAAGATTGACGAGGTTCGCAAATCTCTTGTTCGTCCGGGGTAACAGGGCTTGGCAATTTGGTGCTTGGGGAAAAAAGACGCCCCTTGCCCAGGGGCAAGGGGATGAGGGCAGGGACCAGTTGCCTGATCCCTTGATGATAATCCGGCAAGGATTATTGGTTCGTCCCGTTTTCGGTTTCAACCGCAAGGCGCGATGGTGCTGATGTTTGCCATGCTGTTCTTCTTGCAGGTGAACCGGGTCACGGGGAAATCAATCAGGCGACACCGAACCTTGGGTCAGGAGCGGATCGGGGATCGGGATTTCGGCCCGGCATCGCCTTGAGACCAAAGTGCCAAATAACTTTCCAAAGATGAAATCGAATATAAAAATAGTTTTAATAGAAAAAAACTATCGATTTGGTGCGTTGCAATAGAGTTATGCATTGAATTAACCAATATATGGCAATTTCACCCCGAAAACCGCGCCATCCGGACCTGTTGCAACAAGGCGAAGGTCGCCGTGATGGGTGCTTATCAACTCCCGCGCGATGGCAAGGCCAAGGCCGGTTCCGCCTTTGCGGCCACTTCCGGCGAAGGGCACAAACAGGTTCTTGATGGCTTTTTCGGGCAATCCCGGGCCATTATCTTTGATCAAAACTTCAATGAAACTGCGTTTTACATCCGATTCTTCGGCATGGTGATGCGATAGTTTCTTGTTGAAGGTGACCGTTACCATGTCAGCCCCGGCTTCGAGCGGATTTCGGATCAGGTTGCTGAAGGCGCGGAACAGCATGTCATAATCAGCTTCAAGCACCACGTCGTCTGGTAGGTCGATTTCAATCTTTGCCGTACAGGGTACATCCTGTGGATCATTGTCGGTAAGCGGGCCGTCTGAAAGGCCATTTACCTTCTGCAGCAAGACCTGATCACGGATTTCTTCAATCAACTCAATCAAGGTGAATTTGGCAAGATCACGCGGCGGTGGGGTTTCGCGTGCGAAGGACAAGGTTTGTTCACTGATATAGACCGCACGTTCCATCGATGACAGCAATCGGGGCACCACTGCGCGGACTTCGTCATCCTGACTTTTGGCAAGCTGTTCAGTCATCAGCATCGATGTTGCCAGCGCATTGCGCAGATCGTGACTGATTTTGGTGGCTGCGGTGCCAAGGGCGGCAAGACGTCGACGCTGATTAAGCATCGCCTGAATGTCCTGTTGCATGATTGCCAGTTCCTGACGGGCAACCCCGATTTCGTCATCGCGAACACCGGGCGTAATCAGCGATGACTTGTCCTGTGGATTTTCGCGAAACCGGATCATGTCCCGTGTCAGGGATCGCATCGGACGGACCATCAATCGGTTCAGCGCAAAATAAACCAGTCCGGCCGTGAAGAACGAAATCATCAGTGACAGGCCAAACACACGCCATCCGAAATTGCGCATGGCATCAGTCAGGGACTTTTCATGCACAAGGATTTCAATTTCAAAATCCGGTGCCATTGATGGCATTCCGACAACGCGTAACATCCGGTCGTCGGTTTGGGACAGGGTTGATAACCCCTCCATGACGGCCATGGGGATCGAGAAATCGGTCAGATCGACATTCTTGTCGACCTTGGCGGGCATGTCGTCGCGCTGTAAAAGAAGTTTGCGACCTTCCAGCCGCAAAATCACGGCTTCGATCCCGGCATTGGATAACAACTGCTTTTCAAGATCGTCCGGAATCATCTGATCGGGCGTTGCTTCAAGGGCAAGGGCTGCCAGATATCCTGAATCCAGATGCGCCTTAAGCCAGTCAATCCTGAAGCGGGCGACCGAGGGGGCAAAGACAAAGATCTCTGCAAGCATCACAAAGCTGACCGTCAACACCAGCAGGCGTGCGGAAAGTGATTTGGCCCACGGGGGCAATTTCAGATGCGGTCGTTCCATAAGGTGATGTTAGTCAGAGACCGGCAAAAAAGTACAGCGCAACAGAACCTTGTTCCCCTCTTCCGCCCGAATGCCAATCATCCGAGCTTCAAAAGGAACCGGACAATTTTACGGGTTTTCTCGCTAAACAGGCTGGGCGTGTACCAGGCACCGGCCACCCGTTTGGAAAGTTCCCCCAACGTTGGATAGGGGGTGATCATTCCGGCAATAGCCCCGATCTTCATTTTTCGTGAAATTGCCAGTGACCAGACGCCGATCAATTCCCCGGCTTGGCGACCGACGATACCTGCGCCAAGGATGTGTCCTTTGGAGGAGGTGATCACCTTGATAAAGCCGGTCGTATCATCCTCGGCCCGGGCGCGGTCATTTTCGGCGTAATCCCATTTTACCACCCGGATGTTATCGCCGTACCGGGCGCGTGCAGTGGCCTCGGTCATGCCAACCTGTGCGACTTCGGGATGGGTATAAGTAACCCAGGGAACGGCGCTGTAATTGACCTTGGCGGGTAATTTGAACAGGGCGTTTCGAATAACGATCCCCGCATCATAGCCCGCCATATGGGTGAATTGCAGGCCGCCGGTGACATCACCAATCGCAAAAATTTTCCTGTTCGATGTCCTCAGCCGCGCATCCACCGAAATGCCCGTCCGTTCAAAGGCAATACCGGCCTGCTCCAGCCCAAGGTTTTCAACATTCGGCCGACGTCCGGTTGCCAGCAATAAATGGCTGCCTTCCAGTGTAATCTCGATGCCGTCATGTTCTATGATGACCCGGACTTTATCGCCACTTGACTTGACCTCTTTGGTTTTGGCCCCTTCATACAGGGTGATATCGCTTGCCTTGATTGCATCACGAACAACCTCGACCATATCGGGATCGTCTTTGGGCAGGATCGTCATCATTTCAATGACGGTAACTTTGGCGCCAAGCTGTTGGTGGGCCTGCGCCATTTCAAGGCCGATCGGACCGCCGCCGACAATGATCAAATGTTCGGGGCAGACGCGGTTTTCAAAGATATTCTCGTTGGTGAAATAGGAAACACTATCAAGGCCGGGAATAGGCGGTACCGCTGCGCGTGACCCGGTGGCAATGACAAAACGTTTTGCCCGAATTTCGGTGTCGCCTGCGATAAGGGTATCTGGTGCGATAAACCGCCCTTCGGCCTGAATGACGGTGCATCCAAGGTCTTCGAACCGTTCGACAGAATCGTGGGGCGCTATCCCCGATATCACAGAATGGACATGATCCATTGCCTTTGCAAAGTTGACTTCAACCTGGCCCGTGGTGACACCAAAACGCGACGCAGTACGTGCATTTTGCACGGCATGGGCCGCAGCCAGAAGCGCCTTGGAGGGCACGCACCCGGTATTAAGGCAGTCACCACCCATCTTGGCCTTTTCGACCAAAACGACATCAGCACCCATTTGAACGGCACCGGCTGCAACCGAAAGCCCGCCTGATCCGGCACCAATGACACAGATGTCGGTTTTGATTACCTTATTCATGATTGGCGTCCCCGCTTTTGGATTTACGCAGTTTCTTACAGGCAACAGGCATTAGTGCGAGAACGGCCAGGCCGATGATCGGGGTCAGGATGCGTGGCTCGAAAATCACGCCGAGGTCCGGCGTCTTTCCCTGATCAAACAGGGCACCAAGCCCGTCCCCGATGGACGCATAAACGAACGTACCAGGAATGATGCCAAGCAATGTACCAAGGATAAAAGACCGCAACGGAACGCCCAAAAGTGCGGGTACAAGATTGACCAGCCAGAAGGGAAAAATCGGGATCAGGCGCAAAACCATCAGATAGCTGAACGCATTTTCGGCAAAGCCGTGTTCCATCTTGCGAATCGCGCTGCCTGCCTTGTTATGCATGACATCGTAAAACGCGTAACGTGCCGCAAGGTAAACGATGACCGCCCCAAGGGTTGCCGCACTGACCACATAGGTGGTGCCGAGTACCGCACCAAACAGGAACCCGCCCGAAATGGTCAGAATCGAACCAAGCGGTAGGGAAAGTGCGACCGCAATAACATATATCCCCATGAATCCGAGGATGCTGAGTGTCGGTTTGCTTGAAACAAGGTCCTGAAGCAGTTCCCGATTGTCGCGCAGGGTATCAAAGGACAACAAATCCAGAACCCCGCTTGCCCATGCTCCGACAAGGCCGCAAATCAGAATAATCAACGGCAATAAACGACGCCAAAGCGGTTTGGCTGGGGCGGTTACCGGATCTGGATTTTCTGTTTTGTGTTGGGACACGTTGGGCGTCACTGAACTTGTTTTGGTCATTAAAATCACGCTCTTGCAGGTTGGTGGTGACGGGATGAAGAGCAAATCCCGACAAACAGGATTGCATTAATTTCCCCAACATTAGAGCGAATTTTCCAAAGACGCTTATGAACTGCTTTCACCATTGCGTGAGGATCACGCGAACAGCGACAGGTTTGGAAAAGGCACCAAGCTGCGCAGAAATCCTGATGGTCTGGTGCTTGACGTCGGGGAAGTCTGGACGTATCGTCTGGGCATCGTGGGATTTGTCGACCGGCTTGCGGCCACGTAAAAAATCGCTAAAGAGGGGTAAAAAGGCTTCGGCCCTGACCCATTCATGCCGGTCAGGGTTTTTTTGTGCCCGGAACGCACCAATATCTTCGGGCATATTAGGAGCAAGACGATGACGACCGAAAAAAAGGCTTCCGATAACTGGCGTGCAGCGACCCGTTCTGTTCGTGGTGGTACCGCGCGCACCGGTTTCTCCGAGACATCCGAAGCCATCTTTATGAATTCCGGCTATGTGTATGAAACCGCCGCCGAGGCAGAAGCTTCCTTTGATGGCAGCGGGCCGGAACGTTATGTCTATTCACGTTTTGCCAATCCGACCGTGAACATGTTCGAAGAACGTCTGGCGCTTCTTGAAGGGGCCAAATATTGCCGTGCGACGGCATCGGGCATGTCAGCTGTCTGGAACGCGCTTGCAGCTTGCACCAAGGCCGGTGGCCGTGTGGTTGGTTCGCGTGCCTTGTTCGGATCGTGTGAATTCATCCTGACCACACTTTTGCCGCGCTATGGCGTTGAAACCGAACTGGTTGACGGAACCGATCGTGCTGCATGGGAAGCAGCCCTTTCCAAACCGGCCGATGCGGTTTTCCTTGAAACCCCGTCAAACCCGACCCTTGAAGTGCTTGATATCGCCTTTATTGCCGATCTTGCCCATAAGGCCGGTGCCAAGGTCGTGGTTGATAACGTTTTCGCGACCCCGATCCTGCAAAAGCCGATGGAGCTGGGTGCTGATATCGTTGTTTATTCCGCGACCAAGCATATTGACGGTCAGGGACGTTGTCTTGGCGGTGCCATCCTGTTCAATGACAAGGAATGGCATGACGAACATCTGACCACTTTCCTGCGTCATACCGGCCCAAGCATGAGCCCGTTCAACGCATGGGTGCTCCTCAAGGGTCTTGAAACACTTAGCCTGCGCATTGACCAGCATATCCGGAATGCAACAGCCCTTGCCGAATTCCTGTCGGAACAGCCGCAAGTGTCGCGCGTTATTTATCCGGGACTGAAAAGTCATCCGCAGCATGAACTGGCAATGAAACAGATGTCTGGACGCGGTGGTGGATTGATCGCAATCGAGCTTGCCGGTGGTAAAAAAGCAGCCTTCTCGTTGCTTGATAACCTTAAGCTGATTGATATTTCCAACAACCTTGGTGATGCCAAAAGTCTTGCAACCCATCCCTGGACCACAACGCATCAGCGCGTACCGGCCGAGGACAAGATCACGATGGGCATTACCGAAGGCATGCTGCGGCTTTCTGTCGGTCTCGAAGACATTGACGACCTGAAAGAAGATATTCTGGCAGCACTTTCCGTATAACGGAAAAAGATGCAGTAATCCTGATATCAAAGCGGCCCGTACGATGTGCGGGCCGTTGCTTTTCAATGGGGGACATACACGCATGTCCCGTTGGCAGGCAGGGTGTTTCGCGACTATTGTGACTGGCCACTGGTACTTCTGTTGTCGACTGTCTACATATGGCTGATCAATCTCAGTCTTGGCTGACACACAATGAATGGAACACATTTGGCCCGGAGACGTGCATGTATTCGACCGTAACCCACGATATCAAGGTTTCGGTACAACCCGTATTCCTTGAGGATGAATCCGATCCCGAAAGCCACCGTTATGTCTGGGCTTACAGGATCGAGATTGAAAATCTTGGATCCAAAACTGTCCAGTTGCTTAACCGTTACTGGCGGATCACGGATTCACGCGGGGCAACCCAGGAAGTCAAAGGCCCCGGTGTCGTTGGCGAACAACCCGTTCTGGCAGGCGGGGAACGTTTTAACTACACAAGCGGTGCCCCCTTGGCGACACCAAGCGGCTTCATGGTCGGGACCTATGAAATGACGGATATGGATGGAAATCACTTTGATATTGCCATTCCGGCCTTTTCTTTGGACAGTCCCCATGGGCAACATACCGTAAACTAGGATAAAAGCGGGTCAGGAGCCCCACCAAGGCGGGAAGCAATTCCGCCAGGAAAAGATAAAAGGATTTAGTATGTGCAGCGAACATAGCGCCGTAAAACGCCCAACCCGGGAAGAAGCAGAAGACGCGGTACGCACGCTCCTTCGCTGGGCGGGGGATGACCCCGATCGTGAAGGATTGCTTGGAACTCCTGATCGTGTCGTGCGCTCCTATGGTGAATTCTTTGCCGGTTATCAGCAGGATCCGGCAGAAATTTTGCGCCGGACTTTTGAAGAAACCGACGGCTATGACGAGATGGTCGTGTTGCGCGACATTCGCGTCGAATCCTATTGCGAACATCACATGGTTCCGATCATCGGTGTGGCCCATGTCGCCTATTTGCCGCGTCGCCGTGTTGTGGGGATTTCCAAACTTGCCCGCGTGGTCGAAGTTTATGCCAAGCGTCTGCAGATTCAGGAAAAAATGACTGCACAGGTCGCCAACACCATTCAGGAAGAACTTGATCCGCTTGGTGTTGCAGTGGTGATTGATGCCAACCATCAATGCATGAGCACACGCGGCGTTCACAAGACCGGTGTTTCGATGGTCACCAGCCGGATGCTTGGCGCATTTCGTGATGATCCGATCACCCGCCGCGAATTCTTTGCAATGATCGGTCGCTGATCACGGGTTTTGCAATGACGAAAAAGGCCGCAGCGTAATGCTGCGGCCTTTGTTGTTTCGGTGATATCTACCCGGGCAGACTATTCACGGAAATCGGTATGGCAGGATTTGCAGGTACGCAGCATCGTGCCAAGCGCGCCTTTGAATTCATCTTCGGAACCATTGCCCGCGGCCACCGTCTTAAGGGCGTTGGCGCTGGTTTGCAGTTCGGCCGCAAGGTCGGTGAATTTTGACCAGTCGGTCCAGATATCGCCAAGGGCCTCGGATGGCTTTTCGTTGCTGCCTTCCGGGAACAGGCTGGTGAAGTTTTCGCCGGCATGGCTTTCAATGATGCCAGCCGATTCTGCAACCTTGGCCGGGTCATAGGGCAAGGCGCCTTTCATCATCGGAACCATGATCTTGACCTGCTGGCCGATGGCTTTCATGCCGTCCATACGTTTTTCGATAACGCCCGATGCGCCTTCATGGGCGATGGCGGCGATGCTGGCTGTCATGGAAATGGCCAAGACGGCCCCTGCTACAAATTTCAACTCTCTCATCCCTTATCTTTAGCGATCCCTGTGTGCGTTCGGGCCTGTATCAGCACCCGAAGCGCATCAGAATATTTTCAACTGCGCCAATATAGGGCGCACCAAACAGTCTTACATGAACCAATAGGGGGTAAAGGTTATATAAATCTCTACGTTCTTCGAAGAACCCCGGTTCAATGGGCAGTATTTCGTTATATCGTCCGAAAAAGGCGGGACCAAGATCGCCAAACAGCGTACCGAATGCCAGTTCAATCTCGCGATCACCGTAATAAAGTGCCGGATCAATCAATCCTGCCAGCTTGCCATCCTGGCACAGAATATTTCCGCCCCATAAATCACCATGCAGTAAGGCAGCAGTTGGTTTGTCAGGGATCAAACCATCAAGCTTGTCAATCAGACGATCAATACGTGCGGTGGTGGATGCGGACAATTGGCCGCCCTGATGGGCAGCTTGTGCTATATGACGCAGCCTGTGTTCGCCAAAGAATGTCACCCAGCTTTCTGTTTGCGGATTGGGTTGGGGAAGCCCGCCAATCAGGGTGTCGAATTCAAGCCCAAAGGTGGTTGCCGTAATCCTGTGCTGTGCTGCCAGTTGTTCGGCCAGATCACGCTGAACGCGTTGCGACATCTGATTGTCATTGGCCATGTAATCCATGACCAGACAGGCATTGTCGGCGTGTAAAACCGACGGGCAGTGGATTGGTGAATGTCGCGCAAAATATCGCAACATTCGTGCCTCAATCTTAAGATCGCTGTTTGCCAAATGACTTTGTTTGATGACCAGCAATCGGCCAGATCCAAGTTCAACCCGTGTGACACTTGCCATCGTTCCACCTGACAGGTTCGAGATACTGGCAACGACGTCACTGGTCAGGTTTTCAATCAGGTCTTTCAGGGCGCTATTGTGCATGGGGGAAATGATGGCACGTAATCAAAGGGCATGTTTCTGCCGGATATGGATCAACAGGTTGTTTGACGTTTGTTCGATCATGTCAAAGACATGAACAAACCCGTTTGTCCCACCGTAATAGGGATCGGGAACGCTTTGCCCGACCATATCGGGATGATAATCAAGGAACAGTTCGATCTTGGCCTGGTTGGCAGATGGTGCCTGACGACGCATGTCGCGCAAATGTCCGTCATCCATTGCCAGTATATAGTCAAACTGCACGTAGTCGGACGGTTTGATCTTGCGTGACCGAATATCGCTTAAATCATACCCCCGGCTTTTTGCCATTTCGCTGGATCGGGGATCGGGAAGTTCGCCAACGTGATAGGCGGATAATCCGCAGCTATCGACGCTGATCAAATCAGAGAGCCCTGCCTCGTCAACGATTTTGCGGAACACACCATCTGCCGTCGGTGACCGACAGATGTTGCCGGTACAAACAAAAAGAACCTTGATCACACTATCAATCCGCTCGTGAGTATTTGAAAGAACGCCCAGACTGACATGCGGGGCAAAATCGGGCAATGACGGTAATCTGGTGTCGCGGCGGGTTTCCAACGCTGATCGGCCTGATTTGCTCTTTATGTAACAGCTTCGTGACATTTTGGATCGTGCGCTGACAGTGTGATTAATAGTTTGTATGATCGCGCCATTGTTCGAAGTTTGGCGTGATTTGATGCAAGAATTTGTTTCTTTCGGATTGCATGTTGCCCTGATCCGGCAATTGGCCTGGTTGCCGCGCGGTTATGATCTGGTGCCCGCGGGTACAGTTGTGACATCTGCCAAGCTGCGCAGCATCATGCTCGCACTGGAAGAAACAAATGGTCCTGCCGTTTTGGTGCGCCTTGGTCGCCATCTTGCTGCCAAGGAACAGGAACCGGTTCTGACCATGTTGCGCCATTCGGCGACGCCTTCGGTGATCGCAGATCGCTGGCGACGACTGGAAGGCTATTCCCACGCCCGTGCCCGCAGTGATTTTTCCATTACCGGTAAATCGATGAACATCCATCGCGGTGTCGTTCGCGGACAACCTCCGGCACGGGTCGAGAACCTTTTATTGCAGGGCTTCCTGATCGGTTTGCTCGAAGCTGCCGGGGCCGAAAATATCGACGGAACAATCCTGCCAAGTCATGGTCCGGCGATCCGTGTGGTGCGCAAAGGCCGGATTAACAACAAACTTGATTTCACCGGGCGCGGGCTTCGGTTCAGGATTAACTGGAACAGTTTTGAACCGGTATCGTCCTCCTATCCGTTTATGGCCAATATGCCGGGATCGGCGCCATCGCTTGGCGGGCAACGTCCGATCGTGCGTCAGCTTTGCGGCGTTCTTGAACAGGATATCGGACGCAGCTGGTCGATTGATGAAGTTGCGGCCGCCCTTGATACATCCGGGCGGACATTGCAGCGCCGCCTGCAACAGGCCAGCAATCGCTTTTCCGATGTCTTGCGGATCGTGCGTGTGCGCGAAGCCTGTCGTTTGTTGTCTGGTACAAGTCTTTCGGTAGGGGAAATCGGCTTTTGGTGCGGCTTTACCGACAATGCCCATTTTTCGCGTGATTTCAGGCGATTGATGGCAATGCCGCCGTCTGTTTACCGCGAAGCAAGCATCAGTCACGCCGGCCTGACCCGAGCATAAACATTACCTGACCCGGAAATCAGGTCAAATGCGGATAATTGACCTGCTCCCCGTCCTTGTTTATCAGCAGCACCAAGACGGTACGAACCGTATCGTACCCCACTTGCATCCACGAGGCTGCCATGACCGACGCATTCGATTCCGACAATCAATATTCCGGGTTTCTGCCGCCGCGCTTTCGCGACCGGCTCGATGCCGATGATGTGACGGTCAAAACCTGGACAGTCGGGGATGCGTTGCCGGACCATTCGGTTCCGGACCTTCCGGCACCGTTATCAGTGTTCTTTGATCTGGTTGCGCCATCGGCTGAACGGGCCGGTGCGTCTGGCTTCGCCATGCTATGGCTTGATCGTCATCCGCATGAAGAACCGGGCTGGCGCTTGTCGGTCGGGCATGCTGGTGATGTTGATACACTTGAAACCGCGGTAGCCAAGCCGCTTGCACGTCTTGTCGGCGCAATGTCGATGGCGGAATTTGAAACCGAAAACTGGCATATGACCCGGCCTTTATGGCGCAAACGGTCCGAACCGGTCCGTCTGGTGTTCTGGGGAAGCTTTGCCAAGCATGCGCGCGCGGTTCTGGCCCACGGGGATGGCGCATCATTTTATCAGCCGCTGGGGGCGGGGCTTCGCGCCGATCATGTCGCGGCAAGCCTGCCACTGCTTGAAGATATGCTGGGTGATCCGTTCCTGATCGGCGGTATGGGGTTTGAAGATGCCTTGCGTCTTGGGATATCGCTTGGCCGGGCGCATCTGATCGAAAGCTGGATCGAGGCCGGCGGCCCGGAAAAGGAACCCTATTTCCGACCCATGCGCATCTGGCATCAGGCATGGCTTGCCAATGCCTTGATCGATCCTGCGGTGGCAAGCCTTGCCATGTCGGGCAAGCCGCCGATGCCTGCCCTTGATTTTGCCGCGAACAGCACACCCGATACCCGTCGTCGGTCCCTTGATGAGGTTTCTGGCTGGTTGACCTCGGTCTTCTTTACCGATGAACAACCGGCCTTGCGCAATGCCTTTGTTGCCGGGGTGCAAAATGCGGTGTGGCTTGATAGCGACCTGCAACAATATCTTCAGCCGCAACAACGAACCGAAATCGTGCAGGGCCTGATGCCCTATTGCCGCTGGTTCCTTGCGATGGCGCTTTATAATCATCTGGGCAATCTGGCGGCCGGAACGGCACGTGCTGATCAGATTGAATTTTACAGTACACTTGTTGATGCCTTGCCGGAACTTTCTCCGCTTGGTGAACTGGCGACCCAGCGCGATATCGAACTTCATATCATCCGCATTGATGCCGCCCGTGCGGCATCGGCCTTCGATACGCTGGTGCTGCCATTCTGCGATATTTTGATGCCGCGATGCCAGTTTGATGCAGCGCGCTCCTGATCAGGGTCATTGAAGGAAAAAGGTCCGCCGGATTGCTCTGGCGGACCTTTTTGTTTTATCGGTACGGTTTGATGTGGGCTTATTGCGGCCCGACATAGGCCGGGATCGGTCGGCGCGACACAATCGCAAACCGTATGGCCAAGCCCGTGGCCGCGACCAGACTGGCAAGCGCAATACCCCAGAAAAGTCCCGGAACCCCCATCTCAAAGACAAAGGTCAGGACATAACCCGCCGGGATCATGACAAAGATATAGGACACCAGATGCAATATGGTTGGTGCCCATTTGTCTCCGGCCCCGCGCAACGCACTGATGGCGGCATTCTGTCCGCCATCGGTCGGGAAAATGATCGGCATCAACACCAGAACCGAAACCGTGGTCGCAATCACGGCGACATCCTGTGTGAACAGATGTGATACGCCATCCGGGAACAGAAAGATCGGAATGCTGAGCACGAACATCACCGCCATCGTGGTCAGATATCCGATCCAGCCGGCAAGCGCCATGTCGGGCCGGTCGCGCCGCCCATAGGCAATCCCGACACGCACCGATGTTGCCGATGCCAGTCCAAGCGCCACCATGAACATCAGCGCCAGCATTGTCATCGCAATGCCGTAACTTGCCGCAGCAACCACGCCAAGCCGTCCGGCAAAAAGCTGCATGGCAGCAAAGGCACTGGTTTCCATGCCCTGGCTGGCACCAGCAGCATAGCCAAGATGACGGGCATCGCGCGATCCCCGCCACCATCCGGCAAAGCCTTTGCGAATGCCATACAGATCATGGCTTTTCATCAACAGGACATAGGCCAACAGAATAAGGGCCATGGTCCAGCGAATGACGCTTGATGTCCAAGCCGCCCCCTCTGCGCCAAGTTCGGGCAGGCCGAAGGCGCCGTAAACCAGACCATAATCAAGCACCAGATTGATCAGATTGGCGATGATCATCACGATCATGCCCGGTAACGGGCGCTGCAATCCTTCAAGGAAAAAGGCACAGGTGGTATAGATCAGGGCGGCGGGCATCCCGATCGACAAGATGATGGCCAGTCGTCCGGCATGGGTGGCAATTTCATCGGGCTGTCCGGTAACGATAAACAGCCACTCTGCCTGCCAGGTCAGGAAGGTAAAGGCGATACCGATCAAAATGGTATAGGGCATGGCATGGCGCCAGACCGCACCGGCTGCTTGCCAGTCTTCGCGCCCCTTGGCATGGGATGTCAGGATCATGACCCCGGTCAAAAGACCGATGCCGGTCACCATCAAGGACGTAAATGGCGCGTGCGCAACGTTCAGATAGGCCAGCTCCGCACTGTCGTAGTTGCCGACAATGATGGTGTCGACAACCGCCATGATCAACATTCCAAGCCGGGCGATGGTTACCGGCAGGGCAAGGCGAAACAGCTCGCTTAGATGGCGCTTGACCCGGTTATCGGGATAAAGCGGGGTTGGTGATGCGGCGGGATCTGGCGGCGGAGTGGCCGCTGTCCCGTCTTGTGGGGCAAGGGTCATGCAAACGTTTCCTGTTTATAATTGTCGCCACCCGAACAGATGATGGTGGTGGCATATCCTGTTCGGGGGGCGTTTATGGGCCCGTTATGCGGGCAGTTATCTGTGGGCAGCGAACGGACGACGTGGGATCGCTGCAAGCAATTTCGCCGGATCGTCGGTGATGACCGATGTCACGCCCCAGGAAAACAGCTCCTTCGCCCGGTCAACATCATTAATGGTATAGCAAACCAGTGGTATGCCGGCATCGACAATCTCGGCGGCACTAACCGGGGTCAGGGCCGCATGATCGATATGGATGGCGGATGCACCAAGGCGCTCATATTCGGTTTTCCAGTCCTTGGGCAGGGTTTCAAGCAACCATCCGCATGGCAGTTCCGGGGCATGTTTGCGCATTTCGGCAACCGCGATATCGTCAAAGCTCGAAATCAGGATCGGCAGATCGCGTGCGCGCTTCAGTTCGGCGATCACTTCATGGCACAGACGTACCGGATCACAGCCCGACGGTTTGATTTCGAGGTTCGCGCCCATCTCCATATAGAAAAGGGTCTCAAGCGTATCTGAAAGGGTCGGAATGCGTTCACCCTTATATATGTCTGAAAACCAGCCACCGGCATCAAGGGCGCGTAAGGATGCAAGATCGCTGTGGTGAATCGGACCTGTGCCGTTGGTGGTGCGCTCCAAGGTGTCATCGTGAATCAGAACGCATTTGTCATCGGAACTTAGCGTCACATCGCACTCGATCCATTTTGCACCACGGGCACCGGCAACGCGAAATGCGGCAATGGTGTTTTCCGGGGCTTCAATCGATGCGCCACGATGGGCGACAATATGCGGAATATTGATCACGGTCTTTGGCCTTTTCACAGCAAGGGGTGCAATGCGGCTTTTCGGGGTTATCGGATGGTCCGGTCATCGCCGCACATTGCAGATACGGACTATGGATTCTCTTACGCCACTTGGTTTCCGTGAAAAAGCGAAAATCTTGTTGCGATTTGAACGCTTTCTTATGTGTGTGACGGGCGAAGTCATTGGACTCCATATTCTAATCGGCGCGCCAGAGTCGAATAGAATGCCGGTTTTCGGCGCTATGCGCGTATGTTGGTCTCGCCATGCACAGAGATAGGGTCTAAGTGAAATCCCCGAAAGCCAAGGGTTTGCGCGGACTGTTTCGGGGATGGAAAAAACAATCTTCGAAAATCTCCATGAATCTTCAAAAAAGGTGTTTACAGGTCCTGATATGGGCC
>NZ_JPWF01000010.1 GCF_003326675.1 Thalassospira profundimaris
CAGACAGTTCCGAAGTCCTGTCGATCACCATTTCGGGCGTTCCGGATGGTGCGGAGCTTTCCGCCGGTACAGATAACGGCGATGGCACCTGGACGCTGAGTGCAGGTGATCTTGAAGGTCTGACGATCACGCCAGCCGATGACTATTCCGGTTCGTTTGATCTGAATGTCACCGTGACCTCGACCGATGGCGAGGATACGGCAAGCATCAATGACACGATTACGGTTGATGTCGCCGGTGTGGCGGATACGCCAACCCTTGAGGTCAGTGATGCCAGTGGCGATGAAGGCAACAGTGTCGCCCTTGATATCGACGCAGCCGTCACCGATAGCAGTGAGACGCTGACAGTGACCATTAGTGGTGTGCCTACAGGCGCGACCCTGTCGGCAGGGACCAATAACGGTGATGGAAGCTGGACGCTGAGTGCAGCCCAACTGGTCGGGCTGACCATTGCGGCCGCAAGTGATTATTCCGGCACGTTTGAACTCACCGTATCTGTTCAGTCCCAGGACGGCGACGACACCGCGACAACAACAGCCATCCTTGAGGTCACAATCGAGGAACTGGCAGCCAGTGATGAAACCCTGTGGGGCACAGATGCCAGCGAGGTCTTCGAGACCGGGGCAGGGAATGACACGGTCGGGGCCGGTGGTGGCAATGACACCATTTCGACCAATACCGGGGATGACACGATCTGGGGTGGTAACGGGAATGATGTGATCTATGCCGGGGATGGCAATGACAGCATTACCGGCGATGATGGCCACGATTATATCGATGCCGGTGCCGGGAATGACACCGTGCATGGGGGTGAAGGCAACAACACCATCTATGGCGGTACGGGTAACGACTACATCACCGCAGGCAGCGGTAATGACAACATCTATGCCAGCGACGGTGACAACATCATCTATGCCAACGAGGGCAACAACCACATTGAAACCGGTGCGGGCAATGACAGCCTTTATGCCGGAAGCGGTGATGACACGATCCTTGGCGGCGACGGCAATAACTATGTCAGTGCCGGAGAAGGTAAAAACTATGTCGAAACCGGATCAGGTGACGACACGATCTCGTCGGGTAGTAATGATGACAGGATTGATGCCGGTGATGGCGACAACCTGATTTCTGCGGGCGAGGGTCGTAACACGATCTGGAGCGGTGCCGGTGATGACAGCATCAGTGTCGGTTCCGGCAATGATAAAATCTATGCCGGGGACGGGGACAATACCGTCAATGCCGGTGAAGGCCGGAACTATATCGAAACCGGAAGTGGTGACGATACCATCACCGCAGGCAGTGATAATGACACCGTTTCGGCGGGTGCTGGTGATGACAATATTGATGTCAGTGGCGGCAAGAACACGGTCTGGGGCGGCGAAGGCGACGATTCGATCCATGGCGGATACGGCGACGACACGTTCTATGGCGGTGATGGCAATGACATCCTGAATGCCGATGGCGGTGACAATTACTTTAATGGTGGTGCTGGTGACGACACGCTGACTGCCGGATGGGGTAAGGATACCTTCTATGGCGGTGCCGGTGATGACACGCTTGATGGTGCTGGCGGGGATGACAAGCTGTATGGCGATGAGGGTGATGACACCCTGATCGGCGGGGCTGGCAAGGATATCCTGACAGGCGGCAGCGGTGATGACCTGCTTTTGGGCGGGGATGATGATGATACGCTGATTGGCGGGATCGGAGATGACACGCTGTATGGCGGGGGCGGTTCCGATCTGTTCATCTTTAATATGGGCGAGGGCAATGACCATGTAGATGGCGGTGCCAACGGCTGGACGACCGATACCATCGAATTGCATGGTCTTGGCGGTGGCAATCTCGACTCGAGTGATTGGACCCTGATCCTGGATGAGGGAAGCATCACCGATTCGAAGAAAAACCACCTGGAACTTTCCACCGATTCGTCGGGTACCATCGTGTTTTCGGATGGTTCCGAGTTGACATTCTCCAATGTCGAACGTATCGAGTGGTGACGAATTCACATTTCGGGTGCCGTCAGGACCAAATCCTGACGGCATTGCCGGTTTTCTGGGGGGAATCACCCTGTCACGAGTTGACAGCCATTGTGTGAAGCCCTATACAGCGGACCTCGAATTTTATCGGATTACCTTATTTAGAACGGAGTAAGTGCAGTGAAGCGCACCTACCAGCCAAGCAAACTCGTACGGAAACGCCGCCACGGCTTCCGTTCCCGCAGCGCGACCGTCGGTGGCCGCCGTGTGCTGACCGCACGCCGCGCCAAGGGCCGCAAGCGTCTGTCGGCCTAATGTTGTGACCATTTCGGTGGAACGCCTTAAAAAGCGTGCGGAATTCCTCCGTGTTGCGGGCACCCGCCGAAAATGGGTTACACAGGGGTTGATCCTTCAGGGCGCACCACGCCCCGGGATCAAGCCGGATACAGAATACGCCGGTGAAGAAAGACTCGCCCGAGTCGGTTTCACTGTCACCAAAAAGGTGGGAAAGGCCGTCGTCCGCAATCGCGTTCGGCGGCGTTTGCGTGCTGTGGCAGAGCAATTGATGAGCGAACTCGCATTGCCCGGTTGGGATTATGTCGTGATCGGTCGTGCCCAAACCATTGATCGGCCGTTTGAAAAGCTGATTGATGATATGACGTTTGCTCTGCGTCGGGTTCCTGATGCCAAACCGTCTGCACCGGATTCGCGCCGTCCCCGCAAGGGACGTGGTGCAGGTCCGTCTGTCGGTGTCGCAAAAGCGGGAGGTCCGTCCAAGTGACCTCTTCGAATCCCGCACCCGGTTTCCTTGCCCGTCTTCTTCAAGTCGCAGTTCGCGGTTATCAGCTGTTTTTGTCGCCTTATATCGGGTGGTCATGTCGCTATCAGCCGACCTGTTCGGCATTCATGATGGAAGCATTGGCCCGTCACGGGGCAATAAAAGGCAGCTGGATGGGATTTAAACGGATAATGCGTTGCCATCCATGGGGTGGTCATGGTTATGATCCCGTGCCCGGATGTGGCTGTGAACAAAACAAAGCGTCGTCGGATGGTGAAAGCCAGTCCCCGGCGCTTTCGTCATGTTGTAAATAAAGTAAGCGGTCGGCGTGTGCTGGCTGAAAAAAGCGGAAAGAGGCGATGAACGAACAACGTAACCTGTGGGTAGCAATTGCATCGGCAGTTGTGATTCTTATCGGGTGGCAATTCTTCTTTGCGCCGGAACCTGGTCCCCAGGTTCGCGAGGCGCAAGTTCGTGAACAGCTTGATGCAAACGGCACGAATACGCCGCAGGTATCAACCGGTGGGCCGAGTGTTCCGGGCGGTCAGCCCGCAGTGCCGACTGTCAATCGTGACGATGCTTTGGCAAAATCGCCGCGTATCATCATCGAAACCCCGCGTGTCGAAGGTTCGATTCGCCTCGTTGGTGGTGTGATCGACGATATCCAGTTGCAGGATTATCGCGAGACCGAAGAGCCAGACAGCCCGCTGATCCATGTTCTGAACCCGACGGGCAGCAATGATGCCTATTTTGCGGAGTTCGGCTGGGTTGCCGGTGAGAAGGGCGTTAATCTTCCCAATAGCGATACCCGCTGGACCGCCAGCAGCGACAAGCTGAGACCTGACAGTCCCGTAACGCTGAGCTGGGATAACGGTGCTGGCCTGACCTTCAAGCGTCAGATCGCGATTGACGAGAACTATCTGTTCACCGTCAACCAGTCGGTCGTCAATAACAGTGGTGGCGAAGTCACCCTTTATCCGTATGGTCTTATTTCACGCAAGAACAAGCCGCATACAGCTGGTTTCTACATCCTTCATGAAGGTCCGCTTGGCGTGATTGACGGTACTCTTACCGAGATCGACTATGACGACCTTGCTGATGATGGTGCGGTTGAAAAGAAAACCACCGGTGGCTGGTTGGGCATTACCGACAAGTACTGGCTGGTAGCGCTTGCGCCTTCTGCTGACGAAGCATTGACGGCACGTTTCAGCCACCATGTGGCGGACAATTCCGACAAGTATCAGACGGATTATCTTGGTGCGCCGCGCACGATTGCTGATGGCGCAGAAGCCGCTGCCGAGACGCGTCTGTTTGCCGGTGCTAAAGAAGTTACCTTGCTTGACAATTATGCCGAGGAATACGGGATCACCAACTTTGATCTCGCGATTGACTTTGGTTGGTTCTACTTCCTGACCAAGCCGTTCTTCCTGGTTCTGCAGTGGCTTTATCATCTGGTCGGCAACTTCGGCGTTTCGATTCTGCTTTTGACTGTTGCAGTCAAGGCGATCATGTTCCCGCTTGCAAACAAGTCGTACAAATCCATGAGTGCGATGAAAAAGTTGCAGCCGCAGATCACCAAGATGCGCGAGCAGTTCAAAGATGATCGTCAGCGTCAGCAGCAGGAAATGATGGCGCTGTACAAGCGTGAGAAGATTAACCCGGCTTCGGGTTGCCTTCCGATCGTTGTTCAGATCCCGGTGTTCTTTGCGCTTTATAAGGTTCTGTTTGTCAGCATTGAAATGCGTCATGCGCCGTTCTTTGGCTGGATCCAGGACTTGTCCGCACCGGACCCGACGTCGTTGTTCAACCTGTTTGGCCTGATCCCGTGGGATCCGCCGCAGATGTTGATGATCGGTATCTGGCCGTTGATCATGGGTGTTACCATGTTCCTGCAACAGAAACTGAACCCGGCGCCGGCTGATCCGACCCAGGCAAAGATCATGATGTTCCTTCCGCTGATCTTTACCTTCATGCTGGCAAGTTTCCCGGCTGGTCTTGTGATCTACTGGGCATGGAACAACACGCTGTCGATCCTTCAGCAGCGCTACATCATGTACAAGATGGGGGTTTAACCCCCATCTACCCTTTAAGGGTTTACCGTCCCTTCGGGGAAAATCCCCGCAAATGCCGGGGAAGGAATGACGATGACACAAGAAAATCTGCCTTCGGATATCTCGATTCCGAAGCATGAAGACTCAGTAATCGAAGCCGGGCGGAAGCTTTTTAGCCGCCCGGTTAACTTCGTTCTTGGCGTGGCGCAGCTTGAACAGCTGCCACCCGAAGAAAAAACCGAAATCTGCTTTGCCGGTCGTTCGAACGTGGGCAAGTCCAGCCTGATCAACGCGATCACCGGGCGCAAGGACATTGCGCGGACCTCGAACACACCTGGACGTACACAGCAGCTGAACTATTTTGATCTTGATGGCGCATGCTATGTCGTGGACTTGCCGGGTTATGGTTTTGCCCAGGCCCCCAAGGACATTGTCGATACCTGGCATATGCTGATTAAACAGTATCTGCGTGGACGTGTGACGTTGCGTCGCGTGTTTGTGCTGATCGATTCCCGACACGGCTTCAAAAAGGCCGATCTGGATATGATGAAGCTGCTTGATGAGTCTGCTGTGCCATATCAGGTTGTATTGACCAAGTCAGACAAGCTAAAAAAGGGACAGCTCGAAAAACGCATCAAGGAAGTGGTCGAGGCATTGGTGAAACATCCGGCCGCCTTGCCACAGATTTTTGCAACATCAAGTGAGAAGAATACCGGACTTGCGGAATTGCGGGCAGAGATTTCAACACTGCTGTAATCCCGTCAGTTCCATCGCTTAAATATGGGGAAGTGAGATGAACGAAGAAATCCGTTCTGAAGAAGATCAATCGGAATCCAGCGCATACCGGACGTTGGCACGTGCAAAAGTTCTTTCCGAGGCTCTTCCCTATATGCGACGATTCAACGGTCAGACGATCGTGATCAAGTATGGCGGCCATGCAATGGGTGATCCTGAGCTGGCCCGCCTGTTTGCCCAGGATATGGTGCTTCTCAAGCAGGTTGGCATGAACCCGATTGTGGTTCATGGCGGTGGTCCGCAGATTGGCCAGATGCTTAAACAGCTTAATATCCAGTCCGAATTTGTTGATGGTCTTCGTGTGACCGATCAGCAGACCATCGACGTTGTCGAAATGGTTCTGGCCGGCAAGATCAACAAGGAAATCGTTTCCAATATCAATGCGGCAGGCGGTATCGGTGTTGGCCTGTGCGGCAAGGATGCGCATCTGATTACGGCGCGCAAACTGACCCGTACCAAACGTGACCCGGAAAGCAATATCGAAAAGGTCCTCGATCTGGGCTTTGTTGGTGAACCGGAAAAGGTCAATCCGCACGTTCTCGATTGCTTCATCAATACCGACATTATCCCGGTTATTTCACCGATCGGTGTTGGCGAAGACGGTCAGACATACAATATCAACGCTGATACGGCGGCCGGTGCGATTGCCAAGGCGGTTGGTGCGCGTCGTTTGTATATGCTGACCGATGTGAAAGGCATTCTCGACAAGGACAAGAACCTTGTAAGAGATGCAGACACCGACCACATCAATGCAATGATTGCCGATGGCACCATTCAGGGTGGCATGATCCCGAAAACCGAAACCTGTATGGATGCGGTTGAAAACGGGGTCGAGGCAGCAGTGATTGTTGATGGCCGTGCGCCACATGCTGTTTTGCTGGAACTGTTCACCGAACGCGGTGCCGGGACCATGATCCGCGGAAGCTGACCGTTCAGGGTCACGCACCACTTTAGTATAGTTTATTGCGACGTATATCTGGTCCCGCAAAGTGAATTAGGATATGTTGATGCGATGAATAACGCCGTTTAGGCGTAACGTATTGACTTGACTATTAAAACACGAGCTGGAGCAACCGTTGTGACCACAAGGGAACAACAGATATCTCGCCATTGGGACTATGCAAATGCGACGTTAAAGGCCCTGCGAGAGCGGGGCCTGCGTCCTACACCCGAACTTTACCATGTATGGTTCGTTTATTTCGCCGAAGAGAACCCGGAAATCCTGCGGGTTATTGATGCGGTTCAGGCCAGTGGCGATGAGTTGGCCGAGGACACGCTGCTTCAGCTTTATTACCGTTACATCTTTGATCGACAGGCGGCTGATTTCCTTCAGCGCGGCATGGAAGACTTTTCAGTGCTGGTCGAAAACAGCGATGAATGTCTGACATCGGCACGCACGGGGCTGGGAAGCTATGGCGATTTGCTGACCAAGTCGCTCAAGACCCTGAAAAAGCACAAGGATGTCAGCCCGGTGCTGGAGGACGTGATCAGTCATACTGATCAGATGAAAAGCACCATCGATAAGCTGCACAAGCGCCTGGATAGCTATCTGAGCAAGGTGGCGCTTCTGCAGCGCGAACTCGAAGAAACCCGCGAACGCTCCTATACCGATGGTCTGACCCGTGTCGCCAACCGCATGTATTTTGAAGAACAGCTGACATCCTTGGCAGCCGAATATGATTCTTCAAAAAGCCCGGAACCGTTCTGTGTGATGATGGTCGATCTTGATCAGTTCAAATCGGTCAATGACCGGTTCGGGCACCGGATCGGCGATGAAATACTGGTTCTGATTGCGTCGATGCTGAAGGCCAATATCAAGGGCCGTGATATTGTTGCCCGCTATGGCGGGGATGAATTTGCCATCCTGTTGCCCCAGACGCCGCTGGCAGATGCCATGGCTTTGGCCGATGACATGAGCAAACGTATCGCTGCCCGCGAGATCAAAGCCAAAAATTCAGGAACGTCTTACGGTCAGATGACGGTATCAGTCGGAGCCGCGGAATATGTCGCCGGTGAAGGTGGTGCCAAGCTGATTGACCGGGCCGACAGTGCACTTTACCGCGCTAAGAAGGATGGACGGAACCGCAACTTCGCGGCGGAATAGTCGATTTTCTACCGCTGATGGGGGCGGTTAAGCCGTTTTGCGCTTGCTATGCATGCGTGCCATGACAGCGGTGGACTTGCATTGAAGCGCCCAAAAGCGTATGTAACCAGCGCCCGGCAAGGTGTGAACTTTGCCGGGCGTTCCGCACTTGCTGCATCAAAACGAATTGCGCAGGCGGAATGTTTCCCAGTTTACGGACAGATCGCAGAAAGCCGAGCATGACAGAGCCGCGCGTAGTTACATTTGGATGTCGCCTGAACACCTATGAATCCGAGGTGATGCGCGACCATGCCAAAAATGCCGGCCTTGATGATGCGATCATTATCAATACCTGTGCCGTCACGACCGAGGCCGAACGCCAGGCGCGTCAAAGCATCCGCCGCCTGCGCAGGGAAAATCCCGATGCCAAGATTTTTGTGACCGGTTGCGCGGTTCAGGTAAATCCCGAAAAATTCGCCAAAATGACCGAGATCGACCGCATCTTTGGCAATGATGCCAAGATGAAGGCCGAGACGTTCCTGATGCCTGAACATGAACGTGTTGTCGTCAATGACATCATGTCAGTCGAGGAAACGGCAAGTCATCTGGTGTCGGGGTTTGAAGGGCGCGCACGCGCCTTTGTGCAGGTTCAGAACGGCTGTGACCATCGTTGCACCTTCTGCATTATTCCTTATGGCCGTGGAAATTCCCGTTCGGTCCCGATGGGTGAAATCGTCAGTCAGGTTCGTGAACTGGTTGCCAATGGCTATGGCGAAGTGGTTTTGACCGGTGTGGATATTACGTCCTATGGTCATGATCTTCCGGGTAAGCCGACATTGGGACAGATGTCGCGCCGGTTGCTGGCGCAGGTGCCGGAATTGCCGCGTCTGCGCATTTCATCGATTGATCCGGTCGAGGTCGATGAAGACCTGTTCCGTCTGATTGAAACCGAACCGCGCCTGATGCCGCATATGCATATCAGCTTGCAGGCAGGAGATGACATGGTGCTTAAGCGTATGAAACGCCGCCACCTGCGTCAGGATGTGGTCGATTTCTGCAAAAAAGTCCGTGAATTGCGTTCCGATGTGACATTCGGTGCTGACATCATTGCCGGTTTCCCGACCGAAACCGATGAAATGGCGGACAATACCCTGCGTCTGGTCGATGAATGCGGTTTGATTTATCTGCATGTCTTCCCGTATTCAGCCCGTCCGGGCACCCCGGCGGCACGGATGCCCCAGGTGCCAAAAGATTTGCGCAAGGAACGGGCAAGTGCGCTGCGCGATGCCGGGGATATTCAGTTGAACAAATTCCTGCAATCACGCATCGGCATGATCGAGAATGTGTTGGTTGAAAAGGAAAATACCGGCCATACGGAGCATTTTGCTCCCGTTCTGCTTGATCGCGTGATAGAACCGGGCTCAATAGCAAAGGCCAAGGTAACCGGCCTTGAAGATGGAAAACTGATTGCGGAGCTTGTGGGATGACGGAAGAGGGGAAAAAAAGCTGGTTTAGCCGCCTGAAAGACGGGCTGAAGCGGTCCTCCTCCAAGCTGACCACCGGAATTTCCGACATCTTCACCAAGCGTCGCCTTGATGATGACGCGCTTGAAGAATTCGAAGACCTTCTGATTACCTCGGATCTGGGTGTCGCAACCGCTGCGAAGCTGAGCGCGGAACTGGCCAAGACCCGGTTTGACAAAGAAGTTGATTCTGCCGAAATCCAGGAATTCATTTCCGAAGAAGTCGCCAAAATCCTTGATCCGGTTGCCAAGCCCCTTGTCATTGACGCGACCAAAAAACCCCATGTGGTTCTGGTTGTTGGCGTCAACGGATCGGGCAAGACCACAACGATTGGCAAGCTTGCCAAGACCTATAAGGACCAGGGGCTTAAGGTCATGATGGCGGCGGGCGATACATTCCGTGCGGCCGCGGTCGAACAGCTTAAAGTCTGGGGCGAGCGTACCGATTGTCCTGTGATCGCACGCGATACCGGGGCGGATGCCGCCGGTCTTGCCTTTGATGCGATTGATCAGGCCCAGCGCGAAGGTTATGACCTGTTGCTGATAGACACCGCTGGGCGTCTTCAGAACAAGGCGCACCTGATGGACGAACTTAAAAAGATCGTCCGCGTCATCAAAAAGCGCGATGAAACTGCGCCGCATGACACGCTTCTGGTGCTTGATGCGACCACCGGACAGAACGCCCATTCACAGGTCGAAACGTTTGGCGAGGCAACGAATGTGTCCGGCCTGATCGTGACCAAGCTTGATGGCACTGCCAAGGGCGGCGTTGTTGTCGCCTTGGCCGAGAAATTCGGTAAGCCGGTTCATGCGATCGGTGTTGGCGAAGCCGCCGAAGACCTGCGCCCGTTCGAGGCAAAATCGTTTGCGCGCAGTCTTGCCGGTCTTGTCAACTGATCACAGTCAGATCGAAATGCAATAAGGCAGCCGGGTGGCTGCCTTATTTTTTATGCGGTAGTGCGCAGATTTCCGATCGTTCCGCGAAACTGCCCGATCTGTTGATCAAGGGCGGTTATGGCGGGGGCAATATCGTCGGGCAACTTATCTGTTTCGATGGCTTTCATCTGGGCGGACAACTGCGCTGCGCGATCTTCAAGGCCATTGGCCAATCGATTGTCTGCATCATCAAACAGCCAGTCCATCACCCGATCTCGCAGTTCTTCAAGGCTATGTAAATCCGGGTCCGGTGATGCGGCCGTCATCCCGAATGGACGCAGGGACAATTCCAGTTGCCGATAAATATCGCGCAAGGTCTGGGAACTGTCATGACATAGCGATTTCAGCTTGCTGTTATGGACGACCGGAAAGATCGCCTCCAGACGCAGGGCGAAATCAAGGGTGTCGCGTAGAATGTCGTTAAGTTCATTCTGTTGATGAATGGCCCCGGAATGGTCGGGATGGTGGTGATTGTCCTCGCTGATATAGCTGTTGGGGGCGAAGACCGGCAAAACAGCCGCCCGTATCCCAAAGCGTGCGGGGAGTTCCCCGATAATTTCACCATCGGCCAGTATGGGCGCGCCGTCTTCGCCATTAATGGTGATTTCATCGCATTCCATGGTCAGGGCATAGTTGCTGTTATCGACCGAGCCAAACAGAAGTTCGGCGGCGATATCAAGGCCGCTTAATGTGTCGACGCTGTCGCGGATGGCAAACATATGCAAAAGACCGTCTTCGGGGCTTTTGCTGTCACTCGGACGCAGGCCGCCGCCGAAATAGCGGCCATTGGTAATGGTCAGTTGGCGCAGTTTCAGGTTCTGGGCGGGTGCGCCGCTACACGAGATCTCGAGCGCAAGCGGCGTCATTTCGTGCCAGCTTTGCCAATTGGCAACCGCATAGCTGATTGCACCGAGCGCACGTTTAAGGCCGGGATTGATCCGTTTGCGGGCATCGGCAGGGACACCGATGCTTGCGGCATTGATGAAGCTGTGATCATTGACGGTACCGACATCAAGCATTCTGATCTGTCCATGAATGGACGCGCGGGCGGCATCAATCAGATCATCAGGCAGACCAAGCGTACGGGCAAAATCATTTGCCGTGCCCATGGGGATGGGGATCAGCACGGACTTGGTGGCGATCACGGTATCAAGAACTGCATTGATGGTGCCGTCCCCGCCACCAACCGCGACGATATCGCCGGGCTGACAGGATGCCTTGATCTGTTTGCAGATGTCATCGGGATTGTCGCAAAGGGCAAGTTCGGTCTGATAGCCGGCGTCTTGGAAAACAGCACGCAAGGGCTGCACGCCATTGGTGCGCCAGCTTTCAGGAAGTTTGCCCTTGGTCAGAAGCAGATATGCCTTGCCAGTCAAATCAGAGTTTTTCACGTGCGGAACCCTTATGTGTAAAAACAGAAACAGGCGAACACCCGTATTGCTGATTGGTATTTCTGGCTTTTTAACGTCGAAGACGTTCGAAGGTTCCGTGAAATAAAATCAACACAATTGGAACATTCTTTTGCACCATCCGTTTGTCAGTGTAAGCAGCGCGCAAGTAATTGTGCTGCCCTTAATGAATAAGGAGGTTGTGATGTTGAGCAAGAATATGCTGATGATTGGTACGGTTCTTATGACGATGGGTGTTGCGGTTCCCGCATATGCCGGATCAGGTTCTGCGACCGATACATCCGGTACAATGACAACCGATGATGCCGTGAAGTCGGATGCAAACAAGCTGGGTGACAAAATTGCGACCCAGTATGAAAAAGCCAAGGATTTCACCTTTGAGCAGAAGGAAGACTTCCTTGCTTGGGTAAACGAGAAATCCGATCAGCTTGGCGATCAGTACGACGATGTCTCTGCACGCGTACAGGATGATAGCGAGGATGCTGTCGACGAGCTTGCCGAGGCATGGGACAGCGCCAGCGACGAGCTGAGCAATGCCATGTCATCAGCCAAGGATGCCTCGGCTGATACATGGGAGGACGTTAAACGCGATACGCTTGATGCACTTGAAAGTGCACAGAAAGCTATCTCGGGCGATCAGGCCGCCGAATAAGACGTCACAACCTGAACTCGGCGATTTGACGTCCGGGGATGACAGCCCGCCCGTTTTGGGCGGGCTGTTTTTATTTGGCAACGACCAAGGGTCTGATGATGAAAGACAGTTCGCGACCGGCACCGTCATCTATTCGAAGATTCCTTTCTGCAACGCAAAGGCGATTGAATGCCCTGGCCGCGGGGCGCAAGGGATTGACCGGGATTGCCGGTGCATCATTTCTTGAGACCACCATTGTTCCAATTCCGATCGAACTTTTGATAACCCCGGTGATGGCCGCGTCGCGACGGCGGGGATTTATGGTGGCGACAGTCACCCTGATTGGTAGTGTCGCCGGTGCCATCGGGCTTTATTTTCTGGCTTGGGCGCTGTTTGACGATCTTGCACAGCCGCTGATCGACATGATGGGCGGACAGGACGAGTTTGATGAGCTTCAAGGGAAGTTCGAAGAAGGCGGGTTCTGGTTCGTCTTTCTGGTCAGCTTTATGCCGGTACCGATGCAAATCGCGGCCTTGGCGGCGGGGGCGGCATCCTATCCGATATGGCTGTTTCTGATTGCCATCACGATATCACGTGGTCTGCGCTATTACGGGCTTTGGGTTCTTGTGCTCGCCTTCGGAGCCGGTATTGCGCGAATCTTTGCGGGCAAAAAACGGAAAAAGGCGTTGCCGAAGGCCTAGGAAATGCCTGCTTTGGCGAAAAAATATGAAAAAGCCCGGCAATTGACCGGGCTTTTTTTCTGAAAAATGATTTTTTTATTCCGGTTCAATACGGAAATCGGTGGTGCTTTTGCCTTCTGTATCCGGCTCTTCGATGTCTTCGGCAATCAGACCACGACGGATCAATTCACGGATTGCGGCTGCGCGGGTCGGCATACGATGCTCAAAACGCCAGTCGTCGATAACTTTCAGCTCCTCGTCGTCGAGCATGATCTGGAGCTTTTCTGTTCTTTTCGGCGTTGGCACGACGGGAATCCTGTTCATTTCAGAAGCTGTAGAAAGCGCCTGAAGTCATTGAAAATCACTGATTTCACGAATTTTGGAGTAAGTTACGTTACCTACATTTTCTCCATAAGACAACCATCTTACGGCATCTCGGTAACTGGCTGGAGTGATGTAAGTAATGTAAAGTAATTATCGTGAGTATGTTGGGTAAAGTAATGAAGTTGTTTATAGTGCGTTAGATATGTTTGTTAATACTGTTGTGTAAGTGCTGTTTCTTCATTGTATTGCATAAGTTAACCATACGATTTTACTTTAAATATTATTTTCGTTTGTTACGGTTAGGGCATCCGAACAAGGAGGTTGTGATGTCTATGCAAGTGATGAACGAAATCGAAAACCATGTACCCGCTTTGCGCCGTCATGCTTATCGGCTGACCGGCAGCGCAGACCTGGCGCAAGATCTGGTTCAGGACACTTTGTTGAAAGCCATCAGCAAAAAGGACCAGTTCGAAGAAGGTACGAGCCTTAAGGCCTGGTTGCACCGGATCCTGTTCAATACATTTATTTCCGCCAAGCGCCGTGAAAAGACCCGTGGTCCGCAGGTCGACTGGGATGATCTGGGCGACATTTACGGACATGGCAGCAATCAGATGGCCCGTTTGCAGTTGCGCGATGCTGACCGTGTTCTTGAAGAACTGCCGGAACAGGAACGCGAAGCCATCATGCTGACCGCTGTTGAAGAAATCTCCTATCAGGAGGCCGCCGATCAGATGTCGGTCGAAATCGGTACGGTTAAATCCCGTGTCGGCCGGGCACGCCGGAAGTTGCGGGCATCGGTTGGTCGAATCGAAGCACGCGAACATGCGTCACGTTATGTGGCAGAGGCGGCATGATATGAGCCCGGTTCTTGCGATATACGGCAAGGAGCACATTCTTGGCTATATCCGCGGGACACTTGAGGACGACGAAGAAAAACATGAAATCGAAAGTCTGGTCAAAAGTGACCCGCGTGCCGCTAGGATTGTCTGCGACTTGCAGATGACAGATATATCTGACCATTGGGCACTTGATGCCCCGGCGCGTCACAGGCTTGAAAGATTGCAGGCAATTGCCGATAGAGCGGGTATATTAGCCTGATCTATGCAGGATTTAAATGGAAGGTCTGCGTCGATTAAAATTGACATTAATGACCAATGGTCATATAAACACAGATATCAGGGTTGACCGTCTTTTCCCTCAACGTCTAAGGCACCTCCCTGAAATTGCCGAAACCGTCCCCCGGTTTCGGCACTTTTTTTGTCCGGATTCCGGGCTATGGCGATCAGATCGCCTGTCGATCCCCGGTTTGACACATGATGTTATGAGCCATGCATCAAAACTGTCATTTGGAATTCTTGAAAATAAATCCGACATATAAGTCATAACCATCTGAAACCGATCAATAAGCGGGATATATCGTCATATCCGGATTTACCAATTGATGACTTTTCGCCCGCAGATTGAAGAAGGGAAAAAGTTTTCGGTTGTCAGAAGGCGGGCGGGCGGTGATAAATCTCTCGCTCCAAGGGCTTTTGTAATTGATCGGGCGCGATTTCGCGCACCTTGATCAGACAAAGGCTCCTAAACAACAATAACAAAAAGGAGCATCCATTATGGTTTCTGGAGTCCATGGATCGGTACGCGATCTGTTTGAATTCACCGACGCAGACAAGGCACTTGCGCGCATCAAGGATATCTATGCGACCGGTGCCAATGCCGTCCAGGAGGCCTTTGACCGGTTCGGTCAGGGTCAGCAAACTTCCCCTGTTCGTGCCTATTATCCCTATCTCGGGATCGAGGTTCCGCCCGAAAAGCTGCATGTTGAAAGCACGCTTTCCTATGGTGCGCCGCGCGATCCGGGTGTTTATGGCACCACGCTGACCCGGCCTGATCTGTATGAAGAATATTACCGCGAGCAAATCGAACTTTTGCTGAAAAACCACGATGTACCGGTTGTGGTTGGTGTCTCGGATCGTCCGATCCCGTTGCCGTTCCTGGTGGCATCGGCAACCGACAGCATCGGTCCAACCGATATTCGTCCGATGCAGCTTATCTTTGATATGCCCGATCTGGCGCGTACCGACGATGACATCGCCAATGGTGTGCATTACGGCAATAGCGAAGGCCCGAAACCGCTGTCACTGTTTTCCGGTGAACGTGTGGACTATTCGCTGGCCCGTCTGCGCCACTATACGGCAACGGCACCGGAACATTTCCAGAAGTTCGTGCTGTTCACCAACTATCAGCGCTATGTCGACGAATTCATCGAGTTCGCCAAGGCACAGCTTGAGGACCCCAAAAGCCCCTATGTCGCTTTTGTCGAACCCGGGCCCAAAGTCCATGTTCGCAAAAACGCGCCAAAGGGCTGGGTTGAATCCGGTGAACCGGTCAAGCAATTGCCGCAGATGCCGTCCTATCACCTGATCCGTGAAGACGGGCTTGGCGTGACGTTGGTCAATATCGGGGTTGGGCCGTCAAACGCCAAAACCGCGACGGACCATATTGCTGTCCTGCGCCCGCATTGCTGGTTGATGCTGGGCCACTGTGCTGGTCTGCGTCGCAGCCAGTTGCTGGGCGATTATGTCCTGGCACATGGCTATGTCCGTGATGATCACGTGCTTGATTCTGACCTGCCGCTTTGGATTCCGGTGCCGCCGATTGCCGAGGTGCAGGTTGCCCTTGCCAATTCGGTTGCCAAGATCACCGGCCTTAAAGGTCGCGAAATGAAGGCGCGTATGCGTACCGGTACCGTGGCAACCACGGATAACCGCAACTGGGAACTGCGTTACAGCGAATTGTTCGTTCGCCTTAACCAGTCCCGCGCAATCGCGGTCGATATGGAAAGTGCAACCATTGCCGCCAATGGTTTCCGGTTCCGCGTTCCGTACGGCACGTTGCTGTGTGTTTCTGACAAGCCTGTGCATGGCGAATTGAAACTGCCGGGCATGGCGAACAATTTCTATCGCCAGCGGATCGGTCAGCATCTTCAGGTTGGTCTCGATACGATTGATACCCTGCGTCAGGAAGTCAATCAGCTCCATTCCCGCAAATTGCGGTCTTTGGACGAGCCTGCCTTCCGCTAGGTTTACCACCTTTCGGACCAGAATTTTCAAACCCCTGCCACTGCCAAATCGCGGTGGCAGGGGTTTTGTTATGGTTTGATGACGAATGGCGGGGCAATCGGTTTTGGCTTTGCCGGGGTCGGTGCGTTGCGTATGGTCAGTCGCAAATGACACACGCCATGTGATCAGGGATCAAAACCAGCAATGAGCAACCCCTTATCAAATCAGTCCCCGATGCCCGGTGATCGTTCCGTGGACAAGGGCACAATAATGCCGTCCGGCACCGTCGGACTGTGGCAGATTTTCCTGATTTTTTTGCGGCTTGGATTAACCAGTTTTGGCGGGCCGGTTGCCCATATCAGCTATTTCCGGGAAGAATTCGTCGTCCGTCGCAAATGGCTGAGTGATGCGCGTTATGCCGATCTGGTCGCACTGTGCCAGTTTGCCCCGGGGCCTGCCAGCTCGCAGGTCGGTATGGGGATCGGTATGGCACTTGGCGGGGTGCGCGGATCGCTTGTTGCATGGTTTGGTTTCACCATGCCATCGGCGATTGTTCTGGCCGTTCTTGGGGTTGCCTTTACCGGATTTGATCCGTCTTCGATTGATGGTGTCATTCGCGGATTGAAGCTGGTGGCGGTCGGGGTGGTTGCCCATGCCCTGATCGGGATGGCGCGAAGCCTGTGTCCTGATATGCCGCGCATCGTACTGGCGATTGCGGCAACCATCATCATGATTGTTGCTGATACGGTTTATGCCCAGTTCGGGGTGATCCTTGGCGGGATGGTGGCGGGCTTTATCCTGTTACGCGCCAAGGTCGATGATCAACCGTTCGAGGTGCCCAAACCACATTCGACCAAGGGTGCGGTCTTGGCCATTGCCTTGTTCTTTGCTTTGCTGGTTTTGCTGCCGGTTGCTGCCGGGATCGATCAAACTGGTCTATTTGCGGTGATTGACGGGTTTTATCGCAGTGGCGCACTGGTGTTCGGGGGCGGGCACGTTGTGTTGCCGCTTTTACAGAACGCTGTTGTTGATCCCGGCTGGGTTGATACCGAAACCTTCCTTGCCGGATATGGTGCGACCCAGGCGGTGCCGGGGCCGATCTTTACCTTTGCGGCCTATCTTGGTGCGGTTTTACATGGCGGGGCCGACAGTTTGGGACGTGGCGGCATTTGGGTCAGTCTGATCACCTCGATGGTCACACTTGTTGCGATCTTTTTGCCCGCATGGCTTCTGGTGGTTGGCCTGTTGCCGTTTTGGGATCGGGTGCGTCATGTCCCGGCGATGCAGGCCGGATTGATGGGGGTTAATGCCGCCGTGGTCGGATTGCTGGCAGCGGTGCTGTATCAGCCGATCTGGACCGGTGCGATCCATGACATGTTTGATGTCGGCTGTGTGGCAATTGCATTTGCCGTTTTGCAATGGCGGATCATCCCCGTCTGGGCCCTGGTCGGGATCGGGGCAATGGCAGGGTATTTGTCAGGCCTTATGATCTAGCGCTAGTCGGTGCTGGTCGTGATCGCGCCGTCGATCACTGCGCCTTCGACGGGCAGGTCATCGGGGACGGCTGGCGTATCGGGAAACAGATTGCTGATATCGGCAACAAATTTGCGCAAATTGAATGCTTCGCGTTTACGGGTGATGCCCAGCCGCACAATCACCAGTTCCTTGGACGGGATGACCGTGATTGATTGGCCGTCATGCCCGCGGGCAAAGAACGCATCATCGGGGATCTTTGCGTGGTTTGAATTGTCGTCATCTTCATTCCCGCCGGGCAGATCAAGCCACCAGCTTGCGCCATAAATACCGTCCGGATCGTTTTCAGCCGGGCTTGTGGAATAGCTGACCCAGCCCTTGGGCAACAGGCGTTCGCCGTTCCACACGCCATCCTGCAAATAAAGTTGCCCGATCTTGGCCCAGTCGCGTGCCGTGGCGTGCATAAAGCTTGATGCAACGAAATATCCCTCGGGATCGGTTTCGATCACGGCACTTTGCATTCCCAAAGGACGGAACAGCAATTCAGTCGGGCGGGTCAGATAGGTTGCGCGTGATCCGCTTAGATTGCGGACAGCAGCGGACAGGATATTTGGTGCGCCGGAATTATAGGAAAACACCTCGCCCGGCGTGCTTTCAAGCGGCTTGGATACGGCAAACCCGGCGGCAGCCGGTTCAATGAACAGCATCTGAACCACGTCCGATAACGGGTTCCAATAGGCTTCGCTGAATTCAAGGCCGCTGCGCATCCGAAGCAACTGGTCATAGGTGATGGTCGCGCGCGGGTCGCCGGTTTGCGATTGCCATTCATTGATCAGAACTGGATCATGGATATCAGGCATCAAGCCTTCCTGACGCATCCGGCCTATGATCGTGTTCCAGACGCTTTTGGTTATCGACCAGCCCGGAAGGGGCGTTTCGGCACTGATGCCTTCGGCATAGCGTTCCGCGACCACTTTGCCACGATGCAGGACAAGTGCCGCACGTGTGCGTCTTTCCGGGATAACGCCGGGTTCGTCCATTGCATCAAACAGCACATTGTTCAAGGCGCGACGATCTACCTCGGCCGGTAAGGAGGTGGTCAGAAGGGGGGCGGGCGCAATCGGTTTGATGACGGGGGTCGCGTTGCGCAGCCGGGCAATCTGGGCCTGATCATCGGCAAGGGTGCAACCAAGATTCGGACGGTAAACCGCAAAGCGTTTGCGAAAACCGAATGCATGGGCACTGACGGTTTGATTGCGCAAATCCACATTGGTGGTGATGAGCGATAGTAACGCATTATTGTCGGCAAGAACGTCTTCTTCGTGGGCGCGGGTCGATGGCAGTCCATTTACGAAAATGGCCGAACACATGATCTTGGCGCTATAGGCAGCGCCCACCGGGGCAAGCCAGATAAAGAAACCGGCAACGGTCGACAGGCCAATCAATATCAATCCGATAAAGATCGCCTTGATCCAGTGCATCCTGTTTCCTTACCCAGTGTTTCATTGCCCCTCTTTGCCGGGGAAAAGGAGGGTCGCCTGCTTCGCCGGGTAGGTCAAGTCATCGTATTGTATAGGGTCAGGCAGTTGCGCGCCGCATCGGTGATTTCAGGGCAGAAATCAGGAAGCCGGTAAAATAGAAACCGGCAAGAATTCCCGCCGCCCCGGTCCAGCCATTATGATCAATCATCGCCCCGGTAAGGGGTGGCACAATGACCACAAAAATCTCGGCGAACTGGGCAAGCATCCCTTGCAGGGCCGGCATAGAAAGCCCGCCTTTGGCAATGCCCGGCAACAGGGCAAAGCATGTCCCGGCAACTGCCCCCTGACCGATATTAAAGATCACAAGGGCGACAAGGCTGAGCATCATGTTGTTGCTGATAAACAATGTGCCGATGGCAGCCGCCATCACCGGCAGGAAAATGACCAGGATGCTGCGGCCCGGAATTTGCCGACCAAGTGCCATGCCTGCGCCAATACTGCCGACAATGTTTCCGGCAATGGCGGTGGTGCCGATAATCCCGGCGGCAAGGGCAATGCCGATATCAAGATTATCGACCATCATTGCAGGCATGAAGGCAAGGGCGGCCGATGTCGCCCCGGCAAAGGCCGAAAATGTCAGAGCTACCTTAAGGGCCGGGCGGGATTTTAAAACACCCATCACCCCGACTGTCAGGGATTTGCGAACAGTCGGCGTTGGCGGATTTTCCATCATGGCAAGGAATGGCAGCAAGATCAGGATCGGAAGGGTACAGGCCCCGACCGCCAGTCGCCAGTCAAGCCACACCACCATTGCCGCACTGACCCAGTTACCAAGTGCAATGCCGACCGGGATGAAGGTGCCCCAAATGCTCATGGCCATGGCGACCAGTTTCGGGTTGTTGAACCCGGCCATCCAGCTTGGTGCGCCAACAACGATCAGCAAATAGCCGATACTGGTCACCAGTCGCCCGACATAAAGAAGGGTGCTGACATTGGCCGTCGCAAAGATCGTCGCACCGGTAATCATCATCACACAACCAAGCACCAGCGATTTGCGCAAACCCGCACGCGCGGCCCACACACCGGTCGGGATGGCGGTCAATGCGCCCGCCGCCGTAATCAGGGACGCGACCAGTCCGAATTCCGCTTGGCTTAGTCCGAAGCCGGCGCGCAAATCAGGTGCAATCGGGCCAATCAGACCAACCTGCATGGATGCGGTCAGTCCAAGTCCATAAAGAATGACAATGGCAAGGATCGGGGGCATGGGGCGTTTCCGTCGGGTGTTTTTTTGGTGGTGCAAGGGGTGTTTGGATTAACTACCCGATAATGGCTTTGCAGGGCCACGTATGAAATATGCGTGGCGATTATGCGCCGAGATGATCAGGTGCCTGATCAAAGCCGGTGGTCAGGCGCACAGCCGTACCGTCTGACAGGAAGAAACGTTCCCACAGAATGAAACTGTCAACGATGCGCATTGGTGCCCCATCGCGCCGTGATGTTTCAAATGTCAGGTGATCTGCCTGATCTTCGTGCCAGCCAAGGTCATGCAGGCTTTTTTCTGCGGTGGCGATTTCCGGGGTGGCAAACTGCCAAAGCGACGTGCCCAGAAGGTCTGTGCAATCACGTTGCCATTCCTGCGCACGCGCATGGGATGCACAAAGCAGCCGGTGGGACCTGTCTTCGATCAGGTGGACGCGCTGATTGGAATGCATCACCAGGCGCTTGATTGCGTGATCAAGGCGGAAATTGCGTTTGCGCGTCATCATCTGATCAATCAGATCATATTGCAGCGGGGCCGGGCGTTGTGTGCCGTTTTCCCAACGCGAAACGGTTGCCTGTGTGACACCCAGAATATCGGCCAGACGCGCCTGTTTGATGTCGCTTGTGCGACGCCATTGGCGCAACAGGCGTCCGAATTCCTTGTCTGGTGCGGGTGTGGACAGGGCTTGCATAACAATCAACCGTTTCAAATGTGCCGGAACGGTATCACAGATTGAAATTTATGGCAGCAGGTTGCTGGCGAATAGCTGATCTGCGTCTGATCGCTCGGAAACGGGCAAGGCGCACAAATCAGCCAACCATACGCCCGATATCAATCTGGCAGCGGCCATATTTGCGAGAATCGCAAAGCTCGAACCCGGCAAGAGCGATTTCAGGATCACGGGGATCGCGTTCGGCAATGATCAGGGTATTGGCATCAATCCATCCGGCCGCGGCAAGGGCGGTGATGCTGGGTTCCAGAAGTTCCTTGCCATAGGGCGGATCAAGGAAAATCATGCTGGCCGGTTCAATGGCGCGTGGCGGTTTGGTGGCGTCTGCGCGCTGAACCTTGGTTTTATTGCCGACCTTAAGGGTCTCGATATTCTGATCGACAATGGCAAGTGCCTTGCGGTCGGTGTCAAAGAACACCGCCCTGGATGCGCCGCGCGAAAGGGCTTCCAGGCCCAATGCACCGGACCCGGCATAGGCATCAAGCACCACACCGTCATAAAGCGGATGGAAGTCATCCTCGTACCAGCGTGATGCGTGCGACAGGATGTTAAAAAGTGCCTCGCGCACACGATCAAGGGTCGGGCGGGTATCGCGCCCTTCAGGCGCGTTTAGAACCCGTCCACGATGACTTCCGCCGACAATCCGCATTTATGTTCAGTCCTTTTTGCCGCGCGGGCGGTTGCCTGCGGGTTTGCGACCCGGTGCGGAATTGCCCGATGATGCAGGCTTGCCGCCGCGTGCGCCTGAACGTCCGACCGGCTTGTTGCTGACATCGTTGAAGTTGCCGCCAGAACGGTTGCCGGAACGACCGCCACCCGCGCCTGCACCGGAACTTCCCCCGGCACCGGCACCTGCGCCACGGCCGCGACCGCGTGCATTGCCACCGGCATTGCGTTCATCGGATGCACCGGCCTTGCCACCTGCGCCATAACGACCGCGACCCTTGTTGGTCGGACGTGCTGCACCACGTTCATCACGCTCTTCGCGTTCCGGGCGGGCATTCTGGGCGGCCGGTTTGCCACGTCCACCCGGACGCGGGGCTGCACCAATGCGCGGGCCCTTGCGGGCGGCACCGGAACTTGGGCGCGAAGCTGCGCGGGTATCGCGCTGTTCCTCGCCGTCACTGGTATTCTGTGCGTTGCCTGCCGGGCCGCCTTGCGGGCGTTTGCGCTGGGCTGGTTGGCCAAACACGGTACGCGGTGCTTTGGGGCGGCCGGTGTCACCACGGGCAACCGATTTCTTTTCGGAAACCTTGCTGTAATCCCCGCGGAAGAACGCAGCAAGCTGTTCTTTCATTACCTTGCCGGTGATTTCCTCGCACTCGCCCGGTGCTAGGCTACCAAGTTGGAACGGGCCATAGGATACACGCATCAGGCGTGTTACCGGCCAGCCCAGATGTTCCATCACGCGACGGATTTCACGGTTCTTGCCTTCGCGAAGGGTGACGGTCATCCAGGCATTGGTGCCTTTTTGAACATCCACTTCGGCCTGGATGGAACCGTAATTCACACCATCAACCGTGATACCGGCTTCAAGCTGTTTAAGTTTTTCTTCCTCGATCCGGCCATGTACGCGTACACGATACCGGCGCGCCCAGCCAGTTGCCGGAAGTTCCAGATAACGGGCAAGTTCCCCGTCATTGGTCAGCAACAGCAACCCTTCGGAGTTAAGGTCAAGACGACCAACCGAAATCACACGCGGGACATAGCTTGGCAGATGTTCAAATACCGTGTCGCGGCCCTGTTCATCGCGGTGGCTGGTGACCAGTCCGCGTTTTTTAAACAGACGCCAAAGACGCGGCTTTTCCTTTTCGGGAAGCGGCTTGCCATCGACAATGATCTCGTCCTCGTCGGTGACAGTGACGGCCGGGCTATCAAGCTTTTGGCCATTCAGGCGCACCAGACCTTCGGCGATCATGCGTTCGGCATCACGCCGCGAACAGACACCTGAACGCGCGATGCGTTTGGCAATGCGTTCGCCTTTGTTTTCGTTCTGGTTGTCGTTGTTGTCGCTCATTTGCGGGCCTCGGAAATCAGGGCGTCGAAAATCTTCGCATCGCCCGAACTGATATGGAATTCGGGATGCCACTGGACCCCGAGACAATAACGGTATTTCGGATGTTCAATCCCCTCGATCACGCCATCTGGCGCATAGGAATTGATGATCACATCCGGGCCAACCCCATCAACCGCCTGATGGTGGGCGGAATTGACCGACAGTGTTTTGACATCGCCAACGATTTTGGCCAGAAGCGTATCGGCCTCGACCGTAACGTCATGACCCGGCTCGTTGCGCGGGTTGGGCTGTTCGTGCGGAAGGCAATTTTCGATCGCGTCAGGGATGTGCTGAATCAATGATCCGCCCAGAATAACGTTCAAAAGCTGCTGCCCGCCGCAAATGCCCAGAACTGGCATGTCGCGTTTGAGCGCACCTTCGGCCATCGCCCATTCAAATTTGGTGCGCCGATCCTTGGTAACAACCGTGTCGTGTTTTTCGGTTGCGCCAAACAGGCTGGGGTCAACGTCAAACGCGCCACCGGTAACCACAAGCCCGTCAATCAGATCAAGCAAGTCGGGCACAAGTTCAACTTCGTGGGGCAGGGGCATGGGAATGCCGCCCGCCGCAGTGACCGCACCGGCATAGTTTTCACGCAGCGCATACCACGGAAATTTGGAATACCCGCCCGGTTCTTCGGAATCGAGAGTAATGCCAATGATCGGCTTGCGCGTGGTCATGACGAACGGAACCTTGATGCTGGTGACGGAATGGCGAATGAATTCTGGCGGAAACTACCTGTGTACGTCGCCAAGGGCAACGGCAATTCACGCTGACAGTCTATGCGTTCTGCGCAGACGGGCAAGGGGAACTCTGCGATCTGTGATCGCTTGATCATCGCTTGACCGATCCTGTGATCTGATAGGACAATGCAAACAGCCAAAATATCGGCCAAGTGTCCTAATAGTGTCCTAAAATGAAGCAAAAGACCGGACATCGGCACGACAGGTCACGCCATTTGTCGACAAGATCAGCGGGATGAAAAAGCATGAGCGCAGACAGCTATATGGACATGGCCCTTGAAGAAGCACGTGCTGCTGCGCGCCGCGGCGAGGTGCCGGTTGGTGCGGTTCTGGTTGATGCCGATACCGGCGAAGTCTTGGCACGTGCCGGAAACCTGACCGAAGAAATGAACGATCCGACGGCCCATGCCGAAATTCTGGTGATCCGGGCCGCGGCCGGGGCCAAGGGCGAACCACGTCTTCCCAATTGCGATCTGTATGTCACCCTTGAACCTTGCCCGATGTGCGCAACCGCGATCTCGTTTGCCCGTCTGCGCCGGGTCTATTTCGGGGCTTATGATCCCAAGGGCGGTGGTGTGGATCACGGCCCGCGTGTTTTCGAAAGTTCAAGCTGCCATCACCGGCCCGAAGTTTATGGCGGGATTGGCGAGGTTGAGGCCGCCAAGCTTTTGAAGGATTTCTTTGGCAGTCTGCGCTAGCTCAATGGTGGTGATCGCCGGAATGATGCGGGTCATCCGGGCTTAGGCCCAACTCCGCCAGCCGTTTTTCAAAATCAACCGCCAGATCGGCCATGGTGACCGATGACAAGATGCCGATAAAGGTTTCCGACGCCTTTTGCAGGGCGCGGGCGGTTGCGGCATTGGCAGCCTTTTCCATCAGACACTGGCTGTTTTCATTGTTGCATCCCAATGCAAACAGGGTTGGTGCGCCGAGGGCCTCGTAGATTTCCGCCAGTGTGATCTTTTCAAGCGGCCTTGCCAGTTGCCAGCCGCCGCCATGCCCCTTGATGGATATCAGAATCCCCTGATCCCGAAGCCCCGCCATTGTCCGTCTGACAACTGCGGCATTGGTATTGAGCATCCCGGCCAGCTGTTCGGATGTGGCCGGGTCTTTCATGTCGCTCAGATGCAGAAGGGCATGCAAAACCCGGGGCAGGCGGTTGTCCTGACGCATGAAGTCGGTCCTGTGTATCGATCAGATTTCCTGCCATTTTTATCACATGTAACAATCAAAGATACATGAAATTGACAGGTTTGCCGAATCATGTAACTTTTAATGTTACGTGATTCGCAGTCACGGATATCCCCCGACTTTATCAAGAGAGCCCGATGAAATTTGATCCCAATGTCGATCCCAAAATGGACCCCAGAACCTTTTGGGAAGAAACCTATGAAAAGCAGTCCCCGCAAACCAGCGGCAAGCCGTCGGCCGTTCTTGAACGGTTTGTTGCCGGTCGCCCGGTGGGACGCGCACTTGAACTTGGTTGTGGTAAGGGCGATGACGCCGTCTGGCTGGCAAAGGGCGGTTGGCAGGTCACGGCTGTTGATATCTCGGAAACGGCACTGGGCTATGCGCGTGCCAATGCCCTGCGGAATGATGTGCAGGATAACATCGTGTTCGAGGCCCATGATCTGGGCGCAAGTTTGCCCGACGGCATGTTTGATCTGGTAACTGCACAATTCCTGCAATCGCCACTTGAGTTTGCCCGCGACACGGTTTTGAACCGGGCATCGCAGCAGGTTTCGCCAAAGGGCTTGTTGCTGATCACCACCCATGGATCGCGACCGTCTTGGTCATGGGCATCCGAAGACATGGTGTTCCCGACACCTGAACAGGCACTGGATGCGCTGGGGCTTGATATGAGCCAGTGGAAAACCGTCACCGTGGATAATTTCGAGCGTATGGCGACTGGTCCCAAGGGTGAAAAGGGATCGGTCATTGATACGGTCATTGCACTTGAACGTATCTGAGTAAAAGCAAAACCGGGCGGGCCAACATGCCCGCCCGTGTTGTCCGGGGTTCAGTACGCTGGGCTAATTAATCGACGCCTCGCGGAACATCACCATGCCGCCGTGATACAGGACGTCATTTTCAAAATAGCCGTCGGCGGTAAAGCCGGTGTCATCCTGATAGGTGATGTAATTGCCCGATACCTGATAGTCGCCCTGATAGGCAGATTGGCGTGTGCCGCGGGCCTCGTCATAGCGGCCATCGGGCAACAGTTCCTGACGGACATGACCGTCCTTGGTGACCCACATGCCGATATAGGGATGCGGGGCGGTTTGGGTGGTTTTGTTCATCTCAGTCTCCTGTTGGGCGGGTGCTGATGGTGCAAGCACCACCAGCACCATCAGCAAGGGAGCAAAGCCCGATGAAAGGATGAATTTCTTCATCAGAAGGCGGATGCAGTCGGCCGGACGATGACTTCGTTGACGTCAACGTCGGCAGGCTGATCAAGCGCATAGAGAACCGCGCGTGCAATCGCATCAGGTGTCAGGGCGATCTGGCGGAACTGGGTCAGCAATTCCTTGCTGGTCGGATCGGAAATGTCGTGGCCAAGTTCGGTTTCAACCACGCCCGGCGAAATGGTCGTGACGCGGACATCTGTGCTTTCCTGACGCAGACCTTCGGAAATGGCCCAGACGGCATACTTGGTTGCGCAGTAAACCGCCCCGCTTGGCACGACAACATGGGCACCGATGGATGCGGTGTTGATAACATGGCCGCCGCCTTGTGTTTTGAAGATCGGCAGAACAGCGGCAATCCCGTTCAGAACGCCACGGATATTGACGTTGATCATGTTATCCCATTCGTCGGTTTTAAGTTCCGACATCGGGGCCAGCGGCATCACACCGGCATTGTTAAAGATCGCATCAACGGTGCCAAACAGGTTCTGGGCACTGTAAACCAGTGCTTCGACGCTTTCGGCATTGGTAACGTCAACGGACCGTGCCATTGCTTTGCCACCGGCGGCCTCGATTTCCGTGACAATCTGGTCAAGGCGTTCGGTGCGCCGTGCGCCAAGGACTACTTTGGCCCCGCGTGATGCCAGAAGGCGGGCGGTGGCTTCGCCGATGCCGCTGCTGGCGCCGGTGATGATGACGGTTTTGTTTTCGAGATAATTGATCGGGTTCGTCATGACATGCTCCTTGTGTTTGTGTCATGGCGCTTACTGTGCCGATCAGATGTGGCTTGTTGAATACACAGAACTCGAATTGGATTGCCTAATCCTCCAAGTGGGTCAAAGCGGGCTTTGTCCGGGTGTGAGGGTGTGTATACTGCATCCTAGGAAATGCGAGGGATTTGGTAATGGATAGCTATCAGCGGCTTTGTAATCTGATTGACAAATACTGCGAGGCGGATGGCTCGGTGCGCACGGCGGTTGAGCCTGTCTGGATGTTCCGGTCAACCGGTCCCAGCCTGAAGGTGCCGACGATTTACAAGCCGTGCCTGTGCCTGATTGTTTCGGGTGCGAAGGAAGTGACGCTTGGGCACGAGGTCTATCGATATGCACCGGGGCAGTTATTGGCGGCGTCGGTGGATTTGCCCCTTGTCGGGCATGTAACCGACGCCAGCGAAGCCGAACCCTATCGCAGTTTGTCGCTTGATCTTGATCCCAAGATACTGAGCGAGCTTGTCACCCATATGGATATCAAGATCGGGGCAGAGGGCGAAAGCGCGCGCGGATTGTTTGTCGAACAAACAACCGAAAGCCTGATCGACGCGGTCCTTCGGGTTGTTGAATTGCTGGACCGGCTGGCCGATGTGCCCGTGATGTTCCCGCTTTTGATGCGCGAAGTGCATTATCGGTTGCTGTGTACCGGTAAGGGTGCGCTGATCGCGGGGCTTGCGATTGGTGGCAGCAACATGCAACGGATATCGGCGGTATTGCGGTTGATGAAGGATAACTTTGACAAGCCGCTCAAGATCGAGGAGCTGGCCGATTTCGCCAATATGAGCCCGTCATCCTTCCATCATCACTTCAAACAGGTCACCGCGATGAGCCCGCTGCAATATCAAAAGCGGCTGCGCCTGACCACGGCCCGTCAGATCATGCTGGCCGAAATGAAGGATGCGGCCAGTGCTGCCTATGAAGTCGGTTATGAAAGTACATCGCAGTTCAGTCGCGAATATGCGCGGATGTTTGGTGCGCCGCCGATGCGCGATGTCCTGGCGATCCTTGGGCAAAACGGGGATGCCCGGTCAGGTGAAATGCATACCTGATCGCCGGGCATCGGGCCGGATTGTTGGTATCAGCCTTGATGCTGGTTACCCAGTGCGGGCAGATGCTGGAACATCCAGGTTTCACTAAGCGGTGCATCACCGCGTTTCAGATACATGCGCAGATCAACCGGGTCTGTGCCAACCGCCTTAAGGTCAAAGGCCGCCCGCCAGGTTCTTGTATCCATGATCGGTTCGATCTTGGTGCGTGTGATTTCACCACGCGATGTCGATACGATGACTTCGGGAAACTCGCCATAGGCAAGGGTTCCCAGAACCTCGCCTTCAAACTCGACCGAAAACTTGATTTCGTCTTTCGGGCGGTTGGTGCCCGGTTCGCCACCACGGCCCATCCGCGTTGCTGTTGCGCGGGCCAGTTCGGCCACCGGGAACGGGTTCTGCGCCTGCCAGTGCAAACGATAGCTGAACTGATAGCTGTTACCCGCCTTGGCCGGTGCATTGGGCACCCAGAACGCCGCGATGTTATCGTGGATTTCGTCATCGGTCGGAATTTCGATCAGTTGTACAGCACCGTCATTCCAGTCGCCTTTGGGTTCGACCCACAGGCTGGGACGACGGTGATAGCGCACACCATCAAGATAGTTTTTCACATCGCGGTCGCGCTGCATCAGGCCAAAGCCACGCGGATTATGATCGCCAAAGGCCGACGCACGGATGGTTTCCGGGTTGTTCAGTTGACGCCAGATACGTTCACCACTGCCGGTCCACAGTTCCAGCCCGTCGGAATCGTGGACCTCGGGACGCCAGTCAAATCGGAATGATTTATTCTGTTCTGAATACCAGAACATGCTGGTCAACGGGGCGACGCCAAGCCGTTCAATATCGCGGCGAATGAACAGATGTTTTTCCACATCCATGGTTACACCCTGTCCGCGATAAAGCAGGAATTTGTACGCACCCGTGATGCTCGGCCCGTCAAGAAGGGCATAAGCCGTTACCGGATCTTCGGCATTTTTGGCCGGTTCGATAAAGAACTGGCGGAAATCGGGGAATTCTTCGGGCTGGGATGTTGCGGTATTCACGGCAATCCCGCGCGCCGACAGGCCATACTGGCCTTCATCCCCGATGGAGCGGAAATAGGACGCGCCAAGGAAGGCGGCCCAGTCCTGGGTCTTCCAGTCATCCCGTGCAAGGTTTTCATGCAGGCGGAAACCGGCAAAGCCACTGTTTTCGGGCAGTTTGCGCGCGATGCTGTCGGCGGGCATGTCAAAGTAATCGGGCTTATAGATCACTTCGCGCGCCTTGCCGCCTTCAAGCAGATACATATGCACCGGCTTTGCGAAATACATACCCAGATGGAAAAACGTCGCCGGATAGGTGCCCGATCCGTCAGAGAACGGCGAATGATCGCGTTTGTAATGCAGTTTGCCGTGGGTGTCGTAATCGATCCGACCGACAATTTCCGGGTTCGGCGCAACAGGCGGTTCATAGGCCGATGCTGCCATGGATTTGGCGCGCGCGATCAGATCGTCAAACGCAAAGGGCTGTGCCGCACCAAGGTCAAGGCCCGGGACTTCTGCCAGCGCGTGCTGATAGATCGACATTCCCGGCAGGATAAGACCGGCTGCCGCGATGGATTTCAAAAAGCGTCTGCGTTCAACAGAAGTCGTCATGTGCATCACATTCCAGTGGTTTCGTTTGTCGGGTAAGAATACCCGGCAGTGTGGAGGTAATCGGGATGAAACATGGCAAATTCAAGGTCGTATCAACTGCAATTTATGCATGGACCCTTGCGTTAATGCCGCTGGTGGTCTGCCAATTTCCTTGACCGGGTTTCTGGTTTAATCTAACCGTGACATGTCGGTATCCGAATATCGGATAAAGGGAATTCGACGTGATCCGGTTTGATCGGATCATTAACCGAAGCTGCCCCCGCAACTGTAGGCGGTGAGCGTTTTTCTGACCAATGCCACTGGGATGAACCCGGGAAGGCCAGGAAAAGTGCTTTGACCCGCGAGCCAGGAGACCTGCCGACATGAATGCGACGGACCGGGCGGGGTGCCCCGGAGAATGTCGGCATATGTCCCGGTCTCTGGCAGTTCAAAGACAGTTTTTCTGAACTCTGACCCCGGCATCTTCCGCCATTTCCCGACACTTTTGCCAGTCCCTTGACGATAGCAAAACGTATGTTATGTTATAACATAACATTTATGGCGCGCCGTGTGCAGATCGGGTCTATCCGGTTGCAGGCGGGGCGCTTTGGAAAGGAAGTCAAAGTGATCCATCACTCCAAAATGGCATTGGCGGTCGGGGTGTTTGCCGCTGGTGTAATGGCATCGGTTACCAATGCGTCGGCGACGCAATATCCGCTCAGTATTGAAAACTGCGGTAGCACGTTACACTTTGATGCGGCCCCTGAACGGGTTGTGTCGCTGGGACAAAGCACCACGGAAATCCTGTATTCGCTTGGTCTGGCCGACAAGGTCAAAGGGACTAGTGTCTGGTTCGGGCCGGTTATGGATGAATTCAAGGATGTGAATGCGTCGGTGCCGCGTCTTGCTGATAATGATCCGGGTTTTGAGACAGTGGTTGCCCAAAAGCCGCAACTGGTTGCCACCCAGTATCAGTGGCATGTCGGCCCCAAGGGGATTGTCGGCACCACCGAACAGTTCAATGAACTTTCCATTCCGGTCTATACCGCGCCGGCCGATTGCGTGGGCAAGGATAATGCCGGTGGCGGTGATGGCGTGCGCCACGAAGATTTCACCATGAACCTGATCTATCAGGAGATCACCGACATTGCGCAGATTTTCGATATCGAGGATCGCGGGGCGGCCCTGATTGCCAAGTTGAAAGATCGCGAAGCCCAGTCGCTGGCAGCGGTGAATGCAAGCGGGAACAGCAATGTTTCGACCGTCTTCTGGTTTTCCAGTGCCGAGATCAAAAGTGATCCCTATGTTGCCGGCAAAAACGGGGCGGCTGCCTATATCGCAGACAAGCTTGGCGTTACCAATATTATCGATAGTGACGAAGAATGGCCGACGGTCGGGTGGGAAACCATCGCACGTGCCAATCCCGATATCATCGTAATCGGCAAAATGGGCCGTCGTCGTTTCCCGGCCGATGATTGGGAAGTCAAAATGGACTTCCTGAAAACCGATCCGGTTACAAGTCAGATGAAGGCGGTTAAAAACGGCAATATCGTCGTGATGGATGCACAATCCATGGACCCGACCATCCGTTTGATCGAAGGCATCGAAACGCTGGCCGAAGCAGTTGAAAAACTGAACGCTTCGAACTGATCTGCAAGGACAAGGGCGTTTGATATGCCACGAGAATTGAATGTTTGAAAAAACGCAAGATCAGTCACCCGCAAAATCGCGGGCGGGCCGGGCATATCTTGGCCGGATCGGTGCGACGGGCGTCGCACTGGTTTTGCTTGTCGGTGTGATTGCAATTGCCGCAGCCAAGGGGGAAACGCATATCCCCCTTGGCACGGTTCTTCAGACCATTGCCAATCATCTGTGGCAGGCGGGATATGATGTTGATCCGATCGATTCCGGGATTATCTGGAATTACCGCATTTCGCGTGCGCTGGTTGCGGCGGCATGTGGTGCGTCGCTTGCCCTGTCCGGTGCGGTGTTGCAGGCGCTTTTGCGCAACAGTCTGGCCGATCCCTATTTGCTTGGCATTTCGGCGGGCGCATCGACCGGCGCGGTCAGTGTTGCCATTCTGGGCTTTGGGGCCGGGATGGTTTCCTTGTCGCTTGGCGCATTTCTGGGCGCGCTGGTGGCCTTTGGCTTTGTCGCACTTCTTGCCATCCCCGCCGGTCGCGGACCGGCTGCGATTATTCTGGCCGGTGTTGCCGGATCGCAGCTTTTTAACGCCCTGACATCCTTTATCGTGACCAAGGCCGCAACCGCGGACGAAGCACGCGGCATTATGTTCTGGCTGCTTGGCAATCTAAGCGGTGTGCGCTGGCCCGATGTGTATCTGGCTCTTCCGGTGGCGCTTGGCGGGTTGCTTGTCTGTCTTTGGCATGCGCGATCGCTTGATGCTTTTACCTTTGGCGTTGAATCGGCTGCATCGCTTGGTGTGCCGGTCAGGCGCGTTTATGCGGTGCTGATTGCGGTGGCTGCGATGATGACTGCGGTCATGGTCAGCATTGTGGGATCCATCGGCTTTGTCGGATTGGTGATCCCCCATGCTGCACGGTTCTTTGTTGGCACCCGTCACGGGATTCTATTGCCGGTATCGGCCTTGATCGGGGCGGTTTTCCTTGTTCTGGCCGATGTGGTATCGCGCATCATCCTTGATGGTCAGGTTCTGCCCATCGGGGTTATTACCGCCCTGATCGGTGCACCGGCCTTTGCGCTTATTCTCTGTCATGGAAGGGTTCTGCGATGACCCTTGAACTGCGCAATGTTGGCTGGAATGCCGGTTTCAAGAAAATCATCAGCGACGTGTCGCTGCGGGTTGCGCCGGGTGAGTTTCTGGGGCTGATCGGGCCAAACGGGTCTGGCAAAACCAGCATGATGTCGGTTCTGGCCGGTATTCGTGCCCCGTCACGCGGGCAGGCGATGCTGGGCGATCAACCGATGAAGCAAATCGGGCGGCGCAATCTTGCCCGCCAGATCGGCTTTGTCGAACAACAGGCCGATACCATTGACCGGATTACGGTACGCGAGGCGGTCGGGCTTGGCAGAACGCCCTATCTCAGTCTTTTGACGCCATGGTCAGAAGACGACAGCGAAATCGTCGATCAGGCCCTTGGCAGTGTCGAAATGCGCGATATGGCCGACCGGATGTGGCATACCCTGTCTGGCGGGGAAAAGCAGCGCGTTCATATCGCGCGCGCCTTGGCGCAACAGCCTGATTTCCTGTTACTGGACGAGCCGACCAACCATCTTGATATCCATCATCAGCTTGGGTTGCTGGAACTGGTGCGCGCACTGCCGGTGACAGTGGTGGCGGCCCTGCATGATCTAAACCATGCGGCGATGTTCTGTGACCGGATTGCCATGATGGATCGCGGCAAACTGATTGCCGTTGGGACACCCGAACAGATTTTGACATCGCAAAACCTGCGCGATGTTTTCGGGGTTGCCGCCGATATCGAAATTGATGATCAGGGCCGCTGTCATATCCGCTATCACGTCGGGACATCGGGTCATACAGGCATAAAAAAAGACCGGGTTGCGTAACCCGGTCTTTTGAAAATCGATGTGGAAACGGGCTTATGCCTGTTCGCGGGCCACGGCACGCCAGCCGATATCACGGCGGCAGAAACCACCATCCCAGTCAATGGCATCAACCGCTTCATAGGCGCGTTTCTGGGTTTCGGTCACGGTTGTGCCGCGTGCGGTAACGCCAAGAACGCGACCACCGGTCGCAACCAGCTTGTCACCATCCATCTTGGTGCCGGCATGAAGGACTTTGACCTTGTCCATGGCATCGGCTGCCGGGACGTTTTTGATCTCCGTACCTTTTTCATAGGAACCCGGATACCCTTTGGCAGCCATGACGACGACCATTGCTGTTTCCTCATACCATTCCGGTTTGACGGTATTAAGCGTGCCGGTGGCCGCACCATCAAGAATATCCAGCACGTCCGATTTCAGGCGGGTCATCAGGACCTGACATTCCGGGTCACCGAAACGGATGTTGTATTCGATCAGTTTCGGGTTGCCTTCATCGTCAATCATCAGGCCCGCAAACAGCACACCCTTGAACGGGTGGCCTTCATTGGCCATGCCTTTGACAGTCGGGACGATGATCTGTTCCATGACTTTGGCTTCAACCGCATCGGTAAAGACCGGGGCCGGGGAATAGGCACCCATGCCGCCCGTATTCGGGCCGGTATCGCCTTCGCCAACGGCCTTGTGATCCTGGGCTGCAACCAGCGGAATGACGTTCTCGCCATCACAAACTGCAAAAAATGAGGCTTCCTCACCTTTGAGGAATTCTTCGATGACGATCTCGGCACCGGCATCGCCGAATTTGCCGCCGACCATGCATTCATCGATTGCGGCAAATGCTTCGTCCGCGGTCTGACAGATCGTTACACCCTTGCCTGCGGCCAGACCATCGGTCTTAACGACAATCGGCGCACCGTGTTTTTCAACAAATGCCTTGGCATCAGCGGGATTGGTGAAACGGCCATAGGCAGCCGTCGGTACACCGAACTTTGCCACCATGTCTTTCATGAAGCCCTTGGAACCTTCAAGCTGTGCGGCCGCCTTGGAACAACCGAACGACTTGATGCCCGCCGCGTCGAGTGCATCGACAAGACCTGCAACCAGCGGGGCCTCGGGGCCGACAACAACCAGATCAACCGCATTGTCCTTGGCGAAAGCTACCAGACCGTCGATATCGCCATCGGAAATCGCGACACACTGCGCGGAATCCGCAATGCCGGCATTGCCCGGTGCGCACCAGAGTTTGGAAATGCGCGGGCTGCGCGCAATGGCCCAGCATAGTGCGTGTTCACGTCCGCCGCCGCCAACGACCAGAACCTTCATGACTTTATCCTTCGACTTGTCCGATTGCTTGATGGTCCATGCGCGATGAACTAGGCTAGACCCAAACGCCATCCCGCAAAATGATTCAATGTGCGGGCTTTTAGCATAAAGTGCCCTTGATGACGCAAGATTTGTTCGACCCTTATGCCCCGGTACCGGAAACCCCTGTGAAATCGGGAAATACGCCCGAATTTTCGGTCTCGGATTTGTCCAATGCACTCAAACGCACGGTCGAGGATGCCTTTTCCTTTGTCCGGGTGCGCGGGGAAATTTCCGGCTTCAAACAGGCCAGTAGCGGCCACATGTATCTTGCGCTTAAGGACGACAAGGCGGTTCTTGATGGCGTGTGCTGGCGCGGGCAGGCGACCAAACTTGGTCTGGTGCCCGAAGACGGCATGGAGGTCATCGTCACCGGACGCCTGACAACATTCCCGGGCCGTTCGAAATATCAGATCGTTATTGAAAGCATGGAAGTGGCGGGCGAAGGCGCGCTTCTTAAACTGCTTGAAGAACGCAAAAAGAAACTCGCCGCCGAAGGGCTTTTTGACCCGGATCGGAAAAAGCCGATCCCGTTCCTGCCCAATGTTATCGGTATTGTGACTTCACCCACCGGGGCGGTGATCCGCGATATCATGCACCGTCTGCGCGAACGTTTTCCGCGCCGGGTTCTTTTGTGGCCGGTGCTGGTTCAGGGGCAGGGTGCGGCCGAACAGGTTGCCGAAGCCGTGCGGGGCTTTAATGATCTTTTGCCCTATGGGCAGATCCCGCGTCCTGATCTTTTGATTGTCGCACGTGGTGGCGGATCGCTTGAAGATTTGTGGTGCTTTAACGAGGAAATCGTTGCCCGTGCGGTGGCGGATTCCGACATTCCGGTCATCTCGGCGGTGGGGCATGAAACAGATACCACCCTGATTGATTTCGTTTCGGACCTGCGCGCACCAACTCCGACCGGGGCGGCGGAAAAGGCCGTGCCGGTACGCATGGATTTAATAGGTCAGGTTGAAGAGGACGGTCTTCGACTGGCGCAGGCAGTCCGTCGCCTGGGACTTGAAAAGAAAACCGCGCTTGAAAGTCTGGCGCGTGGGCTGGGCGATCCCAAAAGGATGCTCGAAGAACGCGCCCAGACACTTGATAACTGGGCGGATCGATTGCCGCGTGCGACAGTTAACCTGACACAGCAGGCACGCGCACGCCTGAACGAAGCCAGTGCGCGTCTGGTCAGTCCGCGTGAACAGCTTTCGGAAAAGCGCGGGCGTCTTGAAAATGCGTCGCTTCGTCTGGACGGGGCGATGAAATCCGCCCTTCAGATGCAGAAATCGCGTCTTGATCGGGCTTCTGCGGGCTTACGCAAAAGCGATATTGAGCGCGATGTTAATCGTGGCGGAAAGCAGATTACCGATCTTGGTGCCCGGATGCAGGCCGCGGTTGGCAATGTTGTCAAACGCGAAGCCGAAGGACTGGCGCGGTATGACCGGCTTCTGGAAAGCTATTCCTATCGCAATGTTCTTAAACGCGGCTTTGCCGTGGTGCGCGATGGCGCGGGCAATCTTGTTGGCAAGTCGGGCGATCTTGTAACCGGTCAGTCCTATGATCTTGAAATGGGGGATGGCATCACCCGGGTTACGGCAGGCGATAGTGCCGCTGTGGTGACGCCAGAGCCAACATCAGGACCAGCCCCAGTACGGGCATCAGTATCGGTACCAGTGCCGGCACAGGACAAGGATGATAGCGCTAACATCGTGGCGGAAGATGCTGCCATATCGGCGCCGGAAACATCAGCCAAACCGAAACCGGCGAAAAAGAAAAATCCGCGTCCACAGGAAGATGACAGGCAGGGGAGCCTTCTGTAATGCGCTTGGCATTGAAATCCATCATCGTTGCCGCCGGTCTTTTGGGGGCGGGTATTACGGCACATGCGGCCGAGCCGACCTATAAGGGGCAGTTTGTTCAGGGCGGGATCGTATTTGGCAAGACAAGTGCCGGTGATGTCATCCAGCTTGATAACGAGGCGATTGATACCATTGCCCCGGACGGGCGGTTCATCATCGGTTTCCCGCGTGATTATGAAGGCCCGGCGAAACTGACGATCCGCCATGCCGATGGCAGTACCGAAGAGTTTGCGTATGACATCACTGACCGCGAATTCAATATTCAGCGCATTGACGGCCTGCCCAAAAAGATGGTCACACCCGATCCCGAAGTATCAAACCGGATCAAGGATGACAGCCGTCAGGCGCGTGAAGCCCGGGTGGAACGATTTACCGAGGATTTCCTTGAAAACGGTTTTATCTGGCCGGTTTTGGGACCGATCAGCGGTGTTTACGGGTCACAGCGGATACTGAATGGGGAACCCCGCGCCCCGCATTGGGGGGTGGATATTGCGGTTCCGACCGGAACGCCTGTTGTGGCACCGGCAGACGGAATCGTCACCCTTGCCCATCCTGATATGTATTTCTCTGGCGCGACGCTTTTCATTGATCATGGGCTTGGCATGGTCTCGGCCTTTTTGCATCTGTCCGAGATTGACGTCAAAGTGGGCGATGTCGTTCGGCAGGGTGATCTGATTGCCAAAGTTGGCGCATCGGGACGGGCAACCGGCCCGCATCTGGACTGGCGGATCAATGTCGGGGCGGCCCGGGTGGATGCCCAGTTGCTGGTCCCGCCGATGGAAGATGCGCAAAAGGCCGCAAGCGCCAATAACTAACGGGGAAGCCAAGCCATGAAAAAGCACGGGGCCGTTGCCGCAGGACATGATGTCACAGCACGCGCCGCCGCCCGCGTGCTTGAGGAAGGTGGCAATGCGTTCGATGCCGTGATCGCAGCCATGTGGGCGGCCTGCGTTGCCGAACCCGTGTTGGCATCTCTTGGCGGTGGTGGCTTTGTCATGGCAAGGCCTGCGGGCAAACCGCCACGCCTTTATGATTTCTTTGTCGAAACCCCGCTTGAAAAACGATCACGCGAAGATCTGGAATTCGAAAGCCGCCTTGCGACCTTTGCCGGGGGCGTAACCCAGGAATTTCATGGCGGATATGGTTCGGCTGCAACGCCCGGCGTGGTGGCGGGGCTTTTTCAAATCCACGAAGATTTGGCAAGATTGCCGATGGCGCAGCTTGCCGAACCGGCGATGATCGCGGCCCGTGATGGCGTGATTCTGGATGATTTTCAGCGCTATGTGATGGGGATTGTTGAGCCGCTATTGAGTTTCTCTGCCGAAAGCCGGGCGGTTTTTGGTAAACCTGGGCACATCGAAGAAACCGGGTTCGAGCTGCTTGATGCCGGGGCGCGTCATGTGCAGGCCGATTTGGCCGACAGCATCGAATATCTGGTGCGATGTGGTGCCGACGGGTTTTATCATGGTGACCTTGGCCATGCCCTGATCCGCGAATGCAAAGAGTTCGGTGGATATCTGACGCCCGATGATCTGGCGTCCTATCGGGTTCTGGTGCGTGATCCGTTGCTTGTCGGCGGGCGCAAGGGGCGGTTTGTCCTGAATGCGCCACCGGCCTCTGGCGGGGTTCTGGTGGGGTTTGGTCTTAAACTTGCCCGTGAAATGGCATTGGGATCATTTGGATCAGTCCGCCATCTGGAGGCCATTTCGCGGATCATCCATGCCACGGGGCTGGTGCGCGGGGAATATGGTGCGACCTCGGCCATTCTGGGGGATGAACTTTGTGAACGATATCGTCTGATGATCGGCGAACGCCCGCTTAGTCAGCAGGGCACAACCCATATCTCGGTCGTGGATGAGGATGGCAATCTTGCCGCTGCGACGATTTCAAACGGATCGACATCGGGGCGGATTGTGCCGCAAACCGGGATCATGATGAACAATATGCTGGGCGAAGCCGACCTGTCGCCAGACGGGTTCCATGCATGGCCTTGCGGGGTGCGGATGACATCAATGATGACACCGGCACTTTATCTTGGTGATGACGGCAGTTCGGTGGCGTTGGGATCGGGGGGATCGAACCGGATCAGATCAACGATGCTTCAGGTGTTGCTGAATATCGATGCCTTTGACATGACCCTGCATGGGGCGATTGCCGCACCCAGAATGCATGTCGAAGATGATCTTTTATCGGTCGAGCCGGGGTTTGATGATGCCTTGCTTGACGCGATCAGCCTTGAAAATCAAAGCCGCTGGGACAGTGAAGACATGTTCTTTGGCGGTGTACATGCCGCCAAGGTCAGTGCGGATGGCAAGGTGTTTTCGGCCATCGGGGATGCAAGGCGCAATGGATGTCAGATCAGCGTTCTGAACGACTGATTTTCAAGATAGCCCGACCCGGTCCTTGACCGCCCGGCGACTTGAAGCAAGGATGCTTTCAGCCTGTTCATCATCAAAACTTGCCCGCGCCATCGCAAGGGCGCCGGCCATTTCACTTGTCAGGGACTTTGCCAAAGACGGGGCATCAGCGGGCCTTGGTTCAATCTGTTCGAGATGTGCTGCAATGGTCTGATGCATTTGGGCCAGACCGCGGCCAAAGGCCTGTTTGCCCGGTGCATCCATGCGCGCAACATCACCCGAAAGTGCCGCCATCGGACAGCCTGTTTCGGGATGATCGCGATGTTCACGGCCAAGGTAAAGATCGATATAAAGACGCAATCCCTGTGACGGTGTGCCACTTGCCAGTGTTTTGGTCAGATGCGCGTGGATGCCTTCAAACATCTCGGTGATGGTTTGGGCAACAAGGTCTTCCTTGGATTTGAAATGCGCATAGAAACCGCCATGGGTCAGGCCTGCTTCGGACATCAGCTTGGCGACACCAACCCCGTCCGGTCCCTTAAGGCGAATGGTTTGTGACGCACTGGCAAGAATGCGTTTGCGGGTTTCTTCCTTGTGGCTTGCGTCATAGCGCATGGCAAAAATCCGGTTCTTTGATGGGATGACCCTTCCCGATGATGAGGATCGGGAAGGGTGTTTAAAGCATGAAGACGCCGTGCTGTCACGCAGCAGGGGCAAGGCCCGCCGGGCGGATGATCTTGTCGCCGCCGCGCGCCTTTGCACCAAGGGACTGGATTTGATCATGGGGCGTGCCACGCACAAAGGCACTTGCCGCTGTCAGTCGGTTCACCTGATCAGATGTCAGATGAATGTCGAGTGCACCCAGTGTCGCATCAAGCTGGGCCAAAGTGCGCGGGCCCAGGATCGGGACCATGCCGGACGAAAGATTGCGGGACTGATCAAGCAACCAGGCGATGGCGACATTTGCCGGTGTCGTTTTGGCCTCTGTCGCGATCCCGATGATGGCATCAAGAATTGCCGTTTCGCGATTGGTCTGTTCAGAGCGGACCAGAACACCGCCGAGGCCTTGCAGGCGACCCTGTTCATTGTTGCGATATTTGCCGGTCAAAAGACCACCGGCAAGGGGCGACCAGGTCATGATGCCAAGGCCCAGTGCATCGGCCATCGGGATCAGATCGCGTTCGGCACTGCGTTCCACCAGATTATATTCGGTTTGAATGGCGACAAGGGGGGACCAGCCGCGCAGTTCGCCAAGCAGGTCTGCGCGCGCAACCCGCCATGCCGGGAAGTTCGAAAGCCCGGCATAATGGATTTTTCCGGCCTGGACGAGGTCTTCGAAGCCCCGCATGATTTCTTCCATCGGCGTTGTTTCGTCGGTGAAATGCGCCCAGTAAAGGTCGATATGGTCTGTGTTCAGACGTTTGAGGCTGGCGTCGACAGAGCGAACCATGTTTTTGCGGCTATTGCCTGATTTGCTGATGCTGCCGTCATTTTCAGCCCCCATCGTGTATTTGCTCGAAAGCACAAAATGGTCGCGATCCTTGGCAATCAGTTGCCCGACAAATTCTTCGGACTGACCAACCTGATAGCCGTCGGCGGTATCGATGAAAAATCCGCCTGCTTCGGCGTAATGGTCGAAGATCTGTTTTGCCTCGGTGAAGTCGCTGCCATATCCCCAGCCCGTTCCGAAATTGCCGGTGCCAAGGGCAAGTTGCGATACGCGAAGCCCGGATTTGCGACTTAGAACCTGATTTCCGATGGTCATTTCTGTGATCCTTCTCAAGCGATGCCAACTGGCGTGCTGGTTTATATTATGATCGTCATTTAAATTAAAATTACGATCATAATATAAAAACGCAAGCAGAAACTTTTCGTCGACAAAACTGGCGGAGAATTATCGCAAGGGTGGATCGGGAAAAGATGTTCAGGAATAAGTGCTTGGCCCGATGTGACCGGCACGCAAGGCATACTTGGCCCACGACCTGTCTGTGCAAGCAATCAGCAGGTTGGCGGCGGTTCTGTCAAAGGACTCGGAGAAAGGGATAGGATAAAATCCGGTTTGGTGCGTTCTAGCGCGGGATTTCGTCAGCGGGGCGAACGTCAAGCAAAGGTGCTGCGTCAATGTTTTCCGCATTCATCATCGATGCGACGCGCTGCATCGATGACAGAAGCTGGGTCTTTTCCCAATCAGGCAGGCCTTCAAACTGGGAAATGAATTCTTCATGCAGCATGGTTGGTGCCGTAGCGAGGACTTCCCGCCCGGCTTCGGTCAGGAAAGTATTGACCACGCGCTTATCGGTTGCACTGCGACGGCGTTCGGCAAGATTGCGCTGTTCAAGACGGTTCAGGATGGTGGTTACGGTTGCCTGACTAAGCGAGACATGGTTGGAAATGCGTTTGACCGTGACATTCTGCAATTCGTCAATCGCCCGCAAGACCATGACCTGCGGGATGGTCAGGCCACAAACCTTCATCACACGTTTCGAATGCAAATCTGTCGCCCGGATAATCTGGCGCAAGGAGACAAGAATGTCCTGCCAATAGGCTTCGGTCATGGCGGTTCCCTTTGCTTTTCGGACGCGTGAAGGTTTGCGCTATCGGGTAACGGGCTTTGCGGCTTTGTTCAAGACCATTTGTTACAACACAAAGTGCATTGCCGTATCAAACCTATCTGAAACGTTGAAGCACGACAAAGATAACACCAAAAATCCCGATCAGGATGGCGGCAATTGTCGCGATCAAAATTGCCTGTTCCACACGCATGTCATTGGCCTGCTTCAGCTCGATAAAGGCGATGACATTGCGTCTGAGCTGATCCATTTCAGGGGTGACATCAAGACTGTTAAGATAAAGCTTTGCCCCGGCACGGGCCAAAAGATCATTTGTCTTGTTCATTTGCTGGGTGAACAGGGCATAGCGTTCTTCGGTATCGGCAAGATCACCGGACGGATCATTTTCCTTATCGCCAGCACGCGCAATCGTAATGACGGTTTTCGTCAGGTCGCCTGCGTCTGCTTCAACGCATTCGGCAAGTGTCGTGCGGGGTTTGTCCTCGGAACATTCGACTTGCCGGTCGCCATATTCCAAAAGAGCCTTGCGCAAATGTTCTTTAAGCTGGCGGTCCAGTTCAGACACCCGAAGGCGGATATCGCGTGCGGTTTCACGGATATCTGTGCTGTTTTGGTCAAGCGCCATGCTCGGCCAGACGACAAACATCGATCCGGCAATCATCAAACACAAAACGACCAGAATACGGCGCAAGAAGGGGCTCCAGGTTAGGTGCGGGGACGAAGGTACCCGCATTCCGATCCGCCAGTCTGCGGCAATGGTGTTCCTATTGCGTTAATAAATATCGCAGAATTTCAGACTGGATTATTTGGGCCAGCGGCGATGGACCCAAAGCCACTGTGCCGGGCGTTCACGGATCCAGGATTCCATGACACCATTCACATCGGTCATGATTTTGGCGACATCGGTTTGTCGATCACCGGTCTTGGTGACTGGCAGGGCGGGATAAAATGTCATGCGGAAATGCGCACCATTCAACCGTTCGACCCGGACCGGGATGATCGGCGCATCATATTTCAAGGCAAACTGTGCCAGTGCCGGTGCGGTCATCGCATCACGGCCAAAGAACGGCACGGCGATGCCGTCACTCATTTTCTGATCGACCAGCATGCAGGCGTGACCGCCTTCTTTCATGAACCGGGTCAGTTTGCGTGCGCCATCCGGGCCCTTCTGGACAAGTTGCCCGCGGAATGTTTTGCGCGCCCGCATAAACAGATTATCGACCCACGGATTATCCGGGGCGCGATAAACACTCATCATATCCATCTCAAGCACGCTTGCGATGCACATGCTGACTTCCCAGTTGCCGATATGACCGGTGAAAAACAGGCCGGGTTTGCCATCGTCTTTAAGGGCAAGACCATGTTCCGCGCCGACAATTTCAATACGTGATCCACCGGGACGCATTTTGTGCAGATGCGGAATTTCAGCCACCGAACGGCCAAGGTTTTCCCACATATCGGCAATGATCGTATCGATCTCTGCCGGTGATTTTTCGGGAAAGGCCATGGTCAGATTTACGCGTGCCTTTTTGGATTGTCCGACCTTGGGCCCGATGGAGCGCAGTAACCAGCCACCGAATTTTGATGCCGTATCAACCGGCATGGCGGCAAACAGCCAATAAATCAGATAGGCCCCGAACCCCTGAAGCGGGTGCGAAAGGTATTTCTGACGGATCTTGTAGAGTTTGCTGTTCTTATCCATCGGCAAGTACTGTCTTCACAATCTGGGCAAGCTGATCGGGGGCGTCAAACGCCAGTCGAATATCGAGACTGTTTATGCCGCTGCGACTGCCCGATGGCAAGCGCATCAGGTCTTTTTGTGTGGTGACAAGCTGGGCACCAAGACCGGCGGATTTGATCTGAAGTGCGGACAGTTCATCGGCGTTAAAGGCATGATGATCATCGAAATCCTGTGTCGCGACGATTTCTGCGCCAACCGATGCAAGGGTGTCGTAAAACTTCTGTGGCCGTCCGATCCCGGCAAAGGCCATGACCTTTTTACCCGCAAAATCGGTCCCGTTGACCGGGGCGATATGGGCCCGCAAAACCGGAACAGACGCCGGAAGATTGGTGATGAAGGACGGTGTCGCATCGCCAATCAGGATAATGGCGCGAACTTTGGCAAGGCCACTGATTAATGGTTCGCGCATCGGACCGGCGGGCATGACACGGCCATTGCCAATGCCATAGTTGCTGTCGATCACGGCAAAGCTGCAATCCTTGATAATGGATGGGTTTTGCAACCCATCATCAAGAATGATCGCATCAGCCCCGGCATCCCGGGCCATTTCCGCACCAAGGAAGCGTTCGCGTGAAATCCATGCCGGACCATGCTGCGCAAGCAAAAGCGGTTCGTCCCCGACCTGTGATGCGGTGTCGCGCGACGGATCAACACGATGCGGGCCGGTGATAGAACCACCATAACCGCGACTGACAAAATGCGGATTACGGCCCATTGCGGTTAACAGGTCAAACAGCGTAACGGCGGTGGGCGTTTTGCCCGCCCCGCCAACTGTGAAGTTGCCAACACAGAAAACCGGGCAACCGGGATGACGGGGCGTGGTGGTCTTGGTGCGGATACATGCCCCGGCCCGCCACAGCAGGGATGCCGGGCTTAGAAGTTTGGGAACAAGCCCGTCTTCCTTCCAGAATTGCGGATCACGCATCATCCACCTCGTCGATTGCTTTTTGCGCCATAAGGGGGCGCAAGGCATCAACGGTACGCGTCAGAACTTCGGCCTTTGAATTGGCGTAATCAAGCGCGGCATCAGCAATCTTTTGGGCACTGGCATGATCGCGTAACAGCGCGCCCACCTGACGGCCAAGATCATCGGCATCGGTTGCCATTCGGGATGCACCGGCTGCGCGCATTTCTTCGCTGATGATGGTGAAATTGCTCATATCCGGGCCATGCAGAATGGCGCAATTCAGTCGTGCCGGTTCCAGCGGGTTTTGCCCGCCCGATGCGCACAGGGTCTTGCCCATAAAGCACACCGGAGCAATTCGGTAAAACAGGCCGAGTTCCCCGATGGTATCGGCAAGATAGATATCGGTCCCCGGTGTGATGGCATGGCCAAGGCTGCGCCGTGCGACTTGCAATCCCTGTGCGATCAGGTCGGCTTCGATGTCATCGGCGCGGTTCGGATGGCGCGGCACAATGATGGTCAACAAACCGGCCTGTTCGTGGGCAAGTTTCTTGTGGATGTCGCCTGCAATCCGTTCTTCACCGTCAAAGGTGCTTGAAGCAAGCCAAACCGGGCGATTGCCGATCTGTTCTTCAAGCTTTGCGAGTTCACCTTCATCGGCCGGAAGTGGCGGGGCCGCAAATTTCAGATTGCCAACGGTTTTAACGCTGGTGGCACCAAGACTTTCAAACCGCGCGGTTTCGTCATCGCCTTGTGTCAGGACAAGGTCAAAGGCCGCAATCACCGGACGAATGAAGGATGGAAATCGCGAATAGCCCTTAAAGCTTTTTTCCGAGATGCGCCCGTTCAAAAGCGCAAGTTTCACACCCGCCTTTTGCGCCTTGGTCAGCAGGTTGGGCCAAAGATCACTTTCAAGCCAAAGTGCGATATCGGGTTTCCAGTGATGCAGGAACCGGGCAACACAAACCTGTCGGTCAATCGGGATGAACTGGTGAATAACGCCTTCGGGCAGGCGGGCATGCATCAGCTCGGCCGAGGTGACAGTACCGGTCGTAACCAGAATGGACTGACCCGGATAACGACGGCGAATTTCATCAATCACCGGCAAAGCCGAAAGAGATTCACCAACACTGGCCCCATGTATCCAAAGCAAATGACCCTTGGGTCGGACGGCACTTGGATGGCCAAAACGTTCGCCGATACGGCCCGGGTCTTCCTTGCCGCGTTTTTTGCGCCGGTTCAGATAAATATAAAGAGCCGGACCCAAAAGCCGGGTTGCTGCGCGATATGCGTAAAACAGGCTCATTTGCCGTTTTCTCCGGCGGCAATTGCCGAACGTTTTTGTTTGGGCAGTTCATCGGGATGTGCGGGTGCTATGACATCAAGCTCAAGATCACGGTCAGTTTCCTGGGTCAGTCGGGTCAGGGCATCTTCGATTTCAAGCCGTTTGGCTTCAAGGCCTGCTTCGTCAAGTTTGCGTTCAACAAAGATCGGCTCCCCCCAGTGAAACACTCCGCGTGCAAAGGGCAGGGGAAGGGGCAGGACGAACCGGTCCCAGCTTTTAAATACCTTGCGGCTTGCCGCGGAATAGGTCAGCGGGAAAACCGGGACACCAGCCATGCGGGCGGCCTGCACCACACCATCGGATGCGCGCATTCTGGGCCCGCGGGGGCCATCGGGCGTCATGCCGACAACTTCGCCGGATTTCAGGGTTTTAAGGATTTGGCGAAGCGCCGCTGCCCCGCCTTTGCCAACGCCTGTTGACCCGGCGATGGTCTGAATCCCAAAATGGGCAACCGTGCGCGAAATGATTTCACCATCGCGGTGCGATGAAATCAGCATGTGGAATGGCAGATCACCGCCAACCGAACGCCAGGTATAGGGCATCATCAAAAGACGCTGGTGCCAGAAGGCAACAATAAAGGGTTTTCCGTCTTTCAGATATTGCGACGGAAGGTCCCCGCCCTCGGTTTTCCAGCGACCGGTTGCACGGACAAGGCGCACATAGGCTGCTGCAATCCAGCACAAAGTGCTGCGCATCGTGTTGCTTTTGATGATCCGCTTATGCCACTGCACGCCCGATAATCCTGAAGTTGCCCGGATCAGTTTCCGTTTTCTTCCGAGAATTGCAAGTTATAGAGGTTTGCATAAGCCCCTCCAAGTGCAAGCAATTCTTCGTGTTTGCCCTGTTCCGTGACGCGACCGTTACTGATGACACAGATTTTGTCGGCATCCACAATGGTCGACAGACGATGCGCAATCACAAGGGTTGTACGGCCCTTCATTAATTCGGAAAGCGCGCCCTGGATGTGGCGTTCTGATTCCGTATCAAGGGCCGATGTCGCCTCGTCCAGCAGCAGGATCGGTGCATTTTTAAGCATCGCACGCGCAATTGCAATACGCTGGCGCTGCCCACCCGAAAGCTTGACGCCATGTTCACCGACAATGGTGTCATAGCCGTTTTCAAGCTGAAGGATGAAGTCATGCGCAGCAGCGTGACGGGCGGCTTCCTCGATTTCGGCGTCGCTGGCACCGGCACGGCCATAGGCAATATTGGCACGCACGGTATCGTCAAACAGGGTGATTTCCTGACTGACCAGTGCGGTTGCCTTGCGCAGGGATTCAAGCGTCACATCGCGAATATCCTGACCATCAATGGTGATCGAGCCGCCATCAATGTCATAGAAACGTGGGATCAGATTCAGGATGGTTGATTTACCCGCACCCGACGGACCGACAAGGGCCACGGTTTCACCGGCCTTGATATCAAGATCGATATCGCGAAGGGCGGTGATTTCCGGGTTATAGGAAAAGGCAACGTTCTTGAACGTAATGTTGCCACCGGTAATCGTCACATCCTTGGCATCCGGCGCATCCTTGATGGCCGGTTCAATATCAAGCACCGTAAAGACACGCTGGGACGCGGCAAGACCCTGTTGCAGGGTGATGTTGATATTGGCCAGACGTTTCACCGGCTCATAGGCCAGCAAAAGGGCGGTGATAAAGGCAAAGAAGCTTCCCGGATCGCTTGATCCGTCAATCACGCGGCTGCCGCCATAGATGATGATGGCGGTGATGGCAGCACCACCCAGTGTTTCCATGATGGGGGAAGAACGGGCACTGACGGTTTGTGCCTTGAAGCTCAGCTTGAAGACGATTTCAACCAGCTTGCCCATGCGCGAACATTCATAGGGTTCCATGCCATAAGCTTTGACATGGCGGATGCCCTGGAAGGTCTGTTCGAGCAGGGTGGCAAATTCACCAATTTGCTGTTGGGTGTTGGCAGATACCTTGCGCATGCGGCGGCCAAGTCGCGCAATCGGATAGATCGCAGCGGGGAATACCGTGAATGCGATGATCGCCAGCATCCAGTCCTTGTAAAACATCACGCTGATCAGAACGATGGCCGTCAGCAAGTCTTTGCCAAACCCGGTCAGAGAGTTTGAAACAGCGGCGCGCATCGCCGTGATGTCATTGGTAAAGCGCGTGATCAGCTTGCCGGTATTGGTGCTGTGGAAAAAGCCGATATCGAGACGAATGACATGTTCATAAAGCCGGTTCTGCACATCTGCCAGAATGCGTCCGCCGACATAGCTCATCAATACGGTTTGGCCGTAATTGGCAAAACCTTTCAGTGCAAACGAGCCCAGCACGGCCGCGCCGACCGGAACAAGCATAGCTTCGCGTTTGTTGATGAAGACGTCATTGATGATGGGATCCATCAGAAGCGCATAAAGCCCGGTTGCGCCTGCCATCAGGGCCATACACAGAAGGGCAAGCAGGATCTTGCCAAAATAGGGGGTAACCGCATCCTTGATGATGCGCTTGACCAAAGGCCAGGTTCCCCAATGTTCTGTGGTATGGTCCATGGAGTTTTCGGGCAATTGCTTGTTCCTGGTCGCTTCAACCATTTCCACATTGTATCAGACTGATACTATCTATATGGATGTGGCTTCAAAATAACATTAATTCACACGCGCTGTTGCTAACATGCCGGGCCTTGGGCGGCAAGCCGCAGGAAGCGGGTGACGGGTACAAAAGTGATCTGATGTTTATCGGGTCACGAAGAGCGACATATAAGACGAAATAATGAACGAGCAACTGCACGCACTTGTCGAGCATACCATCGCCCAAGGTGTTGGCGCACGGGTCTTTGCGCTGAACTGGCAGGGGCGCCGTGTCTGGGTCAAACAGGCGGTTCCGGCAAAACAGAAAGTCTGGCACCGTTTGCAGCGTTTTCTGGCCAATGTTACCGGTATTCCGTTGTTGCGTCCGACCGTGTCGCCCGGCGGCAAGCAAGGCCTTGAAACCGAGGCGGAAATTCTGCGTAAACTTGCGGCCCAGGGCATTCTTGTCCCTGATCTGGTCGGGCAGGATGAAAGCTGGATCGCGATTGGCGATAATGGCGGTATCCTTAAAACCCGGATCGAGGACGAAGTCCGCGCCGGGAACGAGGATAAGGTCAAATCCTATGTCATCGCGGCGGCAACGGCCCTGGCGGGGCTTCATCATGCCGGTGTTTCACACGGGGCGCCGTTGCTTCGTAACATGACGATCCGCGATGACGGGCAGATCGGCTTTATCGATTTTGAAGAAGACCCCAATGCCCGGATGCCGGTTGCCGATGCGCAGGCACGCGACATCTTGCTGTTTGTTTTTTCCATTCAGCGGGAATTTAAAAAACGCCCGGAATTGCTGCGTACCGGATGGAATGCCTATGTCAGTGCGGCAGGCGAGGGGGCAAAACAGCTTGTCCCCCTGCGCAAGGTAATCGGCTTCCTGAGGCCGGTTTACCTGATGCTGCGTCCGTTCCGCAGATGGCTTGGCACGGATGCGCTGAACGGGCTTTTGGCCTATCGCACCCTTCGGAAAAGCCTTTATCGGAAATAGGATCGCCGACCGGTCCCCCGCTTATTGCGCGGGTTGACCAATCGGCGTGTTGACGGTTTCGTAATCGTCATCCTGTTGGGGGGCACGATCAACGTTACTGCTGCGCGTTGCATCATCAACCGAGATACGGATGGCTTCAATTCCATCAAATCCACCGGAAAATGGTGCGAGATTGTGCAGGAACTGGTTGGCCGAATTGGGCCAGCTATATTGTTCTGCCAAGGCACGTGCATCTTCGGGTTTAAGTGCAAGGGCGGCCAAGGCGGCTTCGCGCAGGTCTGCATCAATCGCCCCGGCCTTGGTGCCGCGTACGATATCGGCAGGCCCCTGAACCGGGAAAACCGCGACCGGCGTGCCCGATGCCAATGCTTCAAGGATCACCAGGCCAAAGGTATCGGTCTTGCTTGGGAACACAAACACATCAGCCGATGCAAATGCGGTTGCCAATTCCTCGCCAACCTTTTTGCCCAGAAACTGCGCGTTGGGATATTTGCCCTTAAGCTCGTTAAGCTGTGGGCCGTCACCGACAACGAATTTTGTCCCGGGCAGATCAAGGTCAAGGAAGTGCCCGATATTCTTCTCGACGGCAACACGACCAACAAACAGCCAGTGCGGTTTCGGGAAGTCGCCAAAGGAAGCGTCAGGCCGCGGGCGGAAAAGGTCAAGGTTAACGCCGCGTGACCAGATATGCAGGTTTTCAAACCCCCAGTCCGAGAGTTCCTGGCGCAGGCTTTCGGTGGCGACCATCACGGACCGCGATTTGGAATGGAATTTCCGCATCCCGCGATAGGAAATCGACAGCGGAAGCCGCCAGCGCGCATGGATATATTCCGGAAAGCGCGTGTGATAGGCGGTGGAAAACGGCAGGCCGTGTTTAAGGCAATAGGAACGTGCGGCCTGACCAAGCGGACCTTCGGTCGAGATATGGATGGCGACCGGGTGCAATGCCTCGATCATTTTGGCCATCTTGCGTTTGGCAAACAGGGCCAGACGGATTTCCGGATAGGTCGGACACGGAATGGTTTTGAACTGATCGGGCGAGATCACATGAACATCATGCCCCATCTCGCCCAACTCGCCACGTACGGTTTCAAGGGTACGGACAACACCGTTTACCTGTGGATACCAGGCATCGGTTACGATCAGTATTTTCATGCAGTTTTTCCAATTGGCGTATCAGACCGTTTTTTTGACGTGCCTGATGCGGAATTGTCTGCACCGTGGGCGATGCGGAACATGGAAATCAGTTTGCCAAGGCCAAGTGACGGGGTACTTGCTGCGTCCCGACCGGGACTGGAATGGGTCATGGCCATCTGGCGCATTTCTGCCCAGTGCAGAAGTTCAAGTTTGCCTTCCTTGTCTTCGACAAGGGCGGTGCAACTTTCGACCCAGTCGCCGTCATTGCAATAAAGCACATCGCCGATCATGCGTTTTTCTGCATGATGGATATGACCGCATACCACGCCATCTACCTTGCGCTTGGCAGCTTCGTGGGCGACAGCATTTTCAAAGTTGCAAATGAACTGAACCGCGTTTTTGACCCGGTTTTTCAGATAGGCCGACAGCGACCAGTATCCATAACCAAGGCGGCGGCGAATACCGTTGTAGTAACGGTTAAGCATGATGGCGAGGTTGTAGGCCGTGTCACCAAGATAGGCCAGCCACTTGGCATATTTGACAACACCGTCAAATTCGTCGCCGTGAATGATCAGCAAGCGTTTGCCGTCTGCTGTTTCGTGGATGTCATTCATTTTGACATCGACATGCCCGAAGGTCATATCAACAAATTCACGGGCAAATTCGTCATGGTTTCCGGGGACAAAGATGACTTTTGCGCCATTTTTTGCCTTATCCATGATTGTCGTGATAACAGCATGGTGACTTTCCGGCCAATACCAGCTTTTCTTAAGCCGCCAGCCATCGATAATGTCACCCACCAGATAATAGGTGTCTGCGGTTACTTCATTGAGGAAATCCAAAAGAAGATCTGCCTGACATCCACGTGTCCCCAGATGGACGTCCGAAATCCAGACCGTGCGGTAATGCGGTTGCAGCGTCATCGCTGTCATTGCCGCCCCTCCGTATCCTGCCAAAAGAATGGCTGGAATTCGACAATTTGAGGTGCCGAATACTGTCCCCAACCAGTATCAGTTTAAAATAAAAAACGTGACTATATAACCCGTTCACAGAAATTTCGTCGTTCTGTAAAGCAACTGTTACATTTTTTCTTTCATATGGTAGCCCGTGTGTATGATTTATTTCGGTTTTATTTCGGAAGTGTGTTCTGAATGACCCATGCCGACGTGACAGTGATCTTTAATCCGCGTGCCGGTGGTAACAAACAACGGTTCCTGTTCCAGATCCTGCAACATGCCGGGGTTAAGGTGGAACTGTTGCAAACCACCCATCCCGGTCATGCCCGTGAACTGGCGCGCAAGGTGCGCGCCCATCAACGCTTGTTTGTGGCCGGAGGCGACGGGTCCCTGAACGAGGCGCTAAACGGGCTGCTTGATGCCCAGATCGAAGGCCACGAGGTGCCGCCGCTTGGTGTCATCCCGCTTGGTACGGCCAATGTGCTGGCAGTCGAGGTGGGATTGGCCCGCAAGGCAAAGGCAATTGCCGATTATATCAATAATCCCGGTCAGGTCTGGATACGGCCCGGTTTGGTCAATGGGCGGGCGTTCTTCCTGATGGTCGGGATGGGGGCGGATGCCGATACGGTTGCCAATGTGTCGCTTAAACTTAAACGGCTGATCGGCAAGGGTGCCTATGTTCTTGAAGGATTGCGCAACATCGTCTTTCCGCGCCATCGCGATTTTGAAGTCAATATCGGTCGGGAAAATTATCGGGTCGCTGGTGTCGTTGTCACCCATGCACAGCATTATGGCGGGGAATTTGTGATCTCGCCGACGGCAAAGCTGACAGATAATGCCTTTGAAGTGGTCATGATGCCGGGCAACGGAATTGGGGCATTGTCGCGCTATGGGCTGGCGTTGACCCTGAACCGGCTGCATGAACAAAGTGATGTGTCGGTCGTGCGGACCGAACGACTTACCATCACCAGTCACTGCGGACCTGCGCCAATGCAGATCGATGGTGAAAGCGCGGGTAAGCTGCCCTGCGAGATCAGTCTTTCACCCTATCCGGTCAGGCTGATGGTGCCGCAGGCCTATGCAGATATCCATAATGGGTCAAATGAGGGTACTACAGTCTCGTCACAGCCGATGCTTCAGATTGCCGCGGATTAGAGGGAGCAAAACTCCCCCGACCCCAACCCCGACCCTACGCAATGGCAAGATCGGGGGCAAAGCAGCTATCTGATCAAGCCGAAACGATTTCCATACATTGTGCAAAGCAATCGAGGAATGTTTTGGCGTCAGCCATGTCAAAGGTGATCGGCGGTTTGATCTTGATTACGTTATCAAGCGGCCCGTCCGTTGATAGCAGGATGTTGCGATCCTTCATCAGATTGATGACCTGACCTGCCTTGATGGTGGCTGGTTCAAGTGTCTGGTGATCTTCGATCAGTTCAATGCCGATAAACAGGCCAACACCGCGGACTTCACCAATCAGGTCGAACCTCGGTGCCATCAGGCGCAACTGTTCCATCATGAAATCACCAACAATGCGGGCATTGGCCTGAAGACGTTCATCACGGATGACATGCAGTACTTCGCGCCCAATGGCGCAGGATACCGGGTTGCCGCCAAAGGTGTTGAAATATTCCATGCCGGTATGGAACGCATTGGCGACTTCGCGGGTGGTGATCACCGCGCCCAATGGGTGGCCGTTGCCAATCGGTTTGCCCAGCGTAACGATATCGGGCACAACGCCTTGCAGTTCAAAGCCCCACATATAGCTGCCAACCCGGCCAAAGCCGACCTGAACTTCATCGGCGATGCACAGGCCACCCGATGCGCGAACGGCCTTGTAGACATGCTTCAGGTAACCGTTGGGCAAGACAATCTGACCACCGCATCCCAGAACGGATTCCGCAATGAATGCTGCCGGCGGGCGACCTTCGGCCTCGAATGCGCGAAGCTGTTCAATTGCCAGATCGGCATATTTTCTGCCGCATTCAGGATCATCGCTTGAAATCGGACCACGGAACCCGTCGGGCATCGGGCAGATTTTTACGTGATCCGGGCAGCCCTTTCCGCCCTTGCGATTGAACTTATAGGGGCTGAGGTCGATCAAGGATGTCAGGTTGCCGTGATAGGCGTGATCAACGATCAGCATTTCTCGGCGGCCGCTATAGGCCTGTGCCAGTCGAAGGGCGAGATCGTTGGCTTCGCTGCCGGAATTGACAAAGAAGCAAACCGACAGTGGATCGGGGAAAGTTGCCACCAGTTCATTTGCATAATTGACGATATTGTCATGCAGGTAACGGGTGTTGGTATTAAGCGCTGCCGCCTGCTTTGCCGCGGCCGCCACCACGCGGGGATGCGAATGGCCGATATGGCAAACATTATTGACCATATCGAGGTACTTTTCGCCGGTGTCGGTATAAAGATACTGACCTTCGCCACGCACCATCTTGAGCGGTTTTTTATAGGAAACACTCAAGTTCGGGCCAAGATGGCGGGTGCGCTCGGCGGTGATTTTGGCAGGTGCCCGTTCAACGATATCCTGGCAGTTAATGGCCATGCCCAGCATCAGATTGGGGTTGGGGCAGATGCTGCTCCAGACATTGGCTTCGCTGGGGGCAGCGACCCCGCAAATGTCGGCACCCATGCCGACCAGATCGATCATGATCTGGAAATGCAAGTGCGGTGCCCAGTTGCCGTTCTCCGGATACGGCCCGACATAGCCGATCAGATCGCCCTTCTTCACGGTTCTGCCAACCGGTGATACCGGCAATGACGTGCGGCTGAGATGGCCGTATTTGGTAAAGAAGCGCAGACCATCTGGCGTCGCGTGTTCCAGAATAATGATCGGGCCATAGTCGAAATCACGCGCATTGTCGTTTGAAACAACAACAACACCATCAAGGGGGGCAAAAAGCGGCGTTTGATCGGGCACAAACAGATCAATTCCAAGATGCAAACTGCGCCATTCGCCCTTGGTTGCGGTTTCAAAGAACGGCCCCTGATAGACCTTGCGGTTTTCAAGATATTTGCCAACGCCGACTTCGGCCTTTGCATCGTCCATGGCCTTGAAAATGGCATCGGTAACAATATTGGCCGGGCGCAGTTTGCCGTTCTGATCAAGGGACAATCCGTTCAGATCCACAATATGCAGGTTGGATGCATCCATGGATTGCGGAATAACCGGTCCGATTTGATCGGCATTGACGGTCAACCAGTTCACAACTTTGCGCGATCCGGGGCAAGGTTCCCAGCCACAGGCATCGCGGAAACGATAATGGGCAATGGCCGGGTTCAGCTTTGCCATCTTTGCCAACAGGTCCGTGACGCCAGCCTGGCTGATCAGCAGATATTCATTATCGGGTTCTTTGGCATGTTGCTGGGCCGCCATGCAGGCACTTTGTGCAAGGCGACAGGCCACAAGATCATAAAGGATGGCAATTTCATCTTCGCCAAGCGGATTGACCCGATGATAGGCCGTGACGATTTCAATCGCACGCGCCATCGGATCATCCTGATCCATCATGGCATAGGCAAGGGCGACGGCCAGATTGCAAATCCGGTGGGTGGCAATGAAGTCGCCAAAGTCGATCAGACCATTGATGGTCTGGGTGTCATCAACCAGCAGATTGTAGTCATTGGCGTCATTATGAATGACCTGACGCGGCGTTTTGGCAAGTTTGCTTGCAATGTCGGAATCAAACCGGTCTAGGATATCTGTGACCTGTGCGCGAACGGTATCATCCTTGATCAAGCCCACAAATTCACGGTGCTTTGACGTTTGGGCGATATCCCAAAGGAATGTTCGATGGGCCGCCGGGTGGTCAAAATCCTTCATGCAGATATCAAGCTGTCCAAGCAGGGTGCCAATCTGTGCGAAATCGATATCATGGTTTTCGCGCGCCTTGGCCCAGACCTTGCCATCAATCCAGTTCAGGGCACGCAGAAAACGCGTGGTTCCGTCAGTTTCTTTGATGACGGTTGTGCCTGCACCCGATGCGGATAAAAGAAGTTTTGGCACCGGGAAACCACCGGCATTTGCGATGTGTTCTAGGACGCGGTCCTGCGCCTCAAGCCACTTTGGATCGGTTTCCGGCGCGTAAATCTTGAAAATGTACTGTTCGCCATTCTCGCACATCATATGGAAATTCTGGTCGCGTTCGCCGGGCAGGCGGGTGGCCCAGGCCGAAAGATTGTAGTGCTTCCCGAATAAGTCGCGGACTTCTTCGACGGAATGAATGCGGATTTCGGAACGGGACATTTTCAGGCACCCTGATGGCTGGTTGTTCAAAGATCGGCATCAGTTTAGTTTCGCTATTTGGCCAATTCTTTCGCCATTATGGCCAAAATATTGTTTTAACAGCCAATCGTGGTAAGCTGGCGGCCTGTTCATGCCGGGGGCCAAATGCGTCATCTTGATGAGACCGACCAAAAGATTTTGCAGGTATTACGTGCCAATGGCCGTGAAAGCCTCAAGGGCATTGCCGCCAAAACCGGGTTGGCCCGATCAACCATCCGATATCGGTTGGAAAAGCTTGAAACAGATCGGGTAATTTCCGGCTATGAGGTCAAGATCAACCCCGGTTCAGAGGTCGGGCTTTCGGCATTTCTGTTTGTGCGCCTGAAGCATACGCCTGCCCTTGAAGTTATCCGTCATTTGTCGGGCTATTCCGAAGTACGCGGATGCTTTTCCCTTGCGGGCGATCCTGATCTGATCGTCGATGTTCGCGTGAATAACAGTGAACGGTTAAACGAGTTGCGTGACGCGTTGGCTGTGTTGCCGGCCTGCGCGGAAGTTCGCACTTCTATTGTGCTGAAACAGGAAATCTGACATCGCCAAACGGCTTCTGATCAGGGATCAGGATGTGTAACCCTCGTAAGAATAGGGGAGCAGATCATTGATGTCCGTCGACTTGTAATTGGCAATCGGCCTCCAACCTTTAATTTTATGAGAACATTGTGAAAAACGCATGCACCGTGCGTGAACTCCTCATATGGGGATGAACGCGTTTCTCATGAAAAGATACCTTGTGAACAAAGAGGACGTGGCGATGGGCCATGAACACGGAGGGTATGATGGTGTCGGGCAGTTCTTCAGAACAAGGCAGCGGGTTTCTTGCGAATTTGGGGGTTAAGACCAAAATCCTTTCGGGATTTTCGGCGGTCCTGATCGTCTTGGTGTCCGCATTGGCCTTTGCCTATTACAGTTTTACCCAAGTCGCATCTGACGTTGATGATTATGCCTTGCGGGTTGAAGAGGCCGCACTGGTTGCACAGATCGAAACCCGGTTCTTGCGCTTTAAAAGTCACGCACGTGAATTCGCCAACACCGCAAACCCCCATGATGCAGAGCAGGTCTTTGCAATTGCCGATGAAATCCGTCCCATTCTTGATACGGCCCTGCAGCGTTTTCAATCCGACGACCATCGCGCACGCATCGGCAAGATTTCCGGGGCGCTTGACCATTACATGGCCGATTTCTCAAAGGTTCGCAGCCTGAGTGACGAATATCATGCCCTGATCCTTGATCGCCTTGAACCGGACGGGATCAAGGTTGTTTCCGATCTGGACGAATTGATTGCGCGTGCGGATGGCAGTCAGGATATGGAAACCTTGAAGCAGGCGGCGGCAGCGCGTGAACACGCGCTTTTGGCAAGGCTTTACGCAAATATCCTGATTGGTCGTCAGGATGACAGTTTTGGAGAAAAGGCAGCTAGCGAGTTTGGTTTGCTTAAGGCAGGGCTTGTTCAGATGGACCAGTCGGCCCTTGGGACAGAATACAAAGACACGCTGGCCGAAGTAATGGACCTGTTTGATGATTACCGCGAGGCGTTCGACAAAATTAGATCAAATGAACTGGTGATCATTGAAACGGTCAACGGTGGCATGCAGAAGTCGTCAGACATTCTGTTGTCCGAAGCTGAAACTCTGATGACAGAATTCGCCAAAGCGGAACATTCGATCTTTGAGCGCGTCATTCATCAGATCGGACAAGCTGAAACCGAAATCCTGATTGCGTCCCTTATTGGGATCGGGCTGGGCATTGCGATTGCCATGTTGATCGGGGATCGCCTGTCCAAGCCGATCATCGCCATTACCGCGATTATGCGCCGGTTGGCCGACCATGATCTTGGCGTTGACGTGAAATGGCAGGGGCGCCGCGATGAAATCGGGCAAATGGCGGGTGCGGTTCAGGTGTTTAAGGAAAATGCCATCCGCAATGACGAGCTTGAAGCCAAGGCCATCGAAGATGAAAAACGTGCCAAAGAAGCCCAGCGCATGTTCATGAACCGCACGGCTGATACGTTTAACTCCGACGTTGGCCAGATCATTGAAACGGTTGCCGCGGCGGCGGTGGAATTGCAGGCAACAGCCGATAGCATGTCGCGTCTTGCAAGTTCCGCGTCCGAGCAAACGGTGGCAGTAGCATCCGCGACCGAACAGGCAAGCGGCAATGTGCATTCTGTTGCGTCGGCAACCGAAGAACTCAATGCCTCGATCGAGGAAATCAATCGGCAGGTTGTTCATTCATCCGAAGTCGCACGCAACGCCGTCGGACAGGTCAATCAGACGCGCCACGACCTTAAAGAACTGGTTGAGGCATCCGAAAATATCTCCAATGTTCTTAAACTGATTTCCGATATCGCCAATCAAACCAACATGCTGGCGCTCAATGCGACGATTGAGGCGGCGCGCGCGGGGGAAGCCGGTCGTGGATTTGCCGTGGTCGCGAACGAGGTCAAAAACCTTTCGGATCAGACCAGCAAGGCGACCGAGGAAATAACCCGCTATGTCGATAACCTTCAGAGCCGGACAGGCAGTGCCGTCAGCAAGGTCGAAGCGGTTGGCAAAACCGTAAGCGAGATGGATGCGATCATTGCAACGATCTCCTCGGCGATCGAGGAACAAACTGCTGCAACCCGCGAAATCGCCTTTAATGTCGAGCAGGCAGCAACCGGCACAACCGTTGTCAGCTCGAATATTGCGACTGTCAGCACGGCTGTGAACGAGGCTGGAACCGCGTCGGGTGATGTTTTGCGCGCGGTAAGCATGCTTTCGGAAAACTTCACGACGCTCAAAGGGGCGACTGATAATTTCGTGACGACCATCCGTGCGGCTTGACCGCAGGGGTTGGTCCGCCAAATCGAAAAACGCCCGGTTCACATGAAGCCGGGCGTTTTTGTTTTAGCAGATAATCCAGGATCAATTACTGACCGGCAAGGGTCAGGCCATCAATGCGCAATGTTGGGGCATTGGTGCCGTATTTGAAGGTCAGGTCATTTGCCGGAACCACGGTTTTGAACATGTCCTTAAGGTTCCCGGCCACGGTAATTTCCGATACCGGATAGGCCAGCTCGCCATCCTCAATCCAGAAGCCCGACGCGCCACGAGAATAGTCGCCGGTGACGCCGTTGATGCTGCTGCCGATCATGTCGGTGATATAAAGGCCGGACTTGATATCCTTGATCATGTCTTCGGGCGAAATGGTGCCTGCTTCCATGTAAAGGTTGGTGGTCGACGGGCCGGGCAGGCTTCCGGCACCGCGTGATGCATGGCCGGTCGATTTCAGGCCCAGCTGACGGGCCGAACGCAAATCCATGATCCAGGTTTTCAGGACACCATTTTCGATCAGATAACGCTTTTCGTTGGCGACACCTTCGGCATCAAACGGCTTGGACCGCAGGCCACGCACCCGGTGCGGATCATCAACGATGTTGATATGCGGGGCAAAAATTTCCTTATCCATGGCATCGAGCAGGAAGCTGGTGCCACGCGCGATGCCCGATCCGTTGATTGCACCCGACAGATGCCCGACGATGGAGGACGAAACACGCGGGTCATAAATGACCGGAACCTGCGTGCTTTTGACTTTGCGCGGGTTCAGGCGGCGCAATGTTTTTTGCGCGGCTTTCAGACCGATATCAGTCGGATCGCGCAGGTCGGTCGAAAATACCGCGCTGTCATAATCGTAATCGCGTTCCATTGCTGTGCCGGTTCCTGCCAGAACCGAAACCGAAATGTGGCTTCCTGATCCGGCATAGGAATTGGAAAATCCGTTGGTTGCGGCAAGGGTGATCTGATGGCGGCCCCAACCGGCATCGGCCCCTTCGGAGTTGGTGATGCCGTCGACCGAACGGGCGGCTTCTTCGCAGGCGGTTGCCCATTCGATCAGCTTGGCCTGGTCAACCTCGCCCGGTTCGCACAGCTCAAGGGCTTCGACGTTAAAGGTTTCGGCAAGTTCGGACGGATCGGCGATCCCGCAATAAGGGTCTTCGGGCGCGTTTTTTGCCATCGCAACCGCACGTTCGACCAGTTCATTTAGTGCCGCATCACTGGTATCGGATGACGATACAACAGCCTGTTGCTTGCCGATCAGAACGCGCAGGCCAAGATCGGCCCCTTCGGATCGTTCAAGCTTTTCCATTTTGCCAAGACGCTGGGAAACCGAAAGAGATGTTCCTTCGACATAGACGGCATCTGCGTCATCGGCACCGGCTTTCTTGGCGCGCGCCAGCAGATCATTGATACGATCAAGTGTCATGTCGGTCTTGGGCATGGAAGCTCCCTTATTTCGGAATGTATCTATCGGCTAGTTATAGGCGGCGGGGACGTATTCGCAAAGAACAGAAACGGTTTGATGATCTGGAATGCCGGCGTCCTTGGTCCTGTTCCCAAAGGTGGCGTGAAACCATCGGTCGGGCAAGGGGATGGGAGTGCTGATTTTATCGGCTTATCTGCTATAGTTCCGAAAACAGACAAGAACTGGCGGGCTTCTGCCAGATATACGGGACAGGATGCGGATGCGCAAAATTCTAGGCGGTATCATTGCCGGTACAGTGTTGTTGGGTCTTGGTCATCCGGCATTTGCCGATGAGCCGGAGCCATCGAATGGCCCGGATCAAGACGGTGTTTGGGAATTGAACGCCAATGGCAAGACTGATCCGGTTTCAAGCGCACAGCTTTATAGCGAAATGCGCATTCAGGGCGGACAATATGCCCGGAATTATCGTCACCAGATGCTGACGGGTGATTTTACCTGTGATGATGTGGTCGACCGGATTGCCGGATGGGTGGACCTTGATAGTCCCGAAGGCCCGCGATTTGCCCTGCTATTTGTCACCAATCACGGGGCCAAAGCGCAAAGCGAAATTCACTACCTGCCGTTCGAGCAGTCCGAGCAGTTTGCGCTTTGCATCTATGATGAAACCGCCCCGCCAGTCATAAGCTGGCAGGAAAACAGTGCCGAGTTCATGGAAGAAGTAATCGGATCAAAGGATATGTGCAATTTCGCGATCCGGGTTGATGATTTCATGTGTGACGCGCCGCAATTCTTCTATTCCGGGAAACCGGCGGAGAATGGCGATCACTGGTTCTTCTTCCGAAACTGATCGTGAGTTTTTGAAAAGAAAAGGCGGGTTTGAAACCCGCCTTTGTCAACTAATCCCGCCAGATTTTCTTGCCTGATCCCGGCAGGCCATAGCGTTCCCATTTCTGATCAACACGGTCGATGATGTCATCGTCCATATAGATTTTCTCACCCCATTCGCGGTTGGTTTCGCCCGGGAATTTGTTGGTGGCATCAAGGCCGAGCTTGCCGCCAAGACCGGAAACCGGTGATGCGAAATCAAGATAGTCAATCGGGGTGTCGGTCACGGTGGTGATATCACGTACCGGGTCCATCCGGGTCGAAATCGCCCACATGACATCCTTCCAGTCGCGGACATCAATGTCGTCATCGACCACGATGACGAATTTCGTATACATGAACTGCCGCAGGAACGACCACACGCCCATCATCACGCGCTTGGCATGACCGGCATAGGCCTTTTTCATCGACACCACCGCGATACGATAGCTGCATCCTTCCGGCGGCAGCCAGAAATCAACGATTTCGGGGAATTGTTGTTGCAGCAGCGGTACGAAGACATCGTTCAGTGCCTCGCCCAGAACCGACGGTTCGTCTGGCGGACGACCGGTAAAGGTCGACAGATAAATCGGGTCCTTGCGCATAGTAATTGCGGTGATGGTAAAGACCGGGAAATCTTCGACCGAGTTATAATATCCGGTATGGTCGCCATACGGCCCTTCGGGCGCATATTCGTCAAGCGAGACATAGCCTTCAAGTACGATTTCGGCGGTTGCGGGAACCTTGAGCGGGACGGTTTTGCAATCGACCAGCTCGACCTTTTCACCGCGCAAAAGCCCGGCAAACTGATATTCCGAAAGGGTATCGGGCACCGGGGTAACAGCGGCAAGGATCGTGCCCGGATCGGCACCAAGAACAATCGCCGCCGGAAGCGGTTCACGCTTTTCCTTTTTCCAGCGCGCATGATGCTGCGCCCCGCCACGATGTTTCAGCCAGCGCATGATCGCCTTGTTCTTGCCAAGCACCTGCATGCGGTAAATGCCAAGATTAAAGACATCGCGCTTGTCGCCGCCTTTTTCACCGGCTGTCGGGCCCTGTGTCACGACCAGCGGCCAGGTGATCAGCGGGGCGGGTTCCCCCGGCCAGCAGGACTGAACCGGGATTTTTGACAGATCAATGTCATCGCCCTGAAGAACCACTTCCTGACAAGGCGCCTTGGAAACCGTTTTGGGTTTCATCGCCATGACGGTTTTGGCCAATGGCAGCATCGAAAACGCTTCGCGGATGCTTGCCGGTGGTTCAGGCTGTTTAAGAAACGCAAGCGTCTCGCCCACTTCGCGCAGTTCTTCGGGCTTGCGGTTCATGCCCGCGGCAACCCGGTCCACCGTGCCAAACAGATTGACCAGAACCGGCATGTCATATTTTTTGCCGTCATCCCCGACAACATTTTCAAACAGAACCGCCGGGCCGCCTTCGGCCAGAAGGCGGGTCTGGATTTCGGTCATTTCAAGATTGGGGGATACCGGTTCGGTAACACGGACGAGACGGCCGGTCTTTTCCAGCGCATCCATGAAATCACGAAGGGATTGATAGGGCATGGCACCTGTCATCAGCAAAGCATTGAAACCTGATTGTCTACATACGCCGTGGCGGGCCTTGCGACAACCTTGCTGTTAAAGGCGGCAGGCATTTGGCAAAACGGGTGTTTGCAAGTTCACATTGTCCTCCCCAAATGAAACCGGGATGCTGCGTTGCATAATTTTGCGGTTTTGGTCGGCGCATCATTTGGTTATACATAGGCTAGATTTGAGACGCGTGGCCCACAACACGCGACATGGCAACTCACTAAAACATGAAGGACGCACAGATGGCCAAATATTGGGTTATCGGGGGCACCTATCAGGATACCGGTTTTGATCAGCCGATTGGCGAAGAAACCAAAGTTGGTCCGTTTGGCAGCTTCGAAGACGCGGAACAGGAATGGTCCAAAATGGCCTGGCAGTCGGTTGACGACGCGAATTCGCGTTATCGCATCGAACGCCTTGAAGAATACTGGGTCGTTGGCGGCGAGTACGAAACCACCGATTTCGAAAAGCCGGTCAATGGTTCCGAAGAACGCCATGGTCCTTTCGCGACCTTTGGTGACGCGGAAAAGGCATGGTCGAAACTGGCCTGGCAGCATGTTGATGACTGCAACTTCCGCTATCGCGTTGTTGAAGGCTAGGCCGGATCGATCAATCCATGTTTTCGATTGATGACGCGCAGGTCATTTCCGACCGGGTTTTACGCGACCAAATCGAACGACATCCGCGCGCGCAGGAACTCCTGGCAGGAACTCCTGCGCGCGTTTTTGTATCCTTATGACGCACCCGATCAGGACTTTTTGTTTTCGGCGGGGCAGATCAAATCTTTGGGCACCGACGAGGTGCTGTCACAGACGATCGGTCGTGTGCCGGTTCTGGCGGTTGGCTCCAACCGTGCGCCGGTTCAGCTTACCCGCAAATTCAGCCATCAGAATATTTCAGATACAATTCCGGTGACGCTTGGCTGGATGATGCATCATGACATTGTCTATTCAACACATATCAGTGGATATGGTGCTGTACCGGCAACATTGGCACCGTCGCCCGGGACGCGTGTTCGTATTGCTGTAACCTGGCTGGATGCCGGGCAACTTGCGCATATGCATGTCACTGAATCTGTGCCGGTCCAGTATCAGTATGTCGGATTGCATGGCCGTGATATTGAACTTGATTGCGGTCATGTGGTTGACAATGTTGGACTGTATCAGTCCTCTTCGGGTTATCTGTTCGGACGGGAAAATACCTTTGCCCTGTCGGCTATCCGTGCTGAAAACCGGCGCTATCAGGCCTTAAGCCAATGGGACATTATGGCCCATATCGCGCGTGCTAAAGGACAGGTTCTGCGACCGGAATTTGTGCTGCGACTGATTGATGATCAGGATTTTCGGAACGCTGTTAACGGATGCATCGTTACAAGGTAACGATGCCCCTGTAATCCCTGCACGCTAACCCCATATATACTTATGCATGATGTTCTGACACTTGAAATTGTGTCTAGATAGTCAATAAGCATTGGAAAATCATATATTTATTCCAAAGCTTAAAGCCGTCCAAAGAATGGCGCGTCAGGCTGGTTTGTATGGGATCAACCGGCTTGATGACAACTTCAAAGGTGCCTGATCTGCAACACAGGCGCCAAATCTTGGGGAATATTTCGGGGGAATGCCGGCGTCGTATGGCGCATGCATCAGAAATTCGTGTGTGTTTATGCATCACGACCAAGGGAGAGGAAGTATGTTTGGCTCGGGTTCAGATGACAGCCATATCGTCAAGGCGATCAAGCAATCATTGGGAACGATTGAGTTTTCGCTCGACGGCAAGATTATTGATGCGAATAGCAATTTTCTGACATTGATGGGCTATGAGCTTTCTGAAATACGTGGCAAGCATCATAGCATGTTTGTTGATCCGGCATTTGCCGGTGGTTCCGAATACAAAGCCTTTTGGGAACGGCTGCGGGCCGGGGAATCCTTTACCGCCGAGTTTCAAAGATTTGGCAAAGGTGGCAAGGAAATCTGGATACAGGCCACCTATAATTCGGTGCGAAACAGCAGCGGAAAGCCCTACAAGGTCTTCAAAATTGCGACCGATATCACCGCACGCAAATTACAGGCCGCCGATTATGCAGGACAAATTGACGCCATAAGCAAGGCGCAAGCGGTTATCGCGTTTGATCTTGACGGTAATATCCTTGATGCCAATGACAATTTCCTTGCGACGATGGGGTATCAGCTTTCGGAAATTCAGGGCAAGCATCACCGCATCTTTGTTGCCGAAGATTACGCCAACAGCAAAGAATACAAGGAATTCTGGAAGCAACTTGCGGCGGGTAAACATCTTGCCGCCGAGTACCAGCGATTTGGCAAAGGTGGGAAGGAAGTCTGGATACAGGCCAGCTACAACCCGATCATGGACATGTCCGGCCGACCATTCAAAGTGGTGAAATACGCCACCGATATTACCGCACAGAAATTGCAGGCCGCGAATTTCGCCGGACAGATCGAGGCAATCCACAAATCCCAAGCCGTGATTTCGTTTGAAATGGACGGGACCATTCGAAATGCAAACCCCAATTTCCTGAACGCAATGGGTTATAGCTTTGAGGAAGTGGTTGGCAAGCATCACAGCATCTTCATTGACCCGGCAGAGGCCCAAAGCCCGGAATACGAAGCGTTCTGGGAGGCCCTGCGTCGAGGCGAACACAAAGTCGCAGAGTTCCGCCGGATTGGTAAAGGGGGGAGGGAAGTCTGGATACAGGCCAGCTATAACCCGGTGGTCGATATGAACGGGCGCCCGATCAAGGTGGTGAAATACGCAACCGACATTACCAGACAGATCATGGCCCGCCGCAAGGCAAAACAACTCGCCGAGAACTCCAGCACAAGCGCCGAAGCTGTTGCAAGCGCGTCCGAGGAAATGTTGGCTGCCATTCAGGAAATCAGTGAAAGCATGCATCGTTCGCAAATCGCGATGAATGACATTGTTTCGAAAACCGACGAAGCCAATGAAGTCCGTGCTGATCTTGAAACAACATCGGAGTCCATGGCGGGTGTCGTTCAGATCATTCGTGATCTGGCAGAACAGGTTAACCTGCTTGCCCTGAATGCGACAATCGAGGCCGCCCGCGCCGGTGAAGCTGGCAAAGGTTTCGCTGTCGTGGCGGGCGAGGTGAAAAACCTTGCCAATCAGACCGCCCGCGCAACCGATGAAATCGAAACCCAGATCGGTGCGATGATGAACATCACCAAACGGGTGGTCGCATCCACAGCGGGTATTTCGACATCGGCAGAGTCGGTTAGCGGCTATGTCGATTCAATTGCCTCTGCCGTCGAAGAGCAGACCAGTGTCACACAAGACATCTCGAAGAATATTCAGTTCGTTTTCAATGGCATTTCTGAACTGAATGAATGTGTCAGAAGCATCGCCAGCTAGTGCGACCTAGCCGATATTCTCCCGGTCTGGCAGCAATTGCCATATCCGGGTGAATTTGGTTTCGGCGTCCTCGACCGCGACATCGACCGGAACGTCATAGGTTTCAAGTTCGTCAATGTTGTGCGTCGGGGCATAGGTCCGGCCCGGATCGGCAAGGATCACACGGGTGCCAAGACGGGCCTCGCTCATCAACCACTGCAATACCGCGTTGGCCATGTCCTGTTGATAGCAGACATCACCGGCAAAAATAACGTCCCAGCGTTTTTCAGGCGCCGACGTTCCGACAAAGTTTTCCGTCGTGGTCGGAAATTCAACGCCGTTATGTTTGGCATTCAGGCGCGTTGCGGTAATTGCAACCGGATCAATGTCATTGGCAAGTATCTCGGCGGCATCGGCCATCACACAGGCAATCGCCTGCATCCCACCACCACAGGCAAAATCAAGAACCCGCTTGCCACGCACCAGTTCCGGGTGATCCAGAATATAACGCGTAATCGCCTGACCGCCCGGCCAGGCAAAGGCCCAATAGGGCGGCGGGATATCCAGAATACCAAGGATGTCCTCGGTTGCCTGCCAAAGCGGGGTGATATGGGTCGCCAGATACATCTCGATTTCCGGGGCCAAGGGCACGCGTGCCGGCACGGTAAAAGTCTCGATCAGATCGGCAAATTGCGGATCGTCGACTTCTGGAACCAAGGCGTCGGCAAAGATGTTATCGGTCATGGTCTGGTTGCTCTGGCAGTGACGGTCTGCGGGGCGTATCGGCTTTTACCCCCAAGTGCAAGCGTGATCTGATCGCCCCCGTCAGGATGCCGTGTTTCAGGCGGCGGCAATCAGATGGGACAGGATAATCGCGCCAAGCACCAGCAACCCGTAATCACGGTTTGACTTGAACCGTTTAAGGCAATTGGCGGCATCATCAAGCTTAACCGTTGCGACCTGCCAGCCAAGATGAATGCCCGCAAGGCCCAGCAACACGAAATAGGACCAGTGAAGATTGGCCAGCATTCCCGAGATGCCCAGTAAAAGCGTGGTCAGGGTATAAAATCCCATGGCCCATTTCGGGGTGGCATCGCCAAGGCGCAGGGCAAGGGATTTAAGACCGATCTTGGCATCATCGTCCTTGTCCTGATGGGCATAGATGGTGTCATAGCCAAGCGTCCAGAAAAAGCCTGCCGCATACATGGCAATGGCGGCAGGTTCAACCGATCCGGTAACCGCGGCCCAGCCAACCAGTGCGCCCCAGTTAAAGGCAAGACCAAGGACGGATTGGGGCCAATAGGTATACCGCTTCATGAAGGGATAAATGACGATGATCGGGATCGAACATATGCCGACAATGATGGCTTCGATACGGAACTGCACCAGAATGACCAGGCCCAACAGCATCATGAAACCAAGAAACAGCAGGGCCTGCCAAACCTTGACCTGACCACTTGGCAATGGTCGGGTGATGGTGCGTTCGACCTTGCCATCGAAATTGCGATCAGCCAGATCATTGATCACGCAACCTGCACCGCGCATGATCAGTGCCCCGACCCCGAACAGGGTCATCATGATCACGATCTGTTTGGCGGTAATGCCATCAGTGATGCCACCGGCCATTGCGGTTGACCACCAGCAAGGCAGCAATAAAAGCCAAGTGCCAATAGGACGATCAAGACGCAGCAACTTCAAATACGGACGAACAGGTGCGGGCATAAAGCGGTCAATCCAGCCATCTGCCGGCATGTCGTTTTTGGTATTCTGTATTGGTTGGTTGACCTGTGTCATAATTGGCCTATCTAACAAAAAACTTTTTCAAGTGCCGTCAAACGGCTTTGGGGACCTACATGACCGCAGATGCCACCCGCGCCCGTCAGCGCCTTTTCGTCCATGATCCTATCACGGCCGGTTGCGAGATCGAACTTGCACCAGAACAGTCTCATTACCTTGAACATGTGATGCGCCTCAAGCCCGGAACGCCGGTAAAGGTTTTTAACGGGCGTGATGGCGAATGGCTAGGAACGATCAGCGAACTTCGGAAAAAGAAGGGCCGCATTACCGCCGAAACGCTTTTGCGTGAACAGGGGAACGAGGCCGGACCGACTCTGGTTTTTGCGCCGATCAAAAAACAACGTCTTGATTTCCTGATTGAAAAGGCGGTCGAACTTGGCGTTGGAAAACTTCAGCCCGTGATCACCCAGCATGGCATCACCGACAAGGTGCGTCTTGATCGTTTACAGGCACAGGTTATCGAGGCCGCCGAACAGTGCGAACGCCTTACTGTGCCCGATGTTGCAGAGCCGGTGCGCCTACTGGACTGGGTCGCAAATGGCGCGGAAAATCACCATCTGCTGTTTTGTGACGAAACGGGATCGGGGTCACCAATTGGTGAAGTGACAAGTCAGCTATTGGCAAAGGGCGCTGGCTCGGTTATCGACAATATCAATGTTGTTAACCATGCACTCGTGATTGGACCTGAAGGCGGCTTTAGCGCCGACGAACTTGAACGTATCCGCAAACAGCCTTTTGCAACGCCTGTCAGTCTTGGCCCCCGCATCCTGCGCGCCGAGACAGCGGCAATTGCTGCATTAACGGTATATCAGGATCGCATCGGCGATTGGTCCCACCGACCAGTTGCGAGAGATTAGGGAACGCCCTTATGACTGTCAGCGCCTCCACTGGTGACAGCCCGGTTATTGAAAACCGGCGTCAGCTTGTCGAATGGTTTGAGTCCGGTTCTAAACCGAAAAGTGACTGGGCCATCGGCACCGAACACGAAAAATTCGCCTTTACCCGCGATGACCTTCGCCCGATCCCTTATGAAGGGGAACGGGGTGTTAAAACCCTGCTTAATGCCCTTGCCGAACGCTATGACTGGGAGCCGATCATCGAGAACGGCAATGTCATCGCCCTGACCAAGGACAAATGTTCTGTGTCGCTCGAACCGGGCGGTCAGATCGAATTGTCGGGTGCCCCGCTTAAAAACATTCACCAGACCTGTGGTGAAGTGCATACCCATCTTCATGAATTGCGTGAAATCTGCGGTGATCTTGGCATTGATATGCTGGGTGTCGGTCATCAGCCGAAATGGTCGCGCGAAGACACCCCTTGGATGCCCAAGGGGCGTTACGGGATCATGCGCGAATATATGCCCAAGGTCGGTAAGCTTGGCCTTGATATGATGCTTCGGACTTCGACCATTCAGGTCAATCTGGATTTCAGTTCCGAGGCCGATATGGTCAAGAAATTCAGAACGTCGCTGGCACTTCAGCCGGTTGCAACCGCGCTCTTTGCGGCATCGCCGTTTGTGGATGGCAAGCCAAGTGGCTTCCTGTCGTCCCGATCCAATGTCTGGACCGATACCGACCCGGATCGTTGCGGCATGTTGCCGTTTGTGTTCGAAGACGGTTTCGGCTTTGAACGCTATGTCGACTATATGCTTGATGTGCCGATGTATTTTGTCTATCGCGATGGCAAATACATCAATGCGGCGGGCAAGTCGTTCCGCGATTTCATGGATGGCAAGCTTGATGTGTTGCCCGGCGAACGCCCGACCATGAATGACTGGTCCGATCACATGACAACCGCCTTCCCGGAAGTGCGTCTTAAGAAATTCCTGGAAATGCGCGGGGCCGATGGTGGTCCGTGGAAACGCATCTGCGCTTTGCCGGCTCTGTGGGTTGGCCTTCTGTATGATGATGCCGCCCTTGATGCGGCCTGGGATCTGGTCAAGGACCTGTCGGTAGAGGAACGCGAAGCCCTTCGCAATGATGTTCCGCGTACTGCCCTTGCCACCAAATTCAAAAATGGCACGGTTCAGGATCTGGCCAAGGACGTTCTTGCCGTGTCCCGTCAGGGTCTTCAGGCACGTGGTCGCATGGACGGCTACGGCGATGATGAAACCCACTTCCTTGAAAGCCTCGATGACGTCGCCGAAAGCGGTCGTACGCTGGCCGAGGAGTTCCTTGATAAATATGAAACCGAATGGAACGGTTCGGTTGATCCGGTCTTCAAGGAATATGCCTATTAAGGCGTATCTGAAATCAGAGAAAAGGGCGGTGGTGACACTGCCCTTTTTTGTTTGTGAATTCGAATAAAAGGAGGTTCTCGAATATGAGCATCAAAGCCAATCATTGTGAAAACATGACCGAAGTTCGCGCCAATGTTGACCGGATTGACCGACTTCTCGTGACCTTGATGGCTGAAAGGCTCAATTACATCGAACAGGCTGCCCGGATCAAACCGTCCCGTGATGCGGTCCGAGACGAGGACCGCATCGAGGACGTGATCGCCAAGGTCAAAGCCCAATGTGATATTGATGGCTTTGACAAGGATATGGCGGAACGTATGTGGCGGGCGATGATGGAAGACTTCATCGCCCACGAGTTCGTAAAATGGGACGGGTTACGCAAGTAAGACCGGAACTTACTGCGCTGCCTGACCAAGTCGGGCTTGGTTGAAAAACCACTGATGGACGGCGTCAATCTGGTCTTGCGCCATGCCAAGGCCAAGTTTGGTTCTGCGCCACAGAACGTCGTCTGCATCACAGGCCCATTCATGGGTGACCAGATATTGCAATTCCGCTTCATAGAGGTTCGGGGCGACTTCCTGCCCCAGTTCTGCGACTGATTTGGCATTGTCCAAGATTGTCAGGCTTGCGGTGCCATAACAGCGCGCAAGACGCTCAAGCAATATTGTGGGAACCCAGTCAAACCGGCTGCGAAGCTCGCCGATAAACCGTTCGAAATCGCCATCAGCCATGTCGCCACCGGGCAAGGTTGCCTTTGCGGTCCAGTCCGGGGCGGAATTGCCCAGAACCGGGGATAGTTTCTGCATGGCATGTTCGGCAAGGCGGCGATAGGTCGTGATCTTGCCGCCATAGATTGACAGGATCGCCGGGGCGTTGCCGGTGGTGCCGGTATCAAGATCAAACACATAATCGCGTGTGACGGCCGACGCATTGGCGTTCTTGTCGTCATAAAGCGGGCGGACACCGGAATAATCCCAGACCACATCGTCGCGTGTCAGCGGTTTGGCCAGATACCCGTTGACCAGATCAAGCAGGTAATCGACTTCCTGATCGCTGATTCTGACCTTTGCCGGGTCCCCGTCATAGGGAACATCGGTCGTGCCGATCAGGCTGTATTTTCCCTGATAGGGAATGGCAAAGGCAATGCGGCCATCATCATTCTGGAAGATATAGCAATGATCATGGTCGTGGATGCGCGGCACAATGATGTGGCTGCCCTTGACCAGTCGAAGACCGGCGGCCTTGTCACCAAGACCGGCATTTTCAACCATCTTGGTAACCCATGGTCCAGCCGCATTAACGACGGCGCGGGCCTTGACTGTGCGTGATGAACCGTCAGCTTGGATCAGTTCCGCGTCCCAGTGATCGTCCTTGCGCACAAGGTTGGCGCATCGGGTGCGCGTGCGGATTTCTGCACCGCGTGCCTGTGCGTCCTGCGCATTCAGGACAACAAGACGGGCATCATCAACCCAGCAATCCGAATAGGAAAAGGCGCGGGTGAATTGCGGTTTTAACGGATTGCCTTCGGGCGAACCCGGAAGGTTCAATGCCTTTGACCCCGGCAGGCGTTTGCGCTTTGCCAGATGGTCATACAGAAACAGTCCGGCACGCAGCATCCATTGCGGGCGCAATCCCTTGTGATGGGGCAGCACGAATGTCAAAGGCCAGATGATGTGCGGGGCAGCAGCCAAAAGAACTTCGCGTTCCTGAAGAGCTTCGCGCACAAGGCGGAACTCGTAATGTTCAAGATATCGCAGGCCGCCATGGATCAGTTTGGTCGAGGAGGAAGAGGTGGCCGAGGCAAGGTCGCGCTGTTCGACCAGAAGAACAGAAAGTCCGCGACCGGCGGCATCACGTGCAATACCTGTACCATTGATGCCGCCGCCTACGACCAGAAGGTCGTATGTGCTGTTCACGTCAGATCACCTTTTTACGCAGGTAAGCTGAGATGGCTTCGCCAATAATCACCAGACCGATGATTGCCAAAAGGATGGTGGCAACGGTTGGCCAGGCAAAGGTATCAATCGCACCCTGAAGGATGATGCCGATACCGCCTGCACCGACCAGACCCAGAACCGTACTTTCACGCAGGTTGATGTCCCAGCGCAGAATGGAAACGGCAAAGAAGGTCGGCATGACTTGCGGGATCACCCCATAGACCAGAATCTTGAAGCGCGATGCGCCAACAGATTCCAGTGCCTCGATCGGGGCGCGGTCGATTTCCTCGATTGCTTCACCCAGCAATTTGCCAAGGAAGCCGATCGAACGGAAAATGATCGCCAGAATACCGGCAAGAACACCCGGTCCGAACACGGCCACAAACAGCAGCGCCCAGATGATGGTGTTAACCGAGCGCGACGACACCAGAATGAACCGGCCAAGCCACAGGGTAAAGCGGTTCGGCGTGGTGTTCTGGGCCGCAATCAGGGCAATCGGCAAAGATAGGAACACGGCAAAGAATGTCGCAATCGTTGCGATATTGACGGTTTCAAGCAGCGTCCAGGCAATGTCTTTCCAGCCTTCAAGTGATGGCGGGAACATACGGGCAAAAAGATCACCCATTTGCTGGGGCGCATCCCAAAGCCACGGCCAGATGATGTTGATGGTCGAAAGCGACCAGACAACAGCAAGGGCGACCAGTGCCATAAGGCCATAGCGACGCCAGCGTTCCCTGGGCGTATAGCGCGACCATTCGCGATGGGCGATTGCGTCCGGTCCGGTAGGTTGAGTGGTGGCTACCATAGGTTCCTCCTGATCCGGCCGCTGATGGCCTCGCTGACTAGGATCACACCGATGATGCAAAGGGTGATGGCCAGCGCAAAGTCATAGTCATAACGCCCGAAAGCGTTCAGAAGCGTCGATCCGATGCCACCAGCACCGACAATCCCGACAATCGCCGAGGCACGCAGGTTGCTATCAAGCTGATAGATCGAAAGACCGATCTGGCGCGGCATGATTTGCGGGATCACGGCATAAAGCAGGGTGACAAATGTCGCACCGCCAGCCGCCCGGATGGCTTCGACCTGGCCCCAGTCAATTTCCTCGATCCGTTCGGCCAGCATTTTGGCAACGAACCCGATGGAATAGATCGTCAGGGTCAGAATACCGGCAAGCGGGCCAAAGCCGACGGCTTTGACAAACAGGATGGCAACGATGACCGGATGGAAAGAACGGGCAACAATGATCACACCACGGCCAATGGTATAAAGCCATTTCGGGGCAATGTTTGAGGCGGATGCAAAAGCAATCGGAACGCTTAATGCAAGACCCAGAAGGGTCGAGACAATGGCGATCTTGATGCTTTCCATAAAGCCGTCAAACAGCAATTCGCCGCGGATGAAGCTTGGCGGGAAAGCGCCCTTGAAAATACGGATGGCGCGCGGAACGCCGTCCTGAATACGATCCCAGTCGAACGGAAGGCTGGCAACAGCCCACCAGACATAGGCCACAACAGCAACCAGAAGTCCCCAGCGCAACACAGGGTTGGCAATAAAGGGTGGCTTCTTCCATGTGCGGCCCGTTGTTTGAACGGAGCTGCTCATCGTGATGCTACCTCGCGCAGGTGGGTGTTGCTTTCGACACCACCGCGTTCCTCGGCGGGAACACCGGCATAGATTTCGTCCATGGCATCATTGTTCAGGTCGGTCGGTTCGCCGTCGAAAATGATGCGGCCAAAGCGCATGCCAACGATACGCTGGGTATATTCCTTGGCTTCGTTGACGTTGTGAATGTTGATCAGAACCGGCAGGTGCAGCTCGGATGCAAGCGCACGCAGCAGTTCCATGATCTGGCGCGACGTTTTCGGATCAAGCGACGCGGTCGGTTCGTCGGCCAGCAGGATTTCAGGTTCCTGCATCAGGGCGCGGACAACACCAACACGTTGGCGTTCACCACCGGAAAGCTCGTCTGCGCGTTTGTCGGCATAATGGGCGATCCCAACGCGTTCCATCAGGTGGAAGGCGCGGTCAATGTCTTCCTGCGGGTATTTGCGGGTCACAGCGCGCCATGCCGGAAGATATCCGAGACGACCGGACTGCACGTTTTCCATAACCGTCAGGCGGTTGATCAGGTTGAAACCCTGAAACACCATGCCGATACGGCGGCGCGCCAGACGCAGCGCCTTGCCTTCAAGTTTGGTCAGTTCGGTGCCGTTAAGCTCGATGGAGCCCGATGACGGTTCAACAAGGCGGTTGATACAGCGCAGAAGGGTACTTTTACCTGCACCGGATGCGCCAATGATCGAAACAACACTTTCGCCCGGCACTTCAAGGTTCAGGTTCTTCAACACTGCCTTTTCATCGCCATAGCGTTTTACAAGTTCTTTAATACGCAGCATTGCGTTACCCCGGTTTGAATGGGAGACGACACAGGGCCACGGAGAACCGGGCCCTGTGATGTTTTCGTCAATTGAAAGAAGCGAATTACTTCAGGTTGTCAGAGGTGTATTTGACACCGTTTGCAGCCTGGATTTCGCGAATAACCGCCCAATCATTCTGATAGGTAATCGGAATGAATTTCGAGACGCCTTTGAATTCTTCACCAAGGGCGGTGCCCTTCATGTCGAAGGTAAAGAAGGCTTCCTTGATCTTCTCGACCAGTTCCGGCTTCAGGTTATAGGCATAGTTGAACGAAGTGGTCGGGAAGCGCTTGCTTTCATAGATGATCTTGACTTCTTTCGGGTCATACAGATCACGCTGGGCCATACGTTCGACAACTTCGGAGGCAACCGGGGCCGCATCATAGTCGCCGGCAACGACGCCAAGGATCGACTGATCGTGCGAGCCGGAATAGACAACTTCGTAATCCTGATCCGGAACAATGCCCTGACCCGGAAGAAGGGCACGCGGTGCAAGGTTGCCAGAGTTCGAGGTCGGCGAAGTATGCGCAACGCGTTTGCCTTTAAGGTCGGCAACGGTGTTGATGCCGCTGTCAACGCGGGTGTAAAGCTGAAGGGTGTAACCGAAACGGTCATCATCGCCGCCCATCAGGGCAAACGGTACTGCACCGGCAAGGTTAACTGCAAACGGGGTCGGGCCGGTCGAGAAGCCTGCAACATGCAGACGACCGGAACGCATGGCTTCAACTTCGGCCGAGTTCGACTGAACGGCGAAGAAGTGAACATCCTTGCCGGTTACTTTTTCAAGATGCTCAAGGAATGGTTCCCAGATGTCGGCATAAACAGCCGGGTCTTCGACCGGGGTATATGCAAAGACAAGGGTGTCCGGATCGACAAGCTGATCAGCAGCCGGCGCATCAGCAACCAGATCGCCGTCCATGTCGCAATAAAGCTGGTCAAGATCGCCACGTGCGATGCAATCATCAGCAGCAGCCGCCGGGCTGGCGGTGAAACCAAACATACCAACTGCAGCAAGCAGTGTGGTGAGTTTTAAAACGTCAGTTTTTTTCGGAATTGAAAACACGGCTACTGAACCTTTCTTCCCTGTGAACGCTGGCTTTCGGCCATTTATGATGTGGTTTTGTTGGTTTTATTGTTGCTTTTAACAACATTATGGGTTCGGAAAAGTTGAGAAATCAACATAAAACTGTAACAAAAGATTTCAGCCGCTATTGCTAGAATATTGTCATCGTCATGAAAATAGCCAAATTTCAGGAGGGATGCGGTTTTGCGTTTGGGAAAAAAAGAAAGGCAACAGCGCATCCTGCATGAATTGCAGGTCCATCCCCATGTGAGAGTTGCCACATTGGCCGAGCGATTCGATGTGGCAACAGAAACAATTCGCCGTGACCTTGATGCCATGAGCGAAGAAGGCCTGATCAAACGCGAGTTTGGCGGTGCCTCGGCCCGACCGATGGGGCATCAGCCAGACCTTGCTGCGCGGCAAATGTCGGCGGTCGCCGGGTTTGAACGCATTGGCATGTTGGCCGCTGATATGGTGCGTTCGGGTGATGTTGCGATGATTGATGCCGGATCGACAGTGGCACAGATCGCCCCGTTCCTTGCCGCACGGCGCAGCAACCTGCCGCGTACCTTTCTGACCAATTGCTATGCGGTGGTTCAGGGGATGGCTGATCTTGTCGATTATGATGACGTCTTGATGTGTCCGGGGCAGTTTGATCGGCGTGAAAATGCGGTCTATGGCACGGATACAGTCGAATATTTGCGCCGCTTCCACGCCAATATCGCCTTTATCGGGGCATCGGGCATATCGCGACAGGGATTCAGCGATGTGAACCGCCGGGCAGTTGCCGTTAAACGTGCGATGATGGAACGGTCCGATGAAACATGGTTGATGGTTGATCACACCAAGTTTGATCAGCGGTATCTTGAAAATATCGCACCGCTTGAAGCCCTGACCGGGATCATTACGGATCGTCCGCCAGCACCGGAAATCGCATCGCAGCTGGAGCGGGCAGGCATCAGATTGCTGGCCTGGCAGCAACATATGGAAGAGGTTGGCTAGGTGCCAAAAGCAATAAATGCAAACAAATCTTATTTGCATTTGCCTTCATCATTGATCCGAACCATATTTCCGGGCAACAGTTCATAACCATAATCCACTGCACTGTTGCACCGGGTTTCCCGCCCCGGTCAGTTTGACGTCTGACACGGAGGATATCTATCGTGACCAATCAAGTGACCACCCGTACCGAAAAAGACACCATGGGCGCAATCGAGGTGCCCGCCGATCGGTATTGGGGGGCGCAAACCCAGCGTTCAAAACAGAATTTCCGTATTGGTGGCGAACGGATGCCCGATGCCCTGATCAAGGCATTCGGCGTGCAAAAACTGGCTGCGGCACGGGCCAATGCCGCGCTTGGCAATCTCGATGCGGATTTGGCCGAGGCGATTGAAAGTGCCGCCCGCGAAGTTGCCGATGGCAAACTGCTTGATCATTTCCCGCTGGTTGTCTGGCAAACCGGGTCGGGTACACAGACCAATATGAATGCCAATGAAGTGATCGCCAACCGGGCCTGCGAAATCCTTGGCAAGCCGATGGGTATGCGCGATCCGGTCCATCCCAATGATCATGTCAATCGTGGTCAGTCATCCAATGACAGTTTCCCGGCAGCGATGCATATCGCAGCGGTGGTTGAAATTGAAAAGACCCTGAAACCGGCTTTGATCCATTTGCGTTCGGCACTGGAAGACAAAGTTACCGCATTTGCCGATATTGTGAAAATCGGTCGTACCCATATGCAGGATGCGGTCCCGCTGACCCTGGGGCAGGAATTTTCCGGCTATGCCGCGCAAATAGCCCTTGGTCTGGACCGGGTTGATGATGCCCTTAAACGTCTGCGTAAACTCGCACAGGGGGGCACTGCCCTTGGGACAGGATTGAACGCCCCCAAAGGGTTTGACGTTGAATTCGCCAAACAGGTTTCCGATATCACCGGGCTTGTTTTTGCCACAGCTGAAAACAAGTTCGAAGCCCTTGCCGCCCATGACGCCTGTGTCGAAATGTCGGGTGTCATGAACGTGCTTGCCGCGTCCCTGATGAAGATCGGCAATGACATTCGCTTGTTGGGTTCAGGCCCGCGTTGTGGTCTGGGTGAACTCGTTCTTCCGGCCAATGAACCCGGATCATCAATCATGCCAGGCAAGGTCAACCCGACCCAGGCGGAGGCGCTGACGATGGTGTGCGCACAGGTCATGGGCAACCATGTGGCGGTGACGGTTGGTGGATCAAACGGGCATCTTGATCTGAACGTGTTCAAGCCGGTGATCATTTATAACCTGCTGCAATCAATACGCCTGATTGCCGATGCATCTGTCAGCTTTGCCGATAACTGTGTGGTCGGGCTCGAAGCTGATCAGGAAAAGATCGATCACTATGTTGAACAAAGCCTGATGCTGGTGACTGCCTTGGCACCGCATATTGGCTATGACAATGCCGCAGCCGTCGCCAAAAAGGCCCACAAGGATCGCAGCAGCCTGAAAGAAGCCTGCATTGCGCTTGGCTTCCTTGACGGGGCGAAGTTTGATGAACTGGTACAGGCACGGGATATGATCTGATCAGATCATGCGTGTCGTGACGCGTTGGAAGGCCGGATAATTGTTATCCGGCCTTTTTTCATTTACGCCGCATATGCCGAGTTAAGCATGGCGGGGACAATCCGGTTATGGAACGGCGTAATGGTTGCCAGATAAAGGCGACCAAATATGTTGTGGCGCTTGACGATTGTCGTCGTGTGGATTTGCGTTTGATCATTTCCGGCTGGTTCAAGTTCAATCACCAACCGGAAATCCAGATGCCGGTCATTTAGGCCAAGTATGATCGATGTCTCATCCCGCGTAATAACCGGAAAAATGCCGATTACGTCGGGGTTTTCGGGTTCATGCATTCCCGATTTCAACCCGAACGGCCGCATCAGAAAATCGCGCATCAACATCAGTCGAACAACCCAGTCGGGTCGTGACCCCATAATTTGTCGGGCAGCGATTTCAGGGGTAAGGCCGGACGCAGACGTGGTGATCGAAAAGCAATCCCCCCAATCACCTTCGGGCATGGCAGGGTGGGGAATGGCAACGGGACGCATAGAAGCACGGTGGCGCATATCATTTGTTCCGCAATGTAAAAGTCGCCGGATAGTTGCGCGATAAGCGTTTCGTTGCAATGATCAATATCATTGCAGGTGATGATTAATTCGGGCATATCTGCCAGATGTTCTCAACCCAGCGCCATAATCGCAAATATCGCGAAATGTCGACCCGCCGTGTCGTTCAGACATGGGTGATGGCGCTTGTGATCCTGCTTGCCGGGGTAACGCAGTCGGGCTTGATCCCTGCATTGCTGACAGGGCATGGAACCGGCATCAGCCAGGCCAGTGCTGCTGATATCTATCCCGGTGGCAATGTTCTTTTGATTTGTACGCCGGGCGGTATCAAAAAGGTCGATTTGGCGAACGGGAACGCAGGCAAAGTTCCGGCCGATGTTCCACCACTTGCCGGTCACGCATTCTGTTCACTTTGCGCAACCCATCATGGGGCGGTGATTGCCGTTAATGTGCCCGATGTGGCGCCGGTTGCGGTTGTTCATGATATCCGCTTTGCCAAGGTGCCGGGCATTATTACCGGGCATGACATGCCCCGTGTGCGTCATTCCCGGGCGCCGCCAGCCGTCATCTGATTTTCAAACCTGAATTATCATTGAAATCAGACCCGCAAGATGCGGGCAAAAGACGGATGAAACTCCATGAAAAAGCTGTTTGCTATTGTTGCGACTGTGGCGTCGCTGTTTATCGTTACCAATGCCTTTGCTGCTGACATTGAAATCAAGGATGCTTGGACCAAGGCTTCCCTTGGTCAGGTCCGCAATGGGGCGGCCTTCTTCAAGGTCGTAAATAACGGCATGGCTGACCGTATTGTCGGTGTGCACAGTGATCTTGCCGACAAGACCGAACTTCACACCCATATCATGGAAAACAACGTCATGAAGATGCGTCAGGTCGAAGGCGGCGTTGATGTTCCGATGCATGGCGAAGTGATGTTCAAGCCGGGCAGCTATCACGTGATGATGATGGGTCTGCACAAGCCACTGACCGAAGGCGAGATGGTCAATGTCACCCTTGAATTTGAAAAGGCCGGTGACGTTCCGGTGATGATCCATGTTCTGGATTCAAAGGCCAAAGGGCCGGCCGGTATGGATCACGGTGACATGAAACATGGCGACGGCCAACACGGTAAAATGGACCATAGCGCCCATTAAGTCAGGCTCGCGGCACTGTAAATTTTAAGAGGGGGAAGGTTTGCGCCTTTCCCCTTTTTTCGTCATGATGGGCAGCAACATAATCGCCGTTGGTCAGAGGGAACACGCCATGAATGAAAACATCTCCATCGACGATCTGATTGCCAAGCTTGGACTGCAACCCCATCCCGAAGGCGGATTTTACGCCGAAACGTTTCGCGCCTTTGAAACCTGCAATCCCGGCAACCGGTATCTTGGTGTGCGCAGTACCGGAACGGCGATTTATTATTTGCTGACACCCGATACCTTTTCGGGAATGCATATCCTGACCAGCGACGAGATTTTTCATCACTATATGGGCGACCCGGTTGAACAGCTGCAATTGTTTGATGACGGCACGCATAAACGTGTGGAAATCGGAACCGACCTTATGGCCGGGCAAAAGCCGCAGGTGATCGTTCCTAAAAATGTCTGGCAAGGCGCGCGCCTGAAGCCGGGCGGAAAGTTTGCCCTGCTGGGATGCACTGTCGCCCCGGGCTTTGATTTTGCCGATTTTTCGATGGGAAAACGTGCAACGCTAAGTGCCAAATGGCCCGCCGCATCGGAAATGATTGCGGCATTGACGCGCGACTGAATTTAAGGCGAAATCGTCCTGTTACCAACTCGGGGTTGGCGGCTTTGACGACCGGAAACCCCGATATACAGGAATAGCCCCATGCAGTTCGACACCTGGCTTCTTTTTGCCGGGGCGGCAATCGCGTTGGCGATGGCACCCGGCCCCAATAATCTTTTGGCGATGTTTAATGGCGCGCGCTATGGCGTATCGTCTGCTGCTGTGGGCGGTATTGGCCGGATTGTCGCCTTTGCCCTGATGATTGCGGTCACGGCGACCGGGCTTGGCGTCGTGCTTGCGGCCAGTGAAACCGCCTTTTTCGTGATCAAATGGGTTGGCGCGGTTTATCTGGTCTGGCTTGGCATCAAAAGCTGGTTTGCCAAGGTCAATGATACCGAAGATACCAGTGGTCAAACGGCGTTGATGGTTAATCCCGGTCCATACAAACTGGCCAAGACCGAATTTCTGACCGCCATTGGAAATCCCAAAGCGATCCTTATCTTTACCGCCTTCTTCCCGCAGTTTCTTGACCCGGCGGTGGCCTATGGGCCGCAGTTTTCGACGATGGGGATTACCTTCATCATTATGGAAAGCGGCGTGTTGCTGGCCTATGGCCTGCTTGGCGGGCAGGTGAAGGGCTTCATCAAATCCGCGCGCCACATGCGGGTGCTTAACCGGGTGTCGGGAACGCTTCTGGTTGCGGCTGGCGTGTTGCTTGCCTTGACGGACCGGTCACGGACGACGGCCTGAATTCGGAAAGTCTTGCAGAAATGCGCAGGGGCGCAGCTCGTTAAAGCGCGCCCCTTTGCTCCCTTGTCTACCCGGACATCCGGGTGATCACCTGTTCTCAGGCGATTTCTTCGACCCGATGGCACGCCACCTCGCGGCCTTCGAATGAGCGCAGTTCCGGACGAACCTTTGCGCATTCTTCGGTCGCAAACGGGCAGCGTTTATGGAACGCACAGCCCGATGGCGGGTTGATCGGTGAAGGCAATTCGCCGGTAAGCGGTTCTGCCTTTACGCGATGTGCCGGGTCAATCTTTGGTGCCGATGCCAGAAGCGCCCGTGTATAGGGATGCAGCGGCTTGGCGAAGATCTCTTCGGTCGGTCCTTTTTCAGCAACGCGACCGAGATACATCACCATGACGTCATCTGCAATATGTCTGACGACAGAAAGATCATGCGAGATGAATACATATGCGACATTCATCTCTTCCTGAAGGTCCATCATCAGGTTCAAAACCTGTGCCTGGACCGACACATCAAGGGCCGAAACCGGTTCATCGGCAACGATGACTTTCGGTTCAAGAATAAGCGCACGGGCAATCGCAATACGCTGACGCTGCCCGCCGGAGAACATGTGCGGATAGCGCTGGAAGAATTCCGGGCGCAGGCCGACCTTTGCCATGGTCTCGCGAACGCGTTCTTCACGTTCCTTGCGACCAAGGTGATCCATGTTCAGCAAAACCGGCTCGGCCAGAATCTGACCGACCTTTTTGCGCGGGTTCAAAGAACCATAAGGGTTCTGGAAGATCATCTGAACCGTACGACGGAACAGTTTGGCTTCCTTGTCCGACAGATTGCCAACCGTGTTGCCGTTGATTTTCAGTTCACCGGCACTGGGTTTTTCAATCAGGGTCAGCTGACGGCCCAGTGTTGATTTGCCACATCCCGATTCCCCGACCACTGCAAGGGTCTTCTTGGCTTCAAGCGTGAAGGACACGCCATCAAGCGCCTTGACCGTTGCACCGGGTTTGCCAAAACCGCGATTAACGTCGTAATGGCGGACAAGGTTATCGGATTCCAGAAGCGGAACACCGGGTTTGGTATCCAGAAAACTCATTATACAGTCCCCCCGGTGTTCAGGCCGGTCGGTTGGCCCTGATCATTTAGCGGATAGAAGCAGCGGACATCACGTCCGTTGAAGTCACTGACTTCGGGGCGTGCGGCAACACAGCTTTCATTGGCGTAACGGCAACGCGGTGCCAGAAGACAGCCCGCCGGGCGGTCATACTGACCCGGAACAACGCCGGGGATGGTGCGCAGACGGTCATGGCCCTCGGAACGTTCAGGCAATGCTTCAAGCAGGGCCTGCGTATAGGGATGACGTGGTGCTGAGAAAATGCTGTCGGCCGGACCACTTTCAAACAGCTGACCGGCATACATGACCTGAATGCGGTTGGCGGCCTCGGACACCAGTGCCAGATCGTGGGTGATCAGCAACAGTCCCATATCGCTGTCTTCCTGCAATTTCAGCAGAAGATCAATGATCTGGGCCTGAATGGTGACATCCAGTGCCGTGGTCGGCTCATCGGCAATCAGAAGGCGCGGCTTGCAGGCAATCGCCATGGCAATGACGATACGCTGGCTCATACCACCCGACAACTGATGCGGATAGGCGGTCATGCGCGACTTCGGATCGGGGATGCCGACCTGGTTAAGAAGTTCCAGCGTGCGTTCGCGGCGCTGCTTCTTGCTGCCGCCTTCATGGACCTTAAGGGCTTCCATGATCTGGGCTTCGACCGTGAAGCACGGGTTAAGGGCCGACATCGGATCCTGGAAGATCATGGCGATGTCTTTGCCGGTGATTTCGCGACGACGCTTGGCAGGCATACCCAGAAGGTCCTGACCATCAAAGGTCAGGGCATCTGCGGTGACACGACCGGGAAAGTCGATCAGGCCCATGACAGCCAGCGAGGATACCGATTTACCGGAACCCGATTCACCGACGATGCCAAGAACTTCACCGCGATCAATGGAATAGCTTACTGAGTCAACAGCACGAAACGGCTTGTCTTCGGAGCCGAACTCGACTGTCAGGTTTTTTACTTCGAGAAGAGCCATGACTTACCGTTTCATCTTGGGATCAAGGGCATCGCGCAGACCATCACCCATCAGGTTGAAGGCAAGCACGGTGACAAGGATGCAAAGGCCGGGGAAGGTGATCACCCACCATGCCGAACCCACGAATTCACGGGCTTCGGACAGCATGGTTCCCCATTCCGGCAGCGGCGGCTGTGCACCAAGGCCAAGGAAGCCAAGAGCAGCAGCATCAAGGATCGCACTCGAAATACCCAGAGTGCCCTGAACAATCAGCGGTGCCATGCAGTTCGGAAGAATATTCACAAACATCTGGCGCACATGTCCGGCACCGGCAATCTGCGATGCGATGACATATTCCTTGTTCAGTTCGGATACGACGGATGCACGGGTCAGACGCACGTAATGCGGCAACTGGACAATCGCGATTGCCAGCATGGCATTTTCCAGACCCGGGCCGAGGATGGCGACAATCGCAAGCGCCATGATCAGGCTGGGCAGGGCCAGCATGATGTCCATCAGACGCATGATGCCGACTTCGACCCAACCGCGGAAGTAACCGGCAACCATGCCAAGAACGATACCGGCAATCATCGACAGGATCACGACGAACACACCAATCGAAACCGAAAGCTGTGCGCCGTGGATCAGGCGCGACAGGATATCGCGACCAACCGCATCGGTGCCAAGAATGTAGCGCGGATCAGCACCATCCATCCAGATTGGCGGTTTGAGGAATGCGGTACGATCCTGTGCAATCGGATCATACGGGGCAATCCACTGTGCGGTCAGGGCCAGGAACAGAATGATCGCAATCACGATCAGACCGACATAGGCACCACGGTTCTTACGGAAATAGTCCCAGGTTTCACGCAGCGGGCTGGGCGGTGCGCCCATCGGCTCGGCGACGTTGGCTGCCGGGGCTGCGGACGGGGTAGTATTCTCGCTCATCTTTCGCAGTCCCCTTAGCGTTTATGACGGATACGGGGATTAACAACCCCGTACAGAAGGTCGACGATCAGGTTTACGCCCATGACCAGGAAGGCAATCATCAGAATGCCACCCTGAATGGTCGGATAATCGCGACGGTTCATGGCTTCGATGATCCACTTGCCGATACCCGGCCAGGAAAAGATCGTTTCGGTCAGGATCGCACCTGCAAGCAATACACCCACCTGAAGACCGATAACCGTGATCACCGGGATAAGGGCATTGCGAAGTGCGTGGACCATGATCACGCGAAGCGGCGACAGGCCCTTGGCGCGGGCAACGCGGATATATTCCTCGCCCAGAACTTCAAGCATCGAAGAACGGGTCATACGTGCAATCACGGCCATTGGAATGGTGCCAAGTGCAATGGTTGGCAGGATCATGTGCCGAAGCGCACTGATAAAGGCGCCTTTCTCGTCGCTGAGAAGCGTGTCGATCAACATGAAGCCGGTGGTCGGCTCGATGTAATACATCACCGACAGTCGCCCGGAAACCGGCGTCCAGCCCAGCGTGGTCGAGAAGAACATGATCAGAAGAAGTGCCCACCAGAAAATCGGCATCGAATACCCGGTCAGGGAAACTGACATGGTCAGGTGATCGATCCATTTTCCACGATTGATGGCCGCAAGGACGCCGAACGGAACGCCAAAGCATACGGCAAACAGGATACCTGTCAGGCCAAGCTCGACGGTTGCCGGGAACAGCACCAGAAATTCATCAAGAACAGGTTTTTTGGTGACAAACGATTTGCCCAGATCACCCTGGAATACACCCATCAGGTAGTCGAAATACTGGACGATAATCGGTTGGTCAAAGCCGTATTGTGCCTGAAGTTCTGCGTATCGTGCTGCATCAACGCCGCGTTCACCGGCCAGCATCAATATCGGGTCGCCGGGAATGAGGCGGATCAGGAAGAATACCAGAAGGGTGACACCGAAGAAGGTCGGGATGATGTCCCCCAAACGGCGAAACAGGAATCCTAGCATGCCATCGGGCCTTTTTGTGCATCCACGCGCGGACAGGACACGGGTGGACGTCTCTCTCTATTGCGGAATTGCAAAGAGGCCCGGAAGACCGGGCCTCTTCGACAAGGTTTCAGGTCGTCTTATTCTTTGATATCGACGCCATAGAAGATGTGACCGCCGAACGGATCGATCTTGTAGTCAACAACTTCGTTACGGATCGGTTCGAACACGATCGAGTGTGCGATGGTTGCCCACGGTGCTTCACGTTTGAAGACCAGCTGAGCTTCTTCGTACAGACGGGTACGCTCGAGAACGTCCGAAGTGGTTTTAGCCTGCTGAATCAGCTGTTCGAATTCGTCGTTGCAGAAACGAGCGCGGTTCGAACCGCCAACGCCGTCACAACCAAGCAGAACTGCAAGGAAGTTGTCGGGGTCGCCGTTATCGCCGGTCCAACCGAGCATGAAGGTACCCTGTTCACCTTTTTTGGTGCGATCAAGGTATTCGCCCCACTCGTAGGAAACGATTTCGGCCTGAACACCGATTTTCGCCCAGTCAGCCTGAATCAGCTCGGCCATACGGCGTGCGTTCGGGTTGTAAGGACGCTGAACCGGCATGGCCCAGATGTCAGTGGTGAAGCCGTCCGGGTAACCAGCTTCTGCCAGCATGGCTTTGGCTGCTTCCGGATCATACGGATCATCAACGGTGTCGTTGTTGTAAGACCAGATGGTCGGCGGAATCGGGTTTTTGGCAGCAGCGCCAGCGCCCTGATAAACACCTTCGATGATGGCGTCTTTGTTGATCGCCATGTTCAGTGCCTTACGCACTTTCACATTGGTGAACGGCTCTTTCTCGGTGTTGTAACCGAGGTAACCAACGTTCAGACCTTCCTGGCTCATCAGGTTGATGGATGCATCTGCATCCATTTCGGTCAGGTCAGCCGGGTTCGGATACGGCATGACATGGCATTCGCCAGCTTTCAGCTTCTGATAACGAACAGTGCTGTCCGGCGTAATGGCAAAGATCAGGTTGTCGATTGCAGCTTTGCCTTCCCAGTATTCCGGGAATGCCTTGTAACGAATAACCGCATCTTTCTGGTACTGAACCAGCTGGAACGGACCGGTGCCGACCGGGTTCAGGTCAACGTTTTCCGGCGTGCCGGCTTCCATCATCTTGTCAGCATATTCAGCCGACAGAACAGATGCGAAGTCCATTGCCATGTTGGCGATGAACGGAGCTTCCGGACGGTTCAGAACGAATTTAACGGTGTAATCGTCAACTTTGACGATGTCTTTGATCAGGTCCGGCATCGACATGCCGTTGAAGTACTCGTACGAGCCGCCTGATACACCGTGATACGGGTGATTTTTGTCAAACTGACGCATGAAGGTATAGATCACGTCATCAGCATTGAAATCGCGGGTCGGGGTGAAGTCGTTGGTGGTGTGGAACTTCACGCCTTTGCGCAGGTTGAAGGTATATTCCTGACCATCAGCCGAAACGTCCCAGCTGGTCGCAAGACCCGGAACGATGGTGGTGGTGCCGCGCTTGAACTGTACCAGACGGTTGAAAACCTGACGCGAGGACGCATCGAACGTGGTACCTGCGGTGTAAAGCGACGGGTTGAAGCCTTCCGGGCTACCTTCCGAGCAATATACCAGAGTTTTTGCCGAAGCGGCGGTCGGAGCAGAAAGTGCAGTGGCAGCAAGCAGGCCTGCACCAATCGCCACCTTGACGAAATTCGCTTTCATTAAATGCCTCCCTCAAGGCTGGTCCGAACAATTGAATGCTGTCCACATGATCTTGTGCAGGTCATGTTTGACAACGTCATATTGGAACGGACGGGGTTTACCCGATCCAACAGGTATCTATGTTGGCAATCGACGAGGGAAAATAATCAGGGTTTCTACGTATCGTCAATGTTTGCTGCGTGGTTCTACGTAGGGTGCACGCGCACAGCGATTGATGAATTTATGTCAAGTGTTTGTTATTTTTATGAAATTTACCTGCACATTTGCGTATGGGTGATGTGCATTTTTTTCGGGGCTCTGACCTTCGGGACTGCATATCACTGAGTTCGGATGTGCATTTAAACGATTCATAATCCGTTGAATTTTAATGATTCGTTTGATTCGTCCCCCGGTCAAAGCCCCGAGATACTACCCAAGGGTGTTTTTCAGGGTAGAGATTTGCGCGATATCCGTGTTCCATGCCGCAACAAACCGATAGATATCAGCGCCGAGTGACGGCCAAGCATGGAAAAGCACGCCGGCAGCACGCAATCTGTCGGCAAGTTCCGGGGCCAGTTTGACAAACAGTTCATTGCCATCGGCCGGATGGGCCAGTGTCCCACGGTGTTCAACAAGAATGTTGGCAAGTGCGGTGGCTGCCTGATTGGCGTGGGCCGCGTTCTTTAACCAGACATCATTTTTGACATAAGCCAGAAGCTGGGTCGCAAGATAGCGATGCTTGGAATGCAAATGGCCGCTTCGTTTCCGGGCTTGTTCAACGCGTGATTTCAGGGCCGTATCAAACAACACGATGGCATCGACCGCCATTGCCCCGTTCTTGGTTGCGCCAAAGCTGATGGCATCCACACCCGCTTTCCAGGTGATATCGGCCGGACGGCAATCGAGATGGGCAACCGCGTTGGCAAAGCGCGCCCCGTCCATGAACAGGCGAAGGTCATGTTTCTTGCAAACCTCCCCGATCGCGGCGACTTCGGCCGGAGTATAAACCGTGCCCAGTTCGGTCGCCTGGGTGATCGCGACACATTCGGGTGCAACGGAATGCACGCCGCGATTTACCTGACCGGAAATAAAGGCATCAAGGGCATCGGCTTCGAGTTTGGCTGTCGGACCATCCATCGGAAGAAGCTTTGCCCCGCCGGTGAAAAATGCAACGCCGGTGCTTTCATCCTCGTTGATATGGGCCTCGTGATGGCAGACAACACCGCCATACGGGGTGACAAGGGCGGACAGGCTGATGCAGTTTGCAGCCGTGCCGGTGGCAACGGGGATAACAGCGACGTCCGTATCAAACATTTCGGAAAAGGCACGATCAAGCTGCTGACTGATGTCATCACCGCCATAGGCCGGAGCATTGTGACTGGCTTCGGCACTCAGCGCTTCGAGGACTTCGGGGCAAAAGGGGGACACATTGTCAGAGGCAAAATTCATCGTCTTTCTCGCAAATTAACGGGGGCGTTGGGCGTGGAAACGCTATGGTTCGCGCCGCTGTGGCAATATTGGGTTCTTTATCACACATACCGGCCGATCAGGGCAAACAGCCCCCTTTAGCCAACGGTGTGTGGCAGGGCTGAAATCACATCAATCGGGCTGTTCCAGGCACAGACAAAACGATAGGCATCCGGTCCGATAGACGCCCATGGACGGAACACCAATCCGGCATCACGAAGCCGTTGGGCCAGCTTGTCATTCATGCGAATGAAAAGCTCGTTGCCCTGGGGCGTGAAGGCGGCCTCTGCGCCCAGGCTTTCAAGGCTGTGTTGCAGGGCTTTTGCCGCGTCGTTGGCGTGCCTTGCATTACGGAGCCAAAGATCATCCTGCAAATAGGCCAGAAGCTGTGCGGCAAGGTAACGGTGCTTTGAAAACAGATGTCCGCCGCGCTTACGGCTTTTTTCGGTATGGCGGCGCAGTTTCGGATCAAACAGGATGATGGCATCAACTGCCAGTGCCCCGTTTTTGGTTGCCCCGAAACTCAGCACGTCGACACCGGCCTTCCAGGTAATGTCCGCCGGATGACAACCAAGTGTCGCAACCGCATTGGCAAAGCGCGCCCCATCCATAAACAGACGCATTCCGTGCTTTCGACAGACCTTGCCAATCGCCTGAACTTCATCAACGCCATAAACCGTTCCGAATTCTGTCGTCTGGGTGATGGCAACGCATTCCGGGTCCACCGAATGCATCCCGTTCGAGACATGCTTGCCAAGGTAGGTATCGAGAATACCGGCCTCGATCTTCGCCGATGGTCCGTCGATGCCAAGCAGTTTGGCACCGCCACCATAAAAAGCCACACCGGTTGATTCCGTCATATTGATATGGGCGTGATGATGGCAAACGATCCCGCCGAACGGTGATACCAGTCCCGAAAGTCCGACAAGGTTGGCGGCTGTGCCGGTTGCGACGGGAACCACGCAGACTTCTGTTCCAAACAGTTCTGAAAACGCGGCATCAAGTTGCTGGCTTTTGTCATCTGCCCCATAGGGCAACGCAGCACTGTCACTTTCAGCGGCAATGGCGGCAAGAATTTCGGGGCAAATCGGCGTAACGTTATCGGACGAGAAATTCATCGGTGGTGGCCTCGTGATCACGGTGGGGCGCAGGAAGCATTTTGCAATGGCGGATTTCAGGAACGGACGTTCCAGTGTCACAGTGTGGTGCTTCGGCGCTTTTGGCAAGTACCGCTATTTGCTGTTTGCCACAAACACGCCATCCCATTCCGCGGGCGGAGGGGCTTCGCGGAAGGTCGCGATACGTTCGACATACATGTCATAAAGTTCTGAAAGGGCACCAACATCGCGCGATGCTTCGCGGCATTTCGCAATCAGGTCTTCGGCCAAATCCCACTTCTGGCTGCGATAGGCATCAAGCATCTGAACGTGAAGCGTCTGACAGGTTGTGAAGGCATCCGATGAACGAAGGGTCCCGGCACCCAAAAGGGTGAAGATGTGAACAGCTTCGGTCTTGCCCTTAACCGCAATCAGATCAAGTTCCAGCGTTGCAAAATCTTCTTCGACCCGCTGGGCCGTATCTTCGCCCAGAACGATATTCACACCGTAATTCTTTGATTGGCCTTCAAGCCGGGATGCCAGGTTCACCGCATCGCCAAGGACCGAGTAATCAAAGCGTTGCTCTGATCCCATATTGCCGACAAGGCATTCACCGCAATTGATCCCGATCCCGATATTCAGCGGCAGGAAGACCTGACCATCCCGGTTGGCTTCTTCAAGGCGTTCGGCATTTAAAACATCAAGGGCTTCGAACATGGCAAGGGCACTATCGCAGGCACGATGAGCATGGCGTTCAACATCAAGCGGCGCATTCCAGAAGGCCATGATGCAGTCGCCCATATATTTGTCGATGGTGCCTTCCCGATCGAGAATGCATTCGGTCAGTGGCGTCAACAGCCGGTTGATCAGCTGTGTCAGGCCCTGCGGATTGGATTTGAACCCTTCAGAAATCGACGTAAACCCACGGACATCACAGAACATCAAGGTCATGTCGCGGGTTTCACCACCAAGCTTCAATTGTTCCGGATGCTGGGCAAGCTGTTCGACAAGGGCCGGTGATAAATAGTTGGCAAAAGCCGCACGGACCTGACGGCGTTCGCCCTCGGTGCGCATAAAGCCCAGTGAACTTGTGGCAAGGTAAACCGCAATCAGCGACACAATCGGATAAAGCGGATCAATCAAAAGAAGCTTGTCGGTATAGGCCCACCAGGAAACACCAAGAGCCCCCGCGATAATTCCAAGGCCGATGATTGCAGGCCAGATTGCGCCAAGTCGGGGAACGGCAATGATGAAAAACAAGCCCACCAGCAACAGGCTCAGCATTTCAATTTCTGCGGCCCAATAAGGACGGGTCAGGAAATGTTCGAGAAGCATCTGTTCAAGCATCTCGGCATGGATTTCCGCCCCCGGGATGACACGGTTAAGCGGGGATGATCGTAAATCAAGCAGCCCGGCTGCGCTGGTGCCAACCACTGTCATCTTGTTTTGCAGCGTTTCGGCCGGGATCGTACCATCCAGAATATCGGTCGCCGAAAGATAACGATCCGGTCGGTGGCCGGTAAAATGCACCCACATATTGCCAGCATGGTCAGTCGGGATCGTAATTGCGCCGACCCGAACAGAGGCAATCCCTTCGGAGTTGGTCCAGCGCGCACTGCCGCTTGCACCGGACATACGTACAAGCATGGTTTTGGGCGCATTTTGCAGAACGCGCAACATCTCGACGGTCAGGGTCGGATAAACCGGCTTGCCAATTACCGGCTGGTCGTCGTCAATGGCAGCAAGAAGCGGCACACGGCGGACAATGCCGTCCTGTTCAGGGGAAACGTTGATCAGGGCATTTCCCGTTGCGGCCCCTTCGATGACATCAAGGTTTTTTGCCGCACTTGGCAGGACAGGAACGAAATCAGAAAGAACACGACCGGCTTCGCCTGCAGCACTGAAATTGCCAACCTGTCGGGGCAGGGCTTCAAATGCCCCATTGCGCAATTGAACGGCGGTAACGACATTGCCGGTGCCTGCGATGAATTGCGCAAACAGCTGGTCATGATCGGGAAGCTGCTTTGCCAGTTCAGAAATCTGGTCCTGTTCCGGGGATTGCGGCCAATCGGCAATCACACGCGATGGCGATGTCCGGTCCGGTTCGGCAAACACCATATCAAAGCCAACCACGACGGCACCGGATGCGCGCAGTTTGTAAAGCAACTGGGCAAGACGTGTGCGGGGCCAGGGCCACTGGCCCTGTTCTTCAAGACTATGTTCATCGATATCAACAATCCGCACCCCGACATCTTCATATTGGCGCGGGGCAATCTGCTGATAAACGTCAAACAGCGTCAGGCGCAGTTGATCAACAACCGGCACATTCTGCCACCGCAAGACGATAAAGGTGAACAGAATGGCCAGTGGAACAAGATACTGCAGTCCGGTTGAAAGGCCTGATTTGCTGAGACGCATCAAACTCTATCTACTTGTAGGATGAGCCAAATTACTGTTCTGTCAATGTGTCGGAAGAGCCTTCACCTTCCGGTACAGCGTCCGTTTTCAGCGAGAAATCGACGTTGGTTGCATCCTTGAAGGTAACATCGGCGGAACAGCCCAATGTGCCACAGTCTTCGTTATATGTGAAATCGTTGCCTTTGAAGGCCACGCTCCCATTGATCGAGCTGTAATCAAACTGCGAGATCGATGCCGATCCGTCTGTAATCATGCCCTCTGATACACCCGTAAAATCAATATCGATTCTTCTGTTCGCGTAATCGACGGTCGTGCTGAAGTTATAAGAAAGCTGACTTCCCCAAACCGGGATTACGCCAGTTGTTGCCGATCCGCTGGTGATTGTGCGAAGGGCATCATAGGTGAAACCACTCCCGGTATTTGGGGTGTTCTCGGTATTGTTATTCAGAATTGACGTCGTTTCAGTCGAATTGGATCCGCTATTGGTATTGTTGATTTGGGCGATGGCAAGCCCAAATGATTGCGCGCCCGTCGCACCGGTCTGGTTCGATGCCTGTCCGGTTTGTTGGGAGTTCAGGGCCACTTGCTGGCCGCCCGAACCGCCAGAAGACGAACTGCCGCTGCTTCCTGAACCTGAATTGTTTCCTGAATTCGAGTTCCTGCCGGAATTTGATGTGGTTCTTGTGACATTGGTTGAAAAGTCAAAGGTTGCGGCACTTGGCGGGAAACGAACCGGCGGGGTGACGGCGTTACCCGAAACAAACACGCCGAAATTCTCGCCGGTTACACTTTGCGAATTGCCGTTTGGATTGGAGGCGGCAAAGGCACCCGGGCGGGATGTTGTGTCGTTACGCGACAACCCTGGCCCCTGGTTAACAGCCATGAAAACCGGCTGATTTCCAGATTCCGGATCGGATGTGTCAAAGCTGCCCGGGATGATCTGGTTGGCCTGATCGGCCGTCATGGATCGGATCAGCCCGATGGTTCCGCGAATACCGATGGAGCCGACGGGAAGGTTGACATCCATACTTGATGGATTGTTTAGCGGGATTTTACCGGTGACGAAACGCATCACCCCGCGTGCCATATCGGCCACAATACGACCGTCGCCGGTTACAGGGTCATAGACAAATTCATCGATGGCAACGTCACTATCCGGGCCGATGGTAAATACCGTTTCATCAAGCAGCAAAATCTGCATGCCGGCGCTGGGGGATGTGGTGATACGGTCGCCAAGATAAACCGGCATCCCGCTTTCGACCAGAACGCCAATACCGTCACCTGCCTTCGCAAGGGTGATTTCACCGACAACGGCGGCAGATACACCGGCCATCTCGGCCTGAACTTCTGCGTTTGCCTGCTGAGTGGTCAGACCCGCGGTTGCGATTAACGCAGCACCAAACATCAATCTTTGTGCCAGTCGATTGTTCGCTTTTGGCTGCGTGGGGATGGTTGTCACGTGTGGCATCGTTAAAACTCCCAGCGTCGTGTCAGGAACACCTGTGCGCGTGCATTGTGGTATTCATAATTGGGGATATTGGAATTGGTATCGAGATATTCGCCGGTGATCGACCAGCTGATCGGGGCCAGAAAATCAACAATCTGGTTTGCGGTTTCGCTGTCACCAAACAAATTATCGGGCAAAAGGGCACCAAGCGGCGCACCATAGGTCAAACGCGTACGGATCGAACGATCCATGCGGCGTTGTGGAGAATTGCCGGTTACCAGATAATCGGCCTCGCGGTATTGGTCGACATTGTATCGGACACTGCCGCTGATATAGCTGCCGCCACCAAACAGATAGGCGTGGATCACTTCTGTGCCCATGTTGTCATAACTGTAGTAATTGCGTGCGGCGTTCTTCTTGCCACCAGTCAGGTTGACCGTTGTCCGGTTTGCAGGTGACCAACTGTAATTGCCGCCGACACGTGCGCCATAACGTTGCCCGGAATGCAGGCGCAAGGCACTAGATTCCGTGGTGTTCTGATAGCGTTCATCAGAATAGCTGACATCGCCGTTAAGATTGAAGAACGGGCGCACATTCCAGTCCATGCGCAGGCGTCCTGTCCGGGCTGTCAGATATTTTTCGCGGCTAAGGGATTGAACTGTTTGACCGACTGTCGGGGTCAAAACCCAGTATCCGCCCCGGATGCGTGCCCCGATATCGGTCGAAAACGATCCAAGATCAAGTGAATCAAGTTGTACCTGGTCGCTCATATAGCCGGTCACGCTTGCAAAAACTTCGTGACCTTCCTGATATCCAAGATCGTAATTCAGATCATAGCGCAGCACCCCGAGATAGGAGATATCGTTCTGGGGAAGGTCTTGGGTTGCGGTGATATTGTTCAGTGTTCCGGTCACCAGTCGCTGCTTGTCAGAGGGGGCAGCGTTCCGGTTGCTGTCAATCTGGCTGCCGAGCGTCAGGGTGATACTTTGACTCAGGCGTTTGCGTCGACGTTCGATGGCGGCAAGATAACTGGAAATTTCGGCCGCAACACTTGGCGTTACATTCATCTTTTGCAGTTCTTCAAACTGCGTGCGGGCTTCGTCCAAGCTGTCCAGGCGATACAAGACAATCGCGTAATAAAGCCGAACGACTGCAAGATCTGGTTCAAGAACCAGAATGCGTTCCAATGTTGCCGACGCACCACGAACATCACCGCGTGCAAGCTGGGCCTTGGCCCAGCGGAAATTCAGTACGACATCATCGGGATTGGTCAGAATGTCGGCAAATGTGATGTCGCCACCGTCATCAGTGCGCATCAAAAGGTTGGAGCGGTCAATAATATCGGTCAGACGTGCATAATCGTCCGAAAGTTGGCGGGCTTCGTTTGTACGAACATCAACACTTTGCTGTGCAGATGCGCCTGTTGCCCCCAATGTCACAATTGCCAGACCAGCGACCCCCGCCGTCCAACGCTGCCATGATCTTTTGATCACACCATTCCCCTAGTCCATACAGGTGGTCTGATCAGACCGGCCCATCAATTGAAGTTTGCTCGTTTAAATTGTTTATCGCACGCAATGATATGCGCAGCCAAAATATTCTTTGGCTAACTTCCTAAAGACTATGGGCTTTCTGGTTGAGATGGAAGCCATTCACCCGATTAGGTGTGGGGTGCACCTAAGGGTAGGCTATTCATACCTGCCGATAATTTATTAGAATTAGATAGGTATAGTTTTCCATCCAAATGTGGGCCGACGGTGTTAAACCGCCGTTCCACCGACCGTTAGACCATCAATGCGCAAGGTCGGCTGTCCGACACCAACCGGCACGCCCTGACCATCCTTGCCGCAAGTACCAATACCGTTATCAAGTTCCATATCATTGCCGATCATGGAAACCTTGGTCAGGCTATCAGGGCCATTGCCAATAAGGGTTGCGCCCTTGACCGGTGCGCCAACTTTGCCGTTTTCGATCAAATAGGCCTCGGATGCCGAGAACACGAACTTGCCCGACGTGATATCGACCTGACCGCCGCCGAAATTGACGGCATAGATGCCGTTTTTGACAGATGCCAGAACTTCTTCCGGCTCCTTGTCGCCGCCGAGCATATAGGTATTGGTCATGCGTGGCATCGGGGCATGGGCATAGGATTGACGACGGCCATTGCCGGTCGATTTCACGCCGGTCAGGCGCGCATTCAGGCGATCCTGCATAAAGCCCTTAAGGATACCATCCTCGATCAGAACCGTGCGCTGGGTCGGGGTGCCTTCATCATCAATCGACAGCGACCCGCGGCGATCATTGATGGTGCCGTCGTCAACAACGGTGACACCAGGTGCGGCAATACGCTGGCCCAAAAGACCGGCAAAGGCGGAGGTTCCCTTGCGGTTGAAATCGCCCTCAAGACCGTGGCCGATGGCTTCATGCAGAAGGATACCGGGCCAGCCCGGGCCAAGCACCACGGTCATCTCGCCTGCCGGTGCTGCAACAGAATCAAGATTGACGATGGCCTGGCGCAGCGATTCATCAACCGCCTTCTTCCAGGTTTTCTCGTCAAAGAAGCCGTCATAACCAATGCGGCCGCCTTCGCCATGCGACCCGGATTCCATGCGGTCGCCCTGCTTGACGACGACCGAAACGTTAAAGCGCACCAGCGGGCGAATGTCGCCAATACGTTGCCCGCCCGAACGCCAGATCTGCACGGCCTGCCAGTTGCCCGAAATCGATGCGGATACCTGCACAACACGGGGATCACGCGACCGGGCATAGGCATCAATCTGTGCCAGAAGGTCGACTTTTGCCTCAAACGTGGCTTCGCCCAGCGGGTTCACATCGGAATAAAGCGACACATTGGTGCCAATCGATCCCAGATCGACTTTGCCTGAACGGCCCGAACCAACGGCCTTGACGGTTTCGGCTGCACGGGCAACCGCATCATTGGACAGTTCGTTGGAATGGGAAAAGGCGGTGGCTTCATCGGCAACTGCACGCAGGCCGAAACCCTGTGCCGTATCGAAATTCGCACTGCGCAGGCGTCCGTCATCCCAGACGAGGCTTTCCGATTGGCGGTATTCAAGGAACAGTTCCCCGTCTTCGGCCGCGCCCAGCGCGTCATTGACCTGTGATTCAAGCCGGTCGCGATCAAGATCACCCTTGGCGAAAAACAGATTATCAGTGGTGCGAAGATCGGTCATGGAACCTCCTTGGGGGCCGAGATTATTCAGCCAGAGCAAATGAGTTTCCCCATATGACAAAATAGCGACATGACAGTATTTTCCCTTACGTTTTCGGGGTTTCTGTCACCTTCGACCTTCGTCTATACAGGTACTGTTCGGATCGCAAAAGAATATTGACCCGAACGCTTTATATAGACCGCAATGGCCAATTATGAAAGCCCGTGGCAATGTTTGTTGAGCATCCCCAGCGCGTCGCACTTCACAACGAAATTCATGCCCGCCCATTTGGCGGTGTCATAAGCCCGACGCGCTGTTCGTGTCTGGCCTTTCATGCCGGCGAAGAACTTGACGAAGCGGTGCGCGAACATTTCATCGCCTTTTGCAAACGGTTCAGCCTGACGCCACCGGCACCCGATCAGAAATATTTCGAAGCGGCCAGCGACGGCTTTTCGGTGATCTGGGAACGCCATACGGAATTTACGGTCTATGTCTTTAAACGCGCGGGGCCGTTTGAAAGCCCGTTCGATGATCCGGTGATCAATCTGGTGCCCAGTGACTGGTTGTCGGAAACGCCGGGCAAACTTCTGGTCGGGCTTCATATTGTCGTCGAAAAAACCGAGCGCAGTGACGAAGAAATCTCGCGCCTGTTTGACCATAACGGCCTGACCGGCAGTCGGGTTTTGGGGGGCACGGCACAGGTCTGGACTGATTTCCGCCTGCATGGAGATGGTTTTGGCAGGATGCTGGTCAAGGATCAGGGGATGGAACCCCTCCAGGCCGGGCGACTGGTTCAGCGGCTTAAAGAAATTGAAGTCTATCGGATGATGGCGCTTCTGGCCTTTCCAATGGCCCATTGTGCAACGCCCAAGGTTTCCGAGATCGATACCCGTCTTTCGGATATCACCGCTGAAATGGCCAGCAAAACCCAGACCGATGACGAAGAAACCCTTTCCAAACTGACCGATCTTGCCGCCCAGACCGAGGAAATGGCAGCATCATTGAATTATCGGTTCAGTGCGGCACGCGCCTATTACCGGATTGTTCAGGCCCGCCTGACCGAACTCCGCGAGGAACGCGTCGAGGGTGTTCAAACGATTACCGAATTTATGGAACGTCGTTTGGCCCCGGCCATGCGGACCTGCCAGAATATCGGGGACCGGTTGGAGGTCCTGTCAAAACGTGTGGCGCGCGCCAATAACCTGTTGCGCACGCGGGTCGACATCCTGCTTGAAGCCCAGAACCGCGATTTGCTGGCCAGCATGGATCGAAGGGTAAAGCTTCAACTGCGCCTGCAACAAACGGTCGAGGGCCTGTCGGTTGCTGCCATCACCTATTATTCGGTGGGGTTGCTTGGATATCTGTTCAAGGCGGTCAAGGATGCGGGTGTTCCGATCAATGATCGCCTTGCAACCGGGATTTCGGTCCCGGTTGTTCTGGCGGTGATCTGGCTTGCCATGCATCGGGTCAAAAAGGCCCTGCACAAGGCCGATCATTGATCAGTTTTGGTGGCGCAGCTTGTATGCAGCAAAGGTCGCTGTTCCGACCAGCACCACGGCACCGGCCTGATGGGCCACGCCAAGCGGCAGCCAGACGACACTCAGCAAGGTCGAGATACCAAGCGTGACCTGAAGGCAGGCAGCGGCCAGAACAAGATGCGTGGCAAAACGTTGATCAGACGTCAGGTTCCATGTGCCCGCACGCCACCAGAACAGGATCACCAACGCAAAGGTCAGTTTCGCCAACCAGCGATGATCCCATTGTACTGTCATATGGTCTTCAAACGGCGCCAGCCAAGCCGGATCAAACACATAAAGTCCGTCCGGGATCAACTGCCCGTCCATCAACGGGAAGGTGTTGAATGAATATCCGGCATCAAGCCCGGCAACAAAGCCACCGGAAAGGGCGGTAAAGACAATCAGTCCCAAAAGCTGCCAGCCGCGCTTTGACGCATTTGTGCCGATAGAGCGCGGTGCAAGCTGTTGCAGTCCGACCCAGAGAAGGGCGATGAAAATCACCAGTGCCAATCCGAAATGCGCCGTCAGGCGATACTGGCTGACATCGGGGCGGTCCACCAGACCACTCATCACCATGTACCAGCCCATCAGACCCTGAAGCCCGCCAAGAATGAAAAGCCCCCACAGCTTCCTCTTGGTCGCACCATCAATCGACTTTTTGGCAAGGAACCAGACGAACGGGATAAAGAACACAACCCCGATCAGCCGTCCCCAAAGACGATGAATGAATTCCAGCCAGAAAATCGATTTGAAATCTTCGACCGACATCCATGCATTGATCTTCTGGAATTCGGGATACTGGCTGTATTGCTGATAAAGGGCGGTCCAGTCTGCTTCATTGAGGGGCGGGATAATGCCGGTGAACGGACGCCATTCAACAATTGAAAGTCCCGATTCCGTCAAACGTGTAAGGCCGCCAATCACCACCATGATAAAGACCATTGCCGCACAGCCAAACAGCCAGATGGCAACATTGCGATGGGCAACAGGGGCGATGGTCATGTGATCGGACAGGGCTGGGGAGGCACTGTTTGGCATCGGGACGCTCTCTTGATCGTTATTTTCATGGGCACGGATGTGCTGAAATTTGGCTCAATATAGGGGCATTTTTGAAAAATTGCAGGAAAAGCTTCACACCGGCAGTTTCGCTGGGGTCTTCAAATGATGCGGTTAAATAAAACACATGAAATAGTGTTGTATAATTATAAAACACATAAAAAATGTATTGAATATTTTGATTTCCACACTCATAGTCATGGATAACTGAGAGAAACCCGCATAAGAGGATCGACGATGTTTCCCATCAATCTGGACCTGACGCGACTTACGGTCGCTTTGGTTGGGAACGGTCAGGCAACCCTGAACCGTTTGCGCCAGTTTGACGGTGATGGGGCAAAATACGTCACCGTTTATTCAGAAAACCCGATACCCGAACTGGTCGATCAGGCCGGTGATCGCCTGCATCGCTATTTGCCGAATTCGGCGGATGTGAATGCGGCATCCATCATGTTCATCGTCGATCTTGGCGGAGAAAAGGCTGCCGAACTTGCCGCCATCGCCAAGGCGGTTGGCACGATTGCCAATGTCGAGGACGTGAAAGAATACTGTGATTTTTTTTCGCCAGCGCGGGTTCAGCGCGGTGACCTGATGATTACGGTATCGACCAACGGCAAAAGCCCAAGACTTGCAGGACGTATCAGACGTGCGCTAGAACGTTGGTTGGACCCGAATTGGTCCGAACGTCTTTCCATGCTCGCTGCTGAACGCGAAAAGTGGAAAGCTAATGGTGCGGACATGAAGCAATTGCTCGAAAAGACAGACGATTACATTGACCGTCGAGGATGGTTGCCATGAACGTCATGCGAGAAGAGGACATCGTTTCCGGCGGCTCAATGTCGGTTGAGGAAGCGACTGATCGTGCGGCGGAATTGATGCGCCGATATGGCAACCTTCAGGGTGTTGCCCTGATCGAACCGATGGTGCATGAAGAATTCAAGGGCCGCGTTACCATGACCTCGTCCTTCGGGACCGAGGCGGCGGCGTTGCTGGCATTGGTTGCAGATGTTGACCGCAACCTGCCGGTTATCTTCCTTGATACCCGCAAGCTGTTTGGCGAAACTCACAAATACCGTGAACAGCTGGTCGATCAGCTTGGCCTGACCAATATCCGGATCATGCGCCCGGACGAGGAAAAACTTAAGGCCGAAGACCCCAACGGGATGCTGTTTGCCTCGGACACCGCGAAATGCTGCTATTTGCGCAAGGTCGAACCGCTTCAGCGTGCGCTTGAAGGCTATGACGCTTGGCTAACGGGGCGCAAACGGTTCCATGGCGGTGAACGTGATGCGCTTCCGGTGGTTGAACCGGCTGGCTCGCGGATCAAGATCAACCCGCTGGCGGGGTACAAGCGCGAGGATATCGAAGATATCTTTGAACATCGTGCGCTGCCACGCCATCCGCTTCAGGCCGAAGGATTCCTGTCGATTGGCTGCATGCCGTGTACCGACCGCGTTGACCCCAATTCAACCGATGTTCGGGCTGGTCGCTGGGCCGGTCAGGACAAAACCGAATGCGGCATTCACTACATCATCTAAGCTAACTGTTGCTTAAATTCAAAACCCGGCCATCTGGCCGGGTTTTTTGTTAGATCGTAATGCCCTGAAGTTTTCGGAACAGGGTGACGGCATAACGGTCAGTCATGCCAGAAATATAATCCATAACCCGCATCAGGCGGCTGTAAAGATCGGGTGCCTCGGACAGTTTTCCGGACAAAAGTTTGTCAATCCGGTCGGCCTGCGGTGGCAGGCGCTTGCCGTGGTTTTTATGCTCGTCAATGTCGATGGCGGCACGGACAAAGCTGTCAAGCAGGCCGTTAATTACCTCGAACCCGGCCATCTCAATCGGCAGGACATGGGGGGCGTTGTAAATCTTTTCGACCGCAAGTTTCTTGCAGGCTTTGGCATGGGGGCCAAGCGGGGTATTGGCAAGCAAATCACCTTCAAGGGTGCCGCATAGAAGGGCATCTTCGTTGGCGACAAAGGCATCGACGGCGGCCTTGACCAGATTGCCAATTGCCTTGCCGCGCAGGAAGCCGATCCGGTCATTTTCCGATTTCTCGGCATACCAGCCCTCTGAACGAAGGTCTTTCCAGCGTTGTTCGGCATCGCCATCGTATTTTTCAGGATGGCGGGCAATCGGGGCCAAGGCTCGTTCAACTTCCTCGAAACTGACGCAGCCCAGTTCCCAGCCATCTTCAAGATCAACCACGGAATAGCAAATATCATCCGCCGCCTCGACAAGGTAAACCAGCGGATGACGACGCCACGCGCCGTCAAACCCGTCAAGCGGTGAAAGCCCGCAGACACGCGCAATGGCAAAGGCGATATCGCGTTCCGCCTGATAATAGCCGGGCTTTTTAAGGCCGGTATATTCCTTGCGGCGCGCGTCCGGGACCGAGGTGTTACGCGGATATTTGATAAAGCTGCCCAGCGTGCCATAGGTCAGGTTAAGCCCGCCGTCAAAGCGCTTCATTTCAAGCTGGCTGATGATGCGCAAGCCTTGTGCATTGCCTTCGAAATGACGAAGGTCTTCAAGCTCCGGCCCGGTCAGGCGTGATGTCAGCTCTTCCTTGGCAATGCGCGACGTGGTGAACCATTCATTGATCGCATCTTCGCCCGAATGACCAAATGGCGGGTTGCCGATATCATGGGCAAGACAGGCCGCCTGAACCATATAGCCGATATCGGCCACGGTGGTTTCCGATCCTTGCGGAAGATTGGCAACAATATGCGCACCGGCCATCAAACCCAGTGATTGCCCGACCGATCCGACCTCAATTGTGTGGGTCAGGCGGGTATGGACATGGTCGTTATCGGAAAGCGGATGAACCTGTGTCTTGTTCTGAAGTCGACGGAACGAGGAGGAGAAAATCACCCGATCCACATCGATCTGAAACGGGCTGCGTCCATCCGGTGTTGGATAGGGGGCACCTTCGGGTAGGCGGATTTTGCCATCCCGAAATTCAAGTCGATGAGATGAAAGAAGGCTTTCCCAGCGCATTTTATCGCCAGACCCTTGCGCAGACGACGCCAATGTCATGGCGGTGCTACCCCTGTCCGTGTCGTGTATCTTGTGTTCCGACTGACTTTAACGGGCGCGGGAGTCCGGTGCAATCAGGCAAAGTGATTTCGCGCCGATTGCACCGTAATTATCGCATCTAGGGGATATTGGCCTAGCCAAAGAACCAGCTTTGCGGGTTGTCAATCGGACGACCATTCAGCGCTCGCAAAAGCCCGATCACATTGCGCCCGATAAACCAGGCAGTGGTGTAAAGCCCCATCAGGCCAACAATCGCCCAGCCCAAAAGCGGAATCCAGCCGATCATGAAGGTAAAGAACCCGAGTATGATGGCGTAAAGGATGCTGATCCAGAAGGTGCGGATCACAAAGGTATAGTGGCTGTTGGTCCAGTGATTGTCTTCTTCGCGTGCGATATAGGACACGATCAGCGCAATCAGCCCGGTGGCAAAGGCCGTAAACAGGGTTGCGATCATAAGCCCGTAACAGACAAGGGCGGTATTGCCGCCACGATCATCTGTGTAATGCGGTGCATTGTCAAAAGACGCATCCTGACCGTGGATATGGTCGTTCATCGAGTTTTTCCTCTATTCTTCGCAATCCCCATCGCGTCTTGCCCATCATATAGCGCGAAAGTTTAAAAATGCTATCTCGGGTTGGTGAAACCGATCATCCTTTTTGATCTTCACAGCCCTTCACATGAAATTTACGACGGCTTTGCTTGGTTTTGCCTCGACTTTGGGAATTATCGCCCTACATTTGGCGCCATGATGTCAATTGACCGAAAATAGGGATTTCCGCATGTCGGACTATGATTTTGATCTGTTTGTAATCGGTGCCGGATCGGGCGGCGTGCGCGCAGCCCGCGTGGCTTCGGGATATGGCGCAAAGGTTGCCATCGCCGAAGAAAGCCAGGTTGGCGGCACCTGTGTCATCCGGGGCTGTGTGCCCAAAAAGCTGCTGGTTTACGGCGCACACTTTGCCGAGGATTTCGAAGACGCATCTGCTTATGGCTGGACCCTTCCGGGGGAGCCGACCTTTAGCTGGAAAACGCTGATCGCCAACAAGGATGCCGAAATTGATCGCCTGAACGGCATTTACAAGCGTCTGCTAGCAGGATCGAATGTCGAACTGTTTGAACATCGCGCCACCTTCAAGGATGCCCATACCCTGATCGTTGGCGACCGCGAAGTTACGGCAAAGCGCATCCTGATCGCTGTTGGTGGCCATCCGACCAAGCCCGAAATTCCGGGTGTCGAACATGCCATCACCTCGAACGAGGCATTCTATCTTGATGAATTGCCAAAACGCGTTGTCGTGGTTGGTGGTGGCTATATCGCGGTCGAGTTTGCCGGTATCTTTGCCGGTCTTGGTTCCCAAGTGACGCAGCTTTATCGCAGCGAACAAATCCTGCGCGGCTTTGATAACGATATCCGCAACCATCTGGCCGAGGAAATCGTTAAAAAGGGCATCGATCTGCGTGTGAACACCAATGTCACCGCGATTGAAAAACAGGCTGATGGCAGCCTGTCACTGACCCTGACCGATGGTTCAACCATGATTGCTGATCAGGTGATGTTTGCCACCGGGCGCGCCCCGAATACGGCGGGTCTTGGTCTTGAAAATGCCGGTGTCGAAGCCGATGCGCGCGGTGCTGTCAAAATCAATCAGGGTCTTCAGACCACGACCGAAAACATCTATGCGGTTGGTGATGTGACCGACCGTGTGCAACTGACGCCGGTTGCGATCAAGGAAGGCATGGCCTTTGCCGATACTGTTTATGGCGGCAAGCCTTGGCACATGACCTATCAGGCGATCCCGACCGCCGTGTTCAGCCAGCCGCCGGTTGGCACCGTTGGCCTGTCCGAGGAAGAGGCACGTGCCAAGGGGGGCGAGGTCGTGATTTTCAAATCGACCTTCAAGCCGATGCGCCACACGCTTTCGGGCCGTGATGAAAAAACGCTGATGAAGCTGATCGTCGACAAAACCACCGACGTGGTGCTTGGGGCGCATATGGTTGGCCCGGATGCCGCTGAAATCATTCAGGGCATCGGTATCGCGGTCCGCATGGGCGCAACCAAGGCCCAGTTTGATCAGACCGTCGCGGTGCATCCGTCCGCGGCCGAGGAATTTGTTACCATGCGCTTCCCGGTTGGCGAATAATCCTGATTGGACAAGCTGAAATTTTAACAGGCGGTGCTGGATGGCACCGCCTGTTTTGTTATCCGCCTGCAAGTCCCGGGAACAGGATCAAAAGCCCGACCGCCAAAATCTGAAGACAGATAAAGGGCAGAAGGGCCTTGAAGATATCGCCAAGTGTGATGTCCGGTGGTGCAACGGATTTAAGGTAAAATGCGGCTGGACCAAACGGCGGTGACAGGAAGCTGACCTGCATATTCATGGCAAACAGAACGCCGAACCATACAGGATCGAAACCAAGGTCTTTCACAATCGGCACAAAAATCGGCATGGTCAGAAGTGCAATACCGACCCAGTCAAGGAACATGCCCAAAATGAACAGGATCAGCATCATGAACAGGATAATGGTGGTCGGGTCATCGGAAATGCCGGTAATCAGGCCCGAAACAAACTTGATCCCGCCCATCAGGTTGAACACCCCGACAAGGGCAGATGCGCCAATCCCGATCCAGACTATCATGCCGCAGGTCGAAAGGGTCTGAATTGCAGCGCCCTTCAGCATGGCAATCGAGAACTCGCCACGCACGATGGTCGAGGCAATCACACCGGCAACACCAACGGCCGATGCCTCTGTGACCGATGCAATCCCCCCGTAAATCGAACCCAGAACACAAATCACCACAAGGATGGGCAGGAACAGGCCTTTGAGCAGGCGGACCTTTTCCGCGTGCGGAATTTTTTCTGTCTGGGGCGGCGGGGCGATATTGTTGCCGGTATAGGATCGGAACAGAACATAGGCGACATAAAAGCCCGCCAGCATGAAGCCGGGAACAAAGGCCGACGTAAACAGATCGCCAATCGAAACGTTGGCGGTCAGGCCATAAATGATCAGAACGATGGACGGGGGCACCATGGTGCCAAGCGACCCACCGGCGCAAACCACCCCGATGGCAAGGTTCTTGTCATAGCCCTGACGCAGCATCTGGGGCAGGGCTATCAGGCCAAGCAGAACAATCTCGCCGCCGATAATGCCGCTCATGGCGGCAAGAATAACAGCGACAAAAATGGTCTGAACCGCAACACCCCCGCGCAGGCGCCCGCCAAACAGGCGCATGGCATCAAACAGATCGCGTGCCACCCCGGACCGGTCAAGGATGGCCGCCATCAGGACGAACATCGGAACCGATACAAATACAAACGAGGAAACGAATGAATAAACCCGGCTGGTGATCAGGGGGACGGCCATCGGGCCAAACCAGCCAAGGGTGAAAATAAGGGCAATCAGGAGCGTCACAAACGCCAATGGCATGCCGGTAATCAAAAAAACAAGCAGCATGACGAACATGGCAAGGGTGCCGTATTCAATGCCCAAAGACTGTAAATCAAACATCAAAAGTTATCCTGTCGCGCCGGTCGCATTCAAAATGACGTTCCGGCTGTCGGTGCATCAAATGAAGGTCGGTCTATTCGTTCTGTTCCGAACCGGTGATCGGCGCGCTGCGCATATAATTGATGGCCTGCCAGAAAAACTGGACCATCAACACAATCAGGGTCAGAAGCAGGAAAACCTTCAATATGCCGGGATAGGGGGCATTAAATGCACTCCCCGTGGTTTCAAAATGAATGTCACCGGCGGGCGTCATCGTTGCACGTTTGACCATCAGCCAGGCCGCCCAGGCAAAGAAGCCCGATGCGATCATGCAGACAATCGAAATGCCGACATCAAGTGCCTTGCGCAGTTTCGGCCCGGCAATGTCATAAAGGATCACGACACGGATATGTTTGTCTTTGGATGCGCAGTAAAGCCCGCCAAACACAAAGCCGACAGCAGACAGAAAAGTGGTTGTTTCATGGGCCCAAAGGGTCGGGCTGTTGAAAACATGGCGCATGAAAATTTCAAAAATCAGAATGCCCATCGCCAGTAAAAATCCGAAGGCAAAAACCGGACTGATTTTGTTTACAGCCGATCCAAGACGTCCGGAAACAGCCGGGATTGTCTCGGTTCTGTCGTCCGGTTCCAGGGGCGGGTCTATAGACGGGGTTGGGGTGTCATGCGTGTTGTCAATGGGACTGGTAGCCATACTCAGCATTCCTTGCGATGCAGAGAATACAATCCGGCAACAGGGAGGTTGCACCCCGTTATCGTCTCTTATAACGGGGATGCCGGATTGTATTCAGGTCGTTACCAGCGGCAATGTTTGGGCATCGCCACCGATGATCCAGTTATGATATCGGGCTTAGATCAAACCTTGTGCGGTCAGATATTTGACAAGGGTATCATAAACCCGTTTTGCATCGTCGGAACGTGCTGCGACTTTTTCCCACTGGCTGGTGGCAATCTGACGGAATTTGGCACGTTCTTCGGCCGACCAGTTGTGAATGGTTACGCCACCTTCAGAACGGGCCTTGGCCACGGCTTCCATGTCTTTCATGGCAAGGCGTGCGTCCATGTCCTGTGCCAGATCACGAACAGACATTTCCAGAATGGCCTGGATGTCTTCTGGCATCGAATCCCATTTGGTCTTGTTGATCGATACTTCCAGCATCGGCATGGAATGGAAACCCGGATAGACCGGATGTTTTGCAACATCATGCAGGCCCATCGCCTGGTTGGTCGAGAACACGGTCGCATCGGCCGCATCGATCACTTTTTTATCAAGCGATGTAAAGACTTCTGACTGCGGGATGTTAACCGGTGCGGCACCAGCCGCGGCAAAGACCTGCTGGACCATGCCTTCCGGGGCGCGCATCTTAAGACCCTTAAGGTCGGCAACACCATCAAGCGGCACCGAGGAAACAAAGGCTTCAAGGCCCGGTGTCACCGCACCAATGAATTGCAGGCCACGCGGGTTCAGCAGGCTGTTCATCAGTTCCTTGCCGCCACCATATTGAACGAAGCGCAGCATTTCAGACGGTGCCGACCATGCACCGACCGGGTTGGCAATCAGGCCGAATGCCGGGTCTTTGCCGGAAAAATAGCTGGTGTCGGTGATGTGGCCGTCAAGGATGCCTGCGGCGATGGCGTCCTGGGTTTCGGCATGTTCGACAATCGAGTTAACCGGAAGCATTTCCACTTCGACACGGCCACCGGTCATGACGCCAACGCGTTTGGCCCATTCCTGTTCCAGTTCGAAGTTGGGAACGCCTGCGGCGTCACTTGATTGCACTTTAAGGGTAAATTCCTGTGCATTGGCGGCAAAGGGCGCTGCTGCAATCAGGGTTGCGATAAAGGTTGCTCCTGCGAGCGATTTGAAAGTCTTGGTCATCGTTCTTCTCCCTGGCATACCGTTTTTCCGGTGATGTTATCTTTGACAAAAGAGGAACTGCCGTTTTCGCAGTTTTTCAGTCTGGTAATGACTGTCGAAACAACAGCATCAATCGGGGCATCGACAAAGACAGTCACACAATTCTCGTCCGGCCCCGGCGGTTCGAGATCTGCAAGCTGACTGTCCAAGAGTGCGGAAGGCATGAAATGTCCGACGCGACGTTCCAGTCTTGATTTGATCACGTCACGGGTGCCGTCCAGAAATACAAATGTGACCGGGTCCAAATTCCGGCCCAGAACATCGCGGTAACTGCGTTTAAGCGCGGAACAGGCAATGAAAATGGTGTTTGCTGTATTGCCCGGGGCGCACTGATCGGCCTTGGCCTGTGCGGCCCGGCTCACAGCTTCAAGCCATGGCCAGCGCATTTCGTCATTCAATGGCTGTCCACGGCGCATATGTTCGACATTGTTGGCAGGATGATGGTCGTCTGCATCAAGCCACGGGCAATTCGTTTCCGTTGCCACACGGCGGGCGATTTCGGTTTTTCCCGAACCTGAAACCCCCATAACCACGACATATCGCGCCTGTCGATCCATCAAGATATTTCCGCCCGTTTATTGTTTTCAGGGTCGTTTTTAACGTTGTTTCGCCCTGTGATTTGCAATGTTAGCGCTAACATAATGTTAGCGCTAACATTGAGTCAACTGCCTAATTCACAAGGCTCTTGTCCATATTGAAAAGACGTAATAAATCTAATGGCATGAGAAAACGCAAAGGGGCCGGGCGGCCGACCATTGCTGATGTTGCCGACAAGGCAGGGGTCAGCACGATTACAGTTTCACGTGCGTTGCGCGATCCTTCAAAGGTGTCCGATCACCTGCGCAGGAAGATCAACAATGCCGTGAGAAAGCTCAATTATGTGCCGCACAGCCATGCAAGTGCGCTGGCGTCGACTCGTTCCAACATTGTTGGTGTGATTGTGCCGTCGCTGACCAATAACGTTTTTGCTGACACGCTGCGCGCCATTTATGACGACCTTGAACAGGGACCGTTTCAGGTCCAGTTGGGGAATTCGCGTTATGTGGCCGCCGATGAGGAACGCCTGATCCGGACCTTCCTTGGGCAGGGGCCGTCCGCGATGATTGTTGCGGGCAATGACCAGACCGATACCGCACGCGAACTTTTGCAAAATGCCGGTTGTCCGGTCGTGCAGGTCATGGATATCGGCGATGACCCGATTGATATGATGGTCGGCTTTTCACATTTTGAAGGCGGGCGCGCTGCCGGTCGTCATCTGGTGCAAAAGGGCTATAAACGGATCGGTTTCCTTGGCGCACGTATGGACCCGAGGTCCCATCGCCGGCTTGAAGGTTTCAAGGATGCCCTGCAATCAGGCGGGCGTTATGATCCCGATTTGATCATGACCACCACGATATCATCAAGTGTATCGCTTGGTGCGGAGCTGATTGGTCAGTTAATGGCGCGCCGTTCCGATCTTGATGCCGTGTTCTGCAACAATGATGACATGGCACTTGGCGCGTTGTTCGGATGTCAGAAGGCCGGTATTTCCGTGCCGGATCAGATGGGCATAATCGGGTTCAACGATCTTGAAATGATGGCGGCAAGCCATCCGTCCCTGACCTCGATCCGAACAGACCGTTATGCGATTGGCAAACGTGCAGTCGAAATGATCAAAGCCGAACTTGACGGCGAAACGCCCGAACAAAAGATCGTCGATCTCGGGTTCGAGCTTCAGCAACGTGAAAGCACGTCGCGTGCGAAATAGTTTTGCGATTTTTGGTGCGCTGGGCGTTTTGGCACTGTCCGGCTGTGTTGCCAATTCCGGCGCACCCGGTGAATTTGACTGGTACTGGGCCGCCAAGGAAAATGGTGAAATCGGCAATACGGTGCAACGCGTGACCTTTTCAGGTCCGGGTTACGTCATTGTCGCGCATAAGCCGGTCCCGCTGAGTGAACCGGTTCCAGCCGATGTTCGCCAGCTTGCAGAAAACTATTGCGGCCGATCAAATCAGAAGGCGGTCCTGAAACAGTATGATGCCCGGATGACAAAGGCCGCGGCCTTTGAATGCAAAGACTGATTTGATATCGAAGACTAGTCGGTCTCGGGCACCGGGAAACGAGTTGCCAAATCCTTTAGCGTATCGCGCGGACCTGCGATCCTGATCCGTGTGCCGACCGTATCGAACTGTCGATCAAGGATGGTGATGCCGTCCTGTGCACAGGCTTGTTCCAGCGTTCCGGCATCGGAAAATCCGGCAAACAGATCGGCTTCGCCCTGCGGGATATAATCAATAATCTCGGCGGCATCGCAGGCGGCGTTGGCCGCCCCGCTATAGGCGCGAACCAATCCGCCGGTGCCAAGTTTCGTGCCGCCGAAATAGCGGGTAACGATCACCGCGACATTGATCAGATTTCTGCCCTGAAGAACCTTAAGGCACGGGATGCCTGATGTGCCCGATGGTTCACCATCATCCTTGCCATGCTCAATCAGTTGTTCTTCGTCGTTGAGATAGCGATAGGCATTGACGTGATGGTTGGCCTTGGGATGCAGAACGCGCAATTCTTCAATCCGCTTTGCCAGATCATCATGAAAGACAAGCTCGGCAAGGAAACGGGATTTCTTTTCTTCGGTTTCGGCAAAGGCGGGGCGGGCGATGGTTTTCATGGTGGCGTTGATATCAAACTCCGCCCCCGATCACCAGTCTTCAGCATAAAGGATCAGGGCGAAGAAGAAGGGCTGTGATCAGCGGGTGGCCGGAATCAGCAGGACACCCTCGGCAAACTGTTTTTTGATCATTGCGCGCCACACCATATTCAGGTCAAGGCCGAGTTCCTTGCTGGCGATACTGAAATCGGGTTCTTGTGGCGACGGCGTGTTCCAGTCCATCGTATCGGTATTCACGAAGTCAAAAATGACATTCATCCGTGAGTCAGCTTCGCGCATCATGGTCGCAATCGGGACGTAGAACGCGCGTTCATTCGGCTGACCGACGGATTGTTTGATCTTGCGATGGCCGATCACCATGAAGAACAACTCGCCATCAAGGTTAAAGCCCTTCATCATGGCAAGCATGTTTGAACTGGACTCTGCGCGGTCCTGGGCGCGATGAATGAATTTCCAGTTGCTGCTGCCGATATAGCGACCGTCAAGCGCACGGATACAAGCCATTTCGAAAACATCATTATCGTTGGTGGCTTTTGCCAGGGCCTGCGCGGGCATGATGTTGCGGTTTTCATCACAGAACGTCAAAGACCCAAGATGCATGATCCGCAAGTTGGACGTAAAATTCTGAAATGATTGTTTGTTTTGCGCATCCGCCCGGTGCGGGAATACAAGGAACAGGCAAACGCAAAATGCGGCAATTGTCTGGAACAGTCGGCGGATCATTGTTTTGAGTATCCGTGGTTTCTGACGTGTGTCGATCTTTCCAAAGGGCTGCGTGCGACCGGGCATGGCTTGTGCAATTGCGCAATGAATGTCCCGGCCGCTTGTGCTGCGATCAGCGTGCCTCGGGAATTTGTGTTACAGCCTCGGAAAGCTGGGTTTTAAGCACAACCCGGTAAATGGTGTTCAGATTAATGCCAAGTTCCTGGCTGGCCTTGCTGAAATCGGGCTGTGCAGGAACGGGCGTGTTCCAGTTCATCGTACGGATATCAACGAATTTGAATATCTGCTTCATGCCCGTACCGTCAAATTGGAGTACCTGGGCCAGCGGAATATAGAAGCTCTGTTCATTTGCCTGGCCGACGTACCTTGTGAATTTGCGCTGGCCAACGATCAGGTGATAAAGCTTTCCGTCAAGGTTGAAGCCATTCATCATCACAAACATGTTTTCCGCATCGGTCGGCGTGCCCAGATCCCGATGAACGAATTTCCAGTTTGCACCCGGAAGGCTGCTTGGAATGCGACGGCCATCCAGGGCGCGCATGCAGGCAATTTCAAACACATCATTGTCTTTTGATGCCTTGGCCAGTGCGCCGGCCGGGATGATATCGGGATGATTTTGGCAATACTGCATGGCAAGGACATGCATGAGCCGCACATCGGACATGAAGGCGTCAAAGGATTGCTTGTTCTGTTCTTGTGCCTGTGCGTCCATCGGGACGACAAAAGACAGGCAGAAACAAAGGGTGGCAAACGCCTTGGCCAGATGGCGGGTCATCGTTCGGTTTTCCATAAGCTCGTGATTTATAATAGTTATCTCACGCACTTATAGGCGACGGAGTTTCGTCTGAATACAACTTTTCAGCGTGGGTGTGTGCTCTCTTAGCTGGCTTGTTAGTTCCGGTTGGGCCAGTCCATGTCCTTCATACTGGCAACCAGATTGCCAAAATCATTGGCGACGTAACGCTGCCAGATCCCATGAAGGGGTATATCATCTGCAACATTGGCAGATGAAAAATCGGAAATGCTGCCTTCGCGTACATTCCAGCTAAGTCCGTCATATCGGACAAAATCAAAAACCTGTTGCCACTTTGACGTACCGTTTTCGATGTTAAGCAGTGCGACTGGACGGGTATCGGTCTTCTCGCCGGTTTGGCCGGGATAACGGGTGATGCGTTCTTCCCCAATTGCTAGCAAATAGGAGCGATTATCGTAGGTAAACCGCTTTAAAACGCCATAAACTGTGCCATGACCATCATCGACGGTTCTAGTGCTGTATAGAAACTGCCAGTCCCCAAACGGTGTTGCATTGCTGCGTAAACCTTGGCCGCAAGCCTTTCGGAACAGGTCTATATCGTTGCTTGTCGCGGCACTGATCGCGCTGTCCATGACGCCTGGCTGTTTCTTGCAATAGGTGGACATGCCGGAAATGATGTCATTCAAGTTGGCACGAAATCCGTCAAATTTCAGATCATTACGTGCAAACACCGCTTGCGAAGAAGCCCACAGAAATGTGGAGACAACAAGAAATGTCAGGAATACGGCCTTACATGGATGCATAACTTGATGGCTCCGGCAATTTGGACGGGTGCACGAGTATGATAAGACTATAGATACGCACCTTCGGGTTGCAAATGCTACGTGTTTGGAACTCGTATGACTGCTCAGGAAGATACAAATTTCCCGATCAGGATAACGCCAAAGATGATCAGCATGATCAACACGACCTTGCGGAAGGTTTCGGCATCCATGCGGTTGCGAACTGCGGTGCCAAGTTTGGTGCCGATATAGACCGGAACCAGACCGGCAAGGGAAATCCAGACGGTTTCAAGTGTCATCATCCCCATGCGTGACAGGCCAATTGCCATGACAATACTTGAAAGACTGAACGAGATATTGATGGCCTGGATAAAGCGTTTGGGATCAAGCCGCATCGAAAGAAGGAAGGGCAGAACCGGCATCACCTGCGATCCGGTAATGCCATTGACCAACCCGGTGGCAAATCCTGAAATCGGGGCCAGTCGGCGGGCAATTGTGTCCGAGATCGGTTTGCCATGGCGAAACAGCGTAATCGCGCCGTAATTCATCAAGACCAGACCCAGCACCGCCCCGGCCAATATGCTGTCGACCATTTCAAGAACAGCCAGCCCGATCAGAAGCCCCGGAATGGTCGCAAGAAACATCGGCCAGAACCGGCTGACGGTTTCGCGGAAATGCCCGGCCTGTACCATGATGATTGAATTGCTGACCAGTGACGGAATGATCACCAATGGCATTCCGGCCTTTAATCCCAGTCCAAGGGCAAGGATCGGCAAGGCCGATGTCGAGAACCCCAACCCTGTTGCCCCTTTGACAAAGGCGGCAACAAAATAGGCACAGGCGATAATGGCAATGGTTTCAATGGGCATGGGGGATCCAGAATTCGGTGTGACGCGTGCGCAGTGTGCCCGTATTTGGCGAGTTGCGCAAATGGTCTGACAATTGCGCGGCACCGGATTCGCACCTATCTGTTTTGTATGACCGTTTGGTCATCCTTGACCCGACTTGCATAAATCATCGGTTATGGGTGGATTTTTGCGTGATTTTTGGGTGGGTTGGCAAAAATTTGCGGGTTTTTATCCTCCTTAAGTCTAGAAGGGGTGGAAATGCCTGTGCAAAACCCGTATCAAGTTTGGCCCGGTTCACGGATCGGGATACCGGGCGGAATTCCGCCGGAAAAACGGATTTATGTTATAATGGCGGCATGATGAAGAACATGCCGGATTGAGAGGAAGCAAATGAGCAAGAGCTGGAGCATTGATAGCTGGCGCAACCTGCCGATCAAGCAGGTGCCGACTTATCCTGATGCACAGGCCCTAGAGGCCGTAGAGCAAGAGCTCGGCAGCTATCCTCCTTTGGTATTTGCTGGCGAAGCGCGCGCACTTAAAGAAAAGCTTGGTGAAGTTGCAGAAGGCAATGCTTTCCTGCTGCAGGGCGGCGACTGTGCCGAAAGCTTTAAGGAATTCCATCCGAACAACATCCGCGACACCTTTAAGGTCATGTTGCAGATGGCGGTTGTTCTGACCTTTGGTGCATCTTGCCCGGTGGTCAAAGTCGGCCGTATGGCGGGCCAGTTTGCCAAGCCGCGTTCGGCGGATACCGAAACCATCAATGGCGTCGAACTGCCAAGCTATCGCGGTGACGTGGTCAACGGTATCGAGTTTACCGAAGAAGCCCGTATTCCCGATCCGCAGCGCCAGATCAGGGCCTATAACCAGTCGGCAGCGACCCTGAACCTGTTGCGCGCCTTTGCGCAGGGCGGCTTTGCCGATCTGACCAAAATCCATCGCTGGAACCTGTCATTTGTCGATGGCAGCCCGGCAGCGGAGCGTTACAGCAAGCTGACCACCCAGATCGACGAGGCGGTTGCCTTCATGCAGGCCTGCGGCATTACTGCCGACAGCGCCCCGCAGCTGCGCGAAACCGATTTCTATACCTCGCACGAGGCGTTGCTACTGGGCTATGAACAGGCCCTGACCCGTCAGGACAGCCTGACCGGCGAATATTATGATTGCTCGGCGCATATGCTGTGGATTGGTGATCGTACCCGTAACCTTGACGGTGCCCATGTTGAATTCATGCGCGGGGTCAAAAACCCGATTGGCATGAAATGCGGCCCGACCATGGATGAAGATGATCTGATCCGTCTGATTGATCGTCTGAACCCGCAGAACGAAGCCGGTCGTTTGACCCTTATCGCCCGTATGGGTGCAGACAAGGTGTTTGATAACCTGCCGCGTCTGGTCAAACGTGTTAAGGCCGAAGGCCGCAAGGTCGTCTGGTCGTGCGATCCGATGCATGGCAACACGGTCAAGGCTGCCAACGGCTATAAAACCCGTCCGTTTGACTCGATCCTGTCGGAAGTTAAAAACTTCTTTGACGTTCACAAGGCCGAAGGCACCCATGCCGGTGGCGTTCATTTCGAAATGACCGGCACCGACGTGACCGAATGCATCGGTGGTGCGCGCGAAGTGACCGAAGACGCGCTTTCGGATCGTTACCACACCCATTGCGATCCGCGCCTTAATGGTGGTCAGGCGCTTGAGCTTGCCTTCCTGATGGCCGAAATGATCAAAAAAGAACGCGACAGTGTGCGTGCAGAACAGCTGGCTGCTTCTGCATAAATCTGCTGCGATTTAAAATCTGATTTTAAGACTGAAGAGCGCCCGGGAAACCGGGCGTTTTTTATTTTGCCGTTGTGGTGGCCGTCATCGAACGCGATCTCTGTAACAAGGTATCGTTGCAGTCCTGAATATCAGTGTTTTTTTACCTAAAGGGGATTGCAAAGAATATTTGTCACCTAAACATTGGGGGAAGATGCAAAAAACCTCTACCAAAGGAGCTTAAATATCCTTAAGTATAAACAATTACAGGGCAATCCTGCATAAGAACAAAATTCAAGAGGTCGCAACGCGAATGGTGGATGAAGCTGATTTCACCGCATGGCAAAAGAAGGTAGAGGGAACCAATATTTCCTCGACCACGCTATTGGCGACCGATTACCTGAACCATTTCAACGAGATCGTCATGCTTCTCGAAATGGTGCCCGACATGCCCGACATGATCGAGGATTGCAAGGAATGGGCGCCGAAAAGTTATCAGGACCATTTCAGGGATAGTGCATTTTCCGATCGTGAACTGGCGATTGAGGCCTATGAGCATGTACCGGTCCGATTCCGGCAGCCATTTGAAGAAACCATCAATCACCTGAACACGATTGTTGGTCATGCCGTCACCCAGCTTGAAATGATCATCGCCGATGGCAATGAAGAATTGCTGCGCGAAACCGCCCATGCCATCACGGTATCGCTGCAAAAATTCATGGATGTGGCCAGCGGCATCATTCACGGATCGGCCAAAACCATGAGCCAGGAAGAAATCGACGCGGCATTGGCCCTTTAAAAACGGGCGCGATATCAGGAATTAAAAAAAGCCGGGGCACAGACCCCGGCTTTGTTGTTTTGCTGATGGAAATGAAAGAACGGTCTAGTTCGTCATTTTGGCCAGTTGGGCATCAAGCCGCTGGATTTCCGATTTCAGCAGCGGCAAGACATCTGCACGCGCAGCCGCAACGATTTCCTTCATGTTCTTAAGTGCGTTGCGCGCCATGCCATTGGCATTTTGCTGCATGAACATGATGGTCATCTGGGCGTCGATGTCGGAATAGAAGCGGCGAACGCCGGTGATGATTTGCGGATCGACCTCGAAGGTGCGCTGGGAATAGCGCATGGTTTCCCACACCATATCATCAAGCTTGTGGCTTTCACGCGGGGCAAGTTGTGCTGCGTGCCAGGTCATCGGGCTTTCGGGATAGTCGGCAATCCAGGTTTCAACTGTTTCGATATTGTCGGTGAATTCCGCCTCTAGTGACCGTTCAAGGTTATAGACATCCGACGTGCTTTGATAACGGTCGAAATCAACGGCAATGCTAAAACCGGCGAAACTTGCCAGATACACACCCAACACGGTTGAGGCCAGAATGACACATTGCGTCAGCCAGAATTCGGTGTTGGGTTGACCACTGACACTTAGAAAGCGGAATGGGGCAAAAAGTCCACGCATGGATCAGGATCCTGTGTTGGTAAGATTGTATTGGTGGCGGTTTTCAAGGGCGCTTGCCGGGATTTCACCGACGCGCACAAGAAAGTCTTCAAAGGCGGTCTGAAGTTCGACCGGTTCCCCGATTGGCAGGCCCTGTTCACGGGCCATGTCATCAAGGCGTTCAACCCGGTCGCGCGGATGGGGATGGGTCGAAAGGTAATCCAGAACGCTGTGATCACCCTGAAGTTCGGCAAGCTTTTCAAAGGTTCTGGACGCTTCGCCAACATGACCATATTTGGCCATCAGGATTTTGAGGCTCCAGTTATCGGCATCAAGTTCCTGGCTGCGCGAATGATCGCGATCGGCCAGGAGCTTTGGCCATCCGGCAACCCAGGCGGTCAAAACCGCATCGGTCTGGAACATCATGGCCGACAGGGCGACACCAACAACTTCACGGCCCAATCCTTCGAGATGGTCACGACCGTTATAGTGGCCGATTTCATGACCAAGGATGGAAAGAAGCTCGTTCTCGCTGTCGACCAGATCAAGCATCCCGGTATGAACAAGGATCAGGCCACCGGGCAATGCCGCGGCATTCGGGCTGTCATCAGGGATGATCAGCACGTCAAAGTCATAATCCTTTGCCGGTCCAAGCGCCTCTTTGGGGATCGAATTGATCAGATCGACCAGATAGCGTTCAGGAAGGCTGCGTTCATAATCTTCGCGATGTTCTTCGATCAGTTCGGGTTCAATCTGTGACCAGATCGCCATTTCGTCCTGAACCGAGATGCTGCTTGCCGCCCATTCGGTGGCAAAGCCGCTTGCAGTGTAAATCCCCCAGCAGATCAGAAGAAAGGCCATGCTGGCCGATGCAAATTCCGTCAAAAGATTACGGTGACTGATATTTACCCCGTCATCGGGCAGTGCCGCCGGTTTGCCGCCAGTCGGACGATGATCTGTATAAAGGGCAGTGCCCGATGCGATCATTTCGATCATGCCGCGGCTGATTTCAGCCGACTGGAAACGAAGCCCGATGATGTGACTGGCACCCTTGGCATTGATGCGCAGGCGAAGGATGGCTTCGCGTTTGGCACGGATAACTGCGGCCTCGTGGGCGGCAAGACGCCCGCCAACAAAGATGCGCAACCGGGCCAGAAGATTGCGAAAACGATCCTCGGCGATGACGACCTTGCCGGTCACCATTTTTGTTGTGTGTAATGTTGTGTTTTCGGGAATTGCATCCCCGGAATTCAATATCTGGTGCGGCAACAGGGCTTCGTCGCGTTTAAGCGCGCGTTCATGCGCCCTGTCGGCCAGGCGGCCGGTCAGATAGGCAATTCCGATCAGGATGATCAGTCCAATTCCCGGAAGAAACAGTTCTTCCATGATCTTTGCACCAACCCGTTATTTCAGACGCACAGCAGTGCCATAGGCAAAAATCTCGGCGGCCTTATAGGCAACCTGCGAAGTTGCGAAATGAACGTCGACAATGGCGTCTGCATCCATTTTCCGTGCCTGCGCGGTCAGACGGCTGATGGCTTCTTGCTGGGCGTCTTCGAGAAGGCGGGTATAGGACCGTACTTCGCCGCCAAACAGGTTCTTGAAGGTCGCAAAGATATCAAACAGGAAGCTGCGGCTGCGCACCGAACTGCCAAAGACGATGCCAAGGTTTTCCGAGATTTCCCGACCCGGAACATGGGAAATGGTTACCACCGCCATATCGGCGGCCGGTTTGGTGGTGTTGGTCATTTGTTTGCTCGTAACGTTTGTTTTCGTTTTTGCCGTGTTTTCACGGTCTTGGGGAATAGAGCGGTCCTTGGCTGTTTTTTCAAGTGTAGATAGGCACCTGTCTGTAACAAAAAATTGAAAAAATCGCTGAAATGCCAGTATATTAGCCGCAAAGACGGGGCTGCATCTCTGCCATGCAGGAATGATGGTCGCGTTTGAAACATGGGATATTGCACATTCGGCAATTGACACCGCGCAGGGGCGCTCCTATTCCAACATCATGACAAACATGCTTGCCATTGCGATTGCCCAGCTTAACCCGATTGTCGGTGATGTCGCCGGTAACCGGGACAAGGTTGTGGCTGCCTGGGAATCTGCGGCCGATCAGGGCGCTGATATTGTTTTGTATTCCGAACTGGTTTTGTCGGGTTATCCACCAGAAGACCTGGTGATGAAACCGGCCTTCATGCGTCATCTGCATGAAGCGGTAGCCAGCATTTGCGAACAGACGGCCAAACGCGCCAATGGTCCGGCGTTGCTTTTGACCACGCCATGGGAAATTGACGGGCAGCGCCATAACGCGGTTCTTCTGATTGATCAGGGGAAAATCGTTGATGTGCGCGCCAAGCATGACCTTCCCAATTATGGTGTGTTTGACGAAAAACGCGTGTTTAGTGCCGGTCCGATGCCCGAACCGATTTCGTTTAAGGGCATAAAGCTTGGTGTGCCGATCTGCGAAGATGTCTGGACGCCAAATGTGGTTGCCTATCTTGCCGATGCCGGGGCGGAACTTTTCCTTGTGCCGAACGGATCGCCGTTCGAAGCCGACAAGGGCGGTCTGCGCCGCAAGCTGATCGAGGATCGGGTATCTGAATCCAAAGCCCCGATGATCTATTGCAACGAGGTTGGCGGTCAGGACGAGCTTGTTTTTGACGGCGGATCATTCGGATTGAATGGCGATGGATCGCTTGCCGTTGCCTTGCCTGCCTTTGCCGAGGATGTTGTCGTGACCAAATGGTCAAAGGGCGATGATGGCAAATGGCATTGCGACGATGCTGCGCCCAAGGCCGATTATCCGGTTGGTCTTGATGCGATTTATCAGACCCTTGTTCTGGGTTTGCGCGATTATGTGAATAAAAATCACTTTCCGGGTGTCGTGATCGGCATGTCGGGCGGGATCGACAGCGCGCTTTCGGCCGCAGTTGCGGTGGATGCGTTGGGTTCTGATCGTGTGCGTCTGGTGATGATGCCGTCACCCTATACGTCGCGTGAAAGCCTTGAAGATGCCGAAATCTGTGCCGGGATGCTGAAGACCGGGATCGAAAGCATCAATATCGGTCCGGCCATGGGCGCATTTGAACAGATGCTTGGCCCGGCCTTTGAAGGACGCGATGCCGACATCACAGAAGAAAACATTCAGGCCCGTTCGCGCGGGATTATCCTGATGGGGATTTCAAACAAGTTCGGCCATATGGTCCTGACCACCGGCAACAAGTCGGAAATGTCGGTTGGCTATGCCACCCTTTATGGTGACATGTGCGGTGGCTATTCGGTTCTGAAAGACCTTTATAAAACGACCGTGTTTGCCTTGTGCCACTGGCGCAATGAACACAAACCTTCCGGTGCAATGGGGCCGGATGGCATGGTGATCCCCGAACGGATCATCACCAAACCGCCATCCGCCGAATTGCGCCCGGACCAGAAAGACGAAGATAGTCTGCCGCCTTATGACGTTCTTGATGATATTCTTCATCAGATGATTGAAGGCGAGCGGTCTGTACGCGATATCGTGGATAGTGGTCACGATGAGGCCACAGTACGCCGGGTCTGGCATTTGCTGGACCGGGCCGAGTATAAACGCCGTCAGGCACCGCCGGGGGTCAAGATTACCCCGCGTGCCTTTGGCCGTGACCGTCGCTATCCGATCACCAATGGCTTCACGAATTTAGTGACCTGAAAATTATTGATATGACGAAACCTGTCCTTCGATTTGCACCCAGCCCGACCGGGCTTCTCCATGTTGGCAATGCCCGCGTGGCTCTGATGAACTGGCTTTTTGCCCGTAAATCAGGCGGTAAATTCATCCTGCGCTTTGACGATACCGATCCGGTTCGTTCCAAAGACGAATATGTCGACGCCATCCGCGAAGACCTTGAATGGCTTGGCATCGATTGGGATCAGGAAGAACGTCAAAGCCTGCGTCAGGATAAATATGACGCGGCCATCGAAGACCTGAAAAAGCGCGAATTGCTGTATCCGTGCTACGAAACCGAAGGTGAACTGAACTGGAAACGCAAGGCCGCCCGCCAGCGTCACCAGCCGTTCATCTATGACCGCAAGGCCCTGACACTGAGCGACGACGAAATCGCCGCCCTTGAAGCCGAAGGCCGCAAGCCGCACTGGCGTTTCCTTTTGACCGACGGTTTGGTTGAATGGGATGACCTGACACGCGGGATTTGCTCGTTCGATACCGAACATGTGTCTGACCCGGTTCTGATCCGTGAAGACGGTTCGCTGCTTTATATGCTGGGCTCGGTGGTTGATGACCTTGAAATGGGTGTTAGCCATATCATCCGCGGCGAAGATCATGTGACCAACACCGTGTCGCAGATTTTGCTGTATCTGGCGATGGGCGGTAAGCCTGGCGCGCTTGAATTTGCCCATATGCCGCTTCTGGCAGGTCCGGGTGGTTCGCAGCTTTCCAAACGTCTGGGCAGCTTGTCACTGCGCGAATTGCGCAATGACGGGTTCGAGGTCGAAGCCCTTGTGGGTCTTTTGACCGGCCTTGGTGCGTCTGACAAAATCGAACCGGCAAGCCTGACCCAGGTTCTCGAGAAATTCGATCTGGATCATTATGGTCGTTCGACGCCGAAATTCGATCCGGCCGAACTGGCCAGCCTGAACGAAAAAGTCATTCATGACATGTCGTTTGAAACCGCCCAGTCAAAACTGGTGACAGCGGGCATGGCAGATGCCAACGAGATGTTCTGGAACGCGGTGCGCGGCAATTGCTGGCGCGTGGCAGAGGCGCTGGAATGGTGGGACGTTATTCATCAGACCGTGATCCCGGAAATCGATGCCGAGGATGCCGAGTTCGTCAAACAGGCGGCGGATATGCTGCCCGAAGGTGAACTTGACGCGACGAGCTGGAAAACCTGGACCGGGGCGCTGAAGGATGCGACCGGCCGCAAGGGCAAGCAGCTTTTTATGCCGCTTCGCAAGGCGTTGACCGCACGCGAGCATGGCCCGGAAATGTCGGCGATGCTGGTTCTGATCGGTTCTGAAAAGGCGCGTGCGCGGTTGTGTGGGAAGGCGGTCTAAGCATCTGCTTTGATCGCCGGAAATTCCCGCATTCAATCGCCAACACAGCCAAACGGAAAATTCGACATGACCAAGACCCTTCGTATCTATGACACGCTGACCCGCGAAAAGCAGGTGTTCGAGCCGATCGATCCCGATCACGTGCGCCTTTATGTCTGCGGACCGACCGTTTACGACTATGCCCATGTCGGCAATGCGCGCCCGGTGGTGGTGTTTGATACGCTGGTGCGCGTTCTGCGCCATATCTATCCCAAAGTCACCTATGTTCGGAACGTCACCGACGTTGACGACAAGATCAATGCCCGTGCCAAGGAAAGCGGCGAGCCGATTTCCGAAATCACCAAACGCACGCATCAGGCATATCTGGATGATATGGGGGCGCTTAATGCCGCCAAGCCCGATATCGAACCGCGTGCGACCGAACATATCGCCGAAATGATCGCCATGTGCGAAAGCCTGATCGAACAGGGCTTTGCCTATGCCGCCGAAGGGCATGTTCTGTTCTCGGTCAGCAAGTTTGACGAATATGGCAAGCTGTCGCGTCGTGACCGCAAGGAAATGATCGCCGGTGCCCGTGTTGAAGTCGCCCCCTATAAACAGGACCCGGCGGACTTTGTCCTGTGGAAACCGTCAGATGACGACATTCCGGGTTGGGACAGCCCGTGGGGCCGTGGTCGTCCGGGCTGGCATATTGAATGCTCGGCCATGTCGACCCGTTATCTGGGTGAAAACTTTGACATTCATGGCGGTGGTTCTGATCTGGTGTTCCCGCACCATGAAAACGAACTGGCGCAAAGCTGCTGCGCGAACAAGGGTTCGAGCTATGCCAAATACTGGATGCATAACGGCCATCTGATGGTTGAAGGTGAAAAGATGTCCAAGTCGCTTGGCAACTTTGTCACCGTGCATGAACTTCTGGAAAACTGGCCGGGCGAAGCCATCCGTCTGGCAATGATGGGCACCCATTATCATCAGCCGATCAACTGGACGGAAGAAAACCTGCGTCAGGCCAAAGAGGCACTTGATCGTTTCTATACGGCCTTGCGTCAAAGTGCGGACGTCACCCCGGAAAATGTTCCGGTGCCGCGTGCGGTTCTTGAGGCGCTGTGTGATGATCTGAATACGCCGCTTGCGATTGCCGAGTTCCATAACCTTGTGACCCGTTTCAACAAGGCGGAAACCAAGTATGAACGCGCTGAGGCCAAGGGTGAAATCCTTGCCGCGGCCAAGTTGCTTGGTATTCTGGAAGGCGATCCCGAAGCCTGGTTTACAGGTTCGGCCGATGCCGACGAAGCCGCCGAGATCGATGGTCTGATTACCCAGCGTGCCGAGGCCAAGAAGAACAGGGATTTCGCAACCGCTGACAAGATCCGTGATGATCTTTTGGCGCGGGGTATCATCCTTGAAGACTTCAAGGAAGGCACAAGCTGGAAGCGCGTTTAAGGCGCATCTGACCGACGAATGACAAAAGGCCGCAGCATTGACTGCGGCCTTTTGCGTTGGCGGGCCTGTGGTTAGGCCGCCCGATCCATTTCATCAAACAGTTCGCGTGCGGCGTTCAGTCCGTTGATCGCGGCAGGCAAGCCGCCATAGACCGCCATCTGCCAGATCGCTTCGATGATTTCGGTGCGTGATGCGCCGGCAGACAGGGTGTGGGCAATATTGACCTTAAGCTGCGGGGCGGTTTGACCACCCAGAACGGTTAGCGCGGCAATGGTGCAAAGCTGCCGGGTTTTAAGATCAAGTCCCGGGCGGGCGTAATGACGGCCATAGGCCCATTCAACGAGGCTTTCGGCAAAGTCGGGCACAAGGTCATCGTATTTTTCGGCCAGTTGTCCTTCCAGTGGCGGGTTGAGTTGGGCGACAATGTCGCGGCCGACATCAAGGGCGGTATCAGGGGCGGTATCAAGGGTGGATGGTGTCTTGGTCATATCGGGGCTCCGTGGATGGGCTTCCCGTCGTGTCGTAACTGGCGATCTTGGCATCAAGGACTTCAAGTGTTTCGGTCAGGCTGGCCACGCGAACGGCCAGTTCATCGCGATAAGTCTGAAGCAGATTACGGCGGGCCTCAATCGTGCTGTCACCCTCTGCGCGCATCCGGGCATATAAAACCCGGTCGCGGATCGGCATGCCGAGATCCTTGAGACGGCCCAGAAATTCAAGCCATCGCAAGACATCGTCGTCAAAGGACCGGCGTCCGCCACTGTCGCGATGGGACGGGGGCAGAAGACCGATCTTTTCGTAATACCGAAGGGTGTGGACAGAAAAGCCGCTTTTCTCTGCCACTTCGCCAATCATCATGACGGTCACCTTTGTTGTGGGTTCATCAATCCTGACCAAGGCTAGGTGCTAGAGCGCACTCTAGGTCAAGCATTATTCTGCAAGGTTGTCGGCAAAAGAAAAGGGCCCGGTATGAGGATTGCTTACCAAAGGTTGCGCATGGGCAGATTTCTGCCCAATTCTTGATGGATCATCATGCGAAACGAAATGACACAACAGTAAGGCAGTATTTTCATGTCTGAAATTGACCGTCGGAATTTCATCAAGCTTGCCGGTGCCGCCGGGGTGCTGGCATCGTTTGGCGCGGTGGTGCCCGGTGCGGCACAGGCCGCGATGTCATCAAAGGTGCCCGACATTATCCGCAAACCGATCCCGTCGACGGGCGAGGAAATTCCCGCCATCGGGCTGGGAAGCTGGATCACGTTTAATGTTGGTAATGACATGGAATTGCGTGATCAATGTGCAGATGTGGTATCGGCGTTTTTCAACGCCGGTGGACGCATGATCGACAGTTCGCCGATGTATGGATCAGCCCAGGAGGTTATTGGCTATTGCCTTGATAAACTGGGGGCCCATGACCGGGTATTTTCGACCGACAAGGTTTGGACATCCGGCGACGGGGCAGGGCAGATTGATGAAACAGCAGCACGCTGGAACACCAAAAACTTTGATCTTTTGCAGGTTCATAATCTTGTCGGGATCAATGAAAACCTGCCGCTTTTGTTTCGGATGAAGGACGAAGGCAAGCTGCGCTATGTCGGTATCACCACATCCCATGGACGCCGGACCGAGGATGTCATTGCATTGATGAAAAACGAACGGCTTGATTTCGTTCAGGTGACCTATAACCCGGTTGACCGCAAGGTGGAGGAATATTTACTGCCGCTTGCCTATGATCGCGGGATTGCGGTGATCGTTAATCGACCGTTCCGGGGCGGCAGCCTGACCCAAAGCCTTGAAGGGGAGCCATTGCCGGAGTTTGCAGCCGAGCTGAAGGTCGATAGTTGGGCGCAGTTGATTTTGAAATATCTGATTGCCCATCCGGCGGTGACCTGTCCGATCCCGGCAACGACCAATCCGGCCCATGCAGCGGAAAATATGCGGGCGGCAACCGGGCAGCTGCCCGATGACAAGATGCGCGAACAGATCGCGGCTGTTATCGGATTACTGGTTTAGAACGCGGATATGGGGGGCACAGGTATGAGTGAATGGTGGGATTACGGATTGGCAGACTTTCTGCTGTTTTCGCCGCGTGTCTATTATCGGCTGTTTGAGACCTTGAACAGTGTCTGGTGGATTGCGGTGATTGCTGCCTTTGTTGCGGGGCTTGTTGCTGCCGGAATGGCGATGCGTCACGGCCATCGCGGTAATCGTGTGATCCTTGTGTTGCTTGCGCTGATCTGGGCCTGGTGCGGGTATGGCTTTGTTTGGCAATATTATCAGCCGATAAACTGGGCGGTGGCCTATATCCTGCCGGGCTTTGCGGTCGAGGCCCTGTTGCTTTTGATCTTTGCGGCCCGGCCATTGCCCTTGCGGTTTGGCTGGCGCGGTGATCTGACATCCTATGTCGGGGCCGGGATTATGATTGTCGCACTTGTGGTCTATCCGTTTGTCGGTCTGATCGAAGGGCGCGACTGGATACAGGCGGAACTGTTTGGCAGTGCGGCCGATCCGACCGCACTGGGTACATTGGGATTTGTCCTGATGGCGCGCGGCACATGGCGCTGGTTGCTATTGCCTGTGCCGCTTGTCTGGTGTGGTTTTGCCAGTGCGACCCTTTGGGTGATGGATCAACAGGTTGCCTATGTGATGCTGGCCGCAGTTTGGTTGACGATCTTTTCCGGGTGGCTGGACCTTAAGAACGGTGTGACCACCCGCCGCCTGACCGAGGCCGAACTTGCCCATCCGCCAGCCGCTAGCGACTGAACAAAAGCCTGATGCCGACAATGGCAAAAAACACACCAAGGACTGCGTTGATCCAGTTTGCCGCCCGGCGATAAAGCGATATGGCCGGTGCGGTCGAAAAGGCCGTGGCATAAAGCAGATGGATGCTGGTCGACAAAATGCCGCAGCCAATCACAATCGCCGCCCCCACCCACATCGGTGCACCGTCATGGAAGCCGATGGAAATGATCGCAATCCAGGTCAGGATGGCCTTGGGATTGGTCAAGTGAAGTGCCAGCCCGCGCAGGTAATAGCCGCGCCCGGAAATCTGTTGTTCGGATTCTGCCGCGGTCCGAATATCGGATGCCGGTGCCTTGCGAAACGCGGTCCGAAACGCCCGATACGACATCCAAAGCAAATACAACCCGCCAATGATGCGAATGGCCGTCATGGCATCGGCATAGGCGGCCAGAAGGGCAGATAATCCGGTCAGGGTCAAAAGTCCGATGGAAAAAGACCCTGTACCAATGCCAAGGGCAAAGCGTTGCCCGGCAAAGCGCCCCCGATCAAGGGAAACGCCCATCAGTCCCAACAGGGCAGGGCCGGGGCTGATCAACCCGACCAGAAGGGCAGCATAGGACAGCAAAATACCGGGAAGATATATCCCGATTTCGGTAAAGGATGGCATGGGGCGGTTTCCTTATATGGTGGCGTAAAAACTGTACGCCGGAGATACCCCGGTGTCGAGCAGCCAAAAAAGAACCCCTGCAAATGACAGGGGTCGAGGTGGTTTGCAGTCGTTCCGGCCCCAAGTGGGGGAGTGAGAGGCATTGGAACAACAGGGAGTTATTTCTTCTGGAGTTTCGCCTGTTCAAGCGACCAGTATTCCATGTCAAACAGATCAGCTTCGTTGATCGGCTGGAAGGTGCCGACTTCTTCGGCAGCATTGATGATGCGTGCGGTCTGTTCGCCAAGATCACCGGCAATACGTGCCGCCTTGTCATTGGCACCAAGCCCGATAAGGCCGACACCCTTGACCAGAACCATGCGCGGCCATGCATCAAGCATGACTTTCGTTTCACTGGCATTCGGGGCATTGCGTTCGAAATAGGCGGTGTAACGGTTTTTGAAATCGGCCAGTGCGGCGGCGATGTCATCAACACTGGCACCCGCGCCAATGATCAGCGGGAACGGCTTTATGCGGATCACGTGATCCGGCGTTGCGGTGCCGCGCACAGCAATGGTTTCAAGATCGCCATTTTCAAGGTAGCGGCGGATTGATGGTGTGCTGCGGAAATCAAGGGCAAGTCCACCGGCAAACGGCGAGTTGTCAGCGCGAAGGACGGTTTCAACATTCGCCGCCAGTGCCGGGTCAATGTCACGATCCGAGCTTTCCGGGCCGGGTAGGGCGATACCCTTGGCGGCCAGATAGTTTTCGGCATCGGTGACGAAATCGATCATGCGGTCATAGGATTGCTTGGCAGTATTGCCAAAGGTGAACAGGCCATGGTTCTTAAGCCACAGACCTTCGCAATTCGGGAACTGGTCAAACAGATCAGCACCGGCAATCGACAAATCATAGCCCGGCATGACATAGGGCAGGAATGCAAGGCGATCACCATAGATTTCCCGCATGATTTCTTCGGAATGGTCCTGGTTGGCAAGCGCGAGGACGGCCGTGGAATGGGTGTGGTCGACGAAATCAAACGGAAGATAGGCATGCAGCAATGCTTCGACCGACGGGTTCGGGGCGGACGGATCAAGCAGGTTGCTGCGCAGAAGGGCGACCATTTCCGGATCGGAAAGCTTTTTGCCTTTGCGTGCGGCATGAAGCGGGGCGAGCTTCACCGCAGGCAAACCGGGGGCTTCGATGGTTTCAAGGTCCCAGCCGCTGCCTTTAACATGCATGATGGCTTCGCCGTCGGTATCGGTAACCTTGACCGATGTATTGCCACCGCCATGCAGAACAAGGTCGGCGACCTGACCGATGATGCGCGAGGTGTAAACGCGCAGGCCAAGGGCCTCGGGCTGACCGGCTTCGCGGGCTTCGTTGGCATAGCGCGCGGCATCGTTATCGTTCCAAAGGTTTTCCATCAAAAATTCCGTAGCTTTAAAAATAATGACTAAACAAATCCGGGTACGGCAAACCCCCAGGACTGCCGTACCCGTTGCGCCAAAGATCAGAAATCGAAGTTGTCGATATTGTCTTTGGTGAAGACGGTACGCTGCGGCAGCAGGATGATGCCGTTGCCGTCAGCTTCGTAGTCGTAGCCCTGAACGCTGTTCGGGGAAACTTCGACGGTGCCAACACCCGGAATGTCAAGCTTGTCGCCAACATTCATCGGGCCGTTATCAAGAACATGGTTGGCAACAAAGACCGAGATTTTACCCTGTTCGGTGACGTCCCAAAGACCGAAACGCTCGACAGTGCCGCGTTTGACATAAGGACGCATGACGTTCGGGGTCGAGAAGCCGACAATGGTAACCTTGCCAGCGCGATCAAGGTTTTCAGCCGCCTGTGCAGATGCCGGAAGGGCATTGGCATCCGGTGCGATGATTGCATCAAGATCCGGATAGGCTTTCAGGATGCTTTCAGCAGTCTGAAGGGATTTCTGTGCATCGTTATAGCCGTACTGGGTGGTGACGATTTCCCAGCCCGGATGTTCAGCAGCAATTTTCGCCTTGGCGGCATTGGCCCAGGCATTCTGGTCGGTCACGGTCGGGCTGGAATAGAAGAAGGCAACCTTGGCCTTTTCCTTTTTCACGCCGTCATTTGCCATATCAACAAGAAGACCGCCGAGCTGTTCCGGGGTGCCCTGGTTGACATAGTAGGAACGGCATTCCGGCTTCACGTCACTGTCCCAGGTCATGACCAGAACGTCGCGCTTCATGGCGCGCTGCAGGGCCGGGCACAGACCGTCCGGGGAAACAGACGACAAAATGATTGAGTTGTAACCCTGGTTCACGAAGTTGTTCACGAACTGGACCTGACCGGAAACGCTTGGTTCGGTCGGGCCGTCATAGGTCACATCGATGCCCAGTTCCTTGCCGGCTGTGGTTGCGCCGTTGCCGCCACTGGTAAAGAAGCCAACACCGACAAGTTTCGGAATGAAGGCGATCTGGTTTTCGGCAAATGCCGGTGCTGCTGCCAGAAGCGAGCCGGCAAAGGCTGCTGCGGTCATCAGTTTAAGCGTTCTTCCTGACATTTCTTTCCTCCTTATGATGCTGCGCGTTTTCGGTTCGTCGCCATTATTCGCGCAGCGACAAAATCGGCCAGCACTGCGCTTCCATGGCGCAATGCGACCGCAACCACCAGCAACGCACCGGAGAGCGCGCTGGAAATCTGACTTGGGACACCGCTCATTTGCAGGCCCTGCTGCAAATAGCCGATGACAAGGGTGGCCAGAAGGGTGCCGATGATCGAACCCTGACCGCCATAAATGGATGCACCACCAAGGACCGCTGCGGTAATCGCAGGCAGCAATGTCGCGGTGCCAAGGTCCACACGTGCCGATCCGAAATAGGATGACAGAACAAGACCGGCAATCGCGGCAAACACGCCGGTCATGACATAAGTGATGGTTTGAATGGTTTTGATCGGAAGGCCGCTATAGCGTGCTGCATGTTCGCTTAGTCCGCACATAAAGACCGACCGGCCAAAGCGCGAATAATGCAAAACAATAAACAGGATTACCGCTTCGACCAGCAGGACCAGGAACGGTGCGGGCAAACCACCCAGTTCGAAATAGGCAAAGGACGTGAAGGCATCGGGGAAGTTGCCAATCCCCTCATAACCGCTTGCCCCGACAACACCCGAAAGCACGGTTGCCGCGCCGCCAAACAGATACAGGCTGCCCAGTGTTACGACGAGTGGCTGAATGCGCGATACATGAATGACGGTGGCGTTAAACAGACCCGCCGCCGCACCCGCCGCAAGAGATGCCAGAATGGATACCGGCAGCGGCATGCCAAAGAAGTTGGCAATGCCAAAGACAATGGCACAAAGACCAACCGCAGAAGCAAATGACACATCAATGCCGCCCGCGATGATCACGATGGTCAGGGGCAGGGCAACGATACCGATCTGGGCAAAGTCACTGGTGCTGTAAAGCAGGTTCGACAGATTAAGGAAGCGCGGATTGATCATGCCAAAGATCGCAAATTCGGCAATCAGCATGGCCAGAAGGGCAGTTTCCCAACGCAGAAGATAACGTTTCATTATTCACCTGCCTCCTGGGTGCGGGACTTGGACATGGTTTCGGAATTGGTTGGTGCCGATGGAGCGGGGGTGTTGTGGTGATGCACCGCATAGCGTTTTGCGCGGATGGCACGATCAACGGCCATGCGCACACGACCATCAAGCAACAGCACCAAAAGCAACACCGCACCGGCAATGAAATCGTTCCAGAAGGCAGGGATTTTCAGGAAAACCAGCGCACTGTCGATCGAGGTCAGGAAAATGACGCCGACAAAAATGCCCGGAACCGTGCCGCTGCCACCCAAAAGACTGACACCGCCAAGAACGTTTGCTGCAATCGCTTTAAGTTCCAGTCCGTTACCGGCCTGATTGGGGATAAAGCCGATCTGTGCGGCAAAGATCATGCCCGCGATTGCGGCCAATACACCGGCGGCAACAAAGGCCGCGATCTGCACCAGTTTAACCGGAATGCCAAGATGGCGGGCAGCTTCGCGGTTATCGCCGACCGCATAGAAATAACGCCCAAAGCGGGTCTGGCGGACAAGCAGGCCGACCACGATCAGGGATGCAATGACAATGACAGTCAGGACCGAGAAACCAACAGCACCATTATCGGCCAATGCCTTAAGCGACAGGGGAAGTTCTTCGATCCAGTTGCCGCCGGTCAAAATCAGCATCACGCCACGAAACAGGCCAAGGGTGCCAAGGGTGGCAATGATCGACGGCACATTTAGCATGGTCACCAACAGGCCGTTGATCAGCCCGGCAACCGCCCCGGTCAAAAGGCAGGCCGCAATCGCAAGGCCAAGGCTGTGCCCGTCATTAAGCATCATGCCAAGCACCACGGCACTTAGTCCCAGTACCGAACCGCTTGAAACATCAATGTTGCGGGTCAGGATCACCAGCATGGTGCCCAGTGCCACCGACATCAGAACAAGGCTGTTGGACATGACAACCGATGCGGTTGACAACGACAGATATCCCGGCGCCGCTGCCCCGATCAGAAGAAAGGCAAGAATGGTGACAGCACACAGGGTCGCCACGCGATTACGTGCGAAGAAGTCAAGCATGTGAGTGGCTCCCGGACTCGAAGGCAAGATGGGCAACGGCGTCAACCGTAACGGCGTCACGTTCCAGCGCGCCGCATTGCAGGCCATGCGCCATGACGACAACCCGGTCGGCAAGTTGTTCTATCTCGTCAAAGTCAGACGAAATCAGAACCACGCCCAGTCCCTTGGCAGCCAGTTCACGAATAAGACGGTAAATGTCGTTGCGTGCGGCAACGTCAACCCCGCGGGTCGGCTCATCAAGGATCAGAACCCGCGGATCGGCGGCAAGGCATTTGGCCAAAAGCACTTTTTGCTGGTTGCCGCCTGACAGGCGACCCGCTTGCTGGCCTTCGCCCTCGCACTTGATGCCAAGGCTTTGACGGAACGCATCAAAGGCCGATGTCTCGTCCTTGCGTTTCGGGAAGAAACCAAGGCGATGCATGGTGTAGCCCGACATGTTCCATGCAAGGGATGCTTCAAGGAACAGGCCGTTCTGCTGACGGTCTTCGGGAAGGTAAACCAGACCGGCATCAACGCAATCACGCGGGGAGCGTTTGGTAAGCGGCGTGCCCAGAAGATTAAGGTTGCCGCTGCGGGCCGGGCGCAAACCAAACAGGGTTTCGGCCAGTTCGGAACGACCCGCGCCAACCACGCCCGCCAGACCGACAATCTCGCCGGCACGGACATTAAAGGAAATGTCGCGGAATCCTTCGCCGCTGAAACGGTCGATTTCAAGAACCACGTCGCGGGTGCTGAAATCAATGTCGGTTTCCGCACGTGCAACCGGCTGGGCCGATTGGACGGTTTTGGTCATGGCTTCGACGATTTGATTGTCGTCATAATCGGAAAGCGGACCGGAAAGGACAATTGCACCATCGCGCAGGACGCTGATCACGCTGCAAATTTCGCGGATTTCGCGCAGCTTGTGCGAAATAAAGAAGATGCCAACACCCTGTGCCTTAAGCTGACGGACGCGATCAAACAGGGCGTTTGCCTCGTGCGGGGTCAGGGCGGATGTCGGTTCGTCAAGGATCAGCACGCTGGCCTTGCGAATAAGCCCGCGCATGATTTCGACAATCTGGCGGTCGGCAATTTCAAGGGTGGCGGCCTGCGCATCAAGATCAAGCGAAACCGCAAGATCGCGCAGCAGGGCTTCGGCCTCGGCGCGAAGGGCGCGCGGCTTGGCTTTCAGGCCAAGGCAGATATTTTCAAGAACGGACTGGTTCGGAAGAATATGTGCTTCCTGCGGGACCAGATACAGACCAAGGGACTGGGCCGCCGATGGAGATGCGGTTCCCAGAGTCTGTTCGTTGATTTCAACGGTTCCCTGATTGGCATCGACCAGACCGGCAATCGTTTTCATCAAGGTAGATTTGCCCGCACCGTTCCCGCCCAGAAGGGCATGAACCTGTCCGGCAAGCAATTCGATATTGATCCCCTTAAGAACCGGTGTGCCGCCATAGGATTTCCATATGTCGGCAACGCGGACCGCGATCCGGGGTGTTGTATTCTGTTCCATCCCTAGGAGCCTGTTCATTTGTTTTTATGAGAAACATTTGATCACATGATTCCAAATCCGTCAATAACCATGATTTTCGAATGAAGATCATTATTTTTGGCTATATATGGCAATATTTCTGCTGCATTGCAGTATATGGCACTGCAATTTTATGGTGTGCGCGGACCTGTTGACGTGATCATTTGTTTCATAGATAATCAAATGAACAGCGATACAGAAAATTCAGGGACTGGAAATATGGCGTCGGATGCAAACGACTGGAGTTATGCGGATGCGGAGGAGGAAACTCTAACCCGTATTGCGTGGTACTACTATAACGATGGCATGACCCAGGGTGAGATCGGCGACAAGCTTGGTCTGTCGCGGATCAAGGTTTCCCGTCTGCTTGAAAGCGGACGTCGTACCGGCATCATTCAGGTGCGCATCAATTCCCGTTATCAGGGATGCCTTGAACACGAACAGCGTCTTCAGGATGCCTGGGGCCTGCGCGAAGTGCGGGTTGTTCCCAATCTGGAAAATGGCGATCTGAACGAACGTCTTGGCCAGGCGGCTGCGCAATTTCTGATGCAGCGTTTGGGCAATGATGACCTGCTTGCCGTGGGTTGGGGTGCAACAGTAAGCCACACCATCCAGCGTATTGGTCATATGGCCAATGAACGCAATGTGTCGCTGGTCAGTCTTACCGGCGGGGTTGCGACCTATGTCGATGGTATGCGCACGGCCAACTGGGGTAGCAGCGTTCATCTTTTGCCGGCCCCGCTTGTTGTTTCCGAGGATGCGGTCGCGACCGCCCTTATGGGCGAGCCGGGCATTTCCAATGTTCTCGAAATGGCGATGAATGCGGCCTATCAGCTTGTCGGTATTGGTGAACTTAATAACGAGTCGACCGTTGTGCGCAGCGGATATGTCACCCCGGCCGAGGTCGAGCCCCTGCGTCGCAAGGGCGCGGTTGGGGATATCTTGTGCCAATTCTTTGATGACAATGGCGATGTACTTGATCTGTCGCTGCATCAGCGCGTGATCGGTGCGCGTCTCGAATCCCTGAATAAATCAAAGAATGTCATCGCTGCCGCGGGTGGTGACAGCAAGGTGCGCGCGATCCGGGCCGCACTTAAAGGAAAATATGTCGACATCCTGATTACGGATGAAAAAACGGCAGAAAAATTGTTGGAGGAAGTCTAGGGAATGTCAGCAGGAAATTACCTGCTTGCGATCGATGCCGGAACGGGCAGCGGTCGGGCAGTTGTGTTTGATCGGGATGGTCATCAGCTTGGCGCTTGCCAGCGTGAATGGTGGCACAAGGAAGATCCGCGTTTTCCCGGATCAATGGATTTTGATGTTGATGGCAACTGGAAGCTGATTTGCGACTGTATTGCCGGTGCGCTGTCCGAGGCCGGTGTATCGGGCGATGATATTGCCGCCGTCAGTGCCACGTCGATGCGCGAGGCCATTGTTGCCTTTGACGCGGATGGCAAGGAAATCTGGGCATGTGCCAATGTCGACGGACGTGCTGTTGATCAGGTGCGCGCGCTTAAGGAAAGCTTCCCGGGTGTCGAGGAAGACCTTTATGGCAAAACCGGCCAGACCTTTGCGCTTGGTGCGTTGCCGCGGCTTCTTTGGATCGGCCAGCAGATGCCAGATATCTATGAAAAGATTGATCGCATCGCGATGCTTTCGGACTGGGTGGTTGCAAGGCTTTCGGGGGTGATTGCATCTGATCCGTCAAATGCCGGGACCACCGGCATTTTCGGTTTGCGTGAACGCGACTGGCTGCCTGAGGCCATGCGTGCTGTCGGGCTTCGCGATGATATCTTTCCGCAGGCCTGTGAAACCGGCACTGCCGTTGGCCATGTAACCGCAAAGGCGGCAGCGGAAACCGGACTTTCGACCAAAACAACGGTTGTTGTCGGTGGCGGGGATTGTCAGTTGGGAACGGCCGGGCTTGGCGTTACCGGGATCGGCGATTGTGCCGTTCTTGGGGGGACGTTCTGGCAGCAGATCGTCAATGTCGATTTGACCCTGACCGACCCGTCGATGAATTTGCGCATCAACCCGCATGTGATCACCGGACTTAATCAGGCCGAAGCGATCAGTTTCTTTGTTGGTGCAGTCATGCGCTGGTTCCGGGATGCCTTTGGGCAGGAGGAACTGTCCAAGGTCGATGATCCGGGCAAAGCCTATACACTTCTGGAAAATCTGTCAAAGGATGTGCCGCTTGGGGCGCACGGTGTTATTCCGATTTTCTCGGACGTGATGCGCTATGGCAGCTGGTATCACGCAGCCCCTTCGTTCCTTAATCTAAGCATCGATCCCGAAAAATCCGGCAAGGCGGTGCTGTTCCGGGCGTTGCAGGAAAATGCCTGTATCGTCGCGGCGCGGAACCTTGATGCGATCTTTAAGCTGAGTGGTACGCGCCCTGACAAGATCGTCTTTGCTGCCGGTGCGGCAAAAAGCCCGCATTGGTCACAGATGCTTGCCGATGTGACCGGCATTCCTGTTGCAACCCCGGTGATCAAGGAGGCAACCGCACTTGGCTGTGCGGCGGCCGCCGCCGTTGGCGGTGGATTGCACAATGATCTTGCCGCCCTTGGGCGGGAATGGGTGCGCTGGGAAGGCACGTTTGAGCCAAATGACAAGGTCAAATCCGACTATGACGCATTGGGTGAACGCTGGGCGCAGGCCTATGCCGCGCAGCGCCAATTGGTCGATCAGGGGGTTACGACCTCTATGTGGAAAGCGCCGGGCATCTGATCCCGGCAAGACATTTATCGAAGTGAATTAAGTTAAAAAGGATACATTATGCTCGTACAAATGGTGCATATCGAAGTCAAACCGGGACATGTCGACGAATTCATCGAAGCGTTTCGGATCAATTACGAAGGCACGCGCAAGAACGAGGAAGGCAACCTGCGTTTTGACGTGCTGCGCGACCCGGAAAACGAACATAAATTCATGATCTATGAAGTGTTCCGTTCCGAAGACGATTTTCAGGCCCATCGCCAGACCGAGCATTACAAGGAATGCGTGCGCCGTATCGATCCGATCATCACCGGCCCGCGCACCAAAACCTATTTCAATGCGGAAATGGCCGACTATCTGGCCTAGATTTGCGATCCGATTTTTCGGGCGGTCTGTCAGCGTCCGTCAAATGACAAAGCCCCGGCATGTGACCGGGGCTTTGTGTATTATATAACGTGTCTGATCCTTGCCGTGCAGATTGATCAGGCTTCGCTTTCGGCTTCTGCCAGGATTTCATCCCCCTGACGGGCGATTTCAGAAAGTGCCTGTTCGAAGACTTCGGGCGGGTGACCGCCGGAAATGGCAAATTTACCATTCACAACATAGGTCGGGACCGAACTGATGCCGGCTTCGCCGAACTCGTCTTCTTCGGCGCGGACTTCTGCGGCGAATTCATCGCTGGCAAGAATTTCTGCCGCACGGTCCGGCGAAAGACCGACTTCCTCGACCGCGCGTTTCAGGACACCATGATCGGACGGGTTGTCCCCACCCTGGAAATAGGCGGCAAACAGATTAAGCTTAAGTGCTGTCTGCTGGCCGTATTCACCTTCCTTGCCAGCCCAATAGAGCAGGCGGTGGGCATCAAAGGTGTTGTAGATGCGGCTGTCCGAGCTGAAATGGATCGGGAAGCCGACATTTTCGCCCATCATGGTGATGCGCGCACGGTTGTCCGCGCTCTGATCGGCGCTAAGACCGTATTTTTCCTTGATATGCTCGGCGAGGTCCTGACCCTCTGGCGGCATGTCACGGTTCAGTTCGAACGGATGCCAGCGCAGGGTGACGTTGATCTCGCCATCAAGACGGCTGATGGCATCTTCAAGGTTTTTATACCCGATAATGCACCAGGGGCAGACAACGTCGGAAACGATGTCAATCTGCATGGGAATGGCGTTCGTCATTTATAAGCCTTGCGTTATGTAACTTTGTACTGCCCATGACATAATATGTATGGGGCCAAACGCAAGAACAGATCGCAAAGCTTTGTCAGAAAGGCGGCGGCCATGCGCCGTTTCCATGACAAACACCCGCCCAAAACGGGTCAAACAATCGCACGGATTTCAGGAAAGACGCACCGGGATCGAACCGGGTCTATTCCGGGCTTTCGAACGGACTGCGCCGGGCGTGGTCGACCATATATTCGGCAAATGTTTCAAGGATCGGGCAGGACCAGTTCGCACGGGTGCGTTCGCCGTCGCGTTCCCATTCCCCGTACCAGCGTTCATCAATGTCGCGGAAAATTGTGTATTGGGCGAACCTGTCCGATGCCGCCCAACAATTCTTACCGGTCCGTTCCCAGGTAAGTCCGGCAAGCATCATAATATCAACGCTGCTGGTGGCTTCATATGCCATCGTCGATGTCCCTAGTCGCAGCAGGTCTGCCTCAATTTATCGAACAGAACCCGACCGCTTTACAATGTAAGGTAGAGTTAAGCATTGATAGGTGGGGGTTACAATCATTCAGGGGGACAGGTCTGCTATCCTTATGGGGAGTCAGGGGTGGGATAGGGTCCGAATTTGCGGGAAATGCCCGATTTGCGTAATGCTGTTGCGCTGTGGGTTGTTTTGCTGCAATTTGCCAGACCCGATGGCGGGAACAGGCCGATCCGTAAGGAAAAGCACCCCTGCCGCAAAGAGAGAATATCGATCAGTTTGGAATGAATATGTCAGACAAGCGCGTCTATCTTTATGACAGTACCTTGCGCGACGGGCAGCAAACCCAGGGCGTGGATTTTTCGGCAGCGGATAAAACCGCAATTGCCAAGGCACTGGACGAATTGTCGATTGACTATATTGAAGGCGGCTGGCCCGGGGCAAACCCGACCGATGACGCGTTTTTTGCCAATCCGCCCAAGCTTAAAAACTCCAAACTGACCGCATTTGGCATGACCCGTCGGGCCGGGCGTTCGGCGTCCAATGATCCGGGGCTTAATAGCCTTGCGCAGAATGCGCCGATTGTTTGCATGGTCGGTAAAAGCTGGGATTTTCAGGTAACCGAAGCACTCGGGATCGAGCTTGAAGAAAATCTTGCGATGATTTCGGAATCCATCGCGCATCTGAAATCCAAGGTTTCCGAAGTCATGTTCGATGCCGAGCATTTCTTTGACGGCTATAAGGCCAACCGGGATTATGCCCTGGCCGCCATCAAATCGGCCTATGAGGCCGGCGCGCGCTGGGTCGTGCTGTGCGACACCAATGGCGGCACGTTGCCCGACGAGATTTTTGATATCGTTACTGATGTCTGTACTGTCATTCCGGGCGGTAATGTTGGCATTCACTGCCATAACGATACCGAAAATGCGGTCGCGAACTCTTTGGCAGCGGTGCGCGCCGGTGCGCGACAGATTCAGGGCACCCTGAATGGTCTGGGCGAACGGTGCGGCAATGCCAACCTGATTTCGATCATTCCGACCCTGATGTTGAAGATGGGCTATGACGTTGGCATTTCGCGTGAACAACTGACCCATCTGCGCCGGATTTCGCACATTCTGGACGAGCGTCTTAACCGTGAGCCGCTGCGTCAGGCAGCCTATGTCGGTGACAGTGCCTTTGCCCACAAGGGCGGATTGCATGTTTCGGCGGTGGAAAAGAACCCGGCCTGTTACGAGCATGTTGAACCCGAACTGGTGGGTAACCAGCGCCATATCCTTGTTTCGGATCAGGCGGGACGTTCAAACATTCTGGCCCGTTTCCGTGAAATCGGGGTCGAGGTTGATCCGAAATCCGAAGCAATCGGCAAGCTGGTTGAAACCGTCAAGCAGCGTGAATTTGACGGTTATGCCTATGACGGGGCCGAGGCCAGCTTTGAATTGCTGGCGCGTAAAGCCATGGGCGAGCTTGATCGCTATTTCCGCGTGACATCGTTCCGCGTCATTGACGAACGTCGCTGGGTCGATGAACAGGACGAACAGGTCATCACCATGTCCGAGGCCACCGTCAAGGTCGTGGTCGGTGACGAACAATATATGTCGGTTGCCGAGGGTAACGGCCCGGTCAACGCCCTTGATGCGGCCCTGCGCAAGGTTCTGGTAACGGTGCCCGAATACCGCGAAGCGGTCGAGCAGATCGAACTGATAGATTATAAGGTCCGCATCATAACCCGCGGCGACGGTACGCGTGCAGTAACCCGCGTTATGATCGAAAGCCGCGACAAGGAAGGCAATAGCTGGTCGACGGTTGGTGTTTCGACCAACATTATCGAGGCATCCTATAACGCCCTTCGCGATTCCATTACCTACAAGCTGTTCAAATCAGGCGTGCGCAGCCAGCACGGCTAAGTGCTGATACTGAATCGAAAACGTCATGCGGCCGGGTAATCATTGCCCGGCCGTTTGCATTTGATGGTGCTTGTGCCCCGGTGCTCTGTATCATCATATGCAAGGAGACTGGCGCGAGCGGTTGGCTTTTGCTAAGTAAGCGCCAATATGGACGGGAATATCCGTCACCACCCCGCATATCACGACCGGAGATCTGACCCGATGAGCGACGCCGTAGGGAGTGCCAAGCCCGAAACAGGGGGCATTGCCAATCCGCCCGTAATCATTCTGATTGAACCGCAGCTTGGCGATAATATCGGCAAGGCGGCGCGCGCGATGCTGAATTGTGGTCTGGTTGATTTGCGTCTGGTGCGGCCACGCGATGGCTGGCCCAATGAGCGGGCGACGGCCAATGCGTCGGGTGCCGATATCGTCATTGATAACACCAAGGTGTTCGAACGCGAAGAAGATGCGCTTGCCGATCTGAACCGTGTTTATGTGACAACGGCACGTACCCGCGATGCAATCAAGCCGGTCTTTACCCCCAAGGGTCTGGCGCCGGAAATGCGCAATGTGATTTCACGTGGTGAAAAAGTTGGCGTGATGTTTGGTCCGGAACGGACCGGGGTGCGCAATGAACACATCGCCATGGGTGATGCGGTTGTGACTGTGCCGCTTAATCCCGGTTTCACGTCACTTAATCTGGCGCAGGCAGTTCTTCTGATCGGCTATGAATGGTGGCAGGCCGGTGTCGATGTGCCCGATTATCAGATGATGATGAATGACACCTTCCCGGCGACCAAGGATGATATGGAGCGCCTGTTTGTTCATCTGGAGGCCGAGCTTGATGAGTCGGGTTTCTTCCGGGTCGAGGAAAAGCGCCCGAACATGCAGCGTAATATTCGCAACATCTTTAACCGTGCAAACCTGACCCATCAGGAGGTTCAGACCCTGCGCGGGATGATTGTTGCCATGCGCGGTGGCAAGTTCAAAGCCAAGGGCTGATTTTTGCCGTCACGGGCAATGCAAAACACCCGGCCTTTATGGCCGGGTGTTGTCTTTTGCGGGCGGCTATGTTGGGACGCAATCAGCCCGGCAAAAGAACCGTGTCGACGACGTGGATAACGCCGTTTGATTGCATGACATTGGCAATGGTGATTTTTGACCACTGGCCTTTGTCATCCACGACGTAAAGGCCGCCATTTTTCATTTCGGCGGTGATGGTTCCACCCGATGCGGTGGTCATTTCATATTTGCCGCCCATCGCCTTGGTCTTTTCCATCAGATCGGCCGCGGTCAGGGTGCCCGGGACAACGTGATAGGTCAAAACCTTGGTCAGGGTTGCCTTGTTTTCAGGTTTAAGCAGGGTATCGACCGTACCGTCGGGCAGTTTGGCGAAGGCGGCATTTGTCGGTGCAAAGACTGTGAACGGGCCGGGACTTGCCAGAGTGTCAACCAGACCGGCGGCCTGAACGGCTGCGACCAGCGTGGTGTGGTCTTTGGAATTCACCGCATTTTCAACGATATTTTTGGACGGATACATTGGCGCGCCACCGACCATTACGGTTTTCTCGTCCGACATTGCGTGGTCGGAACCTGTATTCCCGGCACAAGCGCCGAGGCTGAGTGCGATGACCGATGCGGCGATGACCATCTTGGTGTTCTTAAACATCTAAAAAGGTGTCCTTGTCAGTTTGCCTCCGCGGCGCGGTTTGTTCTTGTGCGTGCTTCTGCCGCGTGAAATCAGGGTTTCTGTCATTCCCAAGAGCCGACTTTGTCATCGGTTTTTCCTGTTCGAGCACGCATTCCACCCGAAGCTACGCAGGGCTGTGCCATCGGGTTTCAGATTTGATGATGTTTTTTTTACCAAGGGGTTAGGGCGAGCGGAGCCGGGCATTGCGCAACGGCGGGGGATGTGGGAAAAGAAGGCGCAGTGTCAAACCGGCTCAATGCGGCAGAAACGCAGGGCTTGTATGCAAGTCACGGGCGGCGATTAATGTTTGACTCTTGATCAATCATCTCTATATTGCGCCTCACTTCCGAGAAAGCGGGTCGAAACAGGTGTTTTCGTCCCCGTTCCGTATGTCCGTGTTCCGGGCCTTCGGAAACTATCGGGACAATAAGTGATCTTTAAAAAAAGAGAGTTACAAAATGTCGAAACGTATTGCTGCAAAGCATAAGATTGACCGTCGCCTTGGCGTTAACCTTTGGGGTCGTGCAAAGTCGCCGCTGAACAAGCGCGAATACGCACCAGGCATGCACGGCGCAACCCGTCGTAAGAAGCCGACCGACTATGGTACCCAGCTGTTCGCTAAACAGCAGCTCAAAGGCTACTACGGTTCCATCTCCGAAAAACAGTTCCTGCGTTACTTCAAAGAAGCATCGCGCCGTCCGGGTGACACCTCGGAAACCCTCGTTGGTATCCTTGAGCAGCGCCTTGACGCGGTTATCTACCGCATGAAATTCGTTCCGACCGTGTTTGCTGCACGTCAGTTCGTTAACCACGGCCACATTCTTGTCAACGGCAAGAAAGTAACCATTCCGTCCTACCTGGTTCAGGAAGGTGACGTTGTCGAAGTGAAATCCGCTTCGCGTGAAATCCCGATGGTTCTCGAAGCTGCTACCCTTGCAGAACGTGACGTTCCGGAATATCTCGACGTTGATGCGAAAGCCTTCAAAGGTACCTTCGTTCGCGTTCCGAAATTCGCAGAAATTCCGTACCCGGTTCAGATGCAGCCGAACCTGGTCGTCGAATTCTACTCGCGTTAATCCTTACGGATTTCACGACGAAACGATACGAAGACGCCCGCTGGAAACAGCGGGCGTTTTTGTTTGTTGAATTCCATTTGCGTTGATCCTTATGGATTTTGCGACAAGACGATACGAAGGCGTCCGCGGGAAAGCGGGCGCTTTTTTTTGTTGTCTGAATTCTGGTGGAAGGATTCGGGGCGACGGGTTTGTGGTCTATCCGGCGGGGATTGGACCGGTAAAACAGCGGATGATAATTGTATTATGAGTGTTATTTTTTAAAATTTTCATATGATGAATTTTGGTGATTCCCGCATTGATTGGCGGTTTTTGGCCGGTATTCGGGTTTCGGTAATGACAATGTCATAATATGTTATTTACATCCTTTATTCTATTTCCTACAGTGTCGCGCAGAATGAAATCACCGCATATCAGTGTCCTTGCGGTGAAGAAGCAGAGGTTGTCTTGCATTCCGGGTGAGAGTCCGCAAAACAAGTTGTCAGATAACCATTCATCTTATGAATTTTAAAAGTAAGGCGGCCCTGTAAAACGAGCTTGTACCCGCGCCGGTCAAAAAGAAGTGCGAAGCACCGACGGCAAAAAGAAGTTCCCTGTCTTCAAGGGCAGGACATCACGGAGGAAACAATGAAATCACTTTTGAAAATCGCTGGCGCTGCGCTGGCATTCACCATTGGTTTTGGTGGCCAGTCATTTGCTGCTGACTATCCGACAAAAGATATCCGCATGGTGATCCCATGGGGTGCCGGTGGCGGTACCGACGGGATCGTCCGTAAGCTGAGCACGATTGCCGAAAAAGAAATCGGCCAGTCGGTCTATGCGGAAAATATCGAAGGCGGCATCAGCGCGACCGGCGTCATGCAGGTCATGAAAGCACGTCCGGACGGCTATACCGTCGGTTCGCTGACCTATGACAGTGTTGTCACTGTTCCGTGGCAGGGGCTTCTGCCGACCTACAAGCTTGAAAAGCTGAAACTGATTGCGCGTGTGACCAGCGAACCTGATGCAATTCTGGTTTCGTCCAACGCACCGTACAAATCCGTTGCTGACCTGATTGCCGCAGCCAAAGCAAATCCGGGAACAATCAAGGTTGCCATTCAGAACACCGGTTCGCGTTTGCATCTTGCGATGTTGCAGTTCCAGGAAAAAACCGGCACCGAGTTCAAGTTGATTGCCTATCCGGGTGGTGCTGCCCCGCAGAAGGAAGCCATCCTGTCGAAAGAAGTCGACGTGGTCGCAACCAGCATGGGGGATTTCTCGGCCTTGATCGAGGGCGGTGATGTTCGCGGTCTTGTTGAATTCTCTGACAGCCGTAACCCGACTTTCCCGGACGTCCCGACCGCCAAGGAAGAAGGCGTTGATCTTCAGATCGGCAGCTTCATCGTTCTTGCAGCACCGGCAAATACGCCCGATGACGTCGTTGCAAAGATCGAAGCCAGCTACAAGTCCGCGCTTGAAAGCAGCGAGTTCCAGGAATGGGTTTCCAAAGTTGGTGTATCGCCGAACTGGCTTGGCACCGACGAGGTAACCGAATGGGCCGACGGTACGCAGAAGACCCTGTTTGATCAGATGCAGACCCTGGTCGATCAGGGCGTTATCAAGAAGTAACTAGTCCCGGATACGGTTCGGACGGCGCATCATCAAAATATGGTGGCTGTCCGGACCTGTTTGGGTTGAGCACTGCCGGAACGGAGTTCGCCGCAATGTCATCTTCCAGCATTGCCGCAAGACGGGAAAGCATTCTGATGCTTCTTTTCTTGCTGATCATTACGACTATCTACCTTGCCACTGCACTTCAAATTACCCCTCAGTTCGACGAAGGATTGGTCGGACCGTCTTTCGTTCCGGTTCTTGCATCAATCTTAATGTATCTCGCACTGGGTTTTGTTTTTCGCGATGTCCTTATGACTTCAAAGGCACAAAGTGCCGCTGATAGCGAAACACAAGATACATCGGACGAGGAAACATCGCTTGTCGTTCCGATTAAGGTTGTCGGTGTTACCGCCCTTTATATCGCGGCGTTCAAGACCGTCGGTTATCCGATTTCGACCTTCCTTTATGTCTATGCGCTGCTGTTTCTCTTCAAGCTTGAAAATACCGGGCAGCTTCGTCGCATCGCTTATTCCGTGATCATTACCGGCGTGTTTTATGTGTTGTTTGCTGTGATTTTCCAGGTTCGTCTACCGTTGCTGGAGGGGCTGCTACCATGAATTTCATTGTCGAAATTCTCGGCGGGTTTAGTGCCCTCGCATCCCCGGAAGTTCTGGCCTACATGATTGTCGGCTTTTTGATCGGGACCTTTTTTGGCAGTGTTCCCGGTTTGACGTCGGTTCTGGCGATTGCGCTGTTATTGCCGATTACCTACAGCCTTGATGTTGTTCCGGCGCTGGTGATGTGCGCATCAATCTTCATGTCCGGCATGTATGCCGGATCAATCACCGCAACCACGATCAATATTCCGGGTGCGCCATCATCCATGATGACCTCGATCGAGGGCTATGCCCTGATGAAACAGGGCTATGGTGCGAATGCCCTTGGTCATGCCGCCCTTGGCTCGATGATTGGTGGCGTGGTTGGCGCATTGTTGTTGATCGCATTGACCCCTGTTGCCGCCAAGGTCTCGTTGCTGATCCAGACGCCGGGCAAATTTTCGCTGATCCTGTTTGCGATGGTCGTGATCGTCATTTCCCAGCGCGATGCGATTGCCAAGGGTATGGTTGCGACCCTTCTGGGGATTATGATTGCGACAATCGGTATTGATGTCATGCAACCGATTGCGCGGTTTAACTTTGGGACTGAGGCGCTGGTTGAAGGTATCGACATGATGCCGTTGATCATCGGCACCTTTGCCATCAGTGAAATCCTGTATCAGGCCTATCAACGCCGTGATCCGCTTGCGATTGATGTCGATACGCGCAAGCTGGCGCCGATCCGGCGCAGGGATTTCCTGCCACCCTTGCGTGAAATTCGGGAAATCGGTGTCTTTACCTATCTTAAAAGTGCGCTGATCGGATATTTCATTGGTGTTCTGCCGGGGGCTGGCGGATCGATGGCGGCCTTTGTGTCCTATGCCGAAGCCATGCGGAAATCAAAGAAACCGCAAGAATATGGTAAAGGATCGCGCGAAGGCATTGCCGCTGCGGAAACGGCGAACAATTCCATGTGCGGCGGGGCTTTCGTGCCGATGCTGATGTTCGGTATTCCGGGGGATCCGACCACGGCAATCGTTCTGGGCGTTCTGGTGATCAATGGTCTGCAACCCGGGCCGCGGCTGCTTGATACGCAGCTTGATCTGATCGCACCGATGTTCGCATCGCTTTTGATCAGTGCCCTGATTTTGATCCCGTTGACGCTGTTCCTTCTGGGGCCGTACTTCGTCAAAATCGTTTCGATCCGCAAGGCGCTTTTATATTCCTGCATCGCGGTTGTGGCGCTGGTCGGAAGCTATGTCGCGACCTATTCGCCGTTCCAGATGATGCTGGCCCTTGTCTTTGGTGTTCTGGCCTTCTTCCTGCGCAAGCAGAACTACCCGACCGTGACCTTGTTGCTGGGCTTTATTCTGGGGCCGGATCTTGAACAGTATTTGCGTCGTTCGCTGTCATTGAATGACGGAAATCCGCTGACATTCGTGACCAGTCCCGACAGTCTGTTCTTCCTGGTCCTGACAGCTATCTTCTTCTATTTCATGGTCATTCGAGTGCCGAAAACACCCAAGGCTTGACAATCTCCTGCTGAACTTGCCATCTGCCTCGTTTCCTTCCCGAGGCAGGTGGCCTTTTCTTTTTTGACACTGTCAATGCATACCATGAACTGGAACTATGATGCTGATTAACCTTGTCGATCAACTTGGCCCGATTTTCCTGCTGGTGGCGATGGGATACGGGCTGGCCAAGATCGGTTTGGTAGAGAAGGCATCAATTGCCGGCATGACCAAGATGACGTTTTGGACGCTTATTCCGGCGACCCTGTTTGTTACAATTTCAGCAAACCGGGTGTCTGAACTGTTCAATCTGTCGATCTGGATCGCCTATTACGGTGCCGTCGCGCTGACGGCCATTTCTGTTTTTATCGTCCTGCGCCTGACCAAGGGAAACAGCACGCCCGAGGCAATCGTTCTGGCCTTCGGGGCGATCTTTTCCAATATCGGGATGTTGGGAATCCCGGTGGTGGATATTCTGTTCGGGCATCAGGGACTGCTTGTTCTGGCGACCATTCTTTGTATCCACGCCATCAGCCTTTTGACTTTGACGATCATGTTGCTGGAATGGACACGCAATCGAAGCGGTAATCCGGCCGCCATCGTCGTTAAAACCCTGCGTGCGCAAATCTGCAATCCGATTATCGTCGCCATCCTGTGCGGGGTGATTGTTGCATCCTTTGAAATCCCCGTGCCGCAGTTCGCGACCACCTTTTTGGGCATGCTGAAGTCTGCGATGCCGCCAATTGCCCTGTTGCTGATCGGGGCGGGCATTTACGGCCAGAAACTGCGCGGCAATCTTGGGGCGAGTATTATCGGTGCTGTTGCCAAGGTCTGCCTGATGCCCGCCCTGGTCTTTGTGATTGGCATGATGTTGGGGGTTCCGATGCAAAGTCTGGCACCAGCCATTATCATCGCGGCCCTGCCGCCGGGTGTGAATTCGGTTCTGATGGCGTCAACCTATGAAACCGCGCGCGAACGGACGGCCACCACCATGCTGGTGGCGACCGTCCTTGCCTTGATTGTTTTGCCGGTGCTGGCCATTTTCCTGGCCTTTGACTGACGAAAATTTCAAACAGGTTCGTGGAGCGCAGGCAGGCTAGGGCTGCATTTGCTGCTCTGATGCCTGTTGGGCGGCGGCGGCGGCGGCTTCCTGTTTCTGTTCGGGCGTGGCATCGGCGGGGACGTCGACCTTGACGTTGCGTGATGCCATCTGGATACCGTTTTCCTTGAACATCGCCAGAACGCTTTGATAGACGGTTTTGCGGATGGTGAATTGTTCGCCGGGCTTGGAGGTATATTTAAGCCCGATCACCATGTTGAATTCTTCCATCCGGCGTACGCCCTGGGACTTTAACGGTTCGATGAAGCTGTCCCCGATCAGCGGATCATTCAAAAGCTCCGCCGCCAGCTTTTTGACCAGCTTCTTGATCTTGTTGACATCGGTATCGAACGGCACCCGGAATTCGAGTTTGACGATCACCCAGTCACGGCTGTGGTTGACGATTGATTTGATCTCGCCAAACGGGATGGTTTGAAGCGGGCCGCGATGGTGGCGTAACTGCATCGAGCGGATGGAAATGTTTTCGACCCGCCCGCGCAGGTTATCGACTTCGATATATTCGCCAAGGCGAAACGCATCATCAAGCAGGAAGAAAACCCCGGCGACAACGTCACGGACCAGTGCCTGACTGCCAAAACCAAGGGCCAAGCCGACCACACCGGCACCGGCAATCAGCGGCCCGATATCAACGCCCAGTGATGACAGGGTCAACATGATGACCATGATAACAATCACGGTCAGGGCAAAGTTCTTGAGCAACGGTAAAAGGGTTTCAATGCGCGAAAGGCCGGTTCCGCCGCCCTCATCCCCGGCATTTCCCTGATTGCTGCTGCTCATGCGTTCGTCAAGATAGGTGCGGGTCAGTGACCAGACGAGATCGGCAATCAAAAGGACCATGATGATCTCGGTCGAGGCATCAATGATCCGGGCAAAGATCCCGGCATCTGTCGAAAGTGCCAGGCGATCCAATCCCCAGATGCGCCACATGCTGGCCAAAACAAAGACAAGTGCCAGAAGGCGCACCGCCCGTTTCAGAACGCTGGTAAAGACCGGCATTTTGGGTTTAACCGGTTCGAACTCTTCGTCGGTCTCGATTGCGGCGGCCTCGGCGGCGGCGTTTTGTTCGTGGGCAAGCTGTTCGGCGACTTGTGCCTTTTTGCGATGCTGGCTTTCGATGATGTTGCGCAAGACGACATCAAACAAACAGGCAAAGCCAATCGCCAGAAGGGCCTTAAGCCCGCGTTCGGCCCCGATAATGGCGGTCGCCCCGGTGACGATCAGCCATGCACAGACAATTGTCGGCCACAAGCGTGCGATTGACGTCGGCAGGGCGATGGCTTCTATCTGATCGCCGGATTTATGGACGGCAAAGAACCGGCCAAGTGACAGGCTGGCGATACAGAACGACGCCACAGTGATGATAACAGCCATATCAAACAGGATGATATCGCTTGTCACCATGGTTTCGGCGGCGCTAAACACCCCGGCCAATCCGAATGAAAACAGCGACACGGCCGCGGCAATCGTGATGGTCTTGCTCAGTCTCCTTGCCGCCAACGGATCAAGATTGATCATCCGCAACCCGTCGGCCTTTGGCGCAAACAGGAATTGCAGGGCTATCATCAGAATGCGCAGCATAAAGAACGCCATCAAAAGCGACATCAGCGCCTTTTTCATGATCTCGGTCCAGTCAAAGATCATGAAAGTGCCGATGGACCCGATGGCAAAGACCGTCAAAGACAGGATCGACAGAACGGACAGAACCGCAATCTGTTTGAGCTTGTTGACGAACAGGGTCGGGGTTTGCGCTTCAACAAAGGCGCACATCGGGGCGGTTGCCCGACGATAAATCAGCTCGGCAATGATCCCGACACCAACAAAGATCACGGTAAACATGATCAGATGTATCAAGCCCCGGGAGCCGACATCGGTTGATAGGTATGTGGAAGTCGCATCCCACTCCGCACCGAAATTGGTCAGGCCTGCCTGTGTTTCGGCGATGCGTTCCTGGGTGCGTTCAACGCCTTCGTCGAGGAATTCGTAATAACTGAATGTATCGGCGGCGACGTCACTTGCGACACTTGTCGGGGGGGACGTGTTGTCACTGGAACTTGCGATGGCGGCAAGGGCCGCTGCCTGCGCAAATGCCGGTGCATTGGGTAATGTCACGCCCGCAGCAAAGACCATAAGTGCCAGACAGACGATTGATTTAATTGCGTGTTTCATCCCCGAAACTTCCCCCAGTGACGCGATGTGATCGCATCCATCAAAGATGGGGAAGTTCGGGCAAGTCATCAAGGAATAGTTTTGCCAGCATCGGTTCAATAAACGCAAAAGATGTGTTTTCCAGACCGGTGGGCAAGAAAAAACGCGCTGGCGATATTGCACAGCGCGTTTTCTGATCGGGTATCTATCGCGCCTTAGGCAGCGACAGCAACGCCCTTGTCTTTCATGTGCTGGGCCAGTTCGCCCGACGCAAACATTTCACGAACGATGTCGCAACCGCCAACGAATTCGCCTTTAACATAAAGCTGCGGAATGGTCGGCCAGTTGGAGAAGTCCTTGATGCCCTGACGGATTGCCGGATCGACCAGAACGTTGACGTCTTTGAACTGAACGCCGAGTTCCGCCATGACCTGAACCACAGCAGCAGAGAAACCGCACTGCGGGAACATTGCAGTACCCTTCATGAACAGAACGATGTCGTTATCGTTAATGTCCTTCTGGATGCGATCGAAAACCGGATTGTCGGTCATAATGATTGTCCTTGGCTTGGGCGGCGATCTCTCGTCCGCGGAAACAGATTAAACTTTTATGGCCGAAGATATGGCTGGAACCTGTGGTTCTGTCAACTGTTGCGGCGGTTTTTGCGCACGTTGTGCAGGTTATCCCAGGTGAAAACAGCCAGTCCGAACCACACCAGCCCATACGTCACCATATGCGCACTGGTAAAGGTTTCGCCAAATACCAGAACCGCGACAAAGAATTGCAGGGTGGGATTAAGATACTGCATCAGTCCCAGCACCGAAAATTTCATGTTCCGGGCGGCATAGGCAAACATGATCAGCGGGATCGTGGTGCAAACCCCAAGCCCGATAAACAGCAAATCATTGGTAAGGCCGGTATTGCCAAACGCCATGTCGCCCTGTGCATGCAGCCAGATCATATAGATCAGGGCAATGGGCGTGATCAGGGCGCATTCAACAAAAAGACCGGCAATCGGATCGGCCGGGACAAATTTGCGGATCACCCCGTAAAACCCGAAAAGCGACGACAGGCTAAGCGCGATCCAGGGCAAATGCCCATAGGACACCAGAAGGTTCAAAACCCCCAGCGCACAAATGCCAACCGACAGGATCTGGATGCGGTTAAGCTTTTCGGCAAAGAAGATGCGCGCCAAAATCAGCATGATCAGCGGCATGATGTAATAGCCAAGGCTTGCTTCAAGTGCGTTGCCGGTATTGACCGCCCAGATATAAATCACCCAGTTCCCGGCGACCAAAAGGCTGCTCAGGAACAAAAGCCCCAAGGTGCGCGCCGATGAAATCAGCACCCAGAGTTGCTTGCGGCGGCCCAGCGCAAAAATCATCGCAAATGTCAAAACCGCCGACCAGATGATCCGGTGCGACAGAATTTCAAGCGGCACCGCAAAGGACACCATTTTGAAATACAGGCCGAAAATGCCCCAGATGGTAAAGGCACCAAGTCCGGCAAGCGGTCCGGCACCGATCAAAGCCGGTTTATCCTGAGATGACATTTTGATGAGCCGTGGTCAGTTAATGGGGCTGCATGGTCCGGACTGCATGTGGGTGGCGTGCCGTTCCCGGTTTAACGAGATCGGGCGCCGATTTTATGCCGGCGCCCGAAAAGATCTTGGCGTTTGCCAAATGCCGATTGGCGGGATTATTCCGGCGCAGAAGTCTGAAGGGCAAGGGCGTGAAGTTCGCCGCCCATTTTGCCTTTCAGCGCGGAATAGACCATCTGGTGCTGAACCACGCGGGTTTTGCCGCGGAAGGATTCAGACACAACGATTGCTGCATAATGATCGCCATCACCGCGCAGGTCTTCGATACGGACCTCGGCATCAGGAAGGGCTTCCTTGATCATGCTTTCGATTTCATAGGCTTCCATGGCCATGGCGTTTATTCCTTATAATTGATCGGGCATCCTTGGCGGGCCCGATATAACCTGCTTTATCTGGTATATGTTGTTGCGCCGGGGGCTGTCAATTTCTGCGCACGGGGGCGGATCAATCATTGGTGAATGATGCTGCAAGGCTTGTCTTGGGCAAGATATTAAGCTAATTACCCAGCCTTGGGTTGCGCACACCCGCCGTCCGCAAGGTTCATCCTTTGGTAAAGGGGCGCTTATAGATAAATCGGACCCGTTTCCCGATCAGGGTACGGCCCGGCAATGCGGACCCCCGGCCTCCTGTGTGGAGACGACAATGACTTCTAATACGCTCAATATCAGCCGTGCCGAGATCGACACGGACCCGACCGAGCAATTCAAGGCACAGGCCAAACGCCTGCGCAAAGCCTTGGCTGCGCGTGATGTTTCGATATCACATGCCGGATCGCTGGAACTTCTGGCCCAAAGCCACGGTTTTCGCGATTGGAATACGGCGGTTGCCATGGCGCGTCGCAATATCCCGACCAATGTTTCCGACCTTGGTATCGGCAAACGTTTTGCCGGATCATATCTTGGTCATGCGGTCACCGGCCTGATCCGCAGTGTCACGGCAACGCCAACACCGGGCGTGTTCCGGGTCGAGGTGCATCTGGATGAACCGGTCGACGTGGTTGCCTCAAAACGCTTCAGCGGTTTTCGCCAACGCATTGCCGCCCGGATCAACGAGCATTGTGAACCGGTGCTGGTCAACGGCATGGCCGGACCGGGGCTTTCGATTGATCTGCTGCTCCGCGATCCAGATAATTCGTGACCCGGTTTTTCCAAGAGATAAATGACGAAACGCTCCGGCAGCTTCCCAAAGTTGCCGGGGCATATGTTTTGGTGATCGAACTCGCCACTGACCTGACTCTTCAAAACAAACGTTTCGCCGGAACGATATTAGCCAAAGGCACCTATCTTTACTGCGGCTCGGCCAATGGCCCCGGCGGCATTGCCGCACGCGTCAAACGTCACTGCAAGCAGGACAAGAAACCCCACTGGCATGTTGATGAACTGACTTCAAACGGGGTCGGGCGGGTTGTAAGTGTTCTGGTGGTGCCGGACGGGAACGAGTGCGAACTTCGGGCGAAGTTTCAGGAACCAAATACAGTTGTTCCGGTCCCCGGCTTTGGCAGCAGCGATTGCGCTGATTGCCCGTCGCATCTGGTACAGATGCGGATCGGTTGGGACGCTGATTTTTCGAAGATTGATGGCGGAGGCAATTAGCCCCCGGTCATACTCATATGACGACCGACAGCTGGTTTCTGGCCTTTGCGGTCGATGACGAAATCATGGCCCTTGGGTTTGAGGTCCATGGCGGCATCAAGCATCTGATCAAGGGCGCGGGGATCGCCGGTGCGAAGGGCGGCGCGCAGATCAACGTGGTCTTCCTGGCCAAGGCACATGTAAAGCGTACCGGTGCAGGTCACGCGTACTCGGTTGCAACCTTCGCAGAAATTATGGGTGAGCGGCGTGATGAAGCCCAGACGCCCGCCGGTTTCGGCCACGGTGGTATAGCGGGCCGGGCCGGGGGTGACGTGGTCGGACGGGATTAGGGTGAATTCCTGTTCCAGACGTTCACGGACCACGGTCAGCGGCAAATACTGATCGGTGCGGTCGCCATCGATATCACCGAGCGGCATGGTTTCGATCAGGCAAAGATCGAAACCTTCCTTGCCGCACCATGACACCAGACGCGACATTTCATCTTCGTTGAAATTCCGAAGCGCGACCGTGTTGATCTTGATGCTGATCCCGGCGGCCTTGGCGGCCTCCAACCCGGCGAGAACCTGTTCAAGGCGGCCGCGGCGGGTGATTTCGGTGAATTTCTGGGAATCGAGACTATCAAGCGAGATGTTCAGGCGTTTGACGCCAAGGCGGGCCAGATCATCGGCATAGGTGGCAAGCTGACTGCCATTGGTGGTCATGGTCAGTTCATCAAGCGCACCGGTTTTCAGATGACGCGACAGATCGGAAATCAAATCCATGATGCCACGGCGCACCAGCGGTTCGCCGCCGGTCAGGCGCAATTTGCGGACACCGCGATTGATAAAGGCCGTGCACAGCTGATCAAGTTCTTCAAGGGAAAGGACTTCGGACTTGGGCAGGAATGTCATGTTTTCCGCCATGCAATAGGTGCAGCGAAAATCGCAGCGATCCGTTACGGATACGCGCAGGTACGAGACATGTCGGCCATATTTGTCGATCAGTGGTTTGGTCATGGCGTTGGTTTGCAACACTATTCTGAGTTTCGCGGGGTGTTCTATAACATAACTGTCGCACAGCAGCCCCGCTGTTGACCAGCCCGATTAACTGTCGGGCATTCACCTTTCCGTCAGATGAAAAGAAAAAAGCCGCGGGCAATATCCAAAGATATCGGCTGTGCGGCTTTGATCATATGTCTGTAACGGGTAACCGTTGGGTAAATGTGCGGTTGTCCGCGCCCGGCTTACGCCGCAGCGTGACGGGCGATATCCGCATCAATCGATTTCATGACTTCACGCAGGCTTGCGACATCTTCGCTGCCCATTTTCGCGACCAGTTCGGCGGACTGTTCCGGAACGGTCAGGATTTCACGGACATCACCAAACAGCGCATCGAGCAGACGGACGCAATGGGCCTCGGTAAAGGTCCAGGGAACATCGCCAGCAGGCAGATTGTCATTGACCAGCTGAAGCAGCCATTTCTTGCGATGTTCATAGTCGCGGAAATGCAGGGCCATGCGCGCAAAGACCAGATTGATCCGCAATTTGACGGCCGGTTCCTTGGCAAGGTGATCCCAATATTCGGCCGGATCGCGCAGTTCATCATCCTCGTCGGCATGGGCTTCGATGATTTCATGAATTTCGCGGTCGATTTCCTGAAGCATGTCCATGCCGACCATCATGCGGATCACCTTGAAGAACGGCTGCAGGATCGAACGCGGCAGGGCACCATGTTCAATGTCACCCGCGGTACTGCCTTCAAGCAGGTGATCAAAGCGCGAAACAAGCAAACGGCCAAACGGATCATGGCGGACTGCGGCATGTTCGCGGGCCTTGATCGATTCAAGGTCGCTTTCAAGCACGGCCCAGGCCGCATCAAACAGGTCTTCTTTTTCGCGCAGGCCATCAATGGCCTTGAGAATCTGTTCTTCGGTGATCGCACCGCCATGGTTGCGCGCGAAATGGATCAGCCCCTGGGAAAATTGTTCCAGTACGGTGAAGGCGGCAACATGGTGGCGCTGCTTGAAGCTGTCGCGTGGTGGTTTGTTGGCTGCAATCATGAAGTGTCCAGACCTTGATTATGGCGGAATATGCATGATCAGGCGGGTCTATCTGTTGCGATAGATCCAATAGGGCCCTGAATTCTGCATACGCCGAATTTATTAACAATTCGATGTCAGCAATTCGTGTGCCAAGGCGCGGTCATCGGATCAGGATCGATGTCGGCAATCCGTGCGGGGCTCCGGCAGGGATTATCGACAGCCCGGGTCGTGGAATCCTATTCGTAGCCCGCCGCGGCTTCGACAATTTCAAGCACTACATAGCGCGGCCGGATGATCTGGCGGCCAGCTTCTTCGAAATTGACGGCAATCCTGTCACCGTCAACGGCCTGAATACGGCCCAAACCCCAGTCGGGCTGGTTGGGGTGGCGGACGATGGTGCCTGGGGTCAGCAAGAAATCCATGGGGTGCTCTGTCTTGAATGTATCGTGACTGTAATATAGGTCGCTTGCGTCCATCGCACAAATTTGTCGGGTCGTACAAACAGGTTTTGGTCATGTTTGCAGGTTCCGTCGGCAAATTTTGCCGGGTCGGGATCGCTTAATTTTCATCCTCGCTAAATAAGCTCTTAACATATCAAGGTCAATCATGGGGCCCGAGAGACCGGGCATCATGTTTGGGGACGTGATGCATTGATGAATAGATCAAAATACCTTGGAGAACCCGCGTAATGGTTCAGGACCACGCCCTTGAAATGACGCTGATTGAATTGATCAGTTCGCGCATTTGCCATGATCTTGTCGGCCCGGTTGGTGCCGTCAATGCCGGGGCGGAACTGATGGGCGAAGACGGTGTTGCCGATGACGAGGCGCTTGCCCTTATGCGCAAAAGCGGCCTTGAAGCAGCGCGCCGTTTGCAATTGTTCCGTCTGGCCTTTGGCCGGGCGGGCAACAGTGTTGATACCAAATCCATGCGCGATGCAGCACGCCAGACCTATGAAGCCGAAGGCAAGGTCAGTCTGGATTGGACCGACCTTGGAATTGATCCAGCTCATGGACGAGTCGTCCTGAACATGGTGATGTTGGCCCGCGAGGCTTTGCCCTTTGGCGGAGACATTACCGTTTCACACGAATCCGGTCGTACAACTGTCCTTGCAGAAGGCAAACGTGCGGCATTTCGTCCGGAAGTTATGGAGGTCTTGGAGAAAGATGTGGCGGCGGATACACTTGATCCGCGTACTGTTCACGGGTTTTTCGTCAGGAATCTTGCCAATCGGACGGGCGGGGCGCTTTCGGTCTTGCAACAGGACGGAAATATTGCATTGATCTATGTATAAAAATTTGACCTGTGGGTCTGGTAATAACGTGTGCTAGCTTCTACGTAAGTAACCGATGTAACATACGTTTCTGGCCATGAGCACGTGGAATGGGAGTTCCGGTTCCGGCAAACGTTCCTTTGTCGGAGATTTGGAGGGGGTATATGGACGATCTATTAAGTGAATTTCTGACCGAGACTTCGGAAAGTCTTTCGACGCTTGACGTTGAGCTGGTGAAGCTTGAGCAGAACCCGAATGATCCGGACATTCTGTCGAACATCTTCCGTCTGGTGCATACCATCAAGGGGACCTGTGGTTTCCTTGGGCTGCCGCGCCTTGAAGCCGTTGCGCATGCCGGTGAAAACGTTCTTGGCAAAATCCGCGATGGCGAGCTGGTTGTGACCGCCGAGGCGGTGACGCTGGTTCTGGAATCCATCGATACGATTAAATATCTGCTGGGCGAGCTTGAACAGAACGAAGCCGAGCCGGATGGCAATGACGCCGATCTGATCGCACGCCTGAACCATTTTGCCGATACCGGCACGATTTTGGGTGGTTCTGCACCGGCAGCAGCTGCTGCGCCGGAACCCGAACCGGTCGAAGAGCCGCCGCTCGACGTTCCGGAAAGCGGTGTCGCGGTTGATAGCGATGCGCTTCAGGCTGCGTTTGACGCAACCGAAGTCGATCCCGAATTTGCAACTTCGTCCGAACCGGAAGCACCGGCGCCTGCACCGGCACCCCCGGCAGCGGCGAAGTCCCAGCAGGTTGCACCGGCCAAGAAACCGGCAGCCGAGCAAAAGGCCGAAGCCCCGCGTGGCGAAGCCAAGGAAAGCTCGGTCGCAGCCCAGACCATTCGTGTGAATGTCGAGTTGCTTGAAAACCTGATGACCCTGGTTTCCGAGCTTGTCCTGACCCGTAACCAGCTGTTGCAGATGGTACGCGGCAAGGATGACAGTGAATTTACCGTACCGTTGCAGCGCCTGTCGCACATCACCACCGACCTTCAGGAAGGTGTGATGAAGACCCGTATGCAGCCGATCGGCAATGCTTGGGCGAAACTGCCGCGTATTGTTCGCGACCTTGCGCTTGAGATGAACAAAAAGATCGATCTGCAAATGATCGGTGCCGATACCGAACTGGATCGCCAGGTTCTTGAACTGATCAAGGATCCGCTGACCCACATGGTTCGTAACTCTGCCGACCATGGTCTGGAAGATATTCCGGGCCGTCGCGAAGCAGGCAAGCCTGAAACCGGTACCGTGACGCTGAATGCGTATCACGAAGGCGGTCACATCATCATCGAGATTTCCGATGACGGTCGTGGCCTGAACCTTGATCGTATCAAGGCAAAGGCAATTGCCAACGGCCTGACCACCGAAAGCGAACTTGAAGGGATGGCTGAACAGCAGATTCAGCAGTTCATCTTCAAGCCGGGCTTCTCGACCGCCGAAAAGGTAACGTCGGTTTCCGGTCGCGGCGTGGGTATGGACGTTGTGCGTACCAACATCGAAAAGATCGGTGGTACGGTTGAACTGAAATCGGTCGAAGGCCGTGGTTCGACCTTTATCATCAAGATCCCGCTGACCCTTGCGATTGTTTCGGCCCTTATCGTCGAAAGTGGCGGCGAACGCTTTGCCATTCCGCAGATCAGCGTCCTTGAACTTGTTCGTGCATCGAACAATTCCGAACATTCGATCGAACGTATCCACGACACGCCGGTTCTGCGTTTGCGCAACCGTCTGTTGCCGCTGGTGACGTTGAAGAAAATTCTCGGTCTGGATACCAAGGAAGAAAGTGACGAGGGCGTCGATGAAGAAGCATTCATCGTTGTTGCCCAGGTCGGCACCTATTCGTTCGGTATCATCGTTGACCGCGTCTTCGATACCGAGGAAATCGTTGTTAAACCGGTCGCACCGATCCTGCGTGATCTGTCGCTGTTCTCGGGTAACACGATCCTTGGCGATGGCAGCGTGATCATGATCCTTGATCCGAACGGCATTGCGACCCGCACCGGCGAAATCACCGTGGGTGGTTCGCAGGGTGTCGAAGGCAAAGCCAAAACCGATGCTTCGGATCGCGAAACCACCTCGATGCTGGTCTTCCGGGCCGGTGGCAGCGAAGTGCGTGCGGTTCCGCTCGCCCTTGTTGCCCGTCTTGAAGAAATCGATGTCGAGAATATCGAACATTCCAACGGTCGCCCGCTGGTTCAGTATCGTGGCAAGCTGATGCCGCTGGTCTTTATTGACGGCAGCTATCAGATGAAGGCCGAAGGTCGCCAGCCGACCCTGGTCTTCCAGGATCGCGAACGGACCATGGGTCTGGTGGTTGATGAAATCGTCGATATCGTCGATGATGTCCTTAATGTTGAATTGACCGCAGATCAGGACGGACTTGTTGGTTCGGCTGTGATCGATGGCAAGGCAACCGACCTTATTGATGCCGGTTACTATCTTGAACTGGCGTTCAGTGACTGGTTCGGAACCGAGGATAATGGCGGCGAGAAGAAGCGTGTTCTTCTGATCGATGACAGCCCGTTCTTCCGTAACCTGCTGACACCGATGCTGTCGGTGGCCGGTTTCCGGGTGACGGCGGTCGAGACCGCAGAACAGGCGATGGAACTTAAGAACCGCGGCGATCTGTTTGATGCGATCATCAGCGATATTGAAATGCCGGGTATGAACGGCTTTGAATTCGCCGAGGCGCTTCAGAATGACGAGCAGTGGGGCGAAGTTCCGATCATTGCCCTGTCTTCGCACACCAGCGAAGAAGATTTCGAACGCGGTCGTCAGGTCGGTTTCAGCGACTATGTCGCGAAGTTTGACCGTGATGCGCTTGTCTCGACCCTGGTCCAGACATTGAGCAACGTATAATCGGGAGAAAGTACAATGAGCGATAGCAACGCACTCGTCCCGAGCCACGAAAGAGGCGGCGCGCTTGATCTTGGTGGTGACAGCCAGGATTTCGTTACCGCCTATATCGGCAAGCAGCTTTTTGGCATTCCGGTTCTGACCGTTCAGGACGTGCTTGGTCCGCAGCGCATTACGCGCATTCCGCTGGCCCCGCCAGAAGTTGCCGGTTCGCTGAACCTGCGCGGACGTATCGTGACTGCCATTGATGTGCGCAAGCGTCTTGGTCTGCGTGACAAGGATGACGACAATCCCGGCATGAGCATCGTGGTCGATCAGGGCGGCGAGCTTTACAGCCTGATGGTCGATCAGGTTGGCGAAGTTCTGAGCGTGCCGAAAAAGGCGTTCGAGCAGAACCCGGCAACGCTTGATCCGCGCTGGCGCGAGTTTTCCGACGGTATCTTCCGTCTGGATAAAAAGCTTCTGGTGATTCTCGACGTCACACGTCTTCTTGATTTTACCTCGTCGATCAAGCAGGCTGGGTAATATAGATTTTGACATGCCGGGCGCGTAATGTGCCCGGTATTCTGCCGTTAGTGGCTTAACGACCTAAATAAACGAGAAGGAAGTCGATGAAGAGTTGTCTCGTCGTCGATGATTCGAAAGTCATCCGAATGGTGGCGCGCCGCATCCTTGAAGAATTGGGCTTTGCGGTCGTAGAGGCAGTAGACGGACAAGAGGCGTTGGAAAAATGCCTTGAATCCATGCCAGATGCGGTTCTGCTTGACTGGAACATGCCAGTTAAAAGCGGGATCGAGTTCCTGCGTGACTTGCGTGCAACTCCGGGCGGAGATGAGCCGGTTGTCGTTTTCTGTACGACGGAAAACGATCTGGAGCATATTCAGGAAGCAATCACAGCCGGTGCGAACGAATACATCATGAAACCGTTCGACAGCGAGATCATTCAGGCGAAATTTGAACAGGTCGGCCTGATCTAGACTGGATGGCACTTTTGCGGTGCCATTCCAGTATTTCGAGATTGATCTCCTGATCCAAGCGGGGACCTGCTACGTGGAAGACACGCCTATCCATTCGCCATACAAAACTCTGATCGTGGATGATTCCGCCATTGTGCGCGGACTTGTGACACGCATGATGTCCGATGACGCGGAAATCGAAGTCATCGGATCGGTCAGCAATGGCGAAGAAGCATTATCGGTAATGGAACAAGGTGGCGTCGAAGTCATTGTTCTTGATATCGAAATGCCGGTTATGGATGGCTTGACGGCCTTGCCCAAACTGTTGGAAATCGATCCGACCGTTCGGGTGATCATGGCATCGACCCTGACCAAGCGAAATGCCGATATCAGTTTTCAGGCCATGACCCTTGGTGCGGTGGATTACATCCCCAAGCCGAGTTCATCCAAAGACCTGAATGTCGGTGCCGGTTTCCGTGCCGAGCTTCTTGACAAGGTCAAGGCATGGGCGGAACAGCGTCGCAAGATGCTGGAAGTCGAAGAGGCGGCAACAGCGGCTGCGCATGCGGATGCCGAGCCAACCCACGAAGACGATCACGCTCCGGAAGAAGCATCTGCACATCCGGCCGAAGCCGATCATGATCATCCGGCTGATGACGGACATCATGATGGCAAGCAGGGCCCGTTCCGTGCGGAAATGTCGGTCGAACATCAGCAACTGCAAAAGCAGGGGCGCATCCAGCGCAAAAGATTTACCGCCGAACTGCGTCCGCGTCCGATGCAACAGCATCCGCGCCCGCAGGCCATGCAGATGCGGCAGGCACCGGTTCAGCCACATCATCCGGCACCGCAGACCTCAGCATCGTCCCAGCCCCAGAATCTTAAGGACAACAGTCCTGCTGATGGTGTTTCGGGAACCCGCAGTGCGGCGGTTGCCAACAGCATTCCGACCCGTCCGCAAACCCCTTCGCGTGATCCGGGGCGTTTGATCCGTGATGCCGCGATTGCGGCAGGGGGCGCACCGAAATCGGCATCTGCAACGCCAACACGGCCAATGCAGGCATCACCTGCTGCTGCGCCACGTCGTGCGGCTGCAAATGCTTCCGAAGGGGCGACAAAGCCCGGCCGTTTAAAGGGCGCGCGTGATGCTTCGGCACCGGCGCCGGTGCGCCGTCCTGCATCGCGCGGCGAGATAAGCCTGTTGCCGGAAAAGCGGGTGAATGTCGAAGCCATTGCAATCGGCAGCTCGACAGGTGGGCCGCAGGCCTTGTTTGAAGTTTTGCGCGGTCTGAACGGTGTAAGACAGCCGATTTTCATTACCCAGCATATGCCTGCGACCTTTACGACGATTTTGGCCGAACATATTACGCGCCTGACCGGTTTGAAGTGTCAGGAAGGCAAGAACAATATGCCGATTGTTGGCGGACAGGTTTATCTTGCGCCCGGTGATTACCACATGACAGTGGAGGGACGCGGTGGTTCCCGGCATCTGATGCTGAACCAGAATGCACCGGAAAACTTCTGTCGTCCGTCGGTTGATCCGATGTTGCGCAGTCTGGTCGCCAGTTACGGTGGAAATATTCTAACCGCGATACTGACCGGAATGGGTCAGGATGGTATGTTGGGTGGTCGCGACGTAGTGAATGCCGGGGGGATGGTCGTTGCGCAGGATGAACAAAGCAGTGTTGTGTGGGGGATGCCAGGCGCAGCAGCACATGCAGGTATCTGTTCCGCCGTCTTGCCGGTTGGCGGAATTGCGGCCTATATCAAAAAATTTGCGGGGGGTCGTTAACCCACAATGATGAAGCCGGAAGACTTCGATTTCGTAAGCAGACTGATTAAGTCCAAGTCCGGGCTCGTTCTGAGCGAGGACAAGACTTATCTGCTCGAAAGCCGGCTGATGCCGATTGCGCGCAAGCGTGGGCTTAAGGATCTCGGCGAACTTATCGGAACCCTGCGTGGTGGCGACCGTAATCTGGTCGAAGAAGTCGTCGATGCGATGACCACCAATGAAAGTTTCTTCTTCCGCGATACCAAACCGTTTGACCAGTTCCGCCATGTTGTGTTGCCACACATGATCAAGGAACGTGCGTCGAAACGTCATTTGCGCATCTGGTGTGCGGCGGCATCATCGGGGCAGGAACCCTATTCGCTTGCCATGATCCTGGATGAATTCAAATCCCAGCTTGCGGGCTGGCGGGTTGAAATCATCGGGACCGACATTTCGCGTGAAATTCTGACCAAGGCGCGGGCCGGTCTTTATTCCCAGTTCGAAGTCCAAAGGGGACTGCCGATCGGGCTTCTGGTCAAATATTTCCAGAAGAAAGAAGACCAGTGGCAGATTTCATCGGAAATTCGCTCCAAGGTCCAGTACAAGGAATTCAACCTTCTGGAAGATTTCCGTCCGCTGGGGCAGTTTGATGTCGTTTATTGCCGCAACGTCCTGATCTATTTCGATCAGCCGACCAAAAGTGATGTGTTGTCGCGCGTGGCGGCATTGATGCCCGACGACGGTTTCCTGTTCCTTGGCGGTGCGGAAACGGTTCTGGGGATTTCTGACAAGTTCAAACCGCTTGCCCGTCAGCGCGGCATTTATCAGCTGAACCGTCCGGGGGCACCGGATGTTGATGTCAGTGCTCTTGAAAAAGTGCAGGCCGCCGGTGCCGGTGCCGGTGCCGCAGCAGGTGCGGCGGCGGGCGGCTTTGCCTTCCCGAAACCAAAACACATGCAAACCGGTGCGGCGGGTACCGCCGGTACGGCTGGCAGCACACCACCACCCCGTCCGACGACAACCACAGGCACCGGTACAGCCGGCCTGCGTCCGTCGACAACGGGCGGTCTTGGGTCTACAACGCGCCCGACCACAACGGGAACAACCGGCACTGTTGGTACGGGAACGCAGCGGCCACTTGGCGGGATCGGTTCGACGACCCGTCCGGGGACCACTGGCACCACCGGAACAACAGGAAGCTCGTTCAGCAAACCGTCAGGTTCGACTGGTACAGGTTCGACAACCCGTCCGGGGACGACCGGAACCACCGGTTCGACCTATCGCCGTCCACTGGGTACTGGAACAGGTGCCGGTGGAACGACGTCAAACCCGTCCAGTGGCAGTTCGTCCGGTACATCCGGAACCACCCGCCCTGCTTCGACGTTTGATCGGTCACGTTTCGGCAAACCGGACGACAAAAAGTAGTCGGCAGCCGGTTCATTGCCGACTGTTTCCGTTAAACTGAAACGTCGGGAATGAACATGATCCCTCAATTGACCCAGACAATCGCCGCGCCGCGTCAGGCATTGACGTTGCTGCAACGTCGCCGCAAGTTGATTATTGCGGCGCTTGCCGTTGTATTGCTTGGTGCCTTGCCGATGATCCAGTCACTGGCCAAGGTGCAGATGTCGACCCATGAACTGGTCGAGGCGGCGGGCATGTTGCTGATTGCCATTGCCATTTTCGGCCGGGCCTGGTGCACGCTTTATATTGGTGGTCGCAAGGCGCAGCAACTGACCGATACTGGTCCTTATTCCATCAGTCGCAATCCCCTTTATGTTTTCAGCTTTATCGGTGCGGCCGGTGTTGGCGCGCAGACAGGCAGCATTGTTATTTCAATGGTCTTTGTGCTGGGGGCGGTTGCGGTGTTTTTGCCGGTGATCCTGCGCGAGGAACGCGCCCTTGCCGAATTGTTTGGCGACACGTTTAAGGAATATCAGGCACGTGTGCCGCGTTTCGGTCCGCGCTTTGCGACCTGGAAGGATCAGGAAACGATCGCGGTTCGGCCGAAACTGTTGTGGCGGACATTGCGGGACGGAATGGTGTTTTTCCTGGCTGTGCCGCTGATGGAATTGTTTGACTGGCTTCAGGTGAACGGGATGATCCATCCGTTTATTCATCTGCCCTAACGGTCGATACCGGCAAACTGGAATGCAAAAAGCCCCGGTGCAGAACCGGGGCTTTTTGTGTAACGAGCACTGCAGAGACGTTTCCGGACACAGTTGGACAGGAAAGGTCGGAAATCAGGCGGCAGCGCTATTGGTATCAGGATCGCGCAGGACGTAACCGCGGCCCCAAACCGTATGAATGTAGTTGTCGCCTTTGGTTGCAGACTGGATTTTCTTGCGCAGTTTGCAGACAAAGACGTCAATGATCTTGAGTTCCGGTTCGTCCATCCCACCATAAAGATGGTTGAGGAACATTTCCTTGGTCAGTGTCGTGCCCTTGCGCAGCGACAACAGTTCAAGGATACCATATTCCTTGCCGGTCAGATGCAGCGGCGAACCGTCAACATCGACGGTGCGTGCATCAAGGTTCACGTTAAGTTTGCCGGTCGAAATCATCGACTGGGCATGGCCACGCGAACGACGAACGATCGCCTGGATACGTGCCAGCAATTCGACCTTGTCGAATGGTTTGGTCAGATAGTCGTCGGCGCCAAAGCCAAGGCCTTTGACCTTGTCTTCGGTTTCGGTCAGACCCGACAGGATCAAAACCGGCGTGTCGACGCGCGCATCGCGCAAACGTCGAAGGACCTCGTAGCCGTCAATATCTGGCAGCATCAGGTCCAAAAGAATAATGTCGTAGTCATACAGCTTGCCGATCTCGAGGCCATCTTCCCCAAGGTCGGTTGTGTCAATCACCATGCCTTCCGACTTAAGCATCAATTCGATGCTATCGGCATAGGTGTTGTCATCCTCTACAAGCAGCACCCGCATGTCTCTGCTCCGTTACCGTGTTCCGCAATAAGTCCGTGTTGATCCGGTTATTTGACAAGCGCCCCAACGTTTGTCGGTAGGAAATTTTTTCCCATTCCGTTAACGATACGTTGCTTTGCGACTCGTGGCAAGCAGGCGAGTCGCATCTTGTTAACTTTTTTTCATCCCAAAACACGACTCGGGGCCGGAATGCGAGTTTTCCCAACGGTTTGCGACGTTAACCCACTGGGGGCGCACAGACAAAATTTTTGCCTTTTTGTCGTCTACACAGCTTTTTAACGTCGAATATGCCAATATATTTGGTACGACGCGGCGCGATTTGCCAGTCCCCGTGTCACGGAGTTTGATATCAACCGCTGGCTGAAAAGTTCAGAGACGTGTTTCAGATTGGTCGTAACATCATCGCCGAGCTTCGTCGCATTCCCGATTACCGCGTGGTCGGACGGGTAACTGCGGTGCTTGGCTTGCTGGTCGAAATTGGCGGTGTCGAAGGCGCACTGTCGGTTGGCGACCGCTGCAAGGTCAAGCGACGTGATGGCAAGGCGGTGATCTGCGAGGTGGTCGGTTTCCGCAACGAACGGGCCCTTTTGATGCCGTTTGGTATCCTTGATGGCATCGGGATCGGGTGCGAGGTCGAACTGGGCGATACCCAACCACAGGTCTATCCCGATGAAAGCTGGTTGGGGCGTGTTGTGAATGCCTTTGGCGAGCCGGTTGACGGCAAAGGACCGCTGTCAGAGGGTAACAAGGCCTATCCGATGCGCAATATGCCGCCATCGGCCCATTCGCGTCAGCGCGTGTCGGGCAAGATTGATCTGGGCATCAGGGCGATGAACACATTCCTGACCTGTTGTCGCGGGCAACGTATGGGCATCTTTGCCGGGTCGGGTGTTGGTAAATCCAGTTTGCTGTCGATGATGACCCGGCACACGACATCGGATGTTTCGGTGGTCGGACTGATCGGGGAACGTGGTCGCGAAGCGCGTGAATTCATCGAGGATGATCTGGGCGAAGAAGGTCTGCGCCGGTCGGTGGTCGTTGTGGCGACGTCGGACGAACCCCCGTTGATGCGCCGTCAGGCGGCCTATATGACCATGGCGATTTCGGAATATTTCCGCGATATCGGGCGTGATGTTTTGTGCATGATGGATTCCGTTACCCGTTTTGCCATGGCACAGCGTGAAATCAGCCTGTCGGTCGGCGAACCGCCTGCATCCAAGGGCTATACGCCAACCGTGTTCGCGGAATTGCCACGCCTTCTTGAACGTGCCGGTCCCGGTGGTCCGGGGCAGGGATCGATTACCGGTCTGTTCACCGTCCTTGTTGACGGGGATGATCATAACGAACCGATTTCCGATGCGGTGCGTGGTATTCTTGACGGGCACGTTGTTCTGGATCGTTCGATTGCCGAACAGGGGCGCTATCCGGCGATCAATATCCTGCGCAGTGTGTCGCGTACCATGCCCGGCTGTAACAGCGAGGAAGAAAACCAGATCGTTGCCCGCGCCCGTCAGTTGCTTGCAACCTACGAAGATATGGCCGAACTGATCCGGTTGGGGGCTTATCGGCAGGGGACGGACCCCAAAGTCGACGAAGCCATCCATTATTTCCCGCTGATCGAAGAATTCCTGAAACAGCGCAAAATCGAATGTACCCGCCTTAATGAAGGGTATCACGAGCTGGCGCGCAGACTTGATATGCTGGCAGCAGAACCCGATCCGGCACAAGCGGCACAACAGGGGGCCAGAAACGGGCAGGCCAACCGGCCCGGGGCGCAGGGTGTTCCAAATGAAATGCCGGCCGCTGCACCGGCACCGCCGCCTTCGACGGGTCCCAAAATCAATCGCGGGCCGAAGGTCAACAGCCGGTCAAATTCCGGTGGTGAACGCGATTTGAACGAAGCCAAGCGCGCCCTTCGCCGTGATGGCAATCGGGGATAATATCGCGTGATGGCATTTGTCTGGAATGTCGGGACGTAACCGATGGCCAAGGATTTCAAAACACTGGTACGCATGCGCAAATGGGCGCTTGATGACAAGCAACGCCAGCTTGGTGAAATGTTTGGCGTGCTGGGGAAGCTTGAGGCCGAGAAGGAAGCCCTTGAACAGGCCGTTCTTCGCGAACAGCGCATTGCAGCCGAGAATCCCGAGCTTGCGGGGTTTGCCTATGGCGGGTTTGCCAATGCCGTGATCGCCGAGCGCGAGGCCATCAGCAAAATGATTGCCGATCAGGAGGCCAAGATTGATGCCTTCCGCGATGAAGTGGCCGATGCCTTCAAGGAAATGAAGACGGCCGAAATCGCCGAACGCAACCGTGTCGAAGCCGAACGGGCCGAGCAAGACAAAAAAGAACAGGACGAACTGGACGAGATTGGCACACGTTCCGCCACCCGCGATGACGGGTTGATCTGATGTGATCTGATGTGGTCGGGATTATCGCGGTTGATCAGGCCGCGATGTGGACCCCGGTGTCAATTCCCGTGACATTGCGCAATTCATCAGGTGTCAGTGAAAACACCGTTTTGGGCGTGCCTGCGGCAAGCCAGATGGTTTCCTTGGCCAGAAGTTTGGCATCAATCAGGGTTTCAACCGGATGCGCATGACCAAATGGCGGGACGCCGCCAATGGCGTAACCCGTATGTTCGCGGACTTCGGTGGCATCGGCCTTGCGGATCGATAATCCGATCAGGCTTGCGACCTTGTTCAGATCGACCTGTTCGGCGCCATTCATGATAATCAGCACGGGTTTATTGCCTTCGGTCATGAAGACCAGTGATTTGCCGATGTCACTGATATCACAGCCAATCGCGTTTGCCGCGTCAGCAGCCGAGCGCGTGCCATCGGGAAATTCGAACACCTCGACATGATCAAGGTTGTTTTCATCAAACGCGTTTTGCAGGCATTGGGGCGGAGAAACTTTTTTCATGATCCGTTCTCTTGTGCGCGGCGTTTCAGTTTGCGTTTGCGGTTCAAAAGATTAAGGGTTTCGACCGCGAGGCTAAAGGTCATCGCGAAATAGATATATCCTTTGGGGACATGGATCTCGACCCCGTCAAGCAACAGTACAAACCCGACCAGTATCAGGAATGATAGCGCTAACATTTTAACCGACGGGTGCTTTTCAACAAAGTCGCCAATGGTTTTGGCGGCTGCCAACATGACCAGAACGGACAGGATCACGGCAATCACCATGATTGAAATGTGATCGACCAGACCAACCGCTGTGATCACGCTATCAAGCGAGAAAATGATATCCAGCAGCATGATCTGGATGATGGTCATGGCAAAGCCGGTCATCAGTTTGCCGGGCCCGTGTTCTTCGGGTTCGTCAATTGTGTGATGAATTTCCTTGGATGCCTTGGCGATCAAAAACAGACCGCCGACAATCAGGATCAAATCCCGCCCGCTTATTTCCTGTCCGAAGGCGGCAAATAGCGGGGCGGTCAATTGCATCACCCAGGCAATCCCGGCCAGAAGTGCCAACCGCATTCCCATCGCGGCAAGCAATCCGATCCGTCGTGCCGCCGCCTGCTGGTTTTTGGGCAGTTTGGAAACGATCACCGAGAGGAAAACGATATTGTCGATCCCCAGAACGATTTCCAACGCGGTCAGGGTGGCAAGACCCATCCACATGTGCGGATCGCTCATCCATTCAAACATTATCAAAACCCCAATGCAGGCTGTGCGTACGATTAATTGACAGGGAGTAAGGTGTGTTTCATCGCGATCTAACGCAAGCGTGAATTGATTTTACTCTGTTGGCGCTTAAAACAATGCCAACAATAAAATCAAGCAGCTACCGCGATCATCCCCATATGAAATGGGCGATGGTGACAGGTTATCAGGTGAAAAGGATTGTCCGACATGCGCTTACGAATGCGTGCTTTTGTCTCTGCGCTGGCCCTGGCAACGGGCATTGCAACTGCATCGGTTTCCGTACCGGCCTTTGCCGATCCAGCACCGGATGTCGGCAATTGGCAATCGGTTCTTGATCAGGCACGCGGGCAGACGGTTTACTGGCATGCCTGGGGCGGGGAGCCGCGCATTAACGATTATATCGCCTGGGCCGGTGATCAGGTTTTTGAACGTTATGGCGTCAAGGTCGTTCAGGTCAAACTGACTGATACCGCCGATGCGGTCACCAAGGTACTGTCAGAAAAGACCGCCGGGGTTAATGACGGCGGGGCGGTTGATATGATCTGGATTAATGGCGAAAACTTTGCCGCGATGAAACGCAATGAATTGCTGTTTGGTCCGTGGGTCGAAGACACGCCCAACTTTGACTATGTCGATGTCAAAGGCAAGCCGACCGTGGTGAATGACTTTACCGTTCCGACCGACGGGCTTGAAGCACCGTGGGGCATGGCGCAGGTCAGTTTCTATTACGACACGGCCAAACTTGATAGCGTGCCGAAATCAGCACAAGGTTTGCTGGAATGGCTTGTGAAAAATCCGGGGCGTTTCACCTATCCGCAGCCGCCAAACTATATGGGATCGACTTTCCTGAAGCAGATCCTGACCGAACTGGTCAAAGACCCCAAGGTATTGCAACAACCCGCAGATGAAGTCGATGCCAAGGCCGTTCTTGAACCGCTTTGGGGATATCTTGAAGATTTGCAGCCGCTTTTGTGGCGCAATGGACAGGCCTATCCGCAGAACGGGGCGGCGATGCGGACCCTGCTTGGTGATAACGAGGTTGATATCGCATTTTCATTCAGCTCGGGCGAAGTTTCATCGGCGATCGAGGCGTTCGAGCTTCCTGATACTGTGCGTTCCTATGTGTTTGACAATGGCACGCTGGGCAATACCAACTTTGTTGCCATTCCCTATAATGCGTCGGCCAAGGCCGGGGCGGTTGTTCTGGGTGATTTCCTGATGTCACCAGAAGCACAGTTGCGCAAACAGGACCCGCAATATTGGGGAGCTGATACGGTTTTGGCGATGGATAAACTGCCCGCTGACATGCAGGAAGCCTTTGCCAATCTTGATCTTGGCATTGCGTCCCTGGCACCGGCTGAACGTGGAACGGTTCTGCCCGAACCCCATCCAAGCTGGATGGAGCTGGTCGAAACCGAATGGCAGAAACATTACGGCGTGGTGCAATAATCGCGCATGTTGCGATTTGTCCCCATCATTACGATTGCCTTTATGATCGGCCCCGTATCTGCCGGGCTGATTGGCACTTTGCTGCCTGCCTTTGGCATTTTACCGGCCCTTGGCGGGATTGAACCCGGACTTGATCCGTGGATTGCCTTGTTTGACCAACCCGGACTTTGGCAGTCGGTGCGCCTGTCGCTGGTCAATGGTCTTGTTGCCAGTTTTATCTCGGTTGCGATTGTCATGCTGTTTTGTGCTGCATGGCAGGGGACGGCTGTGTTTCGGGCCATGCAGCGGATATTATCGCCGATCCTGTCCGTGCCCCATGCAACGGCGGCATTCGGTCTGGCCTTTTTGATTGCGCCATCGGGCTGGATTGCCCGGCTGGTTGCGCAATTTGCCGGTTGGGAACGCCCGCCCGATATCGCAATCATTCATGATCCATGGGGTTTGGCGATGATTGCCGGACTGGTTGCCAAGGAAATCCCGTTTCTGTTTTTGATGACACTGGCGGCCCTGCCACAGGCAGACACCGAACGAACTGCCCAAATAACTGCAACATTGGGCTATGGCCGGATTGCAGGTTGGTTCAAGGCTACATTGCCCCGCATTTACCCCCAAATCCGGTTGCCGGTTTTGGCCGTACTTGCCTATTCCACCTCGGTTGTTGATGTGGCGATCATTCTGGGACCGACGACGCCCGCGCCGCTTGCGGTTCGGATATTGGGCTGGTTATCCGATCCTGATCTTGGTTTGCGCTTTATGGCGTCCAGTGCCGCGATCCTTCAATTGCTTGTTGTCGTTGGGGCGATTGCGATCTGGATCGCGGGCGAGCGGATTGTGGCTGTGCTTGGATATGGTTGGGCGCAAAACGGTTGGCGGTTTGCCCGCGATGGCGGGCTTCGGTCCGGTTCAGCCATTTTGGCGGGGCTTGCCGCCGGTGCGGTGATCCTTGGGCTAGTCATCCTTTTGGTCTGGAGCATTGCGGGTTTTTGGGGTTTTCCCGATATTCTGCCACGCGGTTTCAGCTTGCGCCTTTGGATGCGTGAATATGATGCGATTGGTCGTCATCTTGGCGCGACGCTTTTAATTGCCATCCCGACTGTTATGATCGCGATTGCGCTTGTCCTGGGATGTCTCGAACAGGAAACACGCAGCACGCATAAGCCCGGTCGCGGGGCGATGTGGCTTGTTTATTTGCCGCTTCTGGTGCCGCAGATCAGCTTCATGTTCGGGTTGCAGGTGTTCTTTACCCTGATCGGGTTGGAAAGAACCCTGATATCGGTGGTGGTGGCGCATCTGGTGTTTGTGTTGCCCTATGTGTTCTTGTCGCTTTCTGATCCGTTTCGCGCCCTTGATCCGCGCTATGGGCAGACGGCATTGTGTCATGGTGCGTCGCCTGCGCGTGTGTTCTGGCAGGTGCGCCTGCCACTTTTGACCCGTGCGGTTATGACCGCGACGGCGGTCGGGCTGGCGGTGACAGTCGGGCAATATCTGCCAACACTTTTGATCGGTGCCGGACGCTTTGCCACCGTCACGACCGAGGCCGTGGCACTGGCATCGGGCGGAGACCGGCGGATGATCGGGATTTATGGATTGTTGCAGATGGTTTTGCCATTTGCCGGATTTGCCTGTGCGTTGCTGATACCGGCAATCCTGTTCCGCCATCGGCGGGGCATGGATGCACAGAACAGGGGATAGGCGATGGCCGACGGATTAAAAACAGGTCTTGCACTTCGCGATGTGCATATCGGTCTTGCCGGTCGGGAACTGGTTGCGGTTGATCTTGTGATTGCGCCGGGCGAAATCGTCACCCTGATGGGGCCAAGCGGTTCGGGTAAATCAAGCTTGCTGGGGCATATCTGTGGCACCTTGCCCGCGCAGTTTGATGTGTCAGGGCAGGTCATTCTGGATGGTCGGATACTTGATGGATGCCCGCCACAGGACCGGCATGTCGGTATTTTGTTTCAGGATGACTTGTTGTTCCCGCATCTTTCGGTTGGCGGCAATCTTGCCTTTGCCTTGCCCGCATCGATCAAGGGCAAAGACAGCCGGCGGGCACGGGTCGAGGAAGCCCTGAAAAGTGCGGACATGGACGGATTTGCCGATCGAGACCCGGCAACATTATCGGGCGGGCAACGTGCACGTGTGGCCCTGATGCGGGTATTGTTGTCCGAGCCCTGTGCGCTTTTGCTTGATGAACCGTTTTCAAAACTTGATAGCGCATTGCGCGATCAGATCAGGGCCTTTGTTTTTGATCTGTGCCGCAAGAATGGCTTGCCGACCCTGATGGTGACCCATGATCCCGAAGACGGGGCAGCGGCAGGTGGACGCGTGATCAATCTTGCATAGAACCCTGTGATTTATGTCATGGCACAGGGGATCAAATTTGCTGGTATTGCCGGGGGTTTGGTCGTAATAGCAACTCACCGCAAAAGAATTGTCTTGGGCCCGAGACGTTAAATCACAAGGCCCGTGCGGCATGGAGAATGTGGTGATGTTCCCTGAAGAAATGTATGCTGTTGTCCCGAATGCGCTCGATACTGAAACCTGTGATCGTCTGATCGAAGGGTTCGCCCACGAGATGGATGAAGGCGGTCTGGTCCAGGGGCAAACCGCAACCCATATCCGCCGTTCGAAAATCACCTGGTTCAATGAAACACAGGAACCGGTCGTGTCCCGCCGGATCATTGATCTGGTGGCCGATGTGAACCGCAATGTGTTTGATTTCGGCCTGACCGACTTTGCCGAGGACGCCCAGATTGCCTGCTATGCAGGGGACTTGCGCGGTCATTATGACTGGCACAGCGATGTTGGTGCATCCGAAGTCGCACGTCGTCGCAAACTGACCATGGTGATCCAGCTTTCTGAACCTGATCAGTATGAAGGCGGGCAATTGCAATTAAACCCGGCGGGGCATTTCATTGATGCGCCGATGGAACGCGGATCTGCGATCTTCTTTCCTAGCTTTGTTCTGCACCGGGTTGCCCCGACCACCGCGGGCCTTCGTTATTCCCTGACCCAGTGGGTGCATGGAAATCCGTTCCGCTGATCAGGAATAAGGCGTCTTGAAGGGGATGGGCCTAGTAGCGTTCCAGACGATCAAGCAGGCGCGGGTTGCCCCATTTTGGCTGACGGTCTTCAAGGGCGGTTTCGTGATGGAAGACCTGATCATTATCCGCAGTCTGTTTGTCAAGCCGCAAGCTGATCCAGCGCGGGACCAGTTCGTTATTGAAATCATCCATCAAAAGAACGGCAGCGGCTTCGAAGCTGTCAAAGGCGATGCTTGATACCTCGGCGTAATATTCTGCCAAACTGTCAGTTTTAAGGATCAGCCGGTCAGGCACATAGCGCAATGTCATGCGCGCCGGAAAGACGTTTTCAGCACCGGTCAGATTGCTTTGCAACGTCACAACATAGTCCACCTGCGGACCGGGATTGGCTTCGGTCAGGATCAGGTTTCGGCGTTGATAGATTTCCAGCATGACGTTGAACCGTTCTTATGTTTCCAGATCAATCAGGATACGCCTGTGTCCAGATCAGGAAAAGCATTCATTTGCCTTTCCCAAGGTGACGAAATTAACAATTTGTCCTTGTGTATCAGCAAGCTGCCCCCACGTTTAAGGCATTGGAACGGTCGCAAGGGGGCGGCATGAACGTGCAGAGGCGCATCTTGGCTGCTGTGGTCGCGATCGGGATTTGCATTGTCTTGATCGCAGGCAAACAGGCGCATGCAGAAGTTTTTCGCCTGGCGATCCTGCATGGTGATGTCGAAGTTTTTGATTATGAAATCGGGGTCGTTAAGCTGGCACTGGAATATGCCGATGGCGATCATCAGCTTGAACTGGTTCTGTTACCGCGCACACCGCAGGAACGCCTGTTGCGATTGATGGAAGACGGGACCGAAATCAATGTGTTCTTCACCGGGCACAGTCCCGCCCGCGAACAGCATTTTCTTCAGGTCGATTTCCCGATGACCCGTGGTTTGCTGGGCAACCGGATTTTCATCACGCGCCCTGATATGCTTTCCGCCCTTCAGCGGGTTGAAACATTGGATGACCTGAAACAGTTCAGTGTTGGTTCGGGTACTGATTGGCCTGATACGACCGTGTTTCGCGAAAACGGCTTTAACGTCGTATCAAGCACCTATGCCAATCTTTGGAAGATGCTTGAAAATGAACGGTTTGATATTTTTAACCGTGGCATTCACGAAGCATTTGTCGAAATCGAACAGCAGCGTGACCAAGGCCGCGATCTGGTGATCGATCATTCGGTTCAGGTGATCTATCCGTTTGATTATTTTCTGTATGTCAATCGGACCGACACGCGCCGCCATGCGATCCTGACCCAAGGATTGCAGCGGGCCCATGCAAGTGGCGCGTTTGACAGCTATTTCAACAAGCACCCGATGATCAAACGTGTACTTGAGGACAGCAAGATGTCGGAACGCAAACATTTCATGATTGATAATCCCGGCATGTCCGAACGATTGCGCAATCTTCCATCGGATTATTGGCGGGTGTTCTAGGCAGATATTGCGGGATTACGCTTCGATGCCATGATGGGAATTTGGTCCGCCGCTGTCGGCAGATGGCGCGATATGGACAAAGCGCGAACCATCCTGAAACAGGATATGGCCGCTATAGCCGGAAATTTGCAATGCCTCGCGGAAGATGCCACGAATGTCGTCGCGGTTATGTGATTGAAGTGGATTTTCCGTGCGAATGATCAGATCAAACTTGCTGTCTTCGCCTTTGACCAGTCCGTCCAGTTGGGTATGGCCCACTTCGCTAAAGGACAGATCAAGCAAGAAACGCGTGCCCTGATCGTCCTTTTTCTCGGCATCTTCGTCCCGGTCCCCGTGACGCCAGCCCAATTGCACCTGTTCAATCTTGCCACCCATATTGAACGGCATCGCCATCACGCGCCAGCCATCCGGGCGTTCGTCAGCAGCCATGGCGCGCAACTGGCCAAAGTCACCTTCAAGTCGTTTCAGCCCGCCACCATCTGCTTCGGAAAGGGATGACAGGCTGTTGGCGGCACGATCCCCGATCAAGCCCCGTAAGCCGCCTTTGGTACCGGTCATGGCCGCAAAGAAGAACATCATGGTGGTGGTCATCTTCGGACCGGGTTGGGGCAGGTTGTTCAAAAGCGTCATGGCCGCACCGGGGTCGTGCTGTTGCAATGCGTGAACCGCCTTTTGCAAACTGTCCCAATCATGGGTCAGGGCGGCATTCTGGCCGCGCAGGATCAAATCTGCCTCGGTCATGGGCATGGATGTCGCAACACGCCCGCTGCCCGTGGCATCGACGCTAAAGGATAAGGTGGCACCTGTTGGGGCCGGAACCGGCAATTTGATACCGACAACGCCCGCAGAAGTGCGAAGTGCGGTAAAGCCCTGCGGTAACATGCGCGCTTCGGCGCTATCTGTTGGCAAGACCGTGCCCGTCAGCAGCAGGGTCGTTCCCGGCAAGGCAGCCTGGCCACCGGGTAGTGGCGCGCCAGTCCCGGCCAGCACCCCGCCAGTCGCCCCGGCGGTGGTGGCGTTCAGAACATTCGCCGCCTGTTGACCCGTAACCGTGCCTTGGCCCAGAAAGATCACCTGTGTCTGGCTTCCTGCCGGTAACTGGGTGCCATTTGGCATATTAAGGATGGTGGTCGTCACCGCGTTAAATGTCTGACCCGGTGTAAGTGTAGTCGTACCGATATTCCCGGCGGCAAGGTTGCCAGAAGCCCCCGAAGAGCCGGGCATCAATGTTTGGGGAAGGAGTTGCAACCGCAAACCATCCGCTGCATTGCCAGAACCGGCATTTGATGTGGGGAGCCGTGCCCAAAGCAAATCGCCCAGATTACCGGGCAGTGGTGTGGGAACCTTGACGGTTACCTGCCCAAGGGCGGTGGCAAGGGTCAGTTGATTGCCGGACTGGGATTGTACGGACGCCTGCAACAGTGTTTCGACCGGCAACTTCGCCAGTGCGGCGGCAACCTGTGCGGATGTCGAGGAGGTAACAGTTGCTGTGACCTGTGCGGGAACAGAGCCCTGTTGTCCGGCAGTGCCGCCCGCCGAGGCCTGACTACCGACCGGGGTGCCCGATGATATGGCCTGTGGCGGAAGGGTCATGACAGATTACTCCGTCAAAAGGATTTGGGCGATGGCCTCGATATCCTGGGCGGCATCGCAATTCGGATGGCGGGTCAAAAGCGGGGTCTGGTTGCGGATGCATTCAGATACACGCGCATCGGCCCGGATCACACCAAGCAGCGGCGGCGAAATTTTGAGGAAGCCCTCGCACGCTTTCAGAAGCTTGTTATAGATCGCCTGACCTTCCTTTTTGTCCTTTGCCATATTGATCACAACCCGGATGTCGGTTTTGGGACGCGCCATATGGGTGATCTTGATAAAGGCATAGGCATCGGTCAGCGACGTCGGATCGCCATTGGTGATGACAATCACGGTATTGGCAAGGCCGGTCATCTGACGCACGCCCTGATCCACGCCCGCACCAAGGTCGATCAGGACCTTGTCATAGGATTTCCCGGTTTGCAGAAGTTCATCTGAAAGCGCCTGCAAACGGCTTGCCGGAAGGTTGGCAAGGCTTCCCGAACCACTGCGACCAGCAATGATATCAAAATCACCATCCGGGAAATGGGTAATGGCGTCTTTCAGGCTGATACGGCCGGAAATCACGCCGCCCAGATCATGCTTGGGCATCAGGCCAAGCTGGATATCGATGTTTGCAAGACCAAGATCGCCATCAAACAGCAGCGCCTTGTGCCCTTCGAGTACCATCGCATGGGTCAGGGTAATGGAAAACCAGGTCTTGCCCACGCCGCCTTTACCAGATGCGACAGCAAGAACATTGCGGCCTCTGGTACGCGGGGCAGTTTTGGATGCGGCATCAGACTTGGTAGTCATTTCACGACCTCGGAGAAGCTCGGTTTCGCGGTTTTGGCGCGATTGGACGGTATCAGAAGTTTTGCCAGGGCAAGGGGACTTAGGGCAGTGAGCCCGTCCGCAACCTGGGCAGTCATACTGACATTGCAAAGGGAAAGATTTCCTGAATCTGCACCGTATAGCGCACCGCCAAGGCGGGCAGCAACATCAAGACGCGAAATCATCACGCGTGTTGCACCACCATCGGCAAAGGCATTGGCGATATCAGCAGATTCATCAGCATCAATTCCCGCCGGGTTCACCAGGATCGGTTCACTCGGGATAGCTTTCATGAATTCACAAAGCGTGCCAATCTCGGTTTCCAGATACGGATTGCAGCTTGCGGTATCAATCAGGATCACATCGGCATCGCGAATATCGGCAAATCTGGATTTCAGTTCGTCCGGTGATTTCGCCTGAAGCAGATCGACCTTGAGAATACGGGTGAACGCTTCGAGCTGCGCAATCCCGCCTGCACGTTTGTAATCGGTTGAAAGAACAGCAACTTTGCGTTTCTTCATCACCGCACGCGCCGCCGTCTTGGCAACAGCAAGGGTTTTGCCAGAACCCGGTGGACCAACAAAGGCCAGCGCACGGGGCGTATTCTTTTCCGGAAGCGGCGAGAAATCGAAAATTTCATCAAGTGCACCGGCCAGCAATTGCTGGGCAGAAGCCGCCGCTGTTTCGCGTGCCATGATATCACACAGGCGGATACGCAACCGTTCCGGCAAATTGTGCCGCGTTAAGGCTTCTTCGGCGGTATCAAGCTGTTCTTGCAGGGCCGGGGCCGGGGACAGGTCTTCTTCGAAATCCGGGTCGCGATCAAGGGCCGCAGTCAGGCGAACGCCGCTGCCCGGGATGTCCTGTGTGGACACGATGATGGCATCGGATCCCATATGCTCTTTAACGAGCGCCATGGCCTCGGTCATGGTGGGGGCGGTAAAGGTCTTAAGACGCATTTATCTCCTCCTCCATCATCAGATTTGCCCCAGGGTTTTAAGTTGTGCCTTGGGGTGAATTTCGTTCTGCGACATCACTACCGTACTTGGGCGGAACCGTTCAACGATTGAACGCACATAGGGACGGATACCCGGACTGGTCAAAAGAACCGGTGATTCACCCATCATGCCAAGGCGCTCAAAGGTGGTACGCACCTTGTTGATGAATTCCTGAAGCTGGCTTGGCGGGATCGACAGCTGTTTTTCCTCGCCAGAACCCACAAGGCTTTCGGCAAAGATCTGTTCCCATTGGGGTGACATGGTCACCAGCGGAATGACGCCATCCTGATTGGTATTCACATCCGACAACTGACGGGCAAGGCGTGAACGCACATGTTCGGTCATGAAGGTTGGATTGCGCGTAAAGGCAGTGGATTCTGCAACACCTTCGAGAATGGTCGGCAGATCGCGGATCGATACGCGCTCGGTCAACAGGTTCTGAAGGACGCGCTGAACACCGCCAACCGATACCTGACCCGGAACGATGTCTTCGACCAGTTTCTTCTGATCGTCATCAAGTTCATCAAGCAGCTTTTGCGTTTCTGCATAAGACAGCAATTCGGGCATGTGATCCTTGATCACTTCGGTAATGTGGGTCGTGATCACGGTTTGCGGATCAACCACGGTATACCCGCGGAACATCGCTTCTTCCTTCATGCCCTGTTCAATCCACATGGCGGGAAGGTTAAAGGTCGGCTCCATGGTTTTTTCGCCCGACAGGGTGATTTCCTCGCCGCGCGGATCCATGACCAGCAACATGTTGGGGCGCAGATCACCACGGCCTGCCTCGATCTCCTTGACGCGCAACACATAGGTATTGGCCGGAAGCTGCATATTGTCCTGAATACGGACTGAGGGCATGACAAAGCCCATATCACCGGCAAGCTGACGGCGAAGGGCCTTGATCTGATCGGTCAGTTTCTGGCCGCGTTCAGTGCTGATCAGCGACAACAGGCCATAGCCAAGTTCAAGCCGGACATAATCCATGCGCAGTGCATTGGCGATGGGTTCTTCCGGGGGCGGTGCAGAGGCGTCGGCTGCGGCCTGGCTTTCCTTGCGCTGTTCTTCGACGACGGCGGCCTTTTGGCGTTTGCCCATGTAATAGGCCAGATAGCCAAGGCCAATCGCCAGACCAAGGAACCAGATCATCGGGATGCCGGGCAGAAGCGACATGCCTGCCATCAGGGCGGCGGCAACGCCAAGGGCGGCTGGATAATTACTGACCTGGCCGAAAACGGCCTTTTCGGTCGCGCCATCAAGACCACCCTTGGTCACCAGAAGGCCCGCAGCCGTTGATACGATCAGGGCCGGAATCTGGGACACCAGACCGTCACCAACGGTCAGGATGGTATAGGTTTCAGTTGCCTGACCAAGTGACAAGCCCATCTGGGCCGTGCCGATGATGATCCCGCCAACCACGTTGATGAAGGTAATCAGGATACCGGCAACCGCATCACCACGAACGAATTTGGATGCACCATCCATGGACCCGAAGAACGAACTTTCGTCTTCAAGTTCCTTACGGCGGGCTTTTGCCTGTTCCTCGTTGATCAGGCCCGATGACAGGTCGGCGTCAATCGCCATCTGCTTACCGGGCATCGCATCAAGGGTAAAGCGTGCTGCGACCTCGGCGATACGGCCCGAACCCTTGGTGATAACGACAAAGTTGATGATGACAAGGATGGCAAAAACGATGATCCCGATTACGAAGTTGCCGGAAATCAGGAAGCTGCCAAAGGCCTGAATAACGGCACCGGCGGCATGTGTTCCTTCATGACCGTGCCCCAGAATCAATCGCGTTGTCGCAATGTTCAGCGCCAGACGCAGGGATGTCGCGACCAGAAGGATCGTCGGGAACGAGTTGAATTCCAATGGCTTTTGGATAAACAGCGACGTCATCAGGATCAGCACAGAAAAGCTGATCGACAATGCCAGCATGAAATCAAGCAACCATGACGGCATCGGGAACATCATGACCACAAGGATCATGATAAAGCCAAGCGCCATGGCGATGTCGCCGCGCTTCATGGCCGAAGCAACACGCGACTGCAATGCGCCGAAGTTCAGCCCGCCGGACGCACCGCCACCCTGGCCGTCAGAGCCGCCAGATCCAGTCGGTGTGATATTCTGACCTTCGGCCATGGTGTTTGCTTGTTATCCTGTTGTTTGCTTTGTGTCGTTTGCGCTTTTGTCGGTTCCCTATGATATGGGGCGCATGCGACAGGATGTCATGTTCAGTCCTGGCCGTCACCCGGTGCCGGTACGGCCAGACCTTCGTCGGTATATTGGCGCAATTTGTTGCGCAATGTCCGGATCGAAATCCCCAGAATGTTGGCCGCATGGGTACGGTTGCCAAAGCAATGTTTCAGCGTGTCGATGATCAGATCGCGCTCGACGTCGGCAACGGTCCGTCCGACAAGGGCGGCGGTGATTGATCCGTCATTGCCACCGGTTCCTGTGCCGTGCTGATCGGTATTCCCGCTGTCGGCTTCGGCATAGTTCTGTTCAACCGGTGCCTGCGGCGCAGGTGGCGTTGGCGCAGGTGCGCTGGACTGATAGGCCGATGATGCCGCGCCATAGGCCGCATTTGCATTGGCATAGGCCGAACTTGCCCGTGCCGAAGCGGATGAAACCGGCGCAGAGGGCGCAGGCGCAGGTGAATGCGGTGCCGGGCTTGCCGGTGCGCGGGCCGGTTCGCTGCTGCCTGTACCTGAAAGCATGATGGCTTCGGGGCCGATTTCGCCCGGACCGGCAATCAGAACGGCACGATGCATGGTGTTTTCAAGTTCACGCACATTGCCGCGCCAGTGATGCGACAACAGGCGCTGGATGGCTAGCGGACTGATCGGGCGGATCGGAACATCATTGGCGTCGGAGTATTTTTTGACGAAGAACTCGGCCAGCACCGGGATATCGTCCGGACGTTCGCGCAATGACGGAATATCAAGATTGACGACATTCAGGCGGAAATACAAATCTTCGCGGAAATTGCCGGCATTGACTTCGGCCTCAAGATTGCGGTTCGAGGTCGCCAAAATTCGGACATCCACCTTGACCGGGGTTTTGCCGCCCAGACGGTCAATTTCCTTTTCCTGAATGGCGCGCAGAAGCTTGGCCTGAAGGCGCACATCCATTTCGCTGATTTCATCAAGCAAAAGGGTTCCGCCATTGGCTTCTTCAAACTTGCCGATCCGGCGGGCTTGTGCACCGGTAAAGGCACCTTTTTCATGACCGAACAGTTCGGATTCCAGAAGGTTATCGGGGATGGCGGCACAGTTCACCGCGACAAACGGTTTGTCAGAACGGTTCGATTTGCGGTGGACATAGCGCGAAATGATTTCCTTGCCCGTGCCGCTTTCGCCCGTGATCAGGATCGATGCGGAACTGTTGGCGACCTGTGCGGCAAGGCGCAGGGTTTCTGCCATGCGGGTATCGCGATGGATCAGGGCGTGGCTTTCTTCAGTAACGGCTTCGAAAATAGCGGCAATCAGATCGGCTTCGGGGGGAAGGGGGATGAATTCCTGGGCACCAGCCTTGATTGCATTGACCGCACCATTGACGTCATTGCCAATGCCACAAGCCACGACCGGCACGAGGATGCGTTCTTTGACCATGGCATCAATCAGGGCTGCGACATCAAGGGCGATGTCAGCCATGACCAGATCAATACGATTGCCGGCACGCAGGATGTTAAGCGCAGTGGTTACGCTTTCGGCCAACTGGACCGAAGCGCCGCGCGCCATAGCGATCTTGCTGGCTGCGCCTATTTGTCCGCCCAGTCCACCAACGATCAGTACCTGCATAGTCTCATCTCTTTCCGATCATTTCGAAGTGGCCCCGATTGCCAGACCAGACTGGCAGGCACCCGGGGCCGGGATATTCACGTATGGGATCAATCGAAATAGCTGACGCGTTTTGCCGGCGGCAGGATCGAGTTGATCAGCATTTCCAGACGACGCGGGTTTTCCTGACGACCGATGGAAACCGCACCAACCATATAGACCGAGTTCAGAAGTTCTTCGTCGCCCGAGTTGCGTTCAAGTTTACCCGCAAGCGGCATGAACACCATGTTGGCCAGAACCGCACCATAGAAGGTGGTCAAAAGCGCAACGGCCATGGACGGACCAATCGACGAAGGATCATCAAGGTTACCAAGCATCTGCACCAGACCGATCAGCGTCCCGATCAGGCCCATTGCCGGGGCAACGTCACCGGCTTTGCGCATGATGTTCGCCCCTTTCTGGTGGCGGCCGATGGTGGCGTTCATGTCTTTGCGCATGATCGCCTCGACTTCTTCGGCAGGGGTGCCGTCAACAACCAGAGACAGGCCTTTCCACAGATATTCTTCGCTTTGCAAACTGTCGAGATGCCCCTGAAGGGACAGCACACCGCCTTTACGGGCGATTTCGGCAAGTTGCAGGATTTGCAATGCGGCATCTGCCGGGTTACGCGACTTATGGAAAATCGTGCGCATCAGGATTTTGCCAGAGCCAAGGAACTCGCCAAGGGCAAAACTGACCGCAGTGATTGCTGCCGTACCGCCGATAACAATCAGAACAGAAGGGATATCGATAAACGCACCGGGCGAACCACCCAGGAAAATTGCGGCAACCACCAGCGCAAAGCCAATGATCAGTCCCCCGACTGTCGCAATGTCAAACGACGTTTTAGTCCCCCCTTCGGCCATAGTCGCATATCCTCTCTTGCGTTAGCTTTTCTCTGATTTGATGATTTCCGTCATGGTCACGCCAAGACGGTCTTCGACAACCACCACTTCGCCACGTGCGACCAGACGGTTGTTCACATAGATATCAATAGCTTCACCAACTTTACGGTCAAGCTCTACGACAGCACCACGACCAAGTTTCAGCAACTGGCTGACCTGCATGGTTGCTTTGCCAAGGACTGCGGAAACCTGAACGGGAATATCGTAGACGGCCTCAAGGTCTTTGGAGGTCTTCATTTGCTCGCCACCGGCTTCGGCAGCAGCAAGAAGTTCGGTGCCTTCGCCCTCTAGCTCGATGTGATCACCGTCGAGTTCCGAGAGTTCAAGATCGTCATCTTCAGCCATTTTCGTCTCCTGCGTCTTTGGTCGGTTGCTTTACAGCAGCCATTTTTTCGGCGTCTGCGGGATTTGCGGGCGATGCAGTGGCGGTATGTGACCCTTGCGGATTTTGTTGCCCCTGTGGTGCCGCTGGTGCGGCTTGTGGTTGCTGTACTGCGCCGGGTGTTTGCCCTGATGACCCCTGGCCGGTCGGTCGCTGCGTCGCACCTGCTTGCGATGGTGCCTGTGCGCCCCCTTGTGTTCCGGTCGGGTTCTGGACTTGGCCCGGTTTTGCCTCGCTTGCTGGTCCTGTTGCCGATTGTGGTCCTGGTGCGGGTGCCTGCGCCTGATCTACCCGATTTTCCAGTGAGTTGTCGGGCCTTGGCATCGCATTATTTGTCGATGTTTGCACATTCTGCGCGTTGGTGCCATTGCCTTCTTTGGATTGTACGCCTGCCGGGTTTGCTGCCTGCGGTCGCGGAGCTTGCAAAGGTGGCGCTACATTTCCCTGACCCGTGTTGGCAGATGGTGTTGCAGCCGGTTGGACTGGTTGCGCAGGTACTTGCTGCGGGTGCCCGGTATTTTGGGGCGCAGGCTGCTGTGCCGGTCGCTGCTGTGGCGCGACAGACGTACCATTTTGCGGGGCGGACGGTGGTGTTTGAGGTGCCGTTTGGGCCGGCGCTTGTGGGGCCGCCGCGCCAATCGGCTTTGCCGGGGGCTGTGCGGGGGCAGGGGTGGCCTGTATTTTGGGATCACCCATATCGCTTTTGGGCAAGTCATGTTCACTGGCATGCAGGGCAAGGGCATTATCAACGATGCCGTTGATTTCGGCCCAGACGCGCGCGCTGTCACGCACCGCGGTGCCATCACCCCACGACACCATGCAATCACCAACCGCAACATCGGGTTCGCCAACCACGACAACCTTGCCCGAGAAACCGCGTGAATCGGCGATGCGCTGCGCGACATCCCCCAGCTGTTTTTCAAGCTCGGGATTAACCTTGATCATGACCTTCGGGGCATCAAACAGATTGGCCAGGCATTGACGGATGATGTCTTCGATCTCGACCAGTTGATATTGCTTTGACCAGGCAGGGGCGAGTTTACGGATCACACCAAGGGCAACGTGAATGGCGTCCTCGTTGATTTTGGCATTGGCGCGCTTCTGCTGTTCGTCGATCTGACCGAGCTTTTCGGCGATCACGGATTCAACGTCGCCGATTGCCTTTTCGACTGAGGCCATAACTTCCTGAAAGCCTTGTTCAAGACCTTGGGCATGACCTTCGGCGTGGCCTTGTGCGTGGGCTTTTTGTTCTGCCTCGGCAACCATCTGGGTTGCCTGTTCTTCAGTGTAGATGGCGGGTGGCGGTGGCGGCGTATCGTCCTGCTTCTTCTTTTTCTTTTTGCCAAGCTCGTAATGATCATCGCTGTCGCCTGCAGACCGGATAACATTGTCTGCATCGTCGAAGCTTAGAGCAAATGTGAACTTTTCAATGGCCATCTAACTGCTGAACCGCCTCAAGCGACAAAAGGAAGGCAGCCAGAAGGCTGCCAGTGAGCCGACGGCTGATCGGAAAATCAGTTTTCCTGATACAGCCAGTTGCGAATGATCGAAAGAGCTTCTTCCGGATGCTTTTCCACGATTTCGCCGATTTTCTTGACCGAAGAAGCCTTAACGCGACCTTCAACCTGCGACAGATTGATCAGTTCCTCGCCGTCATCCATACCCGGTGCCATCGGTACAGGGGCCGGGCCTTCCAGCGCCGGTGTACCATCGGCAGTCATATCATCCGCCAGAAGCTGGCGCTGGGCCATGTCAGCGGCACTTGGCAGAGTTTCGAACGCACGGGTCAGGAGCGGGCGAACAACCAGCAGGATGACCAGGATGGCGACGATGGCAAGAACCAGCATCTCGGCGATGCGGAAGATTTCTGCCTTATCAAGACCAAGGAATGTTTCGATCTCTTCATCGGGGAACAGATCGCCAGCGTCGGCAAACTGCATATTGATGACTTCGACCTGGTCGCTGCGCTGGGGATCATAGCCAATCGCGCTGCGAACAAGGGCCGCTATCTTTTCGAGATCTTCGGGGGAACGTTCCTGATATTGACGTTCACCATTTTCATCCGTGGTATAGGTGCCGTCGACCAGAACCGCAACAGTAACACGGGAAATCTCGCCGATTTCCTTGATCTGCGTGGTGGTCGTTTTGGAAATCTCGTAGTTTACCGTTTCTTCTGATCGGGTTTCCTGACTTTGGGCCCCGGCACCGTTTGCGCCACCCAGATTGGGGTCAGGCAGGTTATTTTGCAGGGTTACAGGATCAGTGCCCTCGGTCTCGGAATTGGTCGAGCTTTCGTCGATCGTCTGACTGGAACGCACAACCCGTTCGTCAGGGTTGAAGCGTTCATCAGCAGTTGTGATCTTGTTGAAGTTCATTTCAACCGCGACTTCGGCGCGGACTTCACCATAGCCGAGTGACCGGGACAGAAGGTCTTCGATGGTGTTGCGCAGGCGGCTTTCGGTGCGGATGCGCATTTCATCGGCGGTCTGGGTCAGGAAGGTCGAAGACTGTTGTTCGCCGTCACCACGTGCAAGCAGCCGGCCGCGTTCATCAATGATCGAAACCTTGCTGGGCTGAAGTTGCGGGACAGCGGCGGACACAAGGTGCTGGATGGCAACAACCTGTTCCGGTTTAAGTTCGCCACCCGCCATTTTAACCGCAATAGAAGCACTGGCTTCCTGTGTTTCGCGCGAGAACATCTGACGTTTCGGCAAAACAAGGTGGACACGGGCCTGCTGAATGGACTGGATGGATGCAATCGTGCGCGCCAGTTCGCCTTCGAGGGCGCGAACATGGTTGATGTTCTGCTCGAAACTGGTGGCACCAAAACCGTCGGAATTGTCAAAAAGCTCGTAACCGACAGACCCACCTGCGGGCAGGCCGCTTTCGGCCATGCTCAGACGCATGCGGTTGACCTGATCGGACGGAACAAGAATTTCGGTGCCGCCATTGAGAAGCTGATACTGGACCTGCTGATCTTCAAGGCGGTTTACGATCTGGCTGGCATCTGCAGGCGACAGATCGCGATACAGCAGTTCCATATTCGGGGCGGATACACGCATGATCAGGAAGGCAAAGAAGACAAGCAGCAACACGCCCACGCCGCTGATAGCCATCAGGCGTGTAGGTCCAAGACTTTTGAGTGTTTGCAACAAGCCGCCCACGTTCGACTGCTCCGAAACCGAATTTAACCACTGTCCCCGATGCAGGTCGGCCCATACAGAAATCGACCAGCATCAACAACGAATAGTTCTCCATGCTGAAGAACAGGTTAACAACCGGCAATTTTTGCCCAGTTAGCTGATTCAAATTCGCCAGTGATTTGAATCATTTGTATCTTTGTTAACCGAAATGGCCTGCATTTAATGTAGTGCGTGATTGTGCCAAAAAGAAGCCCGGCAAAAATGCCGGGCGAGTCCCTGTATATGCAGAACGTGACAGGGCGCGTTAACGCCCTGTCACAGAAATCAATTACCGTTTGATCCGGATCAGCTCGTCGAGCATTTCGTCGGTGGTGGTAATCGTCTTGGTGTTCGCAGAATAGGCACGCTGGGTGACGATCATGTTGGTGAATTCTTCACCGAGATCGACGTTCGACCCTTCGAGTGCCGATGCGACAACGTTACCCGCACCGTTCAGACCCGGTTCACGCAACAGGTAATCACCCGACTCACGTGTCTGGCGATAAACGTTGCCGGTGTGGTTTTCCAGTTCATCAGCTGCTTCGAACGTTGCAATTGCCAGTTTGTAAACCGGACGTTTGACGCCGTTGGCAAACTCGACCTGAAGGAAGCCCTCCTCGGTCAGGGCATAGTTCACCATGGTCCCGGCCTGGGCACCGTTCTGGTTGATGAAGTGGGTGGTGTAGTTGACAAGGTTACCGTTGGCATCTGCACCCGCCGCAAACTGCGTGATACCGTTACTCAGACCAAGAGTACCGAAATCAAGGGTGATCGTGCTGTCTTCGGAACCATTGGTCCACTCAGCCGAGATATCGGCATTCGAAAGGGCACCGGTGGTACCGACGGTCACCCCGCCGATGGTCGCTGCGACACCGTTAAAGGTCTGCAAGTTGCCCGCGCCATCAAAGGTCAAAGTACCCGCCTGGATCAGGCCGTTCGGGTGGTCCGCGGCGTCGAGGTGGCCTGCAGTCGTCTGACCGGTCAATTCAAACGCCCAGCGGTTCTGACCGAGTTTGACCACTTGAAGGTTGACCGTATGGGAAGAACCAAGTGAGTCATAAATCGTGACAGGCATGGTGTTGTCTTCGTCAACGGTACCGGTAGCAAGGTCACCAGCGGTATATGTCGGGGCAAGCGTACCAGGGACGCCGGCAAAGTTGATACCGGTTGCACTGAACGGCGTGCCGGTTAGGTTGGCGATCGTCACGCCCTGGTCAGCAAAGGCACCGGTCAGGGTCAGGGTGTCGTTTGTACCAGTTGTGGTGGTCGTTGCCGTGATGCCGGTGACGGCACTGATGGCAGCAGCCAGATCTTCAAGTGTATCGCCGGTATTGATGGTGATGGTCGTGGTGGTGCCATCATGGGTGATCGTGAACTGGTCGCCGTTGTTAATACCGGCAAGAGTGGTCAGATCGGTGGTGTCGTAATCGATACCAAGTGTCGTCGAGGTCGAGGTCCCGCCTGTAACGGCTGTTTCATCGGCGTTCAGGTTGGCGCCAAACTCGATATTCGTTGTCGATGCCGCAGCCGTCAGGATCGAGTTGATATCAAGAACCTGAAGGTCGGTAACAGCCGAGCTGTTCGACGAGGTGACGTTCCCGTCCGCATCCAGAAGCGTACCTTCACGGTCGGTTGCCCAACCCTGAACGTAGTAACCGGCGGTGTTGCGCAGGTAACCATCGTTATCGGGTTTGAAGTCACCGGCACGGGTAAAGAACAATTCGTCGTTGGTACCCGGGTTTGACGTATCGCGAACGATAAAGAAGCCGTCACCGGAAATTGCGGCAGCCGTGTTTGACGAAGTTGCCTGCAACAAGCCTTGCTTGCTGATCAGAGCGGTCGGGTGAAACAGCACGCCGCCCGGAGTATAGCGGGTGTTGGACGCGGTTTCGGTTACCAGGGTCGAGAAACGACCGACAGTTCCCTTATACCCGACGGTATTGAGGTTGGAGATGTTGTCCGAAATGACGCCCAGGTTCTGCGACTGCGCGTTCAGGCCGGAAACACCGGAAATCATTGCACCAAAAAGGCTCATTTTTCTTCTCCTGCACTTACAGGGTGTTGATCAAATCGGAAGAAAGCCCTCAGGCTGCTTCGTCCTGTTCGTCACTTCCGTTATCATTGCCGCCATCGCCGCTATCGGCTGTGTCTTCGGTTCCATTCGCGCCCAACTTAACGTTGGTAAGGGTCGAGAACGGAACTGCAACATCGCCAATACGCAGATAGATGTCGTCATCATCAATATCGACACTGTCGACGGTTCCGATGATGCCGACAGCAACAGATGCCGGATCACCGTCTTCGTCAGTAAAGGTGTCACCATTTGCGGCCAGCGGCTTGACAACAAGCGTGTAGGCGCCTTCGGCCTGTTCAACGCCACTGTTGTTCTTGCCGTCCCAGGTAAAGGTCTGGAGGCCGGAAACGTCGGTGAGTTCTTCCGAGTAAACCGTTTTGCCGCTTTGATCCTGGATCTGCAGTTGCAAGCGCGGAACTTCCGGCGAAACGTTGTATTTGTATTTGAGCTCGCCACCGTCTTCGAGCCAGTTGGTATCGCCAACCGCTTCGATTTCTGCGCCGACATAAGACAGGGCAGAAAGCTGACGTTGCTGACTTTGCATCGCGATCAGGTTTTCAAGGTTTTTATTGCTCTGAATACCCTGCTCAACCTGGGCGAACTGGCTCAGCTGGTCCGTGAATTTGTCACTTTCCATCGGCGAGGTCGGGTCCTGGTTCTTAAGCTGCGTGGTCAGAAGCGTCAGGAACGTGTCAAAGTTCTGGGCAAGCTGACTGGCGGAGCTGCTGGACGCGGCATTGGTGTCATTTTGTGACAGACCAATGTTGGTCAGGGATGAAATGGCCATGGGATTGTCCCTTTACCTTTCTAAATCCGAATGTCGACAAGGCCGTTGGGATTGATCCCATAGCCAATGCCAACATGTTCGGCGAGTTCGGCTCCGCTCAGGATATCGCCATCACTTGGGCTGGTGCCCTGATTGGCGGTCATCCGAGATTGGCTCTGGCCTTCCTGACCCCGGCCACCTTGATCTCTGTGTTCAAAGGTGAAGCTCTGACTGTCTGCATTCAGGCCGGCATCCCGAAGGGCCTGCTGCAATGCACGGGAATCCTGACGCAACATGTCGAGAGTTTCACGTGTATCTGCCTGAATGACACCCTGGATACGGCCATCATGGCCGATCTCCAATTTTACATCCACGCGCCCCAGATGTTCCGGGCGCAGCTGGACTGAAATTTTATCAACGCCTTCACTGGCGGCGTTTTTGATCGAAACGGCAACCTGCTGCTGAACTTGCTGGCCGGGTGCCTGACGCGCTGTTTGCGCGGTCTGGCCGGCAGTGGTCTGATGCAGGTTGCTGGTTGAGTTCAGCTGACCATTTCCGGCCTGAACCGAGGCATCGGTGCTTCCGGTTGCGCCAACTGCGCTGGTGTTCTGGGCTGTTGTCTGTCCGCCGTTTGCGACGCTGTTTTGTTGAACCGGAACACCTGCTGCTGCGGCTGCCATAGCCTGTTGGGCATTTTGTGCCGGGTTGGTCGCCGTGGTCTGCTGTGTATTCGTTGCAGATGCGGTGTTGCTGGTCGTAGCCGTTGCACCGGTTGCATCTGTTCTGGTTTTGCCATCGCCGGTCATGGACTCAACGATCCGGGCCAGGAACTTGTCCGACGATGTATCATCGGTTGCAGTGCCATCGACACCATTCATGGCCATTTTGGCCGAAGACGCGGCGACCGGCTGTGACAGTGCGGTCGAGCTCATCAGGTCATCGGCTGCGGCGGTCTGTTGGCCATTTTGCATACCGTTGTTCTGCGGAGCATTGATTGCGCTACCCTGTGTCGACTGGGTGGCTGTTGCAATGATTTTGGCCTGGTCTGTCGGCTGTGTTGCGCCCGGAACAACAACGGCTGCTACCGGCTGATTAGGGTCAACAAGGCCCTGTTCGGCCAATGTCTTTTCCTCAGTGCCCTCGGATTGGGCAACAGCCGGTTTACCGTCATCATCAGAAGAAGACGCAGCTTCCTCGCGCGGATTAGAACCATTTTCCGACGGCGTATCGCTTTCGGTGTGCTGCATATCATCAGTGTCACGACCGTTTTCAGCAACGTCACGACGGTCATCCGATTTCGGATCGTCAACTTTGGTATGGTCGTCGCGGTCATCGCGATTGTCGCGCAGTGAACGATCATCATTGCGATCATCGGCGCGCGCATGATCGCTGTTGTCATTGGTTTTGACATTGCGATCGGCCGCCCGGTCAGCACGGCTTTCATTCAAAGTGCTCTGGGCAGATTTTGCCGCGTCATACTTGATCTGGCTGTTGCGCTCAGACCAGTTGTCTGTGATTGATGCCATGATGTCGCCAAAGCCCGAACCCGCACTTTCGCTGGTGTTTGAGCTCGGAACCGAGACAGTTGGCATAACTTTATTTGTAATCGCAGAGCTGTTCATGACCTTGGTCCTTATGGAAACAGTGTCAGAACATTTGCAATCAGCGGGCCAGTTTTACCTGTTAACGATTTGTACAGGATTTCAGGGCGTTAGCGTCCGGCAAATCGCACGTGAAATATTGATCGGTTGGGCGGGGATGGAAATACCGGGCAAAAATGTTCCTGTGCCGTGCGGTCATATCCATAAGAAAAGGTCCCTGACAAACGACAGGGACCTTTTGGGGAAATCAGATGACTGACTTGCGCAGAAAAACTGGCGTTATGCCGAAATAGACAGCCCGGACTTCGCCGGGGCTGGTGCCTCTTCCGAGGAGGAAGCAGATGCTTCGGAGCTTTCGGATGTTTTCGGCGCAGGGCGATCCTGTTGGGCAATCATGATTGCCTGACGCAATTCGCCTTCGCTACGTTCAGCAAGTTCAGCCCAAGAATCACGAAGAGGTTTCAGAACCCTGGCAACTTCATCAGCAGCAGCAGGGTCATTTTTGCGATCAACATCCATCAGGCGGATCATGCAATGCGCATAGATACGTTCAAGATTGGCGGCGATCTCGCCACCCTGTTCCATGTCCAGCGTATTTGACAGATGGGCAATCAATTCCTGCGCACTGCAATTGGCATTGCAGCGGGCCTGAATATCGTTGCGTTCAATCGCGTTCTTTGCCTCTTGCAAGCGGGACAAGGTCTTTTCAAACAGCATGAACACCATCTTGGCGGGTGATGCTGTATTTACCTGTTGGTGCTTGTACGTTTGGGCGGCGTGTTCATTCATGCGACACTCCTTGGTATGCGACGCGTCTATCTAGTGTGCATGTATGGCATGGAAAAGTTAACCACTATCTTTACCAGCTGCCATTAATTCATCCAGAGAGCTCTGAATATTCTTCATACGGGCGAGGGCAGATTCCATCGCAATGAACTGATCCATCAGGACTTCTCGCTGCCGCGACAGACGGTCATCGATCCGTTCAACTTTTTCATCATACGATGTGTTTTGCGTCTCGAGATCCGAGATCGCCTGAGTCAATGTACCGTTTTCGTCGTCCAGAATTGAGTCGAGTTCAAAATAGAACTGCGCGCCAATACCAATAGAAGTTGTAACTGTTGCGGTATCGGCCGCCGTGGCATCGCCGCCGTAAAACAGGCGCAAGCCATCCGCCGTACGAATACTGTTGCCGGAAACAACTGCATTTTTGCCAGTCGTGGTAATGCCATCAACCGTGATGTCATAGGTAACACTGTTGATCGTGCCACCGGATGCATCGATGTTAAACTCATAGGTCGCGGCATTGGTGCTGCTGCTAAAGCCTGTCATCGTGACGTCGGAATTGTCCGACTTGCCACGGAACAGGAACAGTTCCATCACTTCGGTAGGATTATTCAGCAAAGCTTCGTTCAATGCTGTTTCATCAATTTCGATGGTCTTGCTGACCAGGGGATCTTCGTTGGAGCCATAGGCCACAAAGTCCAGACCAATTTCGGCAAGAACCGTATAGTCATCCTTGCCTGCCCGATCACTTACGCCATTGGCAAAAGAGCCTGCGATCTGCTGCAGGGCAGCTTCGATACCCTTGACCGAGGTGTTGCCCAGAAGAACGGCATCTTCAGACGCTTCGCCCGTGACCGGATCAACAAAGGTCTTTTCGTTGATGAAAGTCTGAACCGCATTGTAGGCATCAACGAAGTCAATAATCGCTGTTTTGGCCTGATTAAGATCCTGTTCGATCTCGATGGTAATTTCGGTGCCCGGTTCCGCATCATAAAGACTGATGGTCAAGCCATCGATGAGGTCGGAAAATTCGTTCGAGCCACGGGTGACCGTGATGCCGTCAAGCTTGATGCTGGCATCATTACCCGGATCAATGACTTTGGTTGGATCAATCGTCGTTGCATCGGTCAAAACGCCAAGACTTTGCAGGACAGATCCGGTGTCGTCGCTAAACGACATCTGGTTGTCCACACCTTCTTCGGTCGAGGTGAAGATAAGCGTACTTTCGGTATCGGATACCTTGATCACAGACGCCTGAACCCCGGTGGATTCCTTGACGTTGTTGATCTTGTCTCGAATGTCCTGAAGGGTATCGCCAGCCGAAACAGTGATAGACGAGCTGCCTGAACCACCGGTAATCGTAAAGCTGCCCGTACCAGTGATCCCGGTGACGTCTGCGCTTGCCGCGACTGCCTGGGTCGCACTTGACAGCTTGTGCTTGCTGGCGACGTCAATAATTTCAAACGTGTAGCTGCCAGTCGCGGCGGCGTTGCTTGCCGTCACACCCATCAGGGTTGCGGCGTCGCTGCCCGTCGAGGAGGCAAAAATCTGTTTGGCTTCAAAGATGTTCTTTGAATTGTCGAAACTTGTCGCGCCATAAAGGTTCGCCATCGAATCCTTAAGGGTTCCGACAAGCGTCTGCAGCTCTTTGAGGGCTGCGATCTTGGTATCGTTTGCTTCGATACGTTTTTCGAGATTGTCTGCAGGAATACGACGAGCAGCAATCATCTTGTCGACGGTGTCGACGAAGTCGATGTTGGACGAGCCGCCAGAAAGCTGCACGCGGCCGTTATCGCCTACATAGATGTTATTTAAATTCAAGCTGCTCATTGGTTTAGCTCCTTGGGCGTGCCCGGTCGATTTTGCCTAGAACCGGACGATGGTGTCCGAACATATAAGCAAAAACCGTGCCTGAACGCCCGACAGTCCCTTAAATTTCTTCGTCGACGAAGCTGCCAAGATATTCGCGCATCTGGGAGAAAAGCTGCTGCAATTCCTTGGACGGAATTTCACGCAGAATATCTCCGCTGAGGCGGTCTGTTACCTTCGCAACAACGCGACCTGTATCCTGGTTGAAATTCAGCTCAACGCGTGCAGATCCGTTTGCCACTTCGGGCAAATCAAGACTTGCCAGCGCATCCTGAAGTTTCTGCTGGACCGCAGACGGTTTATCCGCAGTCTTGACTGCGGCGGCGGTACTGGCTGCCGTTGTGTCTATCTTCGGGGCGGGGGCAGAATAACTGCTTGATGGCCCTGATGAACTATAACTGTTTACAACTTCCATTTTCCAAACTCCCAAGCAGTCATCCTGTTGTCACAGGATGGCATGTTGAATTACAGAGGCAACCCAACATGGATCTGCCCAAGTCAAACAGCTTGCCTATTGCAGCAGACGCAGCAAATTCTGCGGCATCTGGTTCGCTTGGGCAAGCATTGCAACACCTGACTGGACCAAAATCTGTTTTGACGTGAATGCCGTCATTTCGGCAGCAACATCAAGGTCAAGCAAGGTAGAGCGTGCCGATTCAGTGTTTTCTTGCGTGGTTGCAAGGTTTTGTCCTGCAAAGTCCAAGCGGTTCTGGGATGTACCGACAGAGGCGCGCGCACGCTGCAGGTCGTCAATCGCGCGGGTCACAACTTCAACAGCCGATTGGGCATTTGCCATCGTGCTGATGGCGTTGCTGCCAAGATCAAGAAGCGAGGTCTGCGAGCCAAGTGCACCTGCGCCCAGAGTATCAGAATCGACGGCATTCAGGGTAATGGCCAGACGGTCATTTGCGGTATTGCCACCGCCAACCTGGAACTCGATCGAGGTCTGCAGGCTTTGGCCATTGTCGTCAGCCATCGAGATAATGTTGCCGGTCGCAGAGTTGATGCCGCTTGTGCCAAACGTAGTGTCGGTGCCAAAGTCGGATGCGCCGGTGTTGTCTGCGCGGATTGCAGCAACCGATGCAGAGAAGTTGGTGTTGACCGAGAAGCTGAGGCCAAGTTCGTCGAAGTTCAGCGTCGCGTTCTCGCCTGCTGCAATCGCTGTCGTGCCACCGGTTGCAAAATCAGTGATATCAATCGATTGGGTGCGGTCAGGTACACTGTCGATGGTGCTGGTAACGGTCATGATAACCTGGTTGCCGGCGCCATAGTTAATGTTGACTTCAAAACTGTTGTCGGTCAAATCCGGGGCGGCAGGTGCGTCGGCATCTGTTGCCCAATAGTTGTTGTCGGTAATGGAAAAATTGTCAAAACCATTGACTGGAACAAGTGCCTGACCCTGCTGACCAGTCGCAAGATCGCCAAAGTTCAGGGCAACATCACCACCATCACCGAGCAACTGGATGCCGTTAAAGTTGGTCGAGGACGCAATACGGTCAATCTCGTCACGCAACTGAACAAATTCGTCGTTCAGGAAGCCGCGTTCGGTATCCGACAGGTTGCCTGAAGAAGACTGAACCGACAGGGTTTTCATGCGGACAAGGATGCTGTCGATGGTTGCCATACCGCCATCAGCGATTTGGAGCATCGAGTTGGCTTGACCAACGTTTACAGAAGCTGTTTTCAGGGATTCGGTTGTCGCGTTAAGGCGGGCACCGATTGCCATAGAAGCCGCGTCATCGCGCGCAGAAACCACACGCGTACCGGACGACAATTTCGAAAGCGAACGGGTCGCCATCGTATCGGAAGCCGACAGGTTACGGTGTGCTACGTTCGCAGCATAGTTAGAAATAATATTCAGAGCCATGACGCATCTCCTACTTGGATTGCTCGGAACAACATCTTGCTGTTCATAATCCGGCACATTGCCGAAATTGCTTTCGTCGTCCTACATGGCAACGAAAACGATATCACAGGTAAGATGAAATATACTTTTAGGATATTTCCATGTCCAGAGAAAAAAAATCTCAAGAATCGGTGTTTGAAAACAAAAGGTTAATGAGAGCAATATTTTTACATGAGTGCGGGTCGTCTGAGCGAAACGGGCCCATTGATCGACTCGTGATCACTTTGTGTCTGTGCATCTGCGCAATGCTTTCTGCGCGACATCACGTCGGTCTTTCGGAATGTTGGGCGATTTTTGGGAGTAAATCACGTCAAGAACGTGTGACCGGAAGCAAAAAAAGGCGACCCGAAGGTCGCCTTTTTGAACGATTTGATCTTACCAGAATTACTGGAGCAGACG
>NZ_JPWF01000011.1:0-152500 GCF_003326675.1 Thalassospira profundimaris
AGCTAATCACCCGTTGCTTGTCCGCGCTGTTCTCTGCGGAAGCGGGGCGGAACATAACACGGTTTTTGCAAAAAGCAATGCCGGTGACGTGTGTCACCGGCATTTTTTCGCAGAACTTCGTCAAACTTAGTTGACGGCGTCCTTAAGGCCTTTGCCAGCCTTGAATTTCGGCTGTTTCGATGCCGGAATGTCGATTTCTTCACCGGTGCGCGGGTTGCGACCTTTTGAAGCAGCGCGAGCAGCGACAGCGAAGGTACCGAAACCAACCAGACGAACTTCGTCGCCGGATTTCAAAGATTCGGTGATGGAATCGAAAACAGCGTCAACCGCTTTAGCAGCGTCAGCTTTGGACAGATCAGCTTTAGCAGCTACACTTCCAACGAGATCGTTTTTATTCACTTCCTGGCCCCCTTGTTTGGACGTTCGGAGTTATGAGGAAATTTGGTTTGCCCCAAACCTGTTGCATGGGCAGTGTAAGCAGGTAGCAAACATCTCGTCAATGCGAGAGACGCAGTTTTCTGCGGTTTTTGACGTTTTTTTCCGTTTTTAGCGCTTTACACCAATCCCGACATGTTTCTGCGCCGATTCTTGGCCAAAGTTATCCACAGAAAAAGGGGAGCAACATGGTTGCTCCCCTTGATTTCTGCCGGTTCCAACGCCGTTTAGTGCGTTGTCACACCGCCGATTTCCGATTCTTCGCCGTCCTTGGATTTGACGGCGACATCATCTTCGGGCTCTTCCCACTCGATCGGAACGAGCGGATTGACCAAAGCGTGGCTCAGAACTTCGTCAACATGGGACACCGGAATGATTTCCATGCCGCGTTTGACGTTGTCCGGAATCTCTTCTAGATCCTTTTCGTTCTCCTGCGGGATCAGAACGGTTTTCACCCCTCCCCGCAAAGCAGCCAAAAGCTTTTCTTTCAAACCACCAATCGCAAGTACACGGCCACGCAGCGTCACTTCGCCGGTCATTGCCACATCTTTGCGAACCGGGTTGCCCGTCAGAACCGAAACAACCGAGGTCACCATACCAACACCGGCCGACGGACCGTCTTTTGGCGTTGCGCCTTCGGGAACGTGAACGTGAATATCGCGTTTCTGGAACAGGGTCGGCTTGATACCAAACTCTGTGGCCCGCGATCGCACGAACGACGTTGCAGCCTGGATCGATTCCGTCATGACCTCACCGAGTTTACCGGTGGTTTTCATGTTGCCCTTGCCCGGAACAGTCACAGATTCGATCTGCAACAGATCGCCACCGAACTCGGTATAGGCAAGACCGGTAACAACACCGACCTGATCTTCACCCTCGGTTTCGCCATAGCGGAACTTGCGGATGCCGGCATATTTGCCAAGCGTGCGCGGCGTCACACGTACATTCTTAATATTTTCAAGCATGATACGCTTGGTTGCCTTACGCGCCAGACGGGCCAGTTCGCGTTCAAGGTTACGGACACCGGCTTCACGGGTATAGAACCGGATCAGATCACGAAGCGCTTCGTCAGAAATGCTCCATTCACCGCGACGCAGACCATTATCCTTGATCTGTTTCGGGATCAGGTGACGCTTGGCGATTTCGACCTTTTCGTCTTCGGTGTAACCGGAAATACGAATGATCTCCATACGGTCAAGCAGCGGCTGCTGCATACGAAGCGAGTTGGCCGTCGTCACGAACATCACATCCGAAAGATCGTAATCGACTTCAAGATAGTGGTCGTTAAAGGTCGAGTTCTGTTCCGGATCAAGCACCTCGAGCAATGCCGACGCCGGATCACCACGGAAATCCGAACCCATTTTTTCAATCTCGTCGAGAAGGAACAACGGGTTGGAATATTTCGCCTTTTTCATGCCTTGGACAATCTTGCCCGGCATGGAACCGATATAGGTCCGGCGATGACCGCGGATTTCGGATTCGTCACGAACCCCGCCAAGCGACATACGCACAAAGCTCCGCCCGGTCGCATTGGCCATCGATTTGCCAAGCGAGGTTTTACCAACACCGGGAGGACCAACAAGGCAAAGGATCGGGCCTTTGACTTTTTTGGTACGTGCCTGAACGGCTAAATATTCAAGGATGCGTTCCTTGACCTTCTCAAGACCGTAATGTTCCTTGTCGAGAACCTTCTTGGCCTTTTTCAGGTCATGGGAAACACGGGAACGCTTGTTCCACGGAATCGACACCATCCAGTCAAGATAGTTGCGCACCACGGTGGCTTCTGCCGACATCGGGCTCATATTGCGCAGTTTCTTGAGTTCTGCCTGGGCCTTTTCCTTTGCCTCTTTGGGCATTTTGGCCTTGTTCAGCTTCTCTTCGATTTCAGAAGCTTCGTCCTTGCCGTCTTCACCCTCGCCCAGCTCTTTCTGAATGGCTTTAAGCTGCTCATTCAAATAATACTCGCGCTGGGTTTTCTCCATCTGGCGTTTGACGCGGTTGCGAATCTTCTTCTCAACCTGCAAGACGCCGATTTCAGATTCCATAAAGCCGAAAATACGTTCAAGGCGGTCACCAACAAGTTTGGTTTCCAGCAATTCCTGCTTTTCGGAAATCTTGAGCGACAGATGGGATGCCACCGTATCGGCAAGCTTGGCCGGTTCTTCGATCTGATTGACCGAGACCAGAACTTCGGGCGGAATCTTTTTGTTGAGTTTGATGTACTGTTCGAACTGCGTCACGACCGAACGAGCCAGCGCTTCAAGCTCGCTGTCATCTTCGTCCTTGTCTTCACGCACAGCACCATAAGCCTGGAAGAATTCCGGGTTATCAACATAGCCGGTAATTTCGGCACGTTTCCCGCCTTCAACCAATACCTTGACGGTTCCGTCCGGCAGTTTCAGAAGCTGCAAGACAGTTGCGACAGTACCAACTTCATAGAGATCTTCGACAGCCGGATCATCAAGACCGGCGTCTTTCTGCGTAACCAGCAGAATCTGCTTGTCTTCGCGCATCACATCTTCGAGCGCCCGCACCGATTTCTCACGTCCGACAAACAGCGGAACAATCATGTGCGGGAACACGACAATGTCGCGCAACGGCAGCACCGGGTATATTTCGCCACGCGCCAATTCGACCATTATGTTCTATTCCCTACTCTGAGCCAAAACGTTGCTGGGGTCCTGCCATAGGCCCCGCCAGCAACGCGAACACTTCTTAGATAAGCTGAAATTCCCGCACCGCAATGGATGCCGGTGCGGGATTTGATATCAGGCGCTGTTTTCGACACCTTCACGACGCTCCGAATGGATCAGCAACGGTTTTGCCTTTCCTTCGACAACATCATTATTGATGACGATTTCCTCGACGCTTTCCATGGTCGGAAGATCGAACATGGTATCAAGCAGGATGCCTTCCATGATCGAGCGCAGACCACGCGCACCGGTTTTGCGTTCAATCGCCTTGTCCGCAATTCCCTTAAGGGCATCCGGCTGGAAGGTGAGTTTCACATCTTCCATGTCAAACAGGCGCTGATACTGCTTGATCAGTGCGTTTTTCGGCTCGGTCAGGATCTTGACCAGAGCTTCGTTATCAAGGTCTTCAAGCGTTGCCAGAACCGGCAGACGACCGATGAATTCCGGGATAAGACCGAATTTCAGAAGGTCTTCCGGCTCGACTTCCCGCAGGACTTCGCCGGTGCGGCGATCATCGGGGCTACGCACGTCAGCACCAAAGCCGATTGCACTGCCCTTGCCGCGCTGTGAAATCACGCGATCAAGGCCCGCGAACGCGCCACCAACGATGAACAGGATGTTGGTGGTGTCGACCTGCAGGAATTCCTGTTGCGGGTGCTTACGACCGCCCTGCGGCGGTACAGAGGCAACAGTGCCTTCCATGATCTTGAGCAATGCCTGCTGGACGCCCTCGCCCGAGACATCGCGCGTGATCGACGGATTGTCGGATTTACGCGAAATCTTGTCGACCTCGTCAATGTAGACGATGCCGCGCTGGGCGCGCTCGACATTGTAATCAGCTGCCTGCAACAGCTTGAGAATAATGTTCTCGACGTCTTCACCCACGTAACCGGCTTCGGTCAGGGTGGTGGCATCCGCCATGGTGAAGGGAACATCAAGAATGCGGGCCAAGGTCTGGGCCAGAAGCGTTTTACCGCAACCGGTCGGACCAACCAGCATGATGTTGGATTTCGCCAGTTCGATGTCTTCATTCTTGCTGGCGTGATGCAGGCGCTTGTAATGGTTGTGAACCGCGACCGAGAGAACTTTTTTCGCATGGCCCTGACCGATGACATAGTCATCAAGGACCTTGCAAATCTCTTGCGGAGAAGGCACCCCGTCTGCCGATTTGACGAGATGGGTTTTATGCTCTTCGCGGATGATGTCCATGCAAAGCTCTACGCATTCATCACAGATGAATACGGTTGGACCGGCGATGAGCTTGCGAACCTCGTGCTGGCTCTTTCCACAGAAAGAGCAGTACAGAGTATTCTTGGAGTCCCCGCTATTCGATTTGCTCATACAAACCCCAATTACGTTTGACGTTATCTTTTATCGCCATGTTAGCCGGTAAACGATACCGATCTCAACGTTTAATCTGCGCTTTTCGACGTTATGGCGTCTTGTTTGATATGGGTTCGCCATCGTGGTTGCGAAACCCCTTGCATTAATCACCCAAACGTTCGGGCGACCGGCAAGTTCCAGACAATATGCCAAAGCCAGCACATATACCTGTCTATGACTTAAAACTGCCATGAGGCAAGACATAAAAAAACGCCCCGGTCATTGTCCGGGGCGTTTTCGCAGATCGTATTGGAACGATCAGTCTTTCTTGCCATCGCTTTCCGGCTTCGGACGCGATGTTACCACCTCGTCAATCAAACCAAATTCCTTGGCCTGATCCGGGGTAAGGAAGTTGTCACGCTCCATCGCATCTTCAATGGTCTTGAGATCGCGGCCGGTATGTTCGACATAGATCTCGTTAAGACGCTGACGCAGTGCCAGGATTTCACGGGCATGGATTTCGATATCCGATGCCTGGCCCTGGAAACCGCCGGACGGCTGGTGGATCATGACACGTGCATTCGGCAGGCAGTAACGCTTGCCCTTCGCACCGGCCATCAACAGAAGTGATCCCATGGAAGCCGCCTGCCCCATGCACACCGTCGAGACATCACAACGGATGTACTGCATGGTGTCATAGATGGCGAGACCAGAGGTCACAACACCGCCCGGAGAATTGATGTAAAGCGAAATGTCCTTGTCCGGATTTTCCGATTCGAGATGCAGGAGCTGCGCACAGATCAATGACGACATTCCGTCATGGACCTGACCGTTGATGAAAACGATACGCTCCTTGAGCAAACGCGAAAAGATGTCATAGGCACGCTCGCCCCGGCTGGTCTGTTCGACCACCATCGGTACAAGCGAATTCATCTGTTCTCTAATCATCAACTGCAACTCCCTGCATTATTCAAAACCGTGTCCGGCAGGATTACATCCGTCAGATTAGTCTTCTGCTTTTTTCTTAGCAGCCGGCTTCTTGGCAGCAGCTTTCTTGGCCGGAGCCTTTTTCTCTGCGTCCTTTTTCGCCGGTGCTTTCTTAGCAGCCGATTTCTTCTTCGGAGCTTCGTCTTCCTCTTCCGGCTTCAGAAGGTCTTCGACCGAAACGGTCTTTTCTTCTACCTTGGCGAGTTCGACGATGTAATCCACGACCTTGTCTTCATATACAGGGCCCTGAAGCGCCTGCAAGGCCTGCGGGTTATTTTTATAGAATTCAATAACCTGCTGTTCCTGACCCGGGTACTTCTGAGCTTCGGCTACGAGAACCTTGTTCACGTCTTCCTGGGTAACCTGGATTTCGTTTTTACGACCAACTTCGGCCAGCAGAAGACCAAGAAGAACGCGGCGTTCTGCGATTTCGCGGAACTCTTCGGTCAGCTCTTCTTCGGACTTGCCTTTGGTTTCGTCGTCTTCCTGACCAGCTTCACGAGCCTGCTTGATCTGGGCGATGATGCCCTGCAGTTCGTTTTCGACCAGCGATGCCGGCAGTTCGAAGCTGTGGTTTTCAGCAAGCGCGTCAAGCAGTGCACGTTTCAGTTTCTGACGGGAAACCGATTCGTATTCACGGCCGTAATCCTTGCGGATGGCTTCTTTAAGAGCTTCGAACGATTCCTGACCGAGTTTCTTGGCCAGTTCGTCATCGAGAGCAGCCGGTTTCTTTTCTTTGATTTCTTTGACGGTAACGTCGAACTCGGCATCTTTGCCAGCGAGTTCAGCAGCACCGTAAGCTTCCGGGAATTTCACTTTGACGACAACTTCGTCACCAGCATTAACACCGGTCAGCTGATCTTCGAAACCATCGATGAAGGAGCCCGAACCGAGTTCGAGTTCGTAATCTTCGGCTTTACCACCGTCGAATGCGACACCGTCGATTTTGCCCAGGAAGTCGATAACGACAACGTCACCGGCTTTCGACTTGCGCTTGCGTGCGAGCGGCTCGGTCGTGCCCTGTGCGCTTGCGATGCGCTCGAGGGTTTCGGTGATTTTGGCTTCGTCAACTTCGACAACTTCGCGGGTCAGCGAAAGTTTTTTGAAGTCCATAGCTTCGATTGCCGGGATGACTTCAACAGCAATGTCGAACTCAAGGTCGCCGCCTTCATCGAATTTGGTGACTTCGATTTTCGGCTGAACTGCCGGACGAAGATCGTTGTCGGAAAGAACTTTGCCGGTGTTTTCGTTCACAGCAGCTTCAAGAACTTCACCCATGACGGCCTGGCCATAACGCTGACGCAGGAGTTTCGCCGGGATTTTGCCCGGACGGAAGCCCGGCAGGCGAACCTGGTCTTTGATCTCGTCAAGCTTGGCGACGACTTTTTCTTCGATTTGTGCGGCGGGCACGACGACTTTGAACTCGCGCGCCAGGCCTTCGTTTTTGGTTTCAGTAACCTGCATAGATAACTCTTTTGCTTGGTTCGAATAATGTCCGTTACGCGACGCAGTCCGGACGTCAGAAAGTCAATATGACTAAACGAATATATAACCTGATCTATTTTTAAAGCCTGCAAGTGGTACGGGCGAAGGGACTCGAACCCCCACGAATTGCTTCACTGGAACCTAAATCCAGCGCGTCTACCAGTTCCGCCACGCCCGCACACAAGCACGCAAATCACGCCGGTAAGACCGGAATGAGTGCGCCTTAATACAAACTTCGATCACCTCATGCAAGCATCGCCTTTTCGACAAATGCAATCTTGTCGAAAATAACTGGCCCACAAGCCTGTTATCCACCGGGTTTCAAGGGTTTCAGGCGATTTGATAAACTAGCGCAAAAGACGCTTTACCACACTTGATGCAGCGATTTTGCCCTGCCCGACATAGTTTTCGTGATTTTTTTCGATCATCGACAGGTCATAAAGATAGTTCACCATCACCCCGAATGACTGCATCCAGCCATTGCTGTTTCCGTTGCCATTCCAGTTCAGGCGCTCGATGCGTGAACCATTGGTCAAATGGAAATGGGCAACCGGATCAAATGCCGATCCGGTTTCGATGCGCTTGGCATTCAACAGATACCAAGCAGCAAGATATTCGATATTGGCACGCGTTCGTTCGCTGACCTCGTTCGGTTGACGTGCCACGGGCTTTGGACCCATCAAATCATCGCAGTCATGCAAGGCCGCTTCGATTGCCTTTGGCAGACCTGTTTCGTGCTTTTGGGTCATTGCATCAAGTTGCTTGTCCATCCAGCCCCGCAATGCCGGAATGGGCGACAATGTGCTGAATTGTTTAAGTTCAGGCAGGTCACGTTGCAGTTCCCCCACCACCCGCTTGATCAGGAAATCACCAAAGCTGATCCCGGCAAGCCCAGCCTGTGCATTCGATATCGAATAGAAAATGGCTGTGTCGGCAACCACCGCTTCGTCGTCGTCCTGATCGGATTCATCGCTTTGGATCAGGGCGTCAACACTTCCTGCGATCCCGCTGACCAAGGCGACCTCGACGAAAATAAGGGGTTCATCGGGCATTCCGGGGTGGAAAAACGCAAAACATCGCCGGTCCGGTGCAAGACGCCGTTTCAAATCGTCCCAGCTTTGAATGGCGTGAACGGCTTCATAGGCAATCAGTTTTTCCAAAAGGGCCGCCGGTGAATTCCAGGTGATGCGTTGCAGTTCAAGAAATCCGATATCAAACCAGCTTGCCAAAAGCTCTTTCAGATCGCGTTCCAGAATCGCAAGGCCGGGCGCCTCCTTGCGCCAGCGCAAAAGATCGGCACGAAGATCAACAAGAAACTTCACGCCTTGCGGTAATGAATTGAATTCTTTCAGTATTGTGCGAAATGGTGGCACCAGTTCGGATCTAAGTTCTGTTTCAAGCAGGGCTTGCTCGGCCAGATCATCGGCCATGTTCCAGTCCGCCATGATCGCGCCAACACGGTCCCGATCAACGCCAAATTCGTTGACCAGAAGATGCAGAAATTCCCGTTTGCCGCCATCATCAAGACGCAAGAAGTCATGACCAAGCGCCGCCGCACGCGACCGCGCCGAAACTGCCCCACCCCGCCGTGCCAGACAATCTGCAATCTGGCGTCGCCACCGATCCTGGCGATTCTGGCTTTCATCCAGACCAAGGCTGCGCACAACCGAACTGTCGCGAAGTTCGCGCCAAGCGAATCTCAGATTATCGATGGTTCGGTCAAGAAAGGTCTGGGACATCCCGGTCTCCTTGCATCCAGCGATTTGCTGTTCGGCCTTGAAGACATTTATATCGGGTGACAGTTCGCAAACATCCAGCACCCGCCAGTCTTTGTCACAAAACTGGCGCGATAAACGGCAATCATTCCCACCTACCCGTGTGATTTTTTGCGCGATGCCAGCCACAGTTCCCGCAAGATAGCGGGAAGGTGATCGGGAATATCTTCGGCAATCAATCCGGGACCAATATCAACACCGCTGCGTGCATGAAGCCAGACAGCCATGCAGCTGGCATCAAACATTTCCATACCCTGCGCCATCAGCCCGCCAATAATCCCGGCCAGAACATCCCCCGACCCGGCCGTCGCAAGCCACGGCGCCTCAAACCCGCTTATCGCAGCTCGTCCGTCGGGGGCGGCAATAACGGTATCGGCCCCTTTAATCAGAACTGTTGCCCCGCTTCGTTTGGCCGCAGCACGGGCACGCGTCAGTTTATCGCCGGTGATATCGGGAAACAGTCGGGAAAATTCCCCTTCATGCGGGGTCAGGACCGTCGGGCCCTGCACCGCAAAACACAGGGTGGATGGATCATCGCTGAAGCTGGTCAGGGCATCGGCATCCAGAACCGTCGAACGACAGAGATGCAGCAATTTCAACACCAGACTTCTTGTATCATCCCCAACCCCGAAGCCGGGTCCGATGACAAAGGCGTTGTGACGACAATCGTTTAAAAGCGGTTCAAGCTGCGTAATCGGGGCCGTCATATTGCCTGGCATATCGGCGGCATAAACCGGCAAAGCCGCCGGATCGGCAACAATGGTCAAAAGCCCGACACCGGACCGCCGTGCCGCGCGTGCGACCAAACGCGTCGCCCCGGTCATCAAAGTCCCGCCAAAGGCCAGTAAATGCCCGCGATGATATTTGTGCCCGTCAATCCCTGGCCAATGAATGCCTGCGCGCCATAGTACCGGGTCATTGCGCCAGCATCCCGGGCGAATTTCAAAGATCGTCTGATCGGAAATGCCGATATCACGGATCGCAAGTTCGCCGCACATCAAACGGCCGGGCAAAAGATAATGGCCGGGCTTGGCCCGTGCAAAGGTCACCGTCAGATCGGCCTTGACCCCGCATCCCCAAATCGCCCCGCTATTGCCATCCACGCCCGATGGCACATCAACCGACACAACCGAGGCCGTGCTTGAATTGATTGTCGTGATCAGATCGGCAAGCTCGCCGGTAATGTCGCGGGCAAGCCCCGCACCAAAGATACAATCAACCAGCAAATCGGTGCCAACCACAAGGGCCGGTGATAACCGTTCCACCGCCCCTTCCCATCTTTTTGCATGAAGGGCAGCATCGCCCTTAAGCAACGCGACATCCCCCATAAGGCCCAACCGCACCGACCAACCGGCATCGCGCAGCAATCTGGCAATCACAAAACCGTCGCCACCGTTATTGCCCGGACCACACAGAACCGAAACCGATCTTGGCGACCAATGGCGAATGATTTCCTCAAACACGGCACGACCGGCATTTTCCATCAGCTGATCGCCGGAAATGCCGCCTTCGATGGTGCGGCGGTCTGCCTCATACATCTGGTCGGTTGTCAGGATTTCAAACATTTTACCCCGCATGTATCGCCCGGCATCAGGTCCGGGTCATTCTTTGCATTTTGTCGGTGCATTCTGTCGGCGTTTATCAGCAAAACCCGACAAGTCGTCGGTAGCTACTTGTTTTATCGCCCAGTATATTGCAAACAAACGCGCACGTAAGTCTGTTGGCACATCGGGCCATCAGGTTTACCAGCCACAATAACGCACTTTCTGCAACAAGGCTTTGCCCACATGCATGTTGTCGTAATGGGTGCTGGCGTCATCGGGACGACAGCGGCCTGGTATCTTTTGCAAAATGGTCATCAGGTTACGGTTATTGACCGTCAACATGCCAGTGCACAGGAAACCAGCTTTGCCAATGGCGGACAAATTTCCACCTGCCATGCGACACCCTGGGCCAATGCAGGCACACCCAAACAAATTCTGAAATGGCTTGGTCGCGAAGAAGCACCACTTCTGGTCCGGATGCGCTTTGACCCGCAGCTTTTTGGCTGGGGATTACGCTTTCTGGCCAATTGCAGCGATGAACGTGCGCGGATCAATATGGAAAAAGCCCTGCGGGTTGCGATCTATAGCCGCGATTGCCTGCGCGCCCTGCGCACCGAGCTTAGCCTGCATTATGATCACAGCGAACGCGGCATCCTTCATGTCTGTCGTGATGACGGCGAAATGGCCGCAGTTGCCCGCGCAACAAAACAGATGCGTGAACTGGGGCTTTCGCGCAGAACGGTAACGCCCGAAGAATGCTACGAGATCGAACCGGCATTGCGGCAAAGCACTGCCCCGATTGTCGGTGGCAGCTATACCCCCGATGATGAAAGTGGCGATGCCCGCAAATTCACCGAAAGCCTGACCGAACATTGCATCGCCAAGGGTGCGCATTTTCTATTTAACACCCGGATCGAACGCCTGATCCATGATCAGGGGCGCGTCACTGCCGTTCAAACCGATCAGGGTAATATTACCGCCGATGCGTTTCTGGTCTGTCTTGGCAGTTACAGCCCGTTTCTGGTCAAGCCGCTTGGCATCAATCTGCCGATTTATCCCTGCAAGGGATATTCGATCAGCGTCGATACGACCGGCTATGACGGTGCGCCGCAAACTGCCCTGATCGATGACAGCGTCAAGATGGTGTATTCGCGCCTTGGAAACCAACTCAGAGTAGCAGGAACCGCCGAACTTGACGGTTATAATCTGCGAATGTCGCGCCGCAGAAATCAACTTATTGTCGATAAGGCATTAGAATTATTTCCAAATTGCGGAAACCCGGAAACCATCACCCATTGGTCGGGATTGCGCCCGGTAACGCCGGATTCTGCCCCTATTCTTGGCGGTACAAAATATGGTAATCTGTTCCTTAATACGGGGCATGGGACGCTGGGTTGGACAATGAGTTGTGGATCAGCAAAGGCAATCGCCGACGTGATAAGCAACCGCGCACCTGACATCCCACTTAGAGGGCTGGGTATCGAGCGTTTTAAACGAGCGTTACTTTAACCATGGGACCTGGGGCAGATATGACCAGCAATACACCGATTGGCGCAACGACTGTGCCATTGGCAGATCAGGTTGTTCTCAACGCCCTTCCATATGCGGCTGTTATTTGTGATCGCAATGGACTGGTGTTGCAATGTAACGAGGCAATTGCAAAGCTGATCGGGGTTTCCCGCGATCGCATGATGGGGCGCAAGGCAGGTTTCCTGTCCAGGGGTCTGATCAACGATATCGAGAATGTCTTTGCATCGGGCCGCACATGGCGCGGCGATATCGTTCTGGTCGGCGCATCCAAGGAAAGCCACGTTTGCGATCTGTCCATCGCACCGCTTGAATATTTCCAGAACAACGAAACGCGCACCGCCGTCTTGATGACACTTCTGGAAAATGATCGCCAGAAGCAGGCCGAACGTTCCCTGATGGAACAAAACCGCCATCAGGCCGATGCCAATGCGTCAAAATCCGACTTTATTGCCAATATGGGCCATGAACTTCGCACGCCGCTTAACGCGATTATCGGCAACTCAGAACTGATTGCCGAGGCGGTTCTGGGCGATATTCCCGACACCTATCGCGAATGCGGGCGCGACGTTCACGAAGCCGGCAAACACCTTTTGGAACTGGTAAATAACGTCCTTGATGTTTCCAAGCTTTCCGCCGGGTCGATGACGCTTCAGTCCGAGAACGCCGATCTTGGCACCCTGATCAACGAAGCCGCCAAGCTTGTTCACGATGATATTTCACGCCGCAAACACAGTCTTGAGATCAATTTGCCGCGCACGCCGGTTACGCTGCGGTGTGACAAACTCAAACTCAAACAGATTTTGATCAATATCCTGAGCAACGCGGCAAAGTTCACCCCGGATGGCGGTAAAATTCAGGTCGGGCTGTCGATGACGCTTGATGATGTCACGATTTCGATTGCCGATAACGGCGTCGGTATGAGCCCCAATGACATTCCGCGTGCCCTTGCCCGGTTCTCGCAGCTTCACCCTTCCGGGGTCAAGGAAAGTGCGGGCACCGGTCTTGGCCTGCCATTGGCGAAGCTTCTGGTCGAACTGCATGACGGCCGCATGAGCATCGAAAGCGACCTTGGCAAAGGCACCACTGTTCGCATCTCGATACCGCGCAGCTAAGACAGAAAGTCATTGCCCGTAAACAAAGCCCGCATCGGCATACCAATGCGGGCTTTTGTCTTTCCAGTCGATATCGATCTTGTCTTATTGCTGTTGTGCGGCTGACTGGTTGATCTGATCGTGGCGTTGCCTGATTTCATCTGGCCAGCGGCTTTTGATATAGGACAGGCTGGCAAGGATTTCCTCGTCACTGAGGACACCCTCAAATCCCGGCATTGCCGATTTATATCCGTCCCCGGCCATGACAGCAGGTCCGTATTTGGTCAATGCAAACAACACGGCATCGGGATGATGCCATGTATGGCCGCTTTCATCATGTGGCGGCGCAGGTAACAGACCGTCTTCGCCGCGTTCACGCCAGTTGGCCTCGCCCTCAAAGCGGGCACCGTGACAGGACGCACAATTTGCGTCATAGACCTTCTTGCCAAGTGCCACGAGTTTAAGATCATCCGGCCGCAGTTCGACATTTTGCATTTGCCCGCCACCCGGCCCGAAAAAGGTGACAATTCCATACATGATGGCGGCACCAACAGCCGCCCCCAACACCATTACACCTTTATTTTGCACAGTTTATTCTCTCTCTGATGTTTTGGAGTTGCTGTTTTATCGCGCCAGATCATTGATGATCGGACAATGTGGCCGATCATCACCGTGGCAGGCATGAACCAGTTCCGACAGGGTCTTTTGCAGGCTTTGCAGTTCGGCAATCTTGCGTTCAATTTCTGTCAGATGGGTTTTGGCGATTTCCTTGACATCGGCCGAGGCCCGATTGCGATCTTCGTACAAAGACAACAAAACACGGCAATCCTCGACCGAGAATCCCAAACCACGGGCACGCTGCAAGAACCGCAATTTATGCAGATCGTCGTCGCTGTAATCACGGTATCCATTGCCCAGACGACCGGGCGTCACAAGACCGATATCCTCATAATACCGGATGGTCTTTGGTGGCAAACCGCACTGGGTTGCAGCATCGGAAATATTCATGTTCGTTCTCCTTCCCCATTCGACCTAGCGGCGCACTTTCCAGCGCCGCAAGGTCAGCGAGTTGCCAACAACCGAAACGGAACTCAGCGCCATCGCCGCACCGGCAATTGCCGGGCTGAGTACACCCAAAGCTGCAAGCGGCAGACCAACCACGTTATAGGCAAAGGCCCAAAACAGGTTTTGCGCAATTTTGCGGCGGGTCGCGATGGAAATATCAATCGCGGCCGACACCAATGCCGGATCAGAGCGCATCAGGGTAATGCCCGCCGTTTCCATGGCAACATCCGTACCACCGCCCATCGCAATACCAACATCCGCAGCGGCCAAAGCCGGTGCGTCATTGATCCCGTCACCAACCATCGCAACACGACGCCTCTGCTTGCGCAGTTTTTCAACTTCAAGCGCCTTGTCCTGCGGACGAATACGACCCTCGCCGCGTTCAAGCCCCAATTCACGGGCCACATGGGTTGCGACATCTTGACTGTCACCAGACAGCATGATCGAAGAAATGCCACGTGCCTTCAGATCGGCAATCGCCTGCTTGGCACTTTCACGAATGCGGTCTTCAAGGGTGATGTAGCCCGCGAATGCACCATCAATCGCCACCAGCACAACCGTGCGGCCCTCGCCTTCATGCTTTTTGATCTCGGTCGCGATTGCATCATCAAAGGATGCAATCCCCTGATCGGTCAACAGGGCCTCTGTCCCGATGGCAACCGCATGACCGTCTACCTTGGCAAAAACACCGGCACCGGTTTTACTTTTAAAGTCGGTGATTTCAGGAATAATCAGTTCCTCGTCACGGGCGAGTGACACCATCGCACGCGCCAATGGATGTTCACTTGCCGCCTGCACACCCGCCACCAGACGCAACATGTCATTGCGATCCGTTCCATCCGTCGGACGAACATCACGGACCGTTGGCGTACCTTCGGTCAGCGTCCCGGTTTTATCGAAAATGACGGTATCAACGTTATGGGCCTGCTCAAGCGCCTCGAAATTGCGGATAAGGATACCATTACGTGCTGCACTGCCGGTTCCGGCAACAAGGGCCGTCGGTGTCGCCAGACCAAGCGCGCAAGGACACGCTATCACCAGCACCGACACAGCTGCAACAATCGATGCTTCGGCCCCAAAGCCCATCAACAGCCAAACCGCCAGGGTCACAATGGCAATCGCAACAACGACCGGCACAAAGACCGATGACACCCGATCCACCAGTTTCTGAACCGGGGCCTTGCCCGTTTGGGCCTTTTCGACCAGACGGATGATCCGCGACAGTGTGGTGTCATCGCCAACCGCACGGACCTCGATATCCAGTCGGCCAGTACCGTTAACCGCGCCACCAACAACCGCATCACCGGGCACACGGGCCACCGGACGGGTTTCGCCGGTAATCAGGCTTTCATCGAGTTCACTTTCCCCGGCAACAACGGCACCATCTACCGGAAGACGTTCGCCCGGAAGGACACGCACGATATCCCCAACCGTCAGATCCTCGATGGCGACTTCCTGTTCGCCTTTACCTTCGACCAGTTTGCGCGCACGGCGCGGACGCAGAGCCATCAATTCACGAATGGCGGCTGATGCACCGCGCTTTGCGCGGTCTTCCATAATCTTGCCCGCAAGGATCAGGGTGATGATCGCCGCTGATGCCTCGAAATACAGGTGGATATTACCGGCCTGCCCGAACGCCATATTATAGATACTCAGGAAATAGGCCGACGATGTTCCGAGTGCGACAAGAACATCCATATTCGCACTGCGATGACGCAGGGCCGCCCATGCGCCTTTATAAAAACGCTGCCCGATGATGAACTGAACCGGGGTTGCCAGAACAAGTTCAAGCCAGGCTGGCAGGTGATAGGCCACACCAAGGTTCATCCAGACCATCTGCAAAACAAGCGGTGCGGTCAGCAACGCCGAAATGCCAAGCATCACCAGCGACTTGTCGACCTTGCCCGCGGTATTTGCCTTCCCGGCGCTTTCGGCGTCATCACCTTCGGCAGATTTGTTGCGTGATGTTGCATGATATCCGGCATCTTCGATTGCCTTGATGACGGCCGCGTCATTTACCTTGTCGGAAAATGTTTCGATATCGGCACGCTCAAGCGCGAAATTGACGGTGGCCGATGAAACGCCCGGCATTGCAGACAAGGCCTTTTCGACCCGCAGTGCGCAATTGGCGCACGTCATGCCATCAATATCATAGGACAGTTGCTGTTGCGGGACGCTGTAACCGGCATCCTTAATCTTGTCCGCGATATTGGCCGCATTAAGTTTATCGGCGTCAAAGCGGACATGGGCAAAATTAAGGGCAAGGTTCACGTCAACCTCGGCAACACCGTCAAGCCCGGCAATCGCCTTTTCAACGCGCCCGGCACAATTGGCACAGGTCATGCCTTCGACCGGCAAACTGATTTCGGCTTGATGCGATGGTGCGGCCTTGCTGGCGGCATCACTTTCGCGGGTTTCGATCCGGCTATCCATATCACGTCACCTTGTTCCGGGTTGACGGGGCAGCTCCGCAATCTGAAATCAAAATGCGCAAGCCCCATTTCTGATATGGAGGAAGATAGACCTTCCAGCAACTGGAAGGTCAAGCCGAAAAATTCCTGCCCTGAAAAGTCGGAGTAATTTACTGATAAACAACAAAACCCCGGAACTTGTCCGGGGTTTTGCAGATGTTCACTGAACTGAAAATCAGCCGTGCGGGGTCGGTTCACCAGCAGCACGGAACTGAATATAGTTCTGAAGACCCATCATATCGATCAGGCGGATCTGCTGTTCGATCCAGTATGCGTGATCTTCTTCGCTGTCATCAAGCAGACCAACCAGCATCTGGCGGGTCTGGAAATCCTCCTCTGCCTCGGCAACCTTGATCGCCTTTTTCAGAAGATTGATGACGTGATATTCGTGTTCGAGATCATTTTTCATCATCTCGGGCACGGTTTTACCGATCTTGATCGGTTCACGCGATGCGGTATCGGGCACACCTTCAAGGAACAGAATACGCTCGATCAAACGCTTTGCGTGTTCAAGCTCCTCGTCCTTTTCATGGTGCATCCGCTCATAAAGCGAATGCAGGCCCCAATCGGCATACATTTCTGCATGCGTGTTGTACTGGTCAGCCGCAGACAGCTCGGCAGTCAGCTGCTTGTTCAATGCGGCAATAACCTTTTTACTACCCTTCATGGCGTTACGCTCCTGATCTGGTTAGTCGCCGTCGCCTGAACGGCTTTGGATGTAATTTGCGATACCGACATTTTCGAGTTGCCATTCCTCGGTCTCGAGCCAGTCGACATGTTCTTCCTGTTCTTCAAGGAACGTCACCAGCAGATCGCGGGTGACAAAATCCTCGGCTTTTTCGCAGGCAGTGATTGCTTCGCGCAGCAAAGGCAAGGAGGCCAGTTCGAACTTCATGTCGCAACTGACGATTTCCGGAACATTCTCGCCGATCATAAGTTTATTGAGGTTCTGAAGATTGGGCAGACCTTCAAGGAACAGAATGCGTTCGATGGTATCATCGGCACGTTTCATTTCCTTGATGGAAAGCTTGTATTCATACTCGCCCATCTCTTCGACGCCCCAGTCGCGCAGCATCCTTGCATGCAGGAAATACTGGTTAATCGCAGTCAACTGATTGGTCAGAACGCGATTAAGGTATGTGATGATCTGTGGATCACCTTTCATCATGGCTCTCCTGATGGTTGGGCTACCAAGATATTGGGAACAGCCCCCTCCCGTTTCAAGAGAAAAGCGCGCCTTTGATTACCATTATCAATAATTTAGGCAGTTTTTTTGGAATCGGTCTTTAATCCCGGTTGAGTAAAAATCATTCGCAGATTTTTGGCTGCGAATGACACGCGCTTCGCGAAAAACACAGCCGTCAGCGATCCTTTTTAAAGCCTGTTACGTACGACTCGTAGTCATCGGTAAAACAGGTTTTCGTAATTAAATGACGGCTTTCAGCACCATCCGTTTTGTTCTGGGTGACCAACTATCCCCAAATCTATCAAGCCTTCAGGATGCCAATCCAAAAACGGATTTGATCGTCATGGCCGAACCCTTTGCCGAGGCCACCTATGTCCCTCATCACCGCCAAAAAATTGTTCTGATCCTGTCGGCGATGCGCCATTTCGCTGACGAGCTGCGCAGCAAGGGTTTCAAGATCGACTACTTTGATTACCAAACCCGGCCGACCAAAAGTTTCACGGATGCACTTCATACCGCAATCGACCGACACAAAGTACCAAAGCTGGTGATCACCGAGCCCGGTGAATGGCGGGTTCTTGATGAAATCAACACATGGGCGTCCGAGTTTGGCCTTGATCTGGAAATCCGGCCCGATGATCGCTTTTTTGCCCCCTTGTCGGCCTTTGATAACTTTGCCAAGGATCGCAAGGAACTGCGCATGGAATATTTCTATCGCGGTTTGCGTCGTCAAACCGGGATCCTGATGGAACCGGATGGTAAACCGGTTGGCGGTCAGTGGAATTTTGATCACGACAACCGCAAACGCCTGCCGGATGGCACAAACCCGCCCGCACCAAAAACGTTTCCCCCTGATGCCATCACCCGGACATTGCTTGAACGGGTAACCGATGATTTTCCAGATGCCCTTGGCGCGGTCGCATCATTTGGTTGGGCGGCTACCCGCCAGGACGCGCTTGCCGCGCTGGATCACTTCATCACAACGCGTTTGCCCCACTTTGGGGATTATCAGGACGCGATGACCACCAAAAGCGCCACGGTCTATCATTCCCTGATCAGTCCTTATATCAATATCGGCCTTCTATTGCCTGACGAAGTCTGCCGCGCAGCAGAACGGGCATATTATAACGGCAAAGCCCCCCTGAACGCGGTCGAGGGTTTTATCCGTCAAATCCTGGGCTGGCGGGAATATGTGCGCGGGTTGTACTGGTTCATGGGTCGCGATTACACATCACGCAATCATTTCGATGCCCAACGCCCCCTGCCCGCATTTTTCTGGGATGGCGATGTGTCGCTGAATTGCCTGAAACACGCGATCGGCGAGACACTTGAACATGCCTATGCCCATCATATTCAACGATTGATGGTAATCGGCAACTTCGCACTGCTGACCGGATTGTCGGTCAAGGAAGTTTGCGACTGGTATCTGGCCGTTTACATTGATGCCTTTGAATGGGTTGAACTGCCCAACACACTTGGCATGGCGCTTTATGCCGATGGCGGTATCATGGCATCCAAACCCTATGCCGGAAGCGGCAAATATATTGATCGCATGTCTGATTATTGCGCGGACTGCCAATATAATCCGCGCAAGAACACCGGATCGGACGCCTGCCCGTTCAATGCCCTGTACTGGCATTTTCTGGATCGTAATTTTGACAAGCTTGGCAACAATCCCCGACTGGGCATGCCATATCGCAACTGGGCACGCATGAAAGACAATGACAAGCGTGCCTTGATCGCACAGGCAGAAACATTCCTGTCCAAACTTGATCGCGATGATACTGGCTTTAAAGACCGACAGGGTCAGTTGTTCTGAATTTCTCGGGCCAAAACACAAAAAGCCGGACTGATGTCCGGCTTCCGCATTGGCAATCCCGATGAACGGGTGCCTAAAGTGCGCTGGCGTTATGCAATCGCGTCACGAGCAGCTTTACGAGCAACGTCTTTGATCTGCCAGTGAGAAATACCGACATCGTCAAGATCGCGCTTATCAAGACCGTAAAGTTCATTCGCAACCGAGCGTGCATAGGCCCAACGGCGAACAGCAACAAGAATACTGGACAGGAACATGTTGAACCTCCTTGGGTTACAAATCTCGAATGCTGCCTTGAATGTTACATTCAACTGTCTGGCGCATTCGTCTCAGTGGTTTCGCAATGCAATATGTCGAGTTTCAACCAAAAGCTCAATTATCAAAGTTTGCATATCATCTATTCCATTTTATCACATATAAACACCCTGACAGTGCCCATCGATCACAAAACCCGGACGTTATGCAGGATTTTCATGGCTTTGGGACATCTAAGGCACGCCCCTGTTAACATTGCATCGCAGCGATAATCTGTATTTCATCCCTGTTTTTCACCCTGAATTGGATGAAAACCGGCCTCAAAAGCCGGTTGTTACAAAACATCGGTTTCAAATGACATAAATACGGATCGCACATCAGCGCATCCATTCGCGGCATGCGGGTATCAAACAACCATATTTGTGCCTGAATTCGATGTAAAACGTATCAATGCGCAGACAATGTCCGATATTTGTGACCAACTGTCACAGCTATCATGCAGATAAACGCTCTAATTGCTTTTGCTGCCCTGCAATATAGTTATTTTCCAGCCAATTATTTTTGTAACAGATTGTTTCAGTTCGCATTTTGGAAACGCCCTGTTACAGTTTTATGGATGCATTAAGCCCCCTCTCACAGCATGGTGTCGCTGCAAATGGTTCAACGCCAGGGAGGAAACCTAAATGTATCTGCGCAAAACCATTCTCGCCACCGGTGTGGCGATCTCCGCACTCGCAACAGCAAGCTTTGCCCATGCAGAGCCGACCGCTGAAGTCCTGCACTGGTGGACTTCTGGCGGCGAAGCAAAAGCTGTCGCAGCCCTTAAAGAAGATTTCGAAGCACATGGCGGCAAATGGGTTGATAGCCCGGTTGCTGGTGGCGGCGGTGACGCAGCCATGACCGTTCTGCGTTCGCGCGTTCTGTCGGGTGACGCACCGGCAGCTGTTCAGCTTAAAGGTCCGGCAATTCAGGATTGGGCCGAACAGGGTGCACTTGCAGATCTTAATGACGTAGCCGAAGCAGAAGGTTGGGACAAAGTTATCCCGCCGGCAATTCAGGCCGTTATGAAATACGAAGGCGACTATGTTGCCGTTCCGGTGAACATTCACCGTATTGACTGGATCTGGGCCAACCCGACCCTCCTGGCAAAAGTCGGTGCAACCGACGCGCCGAAATCCTGGGACGAGTTCAATGCCCTTGCTGACAAACTCAAAGCAGCCGGCATTACCCCGCTTGCACATGGCGGTCAGCCTTGGCAGGACGCAACCGTCTTTGAAACCGTCGTTCTTGGCCTTGGCGGTCCGGAATTCTTCCAGAAAGCTCTGGTTGACCTCGACGAAGACGCTCTGAAATCCGACACCATGAAAGCGGTGTTTGACCAGATGCGCAAAATCCGCGGTTATGTCGATGCCGACTTCCCGGGTCGTGACTGGAACCTGGCAACCGCAATGGTCATGAATGGCGAAGCCGCCATGCAGATCATGGGTGACTGGGCAAAAGGCGAATTCCTTGCTGCTGGTAAAGTACCGGGCAAAGACTTCCTCTGCTCGGCAGCACCGTCCGATCACGGTTACCTGTTCAACGTTGACAGCTTTGCAATGTTCAACGTTTCGGGCGACGACAAGGTCGAAGGTCAGAAGCTTCTGGCAGAACTGATCGTTGGCGAGAAGTTCCAGGAAACCTTCAACCTTCTCAAAGGTTCGATCCCGGCACGTCTTGGCGTTCCGCTCGACAAGTTCGACGATTGCGCGAAGAAATCCGAAGCTGACCTTCTGGCAGCCCAGGAAGCTGGTGGCTTCCTGCCGTCCATGGCGCACGGCATGGCCCTTCGTGGTCACCTTTCCGGTGCCATCGTTGACGTTGTCACCGCCCACTTCAACTCCGACATGTCGTCTGACGAAGCCGTCTCGCGTCTGGTCGAAGCAGTTGAACTGGCAAAAGACTAATCTCATCTGATCAGTACAGATTATCTGACTGAATAGTTTGCAGGCCCCGGAGTTTCCGGGGCCTGCGTCCCGCTACATCTAACTTTTGAGGCAAAGGGTATGGGGGCTTCTCAAAGCACCGAAAGCAACCTGACGGCCCGCATCCAGCGTCATCTTTCCAAGATCGTTGTTGCACCGTCCTTTGCTGCGTCCCTGTTTTTCGTTTACGGGTTCATCCTGTGGACGGGCTATATGGCGTTTTCCAAGTCGCGCATGCTTCCTGTATGGGATTGGGCAGGCCTGCGACAGTATGAACGTCTATGGCAGATGGAACGCTGGCATGTTGCCATTGAAAACCTTTTGGTATTTGGCGGTCTGTTTATTGTGACCTGCCTGATCATCGGGTGCCTTCTGGCAGTTCTTCTTGATCAGCGCATTCGCGCCGAAGGCGTACTTCGCACGATCTTTCTTTATCCGATGGCCCTGTCCTTCATCGTGACCGGGACTGTCTGGAAATGGCTTCTTAATCCGGGTCTTGGCCTGGAAAGCATGATGCATGACCTTGGCTGGACGAGCTTCAAATTCGACTGGCTGGTCAATTCGGACATGGCGATCTACACGGTTGTTATCGCTGCTGTCTGGCAGGCATCGGGTTTTGTTATGGCAATGTTCCTTGCGGCATTGCGCGGCGTCGATCAGGACATCATTCGCGCAGCCTATATGGATGGTGCCAGCCTGCCTCGCATCTATTTCGGTATTATCATCCCGTCGATCCGCCCGGTATTCCTGAGTGCGATTGTCGTTCTGGCCCACTTGGCCGTCAAAAGCTTTGACCTGGTCATCGCCCTTACGGGTGGCGGTCCGGGTTATTCATCGGATCTTCCGGCAACCTTCATGTACACGATGGCATTCCAGCGCAACCAGCTTGGTGTTGGCGCAGCCAGTGCAATGATGATGCTGGCAACCGTTATGGCAATCATCGTGCCGTATCTGTATTCCGAACTGCGCGGAGGCAAGAAAAATGGCTGATCTTCAGACCTATAGCCACGACGCGGGCTGGAAAAACACGATCCTGCGCGGCTTGCTCTATCTCGTTTTGATCCTGTTTGCGGCCTATTATCTTTTCCCGCTGATCGTCATGGTTTCGACCTCGCTGAAGTCGCTTGACGAGATCCGTGAAGGGTCGCTGATTTCGCTGCCGCGCGTTGTGACGTTTGATGCATGGAACTATGCATGGAACGAAGCCTGCGTTGGCGTCGAATGCACAGGTATCAAAGTATATTTCTGGAACTCGGTCAAAATGGCGATCCCCGCCGTTCTGATTTCGACCTTCCTTGGTGCGATCAACGGATATGCACTGACCAAATGGCGTTTCAAAGGGGCCAACATCGTTTTTGCCCTGCTGCTGTTCGGTTGCTTCATTCCGTTCCAGGTCGTTCTGTTGCCGATGTCGCAGGTTCTTGGCAAGCTTGGCCTTGCCAGCTCGACCCCGGGCCTTGTCATGGTCCACGTGGTTTACGGCCTGTGCTTCACCACCCTGTTCTTCCGCAACTATTATGTTTCGATCCCGGATGAACTGGTCAAGGCAGCCACCATTGATGGTGCGGGTTTCTTCACCATTTTCTGGCGCATCATTCTGCCGATCTCGACCCCGATCATCGTGGTTTCGGTCATCTGGCAGTTCACCCAGATCTGGAATGACTTCCTCTTCGGTGCTTCGTTTGCCTCTGGTGAAAATGCTCCGATGACAGTCGCACTCAACAATATCGTCAACACCACTACCGGCGTGAAACAGTACAATGTCGACATGGCAGCGGCCCTGCTGACCGGTCTTCCGACATTGCTGGTTTATGTCCTGGCAGGCAAATACTTCGTCCGCGGCCTGACCGCCGGTTCGGTGAAGGGATAAGCAAATGGCATCACTCACCCTCGATAAAGTTCGCAAGGCCTTTGGCCCTGTCGAAGTTCTCAAGGAAATCAATCTGGCGATTGAAGATGGCGAGTTCCTCGTCCTTGTCGGTCCGTCAGGTTGCGGCAAATCGACCCTTCTGAACCTGATTGCAGGTCTGGAAAGCTCGACCGATGGCGAAATCCGCATCGGGGACCGCGTCATCAACGACGTACATCCAAAAGACCGTAACATCGCCATGGTGTTCCAGTCCTATGCGCTGTATCCGAACATGACGGTTCGCAAGAACATCACCTTTGGTCTGGAAATTCGCGGTGTATCGGCACAGGAACGCGACAAGGCGGTTGCCGATGTTGCCAAACTGCTTCAGATCGAGCCACTTCTGGATCGTAAACCGTCGCAGCTTTCGGGTGGTCAGCGCCAGCGTGTTGCCATGGGCCGCGCACTTGTGCGTGATCCGGATATCTTCCTGTTTGACGAACCGCTTTCAAACCTTGATGCCAAGCTGCGCGTTGATATGCGTACTGAAATCAAGAAACTGCATCAGCGTCTTGGGTCAACCATCGTTTACGTGACCCACGACCAGATCGAAGCCATGACTTTGGCATCGCGTATCGCAGTCATGAAAGACGGTATCCTGCAACAGTTCGATACCCCGCAGAACATCTATGAACGCCCCAACAACATGTTTGTTGCAGGCTTCATCGGTTCGCCGTCGATGAACTTCATCAATGCGACCCTGATCGACAATAACGGCAAGCTTGCGGTTTCCATCGAACGTGACGGCAGCCCGATTACCCTGCCCCTGTTCGAAGCACCGGAAAGCTACAAGGCCTATGTCGGCAAGAAAGTCGTCTTTGGCATCCGTCCGGAAGGCCTGACACACAAGCGCACCGGTTCGGACGAACCGGGCAGCCAGTATGTCAACTTTGACAGCAAGGTCGAAGTTATCGAACCGACTGGCGCCGACACCATGACGGTGATTGAAATTGCCGGCAAGGAAATCGTCGCACGTGTCCGTCCGGACCGCGCACCGACACCGGGCGAGAGCATGACCTTCTCGGCCGACATGTCTCAGATCAGTCTGTTTGACCCGGATACCGAGTTGCGGATCTGATCTGATTGGCGGGTGGTTCTGGGGGCCACCCGCCATTCTTCTTTTTGGGACAAGTCCTGCATTGTCCTTGCCCCTACGACTTTCCCTCTCACGCGCTTTTTCAAACCGTTCATAAGCCAAGTTGATCGCACCGGACAAAAGAAGCCGGTCGATGATACGTCCACGTGAAAACAACAAGAAAATCACGTAATTAGGGAGAAAGGTCCATGACGACCAAAACAAAAGCGACCGAAAAACAGGTCACAGAGACCAAGGGGTTCGGCATCCGTTTCAAACTCGGTGCTTCCTTTGGCGCGATTGCCGCAATGACCGCAATCGCCGCCATCGTTGGCATCGTCTCGATCGAACGGATCAGCTCGGCACTTGATACCGTTACCAAAACATCATCTGTCGCACAGGCATTGCGCGCCGCCGAGGAAAGCAGTGCCATCGCGGTTCTTGCATCGGAAATGGCGACCAATCCCAATGCCGACATCAATAACCTGTCGGCAACTGCCAGAAACCGGATGATCAGCCTGAACACGGCGACCCAGAACACACCATTTGCAGACGTCGCGCAAAAACTTGGTCCCGATCTGAATGCATTGATTGATGCATCAACCAGCCGCAAGGAGCTGGATGGTAAAGTCAACACCGCCATCTCCGAACTGCGCGACACCCATGACGGGTTCCTGAAAACCATTGCCGGCAAGGTCACCACGGCCAATCGCGAACTGGTTGATGGCAGCAACGATGTTATCAATGCAGCGGCAGATAACCTTAATACCCTGATTACCGATCAGGTCGGCACATTGCGCACCGCACTGACCTTGCAGGCCGAGGGAAATCTTCTGGTCAGTATCCTGATCGAAGCCGCCAACGCCAATGACGCGGCAACGATTGAGGCCCTTAAGGCACGCTTTGACACCACAAGCGCCACTTTATCCGAACTGGGTACTGCATCCGGCTCGGACGAGCTTGCACAAATCACCGAACGTCTTCTGGGCTTTGGCATCGGTGACAACAACATCTTTTCAATCCGCAGCAACGAATTGACCGCCACCACGCAATCAAGCGAGGTTTTTCGCAAGGCACGTCTTGGACTTGAAGGCCGTCTTCATGATGCGTTTGGCGAACTGATCACACTGATCGATGCCAGCACCCTACCCCAAACCGACATTTTTCAGATGAAATCCATCATCTCGCAATCCTATGCGATGATGGTGTCGGGTATTGCCGCCAATGACATTGAAACAGTCAATCGCATCAAGGATCAGTTCAAGGAGTTCTATAAGAACAACCGCAAAATCCCAGAAACCATCAGTGCGGATTTCAAAAAACCCGCCGGTGACTTTTTCCGTCTGGGCATTACCCGTGGTGCGCTGTTTGATCTGCGCAAACAGGAACTCGAAGCCATCGAACGTGCAACCGAAACATGGTCGCGTCTTGCATCCGAACGCAAGGAACAACTGTTTGCCGCCCATCAGGCATTCCGTGATGCAATCGCCCCCGTGGTCGAAGCCGCAGACAGTGGTTTGCGCGACCGCGCCATTGCCATTCAGGATCAAAGCCGGTCCGCAATCAGCGGCCTGATGGAAAAGGAACTGGCGGCTTTGATTACAATGGTCCGGCTAGAAGCCGCAGGCAACCTTGCCATCGGCTATCAGAACCAGGCAGCCGCGGCAAATGACATTGAAACATTGGGCACGCTTGAAAACCGCCTTGCCGAAGTCAGTAAATCAAGTCGCGAAATTGCCGCCAACGCGCCGGATGCCAACGACATCGCAAAAACGGCCCAGACCCTGACCGGTGTTGCGGTGCTTGGGCCAAAGCGCGAAGCCATCGCTGCCCGTCAATCAGCAACCGATGCCCTTGGTGATGTCCGGGTCGCGGTTGAAGAAATGGGTGTCCAGGGTGTTGCGGGCGCTGCAAGCAAACAGTCCGCCGCCGTCACCGTTGAATCAGCCGAGGCGATCACACAAGGCCGTATCATCCTGATTGCACTTGGGATCGGATCACTGGTTCTGGCAGGTCTTCTGGCCTGGATCTATGTTGGTCGCGGACTTATCAATCGTCTTGAACGTATCCGCTATGCCATGGGCGAAATTGCTGCGGGCAATACGAATGTCGTGATTGACGATAATGGCCGCGACGAATTGACTGAAATGAGCAAGACACTCGAAGTATTCCGGGCCAATGCCGCGGAAATCGTCGAAGCCCAGCAGCGTGAAATTCAACAACGCGAAACCGCTGCACAAGAACGGCAAGATGCCCTTAATGCACTTGCCAGTGATTTCGAAAGCCGGATCAAATCACTGGCCGAGGACATCGCACATGCATCCGAAGACATGCATATGTCGGCACAAACTCTTTCGGAACGCAGCATAACCAGCGCTGACCGTTCCGAAAGTGCGGCCGATGCGACCCAAGCCACGGCACACAGCGTTGAAACAGTTGCCGCCGCCGCAGAACAGCTTGCCGCATCGATTAGCGAAATCCGCCGTCAGATGGAAGATTCCACACGGATATCGCGAACCACATCGGAACGCGCCAGCCAAAGTGCGCAAAGCGTTCAGGCACTTAACAAGCTTGCCGATGAAATTGGCGATGTAGTTACCCTGATTTCCGACATTGCCGAACAAACCAACATGCTTGCCCTAAATGCCACCATCGAAGCAGCCCGTGCCGGGGATGCGGGCAAAGGATTTGCCGTGGTCGCCAACGAGGTCAAACATCTTGCCGATCAAACCGCAAAGGCCACGGCCGATATCGGCGCACGTATCAAGGCCGTTCAAAATGCGACACAGAGTGCCAGTGATGAAATTGGCGCGATCACCTCGTCGATTAACGAGCTTGATGACATCACCACCGCCCTTTCGAGTGCTGTGGAACAACAGGCATCGGCAACGCATGAAATCACCCAGAACGCCCAAGCAGCCAATGACACGACCCGTCGTGCGGCCGATGATGTGTTGGCCGCAAAATCGGTCGTCAATGAAACAGGTGTGATTTCAAACAAGGTGCTTATTTCGGCCCAGGATTTGAGCCATCAGGCCACCAACATCCAGCGAGAAGTCGACAATTTCCTGAGCGACATCCGCAAGGGATAAGTTCCGCAGATTAACGCAAAACGGCCCGCAATTCCGGGCCGTTTTTTTTATTGTCCGTTCCCGCCATTAATGCGCCGCGGAAGCGATATAATCACTTCAAGTCCCTTGTCCGGAAGATTGCGCAGGCTGATCCGACCGTCATGGGCATCAATCACGGTTTTGACAATAGAAAGTCCAAGTCCGCTGCCCCCCGTGCTGCGCGCGCGGGATCCTTCAACACGGTAAAACGGCAGGAATACCTTATCCTGATGCTCGACCGGAATGCCCGGCCCCTCATCGCGGACGGTCACCAGAATATTATCAGCCGTGGCTTCCAGACTGACCTTGGCCCGATACCCGTATTTCAGGGCATTTTCGATCAGATTGGTAAAGGCGCGCTTTAACGTGCCGGGTCGGCAGGTCAGGCGAATGCTGCGTTTGCCATCAAACGAATGGGGTTCGTCGCCACCACCAAACACGGTATGCACGGAACTGAACTGCAAGGGTTGCGGACCATCGAAACTGACGGGGCGGCCAAGATCGGCATAGTCGTCACAGATCGCTTCAAGCACGGAAACGAAATCAACAGTGCGTTCTTCTTCCTTCTGAATCCAGTCGCCAAGAAAATCGAGCGCGTCATTCAAAAGACTGTCCATCTCATCAAGATCGCGCAGCACGGTTTCGCGTAATTCATCATTATCAATGAATTCGGCCCGCAGTCGCAGGCGTGTACTGGGTGTGCGCAAATCGTGCGAAATTGCCGCCAGCATCCGGGTGCGATCCCCCAACATCCGCGATATCCGTTCACGCAGATCGTTATAGGCCGCGGCCATTGATCGGGCCTCGGTCGGGCCGCGTTCCTCGACCGGGGGGCCGTCAACTTCGTCCCCATGGGCGATGATCGCCGCCGTCAGTTTTTTAAACGGTCCGGCCAGCAAATCGGCGAGGGCTGCAAAGACTGCCAGCACCGCAAACACGCCAATCAGGAACATCAAAAACACAAGCGAAGGCGAAGAATAGTTTGCCCATAATTCACCATGACTGACCAGAATACGCTTTCCGGACGGCATCATGATTTCGACTTCAGCTTCGAGCCCCAAACGGGCAAGTTCACGCGACAGTTCGGCAAAAAACAGGCTGGGATTCTCGGCGGCCTCAATAGTGGCGCGCTGTTCGGAACTCAGCCGCCCACGCTGGAAATGCACCTTTACCGATGTCGGCCAGCCGGTATTGGCCAGACGTACTGGCATGGCAATATGTTGGGCCGGTCTGGAAAACAGCAAAAGTGTTCCAAGATCATCGGGCGGCAGGACCCGCCAGATCATGCCGTCGCGTGCGGCAATATCAACGATATTGGCTTCAAATTCCGGGTTGTCGGCAATGCGTGCCAATTCGCGAATGGTAAAGCCCAGAGTATAGGCCCGGCTGATACGTTCATTGCGTTCAATAACGTAATAGGACGCCATCGCACTTAAAACCGCAATGATCACGCCGCCCAACATCATCAACAAAAAGATACGCCCGCCCAAAGTACGGGGTTTGTATCGTCTGAAGTAATCGCTGAACCTTGCGAACATGTCCGCCATTGTGCCGACCTAAAGCATCTGGGTATCAGCGCAGAACTGATAGCCGATGCCCCGAACCGTTTTGATCAGTTTGGGGTTCTTGGCGTCTTTTTCGATTTTGCGACGCAGGCGGCTGATCTGGATATCGATGCTGCGATCAAATGGTAGCGAACTTTGTCCACGCACGATATCAACAAGCTGTTCACGCGACAGCGCGCGCTTGTTGTTTTTCACCAACGCCAAAAGCAATGAAAATTCGCCGGTCGAAAGATGCACGGCCACACTATCGGCATCGCGCAATTCACGTGATCCGATATCAAGCGTCCATTCCCCGAATGTGATCTTTTTTGTCGGTGCGACTTCGTTGTCCGTCGGACCAACCGTACCCGTTTCAAACCGGCGGAATACCGCACGGATACGCGCAAGCAATTCACGCGGGTTAAACGGCTTGGTCAAATAGTCATCAGCACCAAGTTCAAGGCCCAAAATACGGTCTGTGTCCTCGCCAACCGCGGTCAGCATAACAATCGGCACCTTGGATGTGCGCCGAACATCACGGCACAGGGCAAATCCATCTTCACCCGGCAACATGATATCAAGGATCACAAGATCGATCTTCCAGTCGCGCAAGGCCCGATGCATTTCATTACCGTCCGAAACGGTCGTAATACGAAAGCCATGCTGAAGCAGGAATTTCTTTAAAAGCTTCTGGATTTCCTGATCATCGTCAACAACCAGGATATGTGGTTCACGTCGCGTCGTCAGAGCCCCGAACTCCCCTATTTATCAGTCGGTCATGTTCCTGACCGTGGGCGGAGTTTAGTCGATATTGCCTGCGGATTGAACCATTTTACCACTTGTTCTTCATAAAAGGAAAAGCCGGGCAAAACCCGGCTTTTCCATGATCTTTGATACAGCTCGAACCCGATTTATTTCAGGTCGTAAACCTTGGTGCTGCCCGAAACTTCGGACGCAACAACCAGCATCGCATTGCCCGTCGGGCTGTCCTTGGCGTCAACGAACTGCATGCCTTCCGGGGCCAGTTCGCCGGCAGTATCGGCTTCGGGGTTGCCCGAGAAACGGCGATCACTATGATAGGTGACAAATTGCGGGTTGGTCGGATTGGTCAGGTCATAGACCATAAAGCCACCCTGACGTTCCAGGCCGATAAACGCATATGGCGTGCCGTTGACATAACCTGCGGCAATGCCTTCCGGTTCCGGTCCTTTGTCGTCGGAACGGTTATCGCGGCTGTAGTTTTCGGTATCGGACGAATTGAAAACATTGGCATATTTCGATGCCAGAAGCTGCTCGAACGCATCACCGCTGTCAAAGACCATCTCGCCACTTGCATCGAGGACCGAGAATGAACGTGCGCCATAGCTATAGATGACATCAACATCACCATCGCCATCGGTGTCACCCTGTGCGGTCGTGGTTTTCAGACGGCCAAGATTTTCGTCTTTTTGCAGGGTGCCAGCATTCGGGAAGGCAACCGGATCAAGGGTCAGTTTGCCGACCCGGGTTTCTTCGCTGTAACCGTCATAGTCACGGGAATCACCCTCGTTGGCGATCAGGATCCATTCCTTGCCACCGATTTCAATCGCATCGATGGTATCGGGCATATACATACCCATCACCGGCCAAGTGCGGATGTTGATCTTGCCGTCCTTGTCGCTGGCATCAAATGCGTGAACCGAATGATCCTTGAAACCAAGACCGGCAACACGTTTGACCGTTGCGGTTTCGATATCGATGATGGCAACCGCATTGTTTTCCTGCAACGAGACATAGGCCGTCTTGCTGTCACTTGATACGGCGATATATTCGGGCTCGACATCCTGTGCGACGCTCGACGTTCCCGGATTGGCGGTACGCATACCATATGGCAGTTCCGCATCATTCAGGAATTTGAAATCAACCGTGCGCACGTTGGCGGCACTCAGGTTCTGTACGCCACTGGCAATCGAAATGATCGAAACGCTGCCTTCCGGGTCATTGGTAAAGGCGTCATTCGGTTCACCCTCGTTGGCAACAAGAACGTATTTGCCATCGGGCGAGAATTTGATCATGTCGGGCAATGCACCAACCGTCACCGCCGAGATAAAGGTGCCGTCGGTATCAAAGAACACTGCCTGACCGGGTGCCTGCTTGTCGGAGTTTTCAACCGCGACTGCGACCACACCGTTTTTCACTGCAACACTGTTGGCACCCTTGCCCCAGGTCGAAAGTTCCATCGCGCCAAGCTTTGAAAGCTTGTCCGGGTTCGACATATCAAGGATATCAATCGCTTTGTCGGCACCGTTCACAACAAAGATACGCTTGGAAACCGGATCGAATGCCGGGATTTCTGCGGCACCTTCGTCAAGCATACCAGTGCGATATTCACCCATCGGGACGATGGTGATCGGATGCGCGCCCATATTGGCAACGCCGGTTGCCATCATTGATTGATTGTCAGCAGTACCTGCACAGGCACTCAGAAGAACAGAAACAGCGGCAGTTGCCAGCAGTGAAGAACGCATAATTCCCCCTTGGTAAATGGTTCGTCAGTGCAGACAACCTGATCATTTGTTGTAACCGTTTGATGACCCGTGCGTGACAGTTTCATAAATATCTTGTGGCAATGACTGCTCCAATCAGGCGGGCAATCCGTATCAAGTGACAAGCCGTTGAATTGTCGCAAAACAAGATATTCGGGAACGCCACATGACTTCGATCAGAATTGCCATCATTGGCGCAGGCATGGCCGGGCTCAAAGCTGCCAGCACGCTACATAATGCCGGAATGAATGTCTGCGTGTTCGAGAAAAGCCGTGGGCTGGGCGGTCGTCTGGCGTCCCGACGCACCGAATTCGGGCACTTCAATCATGGCGCGCAATATGTCACGGCCCGTCACCCCGGTTTTGCGGCCTATCTTGAACAGGCAACGGCCTTTAATGCCGCACAAAGCTGGAAGCCCAATCTGCATCATGGCGGCACGGAAATCGCGCAAAGCCATGGAAACCTTGCCCTTGATCAATGGTATCAGGGTGCTCCGCAGATGAACAAGCTGATCCGCCCGCTGGTCGAACCGTTCTCTGTCTTGAAGCAGCACCGTATCACCCGCATCGAACAGCTTGATCGGCGAAGCTTCGCCCTGCATGACGATCTGGAAGGGGTATTTGGTCCGTTTGACGGTGTAATCGTAACCGCCCCTGCCCCGCAGACTGCCGAACTTCTGCGCCCGATGTCACCGCGTTTTGATCCGATTGGTGATGTTGTGATGGCACCATGCTGGGCGGTGATGGCGGCGTTTGAACAGCCACTGCCAACCGCGTTTGATGCCATAATCCATCAATCCCCTGCCATAAGCTGGGCCGCACGCAGTTCGCAATCCAGTGACCTGTTTCATCGCCGATGTCCCGACCCGTGGGTTTTACACGCAACACCCCGATGGTCACGCGATCACCTTGAAGAAGACAAGGACCGCATCATTGAAAAGATGCTGGCCGCCCTTCGCGATATCAGCGGTGTAAAACTGCCTGAATTGCACAGCGTCGATGCCCATCGCTGGCGCTTTGCCAGAACCGAAACGCCACTTGGCGCAAGCCATCTGAACGGTATGAACGGACGGGTGATTGCGGCGGGTGACTGGTGCCTGGGTGCCCGGGTCGAAGCCGCATGGCGCAGCGGTCAATCCGCCGCCCATGCCATGATCGAAACCCTGTTTGGATAATCTTTTCACAGGCAATACATCATGCCGCGCAATGCAAACGGCCCGACCAAAAACAAAGCCGACCTGCCGGAAAAGGTCTGTGTAACCTGTAACAGGCCATTCTTGTGGCGGCGGAAATGGAAATCCTGCTGGGACACGGTTCGATATTGTTCCGAACGGTGTCGAAATGCGCGGACCCGACCAACATCAGACGGGATGCAAGGCAAATCACCATGATGCTTGATCAATCCGATGAAGACCTTCCGACTTTTGCCATTCTGCGCCAACGGGCCATCAGTCTTGCCCAACAACGCGGATCGGAAAACACCTTTTGCCCGTCCGAAGTGGCCCGATCATTTGGCAGTTACTGGCGCGATTTAATGCCGCGTGTTCATCAGGTTGCCCAACAGCTTTGTTGCGAAGGACAGCTTGAATACAACAAGGGCGGTATCAGCCATGGCCAAAACCGCCCTTCTGGTGCCTATCGGCTGCGTCTTGTCCCCGGTAACGGGAACTAGAATTTATCCGCGCAATGCGTGCAAACGTTTGATCAGTCCCACGGTCGAGGAATCGCGCGAACCGGCATCCTGCTTGCCCTCGACCATCGGAAGCAATTCCTTGGCAAGCTGCTTGCCAAGTTCAACCCCCCACTGGTCATAGGAATTGACGTTCCAGATGATGCCCTGAACAAAGATTTTATGTTCATACATCGCCACCAGTCGACCAAGGGTAAAGGCATCAAGCTGTTTATAAAGGATCATGGTGCTGGGCTTGTTCCCGGCAAACACCTTTTGCGGGGCAAGCACATCAATCTCGGCCGGGGAAAGGTCACTGCCTTCCAGTTCGGCACGTACTTCTTCCTCGGTCTTGCCGCGCATCAATGCTTCGGCCTGTGCCAGACAGTTTGACACCAGCTTGTCGTGATGATTGCCAAGCGGATGAAGCGCATTGGCCGCAACAATGAAATCAACCGGGATCAGTTCGGTTCCCTGATGGATCAACTGATAAAACGCATGCTGCCCGTTGGTGCCCGGCTCGCCCCAGATGATTGGCCCGGTTTCATAGGCAATTGCCTTGCCATCGCGGGTGACGGACTTGCCGTTACTTTCCATATCGGCCTGCTGCAAATAGGCCGGCAGTCGCGACAAATGCTGATCATAAGGCAGGATTGCCTGACTGGATGCGCCCAGAACATTGCGATACCAAACTCCGATCAGGGCAAGGATCATCGGAATGTTGGTTTCAATCGGGGCGGTTTTGAAATGGTTATCCATCGATTGTGCGCCGCGCAGAAGCTCTTCGAACTTCTCGTATCCGACGGCCAGAATGATCGGCAGACCAATTGCCGACCACAGGCTGTATCGTCCGCCGACCCAGTCCCAGAACCCAAATGCATTATCGGTATCAATGCCAAATGCCGCGACCTTATCAAGGGCGGTTGAAACCGCGACGAAATGCTTGGCAACCGCACTTTCATCGCCCAGCGCCTTTACCAGCCAGTCACGGGCCGAATAGGCATTGGTCAGGGTTTCATCGGTCGTGAAAGTCTTGGACGCAATGATGAAAAGGGTCGTTTCCGCATCAAGGTTCTTGAGCGTATCGACAATATGCGCGCCATCAACGTTTGAAACAAAGCGGCAGCGAATACCGTCAATATGGAACGGGCGAAGGGCCTCGTTGACCATCACCGGGCCAAGGTCGGAACCGCCAATACCGATATTGACTACATCGGTAATTTTCTTGCCGGTATGGCCCTTCCATTCACCGGAATGAACACGCGTTGCAAATGCCTTAAGCCTTGCCAGCACTTCCTTGACGGCGGGCATGACGTCTTCGCCGTCAAGCTCGACCGCGCCACCATCAAGATTACGAAGGGCCGTGTGCAGAACAGCGCGGTTTTCGGTGACATTGATCTTGTCACCGGCAAACATCCGGTCACGCCATTCTTCGACATTGGCGGCCTTTGCCAGCTTGCCAAGCGCCGCCATAACATCATCGGTGATCAGGTTTTTGGAATAATCGACAAACAGGTCATTCAGGGCCGCGCTATAGCGTTCAAACCGTGCCGGATCATCGGAAAATGCACGGCGCAGGTTCAGTTTCCCGGAAACCTCCGCGCCAAGTTGATCCAGTTCTTCCCAGTTCGCAGTAAGTTTATCAGCGGACATTTCGACCCTCGGCCCAATTCAATTTTCACACACCAAAACATGCCATCGTACATACGCTAGCACGCAACTCAAACCATGTGTGGGACAGTTTGCAGAATGTCGCGGCGTGATGGTCCTGTCACCGCGACATTCTTATTCCTAGCGCCTTAGCGCGCCGAAAGAAAGTCTTCGACTTCCTTTTCGGTCGGAAGCGCATTGATCGCACCGCGCTTGGTGGCGGTAATTGCCCCAACCGCATTGGCAAAACGGCACGCCGCAGCAAGCTTTTCCTCGGAACCCAAAAGTTCCCGGTCCTTAAGCAACCGCGACAGGAAGCCCGCGGTGCAGCCATCCCCTGCCCCTGTCGCATCGACAGCCGTGATTTCAAAGGACGGCACAAAGCCATCAAATTTCGGCGTGATAAAGCGCGAACCCTTGGGACCATAGGTCACAACAAGCGCCTGCCAACGATCACACCAAAGGTCCTTGATACCGTCTTCAAGGTCTTCCTTGCCCGAAACAAAGATGATCTCCTCGTCCGACATCTTGACGACATCGGCCTGACTGATGGCAAGCCGCAGAATTTCACGCGCCTTTTCCGCACTTGGCCAAAGCGGCAGGCGAAGGTTCGGGTCACACGAAATGATTGCGCCATTTTCACGCGCAATACGGATGGCCTCAAGGGTTGCCGCACGCGGGTCATCATCGATCATGCAAAGGGTTCCGTAATGGAACAGATCGGTTGATTTCAGCATGTCCTGATCAAGATCAGCCGGACACAGCAACATGTCGGCCGACGGGCTGCGATAGAATGAAAATTCCCGTTCGCCATCGGCACGCAAAGAGACAAAGGCAAGCCCGGTCAGTGCTTCCTTGGTCAGGACGATGCCCGATGTATCAACATCATCGGCCTTAAGCGTATCGACAAGAAAATGGCCAAAGGCATCATCGCCAAGTTTGCCGATAAAGCCCGTTTCAATACCAAGGCGCTTCAATCCCACAGCCGCATTGCCCGGTGCGCCCCCTGCTGCCTTGGCAAAGGCAGGCGCATCGGCAAGGCCGGTACCGGTCACAGTCGGAACAAAATCAATCAGCAATTCCCCAAGACAAACAGCTTTGGCTGTCATGACGTTTCTCCGTTCGGAATGCCTGCAAATTCATGCAGGCCCGTTATCAAATTCGATATTGCGATCTGTGGGACCGAAGGCTTTTTAAATCGATTCAATTTGACGTGCAAATCAAAATCTGACCGGGCAACAGCGTATCGTCAGACAGATGCCTTCTGGGGCGAAAGCGCACGGCCAAATTCGATTTCACGCACACGTTCAAGTTCGGTCATCCAGCGTTCAAACATATCGTCCCGTTCAAGCTGAATGGCATAGTGACGATGCAGGGCCGCCGTCAGTCGGCCTTCACGGCCCAGCATTTCATCGGCAATCGCAATCATGACCGAGTTCGGCCAGGCAATCGGGCGCATTTCGCGGATGGTGGTAAAAATGCTGTCTTCGTCGCGATCCGGTTCAACCTGTGCCATCAAGGTGATCATGGCAGCCGTCGAACGCGACACACCCATATGGCAATGCACCAGCAAATGGCCATCACGGCGGTCTTCATGGCTGGCTTTCAATTCTTCGCCAAATGCCAGAATGGCTTCAACATCCTGACGGGTCGGTGCCGGACGTCCTTCCTTGTCATCAATCACGTCATGGAAACGCAGGATGGTGCGTTCATGCGGTGCGTAATCGCCAAAGATGGTTGGATCTTCACGGTCGGGATCAAGCACGGACAGGATATGGGAAACCCCATGATTACGGTGGGTTGGCAATTCATCAATGCCACAAATGGTCAAACGGGTAATCGCAATCGGTTTCATTTTTCGTTTCCTGGCATATTTCATTTCTTATTCGGCCCTATCAGAGCACAAGAAAATGAAAAAACAAGGGCCGACACCCGTTAGAGTCTAGTTCCTCTATTTTGAAGCGATTTTGTTTGTGTTTGGCGTACTGTTTGGCAAGGCACAGCGCGCGGGACGATGCGGCGCATCGTTCAAGCGATGTAACGCCGCGAAACATCGCCAAACGCAAACCCTTCGGGCCTGAATATTCTTCTGCCCCGCCGCGTCAAGGAACTTGACCGTAGCGCCGCTACGCTCTGCGTCCCTTTCCTAACCAGACAGAAGAATATTTCCGGCAAAACGGTTCAAAATAGAGGAACTAGACTCTAAGATGTCAGCCCCCGAATTTTTCCAATGTGACACGCAACTTGCGTCACTTTGTACAGATGATCAGAACCGTTATTTCGCGCGGTTTACCGCATGAATGTTCAGCATTTCCCACGCCATGGTTGCCCCGGCAAGGGAGGTAATGTCAGACACATCGAACGGCGGGGAAACTTCAACCACGTCACTGCCGATCAGGTTCACATGACCAGCCAGACCGCGCAGGATCGAAACCGCCTGATGGCTGGTCAAACCGCCCAGAACCGGCGTGCCAGTCCCCGGCGCATAGCACGGATCAAGACCATCAATGTCAAAGGTGATATAGGCCGGATTGTTACCAACCGTGGCTTTGATCTGTTCGACAATGGCGTCAATCGACATGGACTGAACTTCCGGCCCATAGATGATGTTGTAGCCGTGCGTCGATTCATTGTGGGTACGGATACCGACCTGAATGGATTTCGACGGATTGACGATGCCCTTCTTCGCGGCATGCCAGAACATGGTGCCGTGATCGATACGGTCGCCATCATCTTCCCAGGTATCGGAATGGGCATCAAACTGGATCAGGGAAATGCCATCGCCGTATTTCTCGGCATGTGCCTTAAGGATCGGATAGGTGATGAAGTGATCCCCACCAATCGTCAGCATCTTGGCGCCGGACTGCACGATATCGCGCGCATGGTCTTCGATCATGTCGGGCAGTTTTTCAGGATGGCCCGGATCAATCACCATATCGCCGTAATCAATCACCGCCATCTCGGCAAAGATGTCGCGACCGGACGGGAAATGCGGTGCCCATGCAAGGTTGGTCGAGGCACGACGCACCCCCTGCGGGCCAAGGCGCGTGCCCGGACGGCTGGACGTCGCAAGGTCATAGGGAATACCCGTGACCGCAACATCAATACCGTTCAGATCACGCGAATAGCGGCGACGCATGAATGACAGCGCACCGGAATACATCGGCTCGCTGGTGTTCTGATGCACGGATTTTGCAGTAAAGGCGTTATCGCCGCCCTTGGTGTCAATGACCCCGGTGCTGCTCATGTATCTTGTCCTTCTCACTTCCCGGTATAGTGCCCCGGACCGCCTGCCCTTCAGGGGTCGACGGGGAACTTACGCGTCGCCCAGTGCAATCCAGGTCGACTTGATTTCACAATATTTATCCAGCGCATGCAGAGAACGGTCGCGACCGGTGCCGGACTGTTTGTAACCACCAAACGGCATGGTGATTGATCCACCGTCCCAGCAATTGACCCAGACAAGACCGGAACGCAGTTTCTTTGCGGTCATGTGGGCCTTGTTGATGTCGCGCGTCCAGACTGCTGCTGCCAGACCATATGGCGTATCATTTGCGGTCTGAACAGCCTCTTTCCAATCCTTGACCGAAATAACCGACAGAACCGGGCCAAAGATTTCTTCCTTGGCAATTGTCATGTCGTTTTTGATGCCGTCAAACACGGTCGGTTCGACATAATACCCACCAGACTCGGTACGCGCACGTTTGCCACCAGTACGCAAAACGCCGCCTTCGGCAGAACCTTTTTCGATATAGCCCAGAACGCGGTTCATCTGGCTTTCATCAACAATCGCGCCCATCTGGCTTTTCGGATCAAGCGGATCGCCCGGCTGCATTTTGGCACCTGCGGCAATGACCTTTTCGATGAATTCGTCCTTGATGCTTTCTTCAACAATCAGGCGCGAACCGGCTGTGCAAACCTCGCCCTGATTATAGAAAATGCCGCCGGCTGCGGCCGATGCCGCCGCATCCATATCCGGGCAATCGGCCAGAACGATGTTCGGGCTTTTGCCACCACATTCAAGCCAGACGCGCTTCATGTTCGACTGACCGGAATATTGCAAGAACAGCTTGCCGACTTCACCCGACCCGGTGAAGGTCACGCAATCGACATCTTCATGAAGGCCAAGCGCCTTGCCCGCCGTCGGACCAAATCCCGGAACAACGTTCAGAACACCTTCGGGAATGCCGGCCTCAACCGCGATTTCCGCCACACGAAGGGCAGTCAGCGGCGATTGTTCAGCCGGTTTCAGAATGATGGAGTTGCCCATTGCCAAGGCCGGGCCAAGCTTCCAGACCGCCATCATCAGCGGGAAGTTCCAGGGCACCACGGCGGCAATCACACCAAGCGGTTCACGCGTGATCATGCCAATTTCATTGGTGCCGGACGGCGAGATTTCGTCATAAATCTTGTCAATCGCCTCGGCATACCAGCGGATGCATTTGTAGGACAACGGAATGTCATCGCGCGCGGCAAGCGTGATCGGCTTGCCCATATCAAGGCTTTCAAGCAAGGCAAGCTCGGCCGCGTTCTTTTCCAGAAGGTCGGCGAAATGAAGCAGGATCGCCTTGCGCTTGGCAGGTGCGGCTTCGGACCAGCTACCTTTTTCAAAGACTGCACGCGCCGATGCCACCGCACGATTGACGTCCTCGACATCGCATTCGGCAACCTTGGTCAGAACCGAACCGTCACGCGGGCTGATGCAATCAAACGTCTTGCCCGATGCCGCATCGACATAGGCACCGTTGATGAACGCCTTGTTGCGGATATCAAGGGCGGCGGCCTGTGCAGTCAGTTGTTCAAAATTCAACGGATTGGTCATCGGAAATCTCCTGACGGATGGCGCTTATGGGGCCTTGTTCAATTTTGGTAATCTGGTCGGGCATTTTGCCCGCATGATCATGTGATCAATATGACGGCGGTGTGGCCGCACTGACAATTTCGCATTCCCCGTCCCCGACATTGCGGAAACGATGCGGAATTTCGGCATTGAAGTAATAGGCATCACCGGGGCCAAGAACCTTGACCCGTTCGCCCACCGTCACTTCAAGTTTGCCACGGACAACGACACCGGCTTCCTCGCCCTTCTGGACAATCAGGTTGTCGCCGGTATCCCCGCCCGCAGGATAAGTTTCATGCAGCACGCGCAATTTGCGATCCTTGCGCGATGCACCGACAAGACGCATGGACATTGTCCCGTCGGAAAGTTCGACAAGGTCTTCTTTTTTAAAGAAAATTTCTTCACCATTGTCGAGATCAATGGTGAAGAAATCAATCAGGCTCATCGGGATGCCTGCCAGCACTTTGGCAAGACTGTCGACAGACGGGCTGACCCGGTTTTGTTCGATGGTTGAAATCGTGCTGTTGGTGACACCGGCGCGACGCGCCAGTTCACGTTGCGACAGCCCATACATGCTGCGCACGGCCTTCAACCGATCCCCTACCTTTTGTGACATTCCCGTCGTTTCCCTATCGATCGTTTTTTTATGTATGGTCAGACCGCGTCAAGGTACCAGCGATATTCAAGCTGGGTCACTTCGGCAAAGAATTCATCATATTCTGCACGGCGGCAGATATCGAAAACCTCGACAAAACGTTCGCCGAGATACTCTTTGACGATATTGCCATCAACAAAGCGGTCGAGTGCCGAAATCATGCTGCGCGGAACAATTCGTCCGCCATGCTGTTCATAGCCGTTGCCAACTGTCGGCTCGCCCGGATCAAGTTTGTTTTTGAGACCGTGATGCATCCCGGCCAGAACACATGCCAGAACCAGATACGGGTTGGCATCGGCACCGGATACACGATGTTCAACACGCGCGGCCTTTGGGCTGCCTGCGGGGATACGAAGGGCCACAGTACGGTTGTTCAAACCCCAGTTCGGCGACATCGGCGCATAGGCCTTGTTCTGGAACCGGCGGAAAGAGTTCGGGTTCGGCGCAAAGATCGCCATGCTTTCAAACATAGCTTCCTGAAGACCGCCAATCGCAAAGCGCAGATTATCCGATACCTCTTCGTCCCCGACCGGTGACAGGACGTTGTTGTCATCCTTGTCGCGCAGCGACACATGAACATGAAGCCCGTTGCCTGCCTGATCGGAATAGGGTTTCGCCATAAAGGTCGCAGTAACCCCGTGATCCCAGGCAATCCCCTTGACCACGCGTTTAAGCTGCATGGCGTGATCTGCGGCCAGCATCGGGTCGGTCACATGACCAAGGTTGATTTCAAACTGACCTGGGCCAGCTTCGGCAACGATGGTATCGGCCGGAATGCCCTGACGGTTCAGTTCGGCAACCGCATCATGGAGAACTTTTTCAAAGTCCTCGATCTGCTGAAGGCCGTAAACTTGCACCCCGTCCGAGGCAATCCCGCCACCAAGCGGCTGCGGCGGAAGCGGTTCGGCGGTCTTTTCATTCTGATCGGCAAGATAGAATTCAAGTTCAAGCGCAACGGTCGGATAAAGACCATCTGCCGCCATGCGATCAACAACGCCCTGCAACACATTGCGCGGATCAGCAAAGAATTTTGTACCGTCAAGGTTATGCAGGCTCATCATCACCTGCGCGAGGGGCAGTTCCCCATACGGGACAAGGCAAAGGGTTCCCGGGATCGGTTTTGCCAGATTGTCCTGGTCACCGCTCGACCAAAGAAGGCCCGTACCTTCGGGGGTATCCCCCGTGATATCCACCAGGCACATGGACCCCGGCAGTGTCACACCTTCGGTAAAACTTTTAAGAAACTTTTGTTTGCTGATTCGCTTGCCGCGAAACACACCATTGACATCGGGAATGAGCAACTCAACAAGTTCAACTTCCGGATTTTCTTCAAAGAATCGTTGGGCTTCCGCCCTACTGTCTTCGACGAACGACTTGTTCATCGTCTTATACTCCCAGAAAAGGCCTTTTATTAAAGCGATTTTGCCTGTTCCCCATGGTGCCGCGCCGAAATGCCCCGGTCAAGCCCCTTCGTTCGATATATCGTGCAAATCATGCAGTGCAAAATAAAACGCCTGCCGGGAACATGCATTTGCCTGTCTTGCCATCACATTGACCGCATTTAGCCAAAACTGACCTTGGATGGCGCAAAAAATTTGTCGAAAAATCCTCTTGCAAAGGTGTTCAAAAAAACGAACACTCAATTCAGATGTTCAACATATCGCACAAAATCGGAACAGCATCGCTGTCAGGAGACGTTATGAATAATTTCGACAAAACCGCCTATTGGCAGGACATTGACCAGGCACACCACATTCATCCGTTCACCGATACGGCGGATCTGAATAATCGTGGCACCCGGGTTATTACCCGCGCCGAAGGTGTCTTTATCGAAGATTCCAACGGCAAACGATATCTTGATGGTATGGCCGGCCTGTGGTGCGTCAATGTCGGCTATGGCCGCAAGGAACTGGCCGAAGTCGCCTATAAGCAGATGCTTGAACTGCCCTATTACAACAACTTTTTCCAGTGTGCGAACACCCCGGCGATCGAGCTTTCCAAAGTTCTTGCCGAAATCACGCCCGATGGTCTGAACCACGTGTTTTATGCCAATTCCGGCTCGGAAGCGAATGACACGGTCGTTCGCATGGTGCGCCAGTACTGGAAACTCAAAGGTCAGCCGGAACGCAGCTATATCATCAGCCGCAAGAACGCCTATCACGGCTCCACCGTTGCAGGTGCATCGCTTGGCGGAATGTCGGGCATGCACGCACAGGGCGGCCCGATGCTGCCCGATATTGCCCATATCGATCAGCCATACTGGTATGGCGAAGGCGGCGATCACACCCCCGAGGAATTCGGTCTGATTGCGGCCCGCAAGCTCGAAGAAAAGATCGAGGAACTGGGTGCTGATCGGGTTGGTGCGTTCATCGGCGAACCGATCCAGGGTGCGGGTGGCGTGATCATTCCGCCGTCGACCTATTGGCCGGAAATTCAGCGTATCTGTGATAAATACGACATCCTTCTGATTGCCGATGAAGTTATTTGCGGCTTTGGCCGTACCGGCGCATGGTTCGGTTCTGACACCTTTGGCATCAAGCCGGACCTTATGCCGATGGCAAAGGGCATGTCGTCGGGTTACCTTCCGATTTCGGCCGTCATGGTTGGTGAACGGGTTGCTGATGTTCTGATCAATGAATGCGGCGAATTCACCCATGGCTTCACCTATTCCGGTCATCCGGCATGTGCAGCCGTGGCACTTGAAAACATCCGCATCCTGCGCGAAGAAAAAATGGTTGAGCGCGTCAAGAACGATATCGGCCCCTATTTCGCAAATGCCCTTAAGGCCCTTGCAGACCATCCGCTGGTCGGTGCGGTTGAAACCGTTGGTCTGATTGCCGGTATGCCGCTGGTCGATGACAAGAAAACCCGCAAAGGCTTTGACAAGCCCGGTACTGTCGGCACGATCTGCCGTGATGCCTGTGTGGCCAATGGTGTGATCATGCGCGCTTGTGGCGACCGTATGGTTCTTTCGCCGCCGCTTTGCATCACCAAGGAAGAAATTGACGAGCTGGTCAAACGCGCTCTTGCCGCCTTTGACGAGACGGCAAAGAAAATCGGCAAAATGTAAAAACCGGTTTGATCTGAATTGAGTAAATGACACAAACACCCGGCGGTATCATGATCGCCGGGTGTTTTTTTTGTTTATGCCCGCTTGCCTTGCCCAAACCTCTACCCCGTTCCAAGCCCTATTCCGCCCCTATTCCCTAGCAGAGTACGACATGCTCAAACGTCTTTATCAACCGCTTGCCTATCAGACCCAAACCATGCCCGACAGCTATTGGGCGGCAAGTGCCGGCCCTTTGCCCGAATGCGAAATGCTTTCTGCCGAAGGCACATTTAAGACCGGTGTCGCGATTATTGGCGGTGGCTATACCGGGCTTTCGACCGCGCTGGAGCTTGCCGAAAACGGGGTCGAGGTTGCGGTTTTCGATGCTGGCCGCAGCGGCTGGGGCGCATCGGGCCGTAATGGCGGTTTTTGCTGCATCGGGGGCAGCCCGCTGAGTTATGCCGAATTGGGCCTGCGCTTTGGCGAGGATGAAACGCGCCACTATGCCCGCCTTCAACGTCAATCCATCGATCTGGTTGCATCGCGTCTTGATAACTGGGGCATTGATGCCGATCGCCATTCCGATGGCGAAGTTGTTCTGGCGCACAAGCCAAACCGGATCGCCGAACTTCATGAAGAAGATGCACAGCACGCCCATTTTTCCGATATTGACTGCCAATTCCTGACCCGCGAACAATTACATGAACGCGGCCTTGTCGCGGCCGACACCTATGGCGGTTTACATGTTAAGATCGGCTTCGGATTGCATCCGCTTAAATATCTTGCCGGTCTGCATCAGCAATGCCTTGCCAAGGGTGTTCGGATATTTGAACAGGCCATGATCGAAGACCTGAAAGACACCGGCAAAGGTTATGAACTTCGATCCGCGAATACCCGGATTTCGGCACAAAAGGTTGTCATCGCGACCAACGGCTACAGCGCGGAAAACCTCCCGGACTGGATTGGCGGCCGATTGATGCCGGTCTTTTCCGGCATTCTGGTCACCCGCCCGCTTTCAGATGATGAATTGGCCGAACAGGGCTGGACCAGTGATCTGATGGCCTATGACAGCCGCATCCTTTTGCACTATTTCCGCAAGCTGCCCGATAACCGTTTCATGTTTGGTGGCCGTGGCGGCATCACCGCGACACAATCGGCCTTTGATGCTGGCAAAAGGGATCTGTTGCATCATTTCAACCGCATATTCCCTGCATGGAGAGATGTTGAAATCACCCATCACTGGAACGGGCTTGCCTGCCTGTCACAATCCTTCCGACCCTATATCGGCCGTGTCCCCGGTCATCGTGACGTCTGGACCGGGCTTGGCTGGCATGGCAATGGCGTTGCCCTTGGCAGTCTGGCCGGGCAGATGCTGGGCAAACAAATCCTTGGCACCGGGAAACCGTCCGATATCGGGACCATTCTTGGTACTCCGCCCGACCGCTTCCCGCTGTCGCGGTTCCGCCGAATTGGGCGCAGCCTTGCCTATCGCTATTACGGATTGCGCGACAGATTTGCGTAATGGATCAAACTGACCTATGTCATGTCGCGGTGATATGCTTTCGGGCTATTGCCGTGATCACATCGCAACCCGGAACGAGCCCGCATTCAGATGTCAGACCAACCGACCCTTGCCGAAATCAAGGAACGCCGTGAAATCGCCACCCGCCGTATCAAGGAAGATACCGGGATTGACGAAGACATGATCAAAAACATCGTTCACGGCTTTTATGCCAAGGTGCGTGATGATGCCATGCTGGGTCCGGTCTTTGATGAAAAGGTCGAAAACTGGGATCATCATCTGGGTCGTATGGTGATGTTCTGGTCATCGGTCGCACTTGCGACTGGCAATTACGATGGCCGCCCGATGCAAAAGCACCTGCCGCTTAAAATCACCCGTCATCACTTTGATCGCTGGCTGCAACTGTTTGCCCAGACGCTTTCGGAATATTGCCAGGAACCAGCCGCCCGGCATTTCATGGAACGGGCGCTGCGCATTGCGTCAAGTTTCGAGATCGGCATCGCCGCCCATAACGGCGTGATCCTTGGCAAGGGTGAACGCTATGATCCGGTTTCAAGCTGGGATCCGAAGTAACGCCTTGCGGCTTTCCGGCAAAAGGCGTGCAAGTGCGCTTGATAACCAAACCACATCTTTTTGATCTGAAACACTTTCTGACAACAGCAAACTAACCCCATCACTGCGCATTTGAACGCGGTGACATCTTTCACAAATCCACAATGTCAACTGAGTTGACAAATATCATCGAATATTGTTTGCTTCGGGCATGAAAACACATGAACCCTCATCAACCGAAAAACTTTATCGCGCCATTCAGCTGACCCGTCCGCTGTTGCGCAATATTGCCGCCTATGTGGAACAGGAACTCGGCAACAGCGGGGTGACTGTTGGCCAGCGCGCTGTTCTGGAAGTTCTACATGATGGCGGGGCCATGACTGCCCCGCAATTAACCGATCGCCTTGAACTCAAACGTCAGTTCGTCGCCCGGATGCTGGCGGAAACGACCGAGCTTGGCCTGACGACACAGCAAATCAATCCCGATCATGTACGTGCGCATTTCCATGTTCTGACCGATAATGGACGGGCGGAAATCCGTGCCATTCGCGATCATGAAATGGATATGCTTCGGGAACTTGAAGGCCTGTTTACCGTTGAAGAGATAGACACACATTTTCGGCTTCAACAAAGCATGAACCGCTGGTTTGCAGACCGGGCGTCTGCACCAAAGAACGCGAACCCCAAAGAAACACGGAGAAAGTGACGATGTGGTCTGCGCTCCTGATTATTCCGATCGTGATTGTTGCCCTGATTGCCTACACAATTTACGGGCATCATCGCCACCTGGCTGCCAGCACCGGCGCGCCAATTGAAACCGCGCTGCGCCCGAACACCGCCCTTTTGATCGTTGATCTGCAAGAAGATTTCACGTCCGACACCGCAAAGAACGCCTATCCGGCAGACAGGCTGCAAAATGCGTTTGTCGCGATCAATGATCTTGTTGAAACCGCGAATGCCACCGACATCCCGGTGATTTCCATTCGTCAGAAATTTGACGGATTTTATATCAACCTTCTGGTCAAATTGCTTAATGAAGGTCGCGGTGGCGCATCATCGGACGGGCTTGCGCTTGATGACAGGATTGATGGCGATGTTGACCACGATATTGTCAAATCACGCGCCGATGCCTTTCACGAACCGGAACTGGACCGGGTTCTGGCGCGCCATAATATCGGCAAGCTGATCATTGTCGGGCTTGATGGCGATTATTGTGTCAACGCAACCATTCAGGGGGCGCTTAATCGTGGATATGACGTTTCGATAAGCGACGCGACCACCTTGGCCCTTAATCCCGAAAGCTGGCTTAAAACAAAATCCCGCCTGATCGCCGCGGGCGTTCATGACGGGATTGCAAAGCACAGCGCACCAAAAGCAGATCAGGCCAAAATTCTTGATCCGGCCTGATCATGCGTGATGATTACAGCTTGTCGCGGATCGAATACCACAACATCGCCGCGACAAGCATCGGGAACCGGAATGCTTTTCCGCCCGGGAAAACCGGGATTTTGATGTTTGACATCACATCAAACCGCTCCATGGTCCCCGCAACCGCTTCTGCCATGATCTGCCCGGCAAGTGTCGCCATCGCAACGCCATGCCCGGAATAACCCGATGCAGTAAAGGTGTTGTCGTCAATCTTGCGGAAGAACGGCATGCGGTTCATCGTAATTGCCAATGTCCCGCCCCAGCCATAATCGATTTTGACGTCTTTAAGCTGCGGATAGACTTCCAGCATGTGGGGCGACACAAACGATTTGATGTCATTGGGGAAGGTATAGCCATAGGTCTCACCGCCCCCAAACAACATGCGTTTATCGGCACTTAGTCGGTAATAGTTAATCACGAACTTTGAATCCGCCACCGCAACATCATCGCGGATCAATTCGCGCGCAAGATCATCGCCCAGCGGCTCGGTCGCGATGATGAAATTGTTGATCGGCATGACGCGCCTTGCCACCCGATCATCAAGCGCATCAAGATAACCATTACAGCCAAGGATCAATTTGTTGGCGCGCACAACTGCGCCATCGCGGGTTTTGACCATGACCTTGCCCGCCTGATTTTCATAGGACGTCACAACCGCCCCTTCGAAAATGCGTGCCCCTGCATCGCGTGCCGCATCAGCAATCCCCAATGCGAAATTCAGTGGATGGATATGTCCCGCCCCCATATCAAGCGATCCGCCGTGATAAAATTCGGACCCAAGCATTTCGTGCATCTCATCGCGATCCACGGTCCGGATCTGGTCATAGCCATATTCGGATTGAAGCTTGTGGGCATATTCATGGGTTTCCGGAACAAAGCGCGCCCGATGATCGGCATGCAAGATACCCGGTTTCCAGTCACATTTGATATCGTGTTTGGTGATCAGGGATTTGACGATATCCTTGGACTGTTCGGCGATATCCCAAAGCTTTCGGGCATCTTCGCGCCCAACCATCTTTTCAAGATCGTCCTGTTCGCGCCGCTGGCCCGAACCGACCTGCCCGCCATTGCGGCCCGAAGCGCCCCAGCCAACCCGATGGGCTTCAAGCAGGATGACATCAAATCCGCGCTCGGCCAGATGCAGGGCCGATGACAATCCGGTAAAGCCCCCGCCGATCACAACAATGTCGCAGGTTTGATCCCCTTCAAGCTTGGCAAATGGTGCCGTCGCATTGGCAGTCGCCGCATAATAGGATGCGGGATATGCGCCGGCCTTGTCATTGGCGGTCAGCAAATTCGGGGTAAACACGAGGAAGCCTCATTTTCGTTGTTTCTTGTCATTCTATCCTGACCAAACAGGAACAGCTATCAAGGGAAAACTGCCCGCTTCAGGATGCTTTGCCTGCATTTCGCGGATTATGCCAAAACCGGCAAGTCTGAGGATAAAGGATTGCGCAAACCCTCGTCCGCAGGACGATAAATGCGCGACATTTTTCCAGATGCGTCGCCATTTCCGACCACGATGGCGGGTGGATTCCTAGCCGCCCTGAGTCACGGCTTCGACCATGCGCAAGGCGGTCTTGGTCGCGGCACAGCCACCACGCGCCGTACAACGCAAATCAGGATGCATCATCGCCCCGATCTTGACGGTCTGATCAACCAGTTCATCATATCCAAGAACCGCATCAAACCCGGCCAGAACCGCCATCGCCGACGAATATGCGTGGGAGACACCGGCCACATTGCGCGCATGGCACGGGATTTCGACATCCCCGCCAACAGGATCGCAGACCAAACCAAGGGTATTCATCAAACACATACTTGCGGCGTCAAAGCACTGCTTGGCCGATCCGCCATAGGCCTGCGTCACACCGGCCGCGGCCATTGCCGCCGATGCGCCGGTTTCAACCGAACAGCCGCCGCATTCCGCGGCAAAGGTTCCGCGTGCGGCAAACACCGCCCCGATCAGCGCCATGACCTGAAGGGCGTCGGTCGCACCTTCGATATCAATGCCATGACGGATCAAACCATACAGCGTTCCGGGCACGACACCGGCACTGCCAGCGGTCGGTGCTGCACAAACCAGCCCCCGATTGCTGTCACGTTCCATCGCCGACAGCGCACCCGCAATCGCATCCTGCAACACCGGCCCGCCAAGACCGCCGGGCAGATTGGCATCACGGACCTTGCGCGCACGCAGTGTCAGGAACCGCATCACGTTATCTTCGGGTTTGGCATCAAATCCCTCGGCGACAACGCGCAACATCAATTCACAGCGTTCGCGAAACAGTTCACGGGTGGCTTCACGCGAAAGACCAAGACGCTTGGCTTCAAGGGCAAGGGCCGCATCGGCAATGGATCCGCCTTCTTCCTGATCAGCAACCGCAATCACCGCATCACTGGTCGAAAACAGGTCATCCATCGCGCAGACCGGATATTGCGAAGCATCGGCAAAGCGCAGATCAGATATCCCTTCGCGGTTAGACACCTGCCCCAGAATGTCCGCTGTCGGCACCGATTGAAGGGAAATTTCAACGCGGTTGTGCTTCTGATCAACCGCCACGCCAAGCAACATATTCCCGCCAGCAGACAGCATTTCGGCAATCGTATCGGCATCCCTGACAGCCGCTTCACCCCAGACGAACACGGTTGCGGTTTTGCCGGTCAGAAACAGGGCCTCGCCATTCATGCTATCGATGTAATACATCCCGCCGCCAACCGACGCCCCGGTATAAAGATCGGTGCGCGATACCCCGTCCGGGGATTGCAGGGTCAGTTCAAGATCAACCCGGTTGGGATGGTTGTTGTTATCAAGTTCTGTGATCTCTATTGCGAAATGAAACCCTTCGCCGCGTTCCACACGCCCCAGAATGTCGCGATAATCCGCATCGGTCAGCTTGGCGCCATAAAGACCGGCTGCAAAGTTTTCATCGGAACTTTGTGATTTGTAACAGGGCGCGAATGATCCCCTTGGATCAAACCGCACCACCGCCTTTTGCAAGGTTTCACCGTTCGAACATGACAGTTCACGCACAAGCTTTGCCATCATATAGGGCGCTGCACAGTGCGAACTCGACGGGCCGCGCATAACCGGGCCGATCACGGAATTAAGCAGACTGATTTCTTGCATGGCGGTTCATCTTGATTGGCGTTGTATGTCGGGTTTTGCGGGATGATTGCATACAATATGCCATGATCATCACCCGCCTTTGATGCGAATGCAATCATCCAAAACAAAATCCCGGACAGTGATCACCACCATCCGGGATGCGAAATCTGATATCGTCAAATGGTCTGATGATTTCCCGCTTCATCACATGCGGCAATTCCATTCATCAGACGATTGGTTCCTAGCCCCCGGTCACCGGCGGGAACAAGGCAATTTCACTGGCCTTGGTGACGTCGGCATCCGGTGTTGAATATTCCTGATCGACCGCGACCCGGATAATTGCCGGATCGGCAAGTGCATCGGCAAAGTTCGCACCGCGTCCCGGAAGCCAGGCAAGAAGGTCAGCGACCGTATTCACATGCCCAGGAAGATCAATATCTTCCTCGCCAAAGCCGATGCGGTCTTTAACCCACGAAAAATAGACCAGTTTCATATGCAATCCTGATGGCTGATTTGAATTTGGCCCATGCTTGCGCAATCACCGCCAAGACGCAAGTCCCGAAGACGTGAACAGTCCCATCCACCTAGGGATAAACAAAATAGCCATCCGGTGCATGGGACAGCCGCGCAGTCAGGTTATCGATGAAAAATCGTTCAGCGCGGCTTAGTGACATGCGCGGGTTGGTGACAAGGTAGATGTCAATCGCGGGTGGTGCGTCATAGGGCGGCAAACGCCAGAGCTGCCCGCGCTCGGTAGCGTTTTGCACCACGTGGATCGGCAGTGGCCCGATGCCCAAACCCGCGTTGATCAAACGACGGACTTCTTCAAGATGCGGGCTGACCGCAACCACCTTGCCGCGCATCCCTTCCTGCGCGCGCAAGATGGCAACCGGGGCCAGCGCATCGGAAAGCTGGTCGGTGGAGAAAGATACAAACGCCTCGCTGCGCAAATCGGCAAGGGTCAGGTTTTCCTTGCCAAACAGATGATGACTGGGTCCACAGAAAAAGCCGAAATGTTCGCGGTAAAGTTTGCGATATTCAAGACGCGGATGCTGTTCCTTGACCAGACAAATGCCAAAACTTGCCTGTTGTGAAAGAACCTGATCAATCACGTGTTTGGATGTCGCAACATTGATTTCATAGGTCACTTCGGGATGGGAATGGTTGAAATCAAACAGTGCGTCATCAAGGGGCGGAAACACCACGTGACTGGCCAGCCACAAGTGCAAATGCCCGGTCAACTGACTGCCACTGTCTGACATCACATCGGACAATCGCCCGATAGCCCCGCAGATTTCCCGACATTCGTGATAAAGCGCCAAACCCTGTTCGGTGACTTCAAACCGGCCACGTTCACGGTCAATCAGGCGCGATCCGATCTGGTCTTCAAGCCGTTTCAATGCGTTACTAACACTTGGCTGGCGCAGTAACAGCCGGTTGGCGGCCCCGGTAATGGAACGTTCTTCGACGATCACGGTAAAGGTATGCAAAAGGTTCCAGTCAAACTGGCGCCGCATCAGGTCTTTCATGTTTTCCACCCCCGCATATTGACCATGCCCATAGCCATTGGCTATGTGATCCATTATACTTATCTATTTGCGCTATGCGCAAGTCTGAGGTGGAATAGCCACACAAAACATTTCAACGGCCAAATAACCGCGCACGGCATCGCCGGAGCAAAATAACGGGAGGCATAAATGGCCGCAGATATCACCGGGACGCGTCGCGCGCCTTGGATGCTGTTATCGCCATCATTGGCAACAGTCGGGCTGCTTTTGATCATCCCGATGCTGTTTATCGTCGTCTATTCATTCTGGTTGCGCACAGCAACCGGCGCGGATCAGGTCGGCTTTTATCTTGATAACTGGATCGAGGTCCTTGGCGACCGGTTCTATCGCGATATTCTGTTTCAAACCTTTGCCATTGCCTTTTACACCACGGTGATCTGTGCGCTGGTCGGTTATATCCCGGCTTATTTCGTCGCCAATACACCGGTGAAATCCAAGGCGTTTCTTCTTTTGATGCTGATGCTGCCCTTTTGGATCAGCTATATCATCCGTACAATGTCTTGGATCAACATTCTGGGCACATCGGGCGCACTTAATACGGTGATGCTGTCGCTTGGCATCATCGATGGACCGATCCAGATGTTATATAACCAGACCACGGTTGTTCTGGGTCTGGTGCATTATCTGCTGCCCTTCATGATCCTGAACGTTTATGTCAGCCTTGATGGTATCGACAAGAACCTGACCGAAGCGGCCCAAAGCCTTGGCTGCACAGGTTTTCAGGCCTTCCGCGAAGTTACCTTGCCGCTTTCCCTGCCCGGTCTGGCCGCGGGTTCGTTGCTATGCTTTGTGCTGGCGGCGGGCACCTATATCACCCCGATTGTTCTGGGCGGTCCGCGTGATGCGATGTTTGCCAACCTGGTATTTGAAGCCATCGTAACCCAGTTGAACTGGCCGCTTGGATCGGCACTTTCACTCGTCCTGCTGGCCCTTCTGGGCGCGCTGGTCGTCATTTACACCCGCTATCTCGGCATCGACCAGATCGCCAAGAGCTTCGAGTAAGGGAGGTATATGACAATGTCCGGCTGGTCGATGATCCGAATTGCCACGATCCTTGTTTATCTGTTCCTGTTTGCGCCCGTTGCCGTGGTGATCCTTCTGGCATTCAACGCCAATCAGTTTGGCGGATTTCCCATCGAAGGGTTTTCACTGCGCTGGTTCGAAGCACTTTGGCACAATGATGCCATTGTCAGGGCGTTCAAAACGTCCCTGTTGCTGGGCTTTCTGACCAGCATGGTATCAACAACGCTTGGCACTATGGCGGCCCTTGCCATGGTGCGCTATGACTTCCCCGGAAAACGGACGATTTCGACCCTTCTGGTCGCGCCGATCCTGATCCCCGAAGTCGTTCTTGCCGTCGCGTTGCTTTTGTTCCTTCAGGCACTTTCAATGCCCAAAAGCTTTGGCCTGCTTCTGATGGGGCATGTTGTCTTTACCCTGCCCTTTGTGGTGCTTGTGGTTCAGGCGCGCCTGGTATCGATCCGCCGCGACGTTGAAGAAGCCGCCATGAGCCTCGGCGCAACCCCGGTTCAGACTTTCTTTGAAATCACTCTGCCGCTGATGCTGCCGGCCGTGATGGCAGGGATGCTGTTCTCCTTCACGATTTCCTTTGATGACATCACCGGCACCCTGTTCTGGAAACCGGGTGGTGTGGAAACAGTCCCGACCCAGATTTTTGCCATGCTGCGCAATTCCATCAGCCCGGAAATCAATGCGCTTGGCGCGGTCATGGTGATCTTTACCATCGCCCTTCCGCTGATTGCGGCATCGATTGCACGCGTGATGGCGATGCGAAAACTGCGCGCATCAAACCGCAAGACCCAGGCGGCCTAAACCCCGCCTGGACCAAGTTTTGAATATCGCGGGCAACCGCCAAAACCAACAACAAGACCAAAAGACCAACGACCAAGAATAAAACCGAAAACAAAATAACTTGTTTTATCAGGAGGCCTTAAATGGACGATACGAAACGCTATGAACGCCTGCTTAATCGTTACCGTGATGGCGATATCAGCCGCCGCACATTCCTGACCGCCCTTGGCGCGGCCGGCGTTGTTGCCGGTGTCACCGGCGGCCCGATGGGCATGCTTGCCAAAACGGCGCGTGCAGCAACCCCGGAACAGGTCCGCTTTGACGGTTGGGGCGGCGTGGTTTCCGAGGCATTTGAAAAATATGCCTTCGCGCCCTATACCAAGAAAACCGGCATCAAGGTCATTTCCGGCACCTTTGGCGGCGCTGATGAATATATCGCACGCGTCAAGGCAGGCCAGCCGGGCGAGTTCAACCTTGCCCACCTTTCGGGTGTGTTTGACTATGCCCGTTACCACGGCCTTGAACTGACTTCGGAATTGAACGAAGCCAATATCCCGAACCTGCAAAACGTGATTCCAAGCCTGATTGAACCGCTGCGTAAAATCAGCGGCGGCACGCTTTCAGCTGTTCCATATGATTACGGCACCACGGGCATTGCCTATAACCGCAAATATATCAGCGACGATGAAGCCAAGGCCAAAGGTGCCAAGCTGATGATCGACGAGGCCTATAAAGGCAAGATCGGCGGTTGGGGCGAATGGAAAACCCGTGTCTGGTACGGCGCCCTTCAGTCCGATCAGGACCCGAACAATATCAAGGATATCGATGCAGTTTGGGACATGATCCGTTCGCACCGTGATCTGGCCCTTAAATACTGGAGTTCGGGCGCGGAATTGATGAGCCTTCTGGCCGAAGAAGAAATCTATGTCACCGAAGGCTGGTCCGGCCGCATCAAGGCGCTTCAGGATCAGGGGCATGACATCGGTTATCTTGATCCGGCTGGTGGTCTTGGCTGGCAGGAATGTCTGTTTGTTCTGCGCGGCAGCCCGATGGCCGCCTGTGAAGAACTTCTGAACTTCATGCTTGAACCCGAAGTCGCGATTGCAGTTGCCGAAGGTCAGAGCTACCCGCCAGCCCTTGACCCGAACAAGGTTGAGCTTGGCAAAATCATCCCGACCCTGCCGGCGTTTGATCCGAAAGGCACGCTTGCATCGCTTAGCTTCTTTGATCCAGCATACTGGAACGAAAACGAAGCTGACTGGTCGAAGACCTTCTCTCGTGTGCAGCGCGGCTATTAAGGCCTGATTGCACACCTGATCCTGTGTCCTGGCCCTTGCACAACCGGCCAGGACACATCTGCCCCCGCAAAGGCGCAGGCACATTTATTCTGACAGGGTATCTAACAATGGCAGACACAACCAACGCTGTTGAACTGCAAAATGTCGTGAAACGTTACGGGGAATTCACCGCGGTCAAACGCATGGATTTGACCGTACCTGATAACAGCTTTGTCACCTTCCTTGGCCCGTCGGGCTGTGGCAAGACGACAACCTTGCGCATGATTGCAGGTCTGACCGACGTTACCGAGGGTGATTTGTTGATCCGGGGCAAACGGGTCAATAATCTTCCAATCCACAAGCGCAATCTTGGCCTTGTGTTTCAGAACTACGCCCTGTTCCCGCACAAGACCATTTTCGATAATATCGCCTTTGGCCTGAAATACCGCAAAGTTGCCAAGGCCGACATTGCCAAAAAAGTTACCGACGCGCTTGAACTGGTTCAGCTTCCCCATGTGGCAGATCGTTATCCCAACCAGCTTTCCGGTGGCCAGCAACAGCGTATTGCCCTGGCGCGTGCGATTGTGATCGAGCCCGATGTTTTGTTGCTAGATGAACCACTTTCTGCCCTTGATGCAAACTTGCGCGAAGAAATGCGGGTCGAGCTTAAACGCATTCAGCGCGAACTGGGCATTGCAACTGTCTTTGTCACCCATGACCAGTCCGAGGCCCTTGCCATGTCAGACAAGCTGGTGGTGATGAATAACGGCATCGTCGAACAGGAAGGCGCACCGGAGGATGTTTATAACAATCCGGCATCTGCATTCGTTGCCGACTTCCTTGGCCATTCCAACATTATTGCGGCAAACCTTGGCAGCCCGAATGCGGCCTTTACCAGCGTTAATCTGCAAAGTGGTGAAACACTTTTGACCACGGATGAGCAGACAGCCAAGACCAAGGGGTCCACGGATGTGCGCGCCGTAGTGCGTGCAGAAAAAATTCAACTGTCTGATCAAAGCGATACGGGCGAAGGCGTGATTGCCATTCCCGGCAAGATCAAAACAGTCGATTATCTTGGCCAGCAGGCCCGATATTTCGTTACGGCCAATGGCCGCGACTGGCAGGTGATCAATCCGATTGATGCCCGCCCCCATAAGGAAGGTGCCGATATCTTTATGCATATCGCGGCACGTAATTGTGTGTTGTTGCCCGGTCATCAGGACTAAGGATCGCTGATACCGGTTCAGGAGAGCCACCATAAATGACGCATGATATGAAAAATCCGGTCGGTCATAACCGGGAATCCCGCCTGTTTTATCAAAGCCGGTCGCGCCGCCCGCTGATTGACCGCGCCGAAGGCGTTTACATGTGGGACGTCGATGGCAAACGCTATATCGATGCTTCCAGCGGTGCGATGGTCAGCAATATCGGCCATAGTGACCCGCGCGTGATTGCCGCGATGAATGCACAGCTTGAAAAGGCAAGTTTCGCCTATCGCCTGCATTTTGAAAATGACGCGGCCGAAAACCTTGCCTGGCGGCTGGCCGAACGCGCACCGGGCGATCTTGAACGGGTGTTCTTTGTGTCCGGTGGCTCCGAAGCAGTTGAAAGCTGCATCAAGCTTGCCCGCCAATATGCCCTGGCCAAGGGTGAACCCCAGCGCACCAAAGTCATTTCACGGTTCCCAAGCTATCATGGCTCCACACTCGGCGCGCTTGCCCTGACCGGCTATACGCCAATGCACGCGCCCTTTGCCCCGATGATGGTCGATCAGCCGAAAATCTCTGCCCCGACCTGTTATCTGGATCGTGATGATCTGTCCGATCATGATCGCGGCATCAAATATGCCAATATGCTGGAAGCCGAGATTATCAAACAGGGCCCGGAAACCGTTCTTGGTTTCATCATGGAACCTGTGGGTGGTGCGGCTACCGGGGCACTGGTTGCCCCTGATAGTTACTATGGCCGCATCCGCGAGATTTGCGACCAATACGGCATTCTTCTGATCTATGACGAGGTCATGACGGGTGCGGGTCGTACCGGCAAATATTTTGCCTGCGAACATTGGGGCATCACGCCCGATATCCTTGCCGTTTCCAAGGGACTGGCCGCGGGATATGCGCCACTTGGTGCAATGATTGCGCCAGATCGTATCGTCGGCCCGGTTCTTGATCATGGCGGATTTATCCATGGCTATACCTATGCTGGCAATCCGCTTGCCTGTGCGGCAGGGAATGCGGTTCTTGATGTGATTGATGAAGATGGCCTTCTTGAAAATACGGCAACAAGTGGTGCTGCCCTTAAGGCCGAACTTTCCAAACTGTCAGATGAATTCGACATGATCGGTGACGTTCGCGGCAAGGGATTGTTGCTTGCGGTCGAACTGGTCAAGGATCGCACGTCAATGGAACCGATTGACCCCAAACATATGGCGGCCGCCCGTCTGGTCGATATCGCCTATGACAAGGGGTTGATCATTTACTGGCGCCGGACACGCGGCGGATATCGCGGTGATCACGTAATGGTCTGCCCGCCCATGACAATCAAACCCGAACAGTTCGACGATATTCTGGTGCCGTTGCGCGCCGCCCTTGCCGAACTTCACGACGAACTTCAAACTGCCGGAGCGTTCTGATGAGCCGGAAAGTTATCATTACCTGTGCGGTTACCGGATCGGTTCATACCCCGTCCATGAGCCCGCATTTGCCGATCACCCCGGACGAAATCGCCAAGCAGGCCATTGATGCGGCCAATGCCGGTGCATCGATCCTGCATCTGCATGCCCGTGATCCCAAGACAGGCTTTCCAAGCCCTGAACCCGATCTGTTCATGGACTTCCTGCCCAAGATCAAGGCGGAAACCGATGCGGTAATCAATATTTCGACCGGCGGCGGCATGACCATGACGGTCAAGGACCGTATCCGTGCCGCAAGCCACGCGTCACCGGAAATGGCGTCGCTGAATATGGGCACGATGAATTTCGGTCTGTTCCCTGCCCTTGCGGGACGGAGCGAATGGAAACATGACTGGGAACCGGAATTTCTTGAAAGCAGCCGCGACTTTGTTTTCAAAAATACGTTTTCCGATATCGAAACCATTCTGGCAGACCTTGGCGAAGCCAACGGCACGCGGTTTGAATTCGAATGCTATGACGTCGGCCATCTTTATACCCTTGCCCATTTCGTTGACCGCGGCCTGATCAAGGGCCCGATCTTTATCCAGTTTGTACTGGGCGTTCTGGGCGGCATCGGGGCCGATCCCGACAACCTAGCCCATCTGAAACGCACCGCCGACAAGCTGTTTGGCGATCAATACCAGTTCTCGGTTCTGGGGGCTGGTCGTCATCAGATGCCACTTGCCAGTATGGCGGCCGCGATGGGCGGTAATGTCCGGGTCGGGCTTGAAGACAATCTTTATCTGCGCAAGGGCGAACTTGCGCCTGACAACGCATCACAGGTTCGCAAAATCCGCGAAATCCTGGACGGGTTGTCACTTGAAATCGCAACACCGGACGAGGCGCGTGCGATTTTGGGGCTTAAAGGGGCTGACAAGGTCGCCTTCTAGCCCAGCCGAAAATTGAACCAACAGAAACGACCACCGTTTATCCACGTAATAGTGAAAGGCGGCAGCGATGATGCGTGCCTATTTCTCAGACGATCAGTTACGCCACCACGGCAAGACATTCATTGTCGCGGGCGAAAAAAAGCCGATCCCCGAAGTCCCCGAACGCGCCGAAATCCTGCGCACGGCGATTGCGCGACTGGGTCTTGAGGTTTGCACCCCGTCTGATGCGGGCATCGCCCCGATTGCCGCCATTCATGACACCCGATATCTGGATTTCCTGCAAACCATTTACCCGGAATGGATTGCCGCAGGCGGATCGGAACTGGTGATCCCGAACATTCATCCTTTTGATCGTAATGGCCCCTACCCGCGCCACCATGTAGGCAAGGCCGGTTTTCATCTGGGCGACACGTCCTGTCCGATATCGGAAACCACATGGCAGTCGGCCTATGCCAGTGCGCAAACTGCCATTTCAGCCGCCCGCCATGTGCGCGATGGTGGTGCGCAATCGGCCTATGCGCTGTGTCGTCCACCCGGACATCACGCCAGTTCCAACCTTGCCGGTGGTTTTTGTTATCTGAATAACAGTGCGATTGCCGCACAGGAATTGCGCGAAAAATATGACCGGGTGGCGATCCTTGATGTCGATCTGCATCATGGCAACGGCACCCAGCATATTTTCTATGAACGGCCCGATGTGCTGACCCTGTCGATCCATGCCGATCCGATGGATTTTTATCCGTTCTTCTGGGGCAATGCCGAAGAAATCGGGGCAAAGGACGGGATTGGTTTTAATAAAAACTATCCCCTGGCATTGGGCAGCGGAGATGCGGAATTTCTGGCTGCCCTTGATCGGGCGATGACCGCGATTGAGGATTTCGGAGCGGATGCAGTGGTCGTTGCATTGGGTCTTGATGCATCACGCGATGATCCGTTTGGCGGCCTTACTGTCAGCCCGGATGGTTTTTCCAAAATCGGTGAAAAAATTGGCACCCTTAGCTGCCCAACCGTGATAGTGCAGGAAGGTGGTTATGTCAGCGTCACACTGGCAGAAAACCTGTATCAGTTTCTAAGCGCCTTTGGCGTCACCAACAAAAACACCACGTTATCAGAAGGCCCCAAATGACCCATTCAGACATCCTTATTATTGGCGGCGGCATTGCCGGTATGTCGGCTGCATATTTTCTGGCCAAGGCGGGAAAATCCGTCACGGTTCTCGAACGCGAAGATCAGCCGGGCTATCACAGCACCGGACGGTCCGCCGCCCTGTATAGCGAGACCTATGGCCCGAAAATCATCCGCAAGATGTCGACGGCAAGCCGCAATTTCTTTTTGAACCCGCCAGCCGGTTTCACCGAAAACCCGATCCTGACCCCGCGCGGGATCATCATGTATGCCGCACCGGGTCATGAGGCCGAACTCGATGCCCTGATATCCGAGGGGCGCGCAAATGGCGCGAACTTTACCGAGCTGACCCCGGACGCGCTTAAGGAAATCGTACCGATCCTTAATACAGATCTGATCGCCAAGGGCGCCCATGAACCCGATGCGATGGACATTGATGTTCACGCCCTTCACTGGGGCTTTATCCGTCAGTTCAAGGCCGTTGGTGGCAACCTTGTCGTCAAGGCCGATGTCAGCGCAATTGCCAAAACCGACGGCAACTGGCAGGTCACTCTTGCCAATGGCGACGTTCATAGTGGCGCAATCCTTGTTAATGCCGCCGGTGCATGGGCCGATGACATCGCCAGCAAGGCCGGTGTCAAGCCGCTTGGCATTGTACCGAAACGCAGAACCGCTGTGATGGTTGATGCCCCGGCCGGAATGGATATTCACGGCCTGCCGATGGTCGCAGCCCTTGATGAAACCCTTTACTTCAAGGAAGACGCAGGCAGGTTGCTGGTATCCCCCGCAGACAAAACCCCGACCGAGGCCCATGACGTTCAGCCCGAAGAACTTGATATCGCCATTGCAATTGATCGATTGATGACCGCAACAAGCGTTGAAGTCCGTCGCCCCGGTGAATCCTGGGCGGGACTACGCAGCTTCTTTGCCGATGGCGATCCGGTTTCAAGCTTTGATCCGCAAGACAACAGCTTCTATTGGCTGGCAGGCCAGGGTGGCTATGGCATTCAGACAGCACCTGCGATGGGTGAATATGCCGCAAGCCTGATCTGTGGCAACGGCATTCCGGCCCATATGGAAAAGCTTGGCGTGACCGAAGATGCCCTGTCGGCAAGCCGCCCGACACTTGCATCCGGCAAATGATCAAATACCGGCAGGGATGCCAAAGCGTCCCTGCCCGATGGAGAAAACAGCATGACCGGTTTTGATCGCGCAGCCCTTCGCAAGGCGGTTGCCAATCGCACATCACAGGCGATTGACGATCTTTGCGCACTGGTGCGTCATGACAGTCTTTTGGGCAACGAAGCATCGGCGCAAAACTGGATCGCCGAACAGTTTGCCAAAATGGGACTGGATGTTGAACGTGTGACGATTGACATCGACGCATTACGCGATCAGCCGGGCTTTTCCCCGCCGGTTATTGACAGTTATGACGGACGCGAAAATGTTGTCGGCTTGCACCGTCCGACAAACCCGACCGGGCGCAGCCTGATCCTGAATGGCCATATGGATGTTGTGCCGACCGGCCCGGTTGAACAATGGCGTCGCGGTCCGTTTGATGCCTATGTCGACGGGGATTGGCTTTATGGACGCGGTGCCGGTGATATGAAGGCCGGAATCATTGCCTATTGCCATGCCCTTCAGGCCCTGCACGATATCGGGCTTGAACCCGCCGCCCCGGTTACCCTGCAATCCGTGATCGAGGAAGAATGCACCGGAAATGGTGCACTTGCCTGTCTTCATGCAGGGTACCGTGCCGATTGCGCGATCATCCCCGAACCGTTTAACCAGACCCTTATGACCGCTCAGCTTGGCGTGATGTGGTTCCAGATCCATGTTTCGGGAAGCCCGGCGCACGTTCTTGATACCTCGGCTGGAAGCAACGCGATTGAAGCGGCCTTTGGTTTCTTTGAAGTCCTGAAAGAAGTCGAAGATATCTGGAACCATCCGACGGATCGGCATTGTGCATACGGGGCGCATGTTCACCCTGTGAACTTCAACCTTGGCAAGATCGAAGGGGGCGAATGGGCATCGACCGTCCCGCCGGTTTGCAGTGCCGATATCCGTGTCGGTTTCTATCCGGGGATGGAGCTTGAAAAAGTGCGCGAAACAATCGAGATGGTCAGGCAAAGCGCGCTTGATAATCATCCTGCATGCAAGGGCGCAAAGATCGAGATCACCTATCACGGTTTTCAGGCCGAAGGATGCGAGATGGATATCAATCATCCGATGATGGCAATGATTGGCGACATCCATCAGGAAGTTACAGGAAACGCGATCAAAAACTATGCCTCGACCGCGACGACGGATGCCCGTTTCTTCCAGATTTACGGCAAGATCCCGGCCACCTGTTATGGCCCCAAAGCCGAACGAATTCACGGCATTGATGAACGGGTTTCCATCGCATCCATGATGGAAGTCACCGAAGTCCTTGCCCTGTTCATTGCAGACTGGTGCGGCGTCCAAAAGCGTGGTAGCTAAACCCGAATAAATTATTCAATTTTGTCACCAAAGGAGAGCTTCATGAGCGTTCAACGTTTCCACACCGGCCCGCGTATGAGCCAAGCCGTTGTTCATGGCAACACCATCTATCTTGCAGGCCAGGTTGGCGAACCGGGTAGCGACGTTACCAACCAGACCAAAGAATGCCTGGCAAAAGTTGACGCGCTTCTGGCCGAATGCGGTGCAAGCAAGGAAAACATCCTGTCGACCACTATCTGGCTGGCTGACATGAAAGATTTCGGCGCAATGAACGAAATCTGGGATGCATGGGTTCCGCAGGGCCACACCCCGGCACGTGCATGCGGCGAAGCAAAGCTTGCGACCCCGGACTTCCTTGTCGAGTTCATCGTGGTTGCGGCAAAACCGTAATCTGATCGATCCCAACACAAAAGCCCGGCATATCACCATATGCCGGGCTTTTTGTTTGCCCTGCTTATGCCGGTTGTTCCTGTGTCACGATGACGGAACTGGCTTCAAGCGTACGATGGACCGGGCATTTATCGGCAATTTCAAGAAGTCTTGCGCGGACGTCATCGGTGAAATCGCCATGCAGGGTAATCAGGCGTTCAAACCGATCAATTTTGCCGGATTTCGGCACGGGTTTTCCGGCACATTCGGCGCAATCGTTGGCATGGACTTTGGCATGCCGGACTTCAACCCGGATGGCATCGAGCGGAATCTGTTTCTGATCGGCATAAAGGCGCAATGTCATCACCGTACAGGCGCCAAGCGCCGATGACAGGAAGTCATAGGGCGACGGGCCGCTATCAAAGCCACCGACATTTTCCGGTTCATCGGCAATCATGCGATGCTGTCCGGCAACCACCATCGACTGAAACTTGCCCAAACCCGTTTCGCGCACCACCACGCCTTCGGCCGGTTCGGGGACACTTTCGTCGTTTTGCGGAATATACCGTGTCGCCCATGCCGCAATTACGGTTGCCACATATTCGGCGTCATCGGGATTGCGCAGCAAATGATCGGCATCATCAAGGGACACAAAGCTTTTGGGATGTTTGGCCGCGTCATAAATCCGCCCGGCATTTTCGATCCCGACGGTCTGATCCATCGGCGCATGTAGAACAAGCAACGCCTTGTGCAGTTTGGCCAGCGATTTTTCGATACTGTGATTGCGCAGGTCATCGACAAATTGCCGTTTGATCACAAAGGGACGCCCGCCAAGCGATACTTCCGCCTGCCCGTCGCGGTCGATATCGGCAAGATAATCCGCAAAATTATGTGTGACATGTTCAACATCGGCCGGTGCGCCGATGGTGGCAATTGCGGTTGCCTCGGGCACGCTATCAGCCACGGCCAGAACCGCTGCCCCGCCAAGAGAATGACCGATCAAAAGTTTGGGCGCGGCAAATTCATGACGCAAAAAATCGGCTGCACGACGCAGGTCTTCAAGGTTCGATGTAAAGTTGGTCGACGAGAAATCCCCGCCCGATCCGCCAAGCCCGGTAAAATCAAATCGTAAAACGCCGATACCTTGCAGGGTCAGCGACTGGGCGATTTTGCGCGCCGCCGTCAAATCCTTGCTGCATGTAAAGCAATGGGCAAAAAGCGCATAGGCGCGCACCGGCCCGACCGGCAAATCCAGCCTTGCGGCCAGTTCCGCCCCGTGGGCACCTTCGAATGTCAGTTTGATGGGCTTGACCGGCATTGATGTCTCCGTGTCTGCAAACCGAAAAACGGCTTTGATTACATGGAATTCACGGTAAAGTTTCGAACGTCTTTTTCCACCATAACAAGCGCCCCACATCATGACCATTCTTGAAACACCGCGCACGATCCTGCGCGAAGCCACTCATGACGACGCCCCGTTCATCCTGCAACTTCTGAATGAACCGGGATGGATCCGGTTTATCGGCGATCGCAACATCCACGATCTTCAGGCTGCGCGGGATTATATCGATCTGCGCTTTCGCGAGAATTACGAAAAGCTTGGCTTCGGGATGTGTGTTGCCGTCCAAAAGGATACGCAAAGCCCGATTGGACTGATCGGTTTTGTCAAACGCGATACACTTGATGCACCTGATATCGGCTATGCCGTGACCGAGGCCCATCAGGGCAAGGGATATGCCTATGAAGTTTGTTCCGCTCTGCTTGATCACGGCTGGAACGTCTATGGCTTTGACAAGGTTTATGGGTATTGCCTGCCTGATAATGGCCCGTCTGTTCACATGCTTGAAAAACTTGGCCTGACATTTCTGCGCGAACAGGATGTTAATCTGTCGGGCGAGATGTGCCGACTTTATATGGCTCCCCGTCCCTAGGCCAAGATACCCTGCGCAAAACAAAACCCCGCATTCGATGGATGCGGGGTTTGTCATTTTATTTCCGGCGAATGCCGATCTTCCGTCCGACGCCTGATGGAATCGGAAGATCAGCATGGGCTTCCCTGATTTTGGTAAGTGTCTCCATGATATCGTCGGGGAACGGTGCTGAACGGCGTTCCGTCATGTTGATATGCATGGTGATGATTTCGTTGGTTGATGCCAGCCAACCCTCGGTGCCGTGGCGCATTTCGTGATACATGTGAATGCGTTTCTGATCACAATCCAGCACCCTTGTATGGATGACAAACGGGTCATCCTGATGAATTTCCCGATCATAGGTCACATGCATTTCAAGTCCGAACGTCGATCCGTTGCGCGTTTCGGGATAAGTCAGTCCCATCCCCACCGCATTCAGAAACGCCATCGATCCCAGATCAAACGCGACCACGTAATAACCGACATTCATATGCCCGTTAAAATCAATCCATTCCGGTTTGATTGTTCCCCGAAAGGCTTCCAGCGGTTCCTTGGCAAACAGATCGGTGCTGATCATTTTTCAACCGCCTTCACGACGGCCACAGCGGCAAAGAAATCTTCAAGCGAATGACCGACCGATTTGAAGACCGTGCATTCACCATCGCTTTGACGCCCTGAAACGTCACCCCGGGTCAGGCCAAACAGATCGCCCAGAATATCGGTTTTGGCAATCGCGCCGCTGGCAATGGCCTGCACCACGTCGCCACCCTCGGCACTTGCACCTTCGAAACTGTCAACAAAGATGCGGCATTTCGCCATCACGGCATCATCGGTTTCGCGCATTGTCGGTTTGAAGGCACCAACCAGATCAACGTGGGTCCCTTCGCGCAGCCAGTCGCCGCGTACAAGCGGTTCAGTCGAAAGCGTCGCACACGAAATCAGGTCCGCCGACTTGCAGGCAGTTTCAAGATCATCGGTGCCCGACGCATTGAAACCAAGTTCGGCAACTTCGGCGGCAAGCTTGGTCGCCTTGTCCGCATTGCGGTTCCAGATGGTGACATTTTTGATCGGACGTACCGATGCATGGGCCTTGATCAATTGCGGGGCCATCGCGCCCGATCCGACCATGACCATATCGGTCGCATCCTTGCGCGCCAGATAATCTGCCGCCAGGGCAGATGCCGCCGCAGTGCGGCGTGTGGTCAGTTTGGTGCCATCAATCACGGCGGACGGCTGTCCGGTCACCGCATCAAGAAGAACATAAGTCCCCGAAACCGCCGGAAGATTACGCGCCGAGTTCCCCGGCACAACAGCAGCGATTTTAACACCCGCTGCCCCGTCTTTTTGCCAGGCCGGCATGATCAGGAAAGTCGCATCATCCTCGTTACTACGTTCCATGTTGAAATGGCTGCGCAACGGGGCTTCGCACCCTTGCGCAAACCCGTCACGAAGGGCTTCAACCAGATCACGGGGCGATACAAATTTGTCGATATCTTCGGCAGTAACGAAACGCATGGACCTTCCTGTAGATTTATTTTGGGTTTCAGTGTGGTAGCGGTGTTTTCTTATACCACGACACGACCATCCCGTCACAGGAAGACCAACAGTTTTTTATGCTGTTTTTCGCCGGATTTTACGCAGAATTATGGCTGCAAAAACCGTTTGAGATGCCCGAACAGTGAACCCGTTCCCAAGAACACTTCTTCAAGAACGGTAAAGTGGTTCGCACCCCACGCCTTATAGACCGGAACCTTGTGCCCGGCACTGCCGCAATAGGCGGCATAGGCATCGCTTTGGCGCACGAATTCCGGGCTTTCATTGCCGCCAACGATAACCATCATCCGCACATCCATCGGCACGACATCAAGCATCGGGGAATTGTCCGCCGCCGATGCCGCATCAAGGCGGATGTCTTCGTTCAGCGTCGTATGACGGATCGGTTCAAGATCAAACACACCGGAAATCGGTATCACGGCAGCGAACGGTGTCGCATCGCCAAGGGATTCTTCCCAGTCATGGGTGGCAAGACGCGCAACAATCTGCCCGCCGGCCGAATGACCGGAAATCGAGATATTGTCACGATCGCCGTTAAATTCTTCGACATTGCGATAAACATATTCGATGCACCGGACGGCTTGATCGGTGATATCGGCAACCGTGACATCCGGGCAAAGATCGTAATTCGGGCAGATCACGGTAAATCCGGCTGCCACCAGATCGCGGGCAACAAAGGCATAATCCTTTTTGTCCTGACTGCGCCAATAGCCGCCATGGAAAAACACATGAACCGGCGCGCCGGGATCAGATGCCATAAAGACATCCATGGTTTCCTTTGGCCCGTCACCAAACCGGACATCAATTTTGCCGCCCAGTTGTGCACGGGTTTCATCGGACAGTTTCACAAACCGTTCGAAATGCGTCATGAAGTCCGGCACGGTTTCGCGCGGATTATATTGCCATTCAAGTTCAGCAGATGTGAAACCACCCCAAGCCATCGGCACCTCGGATTTGCGGGTCTGATCTTTGTACGATCTGGTATGTCTTTCCGATCTTTCTTCAATTTTTCCCTGTTTGCAATCACTTCGCATGGTCCTTGCGTATTTTTACGCGTTTTTCCCTTCTGTGATTGAACCCGATTGTCGGGAATGCGAAAATGGGTGAAATCAATTTTATATCAAATGGATAGATAGACATGCACCGCTGCGATCAAAGCCCGTTCCCGCCATCTGATACAGATCGCAATCAAATCTGGGAAATGCTGGTTCCGCGCGATATTGCGGCCTTTGTTGCTGCCGACTGGTCGATGGTCGAGGGTGATTTCAAGGCCGATGGCTTTTACGCGATTGATGCCTGCAAATCCGATAATCCCGACGACTGGAAAATGATGTTTCCCGATCTTGGTGCCTATCGCGATGAATGGCTGCGACAGGCAATCGACGCCCAAAAGATCGAATTCGCCGAAGACCTTTATGCCGGTGTGTTCCGGTCAACCCGCCTTGAAAAGATCGACATCACCGGCAATCGCGCATTGGTCCGCAAACACTTTAACGGGCGCATAAAAAAAGCAGACGGCACCGAAGACCGTCTGCTTTGGAAAACCCATTATTACTGCGAAAAGCAGGCCGATGGAAAATGGCTGATCACCGGATTTACCGGCTATTTGCCAAATCACGACCCGGCATGAATGCCGGGTCTTTCCCGTATATTTAGCCTGTAATTACAGAACCTTACCGCGCGCAGCGACATCAACAGTTTTGATGTCGTTCCCGCGCACCAGATGCACCTGATCAAGCATATTGCTGACCACGCAGACATGGTTGGGGATGATTTCGATGCGTTCACCGATTTCAAACGGGCTTAGCGCAGCATCGAAATGCAAAATGCCGTGTTCTTCGGAAAGCCCGACAACCGCGACTTCGGGATGGCCGACAACACAACCATATCCATCAAGCCCCAAAAGATCCGATGTCAGAACCTTGGACCCGGCATCAATGATCGCGCGTCCCGGTGCAGGCAATGACACGACTTCGGCCAGAACCCGAAGGGCACAATCAACTTCGCCACACACCCCGCGCGCCATCAGCGACCGGTCGTTATAGACATAAGTACCAATACGGTGTTCGGTCACATTGGCAACTTCGTGTGCCTTCCACATATCGGGTGTACCGCCCGAACTTCTGATCGGGCAGGCAATGCCAACGCCATCAAGTGCCGCCATCGCATCACCAAAGAACGTGGCAACCTTGTCACCGCCGCCTGCCGCCGGATAGGTCATCAAACCGGCAAAGGTAATCCCCGGAAGCGACTGGATTTTCTGTGCAAGTTCGAGAGCTGCCTGCGGACTTTGGACACCGCAGCGCCCGCCACCCGTGTCGCATTCAATCAGGATTTCAAGCGGCTTGGCACTATCAGCAAAGGCACGCGACAGACCTTTGACCACCGGCAGGTTATCGGCCACAACGCGAAGGGTTTTGACCCGGTCAAACAGGGCACGCAAACGGGCAAGCTTGCGATCACCAAGCACGTTATAGGTCAGAAGAATGTCATCGATCCCGGCATCGGCCATGACTTCGGCCTCGCCAATTTTCTGACAGGTAATCCCCTTGGCCCCGGCATCAAGTTGCTGTTGGGCGAATGCCGGAATTTTATGCGTTTTGATATGGGGGCGAAGCGCAATCCCGTGCTTGTCGCAATACGCCTGATAGGCATCAATATTGCGATCAACAGTATCAAGATTGATCACCGCGCAAGGTGTATCAAGTTCGGGATATTGCGGTGAGCGTGTCATGGAACAAACGTCCTTTGCTTTTCGGTGGTGACGCAAAGCGTGCAGTGGCAATTCAGATCAGCTTGCCTGTTTGGCAAACGGATCATCAACAATCGGCCAAAGCGGACGTTTGACGTGACGATATCCATTGGTTTTCGGATCCGACGGATAAGGACCATGCACATCAACATAAATGATCTCGCCCGCGATTTTGGCGAACGCATCGTAGAAGTGATTGGTCGATTTGATAAACAGATATTTTTTTGATTTCGGATCAATGCCCATATTCGCAAACAGGCTTGGATCGAAACTTTGTGAACGATTGGTATTAAGGATCACTTCCCCGCCGTCCGGCAGCACAATTACCGCACAATCGCCAAGCGGCACAATGCTTTGCCCGAAATACTGCCAGGAGTTGCGTTCAAGCTTCTTGACCGTCACCTGTGCATCAATCGGGGCACCGGCATGGGCACCGGTTTTCCCGCCAAAGCGCAGTGGCAATGTCGCCCCCTCGCCGGCCGAGAAACAGGTCCGAACCGCCATTGGATCCCAAAGCGTGCCAAAGGCATAATTGGCAAGTCCGCGTTCCATCACCGCACGCAGCAAAATCGTGCTGTCGCCCGGAACCCCACCGCCCGGGTTGTCCCAGACATCGGTCAGAACAATCGGCTGTGCATCGGATGCTAATGCCTGATCAAGGGCGGCTTCGGGTTTAAGGAATGTCGGGCGGGTGGCCCCACGGAAACCAAACAACTCAACCCCCAGGTCTCGTGCAATCTGCTTGGCTTCCGCAGGGTTATTGTTGGTGGTGACAACGACCTTGGCACCAAGATCGGGCACGTCACCAGCCATAAAGCCATGAATGAACGACACCGAAAGGATATCGCCCGTTCCTTCCATATCCTTTGCCCGGTCAATAAAGGACCGCATCGGTTCGCGTGATGTCGGCAGAACCTCGATCATGTGGCAGTCAAACACCGCCTTGGTCGGTTTGATTTCAGCACGCAACGTGCGCAGGACAAGATCAACAACTGCCCGGCCGGTTTCGACAAAATCGGTATGCGGGAATTCCTTGAAGGCAACAATGATGTCGGCATTATCGACCCGAAGGGCCGTCAAATGGCTATGCGGATCAAAGCTTGTGCCAATCACCACATCTGGCCCGACAAGCGCACGGATACGCGAAATAAGATCACCTTCGCAATCAAGATAGTCCTGCGCAACCATCGCGCCGTGCAGACCAAGGATCACGCCATCAACCGGCATGGCTGCACGCAGTTGGCCCAGAACTTCGTCGCGCAATTGTTCATATGTCTCGCGGCTGACCAACCCGCCCGGCTCGGCCCAGGTTGCGGTTCCTTCGATCAGGTCCCAGCCTTCCTTGGCGGCGCGAAGGCGGCCTTCGGTAAAGACGGCACTGCACAGGGTCGGCGTAACCGGATGCTGTCCCGGTGGTGCATAAAAGCTTTCCTGAAAATCGGAAAAATCAGTTCTTAAAGGGGAAAAAGTATTGGTCTCGGTTGCAATCGAGGCGCAAAAAATCCGCATGACCCGTGCCTTTGTTATTGGTCTTATGAAATTGAATAATGGGATCCGAAGGGGCAGAACCCCGCCCCTTCGGCAAGTGGAATGGCTTATTCCATGTAACGGCTGGCGTTGGCTTTCTCGACTTCTTCCTTGAACAGGTTCAGAAGTTTTACGCCTTCATCGCCAAGGCTTTCCTGAACGTGTTTGACCACGACCGGCTGGGTTGCCTCTTTGAACTTTTCACGGTCTTCAGCCGACAGAGCGGTGATTTCCATTTTGTCTTTCAGACCGGCAAGACCACGATCAGATGCCTCGATCACACGCGAAACGCCACGGCTTGCGACAACGCAAGACTGTGCTGCGTAACGGATGATTTTCTGCTGATCCGGGGTCAGGTCATCCCAGAATGCCTTGGACAGCATCATGGTGTAAGGCGAGAACAGGTGGTTGGTCAGGGTCAGGTAGCCCTGAACTTCGTTGAACTTGGCAAAGGTCACGGTCGGAACCGGGTTCATCTGACCATCGATCACGCCCGTCTGAAGACCGGCATACACTTCACCCCAGGCCATCGGATATGCTTCGGCGCCAAGTGCCTGCATGATTTTCTGATGGGACGGCAGCGACATGGTACGAACACGAATGCCTTTGAAATCTTCAAGGGTGGCAATTGCGTGCTTGGAGTTGGTCACAGCAAAGAACCCGCCGGTATCCGGGAAGCCGAGAACCTTAACATCACCCAGCGTACCTTCGATGTCGGATGCAAGGGCGGTGCCGAACGGGCCGTCAAACACGTCATAGGTCGACGCGTTGCTGTCGAATGCGAATGCAAGGTTCAGAACGTCGATACGCGGATAGTAGGATGCCAGCGCACCGGTCGAGGTCAGGGTGCCCTGGATCAGACCATCACGCACCATCTGGACATGCTCGGCAGCCGAGCCAAGCTGGTTGGACGGATAAACCTCAACCTTGATTTCACCATTGGTGTCGGCTTCGACAATGTTGGCGAAAACCGCGGTGCAGGCATGTGCCGGGTTTTCGAACGGGTCCATTTTGTTATCGTGTGCGAATTTCAGGACTTTGGCCTCGGCAAACGCCATTGACGTGCTGCCCATCAGCATCGCAGTTGCCAGGGCGGCGGCGCCCAAACGCTTAACGGTTTTCATGATTACCTCTCCTTGATGAAACGACTTTATGGTGTCCGGCATTTATTTTGATGCGTGCCCCGGCCCGGACTGACCGGGGCTGTCTTAAACCCGCTGGCCTAGCGGAAACCAAGCAATCTCGGTATCGCCAGCGCAAGATCGGACCAGAAGGCAAACAGGAACAGCACGCCCAGTTCGGCCAACAGGAACGGCCAAAGTTGTGCTGCAATTTTTTCAAGTTTCTCGCCTGTCACCGATGACAGCACGAACAGACAAGCCCCGACAGGCGGCGTCATCAGCGAGATATTGAGTGCAAGAACAAAGATGATCCCCGCATGGATAGGGTCCATCCCGATCTGAACGGTCAGCGGCACCAGAACCGGGGCCAGAATGATCAGGATGGCGTTGATATCCATCACCATACCGATCATCAAAAGCAGACCGACGATCATGAAAATCACGATATAGGGGTTCTCGGACACGCCCAGAACAAGGCTTGCGACTTCTTGCGGGATACGGTTGAAACTCAGCCACCAGCCAAGGATCGACGCAAAGGCAATGATCACAAAGATCACGCCGGTCACACGTGCCGTCCGCACCAGCATTTTAAAGAAATCGGCAAAGCTGAGTGCGCGATAGATGAACACACCGATAAACAGCGCATAGCCAACGGCAACCGATGCTGCCTCGGTCGGGGTGACAATCCCGCCCAGGATGCCGCCCAGAATGATCAGGGGCATGATAAGGGCCGTGATCGATGATTTGAAAATCTGCCAGATTTCCAGAAGCGACGCCCGGCGTTCATTTTTCGGCAGGTTCTTGGACCGCGCGGTAACCGCAATCACCGTCATGCAGATCAGACAGATCATAAGGCCAGGCAAGATGCCCGCGGCAAACAGACCGCCAATCGAAACCCCCATCAGCGATCCATAAACCACCATCAAACCCGACGGCGGAATGGTCGGGCCGATGATCGATCCGGCCGCCGTCACCGCACAGGCATAGTCACGGCGATATCCGCGCTCGACCATCGCAGGAACAAGGGTTTTGCCGAATGCGGCCGCATCAGCCGTCGCCGCCCCGGTCAATCCGGCAAAGAACACCGATGCCAGCATATTGGTGTGCGCAAGACCGCCGCGCATATGGCCAACAAGGGCCTGGGCGAATTTGACCAGTCGGCTGGTAATGCCGATATGGTTCATGATTTCGCCCGCCAGAATAAAGAACGGCATGGCAAGGAACGGGAAAACGTTCAGGCCGTTAAACACCTTGCTTGGGCCCTGGGACAGGAACATCCCCCCACCCATGTCAAACAGTCCAACGACACCTGCCACGCCAAGGGCGAAGCCGATCGGCATCCCCAAAACCATCAGAACAACAAAGATAATGGCGACGATCATTCTGCGCCCTCCGCAAGATCAACCGGGATGAAACGGCCCTGATCACGCAAGGCAACAAGAAGAAGCTGGATGGCGGCCAAAAGTGCCGAAACCGGCACCGCGGCATAGGGAAGTGCGAGTGACATGCCAAAAATCATGGCCTGTCGGCGCATCCCGCCTTCGGCAAAGTCAAATCCGTAAATCGCCAGATACAGGAACGCGGCAAGGGCGATCAGATCGACCAGAAACAGAATGGTGCGCTGGATCGGCATCGGCAGACTCAGAACAAACATGCCAATCCCGATATGTTCACGCCGCGCAATCCCGGCCGAAATCGCAAGCAACGCCGACCAGATCATCAGATAGCGGGCAAGTTCTTCGGGCCAGGGCAATTGCCAATGGAAAATGTATCGATCAACAACCCCAAGCCACACGTCCAGAACCAGAACAAGCATCAGAACCGCAATAACGCGTTCGACACCCCAGTTCAGGCCAAAGCTTAATTTCGCTGCAATGGTTTCAATACGGCGTAGTGCCATCGTCGCCAAATTCTCCGCTGATGAATCTTTTGTGTAATTTTTCTACATCCTGAGTTCTATTTTGTAGCTTGTCTACATATTTTTCACATGGTTTTGACATTTTTTCGGCTATTGACCTAATAATGAAACTCATTTAGGTAGTTAAACTACATTTTCAAATGGATGTATTTTGATCTGAACTACAAACCAAAACAGGGAGTTTTCCATGTCGATCAAACATTTTGGCAACGAACGCAGCGGTGCTGGCGGACAGAAATTGCCGTTTTCTCCGGCCGTTCGCGCAGGCGACTACGTCTATATTTCCGGTCAGGTTGCCATGAAGGAAAATGGTGAAATCGCCTATGGCGGCATCGAAGACCAGACCCGTCTGACCATGGAAAATGTCAAAGCGGCCCTGGCCCTTGCCGACTGCACGCTTGACGATGTTTTCAAAATCAATGTCTGGCTGGCCGACACCCGCGACTTCTGGACCTTTAACCGTGTCTATGCCGAATTCTTCCCGAACGAGCGCCCTGCACGTTCCACGGTACAGTCCCAGATGATGGTTGACGCCAAGATTGAAATTGAAGCTATCGCCTACAAGCCGGAAAAGTGATACTTCCCAAAGGGGTGCCATTTGCGGCGAACGTATGTGGCCCCCCTGCCCGTCCTTGAAAACAGAACCGGACCAGTGTGATGCAACCGACCGCCGACATCATCAGCCTGCTGCGCAGCCAGTCGGGAAGCTTTCCCAACCGGGAACAGCTGGTGGCCGATTATGTCAGCGAAAATCTGGAAGCGGTCACCACCATTGCCCTTTCCGATCTGGCCAACAATGTCGGGGTCAGTGAACCAACCGTCATCCGGTTTTGCCGGACACTGGGATGTGACGGGTTTCGTGATTTCAAAATGCGTCTGGCGCAAAACCTTGCGGTCAGTATGCAGTATCTGACATCCGAGGATATCTCGGATGACACGACTGCCGCGGACGTACTTTCAAGTCACGTTCTTGGTGTGATCATTGAGAACCTGCGCCTGCTGCGTGATCAGATTTCATCGCAACAGATTGATCAGGCCGCGGATATTCTGGTCAAGGCCCGACAAATTGCGTTTTTTGGCGTCGGGGGTGGATCAACCACTGTGGCCTTTGATGCCGCCAACCGTTTCTTCCGGCTTGGCATTCCCGCACAATCGCAAAGTGACGGCTATTTGCAGCGTATGCTGTCATCAACCCTTGGCCCGGAAGACGTGGTTTTCGCCATTTCAACCAGCGGCCGCCCGGTTGAGCTGATCCATTCCGCCGCCATTGCGCGCCAATATGGCGCCAAGGTCATATCATTGACCAACCCCGACAGCCCGCTTGCTGCGGAAAGTGATCTGGTGATCGGAATTGAAATGCCCGAAAACCCGGACATCTACAAACCGACGGCCACCCGCCATGCATTTCTGGCCACCATTGACGTCATTGCAACCGCTGTTGCACGACGGATGCCCCATCAGGCCAAAGAAAAGCTGCGCCGGATCAGATCTTCGCTTATGACTGTCAATTCGCCGACCGGTCGTCAGCCGATTGGCGATTAAGACCCATAACGCCACCCTTCTGATTTCTTCCCCATAAAGGTTACCCCGATGCCCCAGATCGCATTTATCGGCGAATGTATGCTTGAACTTTCCGGTGCCCTGCCCGGACATGTATTTGGTGCTGCAAAGCTTGGCTTTGCCGGGGATACGCTGAATGCGGCGACCTATATGGCCCGAACCACCCGTCTGATTGATCCCGATGCCGGACAAAGCGCATCCTACATCACCGCCCTTGGTACGGATGCCTATAGCAACGCGATGCTGACGGCCTGGCAGGAAGACGGGATCAATACCGTTCTGGTGCGCCAGATCAATGGCGCCTTGCCCGGCCTTTACACCATTCAGACCGATGCCGACGGTGAACGAAGCTTTTCCTATTGGCGCGATCAGGCCGCAGCCAAACAGGTTCTGGGCGGTGATCACGCGGCAAAGATCCGCGCCGCATTCGCGCAGTTTGACGGGTTTTACCTGTCGGGTATCAGTCTTGCAATCCTATCCCCCGAAGACCGTCAGAACATGATCAAACTTGCTGCCGAATATGCAGATCAGGGCGGCAAGGTTTACTTTGATACCAACCATCGTCCGCGCCTGTGGTCCGATGATCAAACCGCCATCGACATCTATCAGGCAATTGCCCCTTATTGCGATACGGTGCTGCCGACCTTTGACGATGACGCGGCCCTGTTTGGCGACAAGACCGCACAGGAAACCGGCCAGCGCTGGCTTGATGCAGGCGTGCGCGAAGTCATCGTCAAATCAGGGGGCGAGCCGACCTATTGGTGCGACAAGGATGGTCAGTCGGGTTTTGTCACCCCGCCCGTAATTACCGACATCGTCGACACCACATCGGCCGGTGATTCGTTTAACGGTGCGTTTCTGGCCGCACGGTCGCATGGCAAACGCGTCGAAGACGCCATTGCCGTTGCCCAGAAAGTCGCAGGCCGGGTCATTTGCCGTCATGGCGCACTTGTCGATATCAGTGACCTAAAACTCGGCTGATACCCGCCTAATAATCCAGTCGGTACTGAACCCCGGCCTTGCTGTCGATTTCGGTGGTTTCACTGGTCACGCTGATATTCGGCGTGACTTCGATTTCAACCTCGACCCCGCTGGACCCGGGGCTTGATCCGGCTTTGGTACCGACATAAACCCCGTCGGCAAGGTATTTGCCAACCTTGACCTCTGGCCCGTTTTCACCGCCGCCGACCTGAAGCACATCTGCACCGATAAAGCGGCGAACACTGCCCACGATATCGAGTCCCCCACCGCCGCCTGACAATTCGTTTACGGCACTGGCAAGCTGCACGGCCTCAACCGCGCTTAGGCTGCCTTGGGATTTGCCAAACAGCACCTGCGACAGGATTTCGTCATCGGGCAAGGACGGGTTTGACGTCAAAACCAGTTCCGGATCACTTGCCGGCCCTTCGAACCCTGCGGTCACTTCAAGATCGGTCGTCGAATACACCCCTTTGATATCAAGCATCGGATCGGGTGGCGACCCACCGGCAAAGGTGATCTTGGAATCCTTGATCACAAAGGTTTTACCAATGATATCAAGCTGTCCGCGCAATGCAGCAAGCTGACCGACAATGATCGGCTCATCCGTGGTGCCGGTAATTTCCAGCGCCCCGCCCCATTCGGAATCAAGCCCGCGACCACGCACGAACAGGCGTCTGGGAATATCGACTTTGACATCAAGGTTACCCGCAAATCCCCTGTCATTTTCGGCTTCCTTGCGGGCCTGTTCTTTCTCGGCTTCGCCGGGAAGATTGGCAACATCGATTGTCGGAACCGATTCAGGCAAGGCCAGCGTCAGGTCAACTTCCCCGCGCTGCACGGTGACAGCGCTTTTGATGTCGGCGCCGTTCTGATTGCCGGTTACGTTGGTGTCGACATCAGCCCAGAACTGCAATTCATCAATCCGCGACAAGGCAAAATTGCGAAGCTTGGTGCTGACATCATAGGCGGCCTCGCCGCCATCCTTCATCTTCAGATCAATCGACGCATCAAGCGTACCATTACCCCCATCGGTCGCAGTGATCGACGGGATCGAAAGCCCGTTTTGGTCAAAGTCACCACGAAGGGTCAGATCATCCAAAATCGTGCCGTAGGACAGGTTTTCATAATGACCATCCGACAGATCGACATTGCCATTCCAGGCAATATCATCAAGGGTCCCGGCCACATCCAGTTCAAGTTTGATCAAACCGGAAACCAGATGATCCGGTGCCGGAACATAGGGCCAGAATTCGGCTATTTCGCCATTCATGCGCACCGATGCCGATACTGGTGCCGAAAGATCGGGACTGAAATTCTGCTGCAACACAGAAATCGCAAGCGGCACTGTTCCCTCAGCCGACAGAACCTTGATACCGGCATTCCCAAGCTTGGCCGTTCCGTTCAGTGTACCCTTGGCAAGGCCCAAATCCAGAACCATCTCGAACGGTTCAAGATTTTTGACCGTCTTGGCCGTAATACCGGTAATGCGGCCTTTGACCTCTGCCGCTGGCAAAGCACCCTTGGTTTCGCGCAAACTTGCTGTCAGGTTGGCCACACCGGTAAGCCCGTCAAAACCGGCAATCCGTCCCCACGGGCCAAGATCAACCCCGTCAAGGGACACATCGCCGGCAATTGATTTTTGGCCCGCCTGTTGGGACATGGTGGCAACAAGTTTCCCTGTTCCCACTGCCAAATCTGCATCAAGGCTTTGCGAACCGTTGGCCGCCATCACGAATTGTAACGGACGATGCAGCGAAATGGCCTGATCACTTAGGGCCAGATCAAGCTTGCTTGCCGTTACAGTGATATCATCACCAAGCCCGATATCGGCCACAAGATCGGCCAACACCGGAACATTTCCTTCATACAGGCCCGAACTGCCAAGCACGACATGAAGGGCATCAAGGCCACCCTGGATATCGAGCGCAATATCATCAAGCGCGATCGGGGCATAAACGATATCGCGCCCTTTGACATTCGCAGAGATATCCGGGGCATTAAAGGCGTCGCGAACTGTTGCCGACAGCTCGATATTCTCGATCATTTCCGGATTGCCATCGGCCTCTCCGATAAGGCGCAGGCCATTGGCAAGGGCTGCCAGGGTTACCGTCTGACGGTCTCCATCGGGAACAAAGGCAACATCGGCACTAAGCGCGCCATTGGAAAAGGGCGCACCGAAATCGCCCAACATCTCGGCATCAAGATTGGAAAGCGCAATTCTGCCTTTGATTGGTGTTGCATAATCAGGAAGAACAATATCGCCGGAAAGTTTCAGGAAATCACCGCGCAGTGAAATACCAGCCACATGCAAGCCATCATCAGGCAAACGCACATTCGCCGCCAGGTTATAGGCGTGCTTGCCAAGGGTAAAACGCCCGTTATTGGCCAAGGACAAAACGGCTTGATCAGACCAAGCCATCCGGGTTGAAAGCGCAACCTTGTCAAAGCGTTGACCACCGGCTTCGACGGTTGGGATGCTCAGATCAAACGTCCCGGCCGGGGCTGCGATATCGCCATCCAGATTGATCAGAAGTTTTGCCGGTGCAATTGAAACGCCGATATCTGGCGGCACAGTTCCCGGCGCGACATCAAGATCACCCTTCACCGCCAAATTCCCGAACTCATCCGTAATATTGACCGTGACAGGCCCCGTGATCATCGCCGTTTGTAAAGCATCCAGATCGACGGTTAAATCAAGATCAGGCAACAAGGACACCTGCCCGGTGATCACCGGTGATGCACCGACAATGCGATCAAGATCGGCTATCCCGAAACCGGTTTCAGTCGTTGCAATCTTTACATCGGTTTTCAGGCCATCCGTTGTCGACCATGTCAGGTTATCAAGCGCAACCGATCCCTGCCCGCCAAGATCAAGACCGGATATCGGCGCAAAGATCGCAAGATCGGCAATTACGGCATTCAATCCAGCACGGTTGATCGCAAACTCTTCATTGATATCTGCATCGCCCAGCACCTTCATCATGGGAGCAGACAGAGCCAGATCGCGCACCGCAATATTCGAAAAATCTTTTGATATCAGCGCATTAAGTGACAATTCCTGAACATCACCCAGAAAGGCCGCCAAATCGCCATCCTGCCATTCCGTGCCGGTTGTTGATGCCGCCAATTTGGCATCAAGCACATCACTGCCAGTCGCCTCCGGAATGCTGGCATCCAGCTTCACCTCGCCAATCGTCGAAACCGGGGTTTTCAGATTTTGCCCGCGAATGGCAAGCTCCACCCCGGGCATCGCAAGATCACCTGCGGCCGTGATCGAAAGCCCGACCTGCCCCCACGTCACCGCATCGTCCATAAGGGCGGACATCGCAGGATCAATGGTACCATCAAGCTTTGCAACAATCTGATTTTCGGCAAGATCAAGATCGCCGGTCGCATTCAGGGACACGGCATCGGCCATGGCGAGTGTGACACGATCAAATGACAGCCGTTGCGTATCGGCATCAAAGGCACCACCAACGCCAAGATCAATTTTCTTGCGCAATGCGTCGGGCAATTCCCCGTTGATCCGTTCAAAGGTTTCAAGCCCGCCATCAAGTGCAAAGCCCAAAACATCTAACGACAGTTGAATACCGATATCACTGGCAAGTGCGGCATAACCGTCGGCGGAAAGATCAAGTCGGCCCTTCCAGTTATCGGCAGGACCATCACCGGCAAGCCTGATCCGGACGTCGGTCGCGACATCGGGTTCCAGTCCGGCAAGGGTCATGACAATCCCTTCACGGTCCAGTTCGCCGTCGATATCGGCTTTCAGGCGTTGTTCCGGCCCATCAAAATCGAGATCGACGACAAGCCGGTCAATTCCGCCATCCAGCGGATGAAGATCAATGGCCGCAACTGCCGACAAATTCGTACCGATTGCGGCCTTGGCATTTAACCCATACAAAAAACTTTTGCCTGATACCGGTTCGACCACGGCAATCTCGGAAAGTTCGACCGCATCAATTGCCACGGCAAGCGGCAAGGCAAAACCACCCCCTGCTTCTTCGGGGGTTTCTTCGACTTCATCTTTGGATGTACCGTCAGGCAAAATGATTTTTGCCGATTGCAGGCCAACGCGATTGATGTGCAACTGACCGCCCAGCAACGCCAATGGCGACCAGTCAAACTCAGCCTTGCCAAGCTCAAGATGCAACCCGTCAACGGGCTGATCCATCAAAAGGCTTTCAACCGCAAGACCGGTCCAAAGGCTTCCTTCAATCCGGCCAAGTGTAAACGTGCCATCAATGGCCTCTGAAACCGTGTCATTGATCAGCGGGGTGACTGCGCGCAACACCGGACCGGTTCCGGCAAGCGCAACAATCCCGGCCGCCACCAAGGCCACACCACCAACGCCATATGCCCCGTACCGGGCCCATCGCCATGCGGAACGGGGGTGTTTCAATTTGCCCTGCCTGTTGGTGGAAGGTTGTTCAGACGCGGTCAAAATGCCTGCCCCAAACTGATGTAAAACTGGAAATCATCATCAATGTTTTCGCGCTTATCAAGCGGCACCGCGACATCAAAGCGCAGCGGTCCGACCCCGGTGTAATACCGGAACCCAAGTCCCGCTGCCCAAAGCAACGAAATATCTTCCGGTTCGCTTCGCGCATAGACATTGCCGCCTTCGACAAACGGAACGATGCCGAAACTTTCGGTCACACGGGCGCGGAATTCAAAGCCAAGCTCAAGCACCGAACGCCCGCCAAGCGGATCATGTTCATCATCAAGCGGCCCGACTTTTTGATATTCATACCCGCGGATGGAACCACCGCCCCCCGAATAATACCGTTTGTTTGATGGCAGGTTACCACGATCCTCACCAATGATTGTGCCGGTGCGCGCACGGGCGGCAAACACGTAATCGCCTTCGTCATCAATCGAAAGATACTGCGACCCCGCTAGTGAGACCGAGGTAAAGCCGGTATCCTTATCGGTCAGCGACATATAAGGTGACACATTGATTTCAAAACGCGTTCCCCTGGTCGGATCAAGCGGGTTGTCGGTATTGTCATGCCGCAAAATGCCGCGCAAACCGGCCAGATAGAATTCTTCATTCGGGGAATCTGATCCTGTCAGGTCTGAATATTCGGTCGTCACGCCGAATGTCGTTGACCAGTTCTCGCCAAGCGGGCGTTCAATCCCGACAAAGCTGTCAATCGTCGATCCCTTATAGGCATCCGTGTTGTTGTTTTTGGCATTTGCCTCGGCCAGAAGAGATTGCCTGCGCTCAAGGAATTGTGGTTTTTTAAACTCGGCACTCACCCCCTGTTCAAGGCTGGAAGCATCTGCCCCAAAGCGCAGTTTTTCGCCGCGCCCAAACAGATTGCGATGTTCCCAGAACGCATTGGCCCCCGGACCGTCAGCCGTCGAGAAATTAACCCCGCCACCGATCGACCGCATCTTGCGTTCAACCACATTGATCTCGACCGGAATTTCACCATTTTCCTTTACCGGCCCCGCAACCTTGACGATGACACTGTCAAACAGGTTGGTCTGGGCCAGATCGCGGCGCGTTGCCCTGACCTGATCGGGGCTGTATTGCTCGCCCGGTTCCCAACTGCGGTAGCCGGCGATGAAATCCGGATCAACATCACTGGCACCGTTTACCGTCACATCACCAAATTCTGCCAGCGGACCAGTTTCAAATCCATATTTGATCGAGATGGTCTTTTCCGCGGTATCGGCCATGACAGTACGCTTGGTTGCCTTGACCAGCGGATAGCCCTGCGCCCGAAAGATATCGACGCCATATTGCTCGCCCAGAATGATTGGCTGCGCCGTCGCCCGCTGACCGATCTGCAAACGGGTTTTTTCGAGCTCCTCGTCCGACGCCGGGCGTTCAATCACCTTGTCCGGACGGGTGATTACAAGATCCACTGAAGAGATCAGATAAGGTGCGCCGGTATCAATCTGATATTTAAGAACAAGTGGTGTCGGCCCATCAGCCTGTGCCACAATATCATCCCCGGCAGTACCGGCAGTCTCATCTTCACCCTGCTGATCTGATGCATCATCGGCCGACGCCGGGTCGCTTCTACCCTCGTCCGTTTCCGGTGTGGATTCTTCCTGAATATCAAAGGTGATCTGACCGTCATAAAACCCGCCGGAACGCAGAACGGCCTGAAAACGTTCAATGTCATCCTCGGCCCGGCGTTGCAATCCGGCACGCGACGCCGTCGGACGCGATTGTAACCGGCGTGCTGTGCTTACCGCTTCAAGGGCCGCAATCAGATCGCCTTCCTGTTCGTCAATGCCGGCAATTTCGACGCTATAAGGAATGGTTTCACGCAGGCCGTCCTGAATTTCGGTTTCATTTCCGCCAAAACCCAAGCCAAGTCCAGCAAGCCCCTCGTCAGATGAACACGCACCAAGAATCGTTCCTGCCAACAAAAGCGGACCGATTGCCCCATATCGCCGATATGATCCAAGATTGCGAAGGATGTGGCTTTTCAAAAACGTCTTTTTCCTTGTACTTCGTGCCCTGTCCAACGGCTGAGAAACCTTTATGTTCCGCCATCAGTTTTGCCCGTGTTTTAATCATAGCTTCGCACAGGCAGAATTGTTGTTATTTTCAAAACAGCTATCTGATACAGCATATTTTTATTCGCCCCGCAGGTCGAGTGTCAGCTATGTCACATCCCATGAAAAAATGGCATGGCTGTGAACAATAATCGCACTTGTGAGCTTTTTGGTTTGAGCGTACCGGAAGTTGAGCGCAACATGTGCGCCACATCCCATCGCAGGAGGTCAATACTCGTGGCATCGACCCAGCCCAACACCGTCATTATTCGCAGTGCAGTTCGTTCCGACCTTGACGGGCTCTGCGCCCTTGAAACGGCCAATTTCCAAAGTGACCTGATTTCGCGCGCCTCTTTTTCCCGTTTCTTGCGACAGGCCTCTGCGCGTCTTCTGGTGGCCGATGCCGGTGATGCCGACAAACCGGCTGTGGTCGGATACGGATTGCTGTTGCTGTGCGCCAATGCGGATGTGGCCCGTATTTATTCGCTGGCAATTGCCCAGGAATGGCGCGGCAAAGGTTTGGGAACGCAACTTCTGGCCGGTCTTGAAACCCTTGCCATGGATGCCGGGTGCACGCGCATGCGTCTTGAAGTGCGCGTTCAAAACGATACCGCACGCAATCTTTATGAACGGCACGGCTATCAAAAGGTCGCGGACCTTCCGGGCTATTACCAGGATGGCGAAGACGGCATTCGCCTTGAACATGCCCTTTATAACGGTCAAAGCGATGTAACGCCTGCGGTTGCCACCGGTGCACCATTGATCCTGGTCGACCGCCTGTCCGATCAGCGTTTTGCCGTATCGGGCGCACGCGTCATGCGGGTGCGTGATTATCTGGCACTTGATCACGGGGTGCGTAACCGCCGTGTGATCAACCTGTGCCAGTCCTATGAATATCTGTCACGCGGTTATTATTGCAGTCTTCTGGCCGCCGCCCGTGCCGAGCGCGTCATTCCCGAGGCCGATGTTCTTCTCGACCTTAACTGGAAGCGTCTTCAGAAAACCGCACGTTCGGAACTAAGCCCGCAGATCATTGATGCCCTTGCCAAATCCGGTCATGGCCCGGATCAGGCCCCGGATCATATTGATGTCTATTTCGGTCGCACCGCGGACAAACGTTTCCGCCAGATCGCCGAACGGGCCTTTGATCAGTTCCGCTGCCCGATCCTGCGCCTGCACCTGAACAAGCAGGACCGCAAGATTTTACGCGAAATCGAAGCCCCGTCCCTGGGCCAGCTTGATGACAGCAACCTTGCCGAATTTGAAGCAGCCCTTCGGGCCTATTTGCGCGGTCGTGTCCGTAAACAGGGCAACGTTACCCCGCCCACCGCACTGGTTGCTATCCTGCATGACCCGGACGAGGTTTTGCCGCCTTCGGACAAGGAAGCATTGGCAAACTTTGTCCAGGCCGCATCCGATCTTGGTGCCAAGGCCGAACTGATTACCGCCAAGGATTTCCATCACCTTTCGGAATTTGACGCGCTTCTGATCCGCGAAACCACCGCCCTTGATCATCACACCTATCGCTTTGCCAAGCGTGCGGTAAAGGAAGGCATTCCGGTGATTGATGACCCGGACTCGATGCTGCGCTGTACCAACAAGGTCTATCTGGCAGAACTTCTGCGCACCCATCGTATCCCGGCACCGAAAAGCGCGATATTCGACAAGCGCCGCATTGCCGAAATCGGCCAGCAATTCAGCTTCCCGTCGGTTCTAAAGGTGCCGGATGGCTGTTTTTCGCGCGGGGTGCGCAAGGTAAAATCGCCTGAACACCTTAACGAAGTTGCGACCGAGATGTTCAAGAACTCGGAACTTCTGGTCATTCAGGAATATGTCGAAACGACCTTTGACTGGCGTATCGGGGTTCTGGGCGGCGAAGCCATCTTTGCCAGCCGCTATTTCATGGCACCGGGCCACTGGCAGATCGTCAAACATGAAGATGACGGCAAAAGCTTTGAGGAAGGCGGGTTTGAAACCCTGCCGGTCGAAGATGCCCCCGCCGATATCGTATCAACCGCCCTTGCGGCTGCGCGCCTGATGGGTGATGGCCTTTATGGTGTGGATGTCAAGGAAACGCCGCACGGCCCGATGGTGATCGAGGTGAATGACAACCCGAATGTCGATGCCGGGGTCGAGGACGTGGTTCTGGGCATGGATCTTTATCGTCGGATCATCGCCCATCTTCTCAGCAAGATAGCGCGCCCGTAGAAATTTCAACACGCAAACGAAAAGGCCGGGCTTCACCCGGCCTTTTTATCTATGAAAACAGCAGCTTGCAGTTTGTCGCGCCCATAGCGCGCCATCAGATCAAACTCGTTGCGCAGGATCGGCACCGACAGGCAGTCACTGCCCGTAAACGGTTCATGATCTTCGCCGATGTCAGGGTCGCTGACATAAACGAACCTGTCATCAAAGCCCGATACCACAACCCAATGCGGGATTTTGTCACCGTAAATGCGGTACTGGCTGATTAGAACCAGTGCCATTTTCCCCTGCTTGGCACGCTGTTCAATTTCTGCCACGCCAAACGGCCCGGATGTGACCGGAATACCGGCCTTTTGGGCCTGTGCGGCAAAATCATAATGCACCAGTTCGACCACTTCGCGGTTTTTGGGTTTGCGCACCGTATCGACAAAAAGCGGACCGTCACGGCTGCTCAGCACTTCGGCGTCAAAACCGCGCCGATTGGCGGCAAGCGCCAAGCCAAGCGGCCCGCACCCGCCATGCCCCGATGTCATGAAAACGGTGGTTGCTTCACGCCACAGGGCAATTTCAAGGCTGCGATCCAGTTCAAGTGATGCATCAAGTGCATTCATCGCCATCATCAGGGCCGCCGGGCCACAGGTGAATGGCAAGGTCTGGTGATAGAAATGGATCGGTGATGGCAGGGAAAGCGCATTGGGCACCAATACCTTTTCCATGCGCAAGGCATTGGAATGATCCGGATAATAATCGGGATAAAGCGCAAATTCCCGATATCCGAGTTCACCAAACAGCGCAATCGCCCGACCATTTTTCTGACTGACTTCAAGACGCAGGATCGGCGCGCCAAAATCAAGGCTGGCTTCCTCGGCCCGCGTTACCAATTGGCAGCCAATTCCCTGCCCGCGCATGTCGGGCAATACAGCAAGTGAATATAGGCGCGCCAAAGCAACGTTGCGCCGAAAGATTACCAGCGCATAGCCAATCACAGTGCCATCATGGCATGCAACATTCAGGCGGGCGGTTTCACTGCCGACGAAACGTTTAAACGCACGACGGTTCAGGCGATCGATTTCAAAGGACTGATTTTCAATTTCGCACAGCGCATCAATGTCGCCGGGCACAGCCAATCGAAAGGTAATATTGGCAGTTTCGAACGTCTTCGCAGTCACAGTCACACTCGCACCAAAACCAGGAAACAGACATATGGTCTTGAACCATCATGTCATATCGCCACGATTTGTTAAAAATCGATAGTGCAATTTTGGCAGGCGTGCCGCGCGATTATACGATGGGGCAAATTCACCCCATCGCACAAACACATTCGGGATCAGGCACGTGCAGCAATACGCGGCATCAAGGGTGACATGTCATAACCGGCATCGGATGCCGATTTGATAATGTCCTGTACCGGCATATTTCCCGCATTTGCCAGCGACCAAAGGATCGTGCATCGGGTGCCGGTCCGGCAATAGGCATAGATCGGCTTGGCGGCTTCGGCCAGATTGGCAGCAAATGCGTCGGCATCTGCATCGGTCACATTGCCGCTGACCACCGGCTGGAAGATTGCCTTGATGCCTGCGGCTTCGGCCTTGGCGGAAATCTCGGCAAAGGAAGGCTGCCCCGGGTCTTCATCGTCCGGGCGGTTACAGATAATGGTTTTGTAACCGGCCTTGGCAATCTCGTCGATGGCATCAAGGGGCAATTGCGGGGATACCGTCAGGTCGTCGCTCAGGCGTTTCATTTTTTCTGTTCCGTTATTCATTGCCGATGGTGTCATTACATGCTCCCCGCCAAAGCGGGCACGTCGCGGACACCGTAAAAGATATCGATGACACTATAACGTGCCGACGGCAACAGCTCGAACAGAAATTGCTGCGCAGGACTACGGACAATGATCTATTTCGAGATCGGACAGGTCCGCAATCCCAGCAACATATAAAGCGGGCAAAACCGCATGGCCGCCGTCACCAGCATCACCACACCAGCCGCAATCATCACCCAGCCATAAGCCCCAAATGCCATGCCGCCTTCCGGGGATGCCATAACAAATGGCAGCGCCAGCAAGACAACACCGGCACAGGCACGCAAGATCCGATCAATCATTCCGACATTGGCCATAACAACCTCCTTGGGAACCAATAAGCAATAATAAACCAATATATTAATATGCATTAATTTACATTGATAAGCATCAATCGCCCTGCCCGGTTTGCGCGATATCATTATCGCCCATCACCGCACTTGCCCCTGTTTCGCCGTCATGCCACAAGAAGGAAAATCAAAGCCTTAAGGAAATGTCCCATGTCTGATCAAATTGCCAGTATCACCATCGATTTCCCCGAATGGAAACAAGCCAATCCGGATGGCGTCTTTTCAGACTGGCTGAAGGCATCTGTTGCCGATGACTGGCACCGCGTTACCCATCATCCCTTCACCGATGCCTGGGGTCAGGCCGCTGTACCTGCGCGTAATCTTGCTGACTACCTTATTCAGGATCACCGTTTCCTTGACCGTTTTGTCGCCCTTTTGGCAGCAGCCGTTTCGCGCGCCCCGAACCTGAAGGACCGTATTCCCGGCTGTCAGTTTCTGGCCTTGGTTACCGGCGAAGAAAACACCTATTTCGAACGGTCCTTTGTCGCCCTTGGCGTTACCGAGGCAGAACGCAATGATCAGCCCGACTGGCCCGCAACTGTATCCTTCAAACAATTGATGGCAGATGCCGCCAACGGCAACAGTTATGCCGAGATGCTGGCGGTCCTGGCCGTTGCCGAGGGGACGTATCTTGGCTGGGCGGATCGGGTAAATCGCGCGGTTGCTGTTCGCCCCAAAGATTTCTGGTATTATGAATGGCTTGATCTGCATATCGGCGACTATTTTGAAAGTGTGGTCGCCTATTTGAATGGTCAGCTTGATCTGGTCGGCCCCACCCTGTCAGACAGCGAACGTCAAAGCTGTTTGTCATTCTTCCGCCGTGCAACAGAACTTGAAATTCAGTTCTTTGACGCCGCTTGGGATTTACCTGCATGATCACCATTCGTCCATTTCGTGATGAAGATGCCCAAACTCTGTCGGCCATTTATCGCCGCGCGGTTCAGGAACTGGGCCCGAAAAAATACGGTTCCGAACAGGTCGCGGTGTGGGCAGGTCTGGAACCAAGCCCGGCCCGTTTTACAGAAATCATGAATGACGGACGCTGCGGACTGGTCGCGGTTGATGACAGCGATCAGGTTGTTGCATTTGGCGATTTTGAACGTGATGGCCATATCGGGTTTCTCTATGCATCACCCGATGTTGCCGGGACCGGCGTGGTCGCAACCCTATACGCCGCCCTTGAAGCCAAGGCGAAATCGCAAGATGTCGGCAAGCTCTATTCAGAGGCCAGCGAACTTGCAAAGTCCTTCCTGCTTAAACAGGGGTTTACCGTGGTTGAACGGCGCGACTTTGAAGTCAATGGTGTTCCAATCCATAACTTCGCCGTCGAAAAACGATTGCGCGCACCACGTTGACCGCCGCACAAAAAAGGCTGCCTTTCGGCAGCCTTTTTTGTGTCTTACTCCCGGAAACCCCGCTTTGCAGCGCCCAGAACCCGATCGATAAACAAATCGGATTGCCCGACATAGTTGGCAGGATTGCGCACATGTGCCCAATCAACCGGCGCATCGGTCAGGCTTGGTAATTCGTCAAACAGGTTCGATCCGTTTGCCGCTGATTTGGCAATCGCTTCCTTGACCAGCTTATCGGCAGCATCGCGCCCCAGATGATCGGCAAGGGCAAATGTCGCCGCCTCGGCCAGCATAGCACCACGTGACAATTCAAGGTTTTCGGCCATGCGGTTGGTATTGATCTTAAGGTCGGGGACCATATCAACCGCCTGCGCCAATGCGGTTCCCGCGGCAATGATGATCTGCGGCAAGGTCAGCCATTCCAGAAGCCAGCTTGACCCGCATCGTTCATGATCATGAAGTTGCGATTGGCTGAAAACGCCAAGCTGTCCGGCGTTAAACCGCGCCAGTGTGACAAGCATTTCCGCCTGAACCGGGTTGGATTTGTGCGGCATGGTCGATGACCCGCCGCCCTTGCCCGGCTGCACTTCGGCGATTTCCGATTGCGCAAGCAACACAAGATCCTGCCCCATTTTGCCAAGCGCGCCGGTTAACGCTGTTAACTGACTTGCAAAATCGACAAGTACATCACGCTGGGCATGCCAAGGCATGTCAGAAACCGGAAGATCAAGTTCCTCGGCCAGATTGCTTTCAACCTCGGCGGCCTTCGCCCCGATGGAGGCCAGCGTCCCTGCCGCTCCGCCAAAGGACAGGCGCAGTAAATCAGCCGACAGGCTTTCAATCCGGCGATCAATCCGAACCAAGGGGGCCAGCCATCCGGCGGCCTTAAGGCCAAAGGTCGTCGGAACCGCCTGTTGCGAGCGGGTCCGTCCGATCATCACCGTATTGCGATGATGATCGGCATGAAGCGCCAGTGCCTTGGCCAGTTTGCGGATGCGACGGCGGATAACCCCGATGGCATCGCGCAGACGCAGGACAAGACCGGTATCGACCACATCCTGACTGGTCGCGCCAAAATGCGCAAAACGTGCGTCATCGCCGCCAATTTCGGCCTTCAATGCCTTGACCACCGCCGGAACCGGCACACCGGCACTTGCCGTTCCCGCAGCAAGCGATGCCGGATCAGGATTGAATTCGCGGCAAACGTCGGCGATGCGTGTGGCACTTTCGCCCGGAATCACACCTGCGCGGGCCTCGGCCGCGGCAAGGGCGGATTCAAACAACAGCATCGAGGCAATCTGTGCCTTGTCATCAAACAGGGCGGCAATTTCCGGATCGGAAAACAGATTGCCCAGCAGGGCGGAATCAAAGGGCGAAATCGTCATTATGGGTAATCCACCGCGTAAACAGGTGCAAAATCAAGTTGGTAGTGTCGCGCCGGGGACCAGATTGGTCAATAACGCAAAAAGAAGCCCCTGCCCGTCATCACGGCACAGGGGCATCTTTGATCAGATCGGCAAAGGCCAAGCCGTCCTAGACAGCTTCAAGCGCAATCGCAATACCCTGACCGACACCAATGCACATGGTTGCCAGGGCATATTTGCCGCCAGTACGTTTAAGCTGAAGCGCTGCCGTACCGGCAATACGCGCACCCGACATGCCAAGCGGATGGCCAAGGGCAATCGCACCACCATTCGGGTTCACCCGCGCATCATCATCGGCAATCCCAAGATCACGCAGGGTCGCAAGACCCTGTGATGCGAATGCTTCGTTCAGTTCGATCACATCAAGCTGTTCGGTGGTCCAGCCAAGACGTGCAAGAAGCTTCTTCGATGCCGGTGCCGGGCCAAAGCCCATGATGCGCGGAGCAACACCCGCGGTCGCACCGCCAACAACCTTGGAAATTGGGTTCAAACCATATTTTTTGACTGCGGCCTCGGATGCGATGATCAGGGCAGCCGCCCCGTCATTGACACCCGACGCGTTACCCGCCGTTACCGAACCGCCTTCGCGGAACGGGGTCGGCAATTTGGCAAGGGTTTCAACCGTGGTCCCCGAACGCGGATGTTCGTCGGCATCAACGACAATCGCATCCCCCTTACGCTGGGGAATGGTCACCGGGGTTATTTCCTGACCAAGGGTTCCATTCTGCTGGGCAGCAACGGCCTTTTCCTGTGAACGCACAGCAAAGGCATCCTGATCCGCACGCGAGATATTGAAATCCTCGGCAACGTTTTCACCGGTTTCGGGCATGGAATCCACGCCGTACTGTTTTTTCATCACCGGGTTGACGAAACGCCAGCCAATGGTGGTGTCATAGATTTCTGCATTGCGCGAGAATGCCGAAGATGCCTTGGGCATCACGAACGGCGCACGCGACATGCTTTCAACACCACCGGCAATCATCAGATCGGCTTCGCCGGCCTTGATCGCACGGGCAGCAATGATAATCGCATCCATACCCGAACCGCACAGACGGTTGACCGTCGTGCCGGTCACGGTTTCCGGCAAACCGGCCAAAAGGGTCGACATCCGCGCGACGTTGCGGTTGTCTTCGCCGGCCTGGTTGGCGCAACCAAACACAACATCTTCGACCGCTGCAAAATCCAGACCCGGATTGCGTTCGACAAGCGCCTTAAGCGGCACAGCACCAAGATCGTCGGCACGTACCTGCGACAGGCTGCCACCAAAGCGGCCAATCGGGGTACGGATATAATCGCAAATATATGCGTCAGCCATTTCTAAGATCCTTGTTATTACTCTTACTGCTGACCCGCATGGGCCTTGGCGGTACGAGCATGCAGTTCACGCAGAACCTGCAATTCTTTCTCGGACGGGATCGCAGTTTCGGCGACTTCGTCGGCAAACTCAACAGTCCAGCCGGTATTTTCGATGATTTCTTCGCGGGTTACGCCCGGATGGATCGACGTCACAATGAACTGTTTGCCAACCGGGTGCGGTTCCATGATGCAAAGATCCGTGATCAGACGCGACGGACCCTTGGTATCAACGCCATAGGATGCGCGATCATCACCACCCTTGCCATGACCAAGCGAGGTCACGAAATCGATCTTTTCGACAAAACCGCGTTTGCTTTGCTTCATCACAAGGAAGACTTCGCCACAGCTCGTTGCGATTTCCGGCGCACCGCCACCGCCCGGAAGACGGACTTTGGGGTTATCATAATCACCAATCACGGTGGTGTTGATGTTGCCAAACTTGTCCAGCTGGGCCGCACCAAGGAAACCAACCGAGATTTTACCGCCCTGAAGCCAGTAGCGGAACATTTCCGGGACCGGAACGGTGTTCACAGCGGTTTCGCACAGCTCGCCATCGCCAATCGACAGCGGCAGAACGTCCGGCTTGGTGCCAATCGTACCGCTTTCATAAATCAGGGTGATGTCAGGTGCATGGGTCAGACGGGCCAGGTTACAGGCCGCAGACGGCATACCGATACCAACAAAGCACACATCGTCGTTTTTAAGCGCGCGTGCGGCGGATACCGTCATCATTTCAGTCGGGGTATATTCAACCATGATCTTTTCTCCGCCTAGCCTTTGTTTGCTTCACGCTTGGCCGCGAAATCTTCGGGACCGCCATTCATGACATGTTCTTCGATCCAGGCCTGGAAGGCCTCGCGATCACGGGCAATCGGATCCCATGCCTTGTAAAACGCGTTGTCGCGCTTGTAATACCCCTGCGCATAGGACGGATGTGCCCCACCCGGGATTTCAACAATCGCGGTAACAGCCCAGTTCGGCAGCATCACAGCGTTCGAGGAAATATCGCCGAAATCATCAACGATCTCTTCTACCGTCACGATGGATTTTTTGGCTGCCAGAACGGCTTCTTTCTGAACACCGACAATGCCTTCAAACAGGACATCGCCCTTTTTGTTGGCTTTCTGGGCGTGAACAACCGTCACATCCGGGCGGATCGACGGAACCGCAGCCAGGCTTTCGCCGGTGAACGGGCATTTGATGAACTTGATGTTCGGGTTAACACGGGGCAATTCTGCACCACGATACCCTTTGAACACCGCACATGGCAGACCGGCTGCACCGGCGTCATAGGCATTGGCCATTGCCGCGTGGGAATGTTCCTCGATCTCAAGTTTGTGCGGCCAGTTTTCCTGAACGGCTTCGCGCAGACGATGCAGCGAACCAACGCCCGGGTTACCGCCCCAGGAGAAGATCAGTTTTTTGGCACAACCGGCACCGATCAACTGATCATAGATCATATCGGGCGTCATGCGGATCAGGGTCAGATCCTTGATGCCCTGACGGATGATCTCGTGCCCGGCGGCATGTGGAATAAGATGGGTGAAGCCTTCCATCGAGATGGTATCGCCATCCTTAACGCAGGACGCGACAGCCTCTTTAAGCGACATGAAACGTGCAACCACGGCTAACTCCTGTGGTATCAAACCAAAACATTACTTGTGCGGGACATATGCCCCGGCAGCGCAGGAAATAAGGTCGATGGCTGCGATCGCCGGCTTTCCCCAAAGCAGCGGACGCAGCCATCGCGCCAGATCAACTTACACGTCGAAGAACACGGTTTCCGCGTCCCCCTGCATGTGGATATCGATCTGGTATTCGGTCCCGGTCGGGGTTTCGACACGCTTGGCAATCAGGGTGCCGCGACGATCCGCAGGCACAGATTGCAAGACAGCGTCTTTTGCATTCAACTCTGCCTCATCATCGAAATAGAACCGGGTAAAGGCATGCACCAGCATGCCACGCATGAAGACGATCACATTGACAAACGGGGCTTCGGCATCGGCAACGACGCCCGGCTTGACCGTATCGAACCAGAAGCGGTTTTTCGCATCCGTACCAGTGCCACAACGGCCAAGACCACGGAAACCGGTATCAGCAACATCAACCGGCTTTTCGCTATAAACGCCATCGGCGTCAGCCTGCCAGATTTCGATCATCGCGTCATTGACCGGCGCGCCATTGGCATCAAACACCGTGCCGGTGATGCGGATATGCTCACCCTTGGCGTCCTGCCCGGCAACAACCGGATCGGCAATATCGGTAAAGTCGTAACCGTACTGGCCTGCGGTCAAGCCATAGGCGAAATACGGGCCAACCGTCTGTGAGGGGGTTTCACCATAAGCCATGACTTAATTCTCCATCGGGGTGCCGTTGCGTCCACGCAGGACAATGTCGAACTGATAACCAAGGGCAAAGCCCTCCTCGGTCTTGTCGATCGAGAATTTGGCAATCAGACGTTCGCGGGCAGCCGCGTCCTCGGTACCAAGGAAAATCGGATCAAGTTCAAGCAGCGGATCACCCGGGAAATACATCTGGGTAACCAGACGGGTGGCAAAGCCCGGACCGAACAGCGACAGGTGAATATGGTTCGGACGCCAGGCATTGAAATGGTTGCCCCACGGATAGGCTCCCGGCTTGATGGTATAGAATTTGTAGTTGCCGTTCGCATCGGTAAAGCAACGGCCCGAACCACGGAAATTCGGATCAAGCGGCGCTTCGTGCTGGTCAACCTTGTGGACATAACGACCTGCCGCATTCGCCTGCCAGATTTCGACAAGAATATCGGGCTGCGGGCGACCATCGGTATCCATGACACGGCCATGAACAACAATGCGCTCGCCCTGCGGTTCGCCATTCACAACGCCGTTCTTGGTCAGGTCGAAATCAAGTTCGCGAACGGCCGCCGGGGCAAAACGCGGGCCGGTGCCCTCGGTCAGGCCCGATTTGATGGCAAGCGGAGCACGGGACGGACCACGCAGGATGGTCGATTTGTAACCCGGTGCGATGAACGGGGCGTGGGATCCCCAGTCACGCGGTTTAAAGGTAGACATGTGGCTTATTCTCCCTTGGATGCCGCGTCGATCTCGGCATAGGCTTGTTTGGCAATGCGGAATGCCGTATTGGCGGCGGGAACGCCGGCATAAACCGCAACATGCATCAGGGCTTCACGGATATCATCGCGCGTTGCCCCGGTATTCAGGGTCGCCCGGATATGCATCGCAAGTTCTTCTTCGTGACCAAGACCTGCAAGCAGGGCAATGGTGACAATCGAACGTTCGCGCTTGGTGAATTTGTCGCTTGTCCAGACACCGTTCCAGACATTTTCAGTGATATAGCGCTGAAAACCTTCGTCGATTTCCGTAATGTTTTTCGACGCACGATCCACATGTGCATCGCCCAGAACAGAACGGCGGGTTTTCATGCCAATGTCATACCGGCTCTCAGACAAGGTTCTTCTCCTTGGTAAATCGGTCGATCAACCGGGTCAGCAATTCCGGGGTTTCGATGCATGGCAAATGCCCGACCCCTTCGATCAATTCAAATTCCGCATCGGGGATCATGGCAGCCATTTCGCGCACCACATCTGGCGGTGTCGCCAGATCGTCCGATCCACAGATACATAATGTCGGGACGGCAATTTTGCCCGCCGCATCACGCAGATCACCATCGCGCAGCGCCACACAGGTGCCGATGTAACCGGCCTCGGTGGTCCGTACCAGCATGTCGCGATACATCGCGGTTTCAAGCGGACGGTCCTTGCGGAAAGTCGGCGACAGCCAGCGTTCCATGATGGCATCGCCGAGAACTTCGATCCCGTCGGCCTTGATCGCCTCGATCCGGGTGTTCCAGCCGGCATAATCGCCAAGTTTCGGCGCGGTATCGCACAGGATAAGGCCACGAACGCGTTCGGGCTGCAATTCGGTCACCTTCTGGGCGATCAGACCGCCGACAGACAGACCACAAATAATCACTTCACCCAGACCCAGATAATCAAGCAGTCCGATCAGGTCATTGGCATGCAGCGAAATATCAAATTCCGCATTCCCGATGCCCGAAAGACCGTGACCGCGCTTGTCATACGTCACGATGTTAAAACGCGCAGACAATGCCGCGACCACATCGTTCCAGATGCGAAAATCAGTACCGAGAGAGTTTGAAAACACCAGCACAGGCGCGTCTTTTGGTCCTGTCTGGCTGTAATGGATATGTGTCCCGTTGATCGGGGCGACTTGTAAACTCATGTCGTTTCCACCCTGTTTAATTGCGCCCACATTCGCAGATGGTTTTGGTTATGTAAAATGAGGAATTGCGTATTTTGCATAACTATATAATTATAATTGAAGCGCGATAACTTTGTTCGATAACCACGCGGTCTGGGCACCATGCTTGATCAACGCATTAAATTCCGCCACCTCACCTGTTTTCTGGAAGTTGCCCGTCAACGCAGTGTCGTCAAGGCCGCCGATACATTGGCGATCACCCAGCCCGCAGTTTCCAAAACCATTCGCGAGCTCGAAGAACATCTTGATGCGCGCTTGTTTGACAGATCCAAGCGTGGCGTGACCCTGACCGACTTTGGCAAGGTGTTCTTGCGCTATGCCGGGGCCAGCGTCACCGCCCTTCGTCAAGGGGTCGACAGCATCAGCCAGGTCCGTATGCAAGGCGGCCTGTCGATTAATCTTGGCGTATTGCCAACGGTTGCGGCAAGCGTGATGCCCAATGCCATTCGCCGGTTCAAATCACTCAGCCCCGATACGACGGTCAAGGTCGTTGCCGGTCCAAACATGATGTTGATGGGGCAATTGCGGGTTGGTGAACTTGATCTGGTGGTTGGACGACTGGCCGAACCCGATCAGATGTCGGGTCTTTCATTCATACATTTATATTCGGAACATATTTCACTGGTCGCCCGTCCCGGGCATCCATTATTGACCGATGAAAACCCCGACATCACCCGTATTCGCGAATTCACGGTTCTGGTGCCGCCAAAACATGCCATCATTCATCCCACGGTCGACAAGATGCTGATTGCACACGGGATCGGTGCCCTGCCCGACCGGATCGAAACGGTTTCAACATCATTCGGGCGTGCCTTTACCCGTGAAACAGATGCCATCTGGATTATCTCGAACGGGGCTGTTGCATCCGACATTGCCGAGGGCCATCTGGTGGAACTGCCCATCGACACCAGTGATACATTCGGGCCCGTCGGCCTGACCACCAGAATTGATTCGCCGATCTCGCCACCCGTGGAAATGCTGATCAATGCAGTCCGTGAAGAAGCCACCCGGCATCACGCGACCCATTCGGACATGAATACATAATCGTTTGGTTATGCATATGTGCGGACATATCATTATACATAACCATCTCGTCCCTATTAGATTGTTTCCAATTCGGCATGGCAGAATTGCGCCAGACGCAGTCCATGCCAAAAAAGAATAATAAAAACAATAATCAAGAATCTTGGAAAACTTCGTACGCTAGATGCGCATCGTGGCTGAAACGTTTGTCGAATGCATGAACGCGACAAGACGTTCAAAGGAGGAAGAATGAAACACATCACCAAATTGCTGGCGGGTGCAGCGGTCGCGACCATGGTGTCGTTCGGTGCCCACGCACAGGAAGTTACCCTGACCGTTCACCATTTCCTGGGTCCGAAAGCACCGGCCCAGTCGAAGATGATCGAACCTTGGGCAAAGAAAATCGAAGAAGAATCAAACGGCCGTATCAAGTTTGAAATCTTCCCGTCCATGTCGCTCGGCGGCAACCCGCCGGAACTGTATCGTCAGGTTCGTGACGGCGTTGCTGACATCGTCTGGACCCTTCCGGGTTACACCCCGGGCGTATTCCCGCGCATCGAAGTTTTCGAACTGCCAGGCGTTCACCTTGGTGATGCACGCGCAACCAACCTTGCGATGTGGGACCTGAAAGACGAATTCGCCGAAGACCTTAAAGACGTTCATACGCTGGCCGTACATGTTCATGCAGGTCAGGCGATCCATCTGACGAACAAAGAAGTCCGCACCGTTGACGATGTCAAAGGTCTGAAACTTCGTACCCCGACCCGTACCGGTTCCTGGGTGATTGAATCCTGGGGCGCAGAACCGGTCGGTATGCCGGTCCCGGCTTTGCCGCAGGCACTGTCGCTTGGCGTTGTTGACGGCGGTCTGGTTCCATTCGAAGTTGTTCCGCCGCTGAAACTGGCAGAACTGATTTCCTATTCTGTTGAAGGCGAAGGCGCAAATTCGCGCTTTGGCACCTCGACCTTCCTGTTCGCAATGAACAAGGAACGTTACGAAAGCCTTCCGGATGATCTCAAGGAAATCATCGACCGTAACTCGGGCCGTGATTTCGCAGCAGAAATTGGCGATGTCTTCAACAATGTTGAAGAAGTCGGCAAAAAGATGATCAACGAAGGCAAAGGCCAGGTTGTTCAGCTGACCGCTGCTGAAAAAGCAACCTTCGACGATGCGTCTGCATCGGTTGTTGATCGCTGGATCGAAGAATCCAAGTCCAACGGCATTGATGGCGCGAAACTCGTTGCGGACGCCAAAGCAGCCGTTCTGGCCCATACCGCCAAGTAACTTTTCGTAGTTACTGGAAAATCTTGTGGGGTCACGTATCATATTGACGCGTGACCCTCTTTTTCCCGCTAAAAGTTAGACATATGAAAAACGTGCTATACAAGGCTGCATCCTGGCTTGCCGTTGCTGGCGGCCTGCTTGCCCTGCTGATTGCCGTTGTAACGATTGTCAACGTTACCGCCTTTGGTCTGGACAAAATAGCCCGGCTGTTTGACGCCAACTTCCCCGCCATTATCGGCTATGAAGATTTTGTCAGCATGATCGTCAGCTCGGCTGCTCTGATGTTCTTCCCCTACTGCCAGGCACGTCGCGGTCATGTTGCCGTTGACGTGTTTATCAAAATGTTTCCGGCATGGTTTGCCCGCACGGTTGACGTGATTTCGGGTATTTGCATGACCGCACTGGCGCTGTTCCTTGGTTACATGATGGTCAATGGCCTGATCGAGGTTCGTGGCGACAATACCCTTTCTGCAATTCTCGGCTGGCCGATCTGGCCATTCTATGTTCCGGGCATCATTTCGATGTTCCTGTGGGCCGCGATTGCCGGGGGTCAGATTTTCGAAAGAGAGGCCGATGTCTGAGCGCGAATTAATCGGCCTTGGTGGCCTTGCTGTTCTCTTTTTCGTTCTGGCTTTGCGTGTTCCGGTTGGTCTGGCGATGGTTGGTGTCGGGATCGGCGGCAACTATGTGCTTAGCCTGTTCTTCCCGTTCCTGCGCTTTGACCCGTATCTTCAGCAGTTCAAATCCCTGCTATACGGGATTGTGTCGAACTATGAATTGTCCGTGGTGCCGCTGTTTGTCCTGATGGGCTATCTGGCAAGTCAGGCCAATCTTTCGCGCGATCTGTTCCAGGGCGTGAATGCCATACTCGGCCGGTTCCGTGGCGGTGTTGCCATGGCGGCCATCGGTGCCTGTGCCGGTTTTGGTGCGGTATGCGGATCGTCGCTTGCAACTGCATCAACCATGGGCAAGGTTGCCCTTCCGGAACTTGACCGCCTGAAATATTCGCCGCGTCTGGCAACCGGTACGCTGGCAGCGGGCGGAACACTTGGCATCCTGATCCCGCCATCGGTCGCACTGGTTATCTATGCGGTGACGGTCGAAGCATCGATCATTCAGATGTTCCAGGCTGCGATCATTCCCGGCCTGATTGCCGTTGTGTTCTTTATGGCTGTGATTGCCATTCAGGTCCGCCTGAACCCGTCACTGGCCCCGAAACCCGAACCGATGCCCGCGGCTGAACGCAAAGAAGCCCTTCTGCGTCTGATCCCGGTGATGGTGATTTTCGGATCGATCATTCTGGGTCTGGGTGCCGGCCTGTTTACGCCGACCCCGGCGGCCGGTGTGGGTGTGTTTGCGATCCTTGCCTATGGCGCTTACATGCGCTGGCGTGGCAAGGGTGGCCTGACATGGGCAGGTCTTCGTCAATCGCTTAAGGATACGGCGATCACGTCTTCGATGATTTTCTTCATCCTTTTGGGTGCGGAAATCCTCAAGGGCTTTTTCAGCCGTGCCAACCTCCCGGCCTATATGGCAGAAGCCGCCGCGACCAGCGGCCTTGATCCCTGGCTGATCATGGTTCTGATGTTGCTGGCCCTGATCCTTCTGGGCTGCTTCATGGAAAGCCTTTCCATGATCGTGGTTGTGATCCCGTTCTTCTGGCCTGCCCTTGTTGATATCAATGGCGGGGACTGGGCAACGGCGGCAACGGCAGCCTATGGCATGGGGACCGAGGACCTTAAAATCTGGTTCGGTATTCTCGCGCTCATTGTTGTGGAGCTGGGGCTTATAACCCCGCCGGTCGGATTGAACGTCTTTATCATCAACGCGCTGGCCAAGGGTGTCCCCATGAGCCAGACCTTCCGCGGGGTAATGCCGTTCTTTGCAGCCGAGATTGTCCGTATCCTGCTTTTGATCTTTGTCCCGATCCTGACATTATTCGTGCCCTCGATACTGGGCGGATAACCGCGACAAAGCCGATCTTCAAAGCCCGCCATTTCCGATGGCTGGCTTTTCTTTTTCTCTTGTTCTCTTTACAGCTTCAAACTTAGAATTTCCGAATACTAAAATATAGCAAACCAACACATCAAAGACAGAACAATGAACGTTAAAACTGAATTGAACCAACCAATAATTTTCCGAACAGTCTCGAAAGAAGTCTACTATTCAACTATGGAATGTGGTTCTGTATGGCTCAGGTCAAACCGTTTCTATCAAAAAATAGAAGACATTACTCGTAGAGATGACAAAGAAGGTATCAACACTACACAAACATCATTGGGGTTAAATATTTCTTCGCCAGATTCGCCTCCCGTCTCAATTATAGGAGATGGGCACATTGGATGTGAAATAGTCCCTCACTACATTATGTCAATGCACGGAACCGCTATCAAAAAACAAACACGTGATGAATTTGGAAAATATACCTTAGGAATAAAGAACCTATTCAAGTTATCCATAGAAGTTTGTCATCAAGTATCACAACAAATACCTGTCCACGCATACAGGTATGGGCAAGTTTCCTACCAACACACAGCATTGACAGTCTCTGACAACAGTCAAGGGGCCGCAATCTCTACCGGAGAACTGAGCATAAGATCAATTAATACCGATGCATTAAGAAAACCTCCTATTGAACCATTTACTCTACAAGATGAGTGGAGAATCGTAATTTTCACAGAAGGCTTTCTAGAAGACGACCCCGAAAAACCAATAAAAATCAATGTATCTCCAGAGCATTTCTACGATTATCACACACCAGAATAGAACCTCAAAAATCAATAAGAACTAACAACCTAAGAGGAGACACAGCATCATATTCCATAGTAGATCATTCACAATTTTCTAGAAATGAAGGTCGCTTGTGCGCAACAGTATCCCAATCTACAAACTATATGGCGAACGTGATACCGACTGTGCCGAGACGGTGCCGGACGGGTTCGACTGGGACATAGCCGAGAGACCGAAACTCAGTGATCAGCAACCGGTCACGGAACCGGAATTCTTTCACCTTGAAAGTATCCCGGAACGGTCCCGCCTGCATGACCTGCATATCAAGCCGCATCGTCACACCAACCTGTTTCAGCTTCTTTATATCACCGCCGGTCATGCCGAGATCAGCTTTGATGATCAGCACCTGACCATGCAGACCGGACAACTGATTACAGTCCCGCCGGGCACAGTGCATGGCTTTAAATTCAGTGATGATATTGATGGCTGGGTGATTTCACTGACCGATTATCATCTGCAGCAAATTCTGGCCCCTGCCCCCAAATTGCTGGCCCGCCTTGATCAGGCAATTTGTGTTGATACCAATCTCGCCGATGACCAACCGGCAACCGGACCGGCCGATTTTCTGATATCGCAACTGGCGCGTGAATATTACAGCCACAATACCGGACGCCTGTTTGCCCTGCGCCATATTCTTGGGCTGCTTTTGCTTGATATCGGGCGCACCGCCCCACAGGGCGACCCCGCCCACCTGTCACGGCAGGAACTGAAAACAGCAAAGTTTCGCAAATTCCAGATGCTGGTCGAACGGTTTTACAAGCAGCATAAATCGCTTGAATTCTATGCCCGTGAAATCGGCGTGACCACCACCCAGCTTAACCGCATCGCCAAGGATATCTATGGCATGACCGCAAGCGAAGTGGTGCAAAACCGCCTGATGCTGGAAGCCAAGCGCACCCTGATCTATACCGACATCGCCATCCAACAGATCGCCGATGAACTGGGTTTTCGCGATGCCGGATATTTTTCACGCTTCTTTGCCAAGAAGGCCGGAATACCCCCGGCTCAGTTCAGGAACAATCACCGATAAAAAAAGCCGGGCAAATGCCCGGCTTTTCCATGTTTCGTGCAATGGCCTAGCGCCAGCCAAGCAACCAGCGATCAAGCCTGCCAAGCAACCAGGATACACACAGCCCCAAAAGTGACAAAACCACCACACCGGCAATCAACTGATCGGTCTGGTAAAGCTGACCGGCGGCAAGGATCAATGCGCCAATGCCATATTGCGCCCCGATCATCTCGGCTGCGATCAAAAGGATAATCGCGATCGAGGATGAAATACGGAAACCCGAAAGGATGGTCGGCAACGCACCGGGCAGGATGATCTTTCGGATCACCGACCACATCGGCATGTCAAAGCTTTGCCCCATGCGGATCAGATTGCGCGCAACGTTATCGACCCCGCCAAACGTATTGATCACGGTCGGAAAAAACACGCCAAAGGCAATGGTCGCAAACTTTGACGGCTCGCCAATGCCAAACCAGATGATAAACAATGGCAAAAGCGCGATTTTCGGGATCGGGAACAGCGCCGATACAAGTGCCACACCGGGCGAGCGCGCCCAGGTAAACATCCCCACCATAAACCCGACAACAAGACCCGCAACCGTCCCCAATATCCAGCCAACGGCAAGACGTTGCAGGGACGCGCCCAGATGACGCCAAAGATCACCCGACACAATCAGCTTCCAAAGGGCTTCGGCCACGGCAACCGGGCTTGGCATCGCAAGGTCGGAAATAAACCCCGTCGATGATCCAAGTTGCCAAAGGACAATCACCACCACAAAACTTGCCCAAGCCGCAACCGGGTTGGCCTTGGGGTTAAAGCCGGTGGCGCGGAAACGGACCTTGTTATCCGCGTTTTCAGAACTGCTGTTTGCAACATCACGCGACATTTTCAAGCTCCTTATCCGCTGCAATCGCCTCGTCCCGGATCAGGTTCCAAAGTGCGCCTTCATGGGCAACAAGTTCGGGCAGACCTTCGCGGCGGTCCTGGATCGGGATATCAATGCTGTGGATTTCCTTGATCGTGCCCGGACGGCGGCGCAATGCCACTACCCGATGGGCCAAACGCACCGCTTCATTCAGGTTATGGGTAACATAAACTGCGGTCATGCCGGTGCGCGCAAACAGATCGGAAAACTCGTCAAGCAACAGAATGCGGGTCTGGGCATCAAGGGCCGATAAGGGTTCATCCATCAGCAACACTGCCGGGCGCACCGCAAGGGCGCGGGCAATGCCAACACGCTGCTTCATGCCGCCTGAAAGCTGCTTGGGAAAGGCATCGCGGAAATCGGACAGATTGGTTTGCGCCAGAACTTCTTCGATCCGGGCATCGCGTTCGGCCCTGGACAGTGGATGATCTTCCAGCACCAGACTGATATTGCCCGCAACCGTGCGCCAGGGCAGCAATGCGAAATCCTGAAACACATATGTCAGCGGGTTAAGGCACCCTTCGGGTTTTGCCTGATCATCAATCAGAACCTCGCCCGATGTCGGGGCAAGCATTCCGCCAATGATCGACAACAATGTCGATTTCCCGCAGCCCGAAGGCCCAATCAGGGCAACGACCTCGCCCGGTTCAATCGTCAGATCAATGTCGCGCAATGCTTCGACCTGATCGTAACGATGGCTGACATTTTTGATGGTAAGCCGCATGGCCAACTCTTTGGATAATGAAACAACAGGGATGACAGTTTTGGAAAACGGGTTTTCCAAAAGACAACCGGGCCGAACACGGATGTTTCGGCCCGGTTTGAAAATCACATCAGCTTACTGACCAAGGGGTGCGATGAAGCTGGTATCGATGAATTCATCAGGATTGGCACTTGCATCGACAAAGCCGCGATCCTGATACCATTTGACCTGTGCCTTGACGTCTTCGACATCAAGTTTGCCTTCCTCGGTAATAAACATCGCTCCATTACGGATTTTCGGATAGGCCTTCTCTGCCGGGTCTTCGGCATAGACATATTTGTGAACGATTTCGAGGATCTCGTTCGTGCTGTCGCTTTCAATCAGCTTGCCATCCGCATCGGTCGCCAAAAGGCCAGCACGGTAATCGGCAACGCCTTTCTGATAGGCACGCACGAATTTCTCGACCACGTCACGGCGTTCTTCAACATTTTTGGTCGAGGTAAACAGACCACCGACCTGATAGGGAACGTAGTCCTTGACCCAGCCAATGATATGCGCGGCACCGGCATTTGCCAGCGGTTTGGCGATATGCGGGACGATGATCATGCTGTCGACCTGACCGCTTTTAAGCGCGCCGATCATGTTCGGAACGGACTGAAGCGGCTTCAACTCCATGCTTTCGATATCAACACCGGCCTTTTCGGCAACGTTCCCGATCATGTAATGGAAGGATGAACCAACCTGCGACAGAGCAAAGCTGTGACCGCCAAGCTTATCGACCGAGGTCAGACCGGCATCAAACGCCGCGTTCGAGGCCAGAATGGCCGAACCGTCATAACCCGGTTCTTCATGAAGCTGTGCGCCAATAACCTTAAGCGCACCTTTGCCCGCAAGGTTAAAGAACCCGCCGGTAAATGCCGTGACACCAAAATCGGCATCACCCGATGCAATCGCGACCGAAACCGGCTGTGCCGCACGGAAGAAGGTCAGTTCGGCATCAAGGCCCTCGGCCTCGAAATAGCCCTTTTCCTTGGCGATAAACAGCGGCGAGCTTGATACGAATGCCAGCGTCGCAATATTGATTTTATCAGCGGCCTGCGCGGCACCCGGCCCGAATGAAACGGCACCAAATGCCATGGCGCCAAGGGCGGTTGCCAACAGGGAACGACGGGTGATCGCACCGATCCCCTTCACCAGATCGTAAGAACGCATGTTTCCTCCTTCAGATGGTCTTTTGGTTTGTTTGCCTCTTCTGATTTTTTGTTAGCCGAATTACCGATAAATTGCCAATGTTTGGCGCAAAGCACGCGAAAAAGGGTTGATTTCACCTCTTAGCACCACATTCATGAAATGATATTTCATCATAAACTGAAACAGGCGGCAAATCCCCGGCACCAAAGCCCCATATTTGGTTGAGACCGCTGGCAAATTGCCAAAAGCCCCGCAAATCGTTATTACCAACAAACGCTTTGTCCTGGCCCAACCAAACCATCAAAGACATCAACGGCATCCATGACCCAAACCAACGCCCTGCCCGCCAATCCAGCCAAGCCCGCCCCCAATGGCAAAACCGCCATGGTGATTGGTGCGGGCCCGGCCGGTTTGATGGCGGCTGAACGGCTGGCCGGGGATGGTTATGCGGTCACGATCTATGAAGGCATGCCAAGTGCCGGGCGCAAATTCCTGATGGCGGGGAAATCCGGGCTTAACATCACCCATGGCGAGGATCTGGAAACTTTCCTGACCCGTTATGGTGCATCGCGTGAACGTCTTGAACCGCATTTGCGCAAATTCGGCCCCGATCAAATCCGGCAATGGTGTGCGGGGCTTGGTGTTGAAACCTTTGTCGGGTCTTCGGGCCGGGTTTTCCCGACCGCAATGAAGGCAAGTCCGCTTTTGCGGGCATGGTTGCGACGCCTTGATGGTTTGGGCTGTGTGATCCATTACCGCCATTACTGGACCGGCTGGAACGATGCCGGTCAGGCGGTTTTCAAAACAACCGATGGCGATGTAACAGTACAGGCCGATATCACCATTTTGGCCCTTGGCGGCGGAAGCTGGAAACGGTTGGGCTCGGACGGCAAATGGATGGATATCCTTGTTGCCGCAGGCATCAAGTGCAACCCTTTCAAACCGGCCAATTGCGGCTTTGATATCGACTGGACGGATCATCTGATCGATAAATGTGCCGGACAACCGGTCAAGGCCGTGACGCTTGCCTGTGGCGACCAGACTGTACGCGGCGAATTCGTAATTTCCAAAACCGGGATCGAGGGCAGTGCGGTTTATGCCATATCCGCGACGCTCCGCGATCAATGGCTTGAAACCGGCGTCGGAACCCTCACACTTGACCTCTGCCCCGACCGCACGATTGAAGACGTCACCACACGTCTTGCCAAACCGCGCGGCAAAAACTCGCTTGGTAATCATCTGCGCAAAACGCTTGGCCTTGATGCCACCAAAACGGCCATGATCTTCGAAGTCACCCAGCGCGACATTCAAAACGATCCGGCCAAACTGGCAACAGCGATCAAAAACCTCGCCCTTAAAATCAAAAAGCCCCGCCCAATCGACGAAGCCATCAGCACCGCAGGCGGTGTGGCATGGGAAGAACTCGACGAGAATTTCCAGCTTATCAAACGCCCGGGCACCTATTGCCTTGGCGAGATGGTCGATTGGGAAGCCCCGACAGGTGGCTATTTGCTAAGCGCCTGCCTGTCGTCATAGCCGCCATTTCCGGCGCACCGCCCCTATGTGACTGTAGACACAGTTAAAACGTCGAAATTCATTTGACCATACATTCGGTTAGGTTTTACCTTTTCAACCATAATGCGCTGCACAAATCGGTTTTCACAACATTACCGGATTGAGCACAAACATTCTGGGCCAGACTGGTTGGGGGAACCACATTGATGCAGTCACTTTTGCGCGCGGCATTTGTCGTTGCGGCACTCGGATCGCTTTCTGCCTGTGTGACGGAAGAACGCGCTGAATACACACAAAACATGGCACTGTACGGCACCAATCCGTATATCGAAGCGCCCCATGTCAAAGACCTTGAACGACGGATCGACAAGATCGTTATGGCAAACCGGATGATCGGTCCGGAATACCAGACCCGGTTTGACCCGCGCAACAAGGCCATCCTTGATAACTTCAAGGATCTCTATGACCACAACGAACTTGTAGCCGATATGGCCTTGACCCGGGTCGATTTCGAAACCGCGGTGACAAGCCTTTATCCGGTTATCGGATCGGATAAAGGCTGTGAAATCACCGACAAGGAGGGCTATTTCTTCAATCAGGACGATGAACCAACCCGTTTTGACTGGCAGTTTGTCAATGGCAGTTGCCAAAACGGTTTGGCCCACGGCGTTGGCAGACTTCGCGCAGCACAGTCAGACGCCATATTTGTAGGCGAGTTTGATCAGGGTGTGATGACCAGTGGCATCTTCACCATGAAACGCAAAGACGGTCGTCGCACAACCCAGATTGGCGGCATCCCCGGTGAAAACCACAACGCCCGTATACTCACCACACAAACGCGACCGGATGGCTATCAATGGCATCTCTATGGCGATTTCAATGACCGCGGCCAATTTGACGGCTTTGGCATGAATGTCTGGGGATATGTCAACCTTCTGCATGTGCATCAAGTTGGTCAATACAAGGCCGACAAGCTCGAAGGTTTTGGCGCAAAGCAGCTTGAACGCGATTATGCCGACGGTTCCATCTGGCACGTCTGGATCGGCTTTTATCATGATGGCAGCCTGAATGGCTGGGGCGCCTGGTCAAACACCGCAAACGGCACAACCATCGGGCAATGGAAAGATGGCACACTTAACGGCGTTGGCTACACGACAGACATGGATGTCGCAAACTCGATGCATGAGTTTTACGCCGGCCCCTATGTCGATGGCGAACGACACGGTTCATTCCGGAAAACAACACATGGCATTTTCGGCGAGAACGAAGGCGTTGTAACTTACGACCGTGGCGTCTGGGTCGATGCTGTTGGCAGCGACTTCGATTTCGGCAAGGTCATTGCCTTGACCGCCGGTGCCGTTGCCATCGGCTCTGCCGATATTGATGCCACCTCCATGGCCGAAATCGGCGGCGCATTCGCAAGTGATATCCTCGGTGAAACCGGCGGCAGCAACATGCGAAACCTGCAAAGCGCCTATAACTCCCGGCTTAGCAACCTGTCCCTGCCCGCTTCAAACAATGTCGGTGGCACAGGTTCCTCAACGGGCACAAGCACCGTTGCAGGGGAAAAGCTTAAGGAATTTGATACCACAATCACCTGCCCGGATACGGGCGTGACAAGCGATATCACCATCCCCTACCGCACAGAGGCCTGCCGGGTCGCGGCACTTGATTTTGCAAAAACATTCTCGTGCAACAAAACAGATCAGGACCGCGTCGTCCAAAACTGCCAAAGCGCCTGCGGCCATCCGCAGTGTTTGGAGCAATGACTTTGCCCAAATTTAAACCTGTCTCTTTATGCTTGGCAGAGAGCATCAATTCGAAATAACGGGAGCTCCCAAAGTGCACCCAAAACGAAGAGCAGCCTTGCAAGACTTGCTTTGGCTTCGAGGCCGTAGCGCTCAGCTATCAAAAGGGTTGGCTACTTTTGATAGGAATTATGAGGACCCGAAAGTCATTCTTGAGGCTGTAATGCTTCAAACGTTACTCCTGCGCTTTATGAAAGGATACATCTCGGCTCAAGAGATCGCAGACTGGGCAAATCTGGTCGAATGTAGCGAAGACTTGGAGTATGAGGCTGCATACGCAGAGCAAATTGACACAATTGTTCAGGCTCTCGCGAATTCCGAAATCAACAATCCAATAGATAAGGACTTGTGTACCGAGTTTTTGACTTGGCTGGAGAACAAGTGCTTAAAAGCGAATGTCGATGAGATTGCGATCAAATCTGAAATCCTTCGCTTATGTATTCTGGTGAAATCCGAACAAATAGATTTGATAAATGCGTGTCGGACAATTGTATTTTTGGGTAATCAGTTGCAAAGCTCTAACTTGGAGTTATTACTGCCATTTAAAGGCGTAGCCTCTGAATGCGATGCCTACCCAACCTCCACTAGCAATCACTTGTTTTCCCGCGACTATGTCGAAAAATCTACTATTGAAATGAAAGTGTATGTTGGAGAAGTCCGTGCGTCGGTGCTAGAGGCCTGCGACATAGTTATTAATGAGTACAGTCGCTCTCAGCATTAGATCCCAGACATCTCATATGCAGGGCAAATTCTATCGAAAAAGCCCGTCGTCGGAAAATAGCTACTGATAGACATTCATCCGCATCAATGTGGCCGTCCAATGCAACCCACATCATGAAGTTGGAGTTTAGAACAGTATCTGTTCCTAATGACAATGCACCGTCCCCGCTTTGCGATCCATATGGCAACACTGCCCCGGCGGGGAGCTTTTGCGGCAGCCGCCGCCATGTTCGATCAGTTGATCGACGATTGCCGGTTCTGATCCGGCTTGCGCTGGCATGGGATGCGCCCCGAACGTAATCAGCGCGGCGATAGCAAGAATCACTGGGGTTTTCATATTCCATCCTCCCTGTTCATCTCCTTGATGTTACGCCCCTGCGGCACGTCTCGAAACTATCTGAAAGAGCAGGTTTGAGAATATAGTTGACACAATCAACCACTTTCATATAGTTGATATAGTCAACCAATTAAGTTTGCGGATGCAGAGGTCTTATCGCCCCATTCCCCCGCCTCTGTATTCGCCCCGCACCCCTCGCGTATCACCGAATTGCGCAACGTTTTGCCGTCCGCTTGGAATGTGTCGTGTTGCACCGTTATTAGTCTGAAAGTGAAATCGCCCCATGAAGATTTCGACCACCATTTACCCGGATGGATTGCCAAGCCCGCGGGCCGGGTTTGCCGCCATTGCGGTGTTGCTGACCATCATGATGGCCGTGCTGGATGGTACGATCATGAATGTCGCGCTGCCGATCATTGCGCAGGATCAGGGCGTTTCACCCGCCCATGCCATCTGGGTTGTCACCGCCTATCAGTTGGCCATCGTCGTTGCACTGTTGCCGCTTGCCGCCCTTGGCGAGGCCATCGGGTTTCGCAAGGTTTATCTGAGCGGGATTGCGATTTTCGGGATTGCATCGTTTCTGTGCGCCATGGCCCCGAATATCGAAATCCTGACCGCAGCCCGCGTGTTGCAGGGTCTTGGTGCCGCCGCACTGATGAGCATCAATGGTGCGGTCATGCGCCATATCTTCCCGCAGGCCAAGCTTGGCCGGGCAATCGGCTGGATCGCCATGACGGTTTCGGTATCGGCCGCAGGCGGACCGACCATCGCATCGGCCATTCTGGCGGTTGCAAGCTGGCACTGGCTGTTTTTGATCAATGTGCCGATTTCGGTACTGGCGATCATTGTCGGTTATTTCACCCTGCCCTTTAACGCGCCAAGCCGCACCCGGTTTGACTTCATCAGTGCGTTTTTGAATGTACTGACCTTTGGTGGTCTGATTTCGGCCCTTGGCAATGTCGGCACCGAAAGCAGCCCGGCCCTGATCACCGCGCAATTTGCCATTGCGATCATTGCCGGTGCGTTTCTGGTGCGTCGTCAATTGTCAAAGGATCGGCCGATGTTGCCGCTTGATCTGTTGAAGCTGCCGATTTTTGCATGCTCCATCGGGTCATCGATTTGCGGTTTTTGCGCCCAGATGATTGCGTTTGTCACCCTGCCTTTCTATTTCCATGACGTGCTGGGTTATAGCGCGACCGTCACCGGGCTTTTGATGACGCCATGGCCGCTTGCCACCGCGGTTGCCGCCCCCGTTGCCGGACGCCTGGCCGATCAATATTCGCCGATCCGTCTGACCGGGCTTGGCATGATGGTGTTTGCCATCGGGCTTTATGCCGTCACCTTTGTTCCGGCGGGTGGAAGCTATGTCGGGATCATCGCCGCCCTTGCGGTATGCGGCATCGGGTTTGGACTGTTTCAGGCCCCCAACAACCGCCTGATGCTGACCAGTTCGCCACGCGAACGTTCGGGCGGTGCCAGCGGGATGTTATCGACCGCACGCCTGACCGGGCAATCGGTTGGTGCGGCCCTTGCCGCGATCCTGATTGGCACCGGCGGCGGGTTTGAGCTTGATACCATCATGATGGTGGCAAGCGGTGCGGCCCTGGCATCGGCCCTTATTTGCGAAGGTCGTCGCCATGCCCTTCGTACCGGGCGCATTGCGGCCCCGGCTGGCCTGTAAGTTTGAGAAAGAGCGAGAGAGATCATGATCGAACAGGAACAGGATCAGGCACACGTCCCGGGTGAAACCCTGCATCGGCTTGTTCATGCCTATAAACGCAGCCTGATGAATGCGATGGTCGATGCCGATATGCCGATGCCGATTTCGCACAAGCGCGTGATGAAATGGCTTATCCGCATTCCCGGCATCACCGCCCAGCAAATGGCCGAAAAATCTGGTCAGGACAAAGGCCGCATCACGCGGCTTTTGCAGGAACTTGTAAATGATGGGCTGATTGAACGCCGCCCGCACCCCATTGATCGACGCAGCCAGACACTGCATTTGACGGCCGCAGGCGAAACCCGCATGGAAGCATTCCGTGCGGTTGAACAAGATGTCAGATCAAAAATGACACGCGGTCTTACCCCCCAACAAATCAGGGATTTTGTCGAAATCGCCAATCTGATGGCAGATAACCTCGATCCCTGTGGATAGGACTTAGGAGTTTTTAATGAACAGACCTGCCCCGCGCGATCTTGTTGTGATCGCAAAAACGCAAGTCACCCCCAATATGCTGCGCGTTACCCTTGGTGGTGAAGGCATGGCAGGCTTTCCTGAGGATCAGGAAAGCGCCTATGTCAAACTGATCTTCCCGATTGAAGGCGATGACAAGGACCGCGTATTGCGCCGGACCTATACCGTCCGTCACGACCGCATGACCGATAAGGGCCGCGAGATCGATCTTGATTTTGTCATGCATGGTGATGGCGATGATGATCACGATCATGGCGGCCCGGCATCAAACTGGGCGGTTAATTGCAAGCCCGGTGATGTGATTACGGTTGGCGGCCCCGGTCCGAAAAAGCTTGTGGATGCCACCGCCGACTGGTTCCTGATTGTGGGCGACATGACGGCCCTTCCCGCTGTTTCGGTCAATCTGGAAACACTGGGGGCCGATGCACGTGGATATGCCGTGATCGAAGTCCGCTCAGAGGCCGACATTCAGTCGATCAAAAAGCCTGACAACATCACCATCGAATGGGTGATCAATCCGCGTCCGGGCGAAGTCACCAATGCGCTTGTCGATGTCGTCAAAAAGCTTCCCTGGGCTGACGGACGCCCGTCGGTCTGGGCGGCATGTGAATTCAGTGCAATGAAGGAACTGCGCGGCTATTTCCGCGAGGAACGTGGCCTTGGCAAAGATGATCTTTATATTTCAAGCTATTGGAAACTTGGCATGAATGAAGACAACCATAAGGTCATCAAATCAGAAGACGCTGCCAAGGATGCGGCGTAACACGGCAAGAAGCCACTTGCAGACAAACAAAAACGCCCCGGCCAGCATGACCGGGGCGTTTTTTATTTCAGGCCCGAAAGCCGATCACGGTGCCGGCGGCAGGTCTTCTTCGAGGATGACGATATTCAGCGAATAGCTGACTTCGCCTTCGTCTTCATCACGATGCAAAACGCCAACGAACTCGTCACCAACGCGCATCTCGATCGGATGACCTTTTCTTTTCGGTGCATCAACAGCGATCTGGTTATTGTCAAAAGTGCGGCGCAGATAATCGGTAACGCGCGCGATTTCGGTCGGTGTCATAGGACTTGCCCCTCGTTCTTTCCAATCGGCTTTAATCTCTCAGATCACAGGATATCGCATCGACGCTTTGGCGTCTGCCCTCTTTCCCGTGTCTGTCGTAAAACTGGTGCACTGTCCTTTCACAATCTGCCCCCGAAAATCAAGCCCGCAACGTCAAAAAAGAGCCTATTTATTCGATTTTCACCATATCCCAACCCCGGATCATAACCATCACTGCGCCATCGCGCGCATAAGCGGTTGCAATCACCCCATGCACCGTTTAATCCGAATATATGTCCCAGATTGATCAAGCAACCGACCCAAAGCCAGTATCCGATGCCACGTCTGATATCATGTCCGATCCTGTGACGGACACGAACGGCACCGCACGCCCGATCCTGTACAGTTTCCGGCGCTGCCCCTATGCGATGCGGGCGCGTCTGTCGCTTTTGGCGGCTGATATTGATGTCGAGCTGCGCGAAGTCGTCCTGCGCGACAAGCCACAAAGCATGATCGATGCATCCCCCAAGGCAACGGTCCCGGTCCTGATCCTTCCTGATGGCACCGTGATTGATGAAAGCCTTGAAATCATGGTCTGGGCACTGGCGGAAAATGATCCGCATGACTGGCTGATGCCCGAAAGCGGTACGCTTGACGATATGTTGGCCCTTATTTCGCAGAATGACGGGCCGTTCAAATATCATCTCGACCGCTATAAATATTTCAACCGCTACGAGGATGCCGATCCCGCCGAACATCGCCGGGATGCGGAAAAGATTCTGAACCGTCTTGATGGTCGTTTGGCGGTTGGCAAATATCTGTTCGGGTCACGTCCGGCGCTGGCTGATTTCGCGATAGCGCCCTTTATCCGCCAGTTTGCCAATACCGACCTCGAAGCCTTCGATGCCATGCCATTTGTCCATCTGCAACGCTGGCTGAATGATTTTCTGCAATCGTCATTCTTTGAACGCGCCATGATGAAATATGATCAATGGCACGAAGGCGACAGCCCGATCATTTTCAAGGCGGCGTAATTCACATCGTCAGACAGCCCGATACAGTCCCTATGGGTTGGACTTGTCGATATCAAGCGTCAGGATCAGGGAACTGAGGCATTTCCCATGCGGATCAAGGGCCAGTGAACGGGTCACACCACCGGCCAGTGCATCATGCATCACGAAATTCAGTGCCGATATCTGCGGCAATTCAAACCGTTCCACCGGGCCGGTGATCATCGCGCCAAAATGCGCGCGCACCCGTTCGGCGGTCACTTGGCTTTGCAGGATATCCCAGTCCTTCGGGTCAAAGGCAATCACGGAAACATTGGAAATATTGCCCTTATCGCCGGTTCGAGAATGGGCAATGTCACGTAACAGCATTCCTATGCCTCCATCATTTCGAAATGTGTTTGCACTTGATGTTCGGGCAACAGGCCCGACACGATTGCAACAATCTCGCGTGCGTTTTTGGTAACGCCGCCGCCACCAGCAGGCCCGTTCAGATAAAGGCTTTCGACTTCCTCGCCGATCCGTGTTGCTGTCGCAAGATCATCTGTGCGCACGACAAAACGCAAGCGCACTTCATTGGGCTCGGCACTTGTCATATCGGCATTGCTGATGATCGAATTAACCCCGATCAGCTCGCCACGTTTTTCCTGACAGGTGATCCCGGCCAGATCCATGCGTTGATCAAGGATATCAAGTGCCAACTGCCCGCGGGCAACCGCGCCTGGCCCGGCATAGGAAATCTGGCCTTCGCCGATGCAGGAATCGATATAGCCAATCGACACCTTAAGACTTCCTGTTCTGGGCGCGCCATCACCACCGGATATCGCAACCCGGTCGGGGCCAATTTCTTCGATGCAGACATTGGAAAAATCGGCGACCACATCGGGCTGGATGTATTTTTTCGGATCATGCACTTCGTAAAGAAGCTGTTCCTTACAGGTTGCCGTAGTTACACAGCCACCCGTTCCTTCAAGTTTGGTGATCACGGCATTGCCATCGGCACTGACTTCGGCAATCGGGAAACCCAATCGCGCCAGATCAGGCACATCCTTGATCCCCGGATCGGCAAAATATCCGCCCGTGATCTGTCCACCACATTCCAGAAGATGACCAACCAAAGTCCCGCGCCCAAGCAGGGACCAGTCATCCATTTTCCAGCCAAATTCAAAAATTTGCGGTGCCAGAAACATCGCCGGATCGGCCGCCCGCCCAGTCAGGATCACATCCGCCCCGGCATTCAGGGCATCAACAATCCCGCCCGCCCCAAGATAGGCATTTGCCGATACAACCTGTTTGTTGAAATCGCGCAGGGAACTGGCCGTTTCGGTAATCCGGAAATCGTCGGGCGACAGAATATCAAGAACATCATCGCCAAGGACGGCCGCCACCTTTAACCCGGTCAAACCAAGTTCGCGGGCAATTGCCACAGTCTTTTTGGCAGCGGCAACCGGATTGGCCGCCCCCATATTTGAAATCACCCGGATGGATTTTTCATGACAAACCGGAAGCACCGCCCGCATACGCCGTTCAAGCAACGGATCAAATCCGGCATTCGGGTCGCGCATCTTTGCCTGCTGGGCAAGTGCAATGGTGCGTTCGGCCAGACATTCAAAAACCAGATAATCGATATCGCCATGCTTGGCCAGATCAAGTGCCGGTTCCACCCGGTCACCGGAAAATCCGGCACCGGTGCCAATGCGGATGGTTTTCATTGCTCAACCTCCTGCAAGGCACGGCGCGATTCACGTCCAAAGAACAGACAAGCGCCCAGCAACCCTGCCGCGATAAACGGGGTCAACATGGCCGGCCAAAGCGCAATCGCAATAACAATCAGCAACAGCCCCCGATCCATCCACAAACGCCCCCAAAGCGGCTGTCCGCCCAGCAATGCCGGAATAGCCACCACCAGAACAAGGCCCGAAAGAATGGCATTGATCACCGACAATGTACCGCCACTGCCAATCATGCCCGGATACAGCAGCAACATGAACGGCACAACATAGGTCAGCGCCCCAAGACGTACCGCCTCGAACGCCGCGGGCAGCCAGTTGGTCTGGGCAATGCCCGCACCCACAAATACCGCTACACAAACCGGCGGCGTGATCACAGAAATGGTCGCGAAATAGAACACAAACAGATGTGCCGTAAGCGGGTCGATCCCGACCGCCGTCATGGCCGGCGCCAGAACCGCCGCTACCAGAACATAGGCCGCCGTGGTCGGAAGCCCCATGCCCATAATCAGGCACACCAGGCCGACAATCACCGCGACCAGAACCGTTGAATCGCCTGCAATCGCAACAATCATCGAACTCAGCGTCACGCCGATGCCGGTCATGTTGATCATGGAAACAAGGATTTGCGCCCCGGCAAGCAATACACCGATAATCACCATGCCCTTGCCGGCATCGGTAACCCCGTCCAGAACGCGCACACACATTTCACGCACCGAAAGCCGCCCGACAGAGGTCGCAACAAATGCGACCAACAATCCGGCCATGCCGTAAAAGGCCGATGTCGCAACCGAACGCCCCATGAAAATACCGATGGCAAGACAGCCAAGGGCGGCAACAATCGGCAAAACCTTGCGCAGTGCAAGAATATCGGCCCATGCCGGAAGCTCGTCCTCTGGCACAAGGGCCAGATTCCGGCGGGTGGCAACGATGTGGACCGTCACAAAAACCGAAAGATAGAACAAAATTGCCGGAATAATGGCCGCCACCATGACATCGACATAGGCAATGCCAAGAATTTCGGCCATGACAAAGGCCGCCGCCCCCATGATTGGCGGGGCAATCTGCCCGCCGGTCGATGCAACGGCTTCAACCGCGGCGGCAAGCGGTGCGGGATAGCCAAGACGACGCATCATCGGAATGGTGAAATTGCCGGTGGTTGCGACATTAGCCACCGCCGATCCCGAAATCATGCCAAACAGGCCACTGGAAATAATCGCGATTTTGGCCGCACCACCCCGTTGCCGACCGCCCAGCCGCATGGCCAGATCCATAAAGCTCTGCCCGCCGCCGGTATGAAGCAACAAGGCCCCAAACAGGACAAAGGCGGCAATCACCGTGGCAGCCACCCCGGTCAGCATGCCCCAAATTCCAAGATCACCCAGGAAGATGGTTTCGGTAACGAATTCAAGATCAAAGCCGCGATGCCCCATGCTGCCGGGGATATATTTACCCAGCAGCGCATAAAGCAATCCGGCAATAACAAGCACCGGAAAGATCAGGCCAACCGCACGACGCCCGACTTCCAGCACCGTAACAACAAGACCCAGCGTCAGGATCATATCAAGCCGGGTCGCCCACGGAAGGGTCGTCATGATCTCGTCGTAGTTCACGACAATATAGGAACATGCCGTGACCGTAACTGCGGCCAGAACCAGATCAACAATCAGGCCCGCCTTCCGCCAGGGCGTACCCTGCCCCAGCGGAAAAAGGCTTAGTCCAAGACAGGTGACAAGCGCGAGAAAAACCGCCCTTTGGATCAGACTTTCAAACGGGCCCGTTGCGGCCGTATAGAACACGAAGATGCCGACGAGCAAAGCAAACCCGTCCCGAAGACGTCCAGACATGGCGGTTTTCCCTTTGTATCAAGGCTTGTTCTTATTTTGCGGGATCAAGGTTCGCCGGGATTTCATACCCGTTTTCGCGGAACCATTTCGCAGCACCCGGATGAAGGGGAATGGTCGCATATTGCAGCGTCAGCTTGGCAAGATCGACACCCTTGACGCTGGCCATTGCCGCACCCTGAACGTCCTTGTCCTTCATGATCGCGTCAACAATCTTGTAAGCCGCATCTTCCGACAGGTTGGACGAGGCACCAACACCAACGCCAAAACTCCAGGTCGAATAGGCCGGAACGCCATCGGCGGCACCTGCCGGGATATCCACCACAGACACGTCAGGCATTTTTTCAATCAATGCCTGTTTCTGGGCATCGGTAAGGCTCAGAACCTTGATCGGCGTAAAGGTCGCGATATCAAGGGTCGAGCTGTCAAGTTTAAGGCCCGCACCGGATTTCACATAGCCGGTCACGCGGTTATCCTTGATCATGTCAACAACATCGGTGGTCGAACCACGAACATAGTCCGATGACAGATCAAGCGCCTGGAAAACAGCCTCGGTCGTGCTTTCGGTCGCAGACCCTTTGATGCCGGGATTGAAACGCTGTCCGGCCAGTTCGGCAAGGCTGTTGATACCGGCATCTTCGCGCACGATCACGTTCTGCGGTGCGCCGGTATAAACCCAAAGCAGACCCAGATTTTCCATTGCCTTGCCATCAAAGGCCTTGGTGCCGGAATGGGCATGCTGGGCTACGTTGGTGGTCACCAGACCAAGGTCGATCTGGTTGCGTTCAATCCGGCGCAGGTTATCCATGGTCGCACCAGTTTCAACAACCGATGCCTCGATATCGTTTTTGGCATCATTGATCAGTTTGGCGACCGAAACGAAGTAACCATAATGCGAAGAAGAAGCCGAGGTTGAACCGATCAGCAATTTGTCCTGTGCGAATGCAGGGACCGACAAACCAATGGCAAGCGCGCCCGCCAAGGCGAGTTTCGTGAATTTCATAATATTTCCTCCCTATGCCTTTGCAGGCATGTTTTACGATCCGTCGGCAAGTCTTGGGCTTTGATTATTCTCGACGGACGGAAAGTGTGGCTCAGGTTTTTTATTGCAGGAAGATCAAATAGTGAGATAATTGATGCATGAAACGCATCAATCTTGATCCAGATGAAATACGTTCTTTCTGTCTTTTGGCAGAAACCGGCAGTTTTCGTAAGGCTGCTCAACGACTTGGCATTTCTGGCTCAACACTAAGCCGCCAAATCAACCGCATCGAAGAACGTACGCAAGCCCGCCTGTTTGACCGCGACACCCGCAACGTTGCCCTGACAGATCAGGGCAAAATGTTCCTGAGACTCGCCGAACGCATCCTGAACACCACGGAATCTGCGCTTGCGGAATTTGATACCTATCTCAATACCCGGCGCGGCAAATTGACGATTGCGGGACTGCCATCCGTGACGGCCGGTTTGCTGCCGCCCCTGATTGCCGAATTCATGGCCACCCACCCCGATGTTGATCTTCAGCTTAATGATATGCTCTCGGATGGGGTGCTGCGCGAAGTTGAAATGGGACGGGCCGATATCGGCTTTACCGCCGATGTGGTTGAAAACAGCGATAATCTTTCGTTTCAACGGCTGCTAAGTGACAGGTTCATCGCGGTTGGCGCACCGAACAGCTTTTTGCAGGAAGAACGCACCTATCAATGGGAAGAAATTCTGGCCCAACCAATGGTTGCCATGTCACGCGAAACCAGTGTACGTGCGGTTATTGATGCAGCCTGCACGCAAAACAATTTCCTGTTTCGGCCCCGTTTTGAAGTCGCCCATCTGGCAACCGCCGGTGCGCTGGTGTCCCAGGGCCTGTGCATTACCGCCCTGCCATCCCTGACATTGCCGGTGCTGGGACGATCCCCCCTGATTTTCCGACCGCTTGAAAGTCCGGTCCTGCTTCGACAGATCGGGTTGGTCTGGCGATCCGGGCGAACATTGTCCCCCGCGGCACAGGCATTTTTGGCACTGGTCAGAAACCGAAACCTGAAATCACTTATCCCGCATTCGACCATTGAAAATACAATTGCCTCGCCAACATCTTGATGGTCACGGCAATAAAGTCGCTCAGGATCGCGCACCCCTGCCGCGCAATGGCATGATCTGCCTCGCCCATGACGCGATAATATGCTTGTGATCTAAGGGATTATACTTCTGTTACCATTCACGGGCTGGCCATAACGACCGTCCTGTGTTAGCAAGCCAAACATCACAACCCAACGCTTCAGGACCAGAATTTATGGCCGATTATGATGTCAAGCCGCTGATCACGGCGGACGAAATTGCCACCAAGATTGACGCGCTTGCCGCCGAGATCAATGAAAGCTTCAAAGATACCCAAAAGCTGATTGTTGTTGGCCTGCTGCGCGGCTCTTTCGTGTTCATCGCCGATCTGGCCCGCAAGCTGACCGTTCCGGTCGAAGTCGACTTCATGGTTGCTTCTTCCTATGGCGATTCCACCGAAAGCTCGCGCAATGTGCGCATCGTCAAAGACCTTGACGGTCAAATCCGTGGCAAGGATGTGCTTCTGGTCGAAGACATCATTGATACCGGTTATACGCTTTCGGAAGTTGTGCGGTTGCTTAAGACCCGCGATCCGAACCGTCTGGAAATCTGCACGCTTTTGAACAAGCCGTCGCGCCGCGAAGCTGAAATTCCGATTGATTTCTGCGGCTTTGATATCCCGGACGAGTTTGTTGTTGGCTATGGCATCGATTATGCCCAGAACAACCGCAACCTGCCCTATATCGGCACCGTGCATTTCCACGGCGAATAAGCCGACCACATATCACAAATTCAAAAATGGCGGGAAGCATATGCTATCCCGCCATTTTTCTATCTGCATCATCCTCGTCGCGTTGGCCCACCGTCGTCTTACGGTCAAACAGCCCAAGCGCATTCAGGTCCGTGACCATCTGATCAAATCCTGATCGCATCTTTGATCTGTCACCCTGTCCCGTCGCGTAGCCGGTCATGGCCGAATGCACGAGAAGATCGAACAAAACGTCATCTTCACGGGTATCGTTGCCGCCCGCCGACGCGCTTTGCGATGATGGTTCAGCCCCGACTTCCGGGCTCTGTTGCATCATCACAGCAAGGGCAATCAGGCCAAACGTCACCAGGGTTATGCCCAGCGTGGTCGCCGCGGCAATTGGCCCGAAACTGGCGGCAAGCGCCATATAGATTGCGGCAATTACAAAGCCACCACCAATCATCATCACAATACCGATCGCGGCAAAGACCGCGCACTTTCGTGCCGCAGTCTTCGCCACATCCGATAGCGCCGAAATCAGCGCATCTGTCAGATGATCAATCATTTCTGAAGCAGACGGCCAATCAGAAGACCGACACCGAATGTCACGGCAACCGATGAAAGCGGACGTTCACGCACGCGTTCAACCGCAACATCGCGGGCATGATCAAACTGGTCACGTGCCTGATCCGATACTTCGCGAATACGTTCGGCGGCGGCCTGGGTCCGGGTTTGCGCGCCCTCGCCTGCCATGGCCTTAAGGGTTTTGGTGACCTCTGCCAGATCCTTGCGCAGGGCATCGACATCGGCCTGAAGTTTTGCTGCATCTGCCGTCGTCTCGGTCTTGGTCGCCATGGTTTTCTCCTGTTGTATCTTGAACCAACACTATGAAAACGTGGCGGGACCGAACTGGTTCCAAACTCAATTGTGATCATTTTCGGGCAGCATCAAAGGATGCCCAAAACAGAAACGGCCCGCGTGGGCTGCGGACCGTTCCATTTTCCTGCCGGAAATTTCTGGGCGGAAATGAAGAGCGGGTACTCTTCTTCGGGGGTGGGTATCCCCGTTACGTCAATCAGTAAGGCAAACCGACGTAATTTTCCGACAGGTTCGTCAATCCTGCCTTGGAAGACAGGATATATTGCAATTCGGCATCGCGAATGCGGCCGTCAAATTCTTTCTGATCCCCGAAAGTATGCAGCATCGAGGTCATCCACCACGAGAACCGCTCAGCCTTCCAGACACGTGCCAGGGCCGTATCGGAATAACCTGCCAGCAGGTCTTCGCGGTTGTTTTTGTATTTCGCAATCAGAGCTTCGGACAGGTAGTGAACATCACTTGCCGCAAGGTTAAGCCCTTTGGCACCGGTCGGCGGCACGATATGGGCAGCATCGCCTGCCAGGAACAGGCGGCCATGCTGCATCGGTTCGGCAACAAAGCTGCGCAGCGGTGCGATGCTTTTTTCAAACACGTCGCCTTCATTGACCAGTTCGGCGTCTTCCTCACCCAGACGGGTGCGAAGCTCTGCCCAGAAACGATCATCGGACCAGTCTTCGATTTTATCGGTGATCGGCACCTGCACATAGTGGCGCACGACTGTTTCCGAACGCATGGAACACAGCGCAAAGCCACGTTCATGCTTGGCATAGATCAGCTCATCCGCAACCGGCTTTGCATGGGCCAGAACCCCCAGCCAGCCAAACGGATAGACCTTCTCGAATTCCTGAACACCCGGAAGTGTTTTGCGGCCAACACCATGGAACCCGTCACACGCCGCGATATAGTCACAGGACAGCTCGGTCTCGGTACCGTCTTTGACATATCGAACACGCGGCTTGTCACTGTCGATATCATGCAGGCTGACATCTTCGGCCTCGAACACGATCTCGCCGCCGTGGGCAAGACGGGCTGCGATCAGGTCTTTGGTCACTTCGGTCTGACCATAGATCATCACTGTCGAACCGCCGGTAAGCTCTTCCATATTCACGTGGGTGCGCTTGCCATTCACACTGATATAGATACCGCCATGAATGATGCCTTCCTTGTTCATCCGGGCATCAACCCCGACCCGTTTCATCAGGTCAACCGTCCCCATTTCAAGAACACCGGCACGAATGCGGCCTTCGACATAGTCGCGGCTTTTGCGTTCCAGAATGACGGATTCAATTCCCTGCACATGCAACAGATGGGAAAGAAGCAAGCCAGCCGGGCCAGAACCGATAATGACGACAGGGACATGCATGACGATTTCCTCGCAAGATAGCGGTTGTTGGTTTTATTGGAATAAGAACCATTCCATTGAGGAAACAATACGCCCGTTGCCACTTGGACAGAATGGACAAACCGGGATAATAATTGGACAAATCGAACACGTATCCATATTTGGTTATGGATGGAATCCGATCTGGTTCTGGGTCACGGGAAAGATACGATCAAACCAAGAAAGCTGGCTGACAGAGCATAAAGAGCCTGATGCCAAGACAATGTTAGTCACACTGTCACGGTTTAATCAGATGAAACAGGAACCTCGGCCGTGCAGATGGACCATTGCTTGCAGATTTCCTGTCCCTGCGCAGATGCCATGAACGTATCGTAGGCCTGCATCAATTGCTCCCCACGCGGATGGTTGCGTGAAAACAGGATGAACATATTGCGCGTCGTTACCGGACTGGTCGTTGCATAGTTTTTTGCGGCATTTGCACCAAGCAAGCGTTCAAGATCATACCAGCCGACTTCCTCTTCCTCGAACATGATATCTGCCCGGTCCGCATTCAGAAAGCGCCAGGCGCTTTCTGAATTATTGACGATATCGGCTGCAACACCGAGTTTCCTGAACTCGTCCTCGTACCAGTAACTGGCCACCCCGACGGGGCGCAGACCAAGAAGGGAAACATCGGCCAGCTGGTTCAAATCAACGCCGTTCGGGAAACGTGCCGGTTTATAGAACCCCTTTTGATGGGCTTGGGCGATTGGATAACGGGGAACGTTAAAATCTTCATACCGTTCTTTGGTCGACAACCAGGGGAATGTCGCGACATAGACACCATGGCGGGTTTGTTCATATGCACGCTGCCAAGGGACGAATACGAACTGCACATCATACCCCATGGCCTCAAAGATTGCCTGAAACCGCATGGCATGTTTGCCAAATTTGGGAAGTGTTTCGCTGACCATTGGTGGCCATTCACCAACCGCGACCCGGATTTCCTTATCATCATCCTGCTTTGCGGGATCGTTGCTATCGGCCCGAACGTTGCCGGCCGAACCGCACAAAGCAACGACAAATGCCACCATCGCCAATAGCCGCAGTATATAATTGTCCCGCCCCAAACCCATAGGCATCTCCGGAAATGTGAAATCCGATATTCGAAGCGAAATCACCGAAGGATCATTGAACAAGCAACCCTATCACTCTTTCATATGGCAAGAACAGCAACAGGTTTAAAGCCAACATAAACTTCACAACCGGCACGCACTACGCATATTTTTTAACCACAAAACACTTGTGAATAAAATTTAACCTCCCCAAAGGTCGATCCCACCCGATCAGTGTGCTAAGCTTATGGCCAAGAGATCAATTTCCGGTCTCACATATGTTAAAACCGCAACAGAACGGGACGATGCCTTACAGCCGCGCCATTGCCATTTTCACCGACCTTGACGGCACACTGCTTGATCATGACACCTATAGCTGGGACGCCGCACGTCCGGCCCTTGATCGCGTGAAACTTCTTGGCATTCCATTGATTGCCGTGTCGTCCAAAACCCTTGCCGAACTTGAACATCTTAATCAGACATCACAGCTTTTTGACGGGTTGATTGCCGAAAATGGCGGGGTCATCTGGCTGCGTGGAACAATGGAACAGCACGGCCCATCCATCGAAACCATTGATACCGCACGCGACCAGATCAAAGGCGCGGTCAATGTCCCGCTTGGCAGTTTCAGAACCGTTTCACCGGAAGTCATCGCACTTGAAACCGGCCTTCCACTTGAAGATGCCATTCGCGCCGGACAGCGTCATTGCTCAGACCCGCTGATTTGGCAACCTTCGGCAAAGGATGTTGCCAAAGGCCGGGAAATCGCCGCGCGATGGTCGCTTAATCTGACCAAGGGCGGTCGCTTCCACACCTTGTGCGGCCCTTCAAACAAGGGGCATGCCATGAAACGGATGCTGGAACGCCTGATGGTTCTGAACCGTGACGACACATCCGAAACACCGATCAAACATTTCACGACGATTGCGCTGGGAGATTCCCCGAACGATATACCGATGCTTGCCGAAGCCGATTTTACCGTTCAAATCCCCCAAAAACATCGCAGTCGCACGGCACTGCTTCTTGAACATTCCAACCTGCAACTTGCGCCGCATCCCGGTCCGGAAGGATGGAATGCAGCGGTTAATGCAATTCTTGACGAGATAACAAACACCAATAAAAACAGCGAGGTACTTCATGGCTGATTTCCATCAGGGTGGCCCGATTACAACACTTCATCGCATCCTTGACCGCAACCCGGAAGAACTCGCCTACGAGATGACGGCCTTTGCCCGCCAGCGGCGCCAAACCCTGATCCTGCCGTGCCTGTATTCCGAACTTGAAACACCGGCCATGACGACCATCGTCAATGGCCTTAAACAGGCCACATATATTGATCAGATCGTGGTTGGTCTGGACCGGGCCAATGCCCAGCAATATCTGCATGCCCGCGAATTTTTCAAAGACCTGCCCCAGCATGTCCGCATTTTGTGGAATGACGGACCGCGCCTGCGCAGTGTTCATGACCGGCTTGCCGAATATGATCTTGCCCGTTACGAACCTGGCAAAGGGCGCAATGTCTGGTATTGCATGGGATATACTTTGGCATCCGGGCGCAGTTCCGTGATTGGCATTCATGATTGCGACATTGCAACCTATACCCCCGATCTTCCGGCCAAACTGATGTATCCGATTGCCAATCCGGCATTTAATTTTGCCTTCGCCAAGGGCTATTACGCCCGTGTTGCCAATGGCACACTTAAAGGTCGGGTTTGCCGCCTGTTTGTCACGCCGCTCATCCGGGCACTCAAACAGGTGGTCGGCAAGACAGACTTCCTGAACTATCTTGATTGTTTCCGCTATTCCCTGTCGGGCGAAATGGCGATCCGGACCGATGTTGCCTATGGCTTGCGGGTTGCGTCTGACTGGGGGCTTGAAGTCTCCATGCTTTCGGAAATGTATCGTAATCACACGGTGCATCGACTGGCACAGGTCGATATCGCTGACGTCTATGACCACAAACACCGTGAATTTGACCCGGCACAAAAAGATGACGGGCTGTCACGTATGGCTGGCGATATTGCCAAATCCCTGTTCCGCAAACTCGCCACCCAGGGCACGATATTCTCGCACGAGACATTCCGTACTCTTAAGGCAACCTATTATCGCGTTGCACTGGATTTGATCGAACAATATCGCGCCGATGCATTGTTTAACGGCCTTAAGATCAATCGCGACGAAGAAGAAAAATGCGTCGAGGTTCTGTCCGAAGTCATCATCAGTGCCGGTCAGCACTATCTTGAAAACCCGCTTGAAAGCCCGTTCATTCCGAGCTGGCAGCGTGTTGAAAGTGCGATGGGCGACATCTTCGAACACCTTTCCAGCGCCGTCGAAGACGACCTGAACGATATGGAAATAGGCAAGGAATAAAGAGTTCCGGTTTGTCAGGATAAGACCTGATTACGACATCATTTCCGACATCGGGAAAATGGCCAGGAAGACCTGAAGAACGTCTTCCTGGCCTTCTTTTTTCAGCACTACAGGCAGTAAAAGACGGATACCCTTGCGCCATTCCTTCTGGAAAACTTGCAACTGATGAAGCTGCGGCTGCCCTGTGGTCCGCGCCATTGACAGGGCAGCATGCAGTGACGTTGAGAAATGGCAATCGACTTCGCGGGCAAAGGCACCGCGCCAATCTTCGCCAGTCAGCGCGACGATGTTTTCCCCTTCCAGAAGTATCTGAAAATCATCCTTGTCGGGGTGGTATTCATAAATGCTGATATCGTTGATCCAGGAACTCAAATTATCCGGGGTGAAATCATCACGTGTTGGCATATTGCCGTCGGCGAACTGCCACCAAAGCGCAAGCAGGTCTCGGGCCTGACGCGGTGCGCTTTCCCCAAGACTTTCAAGCGGAACTTCCTTGTCCTGCGAACTGTATTGCGCTGTCATCCCCTACCCGCCAGATATCAGATGTAATGCATGGGCTCATACTCGAAACGCACGCCAAGAACCTGAAAAACCGGATCACCCAAATGATCAACCGTCTGGGCCGGCATCAAAACCCGCAACCATTGGCGACGATTGCCATGCGGACCGATCAGATGCACATAGTGGAATGTCGGCCGCTTTGTCTTAAGGGTTTTATGCAGAGCCGCCATCAGACAGGTACCGTATTTCAGATCAATCTCGCGCGGTGTAGATCCCTGAAAACTCTCGCCATTCAGGGCGACGATTGACGGGGCATCTATGCGCACAAGGAAGTCATTTTTGACGGGAAGATATTCATAAAGGCAAATGTCATCACGCCATTGCCGCAGGCGTTCGGCACGTAAAATGGTGCGGGACGGAATGGTTTCACTGCCTGCCTGGGCAAAGGCATCATACCAAAGATCAACCAGCGTGATGATGCTGCTATCAACATTGTCTGGCAAACGATCAAGTTCGGTATCCGTCGCGTCAAGCAAATACGATGCTGTCATGGCCAATCTCCCACTTATGCAGGTGGGAAAACCCTACCTTAAAACAAGTATTAGCGACAAATATTCGCTATTTTCCACGATAGAAAAAGTGGGTCACAAAAACCTGGGAAATCACCTTTCCCTGGCGGTCCGTCGCCGTCACAGGCAACAACAGTCGAAGCCATTCCTCCCAGATTTTGCGCTCATAGCCGATCTTGTGAAAAACCGGCTGCCCGCGATCAATGACATCAAGCAATGTGGCAAGCAAAGTCGTCCCGAAATCAAGATCGATCTGACGCGGGGAACATCCCCGATACACTTCGCCACTTGCCGCAATGATATTGGGGGCATCAATACGGATCACAAAATCACGCTTGTGCGGAAGATATTCATAAATACAGATATCATCGATCCACGGCGCCAGAACATCACTACCAAGCACCTTCCGGTCGGGGACATTGTTGCCCCGAACCGCATCACACCATGCCTTATAATACGCCCGGACATGGTTATCTGTATCGTCGGGCAACTGAGGAATTAGAATTTCCTGCGTATACGCCATCGCGTAAAATGCCCTTTGGTCTTGCCGTCATATTTCGCAATTATAGGTTATACTTGTTGCTTCGCAATACGGATTACAACGTAGGCCAAAACATCATAATGTAATGATTACAACTTTCAAAATATCGCACAGCAATCAAACAGGCATTGCATCCCTGTATCGCTGCAACAACCGGCTTTCGGTGCGATTGCGGCCATCCAGATTGGAAATCCAGACGATCTGATAAGGCGCCAGCTTCATTATCCCGTCGTAATCTTCGATCACCTGCTGGGTAATCAGGTCCTGCCAGCCTTCGGTCATGATCAGGTTGATCTTTGAAAGATCAAGATCCTGTGGCGTCTCGGTCAGGTTAAAGACACAGAAAATGCTTTGTTCATTCAGATGTGACTGCCGCCAAATCCCCAAAAGTGCCGAGCCCAGATTAAGGGTATATTGCGTTGCATTGGGATGAAACGCCGGTTGCCCCATGCGGATCGACATCAATGCGCGCAACTGATCAAACGCCGACTTTGCCGGGCCTTCTTCGGACAACACACGTTCGGCGTCTTCAAGCGGCCAGACTTTGCGGTTCAGGCGGCGCGGGATACCGGTTTCCTCGAACGCCTTTTGGTCGTTTTCCGTGGCAAGAATGGTCTGAACATAAATCGCAGGAATGCCTTCGAGCGACATGGCAATGGCCTGGCTCATCACAAAGCGTTCAAGCCCCATTGTCGCCTCGCCGCCAAAGTTTTCGGCAAGCATGCTATAAAGCGTGACATTAAGCTCATACGGCTTCTTGCCACCGCCCTTAAGCGCCCGGTAACTGACCTGCCCGCCCATCTTAAGGGCATGTTCGCGAAGACCGTCAATATCGTCATCCGGGATAAGGTTTTCCGCCGGGCGCAGACCGATCCCGTCGTGACTTGCGGTGAAGTTAAAGAAGGTACACCCCGCCGGTGCCGGTGGCATTGCCATGATGCATTTGCGGATATAGTCGCTTCGCCCGCTTAGCAGCGCGTGAATGATCACCGGCGGCAGCGAGAAGTTATAAATCAGATGTGCTTCATCCTGATTGCCGAAATAGGACAGATTTTCCAAAAGCGGCAAATTGGTTTCAGTGATGAACAGAACATCGGGATAAACCGCATTACAGGCCAGACGCATCGCCTTGATCAGTTTATGGGTCTGATCAAGATTGATCGATGTTGTCCCTGCCTCTTTCCAGATGAAACCAATGGCATCAAGCCGCACCACGCGCACGCCGTGCTGCATGTAATTCAGGACAACCCGCAACATTTCAAAGAAAACATCCGAGTTGCCGTAATCAAGATCAACCTGATCATAGCTGAATGTGCACCAGACAAACTTTTCGCCGGCCTTGGTCACGACATCATTCAAAAGCGCATGACTGCGCGGGCGCACCACATCGGAAAGATCATCGTTCGGGCTTGCGGTTTTGATGTAATCAACACCGGGTTTTTCACCGGCCAGAAACTGCTGATACCAGGGATGCGATGCCGAAATATGATTGGCCACCAGATCAGCCATCACCGTGCCATGCTTGGCAAGGTCTTCGACATCGTTCCAATCACCAAGATCATCGCGCAGCTTGGAAAAGTCGCTGACCGAAAAACCGTCATCGGATGTAAAGGGATGAAATGGCAGGATATGGATGCCGGTAAGCCAGTCTTTCAGCCATTTCCGATGAAATTCACCAAGGCTTTGCAGACCCTTTTTACCGTCCTGATGAATGCTGTCGCCATAGGTGATCAGAAACGCGTCGCGCTGATCCCATTTGCGCAGATATTCTTCCTTTGGCTCTGGCCCGTCGCCCTCGACCGGAAGACCCAATTCATCAAAAACCCGCAGCACCAGCGCTTCCAGATCATGTCCCGGATAGACATCCGCAAGAAGGTTGCGCATCGCGCTGGCAAACGCAATCCGTCCCGAGGTTCCGACGACACGATTCATGATGGCTCCTTCCGGGCAGGCAATTCAAAGGGTTACCCCAATGAAATAATGAAATTGCACAGGATGCAAGCAGGCATTTCGCGATGCCGAAATGTTACTCATACTTGTTTGGTTCTCTTAGTTTCAGCAACCGTGCTTGGTGCTACTTTGAGTATCGCCAAGCTTTCAGGATTTTTGTGTTTTTATCGACCCCGAAAAACAGACGTAAAAACCAAGGGCGAAAGAACAAGATAACGACACCGAAATAGCAACCAAATACAATGGAGAAAAAAGGAACCATTGGTTTAGGTCCGTCAAGAACACGAAGATAAACCATCGCCATAAGAGGCATAAGTGCAATCGCGTATATTACTCCCGGCCCGGGCAGCGGCCAAAATCCATAACGTAGTTGCATTTTGGCGAACCTACCTCCGAGTGCTCGCCTTGGGCTAAAGACCACGCCGATGAAAGCCCAAGCAAAAAGCAGCCTAGCCTCGAACAAGCTTGCCGGCAAAACACGTACTAAGATCAGAAATCCTGAAATGATTGGCCAAATTATCAACACTGTCAGGTTGATGCCGCGAAAGTTCTTGTCCCGATATAAGCGGACGAGTTTTCTTGCAAACTGATACATATCACTCCCAGAGCAACCAAAATACTAGTTTGGCAATTTTAACGAGAATTTCTGAAATGAGGTTAAAAAAAAACGAGCACCAAAACTGCGGTGCCCGTCAATATCCACTGAACTTGCCAGCACTCAAGGCGCAATCGTTACCTCAACCAGCGCATGGGTACGCTTGGTATCGATATGTTTGATCGCATCGTGCAGAATACCCGGCAGGTCTTCGGGGCGCTTGGCCTTGGCGACCCAGGCACGGCTGGCCTCGGCGACCTTGGTGAAATCCGGGCTGGGTTTAAGGGCGGTTAACGGCATTTCATTGGTTTTCGCCGCATAGCCGTTGGGATACATCCCCGCCACAGACTGGCGCACTGCCCCCCATTCATTATTGTTCAGAACAAGGATCAGGACCGGAAGTTCAAGCGCCTCGGCGATCTGGTGACAGGCCGTCGGGTTGGCAAACATGTAGGAGCCATCACCCATGGTCGCGACCACAAGCCTGTCCTTATCGGCAAGCTGATAGCCCATCGATGCAGGGAATGACCAGCCAAGACCACCGGAATGCGGTTCCTGATACCAACTGCTATGTTCCGAAAGTGAAAGTGGCTCCAGCGGGCAGCCAAGCTCGGAAAACACGGTTGCCGCACGACCGGCAATCGCATCGGACAGGCAGCGCGATACATAGGCCTTGGTCATCGGGTCGACCGCCCCGGCATCGGCCATCGCCAGTGCCCTTTTGCGGGTTTCGGCATTGATCGTGGCAATTTTGCCCCGACGATCCGAACAGGTCGCAGCATGATCTGCATGACGGCGATCCATCGCCTCAGCCAGCATCATGATGACATCGCCGGTCTCGCCAACAAGCGATATGTCCGCGGCAAAGTTACGGCCCGGGAAACGGGAATAAAGCGGGTTTTGTCCGATCTGCACCACCTTGCAATCCGGGCGCAGCGTATGAATATCGGGCGACCAGGGGGCAAGACAATCAATCACCACCACCGCATCGGCATCCTTAAGCCAGGGTGCCGGGTCCATACCGGCAAACATCGGATGTTCGGTGCCAATGGCAAGCTGGATCGCCCAATATTGCACAACCGGAATACCCCACTGATCAACCAGTTCGGAAAAGCGGCCAAATGCCTCGGCGGTACCCGTACCGCGCTGGGCAATGATCACCGGGTTCTTGGCATTGGCAAGAATATCTGCTGCCTGCTCGACACAGGCTTGCGGCGGGGCCACCGGAACCGGCTGCATGCGAAGCGGCCCGTCAATCTCGTCCCCCGGGCACGGTTCACACAGAACTTCACGCGGCAGACTGACATAGGTCGGACCTTTGGGGACCGAGGATGCAATCGCATAGGCGCGGTCAACGACTTCGGGCACCTGTTCTGGGAATTTCAGTTCATATTCCCATTTGGAGCTTTCGCGCACCATGGCCGCCTGATCACGCATTTCCTGACCCCAGCCGATCGGAACGGTGCGCGCCCCAAGGCGGCCCTTTTCCATAACCGGGGTTCTGCCCGACATCAAAACGACCGGCACATGTTCGGTCGCGGCATTGATCGCCCCAATCGCGCAATTGGCAAGACCGACATTGGTATGCGCCATGACGGCCTGCGTTTTTCCGGTCGCGAGGTAATAGCCATGCGCCATGCCCATCGCCGCATTTTCGTGCGGCATGATCAAAGCATGCGGAAGATCGATGTCCTTTGCCGCCGCCTCGGCCAGACCTTCGATGATCGGCGGAAAGTCGGTGCCGGAATTGGCAAAGATGTAATCAATCCCGATGGCCTTCATGCGGGCCAGAACCGCGCCGCCGGCAGTCAGGGTAATTTGGCCGGATTTTTCACGCTTGTCGTTTGTCATCAGACGCCTCTTGCATTCATTTTCGATATTTCTATATTTGAAATATTATTTATAATATAGTTTATTATCGAAATCCGGGCGACGTCAAGCACGACGTCCGGCCGATCAACTTTGCGCGCCCTTCACTTCCGCCCACCAAACAGCAGGCAACATTCGTCATGACCAGCCAACTCAACGGTTCCGTCCTTAAGGCCTTTAAAATTCTTGATCTGTTTGCAGCGGGAAAGACGGAGCTGACGGCAAAGGAAACCGCCGACGCACTTGGTATCAACATGATCACCGCGCACCGTTTTTTGCACACACTGGTCCATGCGGGCGCATTGCGGGCGACGTCACGCGGGGTTTTCCGGCTGGGATATATGTTTGCCGATCTGGGTGAACGGGTTTTACATGATGGCAATCTGCCAACACTGTTGCAGCCGATCCTTGATCAGTTGGCCCGCGACACGGGCGAGGCCTGCATGGCGACCGAATTTGATCGCGATATGGCGATCTGCATTGCCAAGGCCCTGCCCGACCGGCCACTTTATGTCGATATACGGATTGGCTCGAAACTTGATGCCTTTTGTACGGCCCACGGCAAGCTGTGGCTGGCCTATATGAGTGCCGATAATCAGGATCGCTATTTCAAAAATGCGCAACTGACCGGCATGACCGATCACACGATCACCGATATCCATAAATTAAAGGAAGAACTTGCCACCATTCGCGCACAGGGCTTTTCGACCAATAACGGTGAACGCGAAAATGACATCTATGCCATCGCGGTGCCGATCACAACCCAGCATGGCAAGATGATATCGGCCTTTTCGGTGTTCGGCGCTTCACCGGCAACGCTTGATCAAAACCGCGCAGCGTTTCTTGGTCACCTGCAAACCGCCGCACTTACCGCGCGCAGCACCCTTTATGGGGATGCGTAATCAACATGGCGCACGGCACCGGGCGACATGCCCGTTGTACGCTTGAAGGCACGGCTGAATGCCGCGACCGAGGCATAGCCAAGCCGGTCGGCTACATCATCAAGGCTTAGGTTTTCGCGTCCGATCCACTGACTGGCCAGACGCATGCGCAAATTGGTCAGATATTGCTGCGGGGTGGCGCGGGTCAGCTCGACAAACCGTTCGGCAAAGACCGAACGCGACATCCCCATTTCCGATGCCATATCGGCAACCGACCAGTTCCGGCCCGGTTCCTTGTGAAGGGCGGCCAAGAGGGACGCCAGTTTCGGATCACGCACCGCTTCGACCCAGCCGCACACGTCACAACCTGCCTCGACCCAGCGCCTAAGAATGGCCGCCGCCACCACATCGGCAAGCCGCGTCAGGATCACACCATAACCCGGACGTTTGGAACGAAGTTCAGCGGTCATAACATCCAAAATCGCCGGAATTTGCGGATCATGATCCGGCACCGTTTCGATATGCATCACTTCGGGCTTAAGATGTGCCAGCGGATGCAACCAGCCCAGATCAAATTCCATCGCACAACTGAAAATCAGATTGTCCCTTGATCGGCAAACATCGGCCTCGCACGCCCGGATTTCCGATGCCGCATCACAAAGCCGTGCGACCTCAAAGGCATCGACACTGCGCATGGCAACGCCATCTTCACTATAAAGATCATGAATGCCCGCACAGGGCAGCAACACCGCATCCCCGCAACCCAGAACATGTACCGCCCCGCTTTTGGTGCGCAGATGCACCGTGCCCTGCCCGATGAAATGGAACCACGCCCGGCTGTCGTCGACTTCCTCGCCAAAGCGCAGGCCATAGGGGGCGGATATTTCGATGCGGCGGTAATCAAGCCCGCGCAGCCGAACCCCCGAAAGCAGTTCATTGACCATGTCATGACCGGCCGCATTGAACTGGCCTTCGATATGATCAGACGGGCTATTGAATGCGGTGTTTGGGATCGGGGACATGACATTTCGGACGATTGATCAATTAATTCAGACAAACTGTCATAGATCGTCCGCACGGTCCAGACTATTTTTGGTGCAACGCAAAAACACCAATTCAAAGGACTGCCCCATGAGTGACCTTCAATCTGGCACCCCGCCCACACAGACGCAGCCGCAAGCCCCCCGGCAGGCACCTGCGGCATGGGCGGCGGTTATTTCCATGACGCTCGGGGTCTTTGGCCTCGTCACCGCCGAATTCCTTCCCGTAAGCCTTCTGACCCCGATGGCCGCCGACCTTCAGGTTTCCGAAGGGCTGGCAGGTCAGGCCATTTCGGCCACCGCCTTTCTGGCCCTGATCACAAGCCTGTTGATCGCCACACTGACCCGTCGTTTTGACCGGCGCAATGTCCTGCTTTCCTTCTCGGTGTTGCTGGTGATTTCAAGCATCATCGTCGCAACGGCAGACAACTTTGCCTTCCTTTTGCTGGGCCGCGTTCTTTTGGGCATTGCGCTTGGCGGTTTCTGGACCATGTCGGCGGCCACCATCATGCGCCTTGTGCCGGAAAACCATGTGCCGCGCGCCTTGGCCATCATGTTCAGTGGCGTTTCGGCTGCCACTGTCTTTGCCGCCCCGGTTGGCAGCTTCCTTGGCGATATCATCAGTTGGCGTGCGGTCTTCCTGCTGGCTGCCGGGATTGGCGTGATCACCTTTATTGTGCAGTTCGCAACGCTGCCATCCCTGCCGCCACGCGGACGGGCATCGCTGCGCACCCTCGTTGATTTGATCAATCGTCCGGGGATGAAATTTGGCCTGTTTTCACTGGTCATTATCATTACCGGCCACTTTGCCCTGTTCACCTATGTCCGTCCGTTCCTTGAAAACGTGACAGGTGTGGCAACGGCTGGCGTATCGGGTGTGTTGCTTGGCTTTGGCATTGCCAATTTCATCGGCACACATCTGGCCGGCGCCCTGATTGCCCGCTCGCTCCGCATGACCATTGCCCTGATGCCGCTGATCATGGGCCTTGCGACCCTTGGCATGGTGATGATCAATGGCGCGCTGAACCCGACCATTGTTCTGGTGGCGATCTGGGGCATGGCGTTTGGTGGCGTGCCGGTTGCCTGGTCAACCTGGATCACCCGCACGGTCCCCGATGAAGCCGAAAGCGGCGGCGGCCTTGTGGTTGCCGGTTTCCAAACCGCGATTGCCAGCGGTGCGGTGATTGGCGGCCTGGTGGTTGATCATGTCGGCGCATTGGGCGTGTTCAGCCTTGGCGGCATTGTACTTGTGATCTCGGCCGTGGTTGTCACCGCCGTCCTGCGCCCCGCCCCGACGGTCAGTGAACAGGCCTGATCCCCCAGCCTTTCCCGGGCCGGGATCAGGCCAGGGCTTGTCATGACCAAAGGGCAGCGGAATGTTCTGCTGCCCTTCCTTATTTTACCGATAGTCCGTCGTAAACAATACCCGAACGCATTGGGCCGGGGATCTCATATCACTCGATAAATTTCTCTATGACGCTATCGGCACCGATCAATGGAATGATGCGAACCAACACTTGCTCCATCACGCCTGCCTCGGCTTTCGCAATGAATTTTACCTTGCGATCCTTCCAGGACAAAGTCTGGATCAAGCTGGAGGCCACAACAGACGGTTTATCAAGATTATCGACAGGCACCTCTGTCATAGCCCCGCGAATGCTCGTGCTGACCGGGCAACAAATCATCAGGCCGGTTTGACTGTTATACTGTCTGGATGACAGAACCAATGCCGGACGATACTTACCTATTTCCTTGCCTTTAGTTGGCTCAAAATCCAGCCAGACAATCTCGCCGCGTTCCGGGACATATGGCAGGGTTGTCATCACTCACCCATTTCAGTAGCAGAAGGCTGGGCAAGCTCATCAGCATGGGCAGCACTGGCATCAAGCCCGACCAAAAGGTCCGCTTCTGAAAACGGAAGATTGACTTTTCTGGGCATTTTTCCAGACGCCTCGATTACAATCTTTCCAGCTTTCACATCAATGCTGATCGGGCTGGTAATATCCAGTCGTGCCTGCGCCAGAATATCACGGGAAAGCCGCACAGCAGCACTGTTGCCCCAACGTTTGATTTCACTTTGCATAACACCCTTCCGAATAAAATAGGCCACAACACGTGTAGAAACATATGTAGCTACATTAATTTCCGGCAGCAATGATGTCAACTTTTACGGACATCAGGTCAACGAACATGCTTGCAAAGCCGACCTTCATCCCGACAACACTCAAAAGTTAAAGAAAACCCCGGCCCAATCACTTGAGCCGGGGGAGGTCGTGTCGTTCGGAGGGAGACGGGGCTTTTACGCCCCTTGGAATTACGAAAATTCCCGAAAAATCAGATGGTTTTGATCACCAGCGGACGTTCCGCCTGAACCGTCAGGCGGTTGCGAATGGCGCGCCCGAACGGGGCGGCTTCGATTTCAAATTCATCACCATCCTGTGTCGCAATGCCATCGGCAAAGCTCAGTGTCGCCGTACCAAAGAAGTGAGCATGGACATCGCCCGGACGGCGGAACAGGTCATATTTGAAATGGTGATATTCAAGGTTGGCAAGCGAGTGTGACATATTGTCTTCGCCGCTCAGGAACGGCTTTTCCCAGATCACCTTGCCATCGCGGTAAAGCCGCGACATGCCTTCAACATGGCTTGGCAAGTCACCCAGCAACAATTCCGGGCCCATCGCACAAGCGCGCAGCTTTGAATGCGCCAGATAAAGGTAGTTCTGGCGTTCCATCACGTGATCGGAAAACTCGTTGCCAATCGCAAAGCCGATCCGTACCGGATCACCGTTCTGATCAATGATATAGATCGCGGCGATTTCGGGTTCCTCGCTGCCATCAAGGGCAAAGGACGGGCTGGGGATTTCGCCGCCCGGATTGGCAACAATCGAACCATCGCCCTTATAGAACCATTCGGGCTGCACGCCTTTTTCGCCTGCGGCCGGTTTGCCGCCTTCGATGCCCATGCGGAACATCTTCATGGAATCGGTTTCATCAGCCGCCTTGTTATCGGCCTTGTGCATATTCGCACGTGCCGATGCCGACCCAAGATGGGTAAGGCCCGTACCCGTCACAAGGAAATGTGCCGGGTCGGCATGGGTAATTGGCGGCAACAAACGGCCTTCGGATGCAATCGCATTGTAATCAAGGCTTTCTTCACCCATGCGGGCCTTGGCGGCCTCGATCATGGTGATGCCCTTTGTTATCGCGATCCCGGCCAGTTCACGGGTCGTCGAAACGCCGGTTAGCGGCACCAGGGTATCCTGATCCTCGACAACGGCAACATGCTGGGCGCCTGCGGTATCCTTAAATTGAACCAGTCTCATCAAATTACGTCCTGACAAATCATTCTATCTTTGCACAATGGGTATTCGGGGTGACGGCCAATCAGATCAGACCCAGCCACCATCAACGATAAAGTTCTGGGCGGTGACCATCCGGCTTTCATCGGAAATCAGGAACAACGCCATACGGGCGATATCCTGTGGCATCACCTTGTTCTTAAGGCACTGGCGTTCGTCGATTTCACGTTCGGCCGCCTCATCCACCCAAAGGTCAAGCTGGCGCTGGGTCATGACCCAGCCGGGCACAAGAGTATTTACGCGGATATGATCCTTGCCCAGATCGCGCGCCATGCCACGTGTTAAACCATGGGTCGATGCCTTTGCCGTGGTATAGCCGGGCATACCGCCCTGCCCCATCATCCAGCTTACCGAACCGAAATTGATGATCGCGCCACCGCCATTTTTTTGCATCATCGGCGCAACTGCCTGAATGGCAAAAAAGGACGGGCGAATATTGATTGCCTGGCGTTCATCCCAGTATTCCGGGGTGACGTCCTGCCATTTATGACGGGTGTCGTTGGCGGCATTGTTCAAAAGGCCTGTGATCGGCCCGTTGATTTCAGCAGCCTTGGCAACAGCAGCCTTAAGGGCGGCGATATCGGTCAGATCACATTTGATAAACAGGGGCGCGTTGCGCGCATCCTTGGACAGCTTTTCAACAAGCGCATTGCCGGCATCTTCCATGATGTCGACAAAGGCAACCTTTGCGCCCTGCTCGACAAAGGCAGTCACAAGTGCCTCGCCAATGCCCGAAGCGCCCCCGGTGATGAAAACCGATTTATCTTCAAGGCTGGTATAGTGTGTCGCCATGCGATCAGACATGATCGTGGTTTCTCCCGTCGTCTGGTTTCTCTTTGGTTCTCTGGCGGCCCGCGCACAGGGACTCCGCCCCTGTTCGGTCCGTTTTACGATCCATAAGTGTCAGAATTTGCATCCATCCCGACCCTGCGCGGTGCAAAAGACAAAATTTCCCGGTGGGCAATTTATCCTGCAAACAGCGTCGGTTTCACGTCCGGTTCAGAAGCGTGGTTAAATCGCCCTGTCCGTGATCATGATGCTTCCTCCTGAAAATTATGCTTTTTAATTCTTCATACAATAACATTAATGATCAGGATATCCGGGACTGTCAAGCGACAAACAGGTGAAGTCAGTTCTTTCGATCCATCGCGCAGTGGTTTATAAGGTACTGCCCTTTGCGATTGCCGGTCCGGCAATTCGACCCCGCCCGAAATAATTATATGCTTTGCAACACAAAGCCTTGATGGGGTCAGATAAGTTGCCCTCGAAATTAATTCATATTATATGAATAATTGCAAAGCGGGCCTTTTGCCTTTTTCCTTACAGATAAGGCCCCGCCGGAGGGAATTTAATGTCGTCGATGTCGAGAACCTATGCCAAACGCAGCCTGCACAGTATCGTTGCCCATGATTTGGGGGCGCGGATTGTTTCGGGCCAATTGGCACCGGGCGATGTTCTTCCGACCGAAGCCGCACTAAGTGAATCGCTTGACGTATCACGCACGGCACTGCGCGAAGCGATCAAGATCCTGTCGGCCAAGGGCCTGATTGAAAGCCGCCCGAAAACCGGCACCCGCGTCAAACCGCGGTCAAGCTGGAACCTTCTGGACCCCGATGTCCTGTCATGGCACTTCCCGGACCCGGACCCGGCATTCCTGTATGCGCTGTTTGAAACGCGTTTGATCATTGAACCCAATACGGTCGCCATGGCTGCGGTGCGCGCAACACCCGATGAAATCAAGGCCATTGGCGATGCCTATGACGCCATGGAAAAGGCCGAACTGGGGACCGAGGCGGTTTATATCACCGACCTGCAATTCCATCAGGCGATCCTGAATGCATCGGGCAACGATTTCATGAAGTCGTTCGGCATGCTGATTGAAACCGCCCTTATCGGGTCATTCCGCCTGTCATCGGGTGGCCCCAAGGCCCATGTGCAATCCCTGCCCGATCACCAGGCAGTCTATGCCGCCATCAGCCATCGCGACCCGGACGAGGCGCGTGCGACCATGCACAAACTGCTTCGCCGCACCATGCGCCAGCTGCGCCAGCAACTGGGCATGTCGGTTGATCATGACTGGGATCAGATCGGGCTTTAACGAACGACTTTAAGTCACAACACATATCTCCACGCGTCGCAAAACGGGCTGTATGGCCCGTTTTTTTTACGTCAACGGAGGATGTTATGAGACATCTTGTGATCGCATTTTCTATGCTATGCGTCGTCAGCTTTGCGGCATCTGATGCCCAGGCGAACCTGAAAAAGGAATATTGCGCCAATCAGACCTATTACACAGAAGCAGGTGAAAACGATGGCAGTCGATATCCTCACCTGCATTGCGACGCGAGTTTCCTTACATATAGCAGCGGTTCCAACCACTACAATTTCGTCGTCGGCGATAAGCTTCAGCCCGGGATTGCAGGCAATGCGTGCTTTACGGCTGCGGAACAGGATGCCCCCAATCTGAAAGCCAAAGTCGCGGAAGTCTGCAGCGATTTTGGCAAATCCTGTTACGGTTGTTAACCGCAATACAAACGGGGCGACCCTTCCGGGCCGCCCCAAACGACATGTATGATCTTGCTCGTTCGAAACTCTGTCAGGTTGCCCCGGCCCGCATCCCCGAGAACGACCGTGTGATCAGGCGTTGCAGGACGATAAAGCCAAACAGCAATGCCCCGATCATGATCTTGGTCCACCAGCTGTTAAGCGATCCGTCAAAGGCGATCAGGGTCTGGATAACCCCCATGATGATCCCGCCAAAGAACGTGCCCATGACAAAGCCCATACCGCCAGTCAAAAGTGTGCCGCCAATCACCACGGCGGCAATCGCATCAAGTTCCACCCCGACCGCGGCCAACGGATAGGCCGATGCGGTATAGAAGGCAAAGACAACGCCCGAAAGCGCACTGAAAAAGCCCGACAGGGTATAGACGCGAATGATCGTGCTATGCACCGGGATGCCAAGAAGTTCGGCCGAATGACGATCCCCGCCAATCGCATAGACATTGCGCCCGAAACGCGTGTAATGGGCAATCACCACCCCGCCGATCACAGTCGCCAGCATCAAAAGCGCCGATGCCGTCAACCAGCCACGACCGGGCAGCTGCACTTTGAACCCGCTAAAGGCGGCAACAAACGGATGGTCAATCGGAACGGAATCCAGATTGATCAAGAAGCACACACCGCGCAAAAAGAACATACCGGCAAGCGTGATGATAAAGGGCTGGATATCGAACTTGGCAATGATCACGCCCATAAAGGCCCCGAATGCCGCCCCGACAATCAGGGAAATCAATGCCGCCATCAGCGGATGCATACCAAACCCGGTAACAAGTTCGGCCATCAACACCCCGATAAAGGCAATCATCGATCCGACCGAAAGATCAATGCCGCCCGAAAGGATCACGAATGTCATGCCCACGGCCGTAATGATCAGGAACGCATTATCGGTCAAAAGCGCGCCCAGAACATAGGTGTCCGAAAAGGCCCGATGTTCAAAAATCCCGTAACCATACAGCAATGCCAGCACCGCAAGCGTCGCAAGGATCGGGTAAAAACGTTCATTAATTTTCATCGGCTTTTCCCCGCTTCATGCGTTCCATCGCCTGCCCGACCAGTTGGCGGGATTTTGGCGCCTGCACCAGAAGAACAATCATCACCACAGCCGCCTTGACGATCAGGGTATATTGCGACGGCAGTCCTGACAGAAGGATGCCGGTGGTAAGCGCCTGAATGATCAGAACCCCGATCACCGTCATGGCGATAAAGAACCGCCCGCCCATCAGGGATGCCCCGCCGATCACGACCGCCAGGATCGCATCAAGTTCAAGCCACAAACCGGCATTATTGGCATCCGCGCCGCGAATATCGGCCGCAATAATGATCCCGGCAAAGGCCGCACAAAGACCCGACGCCGCATATGCCATCAGCTTGATGCCGCGTGCATCAATACCCGCCACCCGGCTGGCGCGTGCATTACCGCCAACAGATTCCACAAACAGACCAAGGGCAGTTTTACGCATCACGCAATAGATTGCTGCAATCACCGCCGCGGCAATAATCACGCGCCACGGAATACCCAACAAATATCCGCTGCCGATCCCTTCAAAGAACGCACCATGGAATGTCACGATCTGACCATCGGTTATCATCTGCGCGATCCCGCGCCCGGCCACCATCAGGATCAGGGTCGCAATGATCGGCTGAATATCAAGGAATGCCACCAATATGCCGTTCCAAAGCCCGCACAAAATCCCGGCGCCAAGGGCGGCCAGAATGATCACCGCCGGATGAAGATCGGTATCACGGATCAGGACCGCCATGACGGCACCCGAAATGGCAATGATCGAACCGACCGACAAATCAATGCCGCGGGTTCCGATCACAATCGCCATGCCCACGGCAACAAGGGCGGTTGATGCGCCGCGATGGATCACATCCACCAGAGATCCGTAAAGATGCCCGTCAACAATGCGAATATTGAAAAAGTCCGGCGAAATGATCCCGATGCCCAGCACGATCAGAACAAGTGCCGCGACCGGGCCAAACCAGGGCCGGCTTATCAAAGAAGATGCAGACATGGTGCTGCTTTCCCGTAATTTCTTTTTGTCCTGCAAACTGGTCATCGTGCAATCGCCTCGATGATTCTGGTCTGGGTGATTTCGGCCCCCACCAGTTCCGATACCTTTTCGCGATCACGCATCACCGCAACCCGGTCGGCAAAGGCGACGATTTCTTCAAGCTCGCTTGATGCCACAAGCAACGCCAATCCTTCGTCACACAGTTCCTTGATCAATTTGATGATGTCGGCATGGGCACCGACATCAATGCCGCGCGTCGGTTCATCAAGGATCAACAGGATCGGCTTGGACACCAGCCAGCGCGCCAGAATGACCTTTTGCTGATTACCACCACTCAGTTGCCCGACCGGCTTCTCACTGTCGGGCGTGGCAATGCCAAGGGCCCTGATCATGTCATCGGCGAATTGCTGTTGCTCGGCACGCGGGATCGGGCGCAGCCAACCGCGCCGCCCCTGAAGGGCCAGAACGATGTTTTCGCGCACACTCAGTTCCGCAACAATGCCATCCTGTTTACGGTCTTCGGGACAAAGCCCAAATCCCGCCCGGATCGCGTGGCGCGGGGAGCGCAACATTACCGGCTCCCCATCCAGAAACACAAGGCCGCTATCAGCCTTTTGCGTTCCGAATATCAGTTCGGAAAGCTCCGTCCGCCCGGAACCCAAAAGCCCCGCCAGACCAACAATCTCGCCTGCATTCAGATCAAGCGATACCGGCTCCAGCACGCGTTTCTTGCCAAGGTTCTTGACCTGAATGCTGCGCTTTGGCCCGGAATAGCTGCCTTCGTCCTGATGGCGGTGTGCGCTGACCTCGGCCAGTTCACGACCCAGCATATGATTGATCAGATCGATCTGCAGCAGGTCCTTGGTCACAAAGGTGCCAACAAGCCGCCCGTTGCGCAAAACCGTGATCCGGTCGGTAACCGCGTAAACCTGATCAAGGAAATGGGTAACAAAAACAATGCCCAGTCCCTTGCCGCGCAATTCGCGCATGATGCGAAAAAGCGTCTGGATTTCTTCGCCGTCAAGCGACGCGGTCGGTTCATCCAGAATAAGAACCCGCGCATCGAGCGCAACCGCACGCGCAATTGCCACAAGCTGCTGGATCGCCACCGAATAGGAACCAAGCGGCCGGTTGACATCAATATCAAGCCCCAGCGTATCAAGGGCAGCCTTGGCATCGGCCTCGGTCTTTTTCCATGAAATAAGGCCGAACTTCCGTGTCTGGCGTTCAAGCATCAGGTTCTCGGCCACCGACAGGGTCGGCACCAGATTGACTTCCTGATAGACCGTGGAAATTCCAAGCCCCTGCGCATCGCCTGGATGCTGCGGATGGATTTCGGCACCGTCAAGCAACACGGCCCCGGCGTCACGGGGATGCACCCCGGTAATAACCTTGATCAGGGTGGATTTACCCGCCCCGTTTTCCCCAAGAAGGGCATGAATTTCGCCGCGTTTCAGGTCGAAATCGACATCCTGCAACGCTTTGACGCCGGGAAAGAATTTTCCCGCCCCGCGCACCGAAAGAACGGTATCCGCGTCATTTGCAGAAAGTGCGGAGTTTGACATGTTCCTCACCCTCTCCCTGTTTTTGATTTTTGTTCCCGATACAGCGCGACGTACTCCGGCAAAAACCGAAGCACGTCACAAGCAGTACCCAGCCACGTGACAGGCACCGTCACCCTGCGATCACGGTGCCAGGACACATGTTATTTGCTGCGCATTTTGTATTCTTCTGCTGCGGTATCAGGCAGGAAGAGCGGACCATTTGCCTTGATCCATTTCGGAACGTCCTGACCGGCCTTGGATGCCTTGATCGCGTCAAACGACGGCGCGCCCAGATGCGGGTTCAGTTCGATGGTCGCGTTGGTGTCGCCATCGGCCATTGCCTTGAAGATATCGGGCACCGCATCAATCGAGACGATCTTGATGTCGGTCCCCGGCTTCAGACCGGCTTCCTTGATGGCCTGAACTGCACCAAGCGCCATGTCATCATTATGGGCATAAACCGCACAGATATCCTTGCCGCCGTTTTCAGCTTTCAGGAAGCTTTCCATAACTTCCTTGCCGCCCGAACGGGTAAAGTCGCCCGACTGCGAACGGATGATATTGATGCCCGGGAAATTCGAAACGACCGATTCAAAGCCGGCTTTGCGATCATTGGCAGCCGACGAACCAACCGTGCCCTGCAATTCGACAACATCGCAAACCGCGTTGGTTTCCGATGCCAGCCAAGCCGCGGCAAGGGCACCTTCAACCACGAAGTCGGATGCCACCTTGGTCAGATACAGGTCTTCGCTGGCGTCAACGCCTCGGTCAACCAGCACCACCGGAATACCGGCATCTTTTGCTTCTTTCAGGACCTGATCCCAGCCGGTTTCAACCACCGGGGCCAGAAGAATGCCGTCAACGCCCTGTGCGATAAAGGAACGGACAGCCTTGATCTGGTTTTCCTGTTTCTGCTGGGCATCCGAGAATTTGAGATCAATACCGCGCTTTTCTGCCTCGGCCTTGATCGATGCGGTTTCAGATGTACGCCAGCCGCTTTCGGACCCGATCTGCGAGAACCCGATCATCATTTCAGCCTGTGCCGCAAACGAAAGACCAAGCGCAACGCCAAGCGCCGCAGTCGAAACTGCCAGCTTTGTGAATTTCACCACGATTTCCTCCCTAAGTGTGGTTTATTGCTTAAAAGCCATATAGTATTACAATATGATTTGAAATCACTCAACCATATAGTTATTCCAACATACGCCCCATCGCGCACAGCGATTGACAAACCGAAATAAACCCAGAAAAATCAAAGCCTAGGGGAGGATCGAATGCAAAAAAGCCACCAGAAACCGGACATGGCAGAAACCAGTGAAACAACCCGTATTTCGGGTAAACACGCCCCGCGTGTGACCCTTATCACATCGCAGATTCGCCTTACGGTTTCTGCGCTTGGCGCGCGTCTTTGTGATCTTCATTTGTATGAGGATTCGAATTCCGCGGGCTTAGAAGGCGCAAAAGGCACCAACATCACGGTCGGCCTCAAGGATGACGATGCCTACCTTGCCCAGGACAGCTATATCGGGGCGGTGTGCGGGCGCTATGCCAACCGCATCGAAAATTCCCGCTATACCGATCCCGATGGCCGCGAGATTGTCCTTTCCGCCAACGAAGGCGAAACCCATCTGCATGGCGGCAAGGACGGCTTTGACCGCCGCATATGGGACATTACCGATCAGTCGGATCGCAGCGTCACTTTCAAACTCGCCTCACCCGATGGCGATCAGGGATATCCGGGCAACATGGTCGCAACCGCAACCTATTCGATCCTTGCTGAAAACCGCCTGCGCCTTGAAATCACGGCGACCTGTGATGCGCCCTGCCCGGTCAATATGACCAGCCACGCCTATTGGAACCTTTCGGGGAAATTTGATCAAACGGCGGCCGATCACGTCTTGCAGATCAATGCCGATCAGTGGCTTCCGGTCGATGACAAGCTGATCCCGCTTGCCGAAACCCGTAACGTCGCCGGAACCGGCTATGACTTCCGAAGCCCGGCCCGGGTATCAGACATGCTGCCCCACACATCGCAGGGCTTTGATCATAATTTCTGCCTGACCGGGGATCGCGGTACACTCCGCCCCATCGCCACCCTGTCCGACCCCGACAGCGGCCGCCACTTGAAACTGTTTTCGACCGAGGCCGGCTTGCAATTCTATCTCGCCAAACATTTCACCGGGACGATGAAAACCGCAAATGACGTGCCGCTCAACACATCCACAGGCATCGCACTCGAACCGCAAACCTGGCCCAACAGCCCCAACCGCCCGGACTTCCCAAGCCCCTGGCTCAAACCCGGCGAAACCTATCGTCATGTGATTGAGTGGGAGTTTTCCTGAATGAAAAAGCCCCGCATTCGCGGGGCTTGAACTCGACTTCAGATCGCGGAAACCGCCCCATCCGCACGCGGATCTGTTGCCCCTTCCATAACCCCGTTCGAACGCAGCCGGATACCACCGGCATGGCCCATCATGTCTTCATAGGGTCCAACGATTTCGACCGCGTGACCGGCTGATTTAAGCTGGTCGATCAGGGCCGGATCAAAGCGGTTTTCAAGTTTAAGTGTAGTGGTTTCATCGCCCCACGTCTTGCCAAGCAACCAGCGCGGGGCGGTGATTGCTTCCTGCAGGTCCTGACCAAACAGGACATTGCGGGTGAAGACCGCGGACTGGGTTTGTGGCTGCCCTTCGCCGCCCATCGTGCCATAGGTCAGAACCGATCCGTCATTGAGGCGCGCCAGTGCCGGGTTCAGCGTATGGAACGGCAGTCGCCCCGGCCCAAGCTGATTGGGGCCTTCATGAAGCGTAAAGCTTGCCCCGCGGTTCTGCCACAAAACGCCGGTTTCCGGCACCACAATACCGGACCCGAATTCCCAGAAGATGCTTTGGATATAGCTTACCGCAACGCCATTGGCATCAACCGTTCCCATCCAGATCGTATCACCGGGCTTGGCCACATGCGGCCAGGGCTGTGCGGTTTTCATATTTATTTTCGCGGCTTCGCGATCAAGCATTTCGGTGCTTAAAAGCGATGCCGGATCAATCGTCATGCGGTCGGGATCGCCAACATGGTTGTTACGCGCAATAAAGGCGCGCTTGGTGGCCTCGATCAATCCATGGATATGATCAAACCTGTCACCCGCCGTCACGCCCAAGCGATCAAAAAGGCCAAGGATCATAAGAGATGCCACGCCCTGGGTTGGCGGCACCATGTTAAAGACTGTTCCCGCTGAAAGCCTGACCGAAAGCGGTGTCATGACCTTGGCGTGATAGTTTTCAAGATCGGAAGGCCTGATCGGACTTCCGACCGATGTCAGGCCCTTGGCGTTATTGCGGGCGATATCACCGCGATAAAAATCATCAAGCCCGACCTTGCCAAGATGTTCAAGCGTTGCGCCAAGGGCGGGTTGCTTCAACACATCCCCGATGGCGGGAATGCCATTCGCGGCATAGGTATCAACAAAACCGGGTGAACCTTTAAGCTCTGCCATCTTGGTGGTGGTCAGTTCAACTTGGGACTTCGTGACCGGCATGCCGGTTTTGGCGTGATGAACGGCATCGGCAAGCAACCGTTCCAGCGGGATTACACCGCCCATCCCCTTGGCAATTTCAGAAGCCTTGATCCAGCCACCAATCGCACCGGCAACCGTAAGGGCGGCCAGTGGTCCACGAGCCGGGATCGCGGCATGACCCTGTTCGCGGTAAAAGTCCGGTGTTGCAATCCCTGCCGCGCCGCCACAGGCGCGAATGGCAACCGGCTCCTTGCCCGGTTCAGCAATGATCCAGAACCCGTCACCGCCAATCGCATTCATATGCGGATAAACAACCGCAATGGTGGCGGCGGCTGCAATCATCGCCTCGACCGCGTTACCGCCATCGCGCAGGATATCGCGCCCGGCCTGGGCGGCCAGATGATGCGGGGCGGTGACCATGCCCCCAAGGGCGGTTCTGGAACGTAACATTTTCTTTCGGCCTCCCTGCCGCAGTAACGCTTGGGACATGCTGCGCATATGGCGCGGCATGTCCGTATCGTCTGTTCATAGCGCTGATTTCATTTTCCGTTCAGCGGCTTTTCACATCGTAGAATGATTTCGGAATTATCCGGCACCTACCAACCGATCAGATCGGGCAACCAGCTTGTTAATCCCGGGAAGATAAACAGCAGGATCAACGCCAGTGCCTGAATACCGATAAAGGGTATGACACCGCGATAGATATTCACCGTGGAAACCGAAGGTGGTGCCACCCCCTTAAGGAAGAACAGCGCCCAGCCAAATGGCGGTGTAAGGAAACTGGTTTGCAGGTTCATCGCCACCAGAATGGCAAGCCAGGCCATATCGATCCCGCTATTCTGGAATACCGGCAAAAACATCGGAAGCGCGATATAGGAAATCTCGATCCATTCCAGGAAAAACCCGAGAATAAAGATCACGCCCATCATAAACAGAAGATTGCCCATATCCCCGCCGGGCACCCATTCAAACATGGCATGGACAAGGCCCTCGCCACCAAGACCTCGGAAGGCAAGACCGAATGGCTGCGCACATATCAGGATAAAGAACACCATCGCACTGGTAATCAGAGTGTCATGCAGAACGTCGCGCATCACACCAAGATTAAGCCGCCCGGTAAAAAGTGCGAGCAACAAGGCACCAAGCGCGCCCATGGACGCGGCCTCGGTCGGGGCGGCAATCCCGCCAACAATTGACCCGAGAACAGCAAAAACAAGTGCCAGCGGCGGCAACACCACCTTGACGATTTTGATCAGCAAATCACGCGAGCCAAGCGCATCGCGCTCTTCCTGCGGGATGGCCGGCACCATTTCGGGTTTAAAAATTCCCAACAGCACCAGATAAAGCCCCAGCATCCCGGCAAGGATCAAACCCGGCACCATGGCCGCGGCAAACAGCGTCCCGACAGATTCCCCCAGAATATCGGCAAGCAGGATAAGCACCAGACTGGGCGGAATGATCTGGCCAAGGGTGCCCGACGCACAAATAACACCGCTGGCCACCCCCTTGTCATAGCCACGGTTGATCAGCGGTTGCAGCGACAGCAAACCGACCGTCACAACCGTCGCCCCGACCACGCCCGACGATGCCCCCATCAGCACCCCGACAATAACAATGGCAAGCCCCATACCGCCTTTGAGCCGCCCCATGGCATGACCGATAACGTCAATCAGTTCTTCGGCAAGTTTCGACTTTTCAAGCATCACCCCCATGAAGATGAAAAGCGGCAAGGCAAGCAGCGTATAGTTGGTCACAACCCCGTAAACGCGCGCAGGCAGCAAATTGAACAGGCCGGTGCCAAACCCCATAATCCCAAAGGCAAATCCCGAAATCGCAAGCGAGATCGCCACCGGCACACCAAGCACGAGGAAGCCAAAGAAGCCCCCGACCATGCCAATGGCCAGCCATTCATTTCCGGTCATGTCTGATTAGTCTCCTGCGCCGCTTTGGGTGACTGCGGCAGATGTCTCATAGGCGGGTGCGTCGTTTTCGGCGCGTATCTGGCGATAATTGATCAGGGCCTGTGAAATGGCCTGAATGAGCAACAACCCAAATCCAAGCGGAATAAATGCCTTCAGCAGGAAGCGATACGGCAAACCGCCCGGATCGGGTGATCCTTCGCCCATCATGATGGACTGCTCGACATAGGGGATCGAAAACCAGATCAATGCCCCACCAAGGATCGCCATCAGGATGGCTGAAAACAGGTCAATGATCGCCTGGGCCTTCGGACCCAGACGTTCATACAGAAAATCGACCCGCACATGACCGCCATGACGCATGCCATAGGCCATGCCCATCAAAGCAATCGGCGAAACCAGATGCCATTCAAGCTCCTGCATTGCCACACTGCCGGAATTCAGCAGATAGCGCAGCAATACATTCCCGCCGACAACCAGCACAAGGGCCAAACCACTAATGGCAGCCCCCCATCCGGCAATATCGACAATCAGACCAAGAATGCGATCAAAAAATGGTTCTGTACGGGTCGACTTCATATCAGCTCATCCCGTCTTTGGATGAAATGATCCCGTGATAGGGTTTTTCACTGACCGCAGCCCATTCACGGTGGGTATCACGGAACGCCATGAAGCTGTCATGGACCTTTTTGGTGATTGGGTCTTTGGCAGCCTCGGCTTCAAGGGTTTCCTTGGTAATGCCCTTAAGTTTGACCACCACTTCATCCGGAAGGGTCTGTGCGGTCACGCCAAAGTTTTCGACCAGATCACGCAGGGCGGCTGCGTTATTGGCTTCGCACCAGGAATGGCTGTCAAGGTTGCAGGCCTGTGCGGCATTCTTCACGATCGCCTGCAGATCGGCAGGAAGGCTTTCCCATGCCTTCTGGTTGATCAGAAGCTCAGTCACGTTGGACGGCTCGTGCCAGCCGGTGGTGTAATAGTATTTGGCGGCTTTCTGCAGACCAAGACGACGATCCTGATAGGGACCAACAAACTCGGCTGCATCAATCACACCACGTTCGAGTGCCGGGAAGATTTCGCCGCCCGGAAGCAGTTTCACTTCAACGCCGATCTGCTGATAGACCTTGCCCGCCAGACCCGGAATACGCATTTTCAGGCCCTTGAAGTCGTCAAGGCTGTTGATCGGCTCACGGAACCAGCCGGTCATCTGCACGCCGGTATTGCCCATCGGGAAAGCGACAAGACCATATGGCTTATAGACTTCATGCCACAGATCGAGACCACCCGCATGATACAGCCAGGCATTCATGCCCTGGAAATTCAGACCGAACGGAACAGTCGTGAAATATTGTGCCGCAAAGATTTTACCCGCCCAGAAATAGGCGTTTGCCGCATTCATTTCGACCGTACCGGCCTGAACCGCGTCAAAACCTTCCAGTGCAGGGATCAGCTCGCCTGCGGCAAAATGCTGAATATTGAGACGGCCATTCGACATTTCCGTCACACGTTTGCAGAAATCCTCCGGGCTGCCCGGGCCGGTCACATAAAAAGGCGATCCCGGGCCATAGGCATTGGTCATTTTCCAGTTAAAGGTTTCCTCTGCACGCACAATGTTCGGTGCCGCGATGACAGCAGCCCCGGTTGCCGCAGCCCCGATTGCCGACTTGGTCAGAAAGTCGCGCCGTTTAACGTTGGTCATTGATGTCTCCCTGATAGAGATAGCTATTTCTATGAAACGGAATCCCAACGGAATGTATTCCGCATGTGTATACATCCTGCAACGACCATGCTATTGTATATTTTTCAATAACTTAACTAAATTTAACACATCCCGAATGAAAAATAATGCATATATTTTAATCGATATATTGCGGTGCACATTTTAATTGCACATATAATGCGCATTTTCAGGAAAGAAAAATCATCACACCAATAGAACGACCGGGATACTTGGATTTCATCGCAAAATTCGTGTATACATTCCCGACAGAGGAGACCAACCAAACCTCGTAAGAAGGGTCCGCACGCCATATGATCGAGCTTAACCAAACGCTCACCCCGTCCTCGCAACATGCCGAAACAGTCGGCATCGCCCAGCAACTGTGTCAGACGCTGGAAGATGACATCGTCAAGGGAAAGCTCCCGCCGGGACAACGTTTGGAAGAACCGCTTCTGGCAAAGCGTTTTGGCGTATCGCGCACCCCGGTTCGCGAAGCATTGCAACTGCTTACCGCGACTGAACTGGCCGAAAAAATCCCGAACCGCGGCGTTTATGTCTCGCTTGCCACGCCCGAACGTTTAACGGCGATGTTTGAAAGCATGGCAGAACTGGAAGGCATGTGCGGACGACTTGCCGCCAAACGCATGACAAGTGGCGAACGCCATAACCTTGAAAAGATCCATCACGAACTGGCCGAAACGGTTCGATTGGGAGACAGCGACAGCTACGAAACCTTGAACAGGTCCTTTCATAACGCGCTCTATCGCGGCACCCATAATGATGTTCTGGTCGATGTGACGCTTTCGGTACGACGCCGTGTTGCCCCTTTCCGGCGGGTCCAGTTCCAAAGCCTTGCCCGTCTTGCTTCCTCCCACGAGGAACATCAGGGCATCGTTGACGCCATCCTGCGCGGCGACGTCAAAGCGGCCGAGGATCTGCTGTACGGGCACATCATGGCCGTTCACGATATCAGCCAGGATTACCTTTCCAGCCTGCGTCAAAGCCCGCCCGAGCCCGCCACGGCATTTTCCGGCACCCCGGCATAATCATCTGCGGTGACACCGTCGAACACCTGGATTTTTGCTGCCTGTCCAAGCTGCAACTGATGCCTCACCTTGAACCTGCCGCCATGCGAAAGCATTTAAACACTATAATCGGCAATTTCGGGAAACACTGACCCCAAGCGAGGCAGCATTCATGTTCGGCTTTTCAGTTTCAGGCTCGAAGTCCAATGGTCGCGCTCATTTGCAACCTGCCTTCGAACCTGCACCCACCCAAGGGACAGAAAGCGACGTGATCGCCGCCATCAATCAAACCCAGGCGGTTATCGAATTTTCGCTGGATGGCACAATCCGGACCGCGAATGGAAATTTCCTGTCTTTGCTGGAATACACGCTTGCCGAAGTTCAGGGCAAACATCACCGGATTTTTGTCCCGCCCGAAGACGCCAAAAGCACTGAATATGCCAAATTCTGGCAAGACCTCGGCAAAGGCATCGCGCAAACGGCACAGTTCCGCCGCATCACGAAATCGGGCAAGGATGTATGGATACAGGCTTCCTACACACCGATTTTCAAAGACGGAAAAGTTGATCGCATCATCAAATTTGCCACAGATGTCACCGATCAGGTTTTGCAAACCGCCAGTGCAAGCTCCCAGATCAGTGCCATTGAACGCGCCCAGGCGGTCATCGAATTCAATCTGGATGGCACCATCATCCGCGCGAACAAGAACTTTCTCGATCTGATGGGTTATGCGATGGATGAGGTCGCGGGCAAGCATCACCGCATATTCGTTGCCCCCGAAGAAGCCAATTCAAACGCCTATGGCAAATTCTGGGAAAGCCTGCGCAACGGGCAATATCAGACAGCCGAATTCCGCCGGATCACCAAAAGCGGCAAGGATGTCTGGATCCATGCGACCTATAACCCGATCCGCGACCCGAATGGCAAGGTGATCAAGGTCATCAAATTCGCAAGCGACATTACCGAAGAATATAACAAGCGCGAAGAATTCGCCCTGATCTCTATGGTCGCGAATCAAACCAGTAACGCCGTCGTCATCACCGATCAGCGTCGGCACATCCTTTATGTCAATAACGGCTTTACTGCCATGTTCGGTTTTACGCTGAAAGATGTGGCCGGAAAATGGATCAAGGAAATCCTGGTGGGTCCGCAAGCCGATCCCGAAACTGTCCAACGCATGACAGATCAGCTTAACCGTCCCGAAGCCTTCTATGACGAGGTGGAGCTTCGCGACAGTTCCGGCAGGTCGCTTTGGGTATCAGTCACCAGCAACCCGACCCATGACGCCAATGGCCATCATACCGGATTCATTGGCATCATCGCCGATATCAATGACGTCAAATCCCTCGCGCTCGAATATCAGGCCCGTTTTGATGCCATCAGCAAATCCATGCTGTTTGCCGATTGGGGCCCTGACGGCCAATTGATTGATATTAACGACTTCATGCAATCGAAATCGGTTTCCGATAATGCAACCAGATCGGCGCTTGGCCATCTTGGCAATGTGCTGGATAGTGACGATATCGCCAAACTGCGGTCAAGTGGCGTGCTTCATCTCGAATTCGATTTATCCTTTGGTGATAACCGCCCGCCTTTTGGTTTTTCGGCCACCTTTGCCACCGTGCAGGACAGCGAAGGCAATGTAAAAAAATTCATCATGTATGCCAGCGACGTAACCGACAAACGCGAAGTCGTCGCCAAAAGCGAAGCCGTGGTACAGGATCTTGTGAAATCGGGTGCAGATATCAGTTCGATGATCTCGACGATCAATGGCATTGCGTCGCAAACCAATCTGCTGGCCCTGAATGCTACCATTGAATCGGCCCGTGCTGGTGAAGCCGGGCGCGGCTTTGCCGTGGTCGCCAGCGAAGTCCGCGAGCTGGCATCGCGTGCCGCTGAATCGGCAAGCAAGATCAACACGGTGGTTCAACGCAATCAGGAACTGATTTCCGAGCTGTCCGACGAAATCAATAAATTGCGCGCTGACTAAATTTGGAAAAACACCCTGAAACGACAAAACCCTCGACCAGAAGGTCGAGGGTTTTTGATGTCGTGTATATAGGGAATATGTTGCTGTATTTGGAAGGCCCGGCGGTGACCTACTCTCCCGTGCCTTAAGACAAAGTACCATCGGCGCAGGCTGGTTTCACTTCTGAGTTCGGGATGGGATCAGGTGGTTCCCGGCCGCTATGGCCACCGGGCCGTCCAAACACAGCG
>NZ_JPWF01000012.1 GCF_003326675.1 Thalassospira profundimaris
AAAACCGTCAACCTATTTTAGGACGGCACACGCCTTATGCGGCACGGGCCAACATGGCAGCTTCGTGATCAAGCAGCCATTTCTTGCGATCAAGCCCGCCGGCATAGCCGGTCAAGGTGCCGTTTGATCCAATCACGCGATGACACGGCACAATGATCGAAACCGGATTCAGTGCATTGGCACGGGCCACGGCACGCACCGCATTTGGCTTTCCAAGCTGAACCGCAAGCCCGGCATAGGAAACACTTTTGCCATTGGGAATGTTGATCAGGGCATCCCAGACGGATTTCTGAAAATCGGTACCAATCATCGTGATCGCCGCCATCGGAAGATCACCTACGACACCAGCGAAATAACCATCGAGCCAATTAGTGATGGCTTTCGGTGCAGAACCGCCTTCGATCCAGTCGAGTTTTTTGAAACGCCGTGTCTGGATGGTTTTAAGACGATCATCGTTGTCTTCGAAATCAAGATGCACAAGTTTTCCGTCGACCGATGATAATGAAAGCATCCCGATCGGGCTGGCGTAACGAACGACGTTGATTGTGGTTGTCATCATCCTTCTCCTTCCAATGCGGACCAAAGATATTGCGCGGCATAGGCCCGCCAGGGCCGCCAGTTTTCAGACAGGCTATCAAGTGCCTTGGCCTTGTCGGGCCCGCCGCCCATGCCTGATGCCTTCAGGATACCAAGGTCGGCGGCGGGAAAGGCATCCGGGTCACCAAGCCCGCGCAGACCGAAATAATTCAACGTCCAAGGACCGATCCCCTTGATCGCCGTCATGTCGGCAATCAGGGCATCGCCCGGTTTCTGATCGCAGGCGGGATCGGCAAACAAATCGATGACATCGGCCAATGTTTGGGCCCGTCTGGTTGTCAACCCGATGGAAATCAGTTCCTGATCGACAAGCATTGCAGCATCAGGGAACAGATGCGTCACACCCGTGTCTGCAACCAGATCATCAGGCAATGTTGTGCCAAACCGTGCCACAATCCGCCCCGCCAAGGTACGGGCCGCAGCAACCGAAACCTGTTGTCCAAGCACGGCGCGCATGGCCAGTTCAAACCGGTCCCAGCATCCCGGCACACGCAATCCCGGACGCTTTTCAATCAGCGGCGCAAGCAGCACATCCTCGGCAAACTGTGCGGTAATGGATGGCACGTCGGCATCAAGATCGAACAGACGCCGAACCCGCGCCCCGATTTCAAGGACAGCTTCGCGGGCCGGACCGCGCAGGATCACATCCACCCCGCTTTGATCCGGGCTGAAATGACAGATCATCAAACCGACGCCATCGCCCATCCGAAAACCACGGGCATAGATGCGGTCACGTACCGTTTCCAATCCCGGAATGGCGCGCGCCCGGAAGAATGCCAAAAGATATTCGGCATCAAACGGCTGTCTGGCCCGCAATCGCAAGATCAGATCATCATTGCGCGGCGCAAACGGGTCATCCGATCCGTCATTGGCTGGGGTTTTCAATTTTACACCGCGGCGAAAGGCCGTCGGCGCCTGCCCATAGGCCTGCTTCATCGCATCATTGAACCGCCGCAAACTGCCAAAACCGGCAATATCGGCAATTTCAATCATGGTCAGATTGCTATCAACAATCAGTTGGCGCGCCCGCAAAAGGCGTCTGGCCTTGGCGTGTTCTTGGGGCGTTACACCGGTATGTTCCTTAAAGATGCGGCGCAAATGCCGGTCCCCGACCCCAAGCCGATCCGCCAGATCGGCAATCGATCCGGTTTCAAGTGCACCCTGATCTATCAGACGTACGGCACGGGCCACGGTTGCATGAACGCCGGCACTGGCCGGACTTCCGGGGGCGGCTTCGGGGCGACAGCGCAGGCACGGGCGGAACCCGTGGGCGATTGCCGCCTCGGCACTGGGATAAAATTCCACATTGGCACGCTTTGGCGTGACTGCGGGGCATATCGGGCGACAGAAAATTCCGGTGGTCAGAACCGCGGTGTAAAACCGCCCGTCAAACCGACGGTCCCGGGTTTTGAGTGCCTGATAGCATATATCGTTATTGAGCTGTTCCATGCCCGGCAGTTTATCAGAACTGGTGATCAAAACTCGCCAGATTCGGACTCAGACGTAAAACCGAAGGAATTGCTTAGTTCAGGGGGATGTCGTTATCGGACTTGCCGTCCTGATATTGCGCCGAAAGGCGATCATATTCATCCGAGATTGCCTTGGCCCGTGCCACATACCCTGCCCGGTCATTTTCCGACAGTTCGGCCACCATGCCCATCATCGAATGACTGTCCCAGAATGCGTTGGACTTGTTGTATTCCCCGTCTGCAAGTGTGAAGACCTCTTTCATGATTTTCAGATCATGGGGAATGGCAAAGGCATCACGGGAATCTTCGTACGAGAAGAAATAATAGAAATTGTCAAAACCGGCCCAGGTGATGGCCGAGAGGCACATCGAACAAGGTTCATGGGTCGACAGGAAAATAAGCTCTGATGTCGCCGGGCGTTGATTGGCCGGGATTTCATAGAACCGCTTAAGACAATGGACCTCGCCATGCCATAGCGGGTTTTCGGTTTCGTTGTTGGTTTCGGCAATCACCAGCGACAAATCGGATTTGCGCAGGATCGCCGCCCCGAAAAGCTTGTTACCATCCGAAACACCCGCACGTGTTTTGGGCAGGATATCGTTTTCAAGAACCGAAAAAAGACGTTCGAGGATATTCTGATTTGCCGTGGCGTCAGACATGATGGAGGCCCCTGATGAAATGCATTTTATGTTTGCATCATTTCACCGTGCCGGGGCCGCCATGCCAACCTGTTTTTCAACGAAACAGCGTAAAGTGCCGCTTAACAATCAAATGCCACGCAGAATCCCGTCACTATCAGGCATCTGACGGTTTTCCGGGGCAACCGGAATATAGAAGTCCCGGTTCAAAAGGGTCGTGACCGAAATCAGGGTCGGAGATTTGGTATCACGCACCTTGGTGATCAGGGCATGATCGACCGGTGCCATCTGACGGATTTTGACAACCTCGAAAACCGGGCCGTTCGGAGTTGCGAGTTTGAACTGGTCGCCGACTGCGACCGGACCAAGAGAGTGCTGGACCATTTGGGACTTCACCTGACAAAAGATGTTTGCTCTGAGCCAGCCCGCCTTTGACCAGTCATCGTCTGGCGCTTTGTTATTGCTTGGCGGGTCTTGCATGGCCACACCATGGCAAAGCTATTCGGCAATTGTGTGACAGAAATGGGATTTTTGGGGGCAAACCGCCTTTTTCACCGGTTTCGTGGCGATGGCATTTTCAGGAAAACAAAGTCCAAAATCAAAACACCCCGCCGAAAAAACAGCGGGGTGCTTTATATTTCAACCGGTTATCGTCAACCGATCAATCGATGTCTTCGACCTCGCCAGCCGATCCGGTGACTTTGGCGGCAAGGGCCGCTGCCATAAAGGCATCAAGATCGCCGTTCAGCACGCCCTGGGTATCGGACGTTTCGGTGCCGGTACGCAGATCCTTGATCATCTGATAAGGCTGCAGGACATAGGAACGGATCTGATGGCCCCAACCGATATCGGTTTTGCTGTCTTCAACCGCCTGTGCCTCGGCTTCGCGTTTCTGAAGTTCGGCTTCATACAAACGCGCTTTGAGCATCTTCATCGCCGTGTCGCGGTTTTTATGCTGCGAACGGTCGTTCTGACACTGGGCAACAATGCCGGTCGGAATGTGGGTAATACGAACCGCCGAATCTGTACGGTTAACGTGCTGACCACCGGCACCCGATGCACGATAGGTATCGACACGAAGGTCCTTATCAAGGATTTCAATCTCGATATTGTCGTCAATCACCGGATAGACCCAAACCGACGAGAAGCTGGTATGGCGACGTGCAGAACTGTCATAGGGCGAAATACGCACCAGACGATGCACCCCCACTTCGTTCTTCAGCCAGCCATAGGCATTGAGACCCGAAATCTTGTAGGTCACCGATTTGATACCGGCTTCCTCGCCATCACTTTCTTCGAGCATCTCAAGCTTGTAACCCTTGGACTCTGCCCAACGGTAATACATGCGCGCCATCATCGATGCCCAATCCTGTGCCTCGGTACCACCGGCACCGGCATGGATTTCAAGATAGGCGTCGTTGGCGTCTGCTTCGCCAGAAAGCAGGCTTTCAAGTTCGCGTTGTGCGGCAATCTCGCGGATCGCACGCAGGCCTTCTTCGGCCTCGGCAACCGTTTCCGCATCGTCCTCGGCTTCGCCAAGTTCGATCAGACCGATATTGTCTTCAAGCTCCTGGGCGAGCTTTTTATAGCCATTGATGGCATCATCAAGCTGGGTACGTTCACGCATGACTTTCTGCGCATTGGCGGCGTTGTCCCAAAGAGTCGGGTCTTCGGCCAGTGCGTTCAGTTCGTCCAGGCGTCTAAGAGCGTTATCCCAGTCAAAGATGCCTCCTCAGCAGTGCCATCGACTGCTTGATTTCATCGACCAATGCCTGTGCTTCAGCGCGCATTGATGTCTCCGTTATTCATCTGAAATTTGTTTGGCCACATATAAAAGCGGCAACTTCGGCGCCGCTTATAACAGTTTTTGTCCGGCTTGAAACCCCTGCAACCATGCAAAAACCCGGCAAGGTTTCCCCGCCGGGTTTTGCATCGGTTGATTTCGGGTCAAACCGGTACTTAGTAAATGCCGCCCGGTCCGGAAACCGCACCACCATTACCGCCGTCCGAACCACCAAATCCGTTATAACCACCATCAATGACATTGTCGTTTGATGCCGGAATGGTCCCGGGTTTGAAGGCCTCCCAGATCACGTCCTGATCACCCGGACGGGCAGGAATGCCGGTACGTGATTCAACACGGACCATGCGAATACCCGGCGGGGTACGGAACGGAATGGCTTTGGTGCCTTCAAGCGCACCGCGCATGAATTCCTTCCAGATCGGGGCTGCGGCACTGGCACCCTGTTCCTTGTCACCAAGAGACCGGTTGTCATCAAAGCCAACATAAACACCGACAGCAAGGTCAGGCGAGAAGCCGACAAACCAGGCATCACGTGAATCGTTGGTCGTACCGGTTTTACCCGCCAGCGGATAACCAAGTTCGGCAATCGTACGGCCCGTACCGCGCGACACCACACCTTCCATGATATGGACCATCTGGAAGGCACTGGCCGGATCGGTCAGTTGTTCACGGGTATCAGGAAGATCAGGCGGCATCTGATTACGGAAGGCAACATTCTGACATTGTGCGCATTCGCGTTCGTCGCGACGGTAAATCACATTACCGCGACGGTCCTGAATACGGTCAATCAGGGTCGGGGTGATTTTCTTGCCGCCATTGACCAGCTCGGCATAGGCCGCAGTCAAACGCATCACAGTCGTTTCTGCCGCACCAAGTGACATCGACAGAACTTCGGGCAGATCATCAACAATGCCAAACCGTTCGGCATATTCGGCAACCGTCGGCATACCGATGGTTTGCGCCAGTCGAACGGTCATCAGGTTACGGGATTTTTCAATGCCCAGACGCATGGTCGACGGGCCATAGAAGTTACCGCTGTAGTTACCCGGCTTCCATTTTCCAAGTCCCGGCCCCTGATCAATCACGAACGGCGCATCCAGAACAAGGGTCGACGGCGTAAAGCCCTGATCAAGGGCGGCCAGATACACAAACGGCTTAAACGCCGAACCCGGCTGACGACGGGCCTGTGTCGCGCGGTTGAATTTCGAAAGTGCGTGGGAAAAACCACCCGTCATCGCAAGAACGCGACCGGTATGCGGGTCCATCGCAACCAGGCCGCCATTGGCGTTAGGGATCTGACGCAGGCCATAGGTGTTTGGCGGAAGCTTTTCGCCATCAAGTTCGGCAAAGTGCTTTACATAGACGACATCACCGACCGTCAAAACATCAGACGGCTTGTTCACGACCGGGCCAAGGGTCTGACCTTTTTGCCAGGGTCGCGCCCATGTCAGGAAGCGCAGCGGAATACGCCCCTGCTCGCCCGATTGCAGGCCAAGGGTTGCTTCCTTGGCATCGGTGCCAAGGACCACCGCCAAGTCCCACGGAATGTCACTTGGCTTTTCGACTTCGCGAAGTTTCTGCTGCCAGTCGCCACTCATATCAATCTGGGTAACCGGCCCGCGCCAGCCATGACGACGGTCATAGGCCACCAAACCGTCAAACAATGCCTTATCCGCAACCGACTGCATGCGCGGATCAACGGTCGAACGCACCGAAAGACCACCGTCGTAAAGCATGCCCTCGCCGTAACGATCAACAAGTTGACGACGGACTTCCTCGGCGAAGAAATCGGCCTGATAGGTATCAACAGATTCACGGGTCTTGCTGACCAGTGGGGACGCCCACGCGGTCTGTGCTTCGGCCTCGGTAATGTATTTTTCTTCCAGCATCCGGCCAATGACCCAGTTACGACGGGCTTTGGCTTCGTCATGGTTGCGAACCGGATGGTAGTTTGACGGGGCCTTTGGCAAGGCGGCAAGATAAGCCGCTTCTTCGACATTCAGCTCATCAAGCGATTTGTCAAAATAGCGAAGCGACGCCGCAGCAACACCATAAGCACCACTGCCAAGGTAAATTTCGTTCAGATACAGTTCCAGAATGTGATCCTTGGAGAACGCGCGTTCGATGCGGAAGGACAGAATTGCTTCCTTGATCTTGCGCTCATAGGACACTTCACTGGTCAAAAGGAAGTTCTTGGCGACCTGCTGGGTGATGGTCGATGCACCGACCGGACGACGCCCGGTGCCAAGATTGATCACGTTGGTCACAGCGGCGCGCAAGACCGACGCGAAATCGATCCCCGGATGCGAGTAGAAGTTTTTGTCCTCGGCCGCGACAAATGCATCAATCACCTTGTGCGGGACAGCGGTAATCGGAACAAAAACACGTTTCTCGCGCGCATATTCTGCAATCAGCGCACCATCAGAGGCATGAACACGTGTCATGACCTCCGGCTCATAATTTTCAAGCTGGGTGTAGTCAGGCAGGCCCTGACCGAAATGCCAGAAGATCGCCAGAACGCCGATCCCGCCAGCAATCCCCATCAAAAACAGAAAGCCGAAAATACTTAGTAAAATGCGCATATAAGCAGGTCTTTTTTCGATTTGTTACCTGAACCGATGACCGCGCATATTCATGCACTATCATCGTAATTGCAATGTCCCAGCAGATTATCCGTCCGATCCGGACAGCCAACCGTACATATTCGAACTATAGCGGCAAAAAAGTGACAAGGTTGTGACGCCCGGCACGCCAAGCTGATTTTTTATTCATACAGTACGAATATACGCGTTCCCGATGCCCGAACAAGAATGCGGGCATTCATGACCTGTCTAATCTGTGGCTTAGAATTTGTGCTTCTCGAAATAGATATCAATTGCCCGAAGCACGGCCTCGGCAATCTTTTTACGATGTGCTGCACTTTGCAAAAGCTTGGCGTCGGCGGCGTTGGAAAGATATCCCATTTCAAACAGGGCTGACGGGATATCCGGCGCCTTAAGCACTGCAAAACCGGCAAACCGGTGGGTTCTGCGTTGAAGCTCGATACTGTCAGACAATTGACTGACCATGTTGGCCGCAAGGGTGGCCGACAGGTTCATGGTTTCACGCTGGGCCAGATCGATCAGAATGCTTTGCACCAACGAGTTTTCATCTGAAAGATCAATACCGGCAATGACGTCGGCCTTGTTTTCCTTGGATGCAAGTGCTGCGGCCTCTTTGTCCGATGCATTTTCAGACAGAGTGTAAACAGAACCGCCGCGATGTTTCGGATTGCCAATGGAATCCGCATGCAACGAGATAAACAGGTCCGCCCCGTTTTTACGCGCGATTTCGACACGTTGCCGCAGCTTCAGGAACACATCCTTGTCACGCGTCAGCAACACGCGATAGCGCCCGGAAGCCGTCAAAGTATCGGCAAGCTGACGGGCCGCCGCCAAGGTCAGGTCTTTTTCATAGACATTGCCAACGCCAATCGCGCCCGGATCAACACCGCCATGGCCTGCATCGATTGCAATCAACGGTTTTTCGTCCCCGCCCCGACCGGACTTAACACCGACATCAACACTTTGTTCGGTTGCACTGGTGTCGTTACGGCTACGTGCAGAATAGGCCGCCATGCTGTCGCGTGATGCGTCAAGGAATGCCTGTCTTTGTGCCGGTTTCAAATCGACGACCAGACGGTTGGGCTTTCCTTCCGATGATGGCAGGGCAAAAATCTTGGAAACCAGTGACGGTTCGGCAACGTCAAGAACCACACGGAATGTACCGGGTTTAAACAGGCCATAGCGCAAACCGGAAATAAGCCCGCCACCGGCAGTCACCTTGCCGGGAGGCGCACTCCAATCGATTTCGGGCAAGTCTATGATGATGCGATACGGATCAGGCAGCAGGAAATATGTAAAATCCACATCCCGGTCGAGATCGATCACAAAACGGGTATAATCAGGATAGACACCAAGCCGCGCACCAAGAACCTTGGCGGCCTGTGCGTTGGCGGTCGAAACTGCAAGATGGGCTGAAAACAGCAGCAAAAACAATATGGTCGCAAATTTCACGAGTTTTGGTAAACCCGGAAACGACGGTGCGGATCGCACTTCGGAATATGTGTTTGCATGCGATGAATTCATTTGTCGTGCTTGCGCCTGATGACCCTGTCAAAGGTAAGATAATCGCTTATAGCAATGCGTTGGTTAACGGGCAATTGACCAAAGAAAGAAGTTAGGTCGGCTCCTTATCAACCTGCTATCTTTGGCGACGATATGGCAAGTCGAGCAAAAGCTTTGCTTTTTCATACATTTGCCAACGATTAATCGCGGCAGGCGAAATATCCCGGAATTCTTCGCCTTTTGACAGACCAGTGTCAGAAAGTCGTCATATGGTGCAACAAAACTGTTTGTCGCAGGCGAATAAACCGGATATGTTGCACCCGAGATTCCTATGCTTTGTGGTATGAACCTATAACCCCACCAGGCTGAGGACGCGACTAGATCAGTTCTTACGGTCGGTGTCTCGGTGACGCGGCAATTCCCGCTCCCGATAGAGCCCTCCTGAAAAAGGCTGCCTTGGCGCGCTCGAAAATACGCAACCTATTTTGTTTCAACATCAAAACCAGGTCCGAACCGGAAGAGCAGCCGACACGCGATGAACCAGAGACATACAGGACATATCGCGACCCTCTTGGACGGCGCCTCCGGTCACGCCGGTTTGTTTGCATATCAGCGCAGCAATGCGCGTAGCATTGAACTGGCGGGACCTCCAGGAACAGGTTCCGAATGGTTAAACGCATGCTTATCGATGCAACGCACGCGGAAGAAAGCCGCGTCGTTGTTATTAATGGAAATCGCCTAGAAGAATACGACGTCGAAACATCGACCAAAAAGCAAATCAAGGGAAACATCTATCTCGCGAAAGTAACGCGAGTAGAACCGTCTTTGCAGGCGGCCTTTGTTGACTATGGCGGAAACCGCCATGGTTTCCTTGCCTTCAGCGAAATCCATTCCGACTACTATCAAATCCCGGTTGCCGACCGCGAAGCCCTGAGTCAGGGACATGCGCAGGTCAAGGACGCTGAAATTGTCGAAGACAATATTGGCGAAACCGACGACAGCCCGAAAAAAGAAAAGAAACAGACCCGGTCGCGTTCGCGCCGCAAACCGCGTGTGAAAGACAAGGATGAAACTGCTGATGCTGCCGACGCTGGCGCAGATGCGGTTGAGGCCGAAGTCATTGTCGATGCCCCAGCGGATACCGATGCTGTATCGGATGCTGCGCCTTCTTCCGAAGAAGAGGAAGCAAAGCCGCGCCGTCGCCGCCCCCGTAACCGTCGCAAGAAGTCCGATGATGTCGAAGCATCTTCGGATGATGCCGTTGTAGAAGAAAATTCTGACAGCGATGGCGACGATGCGCCGACCGGTGGCAACGCCGCGATGAGCGCAGAAGTCGCCGAACTGACCGTTGACGTCGATGCCGACGAAGACGAAGAAGGTGACGCAACTGACGCGACTGCGGATGCTGCTGGCGAAGAAGAAGAGATCGAAGATCTTGGCGGTGATGATGCCGACGAGTTCGTCGAATCTCACAGCCGTCAGCTTCAGAAACGCTATAAAATCCAGGAAGTCATCAAACGCCGCCAGATCATTCTGGTTCAGGTCGTCAAGGAAGAGCGCGGCAACAAGGGTGCTGCCCTTTCGACCTTCCTGTCGCTGGCCGGTCGTTATTGCGTTCTTATGCCCAACACCCCGCGTGGTGGCGGCATTTCGCGCAAGATCACCAACGCCAAGGACCGCAAGCGTCTGAAATCAATTCTGGCCGAGCTGGAGATTCCGGACGGCATGGCCGTGATCGTTCGTACCGCCGGTGCAGAACGAACCAAAGCCGAGATCAAACGCGACTTCGATTATCTGATGCGTCTGTGGGACCGTATCCGCGAAACCACCCTTCAGAGTCAGGCACCATGCCTGATTTACGAAGAAGCCGACCTGATCAAGCGTTCCATCCGTGACCTTTATGCACGTGATGTCGATGAAGTCCTGGTCGAGGGTGACGAAGGTTACCGCGTTGCCAAAGACTTCATGAAAATGTTGATGCCGTCACATGCCAAGCGCGTGCAGCCCTATAAGGATCAGGGCGTGCCGCTGTTCCACCGTTTCCAGGTGGAAAGCCAGCTTGATGCGATGCTCAACCCGGTCGTTCAGCTTAAATCCGGTGGCTATATCGTCATCAACCCGACCGAAGCACTGGTCGCGATTGACGTGAACTCCGGCCGCTCGACCCGTGAACGCAATATCGAAGAAACCGCTTACAAGACCAACCTTGAAGCCGCCGAAGAACTGGCACGCCAGCTTCGCCTGCGCGACCTTGCCGGTCTGATCGTTGTCGACTTTATCGACATGGAAGATCACCGCAATCAGGCATCGGTCGAACGCAAGCTGAAAGAAGCGATGCGCAATGACCGCGCCCGTCTTCAGATCGGCCGCATCAGCCCGTTTGGTCTGCTTGAAATGTCGCGTCAGCGCCTGCGTCCGTCGCTTGTTGAAAGCGCGTTCGAGGTTTGCTCGCATTGCCGTGGTGTCGGCCTTGTTCGTTCGATTGAAAGCGCAGCCCTGCATCTGCTGCGCGTAATCGAAGAAGAAGGCATGCGTCGTCGCTCCGGCGCACTGACCGTCCATGTCGCAAGTGAAGTCGCCCTTTACATCCTGAACCGTAAACGTGATTCGCTTGCCGAAATCGAACAGCGTTACGGCTTCACCGTGATGATCTTTGGCGATGACAGCCTGATTTCGCCGGATCACCGTATCGAGCGCACCCGCGCGAAAAAGGGTGACGAGATCGAGGAAGCCACACCGGTTCTCAATACCGACAGCGTTTCGCTGACCGCGATTGAAAGCCCGGTAGAAGCCGACGAAGAAGACGAAGAAACCGCCCGCAGCGATGATGACGATCAGGGCGGCAAACGCCGTCGCCGTCGCCGTCGTCGCCGTGGTCGCAATGATGACCGCGATGATCGTACCGAAACCGAACAGGAAGCATCCGACAACGATGCCGATGATGTTGACGGCGATGATCGCAACAGCCTTGACGATGATGACGAAGAAAGCCAGCGCAAGCGCCGCCGTCGCGGCAAGCGTGGTGGCCGTCGCCGTTCGCGTCGCCAGGACTTTGACGCCAACCGTACCCGTTCGCCCAACGATGATCCGGCCCTGACGGCAGCACGCCGTGACCGCGATCACGAAGCCCCGACCGGTTCGGAAGAAGACACCGTGATCGACGCCGAAAGCGAAGGTCAGGATGCCGACAGCTTTGATCAGGAAGGCGTTCGTACTGGCCGTTCGCGCAGCACCACCGCCCCGGCACCGGCCCGTCCGCGTCGTGATCGTAATGACAATCGCCGCAACCGCCGTGATCGCAACAGCCGTTCTGATCGCAACGAAGGTGGCAACGAGCGCGGCGATGTTAAAAACATCCCGATCCAGAGCGGTCCGGCACCCGAAGCAGCTGTTGAAAGCAAACCGGAAGTCGCAGCAGCGGCAACGGCAAGCACACCGGCAGAAGTAAGTGCCCCGGCACCGAAAGCTGAAGCACCAAAGGTCGAAGCCCCGAAGGTTGAAGCCCCGAAGGTTGAAGCCCCGGCTGAAAAACCGGCTGAACCGAAAGCCGAAGCACCGACACCGGCCCCTGAACCTGTTCAGGCCCCTGCCCCGGAAGCAGCCCCGGCTGCGGAACCGGCAAAGGACGAAAAGCCCAAGTCGAAAAAACGCGGCTGGTGGAGCCTTGGTCGTTAACACGATCGAAGTCATTGAAAGAAAAAGACCGCTGAAATTCAGCGGTCTTTTTTTGTTCAAACCTTTGAAGGTTTGAGCAATGATAACTGTCAGCGTTGACGGATCAGATAGGTCACAATGAGCAAAAAACTATTCCATCCTCAGATGACTTACAGGCGATGGGGCAAGATTATCGGCATCGTCGTTACCCTAGACATCTCTGCCGTTCTCATTGTTTACGGCTTGCTTTCAATGACGGCAGCAACCATCAAAGATTTATCAATACCGATAACAATTCTTGTCTTTGCGACACTATCATCACTTTTCTTGTGTTTGGGTTCGGTGCTGCACAGTCACTTCTATGCGTTTTTCTCCAGACGTGGCATCCACTCAATGACTGACAAAGTTCGACAGACACCTCTCACACTGTATCTCATCAAGGACGTTGTCGAAAACGCCGGCAGAAAAGGACTAGATGGTCGCTACCAGCGGAACGCCGTCGTCTAGCGCTTCCAATTCTGCAACGCCTTGACGGCACCGATCATGGTTGCCTCACTATGCGCGAAAGAGAAGCGCACATAGCCCTTGCCGCGCATCCGGTCGAAATCGGTACCCGGTGTGGTGGCGACACCGGTTTCTTCAAGCATCTGACGACAGAATGCTTCGCTGTCCTTGGTCAGTTCGCGGACATCAGCATAAAGATAGAATGCGCCATCGGCCGGTGCGAATTTGGTGAAGCCCGCCTTGGGAAGGCCTTCAAGCAGGATTTCACGATTGCGCGCATAGGCCGCGATATTGGCCTGAAGCTCTTCTTCGCAATCAAAGGCAGCCACCGCTGCGATCTGTGACAATGCCGGGGCAGAAATAAACAGGTTCTGCTGCAAGCATTCCACCGCACGCATCAGATCAGGCGGCACAATCGCCCACCCCAGACGCCAGCCGGTCATGGAAAAGTATTTTGAGAAACTGTTGATGATGATCGCATCATCGCCAAACTCAAGGGCCGTGCATTCCTTGACGTCGCCAAATGAAATGCCCTGATAAATCTCGTCACTGATCAGGCGGATGCCGTTTTCACGGCAATAGGTCGCCAGTTCGCGATAGGTATCAACGTCAATCATGCTGCCTGCCGGGTTGGACGGGCTGGCAACGATCAGGCCATCAACCGGCTCGTCAAGATCACGCAGCATCTGTACAGTCGGCTGATAGTGGGTTTCCGGTCCTGCGGGCAGATTGACCGTATCAATCCCCAGCGCGCTTAGAATGTTGTGATAGGCCGGATAGCCCGGTGCAGCCATCGCCACACGATCACCCGCATCAAATGCCGCAAGGAAGGCCAGAACAAAGATGGATGACGACCCGCTGGCAACGCAAACACGGGACGGATCAACCGACACACCGAATTTGGTTTTGTAATGACCGGCAATGGCTTCGCGCAGGGGATCAATGCCCATAGCATTGGTATAGCCGATCAGATCGGACTCAAGCGCCTTGACAGCAGCTTCGCGGACCTTGCGTGGTGCGGGTGTACCCGGCTGACCGACTTCAAGGTGGTAAACGGCTTTACCCTCGGTCTCGCGCGCATTGGCGGCACGCATCACATCCATAACAATAAAGGGCGAAATTGCACCGCGAAGCGATTGTTTCAAAGCCATCTTGTGGGGTCCCAATTGATGTTTAAGTGCAACAGGGCAGGAATGTCCCTGCCCTGTTGTATTTGTTTTTATCGAACGCCTGCCATGCCACCGCCGGCAGGATCGGCAATGAATTGGCAACTTTCAGGATGTGGGGGCGTCCCTTCAAGGCAGCGGATAATATTAACCGACGATGCGCCCTGTGAATTAAGCGCGACGCCCGATGCAGCGCCCGTCCCAATCAGGTCTTCGGCCATGGTCGCGATCTGTTTGGTCGCACCAGCCGGCGTACCGGTTCCGGCGATCCCGTAGTAATATTCACTGACAAACGGGTTGACCATAAGAGCCGGACCAATCAGCGGTGTCGCCGCCTGTGCAGCATCCCCCGCCGCAAGGTTAAGTCCAAACGCATCTGCGCCAAGTCCTGCGCCAAATGGTGTGTTCATGGTGGTCATGCAGGCAACAGCGTTCGCCGCCCGGTCAACCACGACAAAGCCGCTACGACCCGACAAAGACTGACCGGATGTATCACCCGATACGACATCGGCAAGATAACGATTCAGCATCGCAGCCACATCACTGCCATCGGTAATAACCGGCGATGCAGATTGCGCGCGCGGCGGATAGGCAAGATACAGAATTTCATTGCCATGTTTGACTTCGGTGGCGGCTTTCCATTCCGGACGGTAATTGCGCAAATCATCCGCCGTCAGGGTGCCGCCCGCATTCTGAACGGCCGCGGCGATATCAGCACCAAGCGAGCCGTTATAGAAATCGCCAGGCCCCTTGACCCGAAGGGATGTCAGAAGCGCCGCCAGATTGACCGCACGTACACGGTCCCCGACCTGAAGCAGTTTACCATCGGGCATAAAGGTCGCACGCAGTGCCGGGCTTGCTTCGATGCGGGCCCGGTTTGCCTCGATATCATTTACCAGCGACCGCGAAGCCGGAACGCCAAGACGGGCATATTGCTCAGCCGCACTGAGCAACGATCCCCACTGCAAACGTCCGAAACGTGCACTAAGCGCATAAAGCCCACGCGGTACGGACGGGATGGTTGTTGCAGTTTGATCGGCACGGGTACGCGTGCCCGGACGCGGCCAGAAATCAAGAACCTCGACCTTTTTGGCTTCACGTTCATGAACAACACAAACACCACCACCGCCGATTCCGGCGACAGACGGTTTGGTCACAGTCATGGTTGCATAAAGTGCAACAGAGGCGTCCGCCGCGGTCCCGCCAGCAGACAGAACATCGCGCGCAACCCTTACGGCGCGCGGCTCGTCGGCGACGACACCACCGAAATATCCGCTAACTGCCCCTATTTGACCAAGATTCTCTGTATTAGTACTACCACAGGCCGCAAGTCCGGCAGTCATTGCGATTGCAAACGCGATCCGCCATGATGGCTTGCGCGTCGGCTCGGAACCGACATCAGTCGAACGAAAATATGGAACGCACATTTTGCTCAGACGCATTTTAACTCTCACTGCCATTTTCCTCGTTGCCCTGCCTAGCATGGTTTTGGCGCAGGGTCGTTCTTTTATCCGCGATACCGAGATCGAGGACACCCTTCGTCTCTATGCCACGCCAATCTTCAAGGCGGCGGGGCTCGATCCAAACGGTGTGTCTGTTTATATCGTTTCTGACAACAGCTTGAACGCATTTGTTGCCGGTGGACAAAAGCTTTTTATCAATACTGGGCTGTTGTTAAAAGCAGAGACTCCAGAACAGGTTATCGGCGTGATGGCCCACGAGACCGGTCACATCACCGGCGGCCACCTTTCGCGTGTGCATGACCAGTTGCGCAATGCGTCTGCAATTTCGATCCTGTCAACCATCGCCGGTGTTGCTGCGGGCGTTGCTGCGGGCCGATCTGACGTCGGAACTGCGGCGATTCTGGGCGGTCAGAATATTGCGACGCGTAACTTCCTTGCATATTCCCGTACACAGGAAAGCAGTGCCGATCAGGCCGGTGTGAAATATTTGACAGCGGCGGGAATTTCGGCGCGCGGCATGATGGAATTCATGGAAACGCTTGAAGGCCAGGAATTGCTGAGTACGGCAAGCCAGGATCCCTATATGCGCAGTCACCCGTTGACGACCGAACGTGTCGAGTTTCTGGAAAACTATGTGGCGAACTCAGCCCTGAAAGACGCGAAAGTCAGTCCGGAACTTTATGAACATCATGCGCGTATGCGGGCAAAACTGTATGCCTTTACCAATCACATCCAGAATACGCTGCGCACCTATCCCGAAAGCGATACCAGCGTTGCCGGACAATATGCGCGTGCGATTGCCTATTACCGGAATTCGGAATTGGCCCCGGCGCTTGAAATCATTGAAAAACTGATCGGTATCGAGCCGAACAATCCGTATTTCGAGGAGTTGAAAGGCCAGGTCCTGCTTGAATTTGGCAAGGCCCGAGAAGCCATTGACCCGCTTCAGAAATCGGTCGAGCTTTCAAATGGCGCGCCATTGATCCGCTTGTTGCTGGCCCATGCCATGATTGAAACCGGGGACGCGGCATATCTTGAACCTGCCAAAGCCAGCCTGATGGGTGTCTTGTCGCGTGAACGCGGCAATGCATCGGCCTGGCGTTTCAGGGCCATTGTTGAAAACCGCCTTGGCAACGAAGGCGAAGCATCTCTGTCGCAGGCCGAATACAGCCTTCTAAGTGGTGATCGACAAGCCGCCAGCTATCATGCGGTCCAAGCCGACCGTAAACTTGAAAAAGGAACGGCTGCCTGGCTACGCGCACAAGATATCTTGCAGGCAACCAATCCTGACCGTGATGCGGACAAGGATGCGCCAAAGTGATCGCCAATCTGGTTGGCCGTGTGACGCAAAAAGCATCAATCAATCCGGCTCACCCGAAACATCCCCTACTGAAACGCCTTCGCGGCGTTTTGGTATGGGGATTTGCGGTGATGCCAATTGCAAGCTGTTCATTGCCCGGTGCAGGCGTCGATTCAGCTGGTGATCTTAAGCTGTTTTATGCGCCGTTCTCTCTCGAAACACCGCCACCCTACTGGACGGTCAATCAACGCCCAAACAGCCACCGACAATCGCCCGAAGATACGCCGCTGCAATGGCAGGATAAGGATGAACGCATCGCCCTTGCCCTGCGCCCGGACCTTGGCACGTTTGAAATCGGGCGTCGCACCAATGTCATTGTGCTTGCATCGCCCTATTTGTCGTTTGACTGGCAATTTAACAGCCACGCGCAGCCCGGCGATGTCGAACTTGAACTGGGTTTCCGCAAACAGGGGCAAAACAGCTGGACTGAAGGCGATCTTGGATTAGGCAAACCGTCAATTGATCAGCTTGTCCGAATCCCGATTGGCCAACGTTCGGTACAATACGGGCAATGGCAGCGCGAATATTTTGATCTTTCAACCCTTTATCGCCGCTATTGGCCCGACACACCAAACGATCAGGTCCGTCTTGTATGGATAGGGGTCGTGCCCGGTCGCGACCATCAACCGCCTGTGAGTGGGATCACCTATCTAACGCATATTTTACTTTCCCGTTAGCGCCCTGATCACGTATCACAGAACCAAGACATCCATTCGAAGGCCATAAGCGGCCACAGTCACAGAAGGACACCCGATGAATTCCCAGATTGTTAAACGCTTCCTTGGCTGTAGTGCAATTGCCACGACCATGCTGTTTGGCGCATCCTATGCGCAGGCTGATGAAGCACTTAGCGCCGGGCAAAAGGCCGAAGTCGAAAGCCTGATTGAACAATACCTTCAAAACAACCCGGAAGCACTTCTGCGTGCCATCCAGAATGTTCAGCTTTGGCAGGCAAATGAAAAGGCCCGCCAACAGGCCGAAGCCATTACACCGGTCTGGGACGCACTGGTTGCCGACAGCACTGTTCCGTCCTTTGGGCCGGTAGACGCCCCTGTCACCGTAATCGAGTTTTTTGACTATCATTGCGGTTATTGCAAACGTGCATTCGAAGGCGTGATGGAAATCGCCGAAAAGCATGATGACAAGGTCCGCACCATCTTTGTCGAATTCCCGATCCTGCGTGAAGAAAGCGTAACGGCCGCACGTGCGGCACTGGCAGCCCAGAAGCAGGGTAAATACATGGAAGTTCACAAGGCCTTCATGGATAACCGCGGACTTCTCGATGATGCCCGTATTGACGAACTGGCAACTGCGGCCGGGATTGACGTTGCCAAGATGCGCGAAGATATGGGCTCCCCGGAAATCAGCGCGATGATCGCGCAATATTCGGCAATGGCCCGTACCGTTGGTATCAGCGGCACGCCTGCCTTCATCATTAATGGATCGATGGTTTCCGGTGCCGACATGGATCGCGTCAACGCACTGGTTCAGGCAGGCCTTGAAGAGGCATCCTGATTTTCAAAACCGGTTTGAAGCCGTTTGACTACATTTGCAGTCACCCTGTTTCGCATCCCGAACGATACAACAAAGGCCCGTTTCGATTTCGAAACGGGCCTTTGTTGTCAATAACTGGAATGTCTGAAAATCAGATAATACCGGCCAGCGGCGAAGAAGGATCGGCGTATTTTTTCTTGGGCATACGTCCGGCAAGGAAGGATTCACGTCCGGCAATGATTGCGTGCTTCATCGCACACGCCATGCGGATCGGATCCTTTGCCCCGGCAATTGCGGTATTCATCAGGACACCATCACAACCCAGTTCCATTGCAACCGCGGCATCTGATGCCGTACCGACACCGGCATCGACCAGTACCGGGACATTGGCGTTTTCCTTGATCAAGGCGATATTGACCGGATTAAGAATGCCCATGCCCGACCCGATCAATGAGCCCAACGGCATGATCGCACAGCAGCCCATATCTTCAAGCATCTTGGCCTGAATGGGATCGTCGCTGCAATAAACCATGACGTCAAAGCCGTCCTTGATCAGGGCCTCGGCCGCCTTAAGCGTTTCGGGCATGTTCGGATAAAGCGTTGCCTGATCGCCAAGCACTTCAAGCTTCACCAAATTCCAGCCACCGGCTTCACGGGCAAGGCGCAATGTGCGCACCGCATCATCAGCGGTAAAACAGCCCGCCGTGTTGGGCAGATAGGTGTATTTGCTCGGATCGACATAATCGACCAGCATCGGCTGGTTCGGATCGGTCAGATTGACACGACGTACGGCAACCGTGACGATTTCGGCCCCGGATGCCTCGATGGCGATTTTGGTTTCTTCGAAATCCTTGTATTTTCCGGTCCCGACCAGCAAACGGGACGAGAACTTTTTGCCTGCAACGACAAAGCCATCATCATCGGCGGCTGCCAGATCGGCTTCCTGCGATCCGCCACCAATGAAATGAACGATTTCAAACTTGTCACCATCGACCAGTGCAGTTTCACCATAGGCCGTCTTGGGCACAATTTCGAGGTTACGCTCGACCGCAACTTTGGTTGCTGCAATTCCAAGTTCGCCAAGAAGGTCGGCAACAGTGGCGGCATTCTCGATAGTGCGGTCTTCACCGTTGATCGTCAGAAGCATCTTTTTCGTTCAATCCCTGTGGTATCAAAATCTTCATGATTGCCGCGCAGTATGCGCAGCGACATGGTTTGAGGCAAGTTGTCTTCCTAGGCTTTTACGCATTCACGCAGACAAAGTCACCCCGAAGACACCGCCGAATTCCAAACGGGTCACGCAATGCTGCATTGACGAGGATATTGCAACGTTGCGTCAGACTTTGGTCGTGTTATAAACGCAACACTAAAAGTTGGGCACAAGGTCCGGGAACGGAACCTGATGCGATGCCTGAACGGATGTCCGGGGTAAGATGACATTGCACGTGATCAAAGATCAATGTGACATCAATGACACGGCTGTATGCCTTTGGGCCATCTGCCTTGAAGACGACAAAGAAGGTGACCTGGTTGACTGGTTTAGCAAGGCCCGACAAGAAGAGTCTGGCATTCTTTGTAATGCTGGGGCATATACGCACACATCGGTTGCGATCCTCGATGCGATTGGGGCATCAGATTTGCCGATGATCGAGGTCCATCTGTCCAATATTCAAAAGCGGGACGCGTTCGGATTTGATCCAGACGTTCCAGAAGCTGCAAACGGTTTGATCTATGGTAATGGCTACCAGAGTTATCACCACACCCTGGATGCCGTGCACGAATTGATCCACACACCATCATAAAAGATATCGAAATGAGCAAGTTCAACATCGACAATGACGCCATTCGCCAGCTCGCCGAGCTGCTGGACGACACCAATCTGACCGAAATTGAAGTTGCCGCTGGTGACAACCGCATTCGCGTTGCCCGCCAGGGCACCATGGTTGCTGCGGCCCCGGCTGTTGCACCGGTTGCGGCACCGGCCTCTGTGGCTGCGCCTGTTGCTGCTGCACCTTCTGATGCGGCTTCGCATCCGGGTGCTGTCAAATCACCGATGGTCGGCGTTGTTTACTTTGCACCGGAACCGGGCGCTGCTCCGTTCATCTCGGTTGGCTCGAACATTTCCGAAGGCCAGACCGTGATGCTGATCGAGGCAATGAAAACCTTCAACCCGATCCGCGCACCGAAATCGGGCAAAGTGACCCAGATTCTGGCGACCGACGGCCATCCGGTCGAATATGACGAACCGCTGATCATTATTGAATAAGCCGGGGTAATAACCGCATGTTCGACAAAATCCTGATTGCCAACCGCGGCGAAATCGCGCTTCGAATTCAGCGCGCCTGCCGTGAAATGGGCATCAAAACTGTCGCGGTGCATTCCACCGCCGATGCGGACGCCATGCATGTGCGTCTTGCCGACGAATCGGTTTGCATCGGTCCGGCTGCATCCAAAGACAGCTATCTGAATATTCCGGCCATTCTGTCGGCTGCTGAAATCACCGGCGCTGAAGCCATCCATCCGGGTTACGGCTTCCTGTCGGAAAATGCCGATTTCGCGGCAATGGTCGAAGAACACGGCTTTGTCTTTATCGGCCCGACCGCGGAACATATCCGCATGATGGGCGATAAGATTACGGCAAAGCAGACTGCTGAAAAGCTTGGCATTCCGTGTGTTCCGGGTTCCGATGGTGAAATCACCACCGTTGATGAAGCCCGCAAATGCGCCAAGGAAATCGGCTATCCGGTCCTGATCAAGGCATCGGGCGGCGGCGGCGGTCGCGGCATGAAAGTGGTCGAGCGCGAAGAAGAGCTTGCCGAAGCGTTTTCCATGACCCGTAAAGAAGCATTGCAGAACTTTGGCAATGCAGCCGTGTACATGGAAAAATACCTTGGCAAGCCGCGTCACATCGAATTGCAGGTCATTGGTGACAGCCACGGCAACGCCGTTCACCTGTTTGAACGTGATTGCTCCTTGCAGCGTCGCCACCAGAAGGTTCTGGAAGAAGCACCGTCACCGACCCTGACACCGGAAGAACGCGAACGCATCGGCTCTACCGTTGCCAATGCCATGATCGGTATGGGCTATCGCAATGCCGGCACGATCGAGTTCCTTTATGAAAATGGCGAGTTCTATTTCATCGAAATGAACACCCGTCTTCAGGTGGAACACCCGGTTACGGAAATGATTTCCGGCGTTGACCTTGTGCGTGAACAGATCCGTGTTGCCGCGGGCCTGGAACTGTCATTCAAGCAGGAAGACCTTGAAATTCATGGTCATGCCATTGAATGCCGTATCAACGCAGAAGATCCGCAGACCTTTGTCCCGTCACCGGGCAAGATCAAGGAATATCATGCACCGGGCGGCCTTGGTGTGCGCGTCGATAGCGGCATCTATACCGGCTATTCGATCCCGCCCTATTACGACAGCATGATCGCAAAACTGATCGTGCATGGTCGTGACCGCGAAGAATGCATGATGCGCCTGCGCCGTGCATTGGCGGAATACGCGATTGGCGGCATTAAAACCACCATCCCGCTGCATCAGACCCTTCTTGCCAACCCGGACATCCAGAAAGGTGCATATGACATCCACTGGCTGGAAAAGTTCATGGGCATGAAAAAGACCCTCTGACCAGGCAAAGATACGAAACAAAAAACGGGGCCAAGAAATTGGCCCCGTTTTTTAAATACTAGAAACTTAAACCAGTCCTCAGGTCGGAGAGGCATTATTCTGAGCTTCCGAATCTGGTTCAGGCACATCGGGAGGCAGTTGATCAACTACAACAGGCGTCGTAACCACTGTTTGCGTCGGCTGGGTACCACCAACGGTCTGCTGCTGCGTTACGGTTTGCGTCGGCGTCGTCGCCAGGGCCTGCGCAACCTGGTTACTGATCGACGGGTTGATCGCTGTCAGCTGCGGGTTAACAGCAGCCTGACTGACCGTGTTGTTAACAGCGTTGGCAGCCTGCGGCACTGCTGCAACCACAGCAGCCGAACGCGTCACGGCTACCGCCTGGGTCATCACCGCAGTAGCCGCCTGCGGCGATGCGGCATAAACAGTCGGGTTCGCTGCAACCGCCGATGCCGTCGTTGCAATGGTCGCTGCAGCTTGCGGTGCCACAGTCTGAACAGCCTGGTTTGAAGCAACACGCGAAGCCGCCGCAATCACCTGTGAAACAGCAGTCGGGTTGGCCGCAATAACGGCCGGTGCCTGAGAAATGGCCACAGCCGCCTGACTTGCAGCAGCAGCCGCGGCAGGATTCGTTGCAATAAGTGTTTCAGCAGCAGCAGCAACCTGACCTGCCAATGCAGCAGCCGTTGCCGGGTTCCCACCAGAAAGCGCATTGATTGCCTGCTGGATAAGCTGAGGATTGCCGGAATTCAATGCCGCCTGCAGTGCCGGAGGCAATGGCGCGCCCTGCTGCGCAGCCTGCGCATGGGCGGAGGTCGAAAGCGTGGCTGAAAGTGGCATACTGGCCATTGCAGCGACCAAACCAAACATTGCCCCTTTAACGATCAAGGACTTCATTTCACAGTCTCCGATAAATGCCGCAGACGACGGCCAAAACAGATAGGTTGAATTTTACGCCATATTTTTACATTAGTCTATGGGTTGTAATTGATAGAGCAAAGTTCTTGTCGTTACCCAACTGGTATCTTGTTACAAAGTGGTTGCACACATATTTAAATGCTTATGGGCATCAAGTGATGCCAAATACATATCGGTTACAGGACCAAGAAGATCATCACTGCCATCATGTCCAACCAGCTGACCCCCGATCTGTTGATCCGTGCCTATTCGGTCGGTTTGTTTCCCATGGCCGAAAGCCATGATGATCCGACCCTGTACTGGATTGATCCAGAATGGCGGGGCATTTTGCCACTTGATGGGTTTCACGTGCCGCGCAGCCTGAAAAAGGCTGTGCGTAAAGGTATTTACAAAATCCATGTTGACCGGGCATTTCCCGACGTCATTCGTGCCTGCGCCGAGCAAACCGACACCCGTGACGATACATGGATCAACGAAAACATCCTTGATGCCTATTGCGCGCTTCACAAAATGGGCTGTGCCCATTCGATTGAGGCATGGAAAGACGGCAAACTGGTTGGCGGCCTGTATGGCGTCAGTCTTGGCAAGGCATTCTTTGGCGAAAGCATGTTTTCACGCGCAACAAACGCGTCAAAAGTTGCGCTGGTTCATCTGGTCGCCCTGATGCGTCAGGGGGGCTTCAGCCTTCTTGATACGCAATTTGTCAATGATCACCTTAAACAATTCGGTGTTCTGGAAATTCCGCGTGAACGTTACCGCAATGAATTGGCCAAGGCATTGGCAGGGCGTGCCAATCTTCCGTTTGAAGTCGAACCGGAAGTTCTTGAACAAACGCTGTCGGGCGGTGATATTTAACCCCGCCTTTCAATATTACCGTACGAGCCAGTTCATGAATATCCGCCTTGCCACCCAACAAGACACCTCTGCCATTCTTGAAATTGTCGCGCCAACCCTTCGGTCAGGCGAGACCTATGCCATTGATAGCAACATGAATGATGATCAGGTGATTGCCTATTGGATGGGGCTGGACAAGGTAACACCGGTTGCCGAGGAAGATGGCGAGATCGTTGGCACCTATTACATCCGCCAAAACCAGGGCGGTGGCGGATCACATGTGTGTAATTGCGGTTACATGACATCGCCCAAGGCAACCGGGCGCGGCATTGCGCGCCGCATGGGCGAAGATTCCTTTGTCCGCGCCAAAGAACTTGGATACCGGGCGATGCAGTATAATTTCGTGATCGCCAGCAACGCCGCAGCGGTGCATCTTTGGCCGAAACTGGGCTTTGAAATTGTTGGTCGCCTGCCCGGTGCCTTTATGCACCCTACCCTTGGCGAAACCGATGCCCTGGTGATGTATCGCAAGCTTTAAGGACCAGACCGGCGGACCGAAAAGAAAAAGGGCGGGCACCATCTGGCACCCGCCCCATTTTTATAAAGTTACCGACGCTTGACCGAAATCAGAACAGGAAGCGAACCCGCAGGGTGCCTTCAATCGCTGCGAGTTCTTTGCGAACACCTGCACCCGGTTTGATTTCTTCGTCGACTTCAACAACCACGTAGCCAACACCGCCTTCAGAACGCAGATACTGGCCGCTGATATTGATGCCACGCGATGCGAAAACATCGTTGATTTTCAGAAGCACACCCGGAACGTTGCGGTGAATATGCAGGAAACGGGTATGGGTGCGATCCTTGACCGGAAGGGAAACTTCCGGGAAGTTGACGGCCCCAAGGGTCGAACCGTTATCGGAATAGGTGATCAGCTTGTCAGCCACTTCGATCCCGATATTTTCCTGTGCTTCCTGGGTAGAACCACCGATATGCGGGGTCAGGATAACGTTATCCATACCACGCAGCGGGCTTTCGAACTCTTCGTCCTTGCCTGCCGGCTCAACCGGGAACACGTCAAGGGCGGCACCCGCCAGATGGCCGCTTTCAAGGGCCGCCGCCAGATCATCAATGACGATGACATTGCCGCGTGCCGCGTTGATCAAATGCGCACCCTGTTTCATTTTGGCGATTTCGGCCGCAGTGATCATGTTCTTGGTCTGATCATTGGCCGGAACATGCAGCGAAACCACGTCGGATTTCGCAAGCAGTTCATCCATAGAGCTACAAGCCGACGCATTGCCCATGGCAAGCTTGTTGATCACGTCAAAGTAAATGACGTTCATGCCAAGCGATTCTGCAAGAACCGACAGCTGCGAACCGATATGGCCGTAACCAATGATACCCAGGGTCTTGCCGCGTGCTTCGTACGAACCCTTGGCATTTTTCAGCCAGCCACCTTTATGCGCTGCCGCACTACGCTGCGGGACGCCACGCAACAGCATGATGATCTGACCAAGCACCAGTTCGGCAACCGAACGGGTGTTCGAGTACGGCGCATTGAACACCGGAATACCGCGCATCGCAGCAGCCGTCAGATCAACCTGGTTGGTACCGATACAGAAACAGCCGATCGAGGTCAGTTTGGAAGCAGCTTCAATAACTTCTTCGGTCAGTTTGGTGCGGGAACGGATGCCCAGGAAGTGCGCATCGGAGACGACGGACTTCAGTTCGTCCGCGTCGAGCGCAGCTGGGTAATGGTCGACATTAGAGTAGCCGGCCTCTTTGAACATCTTTACAGCGTTTTCATGGATACCTTCGAGCAGGACGATCTTGATCTTGTCCTTCTCCAACGAAAGTTTGCTGTTCACGGCGCACCATCCTTTTCTTCGCGAGGGCGACACGGGATCATCCCGAGCCGTTTGTCAGGCCGTTCCATAACGGCCCGTGGACCAATGAAATAGGGCCTCAAAGCGCGTCCGTCAAAGGCTTTCCCTTGCGTAAATATGCATTCCCCCTATCTTCTGAACGCATATACCGGCTAATGCGTACAAAAACGAGGCCTGCCAAGGGCTCGCCACACGATCATTGCCTGCTCAGGGGATAAAGATTTGCCTGCCGAAATCAAGACCGTGACCGATATTCATGCCATCGGGCAAGAGCAATGGGACAGATGCGCAGGCACCGACAATCCCTTTGTCAGCTTTGCCTTTCTGTCAGCGATGGAAGACAGCGGATCGACCACGGCACAAACCGGCTGGCAACCATTCCATCTGGTTTTGAATGATGACGCCGGTCAGGCCATCGGGATTGTGCCACTTTATGTCAAAGCACATTCATACGGTGAATATGTTTTCGACTGGAGCTGGGCCGAGGCCTATGAGCGCGCCGGGGGAAAATATTATCCGAAACTGCAATCTGCCGTACCCTTTTCCCCCGTGCCAGGCCCGCGCCTTTTGATCGCATCGGATCATCACGATCCGGACTCTGTACGGCGTATCCTGATTGACGGTTTGGCGATGCTTCCCGAAAAGCTTGGCATGGCGACATTACACGTCACGTTTTGCAGCGACGGTGAAAGCCAGTTGATGGAAGATGCCGGTTTCCTGCGTCGTACCGGCCTGCAATATCACTGGTGCAATCGGGACTATCAGAATTTCGATGATTTTCTGGGAGCCCTGAATTCGCGCAAGCGCAAAAACCTGCGCAAGGAACGCAAACAGGTTCTTGAGGCCGGATACCGGTTTGAAGCCCTGCGCGGTGATGACCTTAAACCCCATCATTGGGACCGGTTTTACCAATTCTATCGCGACACGTCTGATCGTAAATGGGGGCAGGCCTACCTGACCCGGGAGTTCTTTGACCTTTTGCATGAACGCATTCGCGACAAAACTGTTCTAGTTGCGGCCTTTCACGATGACCAGATGGTCGCAGGTGCATTGAACCTGATTGGAACCAAAACGCTCTATGGCCGAAACTGGGGCACAATTGATCGCACCCCGCTTCTGCATTTTGAAACCTGCTATTATCAGGCCATTGATATCGCCATTGAAAACGGCCTTCAGACGGTTGAGGCCGGGGCACAGGGCGAACATAAAATCCAGCGCGGCTATGAACCCGTAATTACCCATTCCGCACATCTGATTGCCGATCCGGGGCTTCGTCGTGCGGTTGACCAGTTCCTGCGTCAGGAACAGGGGCACATCGCCCAGGATCGCGACTATATCCTGGCCGAACACAGCCCATATCGAAACACCGGACGGGACCAATAGCCCAACAAAAAAGGCGCAAGGCATGTGCCCTGCGCCTTTTTACCGGACATCGCCGGATTTTAGACCGTGCGAACGTCGTCGAGGAACCCGTTCACATGGGTGCGCAACTCGTCATTGGCGGCGGCAAGTTTACCAACACTGTCAAGCTGACCGTTTGAAAGATCACCGCTTTCGGTGGTGGCTTCGGCAACGTTTTTCACCGCGTTGGAAATTGCGATATTGCCGTTTGCAGCTCCTTCGACACTGCGCGAAATTTCCTCGGTTGCAGCCCCCTGCTCCTCGACCGCACTGGCAACGACGGACATCAGTTCATCGATCTTCTGAATTGTTTCGGCAAAGCCGCGCACTGCCTCGGATGCGGCACCGGTTTCGCTTTGCATTTCAACGATCTTGGCCGTGATCTGTTCGGTTGCCTTAACGGTCTGGGATGCAAGGTTTTTCACCTCGCCCGCCACAACAGCAAAGCCTTTGCCAGCCTCACCCGCACGGGCAGACTCAATGGTCGCGTTCAGCGCCAGAAGATTGGTCTGATCGGCGATATCACTGATCAGATTGACAACCTCACCCACACTTTGCGCCGCTTCATTCAGTTTCTCGACCCGTTCGTTGGTACGTTCGGTTTCGCCAACGGCAATCTGGGTGATTTCGGTAACCCGGGCAATCTGCGAAGAAATTTCGGAAATCGACGCCGAAAGCTGAGCCGTTGCCGAGGCAACAGTTTCAATGTTGCTTGACGATTCCTGCGCCTGTTCTGCCACGTTCTGCGCATCGTGGTTGGCGCGCACTGCGTGGGATGTCAGGGTTTCCGATGCAGAACGCACTTCATCAAGCGCGGCATTGACCGCACGCAGAACGTCCTGGATCTTTTCATCAAAGCCCTTGGTCAGAACCCCCATGCGCTTGCTGCGTGCGACCTGGCGTTCGGCCTCGACCTTTTCCTGATCGGCCATACGGGCACGTTCACGGGCGTTTTCCTTAAACACCTCCAGCGACTTGGCCATTGCGCCGACTTCGTCATTGCGCTGCATATCAAGGATCTGAATATCCAGATTGCCCGACGCAAGGCTTCCCATAGCTTCGGTCATCTTGCGGATCGGAGTTGCAATCATCCGGGACAAAGTGCCGCCGAACAACGCTGCCATCGCAATCAGCAACACAACGCCAACACCAAGTGTGGTCTGGAAGATCCACATGGCCTGATCGACTTTCCGTTCGACATCAGACACCAGACCATCAATAGCGCGCGACAACTCACCTGCAATAGTACTAACCCGATCAGACAGTTCGCGAGGTTCACCGGATGCTTCGATTGCACGGGCGTGGTTGACGGTCAGATAGTGACGCATCAATTGCGCCTGCTCGCCTGCGATTTCTTCCCACCGGTCAATTGCCCCATCCATTTCTTCGATCAGATTGGCAACATCACTATTGATCGTGGAGTAGCTTTTGAGAACGTCGGTGCGAACATCAATTTCTTCGAGCGATTTCTGATAGCTTTCCAAACCGGCACGGTCGCCGGTCGTCAGGAAATAGATCAGCTCCTGACGCGCCATCAGGTATGAGCGATCAAGATTGCGATAATCGCGTTCAAATTTTGACAGATAGTCGCGTTGCTCATCCGCGTTGTTGACTTGCATGGTCGAAAACATGCCAGCAGCAGCAACCATCAGGATGACAGCAATCATGACAGCAAAACAGGTTGTCAGCTTTGCCGGAATTGAAAGGTTTTTGAAGAAGTTCATGACTTTTCTCCCTACTGGCCGCCGCGACGCGCAAGTTCGTTCAGATTGACTTCGATGGTCACGGCACCGATCGGTTGCCGGTTTTCATCGTTCATCGTCATGTTCAATTGCGAACGCCAGCTGTCAGATTCTTCATTATACTCGGCATCATCGATGAAAACCGCATTCGCACCTTTCGGGAAGGTGTTCTGATATTTGGCCTCGTCCCCCTGCCAGAAGTCAGAGGTGATCGAACTTTGCCCTACATTCAGGCCAATAGCATCCATCACGAAAATTTCGGCATATAGACCGCCGGATCGCGCCTGCACCTGTGTCAAATAGCTGGATAAAGGGTTCGTCAGAATAGCTGCGACAAGCGGCTGATCCTGCGCTTCACGCTCGGCCTTCCATTGATTGTCAGCAGCATCGATCTGATCCTGCGTCATATCTTTTCGCAACCGGTTCTGGGAGTTGATCGACAACGCAACCACCGGGTTTGCCAGCCAATCACGAATATCTTTAATCAGCGCATCGGTAATCAGAACATTCGGATCCCCAGGCAACTCGGCCTTGGCCATGACAGCACCGGGAGCAGCAAGCAGCACCGTTGCAAACATGCCCGTCAAAACCATACTTCTCGCAGATTTCATCAGTTTCCCTCCCAAATCTTGTTCTTCATCTAAGAAAAAACTAACTTAAAGTATAGGTTCTTATACTAAAGAAAAATTCTCTATACAACTTTTTTTAGAAACAAGGCTTTAGTCGAAACGCAACAGCTGAACTTCCACACAGGGTTATATGTGGATTACAAGCGCAGCAACAAGAGCGCCATCTGCAAGCATTTGAAATTTGGACAAGAAAAAAGCGGCGGTAAAACCGCCGCTGAGTTTGGTTGGGACACGAGCAAACTGCAGAAGATTACGTTGTTCCAGGCGCGAAACGCGCCCCTGCAAAGAACAACTGTCCACGACAACATAAGCAGGAAGCGTGCCAGTTTTTTAAATCTGTGAAAAATCGCATTTTTTCTGGGGTTTTTAGCGAATCAATTCCTGACCAGTTGAACAGGAACACATGATCTTTGCATTTCAAAATGCAAAGATTGCAAAATGCAATTATCGGTCTTTGCATTTTGCAAAACGCATCACATCGAGGTAACTTGCACAACCTGAAACAGCGACACCATTTACATTGAAGGAAGAGCCTAGCGGCGTTTTTTCTTCTTCCGGAGACCAAAGTTCAACAAGGCAGGCGCCTTCTCGATGATTTCTTCAAGAATGGATTTGGCCGTTTCCAGATCATCGCGCGCAGACTCATCAAGCTGACTGATATAACGCGGGTCGGAGATCATACGCTCAGCTTCGAACAAGGTCCGAAGCTCGCTCTGGAACATTTCGCGCGCGCCCAGCGGCAGGTTTTCCTTGGCACTCATGACAAAGAAGAATTTAAGGCTGGTTTTAATCACCAGCCGCAACATCAGCACCTGAAGCTTGTGAAACTGCCCTTCGAGCTCTTCTTTTTTGGGATGTTTTTCAAGCTTCTTAAGGCGCTCTGAAATCACAAGCGACAACGCCTTGAAGTTATCGACTTCTTCGCGGAACGGCCGATAGCCGGTCACATCCATCTTGTCGGTGGTTTTTTCAAGATTATCCGCCAACGCAACCAGTCTGCGCGCACGCAATTCAAGTCGGGAAAGAAATTCCTCGACTTCGGTTCGATATTTTCTTTGTGCAGCTTGGCTCATATCGCTCTGGCGTTCTTATTCTATAATTGTGCCCGGGAAAACAACTCCCCGGGCACAATCTAACCGCCAATGATTAACAACACCACAAATCCTGATGCTGTTTTAACCGTCAACCATTTCCGGGTTCTTTTCGATGTGCTCAAGATCACTACCGGCATCCGGATAACGGAAGACTACGGCATCATCTTCGACATCAACAAGAACAGCCCCACCCTTGGAAAGCTTGCCAAACAGCAGCTCCTCGGCCAACGGCTTTTTGACGTACTCCTGAATAACACGACCAAGTGGTCGCGCCCCAAAGGCAGCATCATAGCCACGTTCTGCCAACCATGTGCGGGCAGCTTCGGTCAATTCAATCGACACATTCCGATCAGCAAGCTGAACTTCAAGCTGCAGGATGAATTTGTCGACCACCATCTTGACCACTTCGGGCTGCAAGTTCGCGAACGGAATGACCGCATCCAGGCGGTTGCGGAATTCAGGCGAGAAGGTACGCTTGATCGCCTCTTCATCTTCACCGATCCGCATTTCGCGCTTAAAGCCGATTGGCGGCTTTGCCATGTCCGATGCGCCGGCATTGGTCGTCATGACCAGAACAACATTGCGGAAATCAACAGTCTTTCCGTTGTTATCCGTCAACTTGCCATGATCCATGACCTGCAGAAGAATATTGAACAGATCCGGATGGGCCTTTTCAATCTCATCAAGCAGAACCACCGCATGCGGATGCTGATCAACAGCGTCGGTCAAAAGACCACCCTGATCAAAACCAACATAGCCCGGCGGGGCACCAATCAGGCGCGAAACGCTATGACGTTCCATATATTCCGACATGTCAAAGCGGACAAATTCGATCCCCATGACAGTTGCCAGCTGTTTGGTCACCTCGGTCTTGCCTACCCCGGTCGGGCCGGAAAACAGATAACTGCCAATCGGCTTTTCAGGCTCGCGCAAACCGGCACGCGCCAACTTGATCGCACTTGCAACAGCCTCGATGGCCTTGCCCTGACCAAACACAACCGTCTTAAGGTCGCGCTCAAGATTAGCCAGCGCCTTGCGATCATCGGTCGAAACAGATTTTGGTGGTATGCGGGCAATTTTCGCGACGATTTCTTCGACATCGCGTTTGCCCACCGTGCGCTTACGCTTGCTTGGTGCCAGCAACATCCTTGACGCACCGACCTCGTCGATCACGTCGATCGCACTGTCGGGACGCTTGCGATCATTGATATAGCGCGATGCAAGCTCGACAGCCGACCGGATGGCCTCGTTGGTGTATTTGACCTTGTGGTGATCCTCGTAATAGGGCTTCAAACCCTTGAGAATTTTGACCGTATCTTCCTCGGACGGCTCTTCCACATCGATTTTCTGGAAACGACGAACAAGGGCACGGTCCTTTTCAAAGTGGCCACGGAATTCCTTATAGGTCGTCGACCCGATGCAGCGAAGCGATCCGCTTGCCAGGGCCGGCTTCAGAAGGTTGGAGGCATCCATCGCCCCGCCAGACGTCGCACCTGCGCCGATTACAGTGTGAATTTCATCAATGAACAGAACAGCACCTTCGTACTCTTCCAGTTCCTTGACGACCGCTTTCAGACGTTCCTCGAAATCACCGCGATAGCGGGTCCCGGCCAACAACGCGCCCATATCAAGGGCAAAGATCGTGGCATCTGCAAGCACCTCGGGCACATCGCCATCATTGATGCGCCGTGCAAGGCCCTCGGCGATGGCGGTTTTACCAACCCCCGGGTCACCGACATAAAGCGGGTTATTCTTGGTCCGGCGGCAAAGAACCTGAATGGTGCGCTCGATCTCGCTTTGACGGCCAATCAGCGGGTCAATCTTACCCTTTTGCGCCTTTACATTCAGGTTAACGCAATATGCTTTAAGGGCTTCGCCCTCGGCCGGGGTGCTATCATCACTTTCAGCAGACATACCGGAAACCGGCTCTTCGTCTGCGCCGCGCGGAATGCGGCGCTCATTCAGCTCGGACGCCTTGGCAATTCCGTGCGAAATATAGTTCACGGCATCAAGACGGGTCATGTCCTGAAGCTGCAGATAATAGACCGCGTGCGATTCCCGTTCGGAAAACAGAGCAACCAGCACATTGGCACCGGTGACTTCTTCGCGGCCCGATGACTGGACATGAATTGCGGCACGCTGGATAACCCGCTGGAAACCGGCGGTCGGTTTCGGATCAATCAGTCGCGCGCTGATCAGGCCTGAAAGTTCGCTGTCTGCGAATTCCAGCAAATCCGAACGCAACCGATCAATATCGACCCGACATGCCTTAAGCACGGCAAGCGCGTCCTGATCTTCGGTCAGGGATAAAAGAAGATGTTCTAGAGTGGCATATTCGTGACGACGCTCCGACGCATATGCGAGTGCGCGGTGCAGGCTTTCTTCAAGATTGCGCGATAGCATATGTCACTCCTTCTCTAAGGTACACTGCAGCGGATGCTGATTCTGGCGCGCCAGATCCATGACCTGGTTAACCTTGGTTTCCGCAATTTCGTAAGTGAACACACCACATACCCCAACACCTTTGCGGTGTACCTGAAGCATGATTTCGGTGGCCTCTTCCCGACCCTTTTCAAAAAACCTTTCCAGTACATGCACGACAAACTCCATCGGAGTGTAGTCGTCATTCAGCAACAGCACCTTGTACATGGACGGCTTTTTGGTTTTGGGCCGTGTCTTTGTTACGATCCCCGTGTTCGGCAGATCAGTGCCGTCATTATCCTGTTCAGTCATCGTCTACTTACCGGAACCCTTATTTCCTGCATGAACTTCATGATAGGTCATTGCCAGGCGCTTTCAAAGGCCGCAGCTTAAATTCATGTTACTAAACGTCTATCTTCCATTCATTTAGGCTAATAACGTTCCGCTGCAAGATCAGTTGACAAACTTCATGCATGCCGGAATTGGGCATGTGCAAAAACCCACAGGAATCCGCCCCTGCGCCCAGAAAAAAAGCGGGCATGACCAACTGCCATGCCCGCTACAATCTTCAAAATGAGGTCCGGTCGTCCGGGTATTTCCCATTCATTTCATAACAGCACCGGCCGCCTTGGACATCGCGTTAAAACTGTCGGTCATCGCCGCAAACATGATCTCCTGAACCTTTTCGCTTTCTGCGACCGTGCTTTCAACATAACGCGTCATGATTTTCGATTGAAGTTCCTGAATGTCGGATACGCTTTCTGCTTTGGTCAGCGCATCAATATCGGCTTGTGACGCTTCGATCTCGCGCTGCATCCAGGTCGCAAGCTCGGTGCCGATTCCACCGGTCTTTTCAAACAAGGCCATCGAAGTCTGCCAGAATTCCTCGACATTCTTCTGATGGGTTCCAAACAGTTCCTCGCACTGGGCAGCCATACGCGACCCGGCATCGGAAAACACATCCGATTGACCGGTCATGGTATCAAAAAGCTTGGTAAAGGCCTCGTTGGCAACCGACATGCTTTCTTCGAATGCATCAGTGCCTGCGGACATCATCGCATCGAGTTCCGGGGCTTTCCAAAGGGCAAGATACTTATCCATCGCATCCGGTGCCATGAACATCGCCCCAAAGCCGAATGCATCGTCAACCTTTGGCGAAGCCTTTGCCGGTTCGGAAACAGGCTTCGGCCCCGCCACCTTCGCGACAACCGGTTTCGGGGATTCTGTCATTGCCGGCTTTGCCGCTGTAACAGCAGCCACTTTTTTCGGGGCTGCTGCTTTTTTCGGGGCACTCGGCGTTGCGGCCTTTTTGGTTGCCGTCGCAGGCTTGCTTGATGTGGTCACGGTACGAGCCCTTTCAGTTTTGGCGGAGGATACCGGTTTAGGTGATGTCGCAACTGCTTTCGCGGCAGGCGGCGCCACATCGGACGTTGCAGTCGATGCCGGTGACTTAACAGGTGATTTGACAGCTGTTTTCGCCGTCTTTGCGGGTGAAGCTGTCTTTGGTTTGGTCGGCGATGCCATTTTCGCCACCGGCGAAGATTTTGGCACCTCCACCTTGGGCAAAGAAGGTTCTGAAACTGGCGCAGCCTGCTTCACCGGTTGTTGAGCGGGAATGTTCGCAGGCGCTGCATCCGGCAGCGGTTCACTGACATCAGCAGGAGAAGAAGCAGCTTTCGCTGGCGCATCAGCCGATCCAGCAGCCGTTGCTTCCTTTGTCGACGGCGCCGCCGGAGTTTCCGTTGCGACAGATGGAACCGAAGAACCATCACCCTGCTTTGCCGCCGCCTCGATCTCGGACGATGTCACCACCACCCGCTTGGCCGGGGCATCTTTTTCAGACGAGGCCGTCGATAGTGATGGTTTAGAATTTGATTTTAACGGCGCAGGCGCCGAGACAGCCGCAACGGGCTTTGCCCTGGCGGAAACAGATGTCTTTTTCCCTGATTTCGCGGAGGTCTTTTGTCGTGAAACAGCCATTGCCTCGAACCTCGTTCTTGCCGGGGCAAATGCCCCAATTTCATGCTGCATTGCAACATAACCCTAGATGGAATTAGCAACCAAGGTCAAGAACAGTTTGGTGACAAAATCGCGACTGACTTCTTTGGAAACACTCAAACTTTGCCTGCCGTTGGCAGCAACTCGGCAAAAACCCGGGTTTCACCAACGACTTAGCAAATGGAATAATTCCGCATCGCAACAGAACATAAAAAAACGGGGATACATTTTTTGCATCCCCGTTTCAAAAGCTCAGTGATCTGATCGGTGTTTAACGCAGCATGTTGCCACGTACCGTACGATAAAATGTACCAGACTCGTTATTCTGGACCGCATTCATCTGGGCAGCGGACTGTGAACGGGCCTTGTCCTTTGCGGGGGGCACGGGCAATTTCCGCTCAATGCTGGACAGTCCTGTCAGAACGTTCGGGAAATCAAGGGCACGCAAATCATCAACACCTGACATCCAGGTTCCAAGCGTCACATACCCCGACGAACAGCCAAGTGCGACCCAGTAATAATCATCAGAATAAAGACGAATACCGTCGCGCCCGGTCTGGGTTCCAAATCCGTCCTTCTGCAACGCGTCGGTAACAGCGATATAATCGTCATATCCAATGACATCAGTTGCAGCCTGCCCACCAAACGCACCAAGGGGCGCACTGATCTCGACATTAATTTCTTTCACTTGTGCCGGACCAAAGACACGCGTCGTCAGATCAAACTGCTGATTGCCCGATTTCGGATCAAGCTCGAACACACGCACTTCATCGTAATAATCAGCATTATAGATGACACGAATCCGGCCTTCTGCATCACCGGCCGAACAGGCCGTGCGCAGATCATCCGCATTCAGATACGAGAACCATGCGGACTTGCGCACCACCGGATTGCTGATGTCGCTATTTTGCGTAAATGCGCAACCGGCAAGCCCAACCGCAGCAAGCGTAACAACACCGATCCCCCTTAAACTGGCGCGATATGTACCTATCTTGTTGAGAAGTGGGGCGATTAATTTAACCATTCGATCCTCGATTTTTTGCCGATCTGGAGATATAAACATGACGTTCGCGCAAAAAGATGGTCACAGAATGGCCGCGATTAGAAAAGCCGAAATTTTCCGGACCTTAAACATTTGTTTAAGGCTGAAGTGCCAGACTGGTCTTATTTAGTTCTTGGGGACTACCGAAAGCCGAGCCCGAATAATGCGTTTAATGACCCCTTCCGGGCCAAATGCGTTGGCCAAGACACCACTTGTATCGCGCAGTCTTTTCCTGCGCGCCTGTATGGCTGCGTTTTTGTGTCTGACAGCAATCTGCCTTTCAGTAACGTTAACGCCAAATGCGGCGATGGCGCGAACCTATACGGCCATGGTAATTGATGGTGATACTGGCGACGTTCTTCATGAATATCGAGCAGATCACAAGGTTTATCCGGCATCTCTGACCAAGATCATGACGCTGTATATGCTGTTTGATGCTCTGGATAACGGCAAGGTATCCCTGTCGACCCCGATGAAAGTCTCCCAGCGCGCTTGGGGACAGGCACCATCGAAACTTGGCCTGAAAGCTGGTCAAACAATTTCGGTCAAGGATGCCATTCTTGCGCTGGTGACCAAATCGGCCAACGACATTGCCGTCGTTGTTGCCGAACATCTTGGCGGTACCGAAGTCAAATTTGCCCAGATGATGACCGCCGAGGCACGTCGCATTGGCATGAAACAGACCACGTTCCGCAATGCTTCGGGCCTTCCCAACCGCGGGCAGATGACCACCGCACGCGACATGATCAAACTGGCCGTTGCCCTGCGCAAGAATTTCGGCAGCTATTATCATTATTTTTCGACCCAGAAGTTCCGCTTTGGCAACCGCACTTACGGAAACCACAACAACCTTCTGGCGTCCTATTACGGCACCGACGGAATCAAGACCGGCTATATCAATGCATCGGGCTTTAACCTTGTCGCGTCGGTAAATCGCAATGGCAAGCGTCTGATCGGCGTTGTGTTTGGTGGCCGTACCGCGCGCACCCGTGACGACCAGATGAAGAAGCTTCTGGACCGCGCCTATGTTGATCTGCTTAAGGAAGGCGATGTTTCCGTTCCGCGCCCGCGTATCAGCCCGAACGATAAAATCCTGCCTGCTGATACCCAGTTGCTGATGGCAAAGCGTGAAACCATCCGCGAGGCAGAACAGCCGGGCCGTGTCGATACCCAAACGATCGTCACACGCATGAAACCGGACACCGACGGTGGTTGGGCCATTCAGGTTGGCGCATTCAGCGACCAACGCCGCGCACAGGAAGCCGTTCTGGCAGCAGCACGTACTGCCCCGGATGTCTTGCGTTTGACCCGTGCGGCGGTTGAGCAACAGGCAAGCGGCACCGGTGTTGTCTATCGCGCCCGACTTCTTGGTTTTGGCGGTGAAAGCGAAGCACGCGCCGCTTGCGCAGCCCTTCGTCGCGAAAACGTTGCCTGCATCCCGGTCAATGCCGGGGACGCCGGATAAGTTCGCAAATCAAATTCCGAATAAAACAAAGGCTGTCAGATTGCTCTGACAGCCTTTGTTTTTATCTTTACCGATACAATGTACGTATCGGTATCAAGCATTAATGGCCAGCACCGGGCGCAAAGAAATCATCCGACGCCAGACCGCTTTTGACCAGCTGATCGGTAACCTGCGCCTTAAGGCGGACCAGGCCCGCGTCATCACCTGCTTCGCAACGAGCAACGATTGCAGGCTGGGTGTTGGAGGCACGCAGCAACCACCAGCCGTCCTCGGTGCTGACACGCACACCATCAATCCCGCTGACTTCGGCACCGGCTTCGGCAAGACGTGCACGGACTTCTTCAATCAATGCAAATTTCCGATCATCCGGGCAATCGATGCGGGTTTCCGGTGTATTGACCGCAACCGGCATGGCTTCGCGCCAATCCGCAAGGCTTTTGCCGCTTTGGACCAGAATGCGATACAGGCGAACAGCGGCATAGGTTGCATCGTCATAGCCGTAATAACGTTCGGCAAAGAAGATATGGCCGCTCATTTCCCCGGCAATCGGTGCCTTGGCCTCGATCATCTTGGTCTTGATCAGCGAATGACCGGTTTTCCACATGATGGCATTGCCACCAAGGCGGTTAACCTCGTCAAACAGGGTCTGGCTTGCCTTAACGTCGGCAATGATTGATGCACCGGGCTGACGTTCAAGAACATCGGCCGCGTAAATCTGAAGCAACTGATCGCCCCAAAGAACGTTGCCATTACCATCAACCACACCAATACGATCACCATCACCGTCAAACGCAACACCCCAATCAGCGCTGTGTTTGGCAACCGCGGCCTTAAGGTCGACCAGATTTGCCTCAACCGTCGGGTCCGGATGATGGTTCGGGAAGTTGCCATCAATGTCATCAAACAGCAGATGATGCGTCCCCGGAAGCTTGGCAGTCAATTTGCGGACAACATCGCCCGCGGCACCATTCCCGCAATCCCAGACGATGGTCATCGGCTTCGGGACTTCACAATCCAGTTCGGCAAGAAGGCGCGTCACAAAACGATCTTCGACATCAATATCGGTCGCAGTGCCCTGCCCGGTTTCATAATCACCGGCTGCGGCAATCTTACCGAGTTCCTGAATGGCTTCGCCAAATACGGACTTGCCAGCATTCAACATTTTGAAGCCGTTGTAGTTCGACGGGTTATGCGACCCTGTCACCATAATGCCGGCATCGGTTTTTTCGTCATAAACCGTGAAATACAGCATCGGCGTCGGACCACGCCCGATACGAACAACGTCGCACCCGGTCGAAAGGATACCTTCGGCAAGCGCAGCCGCCAGTTCAGGCGAGCTTAACCGACCGTCACGGCCCAATGCTACGCGCTTGCCGCCGGAACGGCGCACCATGGTGCCAAAAGCCTTGCCCAGTGCATTGGCGTCTTCGGCATGAAGGGTATCACCGACAACACCGCGAACGTCATATTCACGCAATACGGAACGATCAAAATTATGTCCGGCGGAATTCGTCATAGTCAGAATTAGCCTCCAATATTTGCACGTCCGACACAGGAATAGCTGAAACCGCTTTCAGCCATTTCGGTCGGGTCATAAACGTTGCGCAGATCAACCACGATCGGATTTACCAGCGCATTCTTAACGCGCCCAAGATCCATACCGCGGAACTCGTTCCATTCAGTCAGAACGACCATTGCATCTGCACCTTCAAGCGCGTCATAGGCGCCATCGCAATATTCAATTCCGTCCAGAAGCTTTTTGGCCTCTGCCATTGCTTCGGGATCAAACGCCTTGATCTTTGCGCCCGCTGCAATCAGTGCCGGAACGATATCAAGGCTTGGCGCATCGCGCATATCATCGGTGTTGGGTTTGAATGCCAGACCAAGAATGCCGATGGTCTTGCCTTCGACCGAACCACCACATGCGGCGATCACGCGATCTGCCATCGCCTTTTTACGTTTGGCATTCACGTCGACCACTGTTTCGATGATACGAAGCGGGCTGCCATGTTCTTGTGCGGTACGCACAAGTGCCAGCGTATCTTTCGGGAAGCACGACCCGCCATAGCCCGGCCCCGGATGCAGGAATTTCTTGCCAATACGACCATCAAGGCCAATGCCACGGGCAACATCATGCACATCAGCACCAACCTTTTCACACAGATCGGCGATTTCGTTGATGAAGGTGATCTTGGCCGCCAGGAAAGTATTGGCCGCATATTTGATCATTTCCGAGGTTTCACGCGTGGTGAAAACAATCGGCGTTTCGATCAGATATAGCGGACGGTAAAGATCGGACATCACTTCGCGGGCGCGTTCGTCACTGGTACCGATTACGACACGATCGGGGCGCATGAAATCGCCAATCGCCGAACCTTCCCGCAAGAATTCCGGGTTCGAGACCACCGCAAAATCGGCGTCCGGACGGCGGGCACGGATAATACGTTCAACTTCGCGGCCCGTGCCAACCGGCACCGTCGATTTGGTGACAATAACTGTGAAACCTTCCATCGCATCGGCGATTTCTTCGGCAGCAGCATAGACATAGCTGAGATCGGCATGACCGTCGCCACGACGGGTCGGCGTGCCAACGGCGATAAAGACGGCATCCGCCCCCTTCACACCTTCCTTAAGGTCGGTCGTAAAGGTCAGGCGGCCTGCCTTGACGTTGTTTTCAACCAGAACATCCAGACCAGGCTCGTAGATCGGCATGATACCGTCTTCGAGACGGTTGATTTTTTCCACGTCCTTGTCGACACAGATCACGTCTGTACCGAATTCAGAGAAACAGGCACCGGATACAAGTCCAACATATCCGGTCCCGATCATTGCTACGCGCATGGAGGTATAATCCTAGTAAGTGGGAACCGACCGAAACAGAATATCAAGACATTCCGGTCGGTTATCATTGAAATCAAAAGATTATTCTGCTGCTTCGCCAGCAGCAAATTCATGGATGAGTTCACGGACGTCATCACGCATGTCATCACGCGCAAGGGCAAATGCCATGGTCGCACGCAGGAAGCCGATCTTGTTGCCGCAATCGAAACGTCGGCCTTCGAAACGATAACCGTAGAACGGCACATGACCGATCATTGCGGCAAGGGCATCGGTCAGCTGAATTTCGTTACCAGCACCACGCGGAATATTTTCCAGCACCTCGAAGATACCCGGATCAAGGATGTAGCGACCAATTGCCGACAGGGTCGAGGGCGCATCTTCGGGCTTTGGCTTTTCCACCATGCCACATGCACTGACCAGACGGCCGTTCGTGCCTTCGACCTCAAGAACGCCATAACGCTGGGTTTCTTCGCGCGGAACATCCATGACAGCAACCATGTTACCGCCCGTACGGCCGTAACTTTCAACCATCTGCTTCATGCAGGGCGTTTTGGCCTGAATAAGGTCATCTGCCAGCAGCACAACGAACGGCTCGTCCCCGACAAGAGATTTGGCACACAGAACAGCATGACCCAAGCCAAGCGGATTACCCTGGCGAGTATAGGTCACACGACCATTTTCCGGGATCATCGACAAAGCCAGGTCCAAGGCATCGGTCTTACCGCGCTCGGTCAGAATGGCTTCAAGTTCGGCTGAACGGTCAAAGTGATCTTCGATCGCGGTCTTGCCACGACCTGTCACGAAAATGAATTCTTCAATACCGGCAGCAATCGCCTCTTCGACAGCGTATTGGATAAGGGGCTTATCAACAACGGGCAGCATTTCCTTTGGCATTGCCTTTGTCGCAGGCAAAAAGCGGGTCCCCATCCCTGCAACCGGAAAAACAGCCTTTTTGATTTTCTTCGACATTCAATCATATCCCTTTTCAACCGCTGCACGCTCGTTTGTATCGAAAGTGCCGCATATATGCTTCTGCCACACTTCCAGAACTTGGATCAAGCAAGCCTGCGCATAATTCACGCTAATCTTTACATAGCCGTAACAAAAGGCTTCGGGCGTCATTGATTTTGGCGGCCAGATAGTCAGATCCACCATGATCGGGATGAACCGCCTTGATCTGGATCTTGTAGGCCCGGTCAATCTCCTTGCGGGTTGCATTTGCCCCCACACCGAGGATCTTTCGGGCTTCCTCGACACTCATATCCGCCTTGCTGTTACTCCTGTTACGATCATGGTTTTCATAGCCATCATTACGTTCGCTTCCCCCGGAATGCGCATCATGATTGCCGTGTTTTGTTCCGGGCCATTCCTGCCATCCCTGACAATCGGGACGACGGTCAAAATAGGCCTCAAGAACTGTCCGGCTTTGGTCAGTCGCACGACAACAGTCAACAAAAAGCAACCGCAGGTCGTCAACCCCCAAGCTGTCTAAATCTGCACCGGCATAAGGTCCGGTCAAAACCGTTCCTTTCATTTGTCCGGTTTCAAGATCAAGCAGCATATGCAAAATTTCCGTTCGAATTTCGGATATTTTACCCGCACCAGCAGAACCTTGTGATGCTCCCCCCATGTTACCCGGACGGGCACGACGGCGGGAATGAGCAAATATCCGACGAAACAATGGCCACAAAAAACCAAGCTTCATCATCCGAATTAAAAATGGCAATGTTGCGGCCAAAGCTGCTGACATTGCGGCAATTTTTCCGGTCAAAAGCAGCCATGCTGCCAAAATTACCAGGACTGCAACGATCAGGATCAATCCGACTTTACGGATGTCTTTTGGTTCGGCCTCTGTCATCCATCGGATGAAGAACCCCACTGCAACGAAAACAGCAATTCCAATCAAAAACCACTGCATCAACGCGGCTTTCGCAATTGATGACCAAGGCGAAGAACATCCTCGGAACCGGTTTTCTTTTGATAGACGGCAAGACCATCCTGTCCGCCAACCGCATAACTTGCCACCGCGCCAAGCAGGCGGCGCAGTTTTGCAGCCGAACTGTGATCAAATTGCATAAAGGCACCACCGGTTATGCGGGCAATTTCGCCAAAGGCGAAACTGGCATCCTTGTCATAACCTTCCTGAAACATGAACGCCTTTACCCCCTTAAGCGCCAGGTTGCCTGCAATCGGGGCCAGATGATCGGGGTTTTCTTCAATGCAGTCACCAACATAGATCAAGGCATCGATCTTTTTGTCATTGGCTTCGCGTTCGACATGGGCCAGAACGCGCTCGATCTGGGTGTGGCCAGCATGGCAACTTACCTTGGTGATATAGTTGCGCAGCGTATTGGCATTGCGACACCATCCACTGGCCTTGCATTCCGACAGCCCGCGAAAGAAAACCAGCTGGATATCAAGTGACCCAAGCCCGTCAACGGCGTCAAACAGCTCGGCCTGAATTTCAGCCGCCCTGTCCCAGCTTGGCTGACGGCTTGCAGTCGCATCCATGGCAAAGATCAGTCGACCTTGCGTTGGGCCCGACGCCGGCGCACGCACAGAAAGGTCGCGCGCACGGTTCAGAAAGTCATTCACTTCCTGCGTGCTTGACGTGTCGGCGATAATGTCTTTGCGAACCAAGGAAACCTGCCTGTTCTACATTCTGTCCGGGCACCTTCACAAGTGCCCCCTAGATATAGGCCACAGACAGTTAGATCGGCAACTCTTCGCCCTCGGCCGGTTTGAAGCCGATCACTTCCAGCAGGGAACGGACCTCCTGACGGGCCGCCATATGTGACATGCTCATCGGAATACCAACCCCCTTTTCGCGAAGATCAAGCAAGGTCAAACCTTTGAGGAAAAGCTCGCGATAGATCACGCGCTCGCCAAATCCGGGGGCCTGACGGAACCGGATACGATCGGCCAGTTTGTCAACGATTTCGGCGATGTCGCGTTTATTGCGGGCATCGAGATGCGACAAACGGTTGCGCATAACGATCCAGTCAATAGTCCCGCCATCAATCGCCGCACGACGTTTGCGCGCATCCCACACCATTTCGGCATAGATGCTGGGACCCTTGATCGCCAGACTGTCAGGGTCGATGCGGGCAAGCATATCAAGATCAATGAAGCTGTCATTGATCGGGGTGATCAGTGTATCGGCGCAGGCATGGGCAAGCCGCGAGAGGTAATTGTCACTGCCCGGGCAATCCATCACGACAAAACTGCAATTCAACACCATCTCGCCAAGGGCAGTCGTAAAACGTTCGCGCTCGTCAAGCTTGGCTTCATTGGCGTCGGGCAACTCGCTGCGGTAAATCGGGCGGTGATCCGGCAATGGCAGCTTAAGGCGCTTTTTGTCATTAAACGCCGCGCGGTTTTCGACATAACGGGTCAGGGTTCCCTGACGGGCGTCAATATCAAGCGATCCGACCTTGAATCCCATTTTCATCAGGGAAACGATCAGATGCATCGCGGTTGTCGATTTGCCCGACCCGCCTTTTTCGTTACCAATAACGATCACATGGGCGCGGTTGGACTGCGGTTGTTTGTCCGTCGCAGTCTGCTGGCCTGCGCTGTCCCCGCTTGCGCTGGTCTCTTGCACCGTCATGAATGTTTGCTCCGTTATTCAGGCTTATTGGTTCTGTCCCCACGACCAATCTTCCCCCAATGAGCCACTTTACCGGTAAAAATCAAGGTAAAAGAAACCCATCTTGAAAATGTCCGAAGACTGACCTCTAGCCAATCTAGGAACACAAAGGTAAAGATAAGGGTAGCGCAACGCAAAAATGCGCCTGAAAACAAAATGAAAGGACACGATGTGGGGTATCGGGCGACAGTGATTGGCGGCATTTTTGCCGGCTTGGTAATTTCAGCCTCGCACGCGGCCTTCGCGCAGCAAGCTGGCGGGTTTGAACAAATTCCCGACACTCAAAGCCCCGTCACGTTTTCCACCAGCATCGATGGCCAGACTGCCTTTTTGCGGCAGTATCGCGACAACAGCACGGTATTTGTCGGTCGCTGGTTTGCACCCCGCACCCAGAACGAACCGCAAAATGCGGCAAGTGATCTGTATCTCGAAACCGTCTACACCACGTCTGCGCCGGGCTTTAAGTTCAGTACCGCCATGGCACCGGAACGGCTTTTGGAAATGTTCGATACCCTAAAGGATCGAACAAGCATCAATGGCGTAAACTTTGTCCAGGATACCCGTTATGGACCGGTTGCGATGGCACCCTTCATTCGCCAGGGATCGCAATGTATTGCATTTGTCGGTCAATGGGACCCGCAAACACAAGCCCAGCGCGGTAGCAGAATATTGGGATATTATTGTACCCCCGCCCGTGTTCAGGCGCAAAACGGAGCCCTGTCCCCGCAATCCTTCATTCCGATGATTGATGCCCAGGAATTTGCAGCATCGTTCTTTGGCCGGATGATGATCGCACTACCGGAAAATGCACCGGCAACAACCGAAGTCGCTGCCACCGGGGATGTTGCACCGTCGGCTGAAACCGGTGCTTTACCACCCAGCGACGGCATTGCGATTATCACAAACTGGCAAGGTGTTCGCGGCACCGGAAAATTGCTTTTTGACCAGCCATCAGGCGAAGGAACCATGATACTCGATGACGCCCAGCGCCATTGCGAAGGCATCTGGCGTCATGAAGGTGGGGCATATGAAACCAGTACATTGCCGTTCGGCAGCTGGTATGTTTACTGCAATGACAGCAGCTTTGCCCGCGGCTATTACACCAGTGAAAGCGCTGCATCCGTGACCGGCGACGGTCAGGATAATCAGGGTCAGGCGGTCTATTTCCGCCAGAACAACTGATGACCATCCAGATACAAGAACCCGAATTTCCGCCCGAGAGTTAAGACCAAAATGACCGCAGATATCCAAACCATCGTCATCGGCGCCGGCGTCGTCGGACTGGCCTGTGCACGTTCTCTTGCCCGCACCGGCCGCGAAGTCCTGATCATTGAACAGCATGATTCCATTGGTACCGAAACAAGCGCACGTAACAGCGAAGTCATTCATGCTGGCATCTATTATCCGAAGGGCAGCCTGAAGGCCAAACTGTGTGTATCGGGCCGCGAGATGCTGTATCGCTATTGCGCAGAAAACGGCATTAGCCACAAACGGACCGGCAAACTGATTGTTGCGACTGCCGAAGATCAGTTGGAAGCCCTGCGCGGCATTGAACACAAGGCCCGCGAAAATGGCGTAGAAGACCTTGTCTGGCTTTCCCAGACCGAGGCACTCGAACGTGAACCGGCCCTGAACTGTGTTGGTGCCCTTAACAGCCCGTCAACAGGGATCGTTGACTCACATCAGCTGATGGTCACCTTGCTGGGCGAAGCGGAAAATCATGGCGCAACGCTTGCCCTGAATTCAAAAGTCACATCAGTGGATTACGCGAATGGTCTTTATAGCGTGACCACATGTGATGCCGATGGCGAGGAAATGAGCCTGACCTGCGCGGAACTGATTGTCGCAGGCGGCTTGCACACTCAAACCATCGGCCGAAACTTTACCGGCCTTGGTCAGGATACTGTTCCCCCGCAGCATTATGCGCGGGGCTGTTACTTTACCCTGTCGGGCAAGGCACCATTTTCGACCCTGATCTATCCGGCACCGGAACAGGCCGGGCTTGGTATTCATCTGACGCTCGATCTGGGCGGTCAGGCGCGGTTTGGCCCGGATGTAACCTGGGTCGACCAACCCAACTATGACGTTCCCGAGGAACGCCGAGCTGCATTTGCCGAAGCGATCCGGAAATACTATCCGGACCTGAACGAAGATGCGCTTCAAACCGGCTATGCCGGCGTTCGCCCAAAAATCCAGGCCCCCGGCGAAGCTGCCCGCGACTTCATGATCGCCGGCGAAAAGTCGCACGGTCTTAATGGACTTGTAATGCTCTATGGTATTGAATCACCTGGCCTGACAGCATCCCTTGCAATCGGGGAACAGGTCGCAAACCTGATCACGCAACAAGGCGAAGTTTTGGCGGCATCCTGATGCCGTCTGAGATAAACAGCGGCGGGTAAATTATGGTCAAACGGCGCCAGGACATGACATCGCAAAACAGGGGTACAATCGCAGAACAAGAAACGCTGCGATCCGGCCCGGACTTGTCCCGTCGTCGTTTTCTGGCTGGCAGCGCGCTGGGACTTGGCAGTGCGATATTGGCATCCCGTCCGTTTTCCCTGCACGCCCAGCAACTTGAACCGTTTATTCCAGCCCCAAATAGCCTGAGCAACGGCAGAAACCTTGACTCAGATAACGGCAAACCCCGTGTTCAGTTCACCGAGGAAATGCGTTCCTACGTCATTGCGATCAGTCGCTGGGCAAAAAGCTATCGCAATGACTTTTCAGTCATCGCAATGAACGGGCTGGAACTGACCGAGTTTCTTGAAACCACATTGTTTGCAACCCGTGGCACAGCCGAGCCCGCACGTGATTATTTGCGTGCCCTTGATGGCATTCTGAGCGAGGCGCCGTTTTACGGATATGAGCATTACGGCGAAAAGACCAAGGAAGCAGAAACCAAGTATATCCTTGGCTATCTGGAACGGCTTAAATATGAAGGCCTGCAATATCTGGTCGTTGATTACACGAACAATTCCGATGAAATGCAGGCCGCACGCGAACAATTGTCTGGTCTGGACGCGCTTTATTACGCAGCCCCCCCGCCCGGAAAGCAGCTTTCGAGCCTGGCCAAAGTTCCCAGAACACCGATCGGATCGAACCCGCATGTCATCGATAATCTAAGGCAGGCCAAGAACTTTGCATTGGTCTTGGACAGCTCGCCCTATGGTACCAAAGAAGCCTATCTGGATGCGCTTGTTGAAACCAACTATGACACGCTGATCATTGATCCGTTCCACCGCGGTACCATCCCGCTGACCTATGATGACATGAAGCGGCTGCGCTATAAAAGGACCGGCACACCGCGCACGATTATGGCCTATCTCAATATCGGGACAGCCGAAACATTCCGGTATTACTGGAAAAGCAACTGGCGCACCGGATCACCCGACTTTATCGGCGAAGGCAATCTTCTGTCGCGTTGGGGGCAGGAACATCACGTTTATTTCTGGAAGCGTGAATGGCAAAACCTGATTTATGGCAGCGAAGGAAGCTACCTTGGCGGCATCATGAAACTGGGCTTTGACGGCGTGCTTTTGGGTGGGCTTGATGAATATGCCTGGTGGCAGGATTACTGAACCGCACCGCCCCTACTTCATCACGAATTTATGATGGTTCTCTTGTCAAAAATCACCGCCTGATATTTGACGACTTGGTCATGCTTGGGCACTGTAGCGCATCGATAAAACATGATCTGCGCTGTAGACACAGGAGGCAAGTTTGTCCGAGCCCATCATTCATTATTTCTTTGTTCAATCACCCTGGTCATTTTTCGGATTTCGCCGTGCGGTCGACATCACAAAGAAGCACAACACAACAATCATCCATAAGCCGTGTCGTGCCGCCGATGTCTGGGAGCATGGTGGTGGCGTGCCGCTGGCAAAACGCCCCAAACCCCGTCAGGATTACCGGCTGGTTGAACTAAAACGCTGGTCCGAGTTCCTTGGCATTCCGATCAACCTGCATCCCAAATTCTTTCCGGTCGATGAGGCCCTTGCAGCACGAACAATCATTGCGGCTCAGGAAGATGGCAAGGACGTCTCCCAACTGACGGAGACCCTGATGGGCGATATCTGGTTGCGTGAACGCGATATTGCCGATCCGGCAATTGTCCGCGAAGCCCTGATCTCGTGCGGATTATCGCCGGAGTATCTTGAAAACGCGGACCTTCCCGAAACCACCGCAACCTATGACAGCAACAGCCAGTCTGCACGCGACCACAATATCTTTGGCGTCCCGACCTATTTTATTGGCAATGAAATGTTCTGGGGACAGGATCGTCTTGATTTTGTTGATCGCGCGCTCGGCTGACCGGATTGGTTAAAATTGATCTTCAGGCCTGAAAACGAACGGGGCGGGAAATTTTCCAATTTTCCCGCCCCGTTCGTTTTGGTTTTTGATCAGATCAGTAACCAGATTTCTTGTCCGTTTAGCCAAGGCGTTTGACGTGATCGACAACAAACCCGTCACAAGACGGATAAGTGTTTTCGATCATGGCAAGGGCCTTGATCTCGTCGCATGCTGCGATCTCACGGGTCTGCACATCCGCCCAGCGGTCGTCAAAGATATCGTGGGAACGGTTTTCTTTGACGCATTCGCGAACGGCTTGGTTGTGCAGCTCAACTTCGAAAACGGTCTGGCGATGGTCTGTAAATGCAGACATTTCCGCCGATCTCCTTACTTTTGTCCGTCGGCGCCGCCCAGACGCCGTCGTGTCCTGAACAGGGAATCTCAACCACAAGATACCCAACCATCAGTTTACGTTTCGTGCCTTAACGAGCCGTAAATCGTCCGGTTGATTTGTATTTCTAGGTTAATTGCTCCTGTTTCAAGTGCGAAAATGTCATGGCTGCATCACCCTGCAACGCCCGCCCTACACCAATCAGCAGAAATCACGCCCGAATTGCTGTTCTGGAAAATAAATGGTCTGTCCCGATCCCCCAATTAATCGCCAAAGACGATTTTGAAAGCCAAATATCAGAAGAAAAAAGAATCACCCGGATGACCGATTTGAGTAATTTTCCCTCCAGAATTTTTGCTGCACCGCACAGGTCGCGAAATAATATTTCAAACCGCATCCGCAATGATCATAAAATTCCACCCCGGCCTTCCTGCCCCAACCGAAACGTTCTTTTTTCAGGTTGCGATGAATTTGAAATTGATCCGGCGGCCAATGCATCAAACATAAAAGAATAAGCAGGCAAAAGCCTGCACCAGAACAATGATGCTGCCAGGAGGCTGCAATAGGATGAACGTCTTTTCCGATACCGCATTTGATGGCCATGAACAGGTCGTGTTTGCCAATGACAAAGCCACTGGCCTGAAAACCATCATCGCCGTCCACAACACCAATCTTGGTCCGTCGCTTGGTGGTTGTCGCATGTGGCCCTATGCCAGCGAACAGGAAGCCATTCATGATGTGCTTCGCCTGTCACGCGGCATGACTTACAAGTCTGCCCTTGCCAACCTTCCACTTGGCGGCGGCAAATCCGTGATTATTGGCGACCCCAGAAGCCAGAAAACACCGGAACTGTTCCGCGCCATGGGTCGCGCCGTTGAACAGGTTGGCGGACGCTACATCGTTGCCGAAGATGTTGGCACCAGCCCCGAAGACATGGAACAAATCGCAAGCCAGACCAAACATGTTGGCGGCATCAATGATGGCTCTGACCCGGCCCGAACCGGCGACCCGTCACCCTTCACGGCCTATGGCGTTTTCATCGGCCTGAAGGAAGCAGTACGCTTTAAACTAGGCACCGATAACCTGACAGGTATGCGCGTTGCTGTTCAGGGCCTTGGTCATGTCGGATATCACCTGTGCCGCATGCTTCATGAAGCCGGTGCGAAACTGATTGTTGCGGACCTTAACAACAACAGTGTGGCCGCTGCGGTGAACGAGTTTGGCGCCAAGGCCGTTTCCGTCGAGGATATCCTTGCCGCAGATGCGGATATTCTTGCCCCTTGCGCGCTGGGTGGCATCATTAATGATCGCAGCATTGATACCCTCAAGGCCGGGATCATCGCCGGGGCGTCGAACAATCAGCTCCAACATGATCGCCATGGCGAAATGCTGCGTGAAAAGGGCGTTCTTTATGCACCTGATTATGTGATCAATGCCGGCGGTGTGGTTGAAGTCCATTATTGCCGCGAAGGCAAATCGGTTGCCGAAACCAACAAGCATATCGAAGGCATCGCCAGCACCGTGCGCGAAATATTTGAACGCGCCAAACAGCAAAACCTGTCGACCGGCTTTGTCGCTGATCGTTTGGCAGAAGAACGCTTTGGCCTGATCCGCAAAGCAGCCTGATCTTCCGCATCGTTTCGGGATTAAAACCGGCAAACAAAAAGGCGAGGCCCAAACGGCTTCGCCTTTTTCATATCCTGATCGGATCGGGTGATTTTATTCTGCTGCAATCGGCGCGATATTCGCGGTCACCGCTGCTGCATCCTCGCAATCGCAATTGCCACAGGTTTTCGCCTGAAGCAGTTCAGCGCGCATGTGACAGGCACATTTACCACATTGTGGTGCGCAGCCGTGGAAGCGGAATACTTCTGCCGGACGTGTTGCACCACCTTCTTCGGCGGCACGACGGACGTCTTTTTCCCTTAGCGCGTTGCAGATGCAGACATACATAGGTGCGATTGCAATCAGTTATTAATTACGTGCACTCACATCTAAGGTAACTGCGAATAGTTTTCAAACACTTTCGCAAACTTTGCAGATAAAAAATTCCCCGCAGAGTTTAATCTCTGCGGGGAATTTTCGAAAAACTGTTTACTTACAGTAAGATCAGGCAACGCTGATGTGGCTTACCACTTTGGTCACACCTTTGATCCGGCGCACGATGGAAAGCACCTTATTGAGCTCTTCCTCGGTCTGCGCTTCACCCATCATGTAGACGATATTCTGTACCGACTGCCAACGATAGTTGACCGAGCTCACACCTTTTTCGGCCAATAACAATGCCTTGATCTGGCTTTCGATCCAGACGTCAGACACCGACTGGGTGGCCGAATCCGTTGGTACGGCGTTCTTGCCATATTCATCTTCTGCCTTGTGATAGGAATCGATGGTTTCCTGATCGGCGATCACAAGATGATCATAAACATTCTTGATGCGGGTATCCTGTTTGACCAGCGAGGTCACATCATAATATTTGCCTTTGGAATCGACCATGCCGGTTACCATGACATTCTGTTTCCAGATGTCGACATTCACATCCATCAGATAGGTATGATCGACCTTGGAGAACTCGCCAAGGATGCCTGACTTGATCTGGGTATCAAGCCACTGATCATTGCCGGTACGGTCTTCAAGCGGCATTTGAAGCGGCCCGCAAGCGGCAAGAGGCGCTGCCAAAACTGCACAGACAGATATGGTCTTCAACACACTGCGCAAGCCTCGGTTAACCTTGATCATCAATGTTCTCCTTTTCATGCCGTTGGCATGGTTCAAAATGATGGCGGTCTGTATCTGCCCTGATCATGTGATCTAAAAAGACCAACGCGGCAAACCCCGATCTGTTCCTGTTTTATCTATCGCAATGAAATTTGACAAAAAAAAGCCCGCCATAAAAAACTGCGGCACCGCACCTTACATAACCGAACATGAATAAAAGAAAAATGGACCGGAAATTTCTTTCCGGTCCAAAGTCTAGATATTGCTATCTTGCAGGCTCATCATCCGGTTTCCCGGACCTTTTCTGATCCAGCTTTCGTTACAGCCAGATCAATTCTCGTCCATCGACATCAGGGATGCGTTGCCCCCTGCGGCCGTGGTGTTAATCGTGATGGTTTTTTCCGTGGCAAAGCGATGCAGGAAAGCTTCATCAGGAAGTGCACCGTCATCCTCGGTACCACTGTCAGAAATCAGCGACAGGATTGCGCCATCGCGTTTGGCCAGAAGCTGCTTGAATGATGTGACGCGATCAAGCGATGCTACACAGGACACACCGGCAATATCGCCATCATACATGGCACCCAGACCGGTATTGGTGCCAACCGCCTTGACCAGCTTGGCCGGAAGGCCTGCCTCGATCACCAGTGCCGGAATGTCGCCCAGCCATTTCTGATCACCTGCCAGAATAACCGCGTTACCAGCAGCAAGTGCGGCACCAAGATGGCGGATCACACGGGTTGGTTCGGCCTCCTTGTCGACCTGCACCAGATAGACACCACGACCAAGGCAATAAAGGTCATTGGTTTCACCGGTCGGCCCAGGCATCCGTTTGGGGGCAACGAAACCGTTTTCCGAAAGGGCGGCAAAGTTGGCAACGTGGTTTGCCCCACCGGCCAGCTCTTCCTTGCCCGATGCGTTCAGTTTCGCCGCAAGCTTTTCCAGAATACGGACACGTTCATTACCATCCACAGCCTGCCATTCTTCCTGTGCTGCCAACATTGCGGCATATTCACTGGACGGAATGACATCCTTGACGATGATCGGTGCGCGATCGTCAGAAACCGGATCGGAAGCCACACTATTGGCAACGGCAATCGGTTTGGCGAAACGTTCGACATAGTGCGGACCACCGGCTTTTGGACCGGTTCCCGACTTGCCCTGCCCGCCAAATGGCTGCACACCAACCACGGCACCGATCATGTTACGGTTCACATAGCAGTTGCCAACACGCAGCTTCTGCGAAATCTGGCGCACGGTGCCGTCAATACGGGAATGGATACCCATGGTCAGGCCATAGCCGGACGCATTGATCTGATCAAGAACCTTGTCAAGATCACGCGCCTTGAACCGAACGACGTGCACAACCGGCCCGAAGACTTCGCGTTCAAGAACATCAATCGACGGAATTTCAAAGCAATGCGGCGCAAAGAATGTACCGTCATTGCATTCCGGCAGAACGTCACAGGCATGAAGCAGCTTGGCTTCTTTTTTCATTCGCTCGGCATGGGCTTCGAGGGTTTTGCGCGATTTCTCGTCAATCACCGGACCGACATCGATATCAAGGAACTTCGGATCACCGACCCGCAGCTCTTTCATCGCACCAACCAGCATGTGGCAAAGCTTGTCTGCGATATCTTCCTGAACGAACAGGACACGCAGGGCCGAGCAACGCTGACCAGCGGACTGGAAGCCGGAAATGATCGCGTCCTGCACCACCTGTTCCGGCAATGCGGTCGAGTCAACGATCATGGCGTTCTGGCCACCAGTTTCCGCAATCAGAGGCAACGGAACGCCCGGACGCTTTGCCAGCGCCTGGTTGATCACCTGTGCGGTTTCGGTCGAACCGGTAAAGGCCACACCTGCAATGCGCGGATCATTGATCAGTTGATTACCAATCACACGCCCCGGCCCGGGGACCAGATTGAATGCGGCACCGGGAACACCTGCTTCAAGGATCAGCTCTGCGGCACGGGCGGCAACCAGTGAAGTCTGCTCTGCCGGTTTGGCAATGACAGCATTACCTGCTGCCAGTGCAGCGGTCACCTGACCAAGGAAGATCGCAAGCGGGAAGTTCCACGGGCTGATACAAACGATCACACCACGGCCTTCAAGTGCGGTTCCCTCGCGGAAGGTTTCCTCGGCGCGGTTAGCGTAGTAGCGGCAGAAATCAACCGCTTCGCGAACTTCGGCAACACCATCGGAATAAAGCTTGCCTGCTTCGCGCTGGCACAGGGCGATAAACTCGTCCATGTTTTCTTCAAGCAGATCACCCAAACGACGCAATGCGGCCGCACGGTCAGAAGCCGGTGTTCTATTCCAGACTTCATACCCTTTGACAGCAGCAACCACTGCGGCTTCGACGTCGTCAGAAGTTGCCTGAACCAGATCACCGACCTTTTCGCCAAGCTTCGCCGGATTGACGACATCAACCGGCGTACCTGAAACAAGCTTGCCGTCAATCAGCGGCGCGGCATTCCAGGTCTTGCCCTGAATTTCGGCAAGCTTGGCATTCAGCGGAAGCAACTTGTTGGTATCAGTCAGATCGATACCGCACGAATTGACGCGGCCCGCACCATAAAGATCAACCGGTGCCGGGATCTTCGGATGACCTTTGCGCGGAAGTGCGGCCATCTTTTCGATCGGATCGGCGATCATTTCTTCGATCGGCAGCTGTTCATCCTGAATACGATTCACAAAGCTGGTGTTTGCACCGTTTTCCAAAAGACGACGCACCAAATAGGCCAGAAGGTCTTCATGGGTGCCGACCGGGGCATAGACACGGCATGGAACATTTTCACCGGCCTTGTCGACGATCTGCTCATAAAGCGCTTCGCCCATGCCATGCAGGCGCTGGAATTCAAACGTGCGGTCATTGCCCGCCATTTCCAGAACCGATGCCACCGTGTGGGCATTGTGGCTTGCGAACTGGCAATAAAAAGCATCGCGGCGTGACAGCATCAGCTTGGCACAGGCCAGATAAGAAACGTCGGTCGAAGCTTTACGCGTAAAGCACGGATAGCCCTCAAAGCCGTTTTCCTGGCTGAATTTTACTTCGGTATCCCAATAGGCACCTTTCACAAGGCGCACCATCATTTTGCGACCGACCTGAACCGACAAATCAGCCAGCCATTCCAGAACGTAATAAGCACGTTTCTGATAGGCCTGCACCGCCAGACCATAGCCTTCCCAGCCATCCAGTTCCGGATCAGCAAACACAGCACCAATCACATCAAGCGACAGGTCAAGGCGGTTGGCTTCCTCGGCATCAACCGTGAAGCCGATATCGTACTTCTTGGCGAGGAGTGCCAATTGTTTAAGGCGCGGGATCAGTTCATTTTTGACGCGCTCGTAATTGGCAAAGTCATAGCGCGGATGGATCGCCGACAGCTTGACCGAGATACCCGGGCTGTTGATCGGACCACGGCCATTGGCGACGCGGCCAATGTCATGGATCGCGATTTCATATGCCTTGTAGTAACGGTCAGCATCTTCCATGGTGCGGGCGGCTTCGCCCAGCATGTCATAGGAATAGCGATAGCCTTTTTCCTCATTCACTTTGGCGCGTTCGGATGCCTCGTCAATGGTGCGGCCCATAACGAACTGGCGCCCCATGATGCGCATGGCATGGTTGAAGGCCTTGCGAATGACCGGCTCGCCCGAACGGGCGATCATGCGTTTAAGCAAACGGCCCGGATCGGCCTTTTCCGCCTTGCCAAACTTGATGACCTTACCGGTCAGCATCAAGCCCCAGGTCGAGGCATTGACAAAGAAACTGTCTGAATTGCCCAGATGGCTTTGCCAGTTCGCGTCAAACAGCTTGTCCTGAATAAGTTTGTCGGCGGTTACCGCATCGGGCACACGAAGCAGGGCTTCGGCCAGGCACATCAGAATGACGCCCTCTTTGCTCGACAATTCATATTCATGAAGCAACGCGTCGATGCCGCTTTTGCCGTTGTCGGCTTTGCGGACATTGGCGACCAGCTGATAGGCACGTGACTGCACACGTGCCGTCTCCTCGGTCGTCAGACGGGCTTTTTCGATCAGGCGTTCGACCGCAGATTCTTCGTCGGCACGATAAGCGTCGCGGATCTGGCTACGGATGGCATTTGGTTGGGGCAATTCAGCGCGGAACATCTAGTTCGACCTCTCCCTGTATTATTGACTGTCTCTGACCCCACAAGCAGCACAATGCACTACCTTCAGAGCCTGATGGCACCTCTATGACGACAGACATTATTATTTCACCCAAAAAATGTGCTGCCAATTTTTCAAGAAATACGATATATCATCCAAACAATTCGCCTTTGTGCAGTCACAAACACTGGTAAGTCATTTAATATGCAGAAGAACCAAAAAAGCCTCGACAAGATCGACAAACAGATCCTGCGCGAACTTCAGAACGACGGACGCATGTCCAATGTCGAGCTTTCCCGTCGCGTCAATCTTAGCCCGACACCATGCCTTGAACGCGTTCGCCGCCTTGAACAGCACGGCTTTATTACCGGCTATATGGCGACCCTTGACCCGCGCAAACTCAATCAATCACTGGTCGTGTTCGTTGAAATCACGCTTGATCGCACCACGCCGGATGTTTTTGACGTCTTTGCCGCAGCAATCCGCAAGCTGCCGGAAATCGAAGAATGTCACATGGTCGCAGGCGGCTTCGATTATCTGGCAAAACTTCGGGTTGAAGATATGTATGCCTATCGCGAGTTCCTTGAACGCCTGTCATCGGTACAGGGCGTCAGCCAGACTCATACATATGTCGTCATGGAAGAAGTAAAAGTGCGTCCGGGCATCACAATCCCCTGATCATCTGCTTTTTGGTTGCTTTGCAATAGCTTAATGCCGCACAATCGCGGCAACACAGACAGGATAAAACTCTGTCACAACCGGCTATTGCCCATAAGAAACCAAACAAAGCAGGTGAAGGAACATGTCCGAGGTCAGTTTCTATTTCGATTTCTCTTCACCCTACGGTTACCTTGCAGCCGAACGGATGGAAGAATTCGAATCGCGTGTCGGGGTTACCGTAATCTGGCGCCCCTTCATGATCGGAGCCGCATTCAAACATACCGGCCAAACGCCACTTCTCAGCCAACCGATTCGCGGCAAGTATTTCCGCCACGACATGGAACGGTGCGCACGCCTGCAAGGGACACCGTTCAACATCCCGGAAAACTTCCCCTATTCCGCCCTTGTGCCGACGCGGGCCTTTTACTGGCTTGATTCGCGATCCCCGGCACTGGCACGCCGGTTTGCCAAGGATATCTATCGTGGCTATTTCGCCGACGGGCTGGATATGGCAAACCCGGAAAACGTCTTTGCCGCGGCGACCCGCCATTCCATCAATCCCGGTGAAATGCGCCTGGCGGTCGAATCGCAACGCTGGAAAGATCGCACACGCGAAGTCACCGACGAGGCCATTGCCCTTGGTGCATTCGGCTCCCCCTTCTTCTTTTATGAAGATGAACCGTTTTTCGGGAATGACCGGCTAGATCAGCTGGAACAGTGGATTTCACTGCGCCGAAGCACAGCAGACAACCAATCCATCTAGGATTGCCACGGCCAAACGCCAACAACCGCAATCAGCACGACCCGACCACTGGATTTCACGAAATCCGGTGCAATATGGATATGGAATACGGTGTCGCCCGGACCGGCACACCGGATCACCCAAACGTAAAAACCGCAGAAAACTGCGAATAACGGTTGAACTTATTGTATATATACAATTCCGGTACTGAAATACCGATTTAATATTGACGCTTACGTAAACTTACCCCATAACAACCTCATGAACGCCACTCACTCGGGCGCAATTTTGCCCATAACAAACGGTGTAGACGGACAATGACGGTACTGAAATCTGCGGTAAATTCCCGTTCGGAAGAATTCCGCAACAATGCCGAACACATGGAAAAGCTGGTTGCCGATCTGCGTGACCAGATCGCGACAGTCAAACTTGGTGGCGGGGAACGCGCACGCGACCGGCATACAAGCCGCGGAAAACTGTTGCCGCGTGAACGTATTCGCCAGCTTCTTGATATCGGCTCCCCGTTCCTTGAACTTTCCCAGCTTGCCGCATACGGCATGTATGGTGACGAGGATGTCCCGGCAGCAGGCATCATTACAGGCATCGGTCGTGTTTCGGGTGTTGAATGCGTCATTGTCGCCAACGATGCGACGGTCAAGGGTGGTTCCTACTATCCGATGACTGTCAAAAAGCATCTTCGTGCACAGGAAATCGCGCTGGAAAACAATCTGCCCTGTATCTATCTGGTCGATAGTGGCGGCGCCAACTTGCCCCGTCAGGATGATGTTTTCCCTGACCGCGATCATTTCGGGCGCATCTTCTTTAATCAGGCAACCATGTCATCCAAGGGCATCCCGCAGATTGCCGTTGTCATGGGATCCTGCACCGCGGGTGGTGCGTATGTTCCCGCCATGTCCGATGAAAGCATCATCGTTCGCAAACAGGGCACTATTTTCTTGGGTGGCCCACCGCTGGTAAAGGCCGCGACTGGCGAAGTCGTCTCGGCCGAAGACCTTGGTGGTGCGGACGTTCATTGCAAAACATCGGGTGTGACCGACCATTATGCACAGGATGACAATCACGCGCTTTCGATTGCACGCGACATTGTCAAAAACCTAAACTGGACCAAGAATCCCGGCCTGACTTTGACCGAACCCCGCGCCCCGGCCTATGACCCGCGCGAGATTTATGGTGTGGTTCCAACCGACACCAAGAAACCCTATGACGTGCGCGAAATCATTGCGCGCATCGTCGACGGTTCTGAGTTTGATGAATTCAAGGCCCAGTACGGTACGACCCTTGTTACCGGCTTTGCCCGCATTTTTGGCTATCCGGTCGGGATCATTGCAAATAACGGCATCCTGTTTTCCGAAAGCGCGCTTAAAGGTGCGCATTTCATCGAACTTTGCGCACAGCGCGGAATTCCGCTGGTGTTCCTGCAAAACATCACCGGCTTTATGATTGGCCGCAAATATGAAAGCGGCGGCATTGCCAAGGACGGTGCAAAGCTTGTTACAGCCGTTGCCACCGCAAATGTGCCGAAATTCACCGTTCTGATCGGTGGATCGTTTGGCGCTGGCAACTATGGCATGTGCGGCCGCGCCTATAGCCCGCGCTTCCTGTGGATGTGGCCAAATGCCCGCATCTCGGTCATGGGCGGCGAACAGGCAGCAAATGTATTGACGCAAATTCGTGCCGATGCGGCTGAAAAGCGCGGTGAAACCTGGCCCAAAGCAGAACAGGAAGCCTTCAAGGCCCCGATCCGCGACCAGTATGAAGAACAGGGGCATCCCTATTATGCGTCTGCGCGCCTGTGGGATGATGGTGTGATTGATCCGGCCGATACCCGCATGGTTCTTGGCCTTGGCCTGTCGGCGGCACTGAACAAACCGGTCGAAGAAACCCGGTTTGGCGTCTTCAGAATGTGAGGCCGCCATGATCAATGTAAACAGCAATAACATTTCCGACGCCGCCATCTGCGAAATTGCGCAAAACGGTGTCGCGACCATCACTCTGAACCGTCCGGACATTCACAATGCATTTGATGATGTTCTGATCGCCGACCTGACGAGCAAGATCGAAACGCTTGATGCCGATCCACTTGTCCGCGTCATCATTCTGACCGGGGCTGGCAAAAGCTTCTCGGCCGGTGCGGACCTGAACTGGATGAAGCGCATGGCGGGATATAGCCATGCCGAGAACCTTGCTGATTCACGTGCACTTGCCAAACTGATGAAGGTTTTGAACTTTGCGTCAAAGCCGACCATCGCACTGGTCAACGGGGCTGCCTTTGGCGGCGGGGTTGGCCTGGCTGCGTGTTGTGACATCGTGATCGCATCTGATCGCGCAAGTTTCTGTCTGTCCGAGGTCAAACTTGGTCTGATCCCCGCCGTGATTTCGCCCTATGTGGTTGAGGCAATCGGGGTCAATCAGGCCCGGCGTTATTTCCTGACCGCAGAACGGTTCAATGCCGAAACCGCCAAACAGATCGGACTGGTTCATGAAATCGTCGCTGGCGGTGAATTGGCTGCACGCGGAGATGACATGGCGAATATTCTGCTGGCCAACGGGCCCGCAGCCATGCATGCCGCCAAGGACCTGATCTATGCGGTTGCCAATAAACCGATTTCCGATGCCGTCATCGACGATACCGCCCATCGCATCGCCGATCAGCGCGCAAGCGATGAAGGCCGCGAAGGCGTTGGTGCCTTTTTGGAAAAACGTCCCGCGAACTGGAGCAAGAAATAATGCCGCGTAAATTACTGATCGCCAACCGCGGTGAGATTGCCTGCCGCGTGATCAAGACCGCCCGTCGCATGGGCATCCAGACCGTTGCTGTTTATTCCGATGCGGACGCCAATGCGCTGCATGTCAAACATGCGGACGAGGCCTATCATATCGGCGCCCCCGCCCCAAAAGACAGCTATCTGCGCACCGACCGCCTGCTTGAAGTCATTGCACAATCCGGGGCAGATGCGGTTCATCCGGGCTATGGCTTCCTGTCGGAAAATGCCGGTTTTGCCGATGCGCTTGAAAAGGCCGGTTGTGTCTTTGTCGGACCACCGGCCAGTGCCATCCGGGCGATGGGATCAAAATCCGAAGCCAAGAAAATCATGGACAAGGCCGGTGTACCCTTGGTCCCCGGCTATCACGGCGAAGATCAGGACCCGGACCTTTTGGCCGCCGAGGCCGACAAAATCGGCTATCCGGTTTTGATCAAGGCATCCGCTGGCGGTGGCGGCAAAGGTATGCGTGCCGTTGAAAAGGCGTCCGATTTCAAGGATGCCCTGATCAGCTGCAAGCGCGAAGCCGCAAGCAGCTTTGGCGATGACCATTGCCTGATTGAAAAGCTGATTGTTAAACCGCGCCACGTCGAAATTCAGGTCTTTGCCGATAGCCACTGCAATGCGGTATACCTGTTTGAACGTGACTGTTCACTTCAGCGTCGCCACCAGAAGGTGATCGAAGAAGCCCCAGCACCGGGCATGAGCCAGGAACTCCGCGCCCAGATGGGTCAAGCCGCCGTCGATGCCGCCAAGGCCATTGGCTATCAGGGGGCTGGCACGGTTGAATTCCTTCTTGATGCGTCGGGCAGTTTCTATTTCATGGAAATGAACACCCGCCTTCAGGTCGAACATCCGGTAACCGAAAAAATCACCGGCGAAGATCTGGTGGAATGGCAGCTTCGTGTTGCTGATGGTGAAAAGCTACCAAAGGCACAGGAAGAGCTTTCCATTAACGGCCATTCGTTTGAAGTTCGCATCTATGCCGAAGACCCGCAGAATGATTTCCTGCCCGCCACTGGCAAGCTTGTCCATATGCGGATGCCGCGTGAAACCGACCATGTTCGCGTGGATACCGGCGTGTATGAAGGCGGCGAAGTTTCGATCCATTATGATCCGATGATCGCCAAACTGATCACTTGGGATGTGGACCGTAAATCGGCCCTGCGTCGTATGGCATCCGCTCTTGACGATGTTCAGATTGTAGGTGTCACTACCAATACCGGCTTCCTTGGCAATATTGCCCGTCATCCGGCCTTTGAACGTGGCGAAGTCGAAACCGGCTTTATCCCGCATTATCAGGATGATCTGATCCCGGCACCGGCAACACCCGATAACGAGGCACTGGCGTTTGCCGCCCTTGATATCCTGTTGACCCGCGATGCCGAGGCCGCCCGCCATGCAGCCCAAAGCAACGATCCCTATTCACCCTGGAACAGCACGGCCGGTTTCCGCCTGAATGACGACAACCACCATGACCTGATCCTGCGTCACGAAGGATCGGACATTGCGGTCAAGGTTCATTACCGCGACAGCGGCTATGTCATCGATATGCCCGATGGTAGCGCGATCATCGCGTCCGCCGATTATGATGAAAGCGGCGCGATTGTTGCCAAACTCGATAATGTTCGCAAACGGGCAACGGCCCTGTGTGACGGCAATCGGATGACCATATTCCGCACCGGTCGCCTTGATCGTCTTGATATCTTTGACCCGCTGGCAGCAGCAGGTGGCAATGAAGGTGCCGGTGGCGGCCTGACGGCCCCGATGCCCGGTAAAATCATCGCCGTGATGGCAGAAGCCGGTCAGACCGTAACCGCCGGGGACAAGCTTGTCGTCATGGAAGCGATGAAAATGGAACACACCATTTCCGCCCCCGTTTCGGGCACGGTCAAGGAAGTGTTCTTTGCCGTTGGCGACCAGGTCGATGATGGTGCCGAACTGATCGCGATTGAGGAGGCCGAATAATGGCCGCGATTTCCGATCTGCCAAGCCGGGTCAAAATCGTTGAAGTCGGCCCGCGCGACGGCCTTCAAAACGAAAAGACCATGGTTGCCACCACCACCAAGGTCGAATTGATCAACCGGCTTAATGATGCCGGACTATCCGTGATCGAGGCCACAGCCTTTGTCAGCCCGAAATGGGTGCCGCAAATGGCCGATGCGTCTGAGGTCATGGCACAGATCACCCGCAAGGCCGGTGTGACCTATCCGGTTCTGGCCCCAAACCTCAAGGGGCTGGAAGCCGCCATCGCCAGTGGCGCGACCGAAGTGGCGGTATTTGGTGCGGCATCGGAAAGTTTCTCGCAAAAGAACATCAATTGTTCGATTGCCGAAAGCCTGGATCGCTTTCGTCCGGTAACGGATGCCGCCCGTGAAGCCGGTCTTGCCGTACGCGGCTATGTGTCCTGTGTTTTGGGTTGCCCATATGAAGGTGAAATTGCCCCTGAAAAGGTCGCCGAGGTTTCCAAGGCCCTTTATGAAATGGGTTGTTATGAAATCAGTCTTGGCGACACCATTGGCACCGGCACCCCGACCAAGGCACAGGCGATGATCGACGCCGTTGCCAAACATGTCCCGGTCGAAAAACTCGCCGCACATTTCCATGACACTTACGGTCAGGCACTTGCCAATTTGCTGGCGGTTCTTCAGATGGGTGTTGCCACCATCGACAGTTCGGTTGCGGGTCTTGGCGGCTGCCCCTATGCCAAAGGCGCCAGCGGAAATGTCGCGACCGAGGACGTTGTCTATATGCTGAACGGCCTTGGCATCAAGACCAATATCGATCTTGAAAAGCTTGCCGAGACAGGAAGCTGGATTTGTGATCAGATAGGAAGATCAAGTGCTTCGAAGGTCAATCTGACCTTTGCGGCAAAGCGCCAACCTTCCGGGGAATAATGAATGGGCCCGTCAAATTACAGCTTCCGACGGGCCACCCCAAATGATCTGCCGATGATTGGCCGCTGGCTCCATGTTCCCGAAGTTGTGCGTTGGTGGGGCGACCCGGTAGAGCAAATTGAACTGATTACCGAAGATGTCGAACTGGCCGAAATGGCGACCTTGATTGTGTCATATCGCAATCGGCCATTTGCCTTTGTCCAGCATTACGACGCCCATCAATGGCCACAGGCACATTTCGATCCCCTGCCCGCACAGACACGCTGTCTGGATGCCTTTATCGGTGTGCCCGACATGACGGGATGCGGACATGGTCAGATGTTTCTGAAAATCCTGACACGGATGCTGTTTGAACGTGGCACCCCGATGATTGGCATTGATCCCGATCCGGAAAATGAACGCGCCATTCGCTGTTACGAGGCCATCGGCTTTGTCGCCGGACAGGAATATGAAACGGCAAAGGGGCCGTGCCTTTTAATGACACTGACCCCATAGACGGTTCCAAAAGCCCCTTAACGATCAGGCTTCGCGAACGGCAACCAAAAACTCCTCGACCTTGTGACGCAGGATTTCCGATTGCTGGGAAAGCTCACCCGACGCAGCAAGAACTTCCTCGGCGGCGGCCCCGGTCGAACTTGCGGCCTCGTTCACCGCGGCAATGTTTGACGAAACATCAGTGGTCCCGGTCGATGCTTCCTGAACATTGCGGTTGATTTCTTCGGTCGCGGCCCCTTGTTCTTCGACCGCGCTTGCGATGGTTGCCGCGATTTCGCTGATCTCGCCGATGGTTTTACCGATCGATTCAATCGCCACGACAGCACCCTCGGTTTCCGACTGGATCGACGTGATTTGGGCGGTAATTTCATCGGTTGCCTTGGCGGTCGCGTTGGCAAGGTTTTTGACCTCGGCTGCGACCACGGCAAAGCCCTTGCCTGCTTCGCCCGCACGTGCGGCTTCGATAGTCGCGTTGAGTGCCAAAAGGTTGGTCTGGGCCGCGATATCGCTGATCAGGCCAACGACATCACCAATTTTCTGGGCGGCCTCGGCAAGTCCGCGCACCTGCGCATTGGTGTTTTCGGCCTGTGTCACCGCATGGCTGGCGACGGTTGACGATTGGGTGACCTGCTGGCCGATCTCGGCGATTGACGCACTAAGCTCTTCGGATGCGGCTGCCACGGTCTGAACGTTGCTTGATGCTTCTTCCGCTGCGGATGCCACAATGGTGGAACGTTCGCTGGTTTGTTCGGCTGTGGCCGTCATTGAGCTTGCCGTTGCCTGCATCTCGGTTGCCGCCGATGCCACCGTTTTCAAAACAAGCGATACCTCGGCATCAAAGTCGTTGGTCAGTTTTTCAATCAGCTTGGCACGAACTTCGCGCTGTTTCTGGGCCTCGGCTTCCTGGGCGGCAAGCTGTTCGGCCTTGATCATGTTTTCCTTGAACACGACCACGGCACCCGACATATCGCCGATTTCGTCGGCGCGATCATGCCCCGGAATTTCAACGGATTTGTCACCATCGGCAAGTACACGCATGGCCTTGGTAATCATGGTAATTGGCGCGGAAATACCACGTCCCAGATACATTCCGATAAGCGCAATTATGACCGAAAGGATCAAAAGACCGATCAGCATCGAGATCATCAACCAGAACAGGGGCGCGTAAATCTCTTCCTGATCGACTTCGGCAACCACTGCCCAGTTTGTTCCGAGGAACTCGACCGGTGCGAATGCCGAAACCACCTTGATCCCGCGATAGTCATCGATTTCGACAACACCGCTGTTCCCCGCCATGGCCTGCGCGACGGATTCCGTATCAATTCTGGTTTTCAGAATGGTGCTTTCTGATGAAAAGCGCGAATCACTGCGCATAAGTTTGTCTTCACCCACCAGATAGCTTTCACCGGTTTCCCCCATGCCGTCACTGGTTTGCATGATTTCATTGATACGGCCAATTGGCATCTGGAAGGCCAGAACACCGATAACCTTGCCCGCGGCGTCGGTTACCGGGGTGCTGATGAAGCTGGCCGGGGCGTCACTACTTGGTGCATAGGGTTTGAAATCAAAGAACGCAACATCGCCATCCTTGGCTGCAATGGATGCCTTGAAGGCGGCTGCCAGATCGGTGTTTTTCCAGGCCCCGTTCAAGATGTTGGTTGCGAAATCTGCTTCCTTGAACACCGTGTAGACAACGTCGCCATCCCGATCAAACAGGAAGATGTCGTAATATCCACGCTTTTCAAGAAACCCGCGCAGCCAGGGGTGATATTGCCCGTGCGTTTTTGAATAGTCCGAGCCATCCTTGCCCATATCAAGACGCAGCTTCTCGCCGACCGGGTTCGGATTATCCGTGATATAAATCTTGGTAAGGTCGGAACCGACATTCGACCCCATCGCCTTCCAGCCTGCGGTAAATTCCTGCACGGCTTCGCGCATCAAGGGGCTTTCAGCCTGCGCAAGAAGGTCCTGACGGATGGTTTGCAAATAGTTCGACACAAAGCTGCGCTTTGCCATGGTCAGCGCAATCAGCTTGTCCTCGGCGCTGACATGCAACTCGTCAGCCGCGCGTATATATGACAACGCCCCCGTCGTCACAGCCGACACCAGTGCCAAGACTACAATCGTTACTGGTATTTTTCGTGCGATTTTCATAACTCATCCTAAAAGAACTCAATTCCATATCCTTTTAAGTGAGCATCCCAGCCACCTATTCAATAGTATGGGAAACAAAAAACAGGCACCAATAAAAACTGCCCGAATTCCAGTCACATCCTTGCAAATGCTTGGAACCGGGCAGTGTTTTTAGTCCATTATTTTGACTTAGCCCTCAAGACCCCATCTTCCATAAGGACAGGGTCGCGATAACCTAGACTGCACGAACAGAGGTCAGGAACGCTTCAACCTTTGCACGCAAGGTTTCAGACTCTTGGGACAGCTCAGCCGCAGCACTCAGAACCTGATCCGCAGCCGCCCCGGTTGACCCGGCCGCCTGACTGACACTGGCAATATTCGTCGTTACCTCGGATGTGCCAACCGATGCTTCCTGAACATTGCGGGTGATTTCCTGTGTGGCAACGCCCTGTTCTTCAACGGCACTGGCAATTGCCGATGAAATCTCGCTGATTTCTGCAATCGTTGCCGAAATTGTCGCGATGGCGTTGACCGCATCATCCGTTTCGTTCTGAATACTGGTGATCTGGTTGGTGATATCCTCGGTCGCCCGAGATGTTGCGGTCGCAAGGTTTTTGACCTCGGCTGCGACCACAGCAAAACCTTTGCCTGCATCGCCCGCCCGGGCAGCCTCGATTGTTGCATTAAGGGCCAGAAGGTTGGTTTGTTCGGCAATCTCGCTGATAAGGCCGACCACATCCCCGATTTTCTGGGCGGCTTCGGCAAGACCACGGATCTGGCTGTTGGTTTTTTCGGCGTCATCCACAGCACGGCCGGTCACGGCTGTGGATTGTGTGACTTGCTTGGTGATCTCATAGATGGATGCACTGAGTTGTTCGGTTGCACTGGCAACAGTTTGAACATTGGCGGACGCCTGTTCTGCCGCGGCGGCAACGATGCCGGACTGGCGACTTGTCTGATCGGCAGTGCTGCTCATACCGGTTGCAGTTGCCTGCATTTCGGTTGCCGCGGATGCCAGCGTTTTCAAAACAGACGAGATATCGGCATCAAACCCGGATGTCAGATCACTGATCTTTTGTGCACGTATTTCGCGTCTTTGCGACGCCTCTTCTTCCAGTGCGGCAAGCTCTTCGGCCTTGATCATGTTTTCCTTGAACACCAGCACCGCATTGGACATATCACCGATTTCATCCCCTCGTCCTTGTCCGGGAATATCAATCTGCTTGTCCCCGGCAGCCAGGGCGTTCATTGATGCCGTAATCAAACGGATCGGACGCGAAATGCCAGTCCCGATTGCCCATGCCGCCCCGATCCCCATCAGGATGGCAATTGCGGAAATGATTTTAACGACCGTCATCGAATCCTTTGCGGCCTTGGTTGCCCGCGGACCGATTTCATCCTGCTCGGCCTTGATTTCAAGTTTCAGGTCTTCGATCTCGGCTGCAACTGCCGGACCAACCCGATCCAGGGTGTTGGTCACAAGATTGGAACGTTCCGGGTCATTTGCCGGCAAGGTTACGACTTTGGCAAAGGCCTGCTCATAGAGCTTGATCTGATTGGCGACGTCTTCGGCAACCTGTTTGCGTTTCGGATCGGTCAGATAACCGATCAATTCCTGTTTCAGCTCAAGCGTTGCCGTCAGGCGCACATTGGCATACGCGACCGAGTCACGGTTTCCGGTCAGCAAATAGTCCTTAACCGCGACCCGCGCCTCCAGCAAATTCGCCTGTACGCGTCCCGCCTGATTGGACTGTAACGCCACCTTGCGGTAGTGCAAAAAATCATCCCCGACACCGTCAATTGACAAGGTGCTGAATATCGCGATTCCGGCAAGCAACACCAGAACCACCCCAAATCCCCCGAGCACCTTCGTCGAGATTTTCAGATTATTAAATTCCAAGCTCATTTCATCCCCTTCAAGGCTACTCTCCCCCAACAGGTTGCCACCTTTTCCCCAATGAAATTAATCAATTAGGCAGCAACCAGCACTGTAATCATCAGACAATATAAGAGTTAACTAAACGAAAAGATGCAACCAGTTCCTTCGTTGCAATCAATGATAAAACCGTGACAGCCCATACAACAAAAAAGGGCACCCAACCGGGTGCCCTCGTAACAAATACAGACATCAATTGTGATGTTAAATCAGCCCCGTCAGGCCGCACGAACCGCATCAAGAAACGCCTGCACTTTTTTGCGCAAGGTTTCGGATTCGTGCGAAAGCTCCGATGCAGCACTCAGTACCTGCTCGGCGGCAGCACCGGTTGATCCGGCCGCCTCGTTGACACTGACAATATTTGTCGTCACCTCGGACGTCCCGACGGATGCTTCCTGAACGTTGCGGGTAATTTCAAGCGTTGCTGCGCCCTGTTCTTCGACCGCACTTGCAATGGCCGCCGAAATTTCGCTGATCTCGGCAATGGTTGAAGAGATGGATGCAATTGCTTCGACGGCATCTTCGGTTTCGTTCTGAATATTGGTGATTTGCGAGGTGATATCTTCGGTTGCCCGTGACGTTGCGGTTGCAAGGTTTTTGACCTCGGCCGCAACAACGGCAAATCCCTTACCGGCATCACCAGCACGGGCCGCCTCGATCGTTGCGTTCAGTGCCAACAAGTTGGTTTGTTCGGCAATTTCACTGATCAGGCCAACAACATTACCGATCTTTTGCGCCGCTTCGGCAAGCCCCCTTACCTGCGCATTGGTCTTTTCGGCGTCATCCACCGCCCGACCCGCCACAGCCGAGGACTGATTGACCTGTTGATTGATCTCGGCGATGGAGGCACTAAGTTCTTCTGTCGCACTGGCAACGGTTTGCACGTTGGTCGACGCCTGTTCTGCGGCGGCGGCAACGATTCCCGACTGGCGACTGGTTTCCTCTGCCGTGCTGCTCATACCGGTTGCCGTGGCTTGCATTTCAGTTGCCGCCGAGGCCAGGGTTTTAAGGACGGCCGAAATTTCCGCGTCAAACCCGGATGTCAGTTCACTGATCTTGCGCGCCCGGGCTTCACGGGCGCGACTGGCTTCTACTTCCTGGGCTGCAAGTTCTTCGGCCTTGATCATGTTTTCCTTAAAGACCAGAACCGCCTTGGACATGTCACCGATTTCATCCTGCCGCCCTTGCCCCGGGATATCGGTTTGCTTGTTGCCGCCAGCAAGTTCGTTCATCGCATCCGTGATTGCCCGGATCGGGTTGGAAATCCCCTTTCCGATCAACCACGCAGCAGCAGCTCCAAGAACAATGGCAAGCCCCGACAGTATTTCGGTGATCAGCGTCGATTGTTCGGCCGCCTTCGTTGCGCGCGGACCAATTTCATCCTGCTCTGACTTGATAACTAGTTTCAGCTGCTCAAGTTCGCCGGCGACAACAGGTCCGATTTTATCTAGTTTATTTGTCACAAGATCAGCTCGAGCAGGATCACTTGCAGGCAGCGCTGCAACCTGCTCAAAGGTTTCCTGATAAACCTTAAGGTTCTTGCCAGCTTCTGTCGCCACCGATATCCGCTCCGGCCTGATCAGATAACCTACCAATTCCTGATTAAGATCAAGTGTCGCAGAGAGCCTTTTGCGGACATTTTGCTCAGATTCCTGATTGTCCGTCAGCAGGAAATCTTTCAATGCCACACGTGCTTCAAGCAGGTTGGATTGCACCCGACCGGCCTGCATCGATTGCAGGGCGATCTGGCGATAACGCACAAAATCACCGCTTACATTGCTGATCGAAACCACACCAAGCAGCGCAATTCCGGCAAGCAAAAGCAAAACCAGCCCGAACCCGCCAAACACCTTTGTCGATATCTTCAGATTATTAAATGCCGAGATCATGTGAGGCCCCATCACATCGGGTTTTCAGGAAAATCCAGATTATCTGCATATAAGCAATTCAAGAAAAGGCGTCGGATTTCGTGTGAACAAAATCACACGGAAAAAAAGAAAAGGCGCCCGTTAGGGCGCCCTATAGGTAGAGGAATAATACTCAACCTAAATTAGATCAAGTAGATCCGATGCAAGTTAGACACTTTTTAGCCGAGCGTTGCACGGCGGCGTTCACGCAGCGATTGCGCGGTCGCACGACCATCACCCGTTGGCTGGTAATAGACCGACATTTCCTTAAGTGCGGCACGTACTTTGGTCAGTGCCGTTTCGCCATCGACTTTCAAATCGTACGAATCAAAGCCGCAACGATGCATGTAAAGGATCTGGTCACGCAGGACGTCGCCAATGGCGCGCAATTCGCCCTTGAACCCCATCCGTTCACGCAGGACACGGCCATACGAATACCCACGACCATCGGTATAGGCCGGGAAATTGACCGTAATGATAGACAGACGATCAAGATCATCAGCCAGATCTTCGGGCGCATCACCGGGATTAAGCTGCACGCCCAAACCACCATTACGGCCCAAAAGGGTGTCGCGTTCTTCCTTGAACCGTGCCAGCGGCACGATCAGGTTTTCATCGCTGGATGGCAGGTCGCCTTCGGCGTCAACGGTGATCCAATCCTGTTCGATCACGCTGTCATTCTTAACGATCGCCATAAAGCACCTCCTTGAACGGGTCCATGCCGACACGACGATAGGTGTCGATGAAACGTTCACCGCTTTCGCGGATATCAATGTATTTGGTCACCAGACTTTCGATGGCGTCAACCACCTCGGCCTCGGAGAAACCGGCACCGGCAATCTTGCCAATCGCGGCATCCTGGCTGGCGTCACCACCAAGGGTGATTTGATAGAATTCCTTGCCGCGTTTATCGAGGCCAAGAATACCGATATGACCAACATGGTGATGCCCGCAGGCATTGATGCAGCCGGAAATCTTGATCTTGAGCTCGCCAATATCGTGCTGACGTTCAAGATCGCCAAACCGTTCGGAGATACGCTGTGACAGCGGGATCGAACGGGCGGTTGCCAGTGCGCAATAATCAAGGCCCGGGCAGGAAATGATATCGGTGACATAACCAAGGTTTGCCGTACCAAGACCAGCCGCATCAAGGGCAGTCCAAAGCGCAAACAGGTCGGCCTTTTTCACATGCGGCAGAACAAGGTTCTGTTCATGGGTCACACGGACGTCGCCAAAGCTGTATTTTTCCGAAAGATCGGCAACCAGTTCCATCTGGGTATCGGTTGCATCACCCGGAATACCGCCAATCGGCTTCAATGATACGTTGGCAATCGCATAGCCCGGCTGTTTATGGGCGATAACGTTCGAACGTACCCAGTTAAAGAAGCGACGGTTTGCAGCCTTATGGACTTCAAAATCGGCATCATCATCCGACAGGGCTTCGAAAGCAGGCGGGGTGAACTGCGCGATGTAATGCGCAATTTCTTCATCGCCAACACGAAGCGAACCGTCCTTGATCTGCGCCCATTCTTCTTCGACCAGATCGCGGATTTTTTCGATACCTTCCTCGTGAACGAGGATTTTGATACGTGCCTTGTACTTGTTATCACGACGACCGAAACGGTTATAAACGCGCAGGATCGCCTCAAGATACGAGAACAGGTCGTTCTTGCCGATAAAATCACGGATGGTTTTGCCAACAAACGGCGTACGGCCAAGGCCACCACCAACGATGACTTCAAAGCCGGTCTCGCCTGCATCGTTCTGATGCATGCGAAGGCCGATATCGTGCACCTTGACCGCTGCACGGTCATTGGGTGAACCGGTGACGGCAATTTTGAATTTACGCGGCAGATAGGTGAATTCCGGGTGGAATGTCGACCACTGGCGGATCAGTTCGCAATAGGGACGCGGATCTTCGATTTCATCGGCCGCGGCACCGGCATACTGATCGGTCGTAGTGTTACGAATGCAGTTGCCCGATGTCTGGATCGCATGCATCTCGACATTGGCAAGATCAAGCAAAGCGTCCGGGATTTCATCAAGCTTCGGCCAGTTATACTGGATGTTCTGGCGCGTGGTGAAATGGCCATAGCCCTTGTCATATTTGCGGGCAATGCCGCCAAGCTCTCGGAGCTGATCGGCGCGCAGCGTGCCATACGGAATGGCAACGCGCAGCATATAAGCGTGCAGCTGAAGATAAACACCGTTCATCAAACGCAGCGGGCGGAACTGTTCTTCGGTGATGTCACCGGCCAGTCGGCGTTTTACCTGTTCGCGGAACTGTTCAGTGCGCTCCTGGACAAGTTGGCGGTCAAAATCGTCGTAACGATACATGGGGTCTCTCCTTATACCGCCTGATAGCCAAGGTCTTCGCGGACGCTTGGACCTTTGGTGCGCAGAACTTCACGGTATTTTGTCGGAACCAGTCCACCGTCCTGCTGTTCGACATCAATCAGATACGGCCCGACAATTACAACGTCGAGTTCGGGGGCACTTGCCTCGGCCAGAAGCGCGTCAGCGGCTTCCTTGCCTTCAGCAATACGGGCATCGTCGATGTTTTCGCTCCAACCACCATCTGCGGTCAGGAACACCACCAACCCGTCACCCAGACGGTTTGCCGTGACAACTTGCAGGGACATTCGGTTCTCTCAGCCTTTAAATCTCTCGGGTTTGGTCCTTTGGCGGGACCTTTTCTGCACAAGAATTTGGCTGATTGATCTAAATTGGTCAAGTTTTTTTGTTAAATAGACTTAATTACACAATTTTATGTGTTTTATTATTCCACCCTTGACCGCAAAAGCCAGTCGCTCTAGGTCAGAACACAGAACATATCCCCGCGATCAAACGCCTGAACAGAAGCCCTGCATATGCCCCTTCACATCATTAAACTCAGTGTCGGAACAGAAACCCCCGAAGGTTTGCGTGAATGGCAGACATGGTTTCAATCGGCTTATGGCCGGGTGTTCCATACCACCCGCATGACACCAAAGCGCCGTGATGAAATTCTGAATGGCGGATCAATCTATTGGGTATTCAAAGGTGCTATCCGTTGCCGCCAGCGCGTTATTGATCTGGAAGAATTCACCAACGAAGAAGGCATCAAATATTGCCGCATCGTTCTTGATCCCGAACTGATTGATACCCGCCCCTATCCGCATCGCGCATTCCAGGGATGGCGTTATCTGACCGAGGATAAATGCCCGCCCGACGACAAACAGGGTGGCGGTTCGGAAGCTCTGCCGGATGATATGGCTGATGAATTGCGTGATCTGGGTCTGATCTAGATTGCGTTAACCGGCTCTATTCCGGTGCCATCGCCCCGTCATCATCGATTTCGCGAAGTGTTGCCGCGACCTCGTTTTTAAGCCAGCTGACAAAGGCCTGCACACGCGGGCGGCGCATATGTTCTTCGGGATAGACCAGATAATAGGCCGCACTTGATGCCACGGTTTGCGGAAATGGCCGGACAAGGTTCCCGGCCTTAAGATCAAGGGCAGCAAGACTTGTGCGCGCCATCCCGATCCCCTGCCCCATCAAGGCCGCCTGAATAACCATATCGCCGGAATTAAACCGCAGGCCGCGACTGACATCAACACCACTTACCCCGACACCATCAAGCCAGAATTCCCAATCGGCAGCATGGGGATGATCCATCACCGCCGTCGCATCATGCAACAACTGGTGACCGACGATATCCTTGGGACTTTGCAAGGCCGGGTTATTTGCAAGATAAGCCGGGCTACAAACCGGAAAAGACTCGTCACGCATCAGCATTTCACAATGCAGGTTGGGATATTTGCCATTCCCGAACCGCACGGCCAGATCAATGCCCTCGGTCCGCAAATCAACCATCCTGTCATCGGCGTGAATGCGCACATCAATGTCGGGATAAGCTTCGCGGAAATATCCAAGCCTAGGCACCAGCCACTTCACCGCAAAACTTTGCAGGACACTAACGGTGACAACGCCGGTTTCCTCGACCAGCATCAAACGCTCAATTTCATCCGAGATGCGTGAAAATCCGGCGGTCGTCGCATGGGCAAGCTGCGCACCTTCCTCGGTCAGATAAATCTGCCGCGGCAAACGGTGAAACAGTTTGAAACCCAGAAAGTCCTCAAGCTGACGCACCTGCTGACTGATTGCGCCCTGGGTCACGAATAATTCTTCGGCGGCTTTGGTAAAGCTCAGATGCCGGGCAGCCGCATCAAAAGCGCGCAAGGATTGCAGGGGCGGAAGCCGCATCGAAACTCTCCGGGGCTATGGATTAGATCAACTAATCCAATTGATCAGAAATAGTCGTTTGTCATGTCAGAAGCATAACCGCAATATGGGTTTCACAGCAAACATTGCATTAGCAATATTAACTCATGGAGAAGATCATGGCTTACACGGCTTGCCCTGCTCCTGCGTCACGGGAGCCCCGACAGAACACCCAACGTACGCTATCAGCCGTCGGCACGTTCTTGCGTCCGGCACATCTGGTTGCCAGCCTGAATACTCTTTCAGACCGCTATGCCCGGTTTGTTGCCATCCGTCGTCAACGCCGGGACTTGTTGGCCATGACAGACGCACAGCTTCTTGATATCGGCCTGACCCGCGCCGATGCCGAGGAAGAATACCGGCAGTCCTTCAAACTGCTTTGACATCGAACCAGGCCTGTTTTGTAACCGCCCCCACGGTTCACAACGGCAAAACAGGCTTCCTCTTCGTGCCACCAACGACATTTACCAATTCGCCCCGGCTGATCAGGTCCCTGATCAGCCGGTTTTCTTTATAATTTCACCAATTCCAACGTTATCTCAGATTTGATCCAATTCATTGCATATCTTTGATTTATCACGCACAGTTTCAAACTAGATAATCAAGAACTGTGGAATCCTGCCCATGAGCACGCGCAAGAAATCATCCCCGAAGGCAACCGCCCCGCAAAAGGACAACGCGGGTGATCCCGTGAATGCCGCGGCGCGCCGCTCGGCCAAAAGCCGGTCAGCGGCACATAAGTCCCCTGCACTTTCCGGGCTTGATAAGGAAACCAAGGATCGCTTTCTGCTGGATTCCGAAAACATGACCATGGACCGCCTTGATGACAAACCGTCCGGAGACAGCGTGATGACCGGACCAAGCGGCGATCTTCCGCCCGATATCGACCCGGACCCCAAGGCGCGCGCCAAGAAAATGCCCGGCAAGCAATATCTTGAATTGATTGCACCACTGCATATCGAACTGTTGAAGCTGCAAAACTGGATCAAGGCCGAAAACCTGAAATCCCTGATCATTTTTGAAGGCCGTGACGCCGCTGGCAAAGGCGGCACTATCAAACGGTTTACCGAACATCTTAACCCGCGCGGTGCACGCATTGTTGCATTGGGCAAACCCAATGACCGCGAACTGACGCAATGGTATTTCCAGCGCTATGTCGAACATCTGCCCAGTGGTGGTGAAATCACGCTGTTTGACCGATCCTGGTATAACCGTGCGATGGTTGAACGGGTCATGGGATTTTGCAGCATGTTCGATGTCAGCGAATTCCTGCAATCCGTGCCCGAACTTGAACGGATGCTGATCCGCTCCAACATCCGGATGACCAAGTTCTATTTCTCGGTCAGCAAGAAAGAACAGGCGCGACGCTTCAAACAGCGCAAGAACGATCCGCTAAAACAATGGAAACTCAGCCCGGTTGATCTGGCATCCCAAAACCTTTGGGACTCCTATACCGAAGCCAAACGCGAGATGTTTTTCCATACCTCGACCGCAGACAGCCCTTGGGTCATTGTCAAATCGGACGACAAGAAACGCGCCCGCATCAATGCCATGCGGTTTTACCTGTCCCAGTTCGATTACCCCGGAAAACGGCCCGAAATTCTGGTCTATGACCGCCGGATCATTCACAGCGTCGCCGAGGAACTCGACGAGGATTAAGCACTCGAAAATCGTCTGGTCTTCCAGATCGTGAAAACATTGTCGCGGTAACATTTGCCTTCATTGACATTGTTCGCCTCGCAACCTTTACTGGTGCCCATCAGTATTTGGGAGGCAAACAATGGCAAAATGCGCATTTATCGGTCTTGGTGTCATGGGATACCCGATGGCCGGTCACCTGCAAAAAGCAGGTCACGACGTAACCGTATACAACCGTACCAACGCCAAGGCAGAAAAATGGGTGTCGGAATATGGCGGATCATCCGCCCCGACCCCGGCCGAGGCTGCCAAAAGTGCCGAATTCGTGTTTTCCTGCGTGGGCAATGATGATGACCTGCGCAGTGTAATGCTTGGCGATGGCGGCATGTTTGCTGGCATGGACAAGGGATCGGTCCTTATTGACAACACCACCGCATCGGCCGATGTCGCACGCGAACTTTATGCTGCGGCCAAGGAAATGGGCATTTCCTTTATCGATGCGCCGGTTTCCGGTGGACAGGCAGGCGCTGAAAACGGTGTCCTGACCGTCATGTGTGGCGGCGATCAGGAAGCCTTCGACCGTGCAGCCCCGGTCATTGATGCCTTTGCCCGGTCCTGCAAATTGATGGGTGACAGTGGTGCCGGTCAGCTGACCAAAATGGTCAACCAGATTTGCATTGCCGGTCTGGTTCAGGGCCTTTCCGAAGGTGTCAATTTCGGCGTCAAAGCCGGGCTCGATATGGAAAAGGTTCTTGATGTGATTTCCAAGGGTGCGGCAGGAAGCTGGCAGATGGAAAATCGCGGCAGCACCATGACCCAGAACAAGTTCGACTTCGGCTTTGCCGTTGACTGGATGCGCAAGGACCTTGGCATTTGCCTTGAAGAATCCAAACGCAATGGTGCGCGCCTGCCGGTAACCGCCCTTGTGGATCAGTTCTATGCACAGGTACAGGAACGCGGCGGCAATCGCTGGGACACGTCCAGCCTGATTGACCTGCTTGCCCGCGGCTAAGCGCGAAACAGATCACAAAAGAAAAAGCGCGGTCCATATGGACCGCGCTTTTTTATTACGATATCCGTCTCATTCAGATCGGCTCACAGCCCTGCGCGCAGCAACGGTTCCACCTGATTGCGATACATTGCCAGCGGACCATCGTCGAAATAGCCCACCGCACATTCGAGAACAGAATCACGATACGGCGGTTCATCGCCTTCGGTCTCTTGTTCAAGATTTTCGCGGTTGTTCTTTCCAAGACGCTCGATCTCGATATCCTGCTCGCAGCTTTTCGCATCCAGTTTTGCCAATGCCTGGCGCGGATCGCGACGACGTGATGGCAACGCATGGTCAAGATCGACCTCGCGTTCAAATTCTTCTGCATCAGCACGAATGACTTCGATATCCGGGATCACCCCATTGCCCTGAACGATATGGTTTTCCGGCGTCGTATAATAGCCGGTAGTAACCTTAAGCCCACCGCCAGACGTCAGGGGCATAATGCGCTGCATGGATCCCTTGCCAAAGGAACGTTCGCCGATAATCACGCCACGTCCGTTTTCACGCAAAGCCGCCGCCATCAATTCCGCACCCGACGCCGAGCCGCGATCCAGCAGAATGGCCATTGGTACCTTGTCAAAGTAATCAGCCCGATCTGCCTCGTAGCTGCGCATTTTGCGCTCGCCACGCCCTTCGGTCGCAACAATCAGGCCATCGGTCAGAAACTGATCGGCAATATCGGCGGCACTATCAAGCAATCCACCAGGGTTGCGTCGCAAGTCGACAATGATGCCACGCGGCTTGGAAATTCTGCTTTCCAGTTCGGACAGATATTCCTGTGTCTGATCAAGTGTCGTGGCATCAAAACGCGACACCCTGATATAACCGATATCCTGATCAATCACCCCGGCACTGACAGACGGCACTTCAATGCGCGCACGTTTGACCGTCACATCAAAGCTTTCTTCAACGCGCTGGATTGTCAGTGTCACCGGATCACCGACACGCCCGCGCATTCTTCGAACGGCTTCGGAAATCGGCTCCCCCGTCATTTGATAGCCGTCAATATGGGTAATTCGATCATCCGGGCGCAAACCGGCCCTTGCCGCAGGGGTATCATCAATCGGGGAAACGATACGGATACGTTTTTCGTCATCAAGGGCGATAACGATCCCGACCCCGGCAAAGCTGCCTTCTGTACTTTCCTGCAAACGGCGGAACATATCGTCCGTCATATAGGCGCTGTGCGGGTCAAGATTATGCAGGCTGTCATCAAGAACAGCCCCGACAATACCCGTTGGCGTTTTATCCTCGGTTTCGATTTCGCCAAGCGCTGCGATACTGCTTTCGACAAAAGAAGCACGGTCGATCGTTTCGACGTAATTCTCGGAAAGCACCTGAAGCGCCTCGACATACAGTTTGTCTGCGTGGGCAAATTGATCATCAGTCGCGCCAGCAGTCACACTGTCGCGATATGCGTCAAGAAATCTGCGTTCCTCGTCGCTGGGCCAGGCAGGCCCGGCACAGGCCACCAACCTCGTTCCGGCAAAAGAAATCAGCACCGCAAACAAAATCGGCAATATTCCCTTACGCAGCAAAAGCCCACTCCTGTCCTGTTTCTTAAATTCGGGATCAGTCCACCGAACCTTACTTAACACCCAAGCATCGAGCGCATCATTAAGTACATCAAATATAAATGCGTCTTGATTGCAGCAAGTCTAGCCTGCCTTTTTGTGATTGGCGACCCCCGGGCACGGATTTGTTATCGGTTTTCGCTTAAGTCCGAATATTTGTTGTCACATATGCACATATCGGAAGCTTAAAGGCCATCCGCCAGTAGTCATCCGCAGATAAACTTAAACCAATGTCGCATTGGTAAATTTGATCAACTGATCGAAACGGACTCGATCTTGGTGCATTGCAGCGCTATGCTGCGATCAAACAATTAAAGTTGGCAAAAAGCTGACTATACCGAGCGGGCGGCTCACAATTCAGGGAGACGTCTTTTTTCATGAGCGATTTTACGCCACCGGTTTCCGATTTCCGGTTTCTTATTCATGACGTGATCGGTCTTGGCACCGTCGCCAACCTTCCGGCTTTTTCCGAAATCAGTTCCGATCTCGTTGATGCCATTCTCGAAGAAGCAGGCAAGTTTGCATCTTCTGTACTCGCCCCGATCAATCGGATCGGCGATCAGGAAGGTGCCCGTTTGCTCGAGAACGGAACGGTCCAGACCGCGACCGGATGGAAAGAGGCCTATGCACAATTTTGCGAAGGTGGCTGGCAGGGTATTTCTGCCCCCGAGGCCGAAGGCGGCATGGGGCTTCCGATCCTTCTGGGCGCAGCCGTTGCCGAAATGTGGCAGGCGTCCAACATGGCCTTTGCACTCTGCCCGATGTTGACAGCCGGTGCGATTGAGGCCCTGACAGCACATGGTTCAGATGATCAGCGTGCCCTTTACCTGTCGCGGATGATCAGTGGTGAATGGACCGGCACCATGAACCTGACCGAACCGCAGGCCGGTTCCGATCTTTCCAAGGTACGCAGCCAGGCCATCCCGCAAGATGATGGCAGCTACGCCATCACCGGACAAAAAATCTTCATCACCTATGGTGATCACGAGATGACGGAAAATATCGTTCATCTTGTTTTGGCACGTACCCCCGACGCCCCCGCCGGGGTCAAAGGCATCTCGCTTTTTATTGTGCCGAAGTATCTGGTTTCCGATAACGGCGAGATTGGCGCACGCAACGATGTCACCTGCGTTTCGCTTGAACACAAACTTGGCATTCATGCCAGCCCCACCGCTGTTTTGTCGTTTGGCGATCAGGGCGGTGCGACCGGCTACCTTGTTGGCGAAGAAGGCAAGGGTTTGGCCTATATGTTCACCATGATGAACAACGCACGCCTTGCCGTTGGTCAGCAGGGCGTTGCCATTTCGGAACGGGCTTTTCAGCAGGCGCTGGACTATGCCCACACCCGAAAACAGGGCCGTGATCCGCAAACCGGTGACGAAGCACCCATCATTGTCCACGGGGACGTTCAACGCATGTTGATGAGAATGCGTTCATCAACCGATGCCGCCCGCGTCCTTTCAATTTACGCGGCCTGCCAGCTTGACCTTGCCCATCACCTTTCTGATGAAACAGCACGCGCGAACGCACAAGCCCGTGCAGATTTGTTGATCCCGCTGGTTAAAGGCTGGTCAACCGACCTTGGTGTTGATAACGCGTCACTTGGCGTACAGGTTCATGGCGGCATGGGCTTCATCGAGGAAACCGGCGCAGCCCAACATCTGCGCGATGCCCGTATTGCTCCGATCTACGAGGGCACCAACGGCATTCAGGCGCTTGATTTCATTGGCCGCAAAGTGTTGCGCGATAACGCAACAACATTGAAGGCGTTGCTCGCCGACATTCGCGAAACAATGAGAAACTCCGCAAACACACCTGTGGGCCTTGATCACGCTGTTTCACAGCTGGAAGAGACAACAGGTATAGTCATCAACCGTTGCAGCAAAGATGACCGGATGATGCAAACCCTTGCAACACCGTATCTCCGCCAGGGTGCCCTGTGCATTTCAGGCTGGTTGATGCTGCGCGCACTCGATGCTCTTGACACATCCGATGCTTCTGCCAGCTTCAAGGAGGCCAAACGCCGTTCCTGTCATTTCTTCTTCGGGCAATTGCTTCCCGAGGCGAGTTTTATGGCAACCCAGATCATCAACAGTGACATGATCGAACTCCACGACACCCAGCCACTATTTTGACAAACTCTTTGTCGAGATTGCTCTGCGCCATCGTTCTTTTTGAAGGACGATGGCGCATCCTTTTCTACCGCACCTATCGGCCCACATCATCGAAGCGTTTATAAACGCCAACATTCGGAAATTCCGTACGGATTGTCCCTATTTGGCGTGAATTTCCTGTTTCGGTTTTTGATTGCTTCTCTATAATCCGCCCGATGAATCGCTTAACCCGATATATGCTTAAACAGCAGCTGATTATGATGGTGTTTGTGACGCTGGGGCTTCTCTGTGTCATATGGCTGTCGCAAAGCTTGCGTTTTGTCGAAATGATTGTGAACCGGGGTCTTTCGATTTCGGTGTTTTTGCAGCTGACTTCGCTGCTTCTTCCAAGCTTTTTGACAATCATCATTCCAATCGCGTTGTTTTTCGTGATTGTTTTCACCTACAACAAGCTTATTCAGGACCGCGAACTTATTGTTATGCGATCTGCCGGGTTAAATCAGTGGGCATTGGCGAAACCCGCCCTGATGGTTGCGTTGCTTTCAACGGGTGTGTGTTATTTCCTGACGCTGTTTTATCTGCCGTACAGCTATCAGCAATTCAAGGAACTGCAATTTTCCATCCGAAATGACTTTTCGTCGGTTCTTCTTCAGGAAGGAAGCTTTACCGAGCTGGATGGTTTGACGGTTTATGTGCGTGAAGTCGGTCGTGACAATGAGCTCCTTGGTATTCTGGTTCATGATTCACGCAATCCCGACCAGCAAACAACCATGATGGCCAAGCATGGGGCCCTGCTGCGCACAGATGAAGGCCCACGGATTGTGTTGCTTGACGGCAACCGGCAAGAAGTCAATGCAGAGGACGGCACAATGTCGATCCTGTATTTTGATCGCTATGCCGTTGATATCGCACATAGCTCGGAAGACCCGGCACTTCGATATCAGGAAGCTCGTGAACGCAGTGTCTATAACCTTTTGACCGCCGAAGTGCCCGACATCAATCCCAATGACATCGGTGCATTTCGCGCCGAAGGGCATGACCGCCTGATTTCCCCTCTGAATGCGATTGCTTTTGCCAGCATTGCGCTTGCCGTTCTGGTATCAAGCAGCTTCTCGCGCCGGGGACAGAACGGTCGTTTGCTCCTTGCAATTGGTGTGATGGTTCTCTGTCAGGCGATGAGCATTGGCATGAAAAACCTTGCAGCCAAAAACCCTGCTCTTATTCCTCTGATGTATGCAAACGCATTCCTTCCAATCTTGCTTGGACTCTATTGGACAATGCGGGGGCCACAAGTTCAAGCCAAACGTGCAGCAACTGAAGAGGCAGAAGCATGAGAATTTCGCCGCTTCTGACCTGGTATTTTGGAAAACATGTGTTGCTTTCCATTCTGGCTATTCTGGCCTTGCTAATCGGTTTGATCCTGATTGGCGATGTCATTGAACTGCTTAGACGTGCCGGTGGTAAGCCTGATGCCACTGTTGGCATCATCCTGCAGATGGCAGCAAGCCGCATTCCCTTTATGACGGAAAAAGTTCTACCTTTTGCCGTGCTGTTCGGGTCAATGTTCTCTTTCTGGAAGTTGACGGGAAATCAGGAACTTGTCGTAACCCGTGCAGCGGGTGTTTCTGCCTGGCAGTTTCTTCTGCCCCCTATTCTTTGCGCACTTGTTCTTGGCAGCATTCAAGTGACAGCACTTAATCCGTTGTCTTCCATTCTATTGCAACGTTACGAAACGCTGGAAGCCAGGTACCTGCAGAACAATGTCAGCGTGATGAACCTGTCCTCAAGCGGGTTGTGGCTACGTCAGGGTACCCAGGATGGGCAAGCCGTTATCTATGCCCGTGCTGTGAGCAGTCAGCAGGGTGACCAGATTGATCTGCGCAATGTCACTATTTTCCGTTTCCAGAACTCCGATGACTTCACTACCCGTATTGATGCTGCTCGTGCTGTTCTGGAACCGGGTACATGGCATTTTTATGATGCATGGACTTTCATTCCCGGAAAAGCTAGCAACTTCTCCGATAGCCTGAAGCTTCCAACCAATTTGACGGCCCGGAAAATTCAGGACAGCTTCGCGTCTCCGGAAACCATGTCGTTCTGGGACCTGAAACCGTTCATCAATCTTCTAGAACGGGCTGGTTTCAATGCAACCCGCCATCGAATTCACTTTCACAGCCTGCTGTCTCGGCCGCTTCTTCTATGCGCCATGGTTTTGATTGCAGCCGCGTTCTGTCTTAAATTTTCTCGACGCAGACGGGCATCCCTTGTTATCGGTGGTGGAGTAACAACCGGATTTATCCTTTATTTCTGCACAGATGTTATTTCCGCGCTGGGTGTGTCAGGGGGTATTCCCCCAATATTGTCCGCATGGGCACCTGCCGGGATTTCGTTGCTGCTTGGGGTTTCAACATTGCTACATCTTGAGGATGGCTAGATAGATGGCCATTGCGGGGGGAATGATAAAAAGACTTGCAACCAGTACTATACTGGGCTGTGGCGTTGTGTTTTTTGGCAGTCAGGTGATTGCCCTCTCGGCCAACGCACAAGATGCAGCAACACAACAACCCGAGAAGGCAGAACCGGCAATTCTGTTTAGCGCAGATGAAGTCGACTACAACCGTGAACTCCAGACCGTCACAGCGCGCGGTAACGTTGAAATATCGCGAGAAGGCAGGATACTTCTTGCCGATACGGTCAGTTATGATCGCAGTCAGGATGTTCTGACCGCTTCGGGAAATGTCAGCATCACTGAACCAAGTGGTGAAGTCACCTTTGCGAGCTATGTTGAACTGAGTGGTGACTTCAAAAATGGTATCGTGACAGATATCTACGTGCTGCTTGACGAAAATACCCGCATCGCAGGCACCGGCGCCCGTCGAAGTGCTGGTAATTTCACTGAAATAGCCAAGGCCGTTTATTCACCGTGTAAAGTTTGTGAAGACGATGATGGAAACGGCGGAACACCCTTGTGGCGAATTCGGTCCGCACGTGTTCTTCATGACGCAGAGAACAAAACCGTCGAATATAAGGACGCCAGATTGGAAATCGCCGGTGTCCCGATTTTGTACACCCCCTATTTCCAGCACCCTGATCCCACGGTTAAACGTCAGTCTGGCTTTTTGGCGCCTTCATTTGGCAGCACAAGTTATGTCGGCTCTTACTTCAGTCAACCCTATTACTGGGCAATTGATAAAAGCAAGGATATGACATTTACGCCGACCTACACCATAGATGAAGGGCCACTGCTCGCCACCGAGTACAGACAAAGGTTTGATAGTGGCGAATTGGAAGCGCTTACCAGCGTAACGTTTGACAGCAATGATGAATTGCAAGGTCATATTGATGCAGAAGGCCGCTTTGATATTGATAGGACTTGGCGGTGGGGCTTTGATGCGAAGCAAGCCAGCGAGAAAACCTATCTCTCCCGATACGGTTTTGAATCTCCATCTGTGTTGACGTCGAACCTCTTCACTGAGGGCTTCAGAGGTGCGAGCTACACTCGTGTTGACGGATATTATTTCCAAGGTCTGAAGTCCGGTGATGATCGAGACACAACCCCGATCGTCCTGCCGCATATGCAGTTCCACGGACAGACAGAGCCGGGAAAATACGGAAGCATCACAACCCTTGACCTTGATGGCCTTTCCTTAACACGTGAAGATGGTGCGGACTCGCATCGGGCATCCGGCAAAGTCGGCTGGGAATTGCCACATGTCGGCTCCATGGGCGACGTAACCAAGCTAAGTCTGTCAGTGCGCGGTGACAGCTATATGGTTTCAGATGTCGAGCGTGACAACAAGTCAGATTACAGTGGTTACGCAGGCCGTATTCTTCCAGTGGCCGCTATAGACTGGCAGATGCCATTCGTGAGTGATCAAGGCGCATATCATCAAGTTATCACGCCAATTGCAATGGCTGCATGGTCGCCAAATGGCGGAAACCCTGATGAAATTCCAAACGAAGATTCCCAATCATTCGAACTCGACGATATCAACTTGTTTTCTCATGACCGTTTTGGCGGAATTGACCGCGCTGAAGATGGCTTTAGAGCTAGTTACGGCTTAGAGTGGGGCATATATGGTCCAAATGATGGTTATAGCAGCGCCATGTTTGGTCAAAGTTACCGTGCAAACAAAAATGACACGTTCTCTCAAGGTTCCGGCCTTGACGAGCATTTATCAGATTATGTTGGCCGTATAACTGTATCCCCAAGCAGATACCTTGACCTCACATATCGTTACCGCCTTGACAATGAGAACTTCTCTCCCCGTCGAAATCAGGTGTCGGCAACTGGGGGTTCCGAAGACACCTTACGGCTTAATTTAACTTACGTTCATTTTTCGGATGATGCTGGAAGCGAAGAATTCAACGAACGTGAAGAACTTTACTTCAAAGCCGAACGTCGTTTCTCAGACTACTGGTCTGGGATGGCGTATGGACGCTACGACATAGATCAGTCTGATCCTCTGGAGTATGGCATCGGATTTGTGTATGAGGATGAGTGCTTTATCTTCGATGGACGTGTCCGCAGGACCTTCTACCAGGATCAGGATCTTGGTGAATCGGATGAGTTCCTGTTCCGTCTGGTATTTAAAACCCTCGGTGAAGTTGCCTCTGCAGCCGGATTGTAAGAAAAGATGATTTCAAAACTTTCGAATTTCAAAATTGCGACCGTCTGCGCTGTCGTGAGTGCTGTTGCGATATTTTCTCTCACGGCACCGGTCAAGGCTCAATCCCCGGTCGGTGTTGCTGCGGTTGTCAACGATGATCCGATTTCGATCATTGATTTGGTTGAACGGATCAAGCTGGTTGCCGTTTCTTCCAATATTCAGATGACTCCCGAGAAAAGTAACGAGATCGCCCCTCAAATTCTGCAACAATTGATCAATGAAACCTTGCAGATGCAGGAAGCCGAGCGCCGGGGCATTGAAGTCACGGATGAAGATGTTGCCCGTGGCAAATCAATGATCGAGCAAAATGCGGGCCTGCCGGATGGGCAACTTGATGCATATCTTACGCAGCGCCGTATTGCACCGGGTACGATTGAAAACCAGATCCGTCCGCAGGTTGCCTGGCAAAAGCTGCTGGGCAGTATGCGTAGCCAAGTCGAAATTTCAGAAGCAGAAATTGACGACAGCCTGCAACGCATTATCAATAACCAGGGTAAACCGCGTAACCGGGTGCAGGAAATCTTCCTGCCTGTCGATAACCCGCAAGACAGCACACAGGTCTACCACACGGCACAGGAAGTTCTTGGTGCGTTGAAACAGGGTGCCGATTTCAGCGCCCTCGCCCGCCAATTCTCGGCAAGTGCGAGTGCAGCCAATGGCGGCGATCTGGGCTGGCTTTATTCCGGGGAGCTTTCAAGTGATCTGCAACAGGTGGTTAACCAGCTTGAACCGGGCAAAGTCAGTGCCCCGGTTCAGACCATTCGCGGTTACTATATCATCAAGCTTCTTGACCGCCGCGTTGGTGACGAAGGTGCCATTACAGATACCCGTCTCGACCTTTATCAGTTGTTTGTTCCTCTGAGCGCACAGATGCCCAAAGACCTGATTGATGCGAAGCTCGCATTGCTCCGCAACACGCAGGAAACAGCCAACAGCTGTCAGGACCTTGCCAACGTTGCCGTTGAAATCGGTTCGGAAATGAGTGGCGAGATGAAAGGCATTTCCCCGCAGGAACTGTCTGGACCGGTTGGACAAGCCGTTACCAATCTTAACACCGGCAAGGCATCGAATATAGTTCAGGTCGATGGCGGTGCACTCATGATCATGATTTGTAACAAGACCGAAGAAAGCAACTTGCCTGGCCGTCAGGACATCGAGAACAAGTTGAAGATCGAGCGTCTTGATATCCTTGCACGACGCAAGCTGCGTGAACTGCGCCGTCAGGCATTCATTGATATCCGCATGTAATTTTTGCGAAGTCGGAACCGACATGACGAAGATTGCACCAATTGCCCTGACCATCGGGGAGCCAGGTGGCGTAGGGCCAGAGCTTGCCCTTAAGGCATGGCTTAAGCGCAAGGAGCAAAACCTTGCGCCTTTCTGCGTTCTGTCACCAATCACCATCCTTACCCGTGCGGCAGAGCAGCTTGGTCAGGATATCCAGATCAAGGTCGTTTCCGACATTTCCGAAACATCCCGCATCTTTGATGACGCCCTCCCGGTGCTCGCACTTGATGCAGGTGACAGCCCCCCCGTTTGCGGCGTTGCATCTGCTGCCACAGCAGACATTGTGATCGAAAGCATCACCAAGGCCGTCAAGCTTTGCGAAGCAGGCAATGCCAGTGCGGTTGTAACCAATCCGATCCAGAAAAGTGCGCTTTACGCGGCGGGCTTCAGACATCCCGGCCATACCGAATTTCTTGCGGAGCTTGCCGGTCCCGGCACCGTCCCGGTAATGATGCTTGCAAATGCAAAGCTGCGTGTGGTGCCATTGACCATTCACATCGCACTGACCGAAGTTCCCAAACAGCTCACCCCCGAATTGATCATGGAGCAATGCCAGATCACCGCCGCTGCCCTTCAGCGCGACTTTGGTGTTGAACACCCCCGTCTTGCCCTTGCCGGGCTAAATCCGCATGCCGGTGAAGATGGAACGATGGGAACCGAAGAACAAACAATCATGATGCCCGCAATCAACGCATTGCGCGCCAAGGGGCTGAACGTCATTGGTCCGATGCCGGCTGACACCATGTTCCATGACGAGGCACGTGAAAACTATGACGTGGCACTTTGCCCCTATCACGATCAGGCCCTGATCCCGGTCAAAACGCTTGATTTTCATGGCGGTGTAAATGTGACACTGGGATTACCATTTATCAGAACATCACCCGATCATGGCACAGCACTGAATATCGCTGGCAAGGGTATTGCCCGCCCGGACAGCCTGATAGCAGCCCTTAAAATGGCGGCCGAAATGGCCACCAAACGTCTCGCGACAGGAGCCTGACACACGTGTCAGAAGATAACGATACCACCGGAAAGCTTGCCAATGATGGCCTCCCGCCCCTGCGCGAGGTGATTGCGACCCATGGCCTGTCTGCCCAAAAGAAATTTGGCCAGAACTTCCTGTTCGATCTGAATTTGACCGGCCGCATTGCCCGTGCTGCTGCCCCGCTTGAAGGTTCAACCGTCATTGAAATCGGCCCCGGCCCGGGCGGCCTGACACGTGCCTTGCTGTTCCATGGGGCCAAGAACCTGACCGTGATCGAACGCGATCCACGTTGCCAGCCGGTATTGGAGCAGATCAGCAATCACTATCCCGATGCCCTGCATGTGATTGATGGCGACGCACTGGAAGTCGACGTCACCACACTTGGCCCGGCACCGCGAAAGATTGTCGCAAACCTGCCCTATAATGTCGGCACACAGCTTTTACTGGGCTGGCTGATGCAGATTGACCAGTTCGCAAGCCTGACCCTGATGTTTCAGAAGGAAGTCGCCGAACGGGTTGTCGCCGGCCCCAAAAGCAAGGCCTATGGCCGCCTGTCGGTCCTGTGCCAGTATCTGTGTGACTGCGACATCCTGTTTGATGTCCACCGCAGTGCCTTTACCCCGCCGCCAAAGGTGACATCGGCGGTCGTGCAACTGCGTCCGAAAGCCGACCGAGGCACAGACATCAATCTTAAAAGCCTTGCCAAAATTACCCAGGCCGCATTCGGACAGCGTCGCAAGATGCTGCGCGCCAGTCTGAAAACACTCAATATCAATGTGGGTGAATTACTTGAAAAGGCCGGGATTACCGAAACCGCCCGTGCCGAGGAACTCAGTGTCGCGGACTTTGTCCGCCTGACACAGGTTCATGATGAAATGGCCGCTTCGTAAAGCGGCCATCTTCAATTCAGATCATCAATCCGTCAGAAGCTTTTTGACAAAGCCCGGCAACCCGGTCTGTCGGGTCCGCTTGATCCGTTCGGCACCGATAATGTGCTGAACGTCGGCAATACAGCGATCAAGATCGTCATTGATCAGAACATAGTCGAATTCTTCCCAATGACTGATTTCCGCACCGGCCTTGGCCATGCGTTTCATGATGACGTCATCGGCATCCTGCCCGCGATCGCGCAGGCGGCGTTCAAGTTCCCCCGAAGACGGGGGAAGAATAAAGACTGAAACCACATCCGCACCACCCTTGTCACGGAGCTGACGGGCACCTTGCCAGTCGATATCAAACAGAACGTCGTGCCCCTCGGACAAAGCCTTTTCCACCGGCGCGATTGGCGTGCCGTAATAATTGCCAAAGACTTCTGCCCATTCAAGCAACTCGTCATCGGCAATCATATGTTTGAATTCATCAACGGATTTGAAGAAGTAATGTTCGCCTTCTTCCTCGCCGGGGCGGGCAGCACGGGTGGTTGCCGAAACCGAGAGAGAAATCCGGTCATCATTTTCAAGCAACTGACGGGTAATGGTTGTTTTACCGGCACCGGACGGGGCACAGAAAACAAGCATCACACCACGACGGTTATGTGGATCGGTCATTGTGTCTTTCCTTCCCTGTCCGCTTATTCGACGTTCTGGACCTGCTCGCGGAGCTGATCAATGATCACTTTAAGCTCCATACCGCAATTGGTCAGTTCGATGTCATTGGCCTTGGAACAAAGCGTGTTGGCTTCACGGTTGAACTCCTGACACAGGAAGTCAAGCTTGCGCCCGATAGAACCGCCTTTGGTCAGCATGTCGCGCGCAGCAGTAATATGCGCTTTGAGGCGATCAATTTCTTCGCGGATGTCGGCCTTGGTTGCAAGAAGGGCTGCTTCCTGATGCAGGCGTTCCGGTTCGAACTTTCCGGCATCCATCAGTTCTTCGATCTGGCGTTTAAGCCGCTCCTTGATTGCATCACCACGGGCAGCGGCACAGTTTCCCGCCCGAATTACGGTTGCCTCGATATTATCGACATGCCCGCGCAGCATTGCGTCAAGTTTCTCGCCCTCTTCGGCACGGTGTGCTGCCATTTGGGAAATCGCTTCGTTCAGGCTACCAAGAACCACATCATCGCGGGCATCACGGGTCGCCTCATCTTCCTGTGCCTCAACCGCTTCAAGAACCCCGCGCACATTCATAAGATCGGCAATCGTCCCGGCAGACAGGCTGCTGGTATTGTCGAATTCCTCGGCAATTGAAATCAGTTCGGCAAGCAATTCGCGATTAACCGTATAGGCACTGGTTTCGGCCGTGCGCACAACATTAAGCGTCACCCCCATATTGCCACGTTTGAAGTGCTGGGAAACCGTATCACGGACCTTGGCTTCCAGCCGTTCAAACCCGCCATTCAGGCGCACGCGCACATCAAGGCCCTTGCCATTGACACTGCGAAGCTCCCAAGTCCAGCCAAAGCCGTCGGTTGCGCCATCGACACGGGCAAATCCGGTCATGCTCGATACGGTCATATTCCCATCCAGTCTGATTTCATGTTTGCGCGTTTATAACGGTTGCCTTGGGCAACGCCAAGGGTCAACACTTCCCGGCAAGGCAATAGCAACAATATGGTATTGGTTGCGCGCATTTCATAATGCTGCCCTATTGCTGCATCATGGTCCGCAAAAATCGACACACCAAGTTTCGAACTGAAATAGAGCAAACATGTCCTTCCAGTATCACGCCATTCTGATTACCGGTGCCAGTTCTGGTATCGGCGCAGCACTTGCCCGGCATTTCGCCCGTACCGGGGTGACACTGTTTATCAGTGGCCGGGACGAAACACGTTTGCGCCTCGTTGAAAACGAGTGCCGTGCTTCTGGTGCCAATGTCTATGCCGATGTGCTTGATGTCACCAATCGCGAAACCATGAATGCCTATGTCACCCATTGCGATGAACTAGCGCCCCTGAGCCTTGTTGTTGCCAATGCAGGCATTTCGGCAGGAACCGGCGGTAAGGGCGAAAGCCCGGAACAGGTTCGTGATATATTTGCCACCAATATTGCCGGGGTTCTCAATACCATTGATCCGGCGATTGAGGTCATGCGCGTTCGCGGGCGCGGTCAGGTCGCGCTGGTGGCATCACAAGCATCCTGGCGGGGTTTGCCCTCTGCCCCGGCCTATTGCGCCAGCAAGGCCGCTGTACGCGTCTATGGCGAGGGTCTGCGCGGGGCATTGGCCCCGACCGGCGTCAAGGTCAATGTCATTTGTCCAGGCTTCGTCAAAAGCCGCATCACCGATGCAAATGATTTTCCGATGCCATTTTTCATGCAGGCTGACAAAGCCGCCCGCAAGATTGCCCGCGGACTTGAACGTGATCGCGGCATGATTGCCTTCCCCTGGCAGATGAACATGATCATCGGGATGTTAAAAATGACCCCGCAATGGATCATGGATTTGATTGCCGGTCGCGTGCCGCGCAAGGCATCCGCCACAGATCAGTAAAAAATCCACCACTCTGCTGAAAACTGAAACACAAAAGGGCTGCATCCTGTCATCGGATGCAGCCCTTGTTCTTTCTTGGCTACTTCATTGGCGATTATCAGTCTGCTTATTGCCCATCCCGAATACGCCGCCACTTGGCAACATTACGGTTATGTTCCTTAAGCGTATGGGCAAAGGCATGGCCCCCCGTGCCGTCTGCAACGAAGTAAAGCTCCTTCGTGGCCGAGGGATGCAGGACGGCGTAAAACGCCTCGCGCCCGGGATTGGTAATCGGTGACGGTGGCAAACCGCCCGTCACATAAGTGTTGTACGGGCTTTCAAACCGTAGATCCTTGCGCGTCAGGGCACGATCAAGGCGTTTATCCGGGCTGATTGCATAGGCCACCGTCGGATCTGACTGCAAACGCATGTTGATCCGTAACCGGTTGACAAACACACCGGCCACACGCGCACGTTCGGCTGCAACACCGGTTTCACGTTCAACGATAGAGGCAAGAACAAGCGCCTCGTCAATCGTATCAAACGGAAGATTCGCGTCCCGACCCGGCCAAAGCTGTTCGACCATCTCGTCATGGGCGGCCCGCATCCGGTCAACAATGCTTTGTTTGGAATCGCCGTATGAGAACTGATAGGTCTCGGGCAGCAATGTGCCATCCTTGGGGATATCGGCAATCTCGCCGGTCAGACCGTCAACCAGATTGATCCGGTCGATGATCTCGCCCGAACGCAGACCTTCGGGGATGGTTACGAACCGTTTGACGGTGTCACCACTGGCAAGGATTTCAACAGCCTGTTTCGGGCTTACCCGTTCCGGGAAGTGATATTCACCGGCCCGCAAAGACCGGTCAAGCCCGGTAACACGCACACCTGCCAGAAAGATCAGCGGTTCTTCAATGATGTTTTCGCGACGGAAAATTTCGGCGATCCCTCGGACACCGGTCCCCTGCGGGATGATGATATCACGACCTTGCGCCAGCTTGCTTGGGGATGTGTATTGCACATAAACATACACCGCTGCCCCGCCAACGGCGAGAGCAGCGGTGATGATAAGCAAGCCAAGTAAAAGCAGAAAACGCTTCAAGCGAAAGCTCCCGTAAAGGTTGGCTCTGCTGTTTAGATGGCCTTGAAGACCAGCGATGCGTTGGTGCCGCCAAAGCCGAACGAGTTCGACAGGGCAACATTGACTTTACGCTGCTTTGCTTCAAGCGGAACCAGATCGATACCTTTGCAGGCTTCGGACGGATTGCGCAGGTTCAGGGTCGGCGGTACGACACCTTCGTGGATCGCAAGGATCGAGAACACTGCTTCAATCGCACCCGCAGCACCAAGAAGGTGACCGGTTGCCGATTTCGTTGATGACATCGACATGTTAGAGGCATGGTCACCGAACAGACGCTTGACCGCGCCCAGTTCGATTTCGTCACCCAGCGGAGTCGAAGTACCATGTGCGTTGACATAGTCGACGTCTTCCGGGTTCAGGCCCGCATTGCGAAGCGCGTTGCGCATCGAACGGAAACCACCATTGCCGTCTTCAGCCGGTGCGGTGATGTGATAGGCATCACCTGACATGCCATAGCCAACGACTTCGGCATAAATCTTTGCACCGCGTGCCTTGGCATGTTCGTATTCTTCAAGAACGACACAGCCTGCACCTTCGCCCATGACGAAACCGTCACGGCCTTCATCCCACGGACGGGATGCTTCGGTCGGCGTATCGTTGTAACCGGTTGAAAGCGCGCGGGCAGCAGCAAAGCCAGCCATGCCGAGACGGCAAACAGCTGCTTCTGCACCACCGGCAACCATGACATCCGCATCGCCAAGCATAATCATGCGCGACGCATCGCCAACGGCGTGTGCACCGGTCGAACATGCGGTAACAACCGCGTGGTTCGGACCCTTAAGACCGTGTTTGATCGAAACCTGGCCAGAAACCAGGTTGATCAGGCAGGACGGAATGAAGAACGGGCTAACGCGACGGGTTTTACCGCCATTGACCAGTTCGGTCGCTTCGGCAATTTTCGGCAAACCACCGATACCCGAACCGATCAGAACGCCGGTGGCTTCCTGGTCTTCTTCGGTTTCTGGTTTCCAGCCGGAGTCCGCAAGCGCCTGGTCAGCAGCAGCAACACCAAAGACGATAAAATCGTCCATTTTTTTCATGTCTTTTACCGAGACATGATCTTCCGCGTTGAAAAGTCCTTCCCCAACACCGCGCGGCACGAGCCCCGCGATTTTGGCAGGGATATCCGACACATCAAAGGTGTCGATGCTTTTGATCCCGGATTGGCTGTTGAGCAGTTTCTGCCAAGTATTCTGTGCACCGCTAGCAAGCGGCGTTACAGCACCAACACCAGTAACAACTACGCGTCTCATCCCGCATTACGCCTTTATTTTATGAATCCAGCAAAGACGAAAAGGGCGTCTGAGGATGTCCTCCGACGCCCATGTCTCACGGCAGAATTAGCCGTTCGCCTTTTCGATGAAGTCGATCGCGTCTTTAACGGTCAGAATTTTTTCAGCCGCGTCATCCGGAATTTCGCAACCGAATTCTTCTTCAAACGCCATAACCAGCTCAACGGTGTCCAGGCTGTCTGCGCCCAGATCATCGATGAAGCTTGCGTTTTCAGTGACCTTGTCTTCTTCAACACCGAGGTGCTCGACAACGATCTTCTTCACGCGATCTGCGACATCACTCATAGCTCAAATCCTTCAATAGGTTTTCTGTCAGTTAGTGTTCATATGGTGCCCGTTTATTCCCCCTATTGAAGGACGTCCCGGGAACCGGAAACAGACAACAAACAATTGCCGGTTTCAATATTTGGTATAGCGGCCTCTTTTAAACAGAAAAGAAGGCAACCCGCAACGGGTTAAATCATCGCCATTCCGCCGTTCACATGCAAGGTCTGTCCCGTGACATAAGCTGCTTCGTCACTTGCGAGATACAGAACCGCTGCTGCGATCTCTTTGCTGTCGCCCATGCGACCTGCCGGAATTCCACCCAAAAGCTTCTCTTTCTGGGCGTCTCCGAGTTCTTCCGTCATTGCGGTGGTAATGAAACCAGGCGCAACGCAGTTAACCGTAATGCCACGTGCCGCAACTTCCTGTGCGAGCGACTTGGACCAGCCGATCATACCGGCCTTGGCAGCGGCATAGTTGGTCTGCCCCGGGTTACCGGTGACACCAACGATCGACGTGATGTTGATGATACGGCCATGGCGACGCTTCATCATGCCACGCAAGGAATTACGTGCAAGTTTGAATGCAGACGTCAGGTTCACATCAAGAACGGCCTGCCAGTCTTCGTCTTTCAGGCGCATCGCAAGCTGGTCACGGGTGATGCCCGCATTATTGACCAGAATGTCAAGCTGACCGCCAAGCGCCTCTTCGGCAGCTTTGATCAGACCATCAACAGATTCAGAATCCGAAAGGTTCGCCGGAACCACAACAGCATTCTCGCCGATTTCGGCGGCAACTGCTTCAAGGCGTTCCTTACGCGTGCCCGACAAGGCAACCTTCGCACCGGCTGCGGCCAGAACTTTGGCGATTTCGCCACCGATACCGCCGGTCGCGCCCGTTACGAGTGCTGTTTTCCCTGCAAGATCAAACATTAACTTTCTTTCCCTTTGGGTTCGTCTTTACTCGGAACGCTCTTAAAGAGCGCCAAGGAATGCTTCGATATCTGCCGGACCATTGACGGCAATGCCGTTCATGTCACGGTCAATACGGCGGACCATACCGGTCAGGACCTTGCCTGCGCCGATCTCGACCAGTTCGGTGATTCCCTGTTCTTTCATGTAAAGAACGGACTCACGCCAACGCACCGTGCCGCAAACCTGCTCCACAAGGAGTTTACGAATGGTTTCCGGATCAGCAGTTTTTTCTGCCGTGACGTTTGCAACAACCGGTTTTGCCGGTGCATTCATGGCAACAGTACCAAGGGCCTCGGCCATACGATCCGCTGCGGGCTGCATCAATGCGCAATGGAACGGTGCCGATACCGGCAACAGAACGGCGCGTTTTGCGCCCTTGCCCTTGGCGATTTCGATTGCACGCTCAACAGCGCCCTTGTGGCCCGATACAACGACCTGGCCATTGGCATTGTCGTTGGCTGCGGTGCAAACGTCACCCTGTGCGGCTTCTTCGGCAACGGCAACTGCATCGGCATAATCAAGACCCAAAAGGGCCGCCATCGCACCAACGCCAACCGGCACAGCAGCCTGCATCGCCTGACCACGGATTTTCAGAAGACGGGCCGCATCGGCAATCGCAAAGGTGCCCGCGGCAGCAAGCGCAGAATATTCACCAAGCGAATGACCGGCAACCAGATCGCATTTGTCGGTCAGGGTGAAACCGCCTTCATTTTCCAGAACACGGGTAACGGCAAGACTAACAGCCATCAAAGCAGGCTGTGCGTTTTCCGTCAGGGTCAGTTCGTTTTCCGGACCTTCGAACATCAATGCACTGAGCTTTTGGGAAAGCGCGTCATCAACTTCCTGGAAAACTTCGCGGGCAACCGGGAATGCATCTGCCAGTTCTTTGCCCATACCAACCGCTTGCGACCCCTGACCGGGGAAAACGAGTGCGCGTGTCATTATATCAAATATACCCTTGTCGCTTCTACGAAGGCTGCGCCGAATATTCGGCTTTAAAATCAAGCCACCCTTGATAACGTGCGCGACCGCACTGTCAAGGACAGATACCTTTGTTCGACATGCATTCGGTCATCGTTGCCCCAAAATTGGCACGCCCGATCCCGATTGCAAGCCGAAGACGTCGAATTACTGTCAGGCGTTTATGGCATAGTTTCCATCATTTACGAAGGACTGGCTGTTGCGCAGCGCACAAAACAGCAGGGATTTTGACACCTTATATATAGTGTCGGCATCTTCCCGCCTGCTCCGCACATCCGGCATAGCACCAAACCAGTTGCTTTCAACCCCTGACAAACCCTGTGGCCTCAAAAAATGTGCGCCCTTAAAACGCAAATCGCATATCGGGCACAACACAAAAAATACCTTTTCCCGCCTCTGCATGGCGGTTATCACAAAACCGCAACTCTGTTCGACCCCGGACAACATTCCGCAAGCAAAGCATTCCTGCGGCTTTGCCCGACAGGCGGGCCATAACCGACAATTGTGGAAAAGCCGCATTTGGCGTTGCACTAATGGGCGAAAAGTGTATATTCCGCCGTCTCACGGCTCCTTGCCGGGATTGCCCGGCTATGCCTGCATGACATGAGGTCATGTACGGAAGAGATAAGCCACAAGGAGTGATTAGGAGTATTATGAGCAAGTACGAAAGCGTGTTCATCGCACGTCAGGACTTCTCGACCGCACAGGTCGAAAGCCTGAATGAAAAGCTGACCCAGACCATCGAAGGTCTCGGTGGCAAAATCGCTAAAACCGAATATTGGGGTCTGCGTTCCCTGGCATACCGTGTCAAAAAGAACCGCAAAGGCCACTATACTCTCTTCCAGATCGAAGCTGAAAAAGATGTGATCGCGGAATATGAGCGTCAGATGCGCCTGAACGAAGACGTTCTGCGTCAGATGACTGTCAAGGTTGAAGAGTTCGAAGAAGAACAGTCAGCCATTCTGCGTAACCGCGACGAGCGCGGCGGTCGTGGCGGTAATCGCCGTGGCGGTCCCCGTCAGCACGGCTAACAGATAGCGAGGAGATAATATCATGGCTGGACGTCGTCTGTTTTTCCGTCGTCGCAAATCCTGCCCGTTCTCGGGTGATGATGCGCCGAAGATCGACTACAAAGATGTCAAACTGCTGCAGCGTTTCGTTTCCGAACGCGGCAAAATCGTTCCGAGCCGTATCACTGCGGTTTCGGCCAAGAAGCAGCGCGAGCTGGCAAAAGCCATCAAACGTGCACGCTTCCTGGCGCTGCTGCCTTACGCAGACCAGGTCTGAGGCAGTCGGCAAGAGACCCTTTTGTGGTCTCGGGCCGGGAGTAAATGATGCAACGTGACACCCTCATAGCAATTGGATCAGGATTAGGCAGTGCCGTTCTGTTCCTGTTGGTCCTATCAGGAAATCCGCTTGCTCTTTTGCTCTCATATTTCGGGCATTTGCCACTGCTCCTTACGGGGCTTTGGCAGGGACCCAAACGCCTGCTGGTTGCGGCAGTAGCCGCATGCAGTGCCCTCGTTCTTCTGGGGGGATTGCTGCCTTTCACGGTCTTTATGATCGTGTTTGCCGGACCGGCGATGTTGTTGACCCGCATGGCGCTGGTCATCCGGAAAGATGAAAATGGCAACTTTGCCTTTCTTCCATCCGGAATTGTCGTAAGTGCCATGGCCGTCATGGTCGCAACGGTGATGATCTTCATTACCGGGACTTTGGCGGCGGAAGGTCTGGATCTTCAGGATCTGTTTTCGCAGTTTCTGAACCAAATGTACGCTGAAATGGGTGTCCCTATGACATCCGATACGCAGGGTGTGATTGGTATGTTCCAGGTTTACTTCCCGGCGATTGCTGCGGTGAGCTGGCTTTTCATGCTGTTCGCCAATGCCGCAATCGCACAGGCAATTCTGGTGCGTGCAGGCAAAAACCTGCGTCCGACACCAAAAATGGCGTCTTTCGCCTTGCCTGGTTGGTCACTGTTTGCGTTCGCCCTGGCCGGGTTTACGGTCGGCTTTGCCGATGGTTCCTTGGCCTATGTGGCGCGAAACGTCGCGGTGGTACTGGCAGTGCCGTTCCTGTTTCAGGGATTGGCACTGGTGCATGGGCAGGCAGCCCGATGGCCGCAAAAACGTATGATACTGACGGTGTTTTACATCGTCGCGGTTCTGTCCAGTTGGTCCTTTATCGCGATCACCGGACTTGGAATTGTTGAGCATTTAATCAGGCTGCGGGGGAAAGAACCGATGACCCGTAGCAATGAGGAGGATCGGTGATGGAAGTTATTCTGCTCCAGCGGGTAGAAAAACTCGGTCAGATGGGTGACGTAGTCTCCGTCAAGCCGGGCCACGCCCGCAACCGCTTGCTGCCGCAGGGCATGGCCCTTCGTGCAACCAAAGCAAACCTTGCTGTGTTCGAAGCACAGAAAGCACAGCTCGAAGCTGACAACCTTGACCGTCGTAAAGACGCCGAAGCGGTTGCTGCGACCATGGGTGAACTTGCTGTTACCCTCGTTCGTCAGGCATCCGACGTTGGTCAGCTTTACGGTTCGGTAACTGCACGCGACATCGCGAACGCAGTAACCGAAGCAGGTTACACTGTTGCTCGTACCCAGGTTGTTCTTGATCAGCCGATCAAAAACCTTGGTCTGCACCAGGTTAAAATCAACCTGCACCCGGAAGTTGCTATTGAAGTAACTGCCAACGTTGCACGTTCTGAAGAAGACGCAGAAGAACAGCTCCGCAAAGGCGGCGCAGTTCTCGGCACCATCGACGAGATGGAAGAAGAAGAAGCTTACGAAGCTGCTGAAGAAGTCTTCGAAGAAGACGATCTGGCTGAAGAAGCTGCTGAAGGCGAAGAAGAAACCAACGCTTAATTGCGGGTTTTCTCTAGAAACCAATCAAGAAACGGCATATCCCCATGGATATGCCGTTTTCTTTTTGCCTGCATGCCGGATCGGGCCCCCGGTTCCGAACCGATGCAAAAACCTGCTATATGAGCGACCTCTGCGCTTGCGGAATACCCGCTATGAGTTATACCGATTAACTCTTTGCGGCCAACCGGATGACTGATACCTTTTCCGCCCATGACAGATCCCAATCTTGACGCCCTCTTTGCACCGATGGATTTCAGCCACGGCGACGACGCCGATATGGTGCTCGAACGTATGGCTCCGCATAACTTTGAAGCGGAGGCTGCCCTTCTTGGTGCAATCCTGAACAACAACGCCGCTTACGAGCGCGTTTCAGATATCTTGCGCCCGGAACATTTCGCCGATGGCCGCCACGGCCGCATTTTCGAAGCCTGTGGCAAACAGATCGAACGCGGTCAGCTGGCCAACCCGGTAACGCTGAAAGCCTATTTCAAGCAGGACGAGGAACTGGCTGAAATTGGCGGTGCGCAATATCTGGCAGAACTGTCGAACAACCTTGTTTCGGTTATCAATGCCGGCGATTACGGCAAACTGATCTATGACCTGTATCTTCGCCGCGAGCTGATCGAGCTTGGCGAAGATGTGGTCAACGAGGCGTATAAATACGAACTCGATACCGATGCCACCACCCAGATCGAAAAAGCCGAACAGAAACTGTTCTCGCTGGCGACGGCGGGTGCGGCTGAATCAGGCTTTGTTGCCTTTGGCCCGGCATTGGCCAAGGCATATGAAAACATCGATCACGCCTATAAGAACGCCGGTCGCGTTGTTGGTGTGACCACGGGTTTGCGCGATATTGACCGCAAACTTGGCGGTTTGCACCCGTCTGACTTGTTGATCCTTGCCGGTCGTCCGTCGATGGGTAAAACCGCCCTTGCGATGAACGTTGCCTTTAACGCCGCCATCGCATCGCATCAGAACCGTGCTGCGGGTGAAGATACCCGCGACGAGGTCCGTACCGGTGCGATTGCTGTTTTCTCACTCGAGATGGCGGCAGAACAGCTTGCCGGTCGTCTTTTGTCGCAGGCCGCCGAAGTATCGGGCGATAACATGCGCCGCGGTGATCTGAACGAACAGGATTTCGAACGCCTTTTGCTGGCGACCCAGGAACTTAACACCGTTCCGCTTTACATCGATGATACCCCGGCCCTTCCGGTTTCGACGCTGCGTACCCGTTGCCGTCGCCTGAAGCGTCAGCATGGCCTTGCCATGATCGTCGTCGATTACCTTCAGCTTCTGGCACCACCGACCAACTTCCGCGGCGATGGCCGTGTGCAGGAGGTCTCGGAAATTACCCGTATGCTCAAGGCGATTGCCAAGGAACTCGAGGTTCCGGTTCTTGCCCTGTCGCAGCTTTCACGTGCCGTCGAACAGCGCGAAGACAAACGTCCGCAGCTTTCTGACCTTCGTGAGTCCGGCTCGATCGAGCAGGACGCCGACGTTGTTATGTTCATTTACCGTGAACAATATTACCTCGAACGTGCTGAACCAGCACAGCGCCCGGAAGAGGCCACCGACAAGTTCGGTGAACGCTATGCGCAGTGGCAGGAACGTTTGAACCATGTCTACAACACCGCAGAAGTTATCGTCGCCAAGCAGCGTCACGGCCCGGTGGGCAACGTGCGGCTGTTCTTTGACGGGAACTACACCAAGTTTGGTGATCTTGATCACATCGAAGAAGAATATGAATAGGGACCGGGAACGCTCCCGTCCGTAATTGAATTCCACGGGGTATTGAGAATGACCGTTCTTCCCGCCGTCGGCCGTGCGGCCGAGTGCGCGGAACTGCAGATCAATCTGAAAGCAGTTGCCGACAACTATCAACGTCTGACCAAACGCTATACCGGGCGCACCTGTGGCGCTGTGGTAAAGGCAGATGCCTATGGTCTTGGGGCAAGCACCATTGTGCCGGTTCTCAAGAAGCAGGGATGCCGCCTGTTCTTCGTGGCACAAGCCAACGAAGCAGCCGAGCTTTTCCCGGTTTTGCGTGGTGGCGGACGGATCGCGGTTCTCAATGGCGTATTGCCCGGCGACGAAGAATTCTTCATCGAAAACGATGTCATTCCGGTTCTGAACGATCTCGAACAGATCGAACGCTGGTCTAATCTGTGCCGTGAATATGAACGCCCTGCCCCGGCTTTCATTCATCTGGATACCGGGATGAGCCGCCTTGGCCTGACGCCAATGGATGTCAGCCATCTGGTCGACCGTTATTCATCCCTGCTTTACGGGTTTGAAAAAGCTGGCTACATGACCCATCCGGTCGCTGCCGACGAGGCCGACAATCCGATCACCAAGGAACAGTACGACCTGTTCATGAAATGGTATCGTCGTTTGCCGCCGGCACCGCGCGGTTTCTGTAACTCGTCCGCTATTTTCCGCGACAAGGAATATCACCTTGAATTCTGCCGTCCGGGCTATGCGCTTTGGGGCGGCAATCCGACGCCCGAGGCCGCAAACCCGATGCGTGCGGTCGCCAATCTTAAGGTCAAGGTTCTTCAGGTTCGCGAAATCAACGAACCGCAGACCGTTGGCTATGGCGCATCCTGGCAGGCCAAACGCAAATCCCGGATTGCGACCATTGCCCTTGGCTATGCCGACGGCTGGCTGCGTTCGCTTTCGAATGCGGGCAAGTTGCTGATCAAGGGGCACGAAGTTCCCTATGTCGGGCGCGTATCTATGGATGCGATCACGGTCGACATCACCGATCTTCCAGGCAAGCCGATCAAGGCGGGTGACATGGTATCGCTTCTTGATGACAAGATGACGGTTGACGATGTTGCATCTGCTGCTGGTACAATAGGTTATGAAATTCTAACTTCGCTTGGACATCGCTATCGTCGGGTCTATACAGAGAGCTGATCCATAAGAACCGGCCATCCAAATCATGCCGTAAACCCGGCAGGCCGATAACAGGGGACTTCGAAGTACCGATGCCGATCTTTGCGCCGGTTGGGCATATCTTTCTGACTTTTTTGGCCCTTGTCGGTCGCGTTACGGTATTTGCGGGTCGGACCATCGGTCACATGGTCACACCGCCGATCTATTTCCGGCTGATTTTCAAACAGATGCGCGAGATCGGCTATTTCTCGTTGCCGGTGGTCGCCATGACCACCCTGTTTGCCGGTATGGTTCTGGCCTTGCAGTCCTATTCCGGGTTTTCACGGTTTTCGGCTGAAAGCGCGGTTGCAACGGTCGTTGTCATTTCCATGACCCGCGAATTGGGTCCGGTTCTGGCGGGTCTTATGGTGGCCGGTCGTGTTGGTGCCGCCATTGCCGCCGAGATCGGCACCATGCGCGTTACCGAACAGATCGATGCCCTTGTGACGCTGTCGACCAATCCGTTCAAATATCTGGTGGTGCCACGCGTTGTTGCCGGTCTGATCACCCTGCCCATTCTGGTTCTGATCGGGGATATCATCGGGGTGCTTGGTGGTTATCTGGTCGGGGTCAACAAGCTTGGCTTCAATGACGGGTCCTATATCCGCAATACATTCCAGTATCTTGAACAGCTTGATGTCATTTCCGGCCTGGTTAAGGCCGCTGTGTTCGGCTTTATCATCACGCTTATGGGCTGCTATCACGGTTATCATTCCCGTGGTGGTGCGCAGGGTGTTGGTCAGGCGACCACCAACGCGGTTGTTTCAAGCTCCATCCTGATCCTGATTTCGAACTATATCGTCACCGAACTGTTCTTTACGCGATAAGGGCCGGACCGCATCATGAGCAATCCCGCCAAGATATCACTGCGTAACGTTCACAAGGCATTCGGCCCGAAAAAGGTGCTTCAGGGGGTTAACCTTGACGTGGCCCCCGGTGAATCTGTCGCCATCATTGGCGGATCTGGGACGGGAAAATCGGTGACCCTGAAATGTGTGCTGGGTCTTTTGACCCCGGATCAGGGGTCAATCACCGTTGACGGCATTGAAATGACCGATGCCTCGACGGCCGACCGTGATGCGATGCTTGCCAAAACCGGGATGCTGTTTCAGGGTGCTGCCCTGTTTGATTCCCTGTCGGTCTGGCAAAATGTTGCCTTTGGCCTGATCGAAGGACGCGGTATGAAGCCGCGTCAGGCGCGCGACATTGCGATTGCCCGGCTCGAAGATGTCGGACTTGGGTCGGAAATTGCCGATATGTCCCCCGCATCACTATCGGGCGGCATGCAAAAACGCGTCGGACTGGCACGTGCCATCGCGACCGAACCGGAAATCCTGTTCTTTGACGAACCGACAACCGGCATCGACCCGATCATGGGCGATGTGATCAACGATCTGATTGTCAAATGTACCCGCGAACTGGGTGCCAGTGCGATGACCATTACCCATGACATGGCAAGTGCGCGCAAGATCGCCGACCGGGTTGCCATGCTTTACAAGGGTGAAATCATCTGGGACGGCCCGGTCAGCGAGATTGATCAGTCCGACAACCCGTATCTGAAGCAATTCGTTGCCGGTGACATCGAAGGTCCGCTTGACCTTGATCTCAAACATCTTTGATTCCTGACCACTTTTACGACCTGCGGAGCATTCTGTGGCCAAAACCCAAAGCCGTTTCATCTGTCAAAGCTGTGGTGCGGAATATCGCAAATGGACCGGACGCTGCGACGGCTGTGGCGAATGGAACAGCATCGAGGAAGAACGTGTTGAAAGCGGCCCGAAGGCAGCAGGTGGCATAGCCGGTGGCGCCAAGGGTAAAACCATCGAATTTGTCGCCCTGGAAGGCGAAAGTGCCAGCCCCAAACGCATCATAAGCGGCATTGCCGAACTTGATCGCGCCTGTGGTGGCGGCCTTGTCCCGGGATCGGCCCTGTTGGTTGGGGGGGATCCGGGCATCGGTAAATCCACCATCCTGCTTCAGGCGGTTGGTGCGATGGCTGCCAAAAACAAATGTGCCTATATCTCGGGCGAGGAAGCGGTTGATCAGGTCCGTATGCGTGCCGCCCGTCTTGGTCTTGAAAAGTCCAAGGTCGATTTTGCCGCCGCCACCAGCCTGCGTGACATCATCACAACGCTCGAAGCCAGCAACCATGACGTCGTGGTCATTGACTCGATCCAGACCATGTATGCCGACACGCTTGATAGTGCGCCGGGCACCGTTTCGCAGGTTCGCGCCTGTGCACTTGAACTGATCCGCCTTGCCAAGCGCAAGGGATTTGCAGTTCTGCTGGTTGGCCACGTCACCAAGGAAGGCCAGATTGCCGGCCCGCGTGTTCTTGAACATATGGTCGATACGGTTCTGTATTTCGAAGGCGAACGTGGCCATCAGTTCCGCATTCTGCGTGCCGTCAAAAACCGTTTTGGCGCAACCGATGAAATCGGCGTCTTTGAAATGGGTGATGCCGGACTGGTCGAAGTCCCCAACCCGTCGGCGCTTTTCCTTGCCGATCGCGAAGCACCGGTCAGTGGGACCGCGGTCTTTGCCGGACTTGAAGGCACGCGCCCGATGCTGGTTGAAATCCAGGCCCTTGTCGCGCAATCGGCCCTTGCAACACCGCGTCGTGCGGTTGTTGGCTGGGATTCTGCGCGCATGAATATGATCCTTGCGGTTCTGGATGCCCGTTGCGGATTACCGCTGAGCCAGTTTGACGTTTACCTGAACGTTGCCGGCGGGATGCGGGTTGGTGAACCGGCCGCCGATATGGCGGTTGCCGCCGCCCTTATTTCGGCCGTAGCCGATGCGCCGGTTCCGGCAGAAACCGTGATTGTCGGGGAAATCGGGCTTTCGGGCGAAGTCCGCCCGGTCGGGCAACTCGAATCGCGGTTGAAAGAAGCCACCAAACTTGGCTTTGGCAATGCCTATACCCCCAAGAACGGTACGCAGGGAAAAAAGAAGCTGTCGATCAAGGGCCTTAACCAGACCGAAATCGGCCATCTTCAGGATTTGGTAAACCTATTCGGCGACGATGTGCGCGACAAAGTGCGTCCGCGTGAAGGCATGTATTAAGGCCATTTCACGCGATACGCTGATTGACTGACAAGGTTTACGAACAAATGGATTTTTCCGCCCTGCCCGATCTTGGCGCACGTGACGTCTTTGACCTGATTGTTGTCGGCATTTTGCTGATATCGGGTCTGTTCGCCTTTTTCCGCGGTTTTATCCACGAAGTTCTGTCGATGATGGGATGGCTGGGTGCCGGTCTTTGTGCACTTTATGGCTATCCGGTTGCACGTCCCTATGTCCGTGATCTGATCCCGTCCGAACTGATTGCCGATCTGGCAACCGGTGTTGGCCTGTTTTTGATCACATTCCTGATTTTCTCGTTCATCAGCGGACGGATCGGCCGTGCAGTTCAGAATTCCGGGCTGGACAGCCTTGATAGTACGCTGGGCTTTGTTTTTGGTCTGTTGCGCGGTGCGCTGATCGTCTGTATCGGCTTTTTGGCACTGTCCTGGCTTCTGCCCGCAGACTCGCAACCCGACTGGGTACGCGACGCCCGCACCCGCCCGGTTCTGGAGGAAGGTGCGTTCCTCATTATGCGCATGGCTCCTGACGAAATTTTCGATACCACGGCCCAAGAGCTTGAGCGCGCTCAGCGTAACGCCGATGCAAACGAGCAAACCTACCGTCAACTTCTTGGTCCGGAACCAAAAGGGACTGGACCCAAGCCCCTAAACGGGTATACAAGGCCCTCGCGCGATGATTTGGATCGCCTGATCGAGGCGACCACTAACGAGTGAGGCGTGTGGGTTTCGTAGAGTTTACGTAGTCCGTGCGCCACCGGCGAGAGAGCGGAACCCACTCAATGCTGACCACCAATCCATTTGATGACGACAAGCTACGTGAAGAATGTGGCGTCTTTGGCGTTTTTGGCTCCCCCGATGCTGCGGCACTGACGGCCCTTGGCCTTCATGCTTTGCAACACCGCGGACAGGAAGCCGCAGGTATCGTTTCCTATGACGGCGAAGATTTTCCCGCCCACCGGGCTTCTGGCCAGGTTGGTGATATCTTTGGCTCCGAGGACGTAATCAAAAGCCTGCAAGGCGAACGGGCCGTTGGCCATGTACGTTATTCGACAGCAGGCGGCAAAGGCCTTCGCAACGTTCAGCCGCTTTTTGCGGATTTTGAATTTGGCGGACTGGCGATTGCCCATAACGGCAATCTGACCAACTCGCTTGCGGTGCGTGACCGTCTGGTCAAACGCGGCTCGATCTTCCAGTCGACCTCGGATACCGAAACCTTCATTCACCTGATCGCAACCAGCCTGTATGAGAAGATCGTTGATCGTCTGATCGATGCGGTTCGCCAGGTTGAGGGTGCGTATTCTCTGGTCGTCATGACCCAGAAGAAACTGATCGGTGTGCGTGATCCGCTGGGCGTCCGTCCGCTGGTTCTGGGCAAGCTGAATGATGCCTACATCCTGTCATCGGAAACGGTCGGCCTTGATATCGTGGGCGCGGAATTCATTCGCGACATCGAACCGGGTGAAATCGTTGAAATTACCGATGCAGGCCTGCGTTCGATCAAGCCGTTCAAACCGGTCAAATCGCGCTTCTGCATTTTCGAACATGTCTATTTCGCCCGCCCCGACAGCATCGTCGAAGGCACCAGCGTTTATGACGTGCGCAAGAATATCGGCCGTGAACTGGCCCGTGAGTCAGCTGTTGATGCCGACGTTGTCGTGCCGATCCCTGATTCAGGCGTTCCGTCCGCACTGGGTTACGCTGAGGAAAGCGGTATTCCGTTCGAGCTTGGCATCATCCGTAACCATTATGTCGGCCGTACCTTTATCGAACCGACCGATCAGATCCGCCACCTTGGCGTGAAGCTGAAACATAACGCCAACCCCGGCAAGCTGAAGGGCAAACGCGTTATTCTGGTCGATGACTCGATTGTCCGTGGTACGACCTCGACCAAGATCGTGGATCTGGTTCGTCAGGCCGGTGCCGCCGAAGTGCATATGCGCATCACAAGCCCGCCCACCACGAACCCGTGCTTCTATGGCGTTGACACCCCGTCCAAAGACAAACTGATGGCGGCAAATCACGACATTGAAAGCATGGCAAAGATCATTGGTGTCGACAGCCTGGCATTCGTCACCATCGACGGTCTGTATCGTGCGACCGGTCTTCCGGGCCGCGACAATGACAGCCCGGCATTCTGTGATGCCTGCTTCACCGGTGATTACCCGATCAAGCTGACCGATCACAATGCCGAAAACAAAGACCGCAAGCTGAGCCAGCTGGTCGAAAGGCAGCCTGCATGACCAACACAAAGCGCCTTGAAGGACGCGTGGCATTGATCACCGGTGCCTCGCACGGGATCGGTTATGCTGTTGCCAAGCGGTTTGCCGCCGAAGGCGCACAGGTTATTGCGATTGGTCGCAATATCGGCGCGCTTGAGGAACTGAGCGACGAGATCACCGAGGCAGGCGGCAAGATTTCGCTTCTGCCGCTTGATCTGACCATGTTCGAAAAGGTCGATGCCATCGGCCCGACCATTTTCGAACGGTTCGGTAAACTCGACATCGTGGTTGGCAATGCGGCCCTTCTGGGTGAAATTGCCCCGGTCGGTCATATCGACACCCAGATTTTTGACAATACCCTTGCCACCAACGTTACAACGAATTTCCGCCTGATCCGCACCGTCGACAAGCTGTTGCAGCTTTCCGATGCTGGTCGCGCGATTTTCGTAACGTCGAATGCCTCGGCCAAGGGTCGTGCCTTCTGGGGGCTTTATGCCGCCACCAAAGCCGCCCTTGAGGCCCTTGTGCTGTCCTATGCCCAAGAGCTTGAGGAAAGCAAGGTCCGCGTCAATCTGGTCAATCCGGGCCGTATCCGCACCAAGATGCGCGCCGAAGCCTATCCGGGTGAAGATCCCGAAACGCTTCCGACACCTGACAGCATCACCGACGTGTTTGTCGATCTGGCAGAAGCCAGCTGCACCAAACACGGTGAAGTGGTCGACGCTTATTGATCGCGATCCAAAACTGAATTCGAAAGGCCAGACAAACTGTCTGGCCTTTTTCAGTTCAGGTCGACATTTTCAATACAGAAATCAAGGAATGCCCTTACCCTGGCTGGCATATGCCCGCCCTGCCCGACATAGACTGCGTGAATATCAACGCCACCGCCCGGATTGAATTCATCAAGCAGGACTTCCAATTTGCCTGCCACCACATCATCGCGAACATGAAACACCGCCAATCGGGCGATACCACCCCCGGCAATCGCCAATTGCCGCGCACTTTCCGCGTCCCCGACACATAGCTTGCCGCCAGGCATCACGGTCTTGATGTCACCTTTAACGTCAAAGGGCCATTCGCTGATCACACGGGCAAAGTTGTATCCAATCAACCGGTGTTGATCGAGTGCCCCAACAGTTTCCGGTCGACCAAACCGGTCGAGATAGTCCGGTGCAGCAACAATCACCATGCGGCATTGTCCAAGTTTACGCGCAATCAGCCCCGAAGATTGCAGTGGACCACTGCGGATCGCGATATCGGCCCGTTCTTCATACAGATCAACAACCTTGTCACTTACCGTAATATCCAGATCGATATCAGGAAACTGCGTCTGGAATGTCGGAACAAGTGGCAGAATCCGGAAAAGTCCGACCGGCAGATTGACAGTGACGCGCAGGCGTCCTCGTGGTTGCACAGCACGGGTGGCTTCGTCCTCGGCCGCTGTCAGATCGGCAAGAACCCCAACGGAACGATCATAAAACCGCTGTCCTTCTGGCGTCAGGTGCAGCTTGCGGGTCGAACGATTGAAAAGACGGACACCAAGGCGTGTTTCAAGCCGCCCGACAAGCTTGCTGACCGCTGACGGGGTCATATTGAAGTCACGTGCCGCTGCTGAAAACCCGCCGCGTTCAACAACGCGGACATAGACTTCCATTTCCCCCGACCGGTTTGTGTCAAGACGCGCCATATGGAATTGAACTCACAAATAATGTTCCTTGGGTCGTACTAGTTGAAAATCTTTCTTCTGTCCATATTCGGCGCAGTTCAAATGATCATCTGTCAGGAGACTGGATATGGAATACAGACAACTGGGCCGATCAGGCTTGCGCGTACCGGCTCTTTCACTGGGCACCGGGACTTTTGGCGGGCAAGGACCACTTTTTTCAAACTGGGGAACAACCGATGCCCGCGAAGCAGCGTCCCTGATTGATATCTGCCTCGAATACGGGGCCAACCTTTTTGACAGTGCCGATGTTTATTCCGATGGCGCGTCTGAAACAGTTCTTGGCCAAGCAATCAAGGGCCGACGCGATCAAGTCATGATATCGACCAAGCTCGGCCTGCCGATGGGCAGCGGGCCCAATGATTATGGCACCACGCGCGGACGGTTGATTACCGGAACCGAACAGGCACTTGCACGGCTTGGTACCGATTACATCGATCTATTGCAGCTTCACGCCTTTGACGCCCATACGCCGATCGAGGAGGTTCTTGTCACCCTTGATCACCTGATCCGGTCAGGCAAGGTTCGCTATATCGGGGTGTCGAACTTCGCGGGATGGCAAATCATGAAGTCGCTGTCGATTGCCGAACAACACAACCTGCCACGCTATGTCGCAAACCAGGTCTATTATTCGCTGGTTGGCCGGGATTATGAATGGGACCTGATGCCCCTTGGCACCGATCAGGGACTTGGCGCCCTGGTCTGGAGCCCGCTTGGCTGGGGACGTCTGACCGGCAAGATCAGCCGCCATAAACCTGCCCCCACCCAAAGCCGCTTGCATGAAACCAGTCAGTTCGGCCCGCCCGTTGATGATGCAAAACTTTATGACATCATCGATGTGCTCGACGAGATCGCCATTGAAACCGAAAAGACGGTCCCGCAAGTCGCGATTAACTGGCTGTTGCAACGTCCGACTGTTTCATCGGTCATCATCGGGGCCCGCAATCAGCAACAGCTGATTGATAATCTTGGCGCCGTCGGTTGGTCGCTTGGCGATGATCAGATCGCCCGTCTGAACCGGGTAAGTGAACGCACACCGCCCTATCCGCACTATCCCTATTACACCCAGGATGGCTTTGCGCTGCTTAATCCGCCAAGTACGCACTAAGTTGTTTTCCCGGGTGATCGTTCCTGTCGTTCACCCGGGAACATATTTAAACTTTGCAAGCATCATCAATTGATTGCATTTACCCGCTCCGGGTCGTTAGCATGGCGGCAACCCGCAACCAACAATCTGGGACTTGCCATGAAACTGGCTGATCACAATCGCGTTTTCCGGCCCTTGGGGGCCTTTGGCCTGACACTTGCCATTCTGGCGACAATCCCCCTTCTATCGGCCTCAGAGGCGCTTGCAGCGCAAGATGATCCATCTTTGATCGAAGTTCCCCAGATGGACGCAGAACGCGGCAAGGACCTGTTTGCGGAACGTGGCTGCGTGGTCTGCCATACGGTCAACAATGTCGGCGGTGACATTGGCCCCAGCCTTGATGCCAGCAATATTGAACAATCGCGCAACCCATTTGAATTTTTCGCCCGCATGTGGCGCGGTGCCGACGCGATGTTGCATTTGCAGCGGGCCGACCTGGGCTATCAGGTGGATTTCTCGGGACAGGATCTGGCTGATATCTATGCCTTTGTCCAAAATAGCGAAGCACAGGAAAGCTTCACCGAGGCGAACCTTCCGGATCACATCAAAGAAATCATTGATAACGGCCCGTCGATCCCCAAAAACTGACCGGACCTGTATCGGAAATGAAAAAGCCGCCCCGATTTCTCGGGGGCGGCTTTGATCGTTTCAGGCACAAGAACCTTGGAAACTAGCGTTTCTTTTTCTTGTTCGCATAAGGGTTATCACTGCTGCGCAGATAGATACGGATCGGAACGCCCGGCATATCGAAATCTTCGCGCAGACCATTGATCAGATAGCGCGTATAGCTTTCGGGCAGTTCGGCCGCCTTGGAGCAGTTGATAAAGAAGCTTGGCGGACGCGATTTCGCCTGGGTCATGTAACGCAGACGAATACGACGACCAGAAATAACCGGCGGCAAGTGACGCTCGGTGGTTGCTTCAAGCCAGCGGTTCAGCTGCGAGGTCGGGATACGGCGGCTCCAGATATCGTGGATATCAAGAACCGTCGGCATCAGGCTGTCGGTCCCGCGCCCGGTCAGGGCTGAGAAGGTCAGAACCGGAATGCCGCGCGCCTGTGCAAAGGACACATCAAGCTTGTCACGCAGTTCCTGCATGACCCCTGCCTTGTCCTTGATCGCGTCCCACTTATTGACCGCAATGATCAAGGCACGGCCTTCTTCAAGCACCATACGCGCGATCGTCAGGTCTTGCTTGTCAAGCGTGTTGGTCGCATCAAGCATCAGAACAACAACCTGCGCATAACGGATCACGCGAAGGGTATCGGCAACCGACAGCTTTTCAACGCGGTCATCAATCTTCTTCTTGCGGCGCATACCCGCGGTATCGACCAGACGGATCGGACGCCCTTCATAGGACCAGTCAACCGCAATCGAGTCACGGGTAAGGCCGGCCTGCGGGCCTGTCATAACGCGTTCTTCACCCAGCAGCTGGTTCAGAAGGGTCGATTTACCGGCATTCGGACGGCCAACAATCGCCAACTGAATTTTGGAGTTATCGCGCGAACCTTCGACGATCAACTCGCCGTCTTCGTCTTCATCGTCTTCGCTGAATTCGATTTCATAGGACGGGAAAACTTCGCCTTCATCATCGGCAAAGCCATCGACATCAATCAGATCATCGAAATCGTCATCCGCTTCGCCTGCGGCTTCTTCCAGTGCCTCGATGGCGGCATCGCGGGCATGCTGCTTGGCGACGCGCTGACGGTGTTTCCATGCGTCCCAATGCGGTTCAAGAATGTCATAAATAAGCTCGATGCCCAGACCATGCTCGGCCGAGATCGGTGCTACTTCGCCAAGACCAAGGCCATAGGCCTCGTAAAGGCCGGGATCCTGATCCCTGCCTTCGTGTTTGTTGGCGATGACATAAACCGGTTTGTGGCGCTTACGCAGCCAATCGGCAAAGTGGTTATCAAGCGGGGTCAAACCAGCACGGGCGTCGATCAGGAACAGCGCGACATCGCATTCCTCGAACGCCTTTTCACTTTGCTGGCGCATCATGCCTTCGACGGAATCATCGAATGCTTCTTCCAGACCGGCGGTATCGATCACGTCAAAGGACATATCGCCCAGACGCGCCTTGCCATAGCGGCGGTCGCGGGTGACACCGGGCTGATCATCGACCAGGGCAAGCTTTTTGCCGACCAGACGGTTAAACAGGGTCGACTTCCCGACATTGGGGCGACCGATAATGGCAACTTTAAGCGACATCTGACTTTCAGACTCTCGTTATAAAAGGCGTTATGCGCCGACGGCTTTCACTGCCCTCGGCGCATCGCAAATCCTGCAAGGAAACCTTGCGAAAAACTCTGTTCTAACTGATCAGCGATATGCGATTAGATCGGCATCCGCAGTCAGGAAGTAAAGGCTGTCACCCGCAACTGATGGCGGCAATGTGATCGGCCCGGAAACTTCGTCCTTGCCGAGAATGTCACCGCTATAAGGGGAAACAGTCATCACTTCGCCCTGCTCGTTACCTACGATCAACCTGTCACCGACCAGTACCGGACCTGTCCAGACAATCGGCTCTTCCTGGTCTTCGGGATCGACAAAACGTGGCAGAACCGTCACCCATTTAACCTGTCCGGTCTTCCGACGCAAGGCAATCAGATCATTTGTGTTGGTTAGCAGGTATACGTAATCGCCGGCCACCCATGGCGACTGGATGCCGCCGGCCTCCAATTCCCAGACCCGATAACCGGTCCGAAGGTCAATCGCAACGGTCAAACCGGCGTTACTTGTGGCAATCACAAGATCATCATCAATCACCGGAAGGCCACGAATATCGGCAATCGCCGACACCGCATCGGTACGCCCGGCACCGGCAAGGGCATCGGACCAGATCACCTGACCGTTTTCAACGCGAAGCGCATACATCTCGCCGGTCGAATAGGCCGAAATCACAACGCCCTGATCCACCGCCGGGCTGGCACCACCGATAAATGACGCACCTTCGGATGCACCACGATGGTTCCAAAGTGTTTCACCGGTCATCGCGTTAAGGGCAATGGTCTGGTTATCAACGGTAATGACGAAAACACGCCCGCCACGCACTGTCGGCGCAGAGCGCATCGGCGCACTGACCTGAGTACGCCACAGAACCGTTGCACTGGGCGCATCAATCGCGACAACTTCGGCAAAGCCGGTGGTCGCATAGACAATGCCCTGCTCATAGGCAAGACCGCCGCCAAGAAGCGTGCTGTCTTCTTCGTCTTCCGGTGTCAATTCAAGTGACCAGATGCGTTTGCCCGACGTTGCGGCAAAGGCGCGAACCTCGGCACTGGCATCAATGGTAAAGATCACACCACGCGCGATGATCGCCTGATTAAGCAACAGGTTGTCATCCATTGATCCGTCGCCAATACCAACCGACCAGTCCTGCTTGAGAACATCGTTATCAAGCCCGACATGGTGCAGGGCATGGCTTGGAATACCGCCATTCTGCGGCCAGTCGACCATTGGCTCGGGTTCAGGAAGGATCACACGCTGGTCAGACAACTCAAGATCAGGTTGAACCGTGCTTTGCAGGGCAAGAACCGAAATACGTTCGCCCGGCAATGGCGGCGCTTCGTTGCCACCAAGCCATCCAGAACACCCGGCCAAAAGGCCCGTCATTCCCATTACGCACAGAACTGACTTAATACCGCGTGTGGTCAAAACCGTTTCCTCTGAAAAAGCTGTCATCATGCCTGACCGGCATTCCGGTCAGGCGTGCTGGCCCTGATTAGGCACCAACGGCCTTGAGAAGTTCGCTTGCACGTGCGCGCATACCCGACGGGGCTTCGCTGTCATCGGCAATCTCGGTCAGAAGCGGCTTGGCCGCATCAATTTCACCAGCCGCAACATGCAGCAGGGCAATCATTTCACGCGCCGAATAGTACCAGGCATTTTCCGGCACAGCGATCGGCTCAAGACGGGAAATCATGTCCTTGGCGTTGGTTTCATTGGCACTGTTCATCGCAATCTGAACGACGGCAAGGTCACGGTAAACCTGATCAATGTCAGCGTTACCGGCAACGGCTTCCAGTTCGGTGATCGCAGACGGGGCCGCACCGGCGCGCAGGTAAACAGCAGCCTTCTGGAAATGACCAAGGGCAACAAAACCGGCATTGCCGTTCGCGATGATCGCATCAAGCGCCTCTAGCGCGGCATCCTGTTTATCGTCACCTGCATTTGCCAGCTCAACAGCATTGGCAAGGCGGGTGCCATTTTCGATGCTGGTGGTCTGCTCGTAGGTTTTCCAGCCTTCACGACCGGCAACACCCAAAACAATCACAGCAGCAGTGCCGATGACATATTTCCCGTATTTGCGCCACAGGGCTTCTGTGCGTTCGCGCTTCAGGTCTTCTTCGACTTCCTGGAAAATATCAACCACGAAAACGGCTCCAATCCGGTCACAATAAAGCGGGCAACCTGCCCGCTTATCTGAATTAATTCTGGCAAGGATTTAACGCGCCAGCACGCACAGGGTCAAGTCTGCTCGAAGCCAATCAGGGCATTCGGTCGATTATTTTGCAAGATTGGCGGTTTAGCGCCTGTCTCGACCCTGGATTTTTGAATTTTCGCATCGAGACAAACCCTGCCATTGGGGCAAAAAAGCGGCACATTGCACCAAACAGGGAAAGAATTGCCCGTTCGGCCCCTGCAACAGGTTCCAAAGCGCCGGTTTGCATTTTCTTTGCGTGTTATCGACATCACAAAAATACAAATTGATCGCGCAAGAAACGGCTGAAATTAAAACAACTTTGCCCATATTGCAGGTTTAGAAGAAAATCACGACAATTCCGGCACAGTGATTGCTTTGATATCCGGCAAGGGAACAGATTTCACAAGTTCATCGGTCAAATTTGCCCGGTGAAGGGACGGAGACACCATGGGACGTTGTCAAAAAGTGTATAGCCGGTTCGATGCCAAGCGCGTCATTCGACAGCGTATTCTGGCAGGATTATTTGCGGCTTTGCTGGGTTCGGGGGTTGCAGGTTGCAGCACCACAATGTCTGACATCACCGGTACGCACATCTTTACCGGCGGCGAATGGTATCTGGCCTTTGACGTGATCAGTATCATCAATACCGACAAAACGCTGGTCGACCATGTTGTGTCGCTTTCGACCGGCAAGGATTGCTCGACCATTCGCAAAATCGACGGCAAGTCCTATTGCAAAAAGGACCCGGTGCCGGAAACACCACTTTATTGCTATCGTACGCTTGCAGCTGTCAGCTGCTATCGCACGCCTGATCCCTATAACACCGGCGCACAGACCGTTGACTGGCCCCCTACCCGGTCACGCAGCCTGTAACTGTCAGCCTTCTGATATCTCAGGGATATTCAAACCGGTCACGATTATTGTGAACCGGTTTTTGTCCATTGAAACTTGAGACAGAAGCCAATCCGCGATACCGTGTCATATGGTTGTCATGTTCTGTTTTTCAGAGCCGGACGATCAGACGATCACATGGCCGGAGAATGACATGGGAACACTGTTCGATTTGGCAAAATACCGCAAAGCCAAAAGCTTTGTTCATTTTGACCGGTCTGAACTTATGCGGCTCATGAACACCTATTCCCGGCAGGTCGCAAGTGGTGCCTGGCGCGACTATGCGATTGATCATCTCGACGGGATGGCAATGTTTTCCATCTTCCGCTCGACCCACGAGACACCGCTTTTCACCGTTATCAAGCTTAGCAGCGAACATCAAAATGCCGGGCAGTATCTTGCATTGCATAGCGGCGAGAGGATCAAGCAAAGCTCCGATATCATGAATGTGCTTGATGCCATTGAAAAGCGCGCGCGCAAGGTCGTCCCGCTGTTTAAAAATAATTCCTGAACACATATCCATATCAATGAGCCGCATTCCGATATCTGATTTATGCGGCTGTCACCGGTTGCGGAAATCTGATCCCACCTGACGATATAGGCGGTTTTCCAGACACCCCAATTGATTGTGCTGAATACGACTTTTTTGAATACGGATATGAACGTGCGTCCTTTGGCCTTTGCTATTCCCCGAAAATTAAAGATCACAGCAATGACCGGCGCGCTTTTGCTGGCATCTGTACCCGTCGTACAAAGTGCGACAATGAGCCGGGAATATCAGACCGGTTACTACGCCTATAAATCCGGTGATTTCAAAGAGGCTAGACAAAGCTGGGAAGTCGCCGCACTCAAAGATGATCCCTATGCGCAATACGCGCTGGGCCTGATGAATTATCGCGGCGACATTGGGCACCCTGATTATGTCGAGGCCGCCAAATGGTTCCAAAAGGCCGCAAACGCCAATCATAGCGGCGCGATCTACTATATCGGCCTTTTGTACTTCAATGGTCATGGCCTTCACTATGACCAGTTTCGTGCCACCCAATATTTCAAGCGCGCCCTTGAGGCCGATCCGAAAAATGGCGATGCCGCCTATTTGATCGGCGCCCAGTATTTTCATGGACGCGGTGCGCGGCAAAACTTTGTCGAAGCCGCCCGATATTTTGAACTGGCCGCCAACACCAATCATCACGCAGCCCAATTCATGTTTGGGGCGATGCTGGAACGTGGCTGGGGACGGGAAGAAAACCGCGAAGAAGCCTATTACTGGCTGCGGCGTGCGACACTGGGGCCGATCACCTTGCCGCCCGGTGTTGAAATGGAAATACCGATGGATCCGATTGGCGCGACTGCAACACTGGAAGCCCGCCTGCGTTCAGATCAAATTACCCGGGTCGACAAACGACTTCACGCCGAAGGTTTCATCCCGAACTAACTGTAAATCCGCTTAGTGGTGGGTTTCGATAACCGTACCGGTTTTGACAACTTCAGTGATTGTCACACCAAGGTTTTCGTCAACCACAACCAGTTCGCCACGGGCGACCAAGCGGTTATTGACGTAAATATCAACCGGCTCCCCCACGCGACGATCAAGTTCAAGAACCGCACCGCGGGTCAGACGCATCAATTGCGCCACCTGAATCTGGCTTTTGCCGATCACGGTTGATACGCGCACCGGCACGTCATAAGCCGCACCTATTTCAGATGCGCCATGTCGCTTGGAAAACGGATCTCTATCGTCATCAGCCATGATTATCGGCCCATCCAGTCAGGTCGGAAGAATCGGGAACCTTGTATCTTAAAGGTTAGCTTTGAAAAAAGTGTTAGCAAGCCCAATCTCTTAAAAATCTGATGACCGGCAAAATGTATCGACACAATTTCACGGTAGTTTTTTGTATTATAATCCCCTACACAAATGCCCATCCGCGGCCACCAATGGTCGTTTTTCCGTGATCCAATCTGATGTCTGGACGTTACATGACATATGACCGCCAATGGGTGGCTGACGCCATCAGCAAAATCGAAGCTGATTTCAATCGCTCCGCCGACACACATCTGATCCGTCTTGATCTGCCAAAACTTGATGGCATCGGACTGTATTTGAAAGATGAGTCGACCCATCCATCGGGCAGCCTCAAGCATCGTCTGGCGCGGTCACTGTTTTTGTATGGGCTGTGCAATGGCTGGATCACCAAAGACACCCCGGTGATCGAGGCGTCAAGCGGCTCAACCGCCGTATCAGAAGCCTATTTTGCCCGTCTGCTTGGCCTGCGTTTCATTGCCGTGATGCCGAAATCAACCTCACAGCAGAAAATTGACCAGATTGCCTTTTACGGTGGCGAAAGCCATCTGGTCGATCACAGTGGCCAGATTTACGAAGAATCCCAGCGCCTTGCCCGTGAACTTGACGGTCATTACATGGATCAGTTCACCTTTGCCGAACGCGCCACCGACTGGCGCGGCAACAACAACATCGCCGAAAGCATCTTTGATCAGCTTAAGCGTGAACCTCACCCGGTTCCGCGCTGGATCGTTGTGGGCGCGGGCACTGGCGGCACGTCTTCGACCATCGGACGCTATATCCGGTATGGCCGGACCTTGGGCAATGGCTGCGAGCTTTGCGTTGCCGATCCGGAAAACTCGATGTTCTATGATGCCTATGAAAGCGGGGATTGCTCGGTCACCGGAACAAAAGGATCGCGTGTCGAGGGTATTGGCCGTCCCCGCGTCGAACCAAGCTTCAACCCCACCGTGGTTGATCGCATGTATCGCATTCCCGATGCGGCAAGCTTTGCGGCACTGGCCTATCTCGAACGTCATCTTGGGCGTCGCTGTGGCGGGTCCACGGGCACCAACCTGATTGCCACGCTGGCACTTATCACCGAGATGAAGAAAGCCGGCCAAACCGGTTCAGTCGTCACATTGCTGTGTGATGGCGGGGATCGCTATTGCGACACCTATTACAATCCGAACTGGATCGCTGCCCAGAATATCGACCTTTCCCCATGGACAAAGGCACTGGAACAGTTTGATGAAACCGGCCTGTTTGAGATGCCGCTTGAACATCAGACCGGCTATGCCCGTGTCTGATCAGGCACCAAACAAAAAAAGACGGGCGGTTAAACCGCCCGTCAGGCAACACAGAGAAAGCTTCTCAGGGGAGGAGAGACAAGAGATTTAGCCGCTGACAGTAATCTTGCGCGGCTCGGGCTTTTGTTCTGCTACTTTGGGGAGAGTCAGAACAAGAACACCATTTTTGAACGATGCCGTGATGTTATCCACATCAACCGTATCATTCAGACGGAATGACCGTTTGAAACTGCCGAAACTGCGTTCGACAATGCGGGCCCCTTCACTGGATTCCCGGGCGGACTTCTTTTCGCCGGTAATCGTCAGGACACCTTCAAGAACCGACACATCGACATCATCCTGCTCGACACCGGGGAGTTCGGCGGACAGTTCAATGTGATCATCGGCTTCGTGAATATCGATCCGCGGGCTCAAAAGGGTTTTGGCTGCTTCCTGACCATCGGCCTGCAGCTTGGAAGCTGCGGCACGATCACCAAAAATCGAACCGATCACACGATCAAAATCACGGGAAATAAGCGAGAATGGATCACCATAGGTCGGTGCAGATGCAAGACGACGTGCGGATCCATTAAGAGTCTGAAGACCAGTCATAATTACCCTCCGTTAAGACGAGTATTCTTGCGCCATAAGTCCAGACCAGGCTGCAACCTTGACGCGTATCAGGGCACCATGCCCCTTTGCACCCTTGAGATAGATCGCTGGATTTTTTCCGCAAGTGGATCGATGCATTTTTTTGATTTTTTTTGATGAACCTGCCCCATCGCCCCGCGCAACCCGTTTGCCGGACTGGCTTTTTCAGAAAATTCGAAACTGAGACTGGCACTCACCCCCATAGCAGATTAGCTTCATGCCATTGTTTGTCGGCCCGATGGTCGACCTCCTCTATAAGGAAGAGCCATGAGCACCCTTTTCTCCCCGCTATCGCTGGGCACGCTGACCATTGATAACCGCGTTGTCATTGCCCCGATGTGCCAATATTCCGCTGATAACGGCAAAACCACCGACTGGCACCCGATGCATCTGGGCAATCTTGCCCAATCCGGTGCCGGATTGCTGATCATCGAAGCAACGGCCGTCGAACCCGAAGGCCGGATCACCTATGCCGATGTCGGCCTGTGGGATGATGAAACCGAAGCCGCCCTTAACAAGACCATCTCCGCAATCCGCAGCCATTCCGATATGCCGATTGCCATTCAGCTTGCCCATGCGGGCCGCAAGGCATCTTGTGAAAAGCCCTGGCTTGGCGGTCATGTCCTTGCACCGGAACACGCCAATGGCTGGCAGGTCTGCGGCCCGTCGGCCATTGCTTTCCGTGACGGTGATCAGGTCCCCGAAGCCCTGTCAAAGTCGCGGGTCAAAGAGATTGTCCAGGCCTTTGTCGAAAGTGCAAAACGTTCGATCCGTATCGGTTTTGATGCCATCGAACTTCATGCCGCACACGGTTACTTGCTGCATCAATTCCTGTCGCCACATGCCAACAAACGTGACGACGAATATGGCGGGTCCTTTGAAAACCGTATTCGCCTCGTTGTGGAAATCTATGATGCCGTGCGCGCCGAGGTCGGCACCGACTATCCGCTTGGCATACGCATTTCCGCATCTGACTGGGTTGATGACGGCTGGAATATTGATCAAAGCGTCGAACTGGCCAAAATCCTTCATGCACGCGGTTGTGACTTTATCGATGTTTCGTCCGGTGGACTGCATATCGATCAGAAAATCCCGCTTGGCCCGAATTATCAGGTTCCTTTTGCCGCCCGTATCAAAGCTGAAACCGGCATGACGACCATTGCGGTTGGTCTGATCACCGAGGCAGAACAGGCAGAAGCCATCACCTTTACCGGTCAGGCCGATGCCATCGCCCTTGCACGTGGCATTCTGTATGACCCGCGCTGGCCGTGGCATGCCGCGGCAACACTGGGTGCGGAAGTCAAAGCAGCACCGCAATATCTGCGCTGTCAGCCCCGCAGCCTGAAGAAACTTTTCGGCTGATCCTTCCACCCTAGCCGTTCAGAGAAAAAACTAAACCATTGGATAGGTATCCTTGACTTATATCAAGGATACCTATCGGTCTCTCCCATACCTTGGCGTCAATCTGAAATAATTCAAAACAACCTGTGCAAACCATGGAGCCGCGCAGGTTTTCGCCAAGGACTGGAAGTGAGATGCCCGTTTTCCGCGTTGTTGTATTTGCCTTTTGCATGGCGCTGTCCCTGAACGCCAAAAGTGCCGAAATACTGATTTCGACTGAAAATACAGCCGATCACTTTCAAACCATATTTCTGGAAGATTTCGCCAAAGCCCTGAACAGTTCGATCAGCGAACACAAATTCCGGGTTGTCCATTCTGCACAGGCCTTCAAGGACCGAGACGTCGCCGAAGCCCTTTCAAGCGGACGCATTGCAATTGCTGCACCGGGAATCTGGCATCTTGGCCGTTTTGCCCCGGACCTGAATGCCCTTTTGCTTCCGAGTTTTATGGGGCTTGATTCCCAAGCCGTTCGCGAACTTGTGGACAGTGATTTCGGGGTGCGTCTGAACCATGCAATCGAAAAAAACCTGAATGTCCGGGTAATCGGCCGATGGCTTGATCTTGGCCCTGCCCATATCTTCACACGCGAAGCATCGATCAATCATTTCGATGATCTGCGCGGGTTACGTATTCGCTATGCCGGTGGCGAAGGTAATGCCTTGCATCTCAAGGAACTTGGTGCCATTCCGGTCCTGATCCCGTGGCCCGACGTTCCCGAGGCCCTTGATCGCAAGGAAATTGACGGGCTTCTGACCACCACCAGCACAGTTGTCAGTGCCGCACTTTGGGAACACGGAATTGCACATGCATTTCTGAGTCACTCCTACTATCCGTTCTACATGCCCTTGATGTCACAAGATATCTGGGCACGTCTGTCACCAACGGTTCGCGAAACCATCTTGCGGACTTGGGAAGAAATGGTCGATGAAGGTCGCAAACAGGCGATCACTCATCAACAGGCATCGCTGATCACCGCAGCCCAAAACAATGTTGAAATCGTCGCCCCCGACGAGGCTGAACGCAGCCATCAACGCCTTGACCTTCTGCGTCATCAGGTGGACTTGGCCAAAACCATTGGCATCTCGAAAGAAGCACTGAATACCCTGACACAGATCGCGGGGGAAAAATGATGGTCTATAAAACAAAACCATCGGGCTGGCGTCGTATCCTTGATGAACAGTTCCTCAGCGTCTTTCTGTCTATCGGGTTGCTGCTGGGCATCCTGTTTCTGATGACCTGGCAAACGACCAGCGAACGGGAAAATGCACAGCAACGGGCAATTGACAGCACCGGCTTTGCGATCACGACCTATAGCGGCAATCTGGCCAGTATTCTGATCAAGGCGGACAACGCCGCCCTGATGGCCGCACGGGAAGCCGTAATTGTCCCCTACTATGACTTGGAACGGCAATTGTCGACCATGATCAAGGACGACAATAATCTGGCCGGTTACATCCTGTTTGACGCCAGCGGCAAAGTCGCACACGAATTCACCTTCTTTGAACATGCCAGCAGGAACTTGCCGATTGAAGAAATCCTGGCCCGCCACCGGGATGCATGGATTGAACCAGCCTTCAGGTCTTCAAAAGACCTTGGCATGAAACCGGGATATTTTGCGGTCGAACGCGGCATCTGGTCGCCCGACGGAACGTTTCTTGGCGTGATCATGGTCCTTCTGGCCATCGAAAACCCGTATGAAGACACGCCGCTTGAACGGTTCCTTGCCGGGTCAAAGATGCGGGTTGCGACCCTTAATACCGACAACCTTCTGGCAGAAGCCCAATCTTCCTATGGCGGGGAAACCAAATGGTTTACGGCCCGTCAGGAAGATGCGTTCTGGAACCTGACGACCGGCACGAGTGAAATTGACACCGGTGGCGTCGCCCTGTTTGGTGACTTTGTGATGGCGCGCCAAAACCTTGACGGTCTTCCGATCACAATCTTTATGCAGGTCCCTGTCGAAGGCTTTATGGACAACTATTACGCAACGCGCCAAACCGCCTTTATTGCGGCACTTGTTGTTATCGCGGTTACCCTGTTCCTGATCCTGCAAATTCGCATTGATCGCAAAGCCAAACACAAGAACGAACTTAAACGCCTTGAACTCGACAAGCGCCTGCAATTCTCGCTCGACAGTACCGGCCAAGGTCTTTGGGACTGGGACTTCACCAAGGATGCCGGATATTACTCCGACAACCTGTACCGGTTGATGGAACTGCATCATGGCGAAGTTTGCCTGACCTTTGAAAGCTTCAAGGACCGCATTCATCCAGATGATCGCAAGCAGTTCGATGCCGCAATCGCCGAACATATCAAGGGGGACAAACCGGCCTTTGAAGTTGAAGCCCGAATGCATGTCGGCTCGGAAGATCAATGGAACTGGTTTAGCCACAGCGGATCAGTAATCGAATGGGACAAGGACCAAGCGCCTAAACGCATGATCGGACTGGTGAAAAACATCCATCATCAGAAACTCAAACGCATTGATCTGGAATTCAAGGCCCAGCACGATCCCCTCACCGGCCTTCTGAACCGCGCAGCATTTGAGGATCACGCCAGGCGCACCCATGCGCTAACACTGCGAACCGACATGCCCTATTGTATGATCATGCTTGATATTGATCACTTCAAACGGGTCAATGACACATATGGTCATGATTGTGGCGATATCGTCCTTAAACGAATTTGCGAAATCACCTCGCGCGCCTTGCGGTTCGAAGAAGAAAAGCTGCTTTTCCGGCTTGGTGGCGAAGAATTCGTCATTCTGCTGCCCCAGAACAATTGTACCGCCGGGGCGGCATTGGCAGAACGCATCCGCAAGAATGTTTGCGCGGAACCAATCTTTGCCGAAGGCCATCTTATCGATGTTACGATAAGTGCTGGTGTTGCTGCCTATCGGGATAATGAACTTCCCCAAGACACCTTAAAGCGGGCTGACTGGGCACTTTATCAAGCAAAGAATTTGGGACGTGACCGCATCCATTGCGCACCGGCCCTGATTGATGTCGATCTTGCCCAGCAACACACCTTGAGCACGGTTGCCAACTGATTGCATCATCTTGGTTGTCGGATGGTCGTGTGTCGGCATGACCGCACCAAACAAAGAGCATCCCAAGCGCACAAACAAAAAGGGCCCCGCGATTGCGGGGCCCTGGCCCTTCTCGTAGTGCAAGGTCGGTTGGTTGGTAAGGCTTAGAAGCCCATGCCACCCATGCCGCCCATACCACCCATGCCACCCATGTCAGGTGCGCCAGCCGGTTTGTCTTCGGCTTTCTCGGCGATCATGCATTCGGTGGTGATCAGCAGACCAGCAACCGAAGCAGCGTCCTGCAGGGCAGTACGAACAACTTTGGCCGGGTCGATGATGCCAGCTTTGATCAGGTTGGTGTATTCGCCCTTCTGAGCGTCATAACCAAACTCCATGTCGTCCTGCTCAAGCAGTTTGCCAGCAACAACCGCGCCGTCTACGCCAGCGTTGGTTGCGATCTGACGAACAGGTGCCTGAAGGGCACGACGAACGATGTCAACACCGATGGTCTGGTCATGGTTTTCACCTTCGAGACCTTCGAGCGCGCGGACAGAGTACAGCAGAGCCGTACCACCACCAGCAACGATGCCTTCTTCAACAGCTGCACGGGTTGCATGCAGAGCATCGTCAACGCGGTCTTTGCGTTCTTTAACTTCGATTTCCGAAGCGCCACCGATTTTGATCACAGCAACACCGCCAGCGAGTTTCGCGAGACGTTCCTGCAGTTTTTCACGATCGTAATCAGAGGTGGTTTCTTCGATCTGGGCGCGGATCTGGGCAACACGGCCTTCGATCTGTGCTTTTTCACCAGCGCCATCAACGATGGTGGTTTCTTCTTTGCTGATGGTGACCGATTTTGCGGTACCGAGCATGTCAAGCGTAACGCTTTCCAGCTTGATGCCGAGGTCTTCGGAGACAACCTGGCCACCGGTAAGGATGGCGATGTCTTCGAGCATGGCTTTACGACGGTCGCCGAAGCCCGGTGCTTTAACAGCAGCGATTTTCAGACCACCGCGCAGCTTGTTGACAACCAGGGTTGCCAGAGCTTCGCCTTCGATGTCTTCAGCAATGATCAGAAGCGGCTTGCCGGTCTGAACAACAGCTTCGAGCAGCGGAAGAACCGGCTGCAGCGAGGAGATTTTCTTGTCGAAGAGCAGGATGTACGGAGCATCCATGTCTGCAACCATTTTCTCCGGGTTGGTTACGAAGTACGGAGACAGGTAACCACGGTCGAACTGCATGCCTTCGACAACGTCGAGTTCGGTGTGCAGGCCTTTGGCTTCCTCAACGGTGATAACGCCTTCGTTGCCAACTTTTTCCATGGCTTCAGCGATCATGTCGCCAACTTCACGGTCACCGTTTGCAGAGATGTTACCAACCTGTGCGATCTCGTCACGACCAGCAACTTTACGTGCACGGCCAGAGATGGATTCGATAACTTTGGCAGTTGCCAGATCGATACCGCGTTTCAGGTCCATCGGGTTCATGCCAGCAGCAACGGACTTGTTGCCTTCACGAACGATTGCCTGTGCCAGAACGGTTGCGGTGGTGGTGCCGTCACCAGCCAGATCGGCGGTTTTCGACGCGACTTCGCGAACCATCTGTGCGCCCATGTTTTCGAACTTGTCAGAAAGTTCGATTTCTTTGGCGACCGAAACACCGTCCTTGGTTACGCGCGGAGCGCCAAAGGACTTCTCGATAACAACGTTACGACCTTTCGGGCCGAGGGTCACCTTGACAGCGTCTGCCAGGATGTCGACACCACGCAGCATTTTAGCGCGTGCGTCGGTGGAGAATTTTACTTCTTTAGCAGCCATAATATTCTTTCCTCTCTATGAGACGGATGAACGTGGACTTAAGTCACCCAAAGGGCTGACTTATTCCATGATGCCCATAATGTCGGACTCTTTCATGATCAGCAGCTCTTCGCCGTCGACCTTTACTTCGGTGCCGGACCATTTGCCGAACAGGACTTTGTCACCTGCTTTGACGTCGAGGGCTACGACCGAGCCATCTTCTTTGCGAACGCCAGAACCAACAGCGACGATTTCGCCTTCCTGCGGTTTTTCTTTGGCGGTATCCGGAATAATGATGCCACCGGCAGTCTTGGTGTCGGACTCGACACGACGTACCAGGACGCGATCATGCAGCGGACGGAACTTCATTTTAGACAACTCCGTGTTAAAGCTAAGGCTCGTTTAAAACTACGACTAACCGGGATGAGCCCGTATTAGCACTCACCCCCGGCGAGTGCTAACAGCATTTATTGAAGTGCCTGTTCAAAGTCAATAGGGAGATACAAAAAGACGCGGAAATGTCACGATTTCTACGCATTTGGCACCGGATTTACGCAGGTGAAAAGCCTGATCCGAAAAGGGCTGCCGATCACAACATTTTCCGCCTGCGGGCACAACCCCTTGTCGCAAAAAATAACGCACCTTTGGCCGAACACAAGTGGTCATCGCGGCACGAAATAGCGTCCATACAGTTCCGGCTCATCAAAATGCCGCCGTCCGACAAAGGCCGTTGCATGGTGCCCCCACTGACGCATGGCACCAGGTTTATCGATGCCCAACGGCCACAGAATAAACCGTTCCAGCCTCTCTGTACTGGGAACAAAGCCGTTTTCATTATAAAGGCTGGCATAACCGGTTCCATCCCCAAGCGCGATGCGCCCCAATTCCTGTTCGGGCACAAGGGTTGATGCGACACTGTGAAGCACTTCACTGTTACGCGCAGGCGTCACCGCCAACAGATAATGACTGATAGCATCGATCCAGAGAACAGGTTGCCTCAGGATGGATGGATCAACCGGCCCTGCCGGGCTTTCCGCTGTTTCGCGAATATCCCCGTCCTCGGGGACCTCGATCCGGCGCAGGGACGAGCTTGGGAAAAACAGGTGATAACATCCGCAGCCATGAATGGTGTCTGCAATCAATGGCGTTCCATCGTCATCAAGGGTCACGCGCCAGATCAGGGCATCAAGATTTCCGGCAAGAATATCAAACATGCCTTGCGACGGACGCTCTGAAAACCAGACGGAATAAATGATCTGTGGATGCCATTGGCCGCTAAACCATGTGTGGCTCAGTCGATAAAAGATCGCAGGTTGTTCGACATCAACATCGGCTTGTGCACCCCGGGCTTGCAAAGCCGGATGGCCTATCCGGTCGCTATCCGACTTTGTCAGGACACTAAATTCCGGGACATATGCTTGGGCAAGTCGTTCAAGCTCCGCCACTGTCAGGATCAAACGCCCAAAGCCATCCTTTTTGATTTTCTGCACAGCAAGACTTGATGATCCTGTGTCACCCCGGCCAATCCACTGATAGCTCTGCCATGCTCCACGCTCAAGCAATGCCTCTGGAGCAAGGTCAAAGCTACCCAGATTGTCGCGTTTCCAGCCTTCATACCCAAAATGGGCGGCAAAGGCGGTTAGCGGGTAGAACCCGGCAATCCGCTGAAAATCAAGATAGTCATCCGGAACGAAAACCACCTTTGAGAGGTCATCATAATCATCCAGCTCAAGTGCGGACGCCAATTTCTCTGCACAGGTTTCAATTTGTGATGCTGACAGTTCCGCGTCCGACAGATTCCGTAACTCACTGATGCGCGCTTCGCGGTCAAGCGTCCGCATTTGCGCCACCCAATCCGCAAAAAGGACATCCGCCGCCTGCCCCTCTGAAATCGCCGCCCCAATTTGTTTGCCCATCAGGACAGAATTGCGATTTGCGCGTAAAAACGGATATCCCGCGACTGGAGAATTCTCGGCATTCCTGAGTTCGCGCTTATCAACCTGCATATCGACATATGCAAGTTGGGCCGAGCAGGACATTTGTGAAATGTCGGCGGTCACGACAGGGCCGGACGCACAACCAGCCAGCCCCGCAATTAAAACTGTCAGAACCCCGCCACCAGCAATTCTTGCAACCAAACCTGAACGCATTTTCCCAACCATCTGCATTGCATTCCGCAACCTGTTCGACATGGCAGTGTCGCACATCGCCAATCATTGTGCGATTGGCGATCTGAAACAAAAAAAGCCGGATGCTTTTGCACCCGGCTTGATCTTGTTCGGTTGGCAGAGGGTCTTATTCGACCGTAACCGATTTCGCAAGGTTGCGCGGCTGATCAACGTCGGTGCCTTTGTGGACAGCAACGTGATAGGCCAGCATCTGAACCGGAATGGTGTAAAGGATCGGTGCCACGAAATCGGCGACCTTTGGCAGTTCAACCGTCGCCGATGCCATATCGCCAAGTTTTGCAAGTCCCGGCGCATCGGAAATAAAGATCACGCGGCCACCGCGTGCCGCAGCTTCCTGCATGTTCGAGGCGGTTTTTTCAAACAGCTCGTCAGACGGTGCAATGACAATGATCGGAACCGATTGGTCGATCAGGGCAATCGGGCCGTGCTTCATCTCGCCTGCGGCATAACCTTCGGCATGGATATAGGAAATTTCCTTAAGCTTAAGGGCCCCTTCCATCGCAATCGGATAACCAAGACCACGACCGAGATAGAGAACATCGCGCGCATCGGCGATATCAAGTGCCAGCTTTTTAAGGGCCTCATCATGATGCAGGACTTCGGCCGCATGTTTCGGCACTTCGGTCAAGGCATTGACGATGGCGGCTTCTTCATCCTTGGCAAGCGTGCCGTTTTCACGACCGATGGTGACAGCAAGGCATGCCAGAACGGTAAGCTGCGTGGTAAATGCCTTGGTCGAGGCAACGCCAATTTCCGGGCCGGCATAGGTCAGAAGGACAACATCGCTTTCGCGTGCAATCGTACTTTCGGGCACGTTCACAATGGAAACGATTTTCTGTCCTTTGGACTTCGCATAGCGAAGGGCAGCCAGAGTATCAAGCGTCTCGCCAGACTGCGAAATGAACAGGGCAACACCGCCCTTTGGCAGTGGCGGACAGCGATAACGGAACTCGGACGCCACATCGACATCAACACCAAGACCGGCATAACGTTCGATCCAGTGCTTTGCCACCAAGCCAGCATAGAATGACGTGCCACAGGCCACAATCGTCAGGCGGGTCGCATCGGCAAACGAGAACGGCATATCCGGCAGCTTGATCGTCTGGGTCGCCGGATTGATAAAGGCATGCAGGGTATCGCCAATCACGGCTGGCTGCTCGAAGATTTCCTTCTGCATGAAGTGATTGTAGTTGCCCTTGCCCATCATGGCGCCCGACACGGCCGACAGTTTGGTTTCGCGGGTGACATCAACATCATTCTCGTCACGGACCTGAACGCTGTCACGGGTCATTTCGACCCAGTCGCCTTCTTCAAGGTAAATCAGCTTGTTAGTCAGATGCGACAGCGCCATGGCATCAGAACCCAGATACATTTCGCCTTCGCCAAGACCAACCGCAAGCGGCGTTCCGCGGCGCGCACCAAAGATCACATCATGATGACCGGCAATCATGATCACCAACGCAAAGGCACCTTCGATGCGATGCAAGGTGGCTGCAACCGCATCACGCGGCGATTTACCCTGATCGATGAAATCAGACACCAGATGCACAACGACTTCAGTATCGGTTTCAGTGGCAAAGACGCGGCCCTTGGCGGTCAGCTCTGCCTTGATTTCCTGATAGTTTTCAATGATGCCGTTGTGAACAACCGCCACTTTGCCATCGGTATGGGGGTGCGCATTGTTTTCGGTCGGAACACCATGGGTTGCCCAACGGGTGTGGCCAATCCCGACATCACCTGCAAGCGGGCTTTGCTCCAGACGATTGGCAAGGTTAATCAATTTGCCTTCAGCGCGGCGGCGTTCAATATCGCCATTCACAAGCGTAGCAATCCCCGCACTGTCATAGCCACGATATTCAAGGCGCTTAAGCCCTTCAAGAATTCGTTCGCTGACGCTGTCCTTGCCGATAATCCCGATAATGCCGCACATATTTGTTATGTTCCTGGTTCAAATCGCTTTTTTAATTTCCGCCATGCCAACCACCCCGGCGCACAGCAAATTCAAGTTCCGGTATCCGGATTAATTCTTGCCGGTCAGGGCCCGCATTTTTTCGCGGAACTTGGCGGCCCATCCTGCTTTTTCAATGCGCTCTGCACGGGTTAGCGTCAGGGCATCGGCTTCGACTTTTCCGGTGATCGTGCTTCCGGCCCCGACAATCGCGCCGTCACCGATTTCAACCGGTGCGACAAGGGCAGAGTTGGAACCGATAAAGGCCCCAGCCCCGATATCTGTGTGTTGCTTGCGATAACCGTCATAGTTACACGTGATCGTACCGGCACCGATATTGGCCTTGGCACCGACCCGGGCATCGCCGATATAGCTCAGATGATTGACTTTGGCCCCGTCTTCGACAACGGCCTTCTTGATCTCGACAAAGTTGCCAACCTTGGCACCGGCACCGATTTCAGCCCCCGGACGCAAACGGGCATAAGGCCCGATATCCGCGGCTTCCCCGACATTGCAGCTTTCAAGGTGACTGAACGCCTTGATCACAACGTTGTCGCCAACCGTCACACCCGGGCCAAACACGACATTGGGTTCAACAATCACATCGCGGCCAATTTTGGTATCCGCACACAGGAATACTGACGCCGGATCAATCAGGGTCGCGCCGCCTTCCATTGCCGCCTTGCGCAAACGGTCCTGCATGATGGCCTCTGCCACCGCAAGCTGCGCACGGGAATTAACACCAAGTGTTTCTTCCTCGTCCACTTCAATGGCGACGCAACTGTGGCCTTTTGCGCGCGCAACCGCCACCGCATCGGTCAAATAAAACTCGCCCTTGGCATTGGCGTTATCAATCGCTTCAAGTGTGGCAAGCATATCTTCGGCGCGGAAGCACATGACACCGGAATTGCAGAAATTGATCGCACGCTGGGTAGCATCACATTCCTTGTCTTCCACAATCGCCAGAAGTTCCCCCGATGTTACGTCCGTCACCAAACGGCCATAACCGGCGGGATCATCCGGACGGAAACCCAGAACAGCAACCGCATGGTCGCCTGCCTCGCGGGCGCTAACAAGACGCTCAAGTGTTTCGACGGTAAAAAGCGGACTGTCGGCATAAAGCACAAGAACATTGCCCGAAAGACCGGCCAAAGCATCCTTTGCAGCCAGAACAGCATGGGCAGTCCCCAGACGATCCGTTTGTTCGAACGTAGGATGCGGGGCAACGGTTGCGACCAGTTTCGGCATATCCGGACCAACCACAATCATGGTCTTGTCCGCATCGAGTTTGGCCGCCGTATCAATCACGTGATTGACCATCGTTTTACCGGCAACCTTGTGCATGACTTTGGGCAATGCGCTTTTCATGCGCGTGCCCATACCAGCTGCCAAAACCACAACACTTAATTCAAGTGACATTTATCAATCCGCTTGCCGCATTTTTAATGCAGCATCCCCTGTTCTTGCATCGTGTATGTCTATTGATAACCACACGGATAATCTGATTTGCAGCAAGTCTTAAAACATATTCCCTTGCGGCAAAAGCCCATAAAGAATCACGTTTTGTTACCGCCTGTTAGCAGATGTTACCGTTTGTTAATGGCACAAACTCGGTTAAGTTCCTCTGAATCTGAAGCCACACATTCATCACCCCATATCGGAGCCCCAAGCCAATGGCAAAATTCATCATGTTTGATCTCGACGGAACCCTGATTGACGGCGTCGATGATCTGTTGTTTGCAATGAATGGATTGCTTGGCGCACATAGTCTTGCGGCCCTGACCCGGCACGATATCGAGGCCATGCTGGGGGATGGCACCTGGATGCTGACCAAACGCGCCTTTGCCAAACACGGTCAAACGCCCGACGATGCCACACTTGATGAACTTAATATCGACTTCAACACTCGCTATGTTGAAACCGATTACGCCTACACCCGGCTTTATGAAAATGCTGAAAATGTGTTGCGCCAACTTAAAGCCGATGGCTGGTCCATTGCGCTGGCATCCAACAAGCCTGAAGGCCCGTGCAAGGCGATTTTGAACAAGCTTGGCATTGCCGATTTATTCACGGTCATCGCCGGTGGCAATTCGTTTGAAGTTAAGAAGCCCGATGGTCGCTTCCTGCGCTTTGTGCTTGATCAAATGGGCTATAAACCCGGCTCTGACGACATCGCCATCATGGTTGGCGATCACGCCAATGACGTGAATTCGGCCCGTGATGCCAATGTCCATGCCATCGCCGTCGCGTTCGAAGTTGACGACACGCGCGCAAATTCACTGGGTGCCGATGCCGTTGTCACGGCCTATGAGAATCTGCCTGAAGCCATCAAATCCATCACCGGGATGTAAGCAGCTTTAAGCGACCTGAAACACCCAAACACCAAGCTTCTCGGAGCATCGACCATGTATTCTCTCTTGCGCGCCGGATGTTTTTGTCTGCTGGCCTATGCAGTCGTGGTAGTTCCTTCGCCCGTATTTGCACAACAACCTGATCAGGAAAACCCGGCCAGGGGCGGACTTGTGCTGGACGAGGCATCCAGTCGTCAGGGGGAAGTTCCGGATCAAACCGTCATTGTTCTGCATACCCCGTATCAATGGGAGCTCAGCACCAAACAGGGCAACCAAACCCTGTTTATCCGAGACTGGAACACTGGCGATGAAATTGCAGAGGACCTTGGCTGTTTCATGTGTGAAGGCGAGGACGATAACTGCAATAAGGACGGCATCTTTGTCCTCGCCGAACCCGATGTCAAAGACACAACCGCCTTCTTGCTGGTCTGTCACAAGGGCGCGCATTCACAACGCGCCCGCCTGATTGCCCCGGCACAGCAGTCAACACCTGTCATTGATGTGAAAGGTGCCTATTTCGTGAATTGGGAACTTGTCGACGGCAAGCTTCTGATCACCCATGACGGCGATGCACCCAACAACGTCATCTGGCCAATACCGTAACCTAAAAAAAACCCGGTCGACCTTGTTGCCGACCGGGTTTTGATTACGGGCAGGATTGAAAACCCAAAGCCTAGTGGCTGTCTTTCGGGATTTCCTTGCCACGATGCCCGACAAGGAAGTCGAAATCCGCGCCACGGTCTGCACCAATCACAGACTTGTAGTAAAGCGATGCATAACCGCTGGCCGGAACCGGAACGGTGCTTTTCCATTCTGCCAGACGTCTGGCCAGTTCTTCGTCACTGATATCAAGATGCAGGCGACGGTTGGGCACATCAAGTTCGATCATGTCGCCATTCTGCACGACAGCAAGCGGTCCGCCTGCTGCGGCTTCTGGCGAGGTATGAAGCACCACAGTGCCATAGGCAGTACCGCTCATGCGTGCGTCTGAAATACGCACCATGTCGGTAATGCCCTTGCGCAGAACCTTGGGCGGAAGGCCCATATTCCCGACCTCGGCCATACCCGGATAGCCTTTCGGTCCGCAATTCTTCAGAACCATGATGCAGTTTTCATCGATATCAAGGCTCTCGTCATAGATCTTGGCCTTGTAATCGTCGATGTCTTCAAACACCACCGCACGACCACGATGGGTCAAAAGGGCTGGCGTTGCCGCCGACGGCTTAAGAACCGCACCATTCGGGGCAAGGTTACCCTTGACCACAGCGATGCCACCGCTTTCGGTCAGGGCCTTTTCGAACGGACGAATGACGTCATCATTCCAGTTCTGAACATCTTTGACCTGATCCCACATGGTTTCCCCCGAAACCGTCAGGGAATCATTATGAAGCTTGCCCGCCTCGGCCAGTGCCTTGATCACCACCGGCAGACCACCGGCATAGAAGAATTCTTCCATCAGGTATTTGCCCGACGGCTGCAAATTCACGATGGTCGGAATATCACGACCAAGGCGATCCCAGTCATCAAGGCTAAGATCAATGCCAACACGTCCGGCAATGGCAAGCAGGTGGATGACCGCGTTGGTCGATCCGCCAATGGCACCATTGACGCGAATGGCGTTTTCGAACGCTTCCTTGGTCATGACGTCAGACGGTTTAAGGTCATCCTTGACCATCTGCACAATCCGGCGGCCGGTAATATGCGCCATCACACGGCGGCGACTGTCGACAGCCGGAATGGCCGCATTCCCCGAAAGCGCCATACCAAGGGCCTCGGCCATGCTGGCCATGGTTGATGCCGTTCCCATCGTGTTGCACGAACCCGGCGAACGCGACATGGCAATTTCGGCTTCAAGGAAGTCTTCGGTGCTGATCTTGCCAGCCTTGCGGTCCTCGGAAAGCTGCCAAAGCGACGTTCCCGAACCGATATCCTGCCCGCGCCACTTGCCATTCAGCATCGGACCACCGGTCACAACGATGGCCGGAATATCCACACTGGCCGCCCCCATCAAAAGGGCCGGGGTGGTTTTGTCGCACCCGACCATCAGGACAACACCATCAAGCGGCGTCCCGCGCAGGGCTTCTTCCACATCCATCGCCGCAAGGTTCCGGAACATCATTGCAGTCGGGCGCAATGTGCTTTCACCGGCCGAGAAAACTGGGAATTCAAGCGGCAGGCCACCGGCTTCATAGATGCCATGTTTAACCCGTTCGGCAAGATCTCGAAGATGTGCATTACACGGGGTCAATTGCGACCATGTATTACAAATACCGATCACCGGGCGACCGTCAAACAGATCCGAAGGCAGACCCTGGTTCTTCATCCAGCTGCGGTGATAGATATTGTCCTTGCTGGTTCCGCCGAACCAACCTTCTTGCGACCGCAATGTCCGCGGCCAGGGTGCCGGTTTGAACTTCGTCATGCCCGTTTTCCTTTTTGACTTATTATCATGACCGATCCGGAAACATGCGGCTGGGACGGCCACATACCGGACTTTGAACGACACAGGATGGCAGCCAGGTGGCAGTTATGGCTGTGTGCGCCCACACCTGTGTTGTTCCGCGCCATCGTATTGTTATGCCTTGTTTTTGTTGTAGACGTCGAAGATCACTGCCGCGAGAAGCACCAGACCTTTGATCACCTGCTGCCAGTCGATACCGACACCAATGATCGACATCCCGTTATTCATCACGCCCATGATCAATGCACCAACCACCGCACCGATCACCTTGCCAACGCCGCCCGACATCGATGCACCGCCGATAAACACGGCCGCAATCACATCAAGCTCGAACGCAAGACCGGCCTTTGGGGTTGCCGTATTCAAACGTGCGGCAAAGACCAGACCGGCAAGGGCTGCAAGCATGCCCATATTGGCGAATGTCAGGAAGGTAAGGCGCTTGGTATTGATGCCCGAAAGCTTGGCGGCTTTTTCGTTCCCGCCCAGCGCATAAATACGACGCCCAAGGGTGGTTGAATTGGTGATAAAGGTGAACAACGCAATCTGAAGCGCCATGATCACCAGAATGTTTGGCAACCCGCGATAGGTCGACAGCAAGTAGGTGACATAAAGGATCGCAAGACCGGCAATCGCGTGTTTGGCGGCAAAGAATGCCATCGGTTCGTCCACGGCGGCAAACTTCGCCTGTTTCGCCCGCGAACGCAGACCAAGGATTGGCAACAATGCGGCCAGAACCACACCGATTGTCATCGAAAAGACGTTAAAGCGCCCCTCGATCAGACCCGCAAAGATATCCGGCAGGAAGCCCGACGACATTGCCTGGAATTCTGGCGGGAACGGACCAACCGACGCACCGCCCAGCAGGGCCAGCGTCAACCCCTTGAACACCAGCATCCCGGCCAGCGTCACGATAAAGGACGGAATGCGCCAATAGGCCACCCAATAGCCTTGGGCGGCACCAATGATCGCACCAACAACAAGACAAGCCGGAACAACAAACAATGTCGGCAGGTCCCAGTTCACGATCATCACAGCGGCCAGCGCGCCGACAAAACCAACGACCGAGCCGACCGACAGGTCAATATGCCCGCCGACAATCACCAGCAACATGCCAACGGCCATGATGATGATATAGCTGTTTTGCAGGAACAGGTTGGTCAGGTTAACCGGTTTCAGCATGATGCCGTCGGTCAGAACCTGGAAAAAGGCCAGAATGGCCACCAGCGCAACAACCATGCCGTATTCACGGATATGGGTGCGCAAGTAGTAACCAATTGATTTGTTATCAGTATCCGTCATTGTCCGTTCCTCACGCTTTCAGGATCATGCGCATGATTGCTTCCTGGCTTGCATCCTTTGCTGCAAGCTGCCCTTTGATCTCACCCTCGTTCATGACGTAGATGCGATCGCACATGCCCAGAAGCTCCGGCATTTCCGACGAGATCATGATGACCCCCTTACCGTCGGCTGCCAGCTGGTTGATAATCGTATAGATTTCGTATTTCGCACCGACATCGATGCCGCGGGTCGGTTCATCCAGGATCAGCACTTCGGGTGCCGCAAACAGCCATTTTGACAAAACGACTTTCTGCTGGTTGCCGCCCGAAAGGTTGACGACCTTTTGCCCGACATTGGGCGTGCGAATATTGATTTTGTTTCGGTAATCCTCGGCAACGGAACGTTCTGCCCCGTCATTCAGAACACCACGTTCCGACACACCACCCAGATTGGCCAGTGTGATATTGGTCGTGATGCTTTCTTCAAGGATAAGACCCATTTCCTTGCGGTCTTCGGTGACATAGGCCAGCCCCGATGCAATCGCCTTTTCAACGGTTGAAACATCAACCGCCTTGCCATTGATCAGAACTTCACCCGAAATATCGGTGCCATATGATTTGCCAAAGATGCTCATTGCAAGTTCGGTGCGTCCTGCCCCCATCAGACCGGCAATTCCCACAACTTCGCCCGCCGCAACATCAATGCTGACATTATCGACGACCTTGCGTTCAGGATGCAGCGGATGGGTTGCCGACCAGTTGCGGACTTCCATCAGCTTTTCACTGCCGATATTGGGGGTGCGTTCCGGATAACGGTGGGCCATATCGCGCCCGACCATGTCCTTGACGATATCATCTTCGGTAATCTTGCCTGCGCGCGCATCAAGGGTCGAGATCGACTTGCCATCACGGATCACGGTGATGCGGTCGGCAACGCGATTGATCTCGTTCAGCTTGTGCGAAATCAAGATCGATGTGATGCCCTGCGCCTTGAATTCCAGCAACAGATCCAGAAGCTTCTGGCTGTCATTTTCCTGCAAGCTGGCAGTTGGTTCATCAAGAATAAGAAGCTTGACCTTCTTGGACAGCGCCTTGGCAATTTCAACCAGCTGCTGTTTACCGACACCGATATTGGTCACCAGTGTCGCCGGGTTTTCCTTAAGGCCTACCTTTGCAAGCAACTCACCCGTGCGCGCAAATGTCGCAGGCCAGTTTACAATGCCGTTTTCGGCAATTTCGTTGCCCAGAAAGATGTTTTCGGCAATCGACAGCAACGGCACAAGCGCCAGTTCCTGGTGAATGATGATGATGCCGCGGTCTTCACTGTCGCGGATATCTTTGAATTCCTGTACGCCGCCATCGTAAAGGATGTCGCCTTCATAGGTCCCGTGCGGATAAACACCGCTCAGCACCTTCATCAGGGTGGATTTACCTGCGCCGTTCTCGCCACAAAGCGCGTGGATTTCACCACGTTCAACCTTGATGCTGACATCATCCAGCGCCTTCACACCCGGAAAGGTCTTGGTGATGTTCTTCATTTCCAGGATGGTATCCATCCGGTCCTCCCACTGCTGTCAGCCGCCTGACAGCGCCTCTGTCTACTTGGTCTTTGTTGTCTTGGTTTTCTATGGGAAACCCTGCGGGTTTGATCGCTGCCTGCAATATGCCGCAATTTTTGGCGACACCGCACAACAGCAAACCCGTTCACAGACGTTCCTTCAGACGATGGAACCCGACAGGGTGCCAAGCAGCAACGCGCCGGGTTCCATACATATGTCGTGACTTATTTCACTTCGTCTTCGGAATAGTAGCCAGAACCAACAAGAATTTCTTTCCAGTTGGATTTGTCGACCATGACCGGCTCAAGCAGATAGGACGGAACAACTTTCACGCCGTTATCATAGGTTTTGGTGTCGTTGATGGTCGGCTCGCGACCGGCAAGAACATCGTCAACCATGGAGACGGTGACACGTGCAAGTTCACGGGTGTCTTTGAAGATGGTGGAATACTGTTCGCCAGCCAGGATCGACTTGACGGACGGCAGTTCGGCATCCTGACCGGAAACGACCGGCATTTTCATATCGCCGGAGCCATAGCCAACACCTTTAAGCGAGGAAAGAATACCGATCGACAGGCCATCATAGGGCGACAGAACACCATCAACCTGCTCGTCGGTGTAATAAGCCGACAGAAGGTTATCCATACGTGCCTGTGCAACCGCACCGTCCCAACGCAGGGTGCCGACTTTGTCCATGCCGGTCTGGCCGGACTTGATGACAACATCACCGCTGTCGATCAGCGGCTGAAGAACAGACATTGCACCGTTATAGAAGAAGTATGCGTTGTTATCGTCCGGCGAACCGCCGAACAGTTCAACATTGAAAGGCGGCTTGCCTGCAGCAGCCAGACCATCAACAAGCGAGGTCGCCTGCTGGACGCCAACTTTGAAGTTGTCGAAGGTGGAATAGTAATCAACATTCCCGCTTTCGCGGATCAGACGGTCATAGGCAAAGACCTTGATACCGGCAGCAGCAGCATTTTCAAGCGCATTCGAAAGCGTCGTACCGTCGATTGCCGCGATCACCAGAACGTCAACACCCTTAACGATCATGTTCTCGATCTGGGAAAGCTGGTTCGGAATATCGTCTTCGGCATATTGCAGGTCGGTTTTGTAGCCAGCGGCTTCAAACTGTTCGACCATCGAGTTGCCATCAGAAATCCAGCGTGCCGAAGATTTGGTCGGCATTGCGATCCCGACATAGCCTTTGTCAGCGGCATGTGCATAACCGCCGGAAATCATCGGGCTCATCATTGCGGCCGCGCCAAAGGCGACCCCTGCCATTACGGCACTGAGACGTTTCATTGCTATCCTCCCTACAAGACACGGCATATCAGCCATTTTTTTGTGCCCGACTTTCCCAGGCAAATTTCGCCCGAATATGTCGTGTCTTTGTTTTCAATTGATAATGCATCCCATTTCCCAAAGGACACGCCGCCATTATTCAGACGCACAACATAACAATCAAATAAGTAATTTCGAAACTTGCATATCAAAACCGATATATTAAACTCCCAACCCAGGGAGGAACAACCATGACCGAGTTTCGAAACAACCAGCCGCTAAGCTCTGCCAAGTCCTTGCTTTTCCGATCAGGGAACCTGTTTCAGCGCGGCTTGAAGCTTAGTCATCTGCGCATGATTGTCGCGATGGAAGAAACCGGTCAGATCAGCCTTGCTGCCGAAATGCTGAAAACCTCCCAACCCGCCGCATCCCGATTGCTGTCGGAAATGGAGAACATCCTTGAAGCTCGACTTTGCGTGCGCAGTCCGCGCGGGATCGAGATGACCAATGCCGGTCGCGCCCTGGCAAGGCGTGCGCGCAGTATGCTGATTGAAATCCGCGAAGCAGAACGCGAGATCGAGGATATCAAACATGGCGGCGGCACGGTTTTTGTCGGTGCTGTTACCGCCGCCGCAGTTGATCTTGTTGTTCCCGCAATTCGAAGTGTGCAGTCCGTCAACTCGCTGCTCGAAGCCCATGTCAGCGTTGGGCCATCACATCTTTTGATCAAGGATTTGCTGGCGGGCGATCATGACTTTGTCATTGGTCGCGTGCCCGAGGATATGGATCCAAGGCAGTTCAATATCCGCGAAATCCGCAGCGAAAAAATCCGCCTGATGGTCCGGACCGGACATCCCCTTCTAGAAGCAAACAAACCGATCACGCTTGCGCGTCTGGCCAACTTCGAATGGATTTTGCCGCCGCCAGGCAACCTTATGCGTCGCACCATCGAGGATGTATTTATTTCGCGCCATCTGCCGTTGCCACATTCAAGCCTGAACTCTGCATCCTTGCTGGTAACGCTGGCGACGCTTGCTGATACCGATGCCATTGCCCCGATGGCCGAAGAAGTCACAAGCCTGTTATCAAGTGGCGGATTGATCACCGAATTGCCGTTTGACGGGATGATTGAAATTAAACCCTATAGCCTGATCACCGCACGCGGCCACCGTTTATCGCCATCCGCACAGCTTGTTTCAGACCATGTTTTGGCGCGAATTGAAAAGCCGCAACCCCAGGAACCGGCATGTTGATGCTGTTAAGTTCTGTGCGTAATCATCAAACTCGCGTAAACTACTGCTATACAACAAGATAAATTCTGGTCGAGAAGCATATATGCCGCGCATTGCTCGTTACATTGGAACTCTGGTTACTGTTTGCGCCCCGTTTGCCGCAACACCGGTAATCGCATCGGATTCCACCGAACAACAGCAAGATAACCCCACCTTTGCCCTGATGGATTTACGCGGCACCACCGCATGGGCAATCACGAATTTTCAATGGCTTGAACCGGCCGAAGAAACACTTGATGTCCTGATTGCCAACGCAGGCACCGGGAACGTGCGCCTTGATTTCGTGATGAACAATATCGTTCCGCCCTATTGCGAACTGCGTCCCAATCCGGAAATTTGCGACGGGCCCGGCACACCGGTCAGCTGGATGGAAGATGTTCCGCAAACCATTTGCATGGATATCCCGTCCCCGATCCGCGCACGACACAAAGCCGTATTGTCCAAGACCGAACAGCTTTGCCTGCAACCAACCAGTAACCTGATGTTCCCAAAGGGTTGGGCCGACGGAACCATTTGGGATCAGCTTCATCTGCAACAAAGCGTTGCGCCCGGTAAAGTGCGCGTCGAAGACGATACCGCCATCATTGACCTTGTGATTTCGGATGCCATTGCCACCCGTTTTGCCAGCCTGTCGGAACAGGAATATGGCCCAATCATGATCGGCTGGGATCAGGAAACGTTGCGCAAAAACCTTGGTCCGCGACTGGATCAATTCGTTGCCGGCGATGATGAAAACTGCACCTATCTTCAACGCAACCATGATCCGTCAGGGCTGGGATATCTGGTGCTTGACGGGCGGCTTGCCCGTATTTCGCTTTATGCCGACGAATATGATGTCGCGACCAGCCTTGTGAAAACAACACAGGGCATCGCACTGGGATCGACACGCGACGATATCCTTGCAACCTATGACCGCGCCGCACTGGTTGAAGAAGAACATGAATATCTGGGCGGCAACGCCCGCTATATCACCTGGTGGGCCGATCAGGGCAAAACACGTGGTATACGTTTTGAGTTGAACGAAGATGGTCTTGTCACCGCCATCCATGCCGGAAGCGACGCGATCACGCTTCTTGAAGGCTGCTCTTAAGGCGCGATGAACGTCGCCAATCCCCTGTAAATCAAGCGATTTTCCTTTGACATTGACAAGGGCATTCAACCCTTGCAAAAGCGCATTCCGCATCTGTCCAGTGCGGGCCTAAAACCAACAACAATATTGCCATCACCTTGCCGCAAAGCATGACCAAAACGGCGTGCCTGCGGAGACGAATACACGAATGCAAACGCCCATAACGTCCAATCTTGTTGTCATTACCGGTGGCCCCGGTTCTGGCAAATCCACCCTGATCGAATATCTTCACGCACGCGGCTATGACGTCTGTTCCGATATTGCCCGCCCGCTGATCGCCGAGCAACGCGAACGCGGTGGCAATGCTGTGCCCGATGAAGATGACGACGCCTTTGCCGGATTGATGATCCGCCGGTCGATCCGTACCTGGCAGGCAGGTATGGAATGCCATCCGCGCACCGTTTTTTGCGACGGCGCGCTTCCCGATATTCTGGCCCATCGCAGGATTGCAAAACTTCCCGATGACCCTGCCCTGATGCGGACGATCAAGATGTATCGGTATCGCCGGTCGGTCTTTGTCCTGCCGCCCTGGGCCGAGATTTATCACACCGATGAAATCCGCACACAAAACTTCGCCAAAAGCGTCAAGAACTATGTCCGGCTGTGCCAGGCCTATATCGAAAGCGGTCATGAACTGATCGAAATTCGCAAAGGCCCGGTCGAACAGCGCGCTGCCCAAATCCTTTCCCGCCTGAAACTCTAGGCCGGGTCCAAAAATTTCTGACAAGTGCCCCATACCAACGCCATGACCAAAAACGCCTTCCCCATCCGCACGAAATCCAGGCGCCTGATGACAATCGCCGCGATTGCGGCAATCGGATCATCTGCCCTGCCCGTCCTTCCGGCACAGGCAGCCTGCTATGACTGGCCTTTGCGCGAATATCGCGGTGAATTTGCTTATGACGGCGACACCATCTATGTCGCGGTACCGGGGCTTCCCGGTGAAATCGCCAATATGTCGGTGCGCGTACGCGGGGTCGATACCCCCGGAATCCGTGGCAGTTGCGAAAGCGAAAAGCAACTGGCCCAGCAGGCACGCGATTACGCCCGCCAGCGCCTGAAATCGGCCAAGGCCGTTGAATTCTGTGAACCGGAATGGGGTCGTTATGGCGGGCGTGTGGTGGCGACCGTGCGCATTGATGGCAGCCCGCTTGATCTTGAATTGATCAATAACGGCCTTGCCCGCCCCTATGACGGCAAAACAAAGCGCCAGCCATGGTGTCAGGGATAGCAAGCCAATTTGCGATCAGCGTAACATTGGCGTGAAGCCACTGGACAATCACGATAATCTGACCATCTTTGGGAACGAGAAATCATTCATCCCGATGATCAAAGATGCGAAGTGACCGAATATGAGCAATTATCACAAAAACCCGGACGCCATCGCCGACCTGTCCCCGGAACAGTATCATGTGACACAGGAAAACGGCACCGAGCCCCCGTTTCGTAATGATTTCTGGGATCACAAGGAAGACGGGCTTTATGTCGATATCGTATCGGGTGAACCGCTTTTCACATCGCACGACAAGTTCGACAGCGGCTGTGGCTGGCCAAGTTTTGTTAAGCCGGTCGAAAGCGACCATATCATCGCGCGCGAAGACAATACCCACGGCATGCGCCGCATCGAAGTAAGATCCAAACATGGCGACAGCCATCTGGGCCATGTATTCCCCGACGGCCCACGCGATCGCGGCGGGCTTCGATATTGCATCAATTCGGCGTCATTGCGCTTTGTCACCGTGGATGATCTTGAGGCCGAAGGATATGGCGATTACCGCCATCTGTTCGAATAATCAGACAAAAAAGACCGGCGCGATGCCGGTCTCAGATTGCTGACGAACCCCGTCTTTTTCA
>NZ_JPWF01000013.1 GCF_003326675.1 Thalassospira profundimaris
TCCCGACCGATGTTCTGCCTGCTGATATCGCGTAACTGCTTTTTCCAAGATGCGGCCCGGCGCAAAGTCGCCGGGCAAACCTACGGAGACGAATAATGAGTGATTATGTCCTGAGCAGTGCGACACGCGACAAGCTCAAAAGAATCAGCACCGCTTCGCTGTGCACGGCACTTTTCAAACGCAATCTGCGCAACCAGTTCATCCAGAATGTCCATCAGGTCGCGCCGAAAGACGAAAACATGGTCGGGCAGGCCTATACGCTGCGTTACATCCCGGCCCGCGAAGATCGCAACCCGATTGAAGTGTTCCGTGATCCCAAACATCCGCAGCGCGTTGCCGTCGAAGAATGCCCGGCCGGTCATGTTCTGGTGATGGATAGCCGCAAGGATGCCCGTGCGGCCTCTGCCGGTTCGATCCTTGTGACCCGCCTGATGAAGCGTGGCGTTGAAGGTGTTGTTACCGATGGTGGCTTCCGTGATGCCGAAGGCATTGGCAAACTTGCCATTCATTCCTATCACTCCCGCCCGTCGGCACCGACCAATCTGACCCTGCACGAGGCCTATGACCTTAATGTGCCAATCGGATGTGGTGATGCGCCGGTCTTCCCGGGCGACGTTCTGGTCGGGGACAAAGACGGTGTTGTTGTCATCCCGGCCCATCTGGCAGATGAGCTTGCCGAAGAATGCGCCGGCATGGAAAGCTTCGAGGACTTCGTCCTTGAAGAAGTCCTTTCGGGCAAACCGATCATTGGTCTTTATCCGGCAACCAAGGATGAAACCAAGGCCAATTTCGAAGAATGGCGCAAGAAAACCGGGCGTTAATCCGCTGGTTTCATGTCATGAACGACACAAGAAAGCCGCTCCTGACGGGGCGGCTTTTTTTATTGGCGGGTGATGTTAGTTGGCGGTAGGGGCCTGAAACATGTTTTCATCATGCCGCAAAAGGCTTTGGCCAATCGCACCTTGCAGGGCAAGGTCCTTGTCCCATGCCAGATGGGTGATTTCCGGGCCGCGGCGCAATTCCGGAACCTGTGCCTGTTCAAGGCCATGCATCAATTCCGGTTCCATCATGTCATAAGCGCGTGCGCCCGATCCGGTGATGAAAATCTGTTTGGGGCCAAGCAGGGCAATCAGATTGGCAATGCCATATCCCAGAACCTTGCCCGCATGGCGAAACAGATCAGCCAGGCCTTCATCACCGCCGCGTGCGCGTGCAACCAGATCCATCATCTGTTCTTCGCTGGGATGCAGGCTGTTGGTATCAGGCAGGTCAATCAGACCCCGGGCATCGCGCAGGATGGCATAATCCCCGATATAGGCTTCAAGACAGCCGCGCTTGCCGCAATTGCAAACCGGGCCGTCGGGTTGATATTTGGTGTGGCCGAATTCGGCAGCAGTGCCAAAGTCGCCATTATAAACCGACCCGTTCAGGACCAGTCCCATGCCGATGCCGTATCCCAACATGATCACGGCAAAGTCGCCGCCGCGATGCAGATTGGTGTTTTGCGAAATCGCTGTGGCGATGCAGTTGGCATCGTTTGACATCTGGACAATACCGCCAAACCGTGTCCCCAATGCCTTGGCAAGCGGGATGTTGCGGTGACGCAGGGCCGGGGACCAGATGATCTCGCCGCTATTGCTGTCGCAAACGCCCTGAACCGCGATGCTGATGCCGACTGGCGGGCGGGCCGAGAAATCCTTGTGCTGTTCAACGAATTCTTCGATCAGCCGGATCAGGGTCGTGATCAGTTCCTGTTCATCAAGGTCGCGGGTATTGATACTGTACTCGGAGCTGCATTCAATTTCGCCCTTGAAGTTGCCCAGGGCAATTTCGATCAGATTGATGGTGATCTTGACGCCAATTACACAGGCGGCATTGGGCACAAGATCAAGTAGCACCTTGGGGCGACCGCGTGTTGAACCACCATTGCCGTTCCCGTTTGCCGCCCCCTGACTTTCCTGCACCAGTCCCTGCGCCATCAGATCGGCCGTAAGCGAGGTGACGGTCGCCGGGCTTAACCCGGTTGCCGTGCCGATATCGATGCGTGCGGCAGGGCCGTGAATGCGCAAATAGCGCAGAATGGCAATCTGGGAAGGTTGGCGTGGGGTGTCGGCTTCGGTACGGCGGCTCATGAAGCGTGTCAGTATCCTGTGGGATGGCAAGGCGGGCTTTGTGCCCGCCTTGTGAATATGGGCATTTTTTATCCCGTTTTGGCAAGGGGATAGAAAAGGCTGCGTTACAGAAGCCCGCGTGCCGCAAGGTTGGTCATCAATGCCGTGATTCCAAATTCCCACGGATTGATAACGTCCGAACGGTCCACCTGATTGATCAGTTTGCCAAGGCTTGGTGTCGAAATTGTCACCAGATCACCCATCTCGTGGGTGAAGCCCTTGCCGGCACCCCCGCGATCATCGGTGGGGGCAAACATGGTGCCCAAAAACAGCATAAAGCCATCCGGGTACTGGTGATGTTTGCCAATCGCCTGACCGACCAGGCTTTCGGGTGTGCGGCTGATCTGGCTCATCGAACTGACGGCATCAAGGTGATAACCATCCTTGCCGTCAACTGCCATCGCAAGATCGGCACCCTTGACGGTTTCCAGGGTAAAGTGATCGTCAAACAGGCGAATGAACGGTCCGATGGCGCACGACCCGTTATTGTCCTTGGCCTTGCCCAAAAGCAGGGCCGAACGCCCTTCGACATCACGTAGATTGACATCATTGCCAAGGGTCGCGCCGACAATCTTGCCCTTTGACGTCACAGTCAGGACGACTTCGGGTTCCGGGTTGTTCCAGTTCGAAATCGGATGCAGGCCGACATGCGCGCCATGACCAACCGCTGACATTGCCGGTGATTTGGTAAAGATTTCCGCATCCGGGCCAATGCCGACTTCAAGATATTGCGACCATGCGCCTTTTTCGATCAGGACCTGTTTGATCTCGGCGGCCTTGGCTGATCCCGGTTCGATTTGTGACAAATCGTCGCCGATAATGCCGATGATCTCGGTGCGGATCTGGTCGGCCTTGCTGGCGTCACCACGTGCCTGTTCCTCGATCACACGTTCCAGCAGGCTGGCGACAAAGGTCACACCGCTTGCCTTGATCGCCTGAAGGTCATTGGGACTCAGAAGATGGGTGACATTGCCATCGGCCCCCGGACGGGATTGTTCCAGAATATCGCCAAGCAAGGCCGCCGTCGGGAAGCTTGACGGATTTGACAGGCGCGCCACCAGATCATCGCGTTCAAGAAGCTGGCTGACAGTCGGGGCAAGGCTGCTGATATCGCGCAGGTTTTCACCGTCAACCAGAACCGGTGTCGGGCCGGAAACCCGTGGGTCCCAAATACGGCCAATCAGAATGGCGCGGTTGGCGTCATCGGGCAGAATGTCGGTTTGGTTTACCGGAAAGCCATTGGTCATAAGGTCGTCTCGCTTGTTTTGCTTTGCTGTGTTCCTGTTTGCCGCTTATCCGTTGGTGGCAGCAGGGCCGTTGGTTGCGCCGGGACCGGCAAGGTGCATAAGGTGTTCGGGCATTTTGCCCAGAATGATCATGCCAAGAACATCATCATGGGTGACATCTTCGGTGCGGACACTTCCAACCAGTTTGCCGTTTTTCATCACATGCAGGCGGTCGGAAAGATCAAACACATCATGAAGATCGTGACTAATCAACAATATACCGAGACCGTCACGTTTCAACTGATCAATCAGTTCGCCGACCATTTTGGTTTCATGCACGCCAAGGGCGGCGCACGGCTCGTCCATGATCAACACGCGTGCTTCGAATAAAAGGGCGCGTGCAATCGCAACCGATTGCCGTTGCCCGCCTGACAGGGCCGAAACAGGTGATGTGAATTTCTTGAAATTCGGATTCAGGCGATGAAGGACTTCGCGCGCCTTGTGTTCCATCGCCGCGTCATCAAGGAAGCCGAACCTGTCGATGATCTCGCGGCCCAAAAACAGGTTCTGGGCGGCATCAAGATTATCGGCAAGGGCAAGGTTCTGATAGATCGTCTCGATATTGTTGTCGCGCGCATCGCGGGCATTCTCGATTTTGGCTTCCTTGCCGTCGACAATGATCTGGCCGCTATCGGCCTGATAGGCACCCGAAAGGATTTTGATCAGGGTCGATTTGCCAGCCCCGTTGTGGCCCAGTACCCCGACGACTTCGCCGGGATAAAGATCAATCGAAACTCCGTCGACGGCCTTGACCCCGCCGAAGCTGATGTGGATGTCGCGCATTTCAACAAGCGGATCGGTCTTCGTGGTCATGTCTGTCATGTCGGTCATATCCGGTCTCCTTACGCGGTCGGGTCGCTGTAACGACGGTGGAAATACTTGTCGCTAAAGACGGCCAGAACAAGAACCAGCCCGATGACAATGCTTTGAAGGGATGTATCCACCCCCAAAAGCGCCATGCCGCTTTGAAGGCTTTGCATCACAAGCGCGCCAATCAGCGCGCCATAAATCGTACCAACACCCCCGGCAAGCGACGTTCCGCCAATCACCACCGCGGCAATGACGCGCAATTCATCAAGGGTGCCAAGATCATTGCCCGCCGATTGCAGTCGTGCCGATGAAATCGCTGCACTGATCGCGCACAGAACCCCCATCAGGGCAAAAACCGCCACCGTCATGCGTTTGACATTGATGCCTGCAAGTTCGGCTGCCTGCGGATTGCCGCCAATCGCAAAGATGTACCGACCGAACCGCGTGCGTTTGACAACGATGGTCAGGATGATGGCGACAAGGGCGACGATCAAAAGCGGGATCGGAATACCGTGCGAAATTTCAAGATTTTCCGGCGTCACCGGAATGCCCTTGTTCTCAAGCAGGCGTTCTGCCGCCCGTGTCGGCAGGTGATAGGCATTAAGGGTCGTCACAACCACCAGAACCAGTCCGCCCTTGATCAGGGTGTTGGTATATTCCGCCCAGACCGGCTTGACCGGGAATTCGAATGAAAGACGACGACGGCGTTCCATGATTGCTGCGTAAATGATCGCAAGAATGGCAATCGCAGCCACGATCCAGCTCCATGTCGCGCCAATCGTGCCTTCAATCCCGCCGCCCAGCAAAATGAAATTATGATCAAGCGGGGCAACCGTGCGTCCCTGCGTGACCCACCAGGCCGACCCGCGCCAGACCAGAAGGCCGCCAAGGGTCACAATAAAGGCCGGAACGCCAAGATATCCAACCGCAAGCCCCTGAATGCCGCCAATGCCAGCCCCGATAACAACGCCGATCAAAAGGGTCAAAATCCAGGTTGCAGGGTGGTTGTAATCAAGAAACTGCGGCAATAAATCGGTCTGGACAACGCCCATGATCATCGCCAGAACACCCAGAATGGCACCGACTGAAAGGTCGATATGGCGGGTAACAATGATCAAAACCATCCCGCAGGCCATTACGGCAACAGATGCCGTCTGAACCGACAGGTTAAAGATATTGCGCGGGGTAATAAATCGCCCGCCCGATGCAATGTCAAAGCCGATCCAGATGATCAGCAAAACAACGGCAAGGCCAACCAACCGGCGGTCGACTTCCATTTTCGAAAGTAGTCGTGACATGAAAACGCTCGTAAGGCAGCGGGGCCGACATGCTGTGATCTGCGCACGGGAACAGCAGCCGACCCCGGGTTAAGCAAGGTAAAGGGAGTTAAATGACCGCCTTAGTTGCAGGCAGATACCTTGCCGCTTGGAACGCCTTTGCAAACGACGTCTTTGGAAACCCAACCGGCATCAATCACCAGATCAAGCTTGTTCTGGGTGATCGCAACCGGATCAAGGAAGAAGGATTTCATGGTTTTGCCGTTCGGGCTCTGCCAGTTTTCTGTGCCCGGAACGTCACCAAGTTTGGTGCCCTTTGCCAGTTCCACGGCAATTTCTGCGGCGCGTTTGCCAAGAAGACGGGCGTCTTTCCAGACAGATACGGTCTGGGTGCCAAGGGCGACACGGTTCAGCGCAGCATGGTCGCCATCCTGACCGGACACCGGAATGCCTTGCATGCCTTGTGCTGAAAGGGCGGCAACCACACCGCCTGCCGTGCCGTCGTTCGATGCGACAACTGCGTCAACCTTGTTGTCCGCCGCGGTCAGGAACTGTTCCATGTTGCGCTGTGCGATCGCGGGCTGCCAGCTGTCGGTATAGGCCTCGCCAACAACCTTGATGTTGCCTGAATCAATTGCCGCCTGAAGGATTTCAAGCTGACCTTCATGCAGGATATTGGCGTTCGGATCGGTCGGGGCGCCCTTGATAAAGACATAGTTGCCGCTTGGCTGTGCGCCAAAAACGGCTTCTGCCTGAAGGCGACCGACTTCCTTGTTGTTGAACGTGATGTAATAGGCGTTCGGGTCTTCGATCAGGCGGTCGTAACCAACCACCGGAATGCCTTCATTGATCGCCTGTTCAACGGCCGGGCCGATCGAGGCGGAGTCTTGTGCCAGAACGATCAGCGCATTCGCGCCACGTGCAATCAGGCTTTCAATATCGGAAAGCTGTTTGGACGGATTGCTCTGTGCGTCCGCACTGATGTAATCCGCGCCAGCGGCTTCAAGGGCGGCTTTGATGGCGGCTTCATCGGTTTTCCAGCGTTCTTCCTGGAAGTTCGACCAGCTGACACCAACCGTCAGATCAGCAGCAAAGGCATTTGCAGACAGCAATAATGTACCGGCCAGCATGGCCGTGGAGAGGAGTTTTTTCATTGGTTTCTTCCCTGAATGAATGTGTCTTGTTGCGACATTTATTTTTGTTGTCGAAAAAATGTTGACGCGAAGAAGCCGTCCTGTCAAATTTTTTTTAGTGATTAAATTAAAAACAGACCTTTTGGCGATCAAATCGGCGGTGAAATCTGTATTCAGGATTGATTTTGGCCGGAATCCTTCATGATGCACTGCATCATTTAATTTGGTTGTCTAAAATAAAAGAAAGAGATGACAGGGAACGTTATGACAGCGAGTTATCATGACATTGACGGGAAATCCGTGCTTGTAACCGGCGGTGCATCCGGGATCGGGGCATCCATCGTCCGGGCATTCTGTGCCCAGGGGGCGCATGTCGGATTCTTCGATATTGACGACGATGCAGCGCAAAAGCTGATCGACGATATCCGTGACAAGACCGGAATTGCGCCGGTCTACAAGTCACTGGATTTGCGCAACCAATCGCAGATTCCCGGTGCTGTGCGCGAAATGTCGGCAACAATCGGCACGATTGATGTATTGGTCAATAACGCCGCCCGCGATGACCGCCACAGCCCCGAAGACATCGGACCGGAACAATGGCGGGGCGGCCTTGATGTCAATCTCAGTCACCAGTTCTTTTGCGCGCAGGCCGTCGCCCCGGGCATGAAGGAAAAAGGGGCTGGCAGCATCATTAATTTCAGTTCCGTAAGTTATATGATGGGGCTTCCTGATCTGGTGACCTATGAAACGGCAAAGGCCGGGATCATTGGCCTGACCCGCGCACTGGCCCGTGACTGGGGGCATGATGGCATTCGTGTAAATGCCGTAACGCCGGGCTGCATCATGACCCAGCGACAGCTTGATCTTTGGATTTCGCCCGAAGACGAAGAACGCATTCAGCAAGAACAATGCGTCAAACGCCGCCTGGTTGGTGATGATGTGGCGCAGATGGTGCTGTTTCTGGCATCCGATGTTTCATCGGCCTGTTCGTCGCAAAACTTCATTGTTGATGGCGGCATCGTCTGAATAATGCCAATGTCAAAACGGTAACGTCGCCGTCCGGATTTGTATGACCAAGCCTGTCCCGCCACGTCTTTGCGATTGAGAAACAGCCATAATGTCACCGACCAATCTTCCTGCATCCCCGATCATCATTGATGAAAAGGCCAACCCGTACCGTGATTGTATTCAGGGTCTGGCCAATCAGCCGATCACGGTTGTCAAATTGCTGCGCGATGCGGTGAATGAAAACCCGGTGGTTGCCCGGGATCGTGATTTTGGCGTCCCGGAAATCAGGGATGTGGTCGGGCGTCTGGTTGAAAACCGGCCGCGCATTGCGATCATCGGCGGCGCGCCGGATCATCCGGCCCATCTTTTGGACCGGCCACAGGCCTTGATGGCGGCAATTCGCATCTGGGAAATGGGCGGGGTACCGTTTCTGTTTCATGTGCCCGTAATCTGTGATGGCACCGCGCAAAACAATATCGGGCAAAGCTATTCTTTGGCGTCGCGCAATCACACGGCGGCGGCTGTGAACATCACCTTCGAAGGGCACAGCTATCACGCGGCCTATGTCATTGCCGGCTGTGACAAATCACCGGCTGCGGTGGTTGCCGGTCTGGCGGCGGCTGATCATGCCCGTGCCTATCGCGGGGATCAGGCCCCGGTCTGGGCGGTTTTTGCACCGTCCCATGTTCTCAAAGGCGGTGAAATTCCCGAAGGCACGCGCCGTATGCTTGATGATATCGCGGCCAGTGCGGACGCGGCCGGGCATGATGATCTGGGATCGGATATCCGCGAAAATATGCGCTATATCCTGCAATGCACCTCGGACGAGGCCTTTGCCGGTTTGCTTGAACGTGCCCGGTTGCTTGGTCTGATCGACGGGGCGCTTGAACGCCGTGTGCTCGATCAGCTTGCCACCGCGACCTGTGATTCAAAGGGTGGTATTTGCGCCTTTAACGGCACGGGAAATTCATCGCGTACCATGCTGGCGGCCTTTGGTCTGACCCCGCCGGAGTTGGAGCTTTTGACGGACGTTCCGCCCTTTAGTGCGGTGGCGGTCGGGGTTGATGCCCTGTTTAATGTTTTCAACAAACCGGAATATGCGATTGGCAATCTGTTGAAAGCCAACTTCGCCAATTTCGTGCGCATCCATAATGCCACCGGATCAAGCAGCAACATGCTTTTGCATCTGCCTTTCATGATGCGCTATGCCGGGTTTGATGTGTCGATTGATGATTATCAGGATGTCCGTACCGAAACGCCGGTGCCTGAAATCTTTGCCCATAGTCTGACCGAAAATCGCGATACCTTTGTGCTGGCCCAACAAATGGCCGAGGGCAAAAACCGCGGCATGGAAAGCATCTATCGCATTCTGGCTGATCTGGGTGTGGCGATGGACCTTGATGCGCCAACAGTTTTGGGGAAATCCTGGGCCGAACGGATTGCCGGTCTGGAAAATCCGGTTGATCTGTCGCTTGGTGATGCATCGGTTATTCGGGCAACCCCGGTGCGCAAACGATCCGGTGTTGATGTGATTACCGGCAGTTTCTTTGAAAACTGCGCGGTCAAAACATCGGGGATGAGTGATCATTTACTGTCGCATTTTGACGATCATGTTTTCATCGTTCGCTATTATGAAAACGAACATGTCTGTAATGGTGATTTTGCCTCCCCTGATCTGGTAACGCGCCTGATCGAAACCGATGGCGTGGACGAGGAACTGATTGCCGCGGTCGTTCGGCGCAACGGCGGAAACCGGGTTGATATGCAATCGCCCAAGGACATGCTGGCACAGGGGCATTTGTCCTTTGCCTTTGTCATTGGCGGGCAGGGACCAGAAGCCTATGGCATGCCTGAAATGTTTTCACCATCCCAGAACTTGCGTCATCATCGCATTCTTGAAGCATCTTCGATGCTGATCACCGATGGCCGTTATTCCGGGGTGACCAAGGGTGCGTGTATCGGTCACATGGTGCCCGAAGCATTCACCGGCGGCGGGATCGGTTATTTGCGCGATGGTGATGTGTTGCGTCTTAACCTGACGACCTTGAAGCTTGATTGGCTCGATCCGGTGGCGTTTGAGAACGGCGAAGAATTAGCCACCGATCCACGGGGGATCAAAGAACGGGTCGAACTCTTCGAAGGGCGGCTGCGGCGGATGGAGGCCCGGCAATGTGATATCGCGGCGAGTAATGTCCTCGATGCGATCGGAAATGCGGCGCGCGGCATCGTCCCACGGGCAGTTGACCGCCGTGCAATCAAGTCCTGGCGGTGATGTCGGCTGGGACATGCGTTCAAAAACAACTTCCCCGTCGGATAAAAGGTTTGATTCCCGAACTGTCAGGACAAGTGCCGCAAGGCACAGCCCGCCACCGGCCAACATCATCATCCGCCCAAGGAACTGTGTCTTCCTGCCGCGATAAACGGGCATGTCGTGACCTTTCAATTTATGCGATCAGGTCGAACTGACCTGATCCCCTGATGACGGATCGGAAAGGCTTGCCCGGGTCGTGGCATCACCGCCAAGTGCCTGATATAGCGTGATCAAATTGGTGATGCGATCAAGCTGGTTTTCGATCACGGTTTCTTCGGTGGTACGACGGTTCTCCTGTGCATCAAGCCAGTCCTGCATCGCAACTGCACCGGAACGGAAACGGCTTTCATAGATGCCCTCGGCATTGCGGGACGCCTCAAGGGCTGCTTCAAGGCGTTCGGCCCGGCGATCATAATTGGTGCGCGCCGACAGGGCATTTTCCACATCCGCCATCGCCTGATAGGTGGTCTGACGGAATTCCACGATGGCCTGTTCATATTCGGCTTCGGATACTTTGATGTTCAATTGCCCCTCGTTCCAGTTCAGGAAAGGTAACGCAAGGCTGGCACCAAGAGTTCCAATCGGATTGGATAAAAGATTGCGCAACTGATCACTGCTTGATCCCAGCGTGCCGGTCAGGCTGATGGTCGGAAGCAAACTGGTCTTTACCGAATTCAGATCCTCGACACTTTCGCGAAGACGCAGTTCCGCGGCCCGAACATCTGGACGACGTTCCAGAAGGTCTGCGGGCAATCCTTCCGGGATGGCGGGCAAAAGCCCGGCCGGAAGGGTGCGGCGCGCAATTTCGATATCAGATGGCGGCTGATTGAACAGGATCGAAAGGGCGTTTTTGGCCTCGGTCAGGTTTTGTTCAACTGCGGCATATGCCGCACGCTGATTTTCAAGGTTGCTGCGTGCTTCGTTGACTTCAAGGGATGATGTCGAACCCGACGCATATTGCACATCGACCAGATCAAGGGTCTGTTGGGCATAGTCGATGCTGGCCTGTGCGATATCCAGACGCTGTTGGTAATATACCACTTGCCAGTAAAGGGTCGCCGTGGTTCCGATCAGGGAAAGGGCCGTGCTTTCGCGATCTTCAAGGGTGGCAAGGGCTTCCCACCGGGCAGCATCAAGGTCATGACCAAGCTTGCCCCACAGATCAAGCTCGTAACTGATCCCGGCATCAAGGCCATAGCTTCGCGTGATATCGCCATTGCTGCGATTATCTTCGCTGTCAAACTGACGCGATGTGGATGCATCCCCGCCTGCAGACAGATCGGGATACAGCGCATCTTCGGCCAGTCCGGCAGTCAATTGTGCCTGACGGACCTTGATGGTTGCCGCGGCAAGGTCGTTATTGGTTTCAAGCGCGATGGCAATCAGTTGATTAAGCTGATCATCGTCAAAGTTCTTCCACCATCCGGTCCGGGCAAGGATTTCGGCACTGGTTTTCGCATCATCACTGATTTCAACGCTGCTTGTCGCAACACCCCAGTTTCCGGGCATCGCCATATCCGGGCGGCCATAGGTCACCTCGGTCAGGCTCGAACATCCGGCAAGCACCAGCATGGAAAGGATGGTTCCGGTTTTCAGAATGTTTTTCATTTTCTTTGTTCTTTCCTAGTCACGTGACAATGCATCGACGGGATCAAGACGCGCGGCATTACGCGCAGGCAAAAAGCCGAATGTGATGCCGATCAATGTCGCGCAGGCAAAGGCACCGATGATCGAAGTCGGCGAGTAAACCATCGAAAAGCTGCTGCCGATCAGGTCGAACACCTCGCCAATCGCAAGCGCACCTAGAACGCCAAGGCCACCACCCAGAATGCAAACCAGAACCGCCTCGATCAGGAACTGGCGCAGGATATCGCTTTGCCGTGCACCGACGGCCATGCGGACCCCGATTTCACCGGTACGTTCGGTGACGGATACCAGCATGATATTCATCACCCCGATGCCACCAACGATCAGCGAAATCACCGCAATCGAAGAAATCAGAAGCGTCATGGTGCTTGTGGTTTTCTCGACCGTCTGACGGATGCTGTCGCTGTTGATGGTAAAGAAATCCTTGGTGCCGTGACGCTGGGTCAAAAGTTCGGTGATCTGCTTTTCGGCAAGGGCCGGTTCAACATTGTCGGCCACGCGAACCGTGATGCTGCTCAGATAGGTTTGGCCAAGAATGCGGGTCAAAGCCGTGCTGTGTGGAACCCAGATATTCAGGCTGTCCTGATTGCCAAATGTGCTGGTTTTCGGGGCCGTGACACCAATGATCTGAACCGGAACCGACCCCAGAAGAATGACTTCACCCACCGGGTCTTCGCCGTCCGAAAACAGTTTCTGAACCGTGTTGTCGTCAATGATGGCGACCTGGGCGCGTTTGGAGATTGCGCTTTGATCAAACCAGTTGCCTTCGGCCATTTCATATCCGCGCACCCGGTAATAGTCGGTGCCAACGCCGGTGACATTGCCATTGACCTCGATGTTGCGATAACGCAGGGCGACCGTGCTTGAAACCCGCGGCGTGACACTGTCGACATAATACTGGCTGGACAATATTTCGGCATCGCCCGCGGTCAGGGTTCTGATCTGATCGGCGTCGCGATCTCCGAAATCCTTGCCGCGATTGATATCGATCGTGCTGGTACCAATCGAACTGATATCCGAAAGAATGCGTTCCTGTGATCCGGTGCCAAGGGCCACGACCGATACCACCGATGCAATACCGATAATGATCCCCAGCATGGTCAGGAATGTGCGCAGGCGATGGGCATTCATCGCAATCAGCGACATTCTGAATGCTTCGCCAAACCGGCTGAGTTGTGACAGAAAACCGGCTGCCTTTTGTCCGATGGCGTCAATCGATGCAGTGGTGTTAATTCGGTCTGCCTTGGTACCAATGCGCTCGTCACGGATAATTTCACCGTCGCGGATTTCAATGATGCGTTCGGCATGGGCGGCAACGTCATGGTCGTGTGTGACCAGAATAACGGTATGTCCGTCGCGATGAAGATCACGCAACAGATCAAGGGTCTGTTTGCCGCTTTGGGTATCAAGCGCACCTGTCGGTTCATCAGCAAGGATGACATCCCCGCCATTCATAAGCGCCCGCGCAATACTGACACGTTGCTGCTGACCACCCGATAGCTGGCTGGGGCGGTGGTGAATGCGTTCGCCCAATCCGACACGGGTCAGTATATCTGTTGCGCGCTTGGCGCGTTCTTCGGTATCGGCCCCGGCATAGATTGCCGGCACCTCGACATTGCCAAGGGCGGTCAAATCCGAAAGCAGATGATAACGCTGAAAGATAAATCCGAAATATTCCCGGCGCAGGGCGGCCAGTTCATCAGGTTCAAGATCACCGGTCAGTCGGCCATTGATACGATATTCCCCCTCTGTCGGGCGATCCAGACAGCCAAGAATATTCATCAATGTCGATTTGCCCGATCCCGATGCGCCAATGATCGCGACCATTTCGCCGCGCTCAATGGTCAGGTTAACGCCCTTCAGCACAGCGATCTGTTCATCGCCTGCCGGATAGTGCCGCCACAGATTGCGGATTTCGATCAGCGGTGCGCCTGTCGTCATCTGATTGCCATTGGTCATGTTTTCATCACGCATGATCAGAACATCCCGCCCGGAGGACCCCGGCGCACGCTTGTTGTGGTTTGCGCATCCGCGCTGCTTGTCATACCAACGACAATCTCGTCATCGGCATTCAGGCCACTGGTGATTTCGGCATTGATATTTGTGTTCAGCCCAACCGTGACCGACCGTGGTTCGGGTTTGCCATCCGCATTGATGACATCAAGGAAATAGGTTCCTTCCGGTGTCGGCCCGTTCAGTGAGGCAGAGGGCACAATCAATGCATTTTCGGCCTGATCCAGAACAATGGTGACCTCGGCGGTCATCCATAACCGCAACAGGCGGTCGGGGTTCTGCACGTCAAACAGGGCGTTGTAATAAACCGCTTCGTCGTCGGTATTTTCGTCATCATCCTCGATCCCGGTCGGGGCCGGTTCGATGGCGCGAAGCGTGCTTTGATAAACGGTGCTGGCATCGCCCAGAACCGTGAAAGTAACCGGAAGACCTTCCTTGATATGGATGATGTCGGCTTCGGATACTTCGGCCTTGATGGTGACCGTATCAAGTTTGGCCAGCTTGATGATGGTCGGGGTTGATTGCGATGCATTGACGGTCTGGCCTTCCTTGACCGGCATGGCGACAACGGTGCCATCCATCGGGGCGGTAATCTTGGTATAGCCAAGGTCGATGCGGGCGGTATCAACCGCGATTTCGGCCTGTGCGATTTGCGCATTCAGGGCATCAATATCGGCCTTGGCAATCGCAAGGGTCGCCTCGGCGGCCTCGAAATCTTCCTGCGGGGATGCATCAAGGGCGCGCATTTTCTTTTGGCGGGCAAAATCAAGTTCGGCCTGCTTTAAGGTCGCCTTCTGGGCGGCAAGTTGTGCCTTGATATTGGCAAGCGATGCCTCGGCTTCGCGAAGATCGTTTTGCTGGGTTGATGGATCAATCTCGGCAATCAGGTCACCTTCATGGATTTGATCGCCCAACTCGACATGCAGGGCCGTGATCTGACCGGAAACCTGTGCGCCAACACTGACCAGTTTGGATGCGCTTACCGTGCCGGTGGCAAGAACCGTATCGGCAATCGTGCCGACACGGGGCTTGGCCGTGACAAAGGTTGTCTCGGCACTGCTGGGGAACAGATAGGCCTGTAATCCCCACGCAGCACCAACAAGTACAACAATTGCAATCACTGTGTTGCGGATACGTTTTCCGGTTTTTCTCATTGGGCATTCATCCTGAAATAGGTCAGTGGCGCGATATGCGCAGTCCTGATGAAAAACAGATAACAAGCCGGGGGCACCTTGTGGGTGAGGGGGACGAAAATGATGTGTAAGGAATGTGTAAAGACGGGCGCGTGCCCCTTTTAACCGGCGCATTCATGAGTAAAATGGCATCATAAACATCGCCTGATCCCGTTCACGCCGCCCGCATTGCCCGGCCAAGGAAAGACGCAAACGATTGACCCGAATATTGCTTGTTGATGATGACGCCGAACTTGGTGCCATGCTTGCCGAATATCTCGACGGCGAGGGCTTTAACGTCTCCCAGGCCTATAACGGCAAGGAAGGATTGGCGCGCGCCCTTGAAGGCGGCTATGCCGTGATCCTGCTTGATATCATGATGCCCGGCATGGGCGGGATTGATGTCCTGCGTGAATTACGTGGCAAAAGCCGGGTGCCGGTGATCATGCTGACCGCCAAGGGCGATGATGTTGATCGGGTGATCGGGCTTGAACTGGGTGCGGATGACTATATCCCCAAACCCTATTATCCGCGTGAACTGGTTGCCCGTATCCGCGCTGTTTTGCGCCGGGCCGAACCGGTGGCGGTTGATGGTGCAAATCCGTCCGAAACCGATCCGGCGGACGAGCTTTTGCTTGGTAAGTTGAAACTCAAAACCGCAAGCCGGGTGGCAAGTCATGACGGCACCGTGCTTGATCTGACCGTGTCGGAATTCAATCTGCTTGAAGTTCTGATGCGCGCAGGCGAACGCGCACTTTCCAAGGATGAACTGTCGCGCAAGGTGCTTGGCCGTCCGCGCGAAGTTTATGATCGTTCGATTGATGTGCATATGAGCAACCTGCGCCAGAAACTGCAATCGGTCAGTGGGGATGCCGCTATGATCGAAACCGTGCGTGGCTTTGGCTATCGTTTAAGGCAGGACACATGAAAAGCCGCTTGTTCTGGAAAATCCTGATCGGGTTTATTGTAACCTTTACCGGTATCTCGTTCGGGGTCTGGTCGCTGCTGATGTTATATGGCGGGCCGCCCGAGCCTTTCCATATCGGGTATCTCAAACGAACCGCACCGGGATATCTGCACACAGCCGCCGAGGTTGCAAAGCATGGCGGGGTTGAGGCCCTTGATGCCACCATTTCCCATTGGCCCAAGGATGAACGCGGGCGTTTGATCATTGAAACCGGCGATGATGTTGCGCCGATCCCTGATCTTGCCCGGATGCGCCCCGATACGGCATCTCCCGGCTGGTTTAGCGCGCTTAAGGATAATCCGGCATTTGAACAGGTGGTCACGGGACCAGCGGGCGAAAACATTCATCTGATTTTTGATGTCAGTGACGTGATTGCCGAAATCCCGCAACGTTCCCGCTGGACCGTGCCCAATCCTCTGATCATTATTGGCGGTATCGGTGCACTGCTTTTCAGCGGGGTTCTGGCCTGGTATCTGACCCGTCCGATCCTGAAAATAAGCACCGGCTTCGAAGAACTTTCGCAAGGCAATCTTGACTATCGGCTGGGCAAAACCATCGGGCGGCGGCGCGATGAAATTGCCGATCTGGCCCGTGACTTTGATGTGATGGCCGAACGGCTGCAACGCCTTGTCGCCGCACGTGACAGGTTGCTTAATGATGTTTCGCACGAATTACGATCGCCACTTGCGCGGATGCAGCTTGCCGTCGGGCTGGCGCGCCAGTCGGCGGCAAAAAGTGCAACGTCACTTGACCGGATCGAAAAGGAAGCCGTGCGGCTTGATGAACTGGTCGGGGAACTTCTGACCCTGTCGCGGGTCGAAAGCGGTGCCGCCCAACAGCAATCATGGATCGATCTTGATCACTTGCTGGGGCGTGTTGTCGGGGATGCCCGGTTCGAGGCCGAGGCAACCGGCGTTGTCGTTGATGCCGATTTCGGAACACAAAAGGCAGTCCTTGATGGTGCTGTCCCGGTTCTAAGCGGAAGTCCCGAACTTCTGCGTCGTGCCTTTGAAAATGTTGTGCGCAATGCCCTGCGTCATTCGGCCGAGGGGCAGGTGGTGAAAATCACCGCCGAGGATGACCGTGATCATCATCGCTTCCGCATCGAGATCAGTGACCAAGGACCCGGGATTGAAGACGCCAAGCTTGATGATCTGTTCGAACCCTTCGTGCGCGGCGAAGCCAATGCCTGGGGCGGTGGTTTTGGCCTTGGCCTGTCGATTGCCCAACGCGCCATTCGTGCCCATGGCGGTGATATCAAAATCGGCAACCGCATTGAAGGCGGACTTATGGTGACGATTATCCTGCCCTATCAATTGCGCCAGACGGACGCCTGATCAAACGCAAAACGCCCCGGATTGTGGATGTCCGGGGCGTTTTTTGTGGCGTGTGGTGTGGATTATCCCATGCGCTCGGACGCATAGCTTCCCGGGCTTGGCGGGAAGACAATCGTGCGATTGCCGTTGATAAAGGATCGGTGGTGAATGTGGGCGTGGACGGCGCGGGCAAGAACCTGACTTTCAACGTCACGCCCGATCGACACGTAATCGGCCGAATTCTGGGCGTGGGTGATGCGTGCGATATCCTGTTCAATGATCGGGCCTTCATCAAGGTCGGCGGTCACATAATGCGCCGTCGCCCCGATCAGTTTCACCCCGCGTTCATATGCCTGCCGATAAGGGTTGGCCCCCTTGAAACTTGGCAGGAATGAATGGTGGATATTGATGATCTTGCCGCTCATTTTCTTGCACAGGCTGTCGGAAAGAACCTGCATGTAACGGGCAAGAACAATCAGCTCGACCTCGCTGTTTGAAACAATATCCAGAAGCTTTTTCTCGGCTTCGGACTTGGTGTCCTTGGTTACCGGGATATGGTGGAACGGGATGTCGTGATTAACAACAACCTTTTGATAGTCAAAGTGGTTTGAAACCACGCCGACGATATCAATCGGCAATGCCCCGATCTTCCAGCGATAAAGCAAATCATTCAGGCAATGACCGAACCGCGACACCATCAGAAGAACCTTCATCTTCTCGGCACTGTCATGGAACTGATAATTCATGCCAAACTGTGTTGCCGGACCGTCAAAGCCACGCGACAGGGTTTCCTGATCGACGCCGGTTTCGCTGACAAACGCAACCCGCATAAAGAACAGGCCGGTTTCCATATCATCAAACTGCGAGCTGTCGGTAATGTTGCAACCCTGTTCCGCCAGATAGGTGGAAATGGCGGCAACAACCCCGCGCTGGGAGTCACAGGTGACTGTCAGAACGTAGCTTTTCATCTCGTCTGGCTTTCAAATTTACAGTGATTGAAAATAACCCGGCCCCGTCCATCGGGGAATGATTGGGGCCGGGCAGAAGCATCAGATATCAAGCGTGTTTTCGCGTTCCCATTGCGAGAAATGCGATACGTATGAATTCCATTCTTTTTGCTTGAGCTTGAGGAACGCCTTGGAAAACGCCATGCCAAGTTCGGACTGAAGGGCTTCGTTGCGGCCAAATTCGCGCAACGCATCCAAAAGGTTCAGTGGCAGACGCGGCGCATCTTTGACCAGATGACCTTCTTCATACATGTCGATGTCATAATGCGTACCGGGATCGGCGGCATTTGCCATGCCATCAAGACCCGCCGCAATAATGACGGCCTGAAGCAAATAGGGGTTTACCGCCCCGTCAGGAAGTCGCAATTCAAAACGCCCCGGTCCCGGTACGCGCACCATGTGGGTCCGGTTATTGCCGGTCCAGGTGACCGAGTTCGGTGCCCAGGTCGCGCCCGAAATGGTCCGCGGGGCATTGATGCGTTTATATGAATTGACCGTCGGGTTGGTGATCGCGGCCATGGCAGAGGCATGGTTCATGATCCCGCCAAGGAAATGCTTGCCCTTGGCCGAAAGACCAAATGGTGCACCCTTGTCGGAAAAGGCGTTTTCACCGGCTTCGTTCCAGACCGAAACATGGCAATGACACCCGTTTCCGGTTTGCCCGGCAAAGGGTTTGGGCATGAAGGTCGCCCGCAGGCCATGCTTTTCGGCAATCGATTTGACCATGAATTTAAAGAAGGAATGCTTGTCTGCGGTTTTAAGCGCATCATCGAATTCCCAGTTCATTTCAAACTGGCCATTGGCGTCTTCATGGTCGTTCTGATAGGCACCCCAGCCCAGTTCCAGCATGTAATCGCAGATTTCCGCGATCACGTCATAACGGCGCATGACCGCCTGCTGGTCATAACAGGGCTTCTCGGCAGTATCAGCAGCATCGGAAATCGATGCACCGTCTTCACTGATCAGGAAGAATTCGGCCTCGACCCCGGTTTTGACATTAAGTCCAAGCTTGGCTGCTTTGGCGATCTGCGCTTTCAAGACACTGCGCGGCGCCTGTTCAAGCGGCTGGCCATCCATCACGCAATCGGCGGCAACCCAGGCAACCTCGGGCTTCCACGGCAATTGAATGACGGAATCCGGGTCGGGCACCGCAAACATGTCCGGATGTGCCGGGCTAAGATCAAGCCATGTCGCAAAACCGGCAAATCCCGCACCTTCTTCCTGCATGTCAGCAATCGCCTGGGTGGGAACAAGTTTGGCGCGCTGTCCGCCAAACAGGTCGGTATAGCTGATCATGAAATACTTTATGCCGCGTTCCCGGGCAAAGACTGATAGATCCTTGGTCATTGAAGTCCCCTGACGAATTTTATGCAGTGCCAACGGTTATCCCGGCGTGCCAAAAGGCACACCGGTTCCGGTGGTGCGTTAATGTTCTAGAATCCTCCCTGACCGGGAATCCAACTGGTCCCGGCAAGCGGTACACCGGCCATGGCCGCCGCTTCGATATTCAGTGCGCACAGATCCTCGGGTTCGAGGTTGTGCACATGATTTTTGCCGCAGGCGCGCGCAATTGTTTGCGCTTCAAGTGTCATGACCTTCAGATAGTTGGCCAGACGCCGCCCAGCGGCAATCGGATCAACCCGTTTCATCAGGTCGGCATCCTGGGTCGTGATGCCTGCGGGATCACGGCCTTCATGCCAATCGTCATACGCACCGGCGGTCGTGCCAAGCGCGTTATAGTCTTCTTCCCATTTGGGATCGTTGTCCCCGATGGCGACCAGTGCGGCAGTCCCGATGGAAACCGCGTCCGCGCCAAGGGCCAATGCCTTTGCCACGTCGGCCCCGTTGCGAATGCCGCCAGATACGATCAGTTGTACTTTGCGATGCATTCCCATGTCTTGCAACGCTTTTACCGCCGGACGGATACAGGCAAGGGTCGGCTGACCGACATGTTCAATGAACACTTCCTGCGTTGCCGCCGTGCCGCCCTGCATCCCGTCCAGAACCACGACATCGGCACCGGCCTTGACCGCAAGGGCCACGTCGTAATAGGGGCGGGCACCGCCAACCTTGATAAAGATCGGCTTTTCCCAGTCGGTGATTTCGCGCAGTTCCTGAATTTTAATCTCAAGATCGTCCGGGCCGGTCCAGTCCGGGTGACGACATGCGGAACGCTGGTCAATCCCTTTGGGCAGGTTGCGCATATGGGCTACGCGGTCCGAGATTTTCTGACCCAGCAACATGCCGCCGCCACCGGGCTTTGCGCCCTGACCAATAACGATTTCAATCGCATCGGCGCGCTTCAGATCGCGCGGGTTCATGCCGTACCGTGACGGAAGATATTGATACACAAGAGTTTGCGAATGCCCGCGTTCTTCCTCGGTCATGCCGCCATCGCCTGTGGTGGTCGATGTTCCGGCAAGGGTTGCACCGCGTCCAAGGGCCTCTTTGGCCGGACCGGAAAGCGAACCGAAACTCATGCCCGCGATGGTGATCGGGATTTTAAGTTCAATCGGCTTCTTGGCAAAACGGGTGCCCAGCGTGACCGCGGTTTCGCATTTCTCGCGATATCCCTCAAGCGGGTAGCGCGACATCGATGCGCCAAGGAACAACAGGTCATCAAAATGCGGGACCTTGCGCTTTGCGCCGCTGCCGCGAATGTCATAGATGCCGGTGGCGGCGGCACGGCGGATTTCTGAAAGGGTGTAATCGTCAAAAGTTGCCGATTTGCGCGGCGTGGTAACGGGATGTTTGTGGCTCATGGTCTGATCCTGTTTCTGGGCTGAAAACGTGGTTTCAGCGCTGCGCGTCAATAAGCGTCGGCATTATCGATATTGAAGTTGTAAAGCTGGCGGGCAGAGCCATATCGCGTGAATTCGTCGGGCTTCACATCCGTGATCCCCGCATCCGAAAGCAGCTTGGCCAGAATTTCGATATGTTCGGGGCGCATGTCCTTTTTGATGCAATCCGCACCAAGCGATTTGACCGTACCGCGCACGAAAAGCCGTGCCTCATACAGTGAATCACCAAGTGCATCACCGGCATCACCCAGAACAACAAGGTTGCCCGACTGTGCCATAAAGGCCGACATATGGCCGATATTGCCTTTGACGACGATGTCGATGCCCTTCATCGAAATGCCGCATCGTGACGATGCATTGCCCTCGATCACCAGCAATCCGCCGTGGGCAGTCGCCCCGGCATACTGGCTGGCATCGCCTTTGATCACGACTTTGCCCGACATCATGTTTTCCGCCACACCCGGACCGGCATTGCCATGAACCGTGATGTGGGCGGTTTCGTTCATGCCCGCGCAGTAATAACCGACGCTGCCCTTGATATGGACATCGACCGGGGCATCAATCCCGACGGCAACCGCATGGGCGCCCCGAGGATTGGTCACTTCGAATTCCTCGTTCCCACCTTCTTTATCAAGTGCATGAAGCGACGCATTCAGGTCGCGCAGTTCGGTGGTTGCAAGATCAAACACTGGCATGTGTGTTCCTTCCTTCTAGGGCCGCCTGTGTCAAACGGCCGGGTCGGGGCGCGCGGCGCAGCACCCGACAGGGTTCTTGAAAATCAGTGTTCCCAGAAATAAACCGTGGCCGGTTCCGGTTCCCAAACCCGCGCATCTTCGATGCCCGGCAGGTTTACAAGCGCGCGGTATTCCGACCCGAATGCGACATAGGCATCGGTTTCGGCCATGACGGCGGGCTTGCACGCAATCGGATCACGGACAACCCCAAAGCCCGACTTGGTGCCAACGACAAAGGTGAAGAACCCGTCAAGGTCATCAAGCGCACTTGTCAGGGCCTCGCCAAGGTTCTTGCCCTTGGCCATTTCCCCGGTCAGATAGGCTGCGGCAACTTCGGAATCGTTTTCGGTTTCCATGCGAATGCCCTGATGGGACAGTTCGCGGCGCAGATTGTTGTGGTTTGACAGCGACCCGTTATGGACAAGGCACTGGTCCGATCCGGTCGAAAACGGATGGGCGCCAAGGGTCGTGACCGCACTTTCGGTTGCCATACGGGTATGGCCGATCCCGTGCGTGCCCGACATGTCGGTAATCTTGAACCGTTCGACCACATCCTTGGGCAGGCCGACTTCCTTATAGATTTCCATGACATTGCCCGTGCCCATCACCCGGACATTGGGGCGAAGTTCGGCAAGGGCGGTACGGGTGGCATCCATCTGATCGGCGGCAACCGTGATGACGGCATGTGTGCTTTTGGGCAGGATCGATGCATTTGCAATGCCCGCAGCCCGCAGCTCATCGGTCAGACCGGCAAAATCGGTTTCCGGTTCCGGGGACTGAATGGTGAGTTTGGCCAGATTGTTCTGATCTGCGCCATAAATGGCGATCCCCGCACTATCAGGGCCGCGATCGGTCATGGTCACCAGCATTTCCGACAGCAAAGCGCCGAGCTGCGGTTCCAGACTTTTATCTTTAAGGAATAAACCAACGATGCCGCACATGGCAGGACAGTCTCCATTCTGTTGCTTGAATGGAGACTAGCTGTTCGCGATTGCGGAATCAACTCATAAGAATAAAAATTTCATCAGGGTGAATTAGTTTCTTCACCGTGAAGAAAGTTTACGAGCGTGCCGGGTAGCAGATAATCGACAGATAACGGATTGGAAATGAAAGAAGTTCTTCCGGTCCGTGCCGTGCATCGGCATCAAAAAACAGGCTGTCACCGGCTTGCATGTAATAAAGCTGATCACCGTGGCGATAGCGTACTTCACCCTCAAGCATATAGATGAATTCCATGCCTTCATGCTGGAAGGCGGGGAAACTGCTCGACTCCTCGGTCAGCGTCAGCAAATAGGGCTCGACGACGACACCGCTGGTATTGTTATCAATATGCCCAAGCAGGTTATATTCATGGCCTGCACGCGTGCCGCGCCGTTCAATCGCAATGCCTTCGCCCGATTTGACGAACACCGCATTGCGCGGTTCTTCATAACGCCGGAAAAAGTCGGTCAGCGGTACGCCAAGCGCGCTTGCCAATGCCTGAAGCGATGTCAGAGACGGTGACGTCACACCGTTTTCAATCTTGGATAACATCCCCATAGAGATGCCGGTTGCCGACGCAAGATCGGCAATGGTGATGCCAAGTTTCTTGCGCAGGGCACGGACTTCGTGGCCGATCGCGATTTCCAGATTGTTTTCCTTTGGCTCGCGCAGAGCATGCGGGTCCTGGGTAAGGGCGGCCGGTTTGTTCATGGAGTCCATGCTGTGTCCTTGCTCGCTATTGGCGGTGCTTTTCGTCGGTGTGTTCGATTTGGTATCTGCCATTGTGGCGGCTTCCTTCGCGACCGTCCCAAACCGGGGCGGCGCGTTTCCTGATCGTTTCCTGGGTTTCCTGCCGGGCCGCTTTTGCGGCTGTCTTTTGTTTTGGGTCTTTGCATCGTGACGGGTTGGATCGCCGGACGACAAACAGACCTTCCAGAGTCATTTAAACTGTCAGGAAAGATTTATCAACTGAAGGGAAAATCAATTTGCAGATTTGGCGAGTTTGCAAGGCATGGGCAAATTACTGCAATGCCGCAGAAAATCACCTTTGAGGAATAATTATTGAATTAAATGAAAAATAAATATTGCGTTCGCGAACAAGTTGCCGCCAGAATGGAGAACATAAAAAGCCGATAATTGCGCGCTGATTGCGCGACAAGGCGACCAAATCAGGAGGCCATCACAATGACTGCAAGCTGGAGATTTTCCGTCCTTGCCGACCGCCACCGGGCGCTTGGTTCCAATCTTGAAGACTGGAGCGGGATGGGAACGGCATGGACCTATGACAAGGATTGGGACGAGGAATATATCGCCATCCGTACCAAGGCCGGGATCATGGATGTATCGGGCCTGAAAAAGGTCCATATCACCGGGCCACATGCCTCGCATGTCATTGATTATGCCACCACGCGCAATGTCGAAAAGATCTATCCGGGCAAGTCGGTCTATGCCTGCATGCTTAACGATCAGGGCAAGTTTACCGATGATTGTGTGATTTATCGCATGGGACCGAATTCATGGATGGTGGTTCACGGTTCGGGCACCGGGCACGAAGAACTGACCCGTGCGGCCATGGGGCGCGATGTGTCGGTTCGCTTTGATGATGACCTGCATGACCTGTCGCTTCAGGGGCCGTTGGCTGTCGACTATCTGGCGGAATATGTGCCCGGCATTCGCGATCTTCCCTATTTCCATCACATGCAGACCCAGTTGTTTGGCGCGCCTGTGATGATTTCGCGGACCGGCTATACCGGTGAACGCGGTTACGAGATTTTCTGTCGCGGGCAGGATGCCGGGATGATCTGGGATCGTATCGTTGCCGAAGGTGCCGATATGGGCATTATTCCGACCCGCTTTACCACGCTTGATATGCTGCGTGTCGAAAGTTACCTGCTGTTTTATCCCTATGACAACTCGCAGATGTACCCGTTCGAAAACGAAGGGCCGGGCGATACCCTTTGGGAACTGGGTCTTGATTTCACGGTCAGTCCCGGCAAAACCGGTTTCCGCGGGGCCGAGGAACATTACCGTCTCAAGGGCAAGGAACGTTTCAAGATTTTCGGCATCCTGTTTGACGGCAAGGAAGTCCCGGCCGAAGGGGCTGCTGTGTTCAAGGACGGGACCAAGGTCGGTGTTGTGACCTGCGCGATGTATAGCCCGCTTAAAGAACAGACCATGGCAATTGCCCGTTTGGCGGTTGATTGCGCCCAGCAGGGTGTGCGTCTTGAAATTGCCGGGGCGGACGGGATGCTGGGCGGTATGGCCCATACCATGCCGTTTGATGATCCTTCCAAGTCCAAAAGAACTGCCAAGGGTTGATGTGCCGCGACGAGGGCCGTCAGAGGCCCCCGGATCGCCAAGCCGATCCTTTGGTTTCTGACAGAACGGGACCCCGCTACCATGTCTGAAAGTTTGATAGAAGAAAGCATTCTTTCGCGCCCGACCTATGGCACCCTGGCGATTGCGCCGGGGTTGGCGCATTACTTTGTTGCCGATGCTTCGGGCGCAGAATGTGTTATCCGCGTTGCCCAAGCCGCCCCGAAAGGTTTCATGGAAAAGGTGCATATCCTTTATGTGCCGACGCCGGGTGAAAACGCCTTGATCACCGCCCTTTACGCGTTGGGGGCCAAACGGTTCGAACACTTCCCGACCATTGATGACGCCATTGCCAGGCTTGGCGACTGGCTGGCCGATGCCAAAATGGGCAGTCAGCTTTACCTTGCCGGGACCGAGGGCCTGATTGGGCAGGCTGTCGCCAAGGGCGAGGAATGCGGGCTCGATCATACAGCGGTGCAGTGTGAACATCGCGGCAGTCTGGCAAGGCGCGTTCAATGCGTTCACTGCAAAACCATGATCGAAAAGGTCACGACACAGCCGGTCAAATGCCCGTCCTGTGATCTTCTGCTTTTGGTGCGCGATCATTATTCCCGGCGTCTGGCCGCCTTTCAGGGTGTTTGCATCAATGCCGAAGACCCGACCGAGGAAGTCGAAATCAGGGAGGTGTTCAAATGAGTGCGTCCGATCATTTAATCCCGGTTGTTGTCAGCAAGGTTGTCGAAGTCAATTCGATCATCAAGCGGTTTGAATTCAAACATATCCACGGTAACGAACTTCCGGCCTTTTCCGGCGGGGCGCATATCGTTGTTGAAATGCTTGATGGTTCGACCAAGCGCAAGAATGCCTATTCATTGATGAGTTCACCGTTTGAGCGCGGCCAATATGCCATTTCGGTTCGGCGTGATGATGACGGGCGCGGTGGATCGAAATTCATGCATGAAAAGGTCGAAGCGGGCATGAAGATGAATATCTCGGCCCCGGTGAACCTGTTTTCCCTTGATTTGCGGGCCCGCAAACATCTGATGATTGCCGGGGGTATCGGTATCACGCCGTTCATCGCCCAGATGGCGCAGGCATCCGAACTTGGTGCGCCGTTCGAACTTCATTATGCGGCCCGTACTGCGGCACAGGCGGCCTATATGGACAGCTTGCAGGATCGCTTTGGCGATAATGTCACATGTTATTGTGATGATGCGGGCGGTGGTCCTGATCTGGCGGAACTTTTGTCTGATCAACCGCTTGGCACCCATGTTTATGTCTGCGGGCCGAAAGGCATGATCGAAGCGGTTGTCAAAACCGCAACCGACCTTGGCTGGCCCGCCGCCCACATCCATTTCGAACATTTCCTGTCCCCGCCGGTTGGTCAGGCATTTTCCGTCCATCTGGCAAAGGCCGGGATCGATATCGCGGTCGGGCCGGAACAAAGCTTGCTTGAAGCCATCGAGGCATCCGGGACCCCGGTCAATTGTCTGTGTCGTGGCGGGGCGTGTGGTCAATGCGAAACCAGGGTCGTCACCTGTGATGGCGATATCGCCCACAACGACCACTGGCTTGACGACGATCAGCGTGCCTCAAAGCAATTCATCATGCCCTGCGTGTCGCGTTTTCGCGGTGAACGCCTTGAGCTTGATCTGTAAGGGGGATCGGCATCATGACCATTCAGTTTAGAAACGAGACATTCCGTAACGATTTCACCTATGCCAACAGTCCGGGCAACATCCCGCGCTTTCCGTTCCCGTTTCCCGAAGACGTTTATATGTATTCGACCAATGTGGAACCGCATCACGCCACACGGGCGGGAAGCCCGTTTGAACATGCCTTTGATGTGGACGAACATTACGTCGCGGAAATGAAGGATCGCGCGCTTGTTCTTGCCGATGATCCCGGTCGCTGTCAGGCCTTGCCGCATATGGAAACAGCCGGTTGGGATTTTGTCGAACTGGTGATGGTTTCCAAGGCGCGTGATTATCCCGATCTGTTCGAGCTGACCATTGACGGGGATCGCTGGCATTGGATCAACAAGCCGCTTCAGATCGACGATACGTTCATCTTTGGCGACAGTTCGGCCCTGCCATGTCATCCGATGGAATATATCGGCCGCCAGGTGCAGGGCGACCATGCCATCCTTGATCAGCGCGACGGCAATCTTTGGCTTGATGCCGGGATCATTACCGCACAGGCCGACTGGTCGCTTGATTTTGATGTCGGCATGAATTTCTTTGAATGGCATGCACCGGTGCCGCTGGCCCATGAATTGGGCGTGTTTCAGCGCGCGTTGAAATTCCTGCTTTCCCTGCCGCAAGGGCAGCCGTCCCGGCGTCTGAACTGGACGCTGACGGTTAATCCAAGGCTTGATACCAGCCCGGAAAACTATCCGAAATGGGGCCCGGATCGCACCACGGTGACGCCTGAAAATATCGGCGAAAAGATCCATCTTCGGGTCGAGCTTCAGACCTTCTGGCGGTTGCCGCGATCGAACGCGATCCTGTTTCCGATCCGTACCTATTTGATGGCGATGAACGAAGTCGTCACCCAGCCGAAATGGGGCCGTCGCCTGCATCGTGTGATGCGCGATCTGCGCCCGGAACTTGTCGAATACAAAGGGTTGTCACGCTATCACCCGATCCTGGTCGAGTGGTTGTCGCAATTTGACGACGGTGCGCCGACATCGCCGGGGATTTTCCCCGACTAGGGATAAGGGCCTGAAAAACGGCCCGAAACGGCACGAAAAACGGCACAAAAAAACAGCCGAAGGGAGGACAAGGAAAATGGTTTATCAGGGGATCAAAGGCAATGACACTTCGTGTTGCGATCATCGGAGCCGGCCCGTCGGGCATGGCGCAAATGCGTGCATTCCAGTCAGCAGCAGCCAAAGGGGCCGAGATCCCCGAGATTGTCTGTTTTGAGCGCCAGGAAGACTGGGGCGGGCTTTGGAATTACACCTGGCGCACCGGTCTTGATGAATATGGCGAACCGATCCACGGATCGATGTATCGCTATTTGTGGTCAAACGGACCCAAGGAATGCCTTGAATTTGCCGATTACACATTCGAGGAACATTTCGGCAAACCGATTGCGTCCTATCCGCCGCGCGCGGTGATCTGGGATTATATCAAGGGCCGGGTGGAAAAGGCCAATGTGCGCCCGTGGGTGCGGTTCAGAACGCCGGTACGCAGTGTTGAATTTGATGATGCGTCACAGACCTTTACGGTCACCTCGCATGATCTCAAAAACGATATCATCGCATCCGAGGAATTTGATTATGTGATCGTCGCGAACGGTCACTTTTCGACGCCAAATGTGCCGGAATTCCCGGGTTTCGAGACCTTTGGTGGGCGCGTTCTGCATGCCCATGATTTCCGCGATGCGCTTGAATTCAAAGATAAAGACATCCTGATCATCGGCACATCCTATTCGGCCGAGGATATCGGATCGCAATGCTATAAATATGGCTGCAAATCCGTCACGGTCAGTCACCGCACCAATCCCATCGGCTTTGATTGGCCCGATAACTGGGCCGAGGTGCCGCTTTTGACCAGGGTCGAGGGCAATACGGCTTATTTCAAGGATGGATCATCACGTGATGTCGATGCGATTATCCTGTGTACCGGCTATCAGCATCACTTCCCGTTCCTGACCGATGATTTGCGCTTGAAGACCGCTAACCGATTGTGGCCATTGGGTCTTTATAACGGGGTGGTGTGGGACGAAAACCCAAAATTGATGTATCTGGGCATGCAGGACCAGTTCTATACCTTCAACATGTTTGATGCACAGGCATGGTATGCGCGTGATGTCATCATGGGCCGTCTTGATTTGCCGTCAAAGGACGTGATGAAGGCGGATAGTCAAGCCTGGCGGGACCGCGAAGAAGGCCTGAAAGACGATCATGACATGATCTGGTTCCAGGGCGATTACACCGCCCATCTTATTGAAATGACAGACTATCCGATGTTTGACATCGAAGGGGTCAACAAGACTTTCGAGGAATGGGAACATGACAAGGCCCATGACATTATGGGCTATCGCAACAAGTCATACAGGTCACTTATGACCGGCAACATGTCCCCGGCCCATCATACGCCCTGGCTTGATGAGCTTGACGACAGTCTGGATGCTTATTTGCAAACTGGATTAAAAAGCAGCGCTGCAGAATAACGCTTATTATTAAATAGAAACTAATAATCCTGCTGTCATCTCCTGACAGAGAAACCTCGCAGTCACCCCAGCGCCAAGGCGCGGTGTTTTCTTTTGTATGAGGATTGGGTTTTGCGGGGTCATGATGCCCAAGGCATCCACAAGTGAAATCGCAGAGGGAGTAGCTGCGGAGAAGCCGAGATGGGGTTGTATCGGAGAGGGGGTAGCTGCGGCGAGGTTGAGATGGGCTTTGATTTGAGACGAGGTAGCTGCGGCGAGGCTGGGATGAGGATGGACCGGGGACGGGCAGCGCTGTGGCAAAGCTAAGGAGGCATTGGGTTGGAGCTGGACCGGGATTGGAGTTGGGACGGGTAAGACCGGACTGGGGCCGAGGTCGATCAGGAGGGATGGGCTGGATTAGGCTGGGTTAGTTGGGTTTTGGGCAGGGTTGGGTAGGGCCGGGAAAGGTCGGGCAGGACTGTGAGGTTTGGAGCTGGGCCGACAGATTACTCAGGATTAAGCAAGGTCTGGTGGGGCTGGGCAGGATCGGGAGAGATCGGGCGGGGCTGGTAAGGCTGGAAAGTTCGGAGCTGGGTTGGGCAAGGTCGAGTGGGACCAGTGCAGATGTGCTGCCAGAGCCAGAACCAGAGCCAGAGCCAGAACCAGAGCCAGAGCCAGAACCAGAACCAGAACCAGAACCAGAGCCAGAGCCGGAGCCAGAGCGGGAGCCAGAGCCAGACCCGGAGCCAAACCGGGCTGGATGGCTTTTTCGCCGAGGATTGCGATGGGCGGGATGAAGAAAAGCACGCCGGGCTGGGATGGCGGGCGTGCTTTGGATGGGTTTGCAGGAATGTGAGGATTCTTCGTGTTATGATCTTGGCTTGGTTTTTTCCGGGTCGTAATGCGGGAAAGCGGTGATTTTGGCGGGCAGGCGCATCATGTGGCCGTCAAGTTTGCCAATCTCGACCTCGGTGCCAAGATCGGCGTGGGCGATGTCGATGCGCGCAAGGGCGATGTTTTTGCCGAGGATCGGAGATCGCATCGCGCTGGTGACAACACCGATCTGGGCGCGCCCGATATGGACGCAGTCGCCGTGGCTGGCGGCGACATTGCCATCAATCTCGATCCCGACCAGTTTGTGGGATGGATGATCCTTGCGCCGGATCAGGGCATCGCGGCCGATAAAGTCGTCTTCCTTGGATTTCAACGGCACGGTAAAGCCGATCCCGGCTTCGAACGGATCGGTCTGGTCGGAAAATTCGTAATTGGCGAAAATCAGCCCGGCTTCGATCCGCACCATATCAAGGGCGGCAAGCCCCATCGGGGTCAAGCCGTGCGGTTCCCCGGCGTCCCGGATCGCATCAAAGACCGTCAGCGCATCCTTGGGATGGCACCAGACTTCATAGCCGAGTTCCCCGGTATAGCCGGTGCGCGAGATAACGACAGGTGCGCCTTTGGCATCCCCGATCCGGCCAATGGTGAATTTGAACCAGCCGACTTCATCAAGCTTGGGCTGATGGGGTGGTGTCCAGATAACTTCGCGCAGGATATCGCGGCTTTTGGGTCCCTGAACGGCGATATTGTGCATCTGATCGGTTGATGAACGGATCAGAACATGCAGGCCAAGCTTGGCGGCCTGTTCGCGCAACCAGATACCGCTGTAATCATCGCCGCAAATCCAGCGGAAATTATCCTGCCCAAGGCGCAGCAAAGTACCGTCATCAATCATCCCGCCGTGCGGATAGCACATGGCGGAATAAACGACCTGACCAATGCCGAGCTTTTTGACATTGCGGGTCAGGCAATGCTGCATCAGGGTTTCACTGTCGGGGCCGGTGATTTCGAATTTGCGCAGGGCCGAAAGGTCGATCACGACGGCCTTTTCGCGGCAGGCATAATATTCTTCGATCATGCCAAAGCCGGTATATTCGTGCGCCAGCCAGAACCCCTTATAGTCAACAAAGTTGCGGGTCAGTTCGCCAAAACGCGGGTGAAAGGCAGTTTCTTTGGTCATTTTTGCTTCGGCCTCTGCTGTCGGGCGCCAGGCAACGGCATGGGTGAATTTTTCGGTGCTGTCATAGGCACGGATATGAATGTCGGTCGGTTTCCAGCCATTGGCCGCCGTGGTGTCATCAGGGCAGGCCGACGATACACAGACCAGATCGGTCATGGCGCGGAGCAACACGTAATCGCCCGGACGTGACCAGGGCTGATCGGCATACATCACACCGTGATCATCAATGCCGGTATTGAAAAAGAAATTGATCGCCATCCAGCCGGATCGCGGATCAACCCCGTGTGCGGCAAGGGCCCCGTTGAAATTATCGGTGCAGTTCACATGCCCCGGATAACCGATATCGTCGTAATATTTGGCGGCACAGGCCATGGCAAAGGCATCGTGGCGTCCGCAGGTATCCTGGATAACCTCGACCAGCGGGTCCATGTCCTGATCATAATATTTGCCATGCAGGCCGGGCATGGGATAGGCGTGCCCCATCAGTGTGCGCGTGGTGGTGACATCCAGCGGGTTCTGGATGCCGCGATCAAGTTTGCGGGCATCAAAGCATTGAAAATCGGTGCATTGCCGCCCGTCGACATCAAGAATCTGAATGTAATCACCAGCCTTGATTTCATAGGCTTGTGCGGTGGCGGCATGCACGCGCAGATCAAGATTCGGGTCGGCCAGCGGGTCCGGCAAGGCAAAGCTGTATGTGTCATGGTGATGGGCACGTTTGATTTCGGCCGCAATCGGGCTTGCCGTGTTGTGGGCATCAATTTGCATGATCGGCGCAGGCGTGGCGATGATGACAAATCCGTCAAACTGTGCGGTCAATTCGATCCTGTCCCCGGCCGGGCTGGCATTGCCGAACATGCGTAGCGCAAGGCAATTTTCAAGCGCGATATCGCGGCGTTTGAGAGTGGCAGCAAAGCGCGCAAGGCTTGTGTCATAGGGATTGCCCAGAAGGTCGATCAGGCCGCGTGGTTTGCCGTGCGGGAGTTGCTCGAAGATCGAGGGCAATGCGCCACCCGCCGGATCAAGGCCGATCAGTTCGACCGTTTGCATCCCTTCGATATTGGTCAGGGTGACAAGATCGCCTTCGCGAAGGGCAATCAGGGCGGCCCCGCGACCGGGAATTTCATAGCGTTCGATATTGCGTGCCATCGCGGTGCGCCCGGCATTGAGGATGCGGCTGGGGCGTGCGGCGCGAACAGCATGGGGATAGGGAAGGGGGTGGGAAAGGTCGATCATTGTGGCCTCTGCGGTGAATGATCTGGGGTGCAAGTCAGATGTGGTCAGGGTGCCGGAATGTAGCGATATGCCCGGTGCCGGTCATGGTGCTTGCAAGGGAATGGCAGCCCGTTTTGGGGTGTCATTCGAAGAAAGACCGAAAGGCCAGTTTTAAGGCTGGCCTTTCGCTGTGTTCGTGATGGGATGTTGTGCCGATTGGGTTCAGGGCAGGCTGGCAAAACATCCCGTCAGTCCCAAAGATTACATGTCTTTGTAGGCTTTGTTCTCGTGGGTGGCCATCGAAACGATGGTCCAGACACATACGCCAATACCGATCAGCGTGAACAGAGCCAGAAGGGCCGGTTTGTCAGCAAAGGTAAAATAGGCCTCTGCACCTTCCCAGCTGGTAATCGGAGATGTGTTCATTTTCAGTTTCCTTGTCTTAAAGGATCAGGAACGGATTACTCGGCCGGGGTCGGCGAAGTAGGATCGTTGGTGAACGCAGCCGGAACAGAGCTTTCCGGATATGCGCTGACCGGGACTTCTGCCTTGTCGAGACCAGCCAGTTCTGCCTTCTCGGTAACACGCAGCAGACCGACGACCTTAAGAACGTAAGACAGGGCATAGCCCGGAACGAAACCAAGGATCATGAAGACAACCGCACTGGAAAGCTGACCGACAAACGAGATGTCCGGACCGGCAACGTTCGGATAGCCCGATGCAAACAGACCCGCTGCAATAAGGCCCCAGACGCCGCCAAAGCCGTGAACGGCAACCGCGCCAACAGCATCGTCGATCTTGAATTTGCCAACGAGGATGTCGTTGAGTTTCGGCATGATGCAACCGCCAGCGAAGCTGACAAGGAAGGCAAAGCCCGGATAGTAAAGATCAAGAGCCGGAGCCGAAGAAATCACACCGATCAGTGCGCCCGACATCATCCAGAACGGATCACGGGTGACGAGGTAGGCACCGATCATGCCGCCTGCAACGCCCATCAGGGTGTTGAATGCGAATGCCGACAGGGTCGTCGGGGTGTTGTAGATGGTGGTCCACATGTCACCGGTATAGATGATGCAGCCGCCAAGGAAGCCAAAGAAGCCCATCACGATCAGCATCAGGCCAATCAGCGACATCGGCATGTTGTGGCCGTCGATATTGTTGACCGTACCATCGGCATTGAAGCGACCGATACGCGGGCCGAGATTGATCAGAACACCAAGGGTGAAGAAGCCGGCAACGGTGTGCACGCAACCAGCAGCGCCAACGTCATGAAGGCCCCACTCGGTGGTGAGCCAGCCATCCGGGTGCCAGCCCCAGGATGCGCCAAGGATCCAGACAACCGCGCCAAGGAAAATGGCAAGGATGGTGAAGCCGGAAATACGGATACGTTCGATCACCGAACCCGACATGATCGAGGCGGTGGTTGCAGCGAACAGGGTGAAGGCCGCATAGAAGATGCCCGATGCGTTATCGGTCAGGTTCGGACCCATGAATTCGCTCCAGGGCAGGCCTGCCTCGGAACCTTCGGCGATGCTGAAGCCTGACGGGAACGCCAGATAGATCCACCAGCCAACATAATAGAATGCCGGAATAAGGAATGCGAACGCGATCAGGTTTTTCATGCCCGATGCCAGCGCGTTCTTTGCGCGCGATGCACCCATTTCATACGCAAGGAAGCCTGCATGGATGGCAAGCATCAGTGCTGTACACCACCAATAGAAAACTTCGGAATTGATGGTCGTTGCCATGCTGAGTGATGACTCAAGGCTATCGAGCCTTGCCATCAACTCCGGTACGGATTGTTCCATTTTAGTCTCTCCATCACATAATGCCCCCCGATGGACATTCCTTTTATTAAAAATCAATTCATTGTAGTGAACAAGTTCAAATGTGTTTTTTATTGTGCGTTGCAAAAAATATAATAAAAATAAATAGTTAGTTAAGTTGGTGGATCGCCGATAGATCAAATGTTTAAAAAATAGGCCTTGAAAAATTATGCATATCAAATATGCAGACTCGTTGAGTCGTGCCGATTCTGTCGAAATCGTTGTCCGGGATATGCGCCCCTCGGTTGGATAGGTTTCCTTGCCGAACGGGGTGGGGAATGCAGCGATCAGTCGCCGCGTGCCATGCTTGGCGTGATACCGTAGGTTGCCTTGTAGCTGCGCGAGAAATGGCTGCTGTTTGAAAAGCCGGTGGCAAAGGCAATTTCGGAAATGGTCAGGGCACTTTGGGTCAAAAGCCGGTGGGCATGATCAAGGCGGACCTGACGATAGGTTTCAAGGAACGACTTCCCGAGATGCTGATCAAACAGACGATCAAGCTGACGGGTGGACAGGCGGGCAAAGCGCGCCATTTCTTCGCGGGATTTCGGGTCTTCGATGGTGGTTTCCATCTTTTCGAGAACCCGCAACAGTCCCGGATGATGAAGGTTGTAACGTTCGGCAAGGGATGCGCGCTGTGATCCGGTTGATGTGCCGACCTGGGTATGCAGGAACCAGTCCGAAACCCGGGTGGCGAAATCCGATCCGAGATTCTCGGCAATCATCGCATGCATCATATCAAGCGGCGCGACCCCGCCGCCACACGTGATCCGGTCGCCATCCATGACAAAGCGGGCACGCTGTGGTTCGAGATCGGGAAAGGCTTCGATCAGGGCCGGGGCATGTTCCCAATGGATGGTGAATTGGCGTTGTCCCAACAGTCCGGCAGCCGCCAGCACATAGGCCCCGCTGGAAATGCCGCCCATCCGCACGCCCCAGCGGGCCAGTTTGCGCAAGGCCGGCAGCATTCCGGGGGCCTGCCATTGCGACGGATGGCCACCGGCACAGACAAACAGGCTGTGCAAATTGGTCGGGGCCTGGGCCAGTGGCGTGGTCGGGACCGCTGTGCCCGAGGACGAGGCGATATGCCCGCCGGACACCGAATAATTCAGGATGTTGTACACCGGCCGCCCGGCCAGAAGATTGGCAGCCCGCAACGGTTCAATTGCCGAGGCATAGGACATCAGCGCGAAATCGGGCAGCAGAAAAAAGCCGATTTGTTGCGGGGCCGGGAACGCAGTCGGACCGGCGGGGGAGTGAGAATGCATTTGCGGCTGTGGTGACGATGTCTTGGCGGCAGGTGTGACCGGGGTGGCCGGTTTGGATTTGGCCCTGATTTCGGTTTCCGATGTCATCACATGCCCCTGATCGCGCGTTTGGCGGCATCAAATGTGATGTCCCAAATATGTTATTAGATGTCTTTTTTAGACAAGCTGGAAATTGTGGCTCTGTCAAGATCGGTTGGTACCCGTTGCGGGCAACAGCGAAAGATCAAAGATGCGTTATTCAGCCCTGTCATTGCTTGGCAATGCTTTTTCCAAGAACAAGAACTGGAAACCGGCCTGGCGCAATCCCGACCCGAAACCCCGTTATGATGTGATCATCATTGGCGGTGGCGGGCATGGATTGGCGACGGCCTATTACCTTTCCAAGGTGTTTGGCGTCCGCAATGTGGCCGTTCTTGAAAAGGGCTATCTGGGGTCGGGGAATATCGGGCGTAATACGACGATCATCCGGTCGAACTATCTGCTTGAAGGCAATAACCCGTTCTATGAATTCTCGATGAAGCTGTGGGAAGGATTGGAGCAGGATTTCAATTTCAACGCCATGGTGTCCCAGCGTGGCGTGATCAATTTGTATCATTCCGACGTACAGCGCGATGCCTATACGCGGCGTGGCAATGCCATGCGGTTGCACGGGGTGGATGCAGACCTGCTTAATCGTGATCAGGTGCGTGAAAAGCTGCCATTTCTGGATTACGACAATGCGCGTTTTCCGATCATGGGCGGTTTGATGCAGGCGCGTGGCGGTACGGTGCGCCATGATGCGGTGGCCTGGGGATTTGCCCGTGGGGCCGATCAGAACGGTGTTGATATCATCCAGAATTGCGAAGTCACGGCGATTGACCGTGATGGTGATCAGATCACGGGCGTTCAAACCACCCGTGGCGCAATCAAGTGCGGCAAACTTGCAATGGCGGTTGCGGGCAGTTCAAGCCATGTGGCGCAAATGGTCGATATGCGCCTTCCTATTGAAAGTCACGCGCTTCAGGCGTTTGTGTCCGAGGGGTTGAAGCCGTTTATCGATACGGTCGTCACATTCGGGGCCGGGCATTTTTATGTGTCGCAGTCCGATAAGGGCGGGCTTGTGTTTGGCGGGGATATCGAGGGGTATAATTCCTATGCCCAGCGCGGCAACCTTGCCTGTGTTGAACATGTTGCCGAGGCCGGAATGGCGATGATCCCGGCATTGTCGCGGGTGCGTATCCTGCGCAGTTGGGGCGGCATCATGGATATGAGCATGGATGGATCGCCGATCATGGATCGGACCCATATCGGCAATCTCTATTTCAATGGGGGTTGGTGTTATGGCGGGTTCAAGGCGACGCCTGCATCGGGCTATTGCTATGCCCATTTGCTGGCGACCGATCGCCCGCATGAAACCGCGACCGCATTCCGCATGGACCGATTTGCACGCGGTTATCTGCTTGATGAAAAGGGCGTTGGTGCCCAGGCCAACCTGCACTAAGCCGCAAAGGAATTTGGAAATGAGCAGTCTTGTCAAATGTCCTCATTGCGGTTCCCGCCCCCGTGAGGAATTTACCGTGCGCGGCGAAGTCGCAACCCCGCGTCCGGTTGCGGGTGCGGATGAAAGCATCTGGTTTGATCATGTCTATCTGCGCGATAACCCGCGCGGGCAGCATCGGGAATATTGGCACCATTCGGGCGGATGCCGTCGCTGGCTGGTGCTGGATCGCAACACGGTCACCCATGAAACCAGTAACGTGGTTGATGCCAGTACTCTTAAGGCGGAGGGCCGGGCATGACCAGTTTCCGGATGGATGGCGGTACGCTGATTGATCGCGATGATGTGCGTGAATTCAGCTTTAACGGCGAGAAGCTTCGCGGTTTTGGCGGTGATACGGTGGCGTCCGCCCTGCTTGCCAATGGCAGGCAACTGGTCGGGCGCAGTTTCAAATATCACCGCCCGCGTGGCATCCTGACCGCCGGGGCGGCAGAACCCAATGCACTTTTGACCATCGGGCGTGATGGCCGTCGGGATCCCAATACCCGTGCGACCATGGCGGAACTTTTTGACGGGCTTGAAGCGCGATCACAGAATTGCTGGCCGAATGTGGATTTTGATATCGGGGCGATGAATGGCCTTTTGGGGCCGTTGCTGGGTGCCGGGTTCTATTACAAGACATTCATGTGGCCCGCGGCATTCTGGGAAAAGGTTTATGAACCGCTGATCCGCAAGGCCGCCGGTCTTGGCCGGGCAAGTTATGATCCCGATCCCGGCTATTACGAGAAATGCTGGGCGCATTGCGATGTTCTGGTGATCGGGTCCGGTCCCGCCGGACTTGCCGCGGCACTGACCGCGGGCCGGGCAGGGGCACGGGTGATTATTGCCGATGAAGGTGCGCAGCTTGGCGGTGGCATGTTGGCCGAAGGCAGCATGATTGGCGGTAAGCCCGCCGATGCGGTTCTGGCCGATATGGTTGGTGAATTGCATGCCATGCCCAATGTCGAGATCAAAAAACGCACCACTGTTTTCGGGGCCTATGACGATCAGGTCTTTGCCGCGGTTGAGCGGGTGCAAAAGCATCTTGCCGAGACGGCGATCAATCCGAACCGGGCGATGGAACGGCTTTGGCGTATTGTTGCCAAACAGGTCATTCTGGCAACCGGGGCCGAGGAACGCCCGATTGTGTTTGGCGGCAATGACCGGCCCGGTGTGATGACGGCGGGTGCGATGCGGACCTACCTTAATGCGTTTGGTGTCGCACCGGGCAAGCGCGTTGCCCTTTTTGCCAATAACAATCAGGCCTATCAGACCGCGCTGGACCTTGAAGCAAGCGGGATCGAGGTTGCAGCGATCATTGATCCGCGCAAATGCCCCGATATTGATTACGACGGCAAGGCACGGTTGATTGCCGGGGCGATGGTTCGTGATACGGCCGGACGCAAGGTGATCAAATCGATTGCCGTGCGTCATGATGATGGCCGCGATGAAGTGATTGCGGTTGATGCGCTTGCCGTTTCGGGGGGCTATAGCCCGATTGTGCATCTGGCCTGTCATCGCGGGGCAAAGCCGGTCTGGTCGGATGAACATGTTGGTTTCCTGCCGCCCGAAAATTGCGATGGCATGGTGCCCGCAGGGGCGGTTGCCGGAAATGCCGGGATCGCATCGTGCTTTGTGGCCGGTGCCAAGGCGGCGGTTTCGGTATTGGGCGTGCTTGGATTAACCGGGGAGCCGGCAAGTTTGCCTGGTCTGGAACAGGTCGATGATATTGCGCAGGGAACGGTTGCGATCTGGTCGGTGCCACCCAGCAAGGGCAAGGCGTTTGTTGATTATCAGAACGATGTGACGGCGGGTGATATCAACCTTGCGATGCGCGAAGGATATGATCACGTCGAACTTGCCAAGCGTTATACCACCAACGGCATGGCGACCGATCAGGGCAAGACATCGAATGTGAATGCGATTGGCATCCTTGCCCAAAACAAGGGTGTGTCGCCCGGCGAGATTGGCACAACGACATTCCGCCCGTTTTATACGCCGGTGTCGTTTGGCGCACTTGTTGGCGCATCGAAGGGGTTCGAATTCCAGCCGGTGCGCAAATCGCCGCTTCATGGATGGGCCGCACGCAACGGGGCGAAGTTTGTTGAAACCGGGCTTTGGTACAGATCAAGCTGGTTCCCGAAAGACGGCGAGACATTCTGGCGCGACAGTGTTGATCGCGAGGTTCGCAATGTGCGCGAAAATGTCGGGATTTGTGATGTTTCAACCCTTGGCAAGATCGAGATTTTTGGTGCCGACGCGGCAGAGTTCCTGAACCGGGTTTATTGCAATGCCTTCCTGAAATTGCCCGTTGGCAAGGCGCGTTATGGCATCATGCTGCGCGAGGATGGTTTGGTCTATGATGATGGCACGACCAGTTGTTTGGCCGAAAATCATTACTTCATGACGACGACAACCGCCCTTGCGGCGGGGGTTTTGACCCATCTTGAGTTCTGTGCGCAGGTTTTGTGGCCCGAACTTGATGTGCGGCTGGCATCGGCGACCGATCAATGGGCACAGATGGCGGTTGCCGGACCAAAGGCCCGTGATGTTCTGGCCAAGATCATTGATGACGATATTTCAAACGAGGCGTTCCCGTTCCTTGCCGCGCGCGAAGTTTCGATGTTTGGCGGTCGGCTGACCGGGCGGTTGTTCAGAATTTCCTTCTCGGGCGAGCTTGCCTATGAAATCGCGGTTCCGGCCGGATATGGCGAAAGCGTTGCCGATGCCATCATGGTGGCGGGCAAGGAATTTGACATTGCGCCATATGGCACCGAGGCGCTTGGCGTCATGCGGATTGAAAAGGGCCATGTCACCCATGCCGAGATTAATGGCACGGTGACGCCCGCCGATCTTGGTATGGGGCGGATGGTTTCGGTGACCAAGGATGACTTTATCGGTCGGGTGATGAACCGGCGCGAAGGACTTCTTGATCCGATGCGCCCGGCACTGGTCGGGATCAAGCCGAAATCACCGGAGGACAAATTTGCCACCGGGTCGCATATCCTTAAGGTCGGGGACGAGGTCAGTCTTGCCAATGATCAGGGTTATGTCACCTCGATGTGTTATTCGCCAAGCCTTGGTCATGCGATTGGCCTGGCGCTGGTGAAAGGCGGGCCGGAACGGTATGGCGAGGAAGTCGTCATCTGGAACGGTCTTGCCGGGACCAGCATTACCGGCATCCTTTGCAATCCGGCCTTTGTCGATCCAGAGAATGAGAAGCTCCATGCGTGATTTTCTGCTTAATAACGTATCGCCATTTCCGGCCAAGCCGGATGCCAACGGGCATGCCGCGGTTCATATCGCGCCGGTCAGTGCGGGCTTTGTCATTCATGTTCTGGGTAATGGCGCGCCAGATGAAAGCGGCCTTACCAAGGTTTTGGGCGATATTGCGCCCGACCTTGGCGGCGGGCTTCGTTCGCCGTCGCCCGGCCAGTGGTTCTGGGTTGGGGATTGCGACATTTCACAAGGCCGCTTTGCCGAGATTGCCGGGCACATGCCCGCCGAATTTGCGCTGTCCGATCAGACCCATGGCCGGGTTCGGATCATGCTTTCGGGGGCGAAGGTCCGTGATGTTCTGATCAAGGGGACGATGGTTGATCTTGCCGATGATGTTTTTGCTGTGGGTGCGTCGGCGATGACCATGATTGGTCATATCGGTGCGATGATCACGCGCACCGACGTGGAATGCTTTGAAATCATGGTCCTGCGCAGCTTTGCCGAAAGCCTGTGGCATGAACTTGACCAGATGGCGGCCGAGTTCAACCAGCCGCACGGGATTTAGCAACCCGATATAGCGACCCCAAATCGTGTCATCGTGATTTATCGACGGGCGGGCGTGGTTTTTTGCAGCGATCCCCTTGTGATCGGGTATTCTGGTCTTAACTGACTGGACATAAAGATCAAAACAAGGAGGTTGATTGCGATGACAAAGCTTGATGTGACCACCCCGGACGGGAATTTCGAGGCCTATGTGGCGATGCCGGCAATCCTTCCGGCGCCGGTTGTTGTGGTTATTCAGGAAATCTTTGGCGTCAATGCGGTGATGCGCGGGATTGCCGATGATTATGCCAAGCAGGGCTATATCGCGGTATGTCCCGACCTGTTCTGGCGGATCAAGCCGGGCATCGACATTACCGACAAGTCCGAAGCCGAATGGAAGCAGGCCTTTGGCTATTACCAGGCGTTCAACGTTGATAAGGGCGTTGAAGACATCGCCGCAACCATGACGGCCGCGCGCGGTATCGAGGGGGCCAATGGCAAGGTCGGGGTTGTTGGTTTCTGCCTTGGCGGGCTTTTGACCTTCCTGTCGGCAACACGAACCGATGGCGATGCCTTTGCGGCCTATTACGGAGGCGGCATGAATAATTACATGAACGAGGCCGATAACATCAAAAAGCCGCTGATCGTGCATCTTGCGGGCAATGATGAATATATCCCGGCCGAGGCGCAGGACGTGATCAAGGAAGCACTTGGCGATCATTCCCTGACCGAGCTTCATATCTATCCGGGGCGTGATCATGCCTTTGCGCGCAAGGGTGGCGCCCATTATGACGAGGCCGATGCCAATACGGCAAACGAACGCACCGCGGAATTCTTTGACGCCAATCTGGTTTGATCCAGACCTGATGTGCCAAACGACAAAGGGCTGCGAAATTCGCAGCCCTTTTATATATGTGCGGTGATCTGGCCGGTTACTTGACCAGAACGGCCAGCAATTTATCCAGAAACACTTCGCAGCGGCCCAACTGATCAAGTTCGATGAACTCGTCTGGCTTGTGGGCCTGTTCGATATTGCCCGGGCCACAGACCACGGTCGGAATATCGCCCATCGCGGAAAAGACCCCGGCTTCTGTGCCAAAGCTTACCTTGCCGGTCGTGTTGGCGCCGGTCAGCGCCATGACCAGTTTGGTGACTTCCTCGTCATCGCCCGTGGCAAGGCCCGGCATGTCGGAAACCACTTCGATCTCGACCCCGACATCGGCATAGGTTTCGCGCATTTCCGGGATTAGGACCGTGTCGAGATATTCGAAAATCTGCGCCTTGAGCGCATCACGATCATCATTGGGCAGATTGCGGAATTCAAAATCGACAAAGCAATTCTGCGGGATGATATTAAGCTGTGTGCCGCCCTTGATCACGCCGGTATGGAAGGTGGTGTGATTGGGCACGAATTCATCATCATGCGGGCCTTCATCGCGGCATTTGCGGCCCAGCTTGCGCAGGAAGACAACAAATTCCGAGGCGAATTCAACAGCGTTAACACCTTCGCCCGGAAGCGACGAATGCCCCGACCGGCCGGTGAAATGCGCCCGGGCGGAATATTTGCCTTTGTGCTGGGTGATGACCTTCATCTCGGTCGGTTCACCAACAATGCACATGGCGGGTTTGTGCGGCAGGTTGTTAATCGCCTCGACCAGACTTGGCACGCCAAGACATCCGACTTCCTCGTCATAGGTAAAGGCCAGATGGATCGGCACGCGCAGATCGGCGTTTTTGAATGTCTCGGCCTTGGCCAGCAAACAGGCCAGGAAGCCCTTCATGTCACATGATCCGCGGCCATAAAGTTTGCCGTCGCGGATATCGATGCCATAGGGATCGGATGCCCAGTTCTGGCCCTCGGTCGGGACAACGTCGCTGTGACCTGACAGGATCACGCCGCCATTCACGGCCGGGCCGATGGTGGCATAAAGATTGGCCTTGGTGTTGCTGTCATCGCGGACAACAAGGGTTTCATAGCCAAGCCCGTCGAGGAAGGCTTTCACCTCTTCGATCAGGGCCATGTTCGGGGTCATGCTGACCGACGGGTGGGCAATCAGTTTGCGGCACCAGTCAATGGTGTCTTGTGACGGTGCAAGTGCGGCGGTGGTCATTCGACGAATTGTTCCTTAAGGATACGCTCTTCGAGATTATGTTCGGGATCAAACAGCAATTTGATCTTCATGTTGCGATCTTCGCGGATCTTGACATGGGAAACATCGCGGACCTCGGTATAGTCGGCCACGGCAGAAACCGGGCGTTTTTCCGGGTTTTCGATGGTAAAGACAACTTCGGCCCCGTGCGGGAGCAACGCACCACGCCAGCGGCGCGGGCGAAACGGGCTTATTGGCGTTAAGGCCAGCAAGCCACTGCCCATCGGCAGGATCGGGCCATGTGCGGACAGGTTATAGGCCGTGCTGCCCGCAGGCGTACAGACAAGCGCGCCATCACAAACCAGTTCGGCCAGACGTTCAACACCGTCGACCTTGATGCGCAGTTTGGCGGCCTGGCGGGTTTCACGCAGAAGGGAAACTTCGTTGATCGCAAGGGCGCACAGGCTTTCGCCAGAAACGGTGTGGGCTTCCATCTGAAGGGGATGAAGTTCGACGGTTTGGGCCTCGGCGATGCGTTCGGGCAGGCCCATTTCACGGAATTCATTCATCAGGAACCCGACAGTGCCGCGGTTCATGCCATAAATCGGCACCTTGCGGCCCATATAGCGGTGCAGGGTTTCGAGCATGAAGCCGTCACCGCCAAGGGCGACGATGACTTCGGCCTTGTCCGGGGCTGTATGGCCATAACGATGTTTCAGCCGATACATCGCATCCTGTGCGATTTTGGTTTCGGCTGCGACAAAGGCGATGGAATCAAGCTGCATCTGCTATCCGACGGGTAATTGGGGCGCGCCCATAAACGAGCATTTCCAACAATAGAGTATGCTTTGCATTGAATTGCAAGGGGCTGCGTCATCAATCCGCATAGAGAAAGCATTCAATATGCAGGCTGTCTGGTTGACCTTGGCGGGAAAACAGAGGAACCTGAAAAACAACACTCATTTCCATATCAGATCGCCACGATGTCCAAAGAACCTTTCAGCATTTCAGCAGCCCTTTCGCGGATCACGCGCGCCGATGATCACGCCGATGATGATACGCTTGAAGTGGATGAAAGCATGGAGGTTGGGCCGCATTCCGGCGGTGCGCTGGTGCCCAAGCGGGTGCGCGATCCCGACCTGACCCGGCAGAAGCTTCTGGATGCGGCATTTGGTGAAGTGCGCCGGGCCGGATTTGGCGGGGCATCGATTGCCAATATCCTTGATATCAGCGGGTGCACCAAAGGCGCGCTTTATCATCATTTTTCGGGCAAGGCCAAACTGGTCAATGCGGTGATCGATGAATGTTTGCCGGGCTATATCGATGCGGTGTGGCTTGATGAGCTTGAGGAAGTCCATGACATCCTGCCGGTGATGATGGGGCAGGTGGATCGACTGGGCCGCGATGATGCACCGGAACTTCTGGAAGGCGGCTGTCCGCTGGCCCGTCTGGCATCGGGTGCGGGCGAGCTTGATGAAGGATTGCGCAAACGCATTGATGGCGTTTACCGCTATTGGCGGCGTGGCTTGGCATCACAAATCAGCCGGGCACAGTTTAACAAGACCGTGCGAACCGATGTTGAATCCTCGGCGGTGGCGGAGTTTGTCATCGCATCCCTGCACGGTTTCCTGACCCGCCCGCCCGCATTGCGGTCCCGCGAAACGCAGGACGCGTTTGCGGGTGAATTTGCCCGGTATCTGAATAATTTGCGTCCTTAGGATTTCCAAGTTGCCGATGGGCAAACCCTAAAGTAGATTTTTCTCGCACAAGGTAATGTTGCGGGTGTGAAATGCTGAGATTGGTAGCGTCGATTGGTTTCATCGTGTGGTCTTTCACAGCAGTCGCTGCCCCGAGCAGTTCTGCCTTGCTTGATCAAATCCTTCTGGAAGCACTGAACGGGTCACTTGCCGCGAATGAACAACGCGTGGCGCAAGAAGCGCAAACACGCGATGAGCGTAAAGCCGAAGGCGACAGGCTTGATATCGCGCGAGAAGACGAAAAGCTTGCACGCAAAAACCTGGCCGACATAGCCAAAGCCGAACGTGACAGGCTTCGGGCTGAGAAAGAAGAAGCAGAGCGTCGCGAAGAGATGCTTGCCCAAGCCGAGCGAGAAGCGAAACGGGAAGCTGCTGCTGCGCGCCGTGCCGCCGAAAATGCCGCAGCCCAAGCAAGTGCAAACAGCATCATTATGGAAGCGATCACCCGCAATGCAAATGCCATTGCGTCTGCGCAGATACAGGGGCAGGCAGCCGTAAATTCGGCCTATGCAACGGTCGATGCAATCAATGCGCAACGCCGCGCCGATGCACAGGCCGCAGCGGTTGCCAATCAAAGCCGGGCAGCAGCCGAAGCCGCGGACAGACAAGCCGAGGCAGCACGTCGTCAATTGGATGCGGCCCTTAATCAATCGCGAAATATTACGCAATCGGGCGGCCAAACTGGTTCGACGTCAACCGGGTTGCCGGGCATTTCCGGGGGGCTTCCGTCTGTCAAAGTCCCCTCTGGCTCGCAGGGAACGACGCGTTCGTCAGAGAACAGGACGATTGTTATTGCGCTGGGCGGGGGCACGGCCAGTACGCCATTGGCACCAACGGCGAAACAAACATTGGGCGATCAGGGGAGCCAAGGTCTTTCCTTGGCATCGGCACCTGTTAGTCGCGAAGAAGCGTTGGCGTATTGTTATCACAAAAAAGAAAAGGATCCGGGGTTTGGCGCAGATGCCTGGTATTGTGACGGGCCAACACAGAACACGCTGACCAATAATCCATTGCCCGAGGCGCTTGGATATGTCGGTTGTCGTGATGCGGATTACGAGGGGCGCAGTGTTGCGTTTAACAAAGGGCTGATTTTCTTCTGCGAGAAAGCAATTGCGCCCTATGACAGCAATATATCGGAACGCTACAAGCTGCCGGGAAACATCCTTGCCCGGCGCAATACGTATCTTTGTAAAGATACGTCGACGACATGCACGCGGGAAAACGCAATCAATGTGACACCGGGTCGAGGGTCTTAAAATGGTGTTGCATTTTACCCGCAGGCTCGTAATCGCGGCCTTGTTTCTTGTCGTCTCGGAACAAGTTGCTGTTGCACAGGTAAGTGACGATTTCAAAGCACTTGCCCGTATCCTTGGTGATGCCGTGTTAAGGGCGGATGATCAGGAAACGCTTGCGCTGTCAGCACGGATCCGGGCGCTTGGTGAACCGGTTGGTGTCGAAATCGAGTTTGCCGAGGCCCAGGCATTGATGCGTATGCATCGGAACGAGGCCGCCGAAGATGCGATCAACCGATATCTTGCCAATGGCGGGAAATTGCAAAAACGTGCCAAGGCAATTCAGACAGAGCTAAATCGCCGTAAAAAGGCAATGTCGACAAGCTGGCGTCGCGATATTACTGCCCGCGGGACACCGTTACTTTATCCCGACGGTAGCTACGTTGTTGCCCGGTGGACAAACGATGACCTTGCAGAGGCCAATATCGTGGTGAGCTTCCACGATGCCAATGGTGATCAGCAATGGAGAACGGTATATGGCGGGGCGGTCGCCAACTATATGTCGGCATATATCGATGTCGATTATGGACGGATCGTCGTGGGGGGCCAGATGGTCAATGGTGGATGGCGTAACGAAAACCATTTGACGCGGGCATTGGCCTTTGAACTGGATCCGTTGGGGCGGGTTCGGTGGCAGTTTAATCCGCAGAATGAAGCGCTTCCGGGCGAGATCGCGTATTACGGAAATACCAGATATTTGGTTGCGGACGGCGTAGGCGGGTTCGTTATGGCCTTTAGTTTAGGGGGCGAGCGATATTTCATCGAGCGATATGCCGCCGACGGTAACCGACAATGGCGCCAGTTTTATCAGGGGAAATCCAAAAACGATAATCCCGATGTGGTCGGGCTTGCACGAGATGGGCTTGGAAATTTCTATGCGTTTTATGATCGCACAGCATGGGCGCCCCAAAAGATTTTGAAATTTGATAAGGGCGGACGCCTCGTTAAGGAACTGCGGGGCAGTCCGGTTAACGGGAAGACCTATGAATATAACGAGGGATACTTTTCGCCTGATAATCTCAGGCGGATTATCATGTCCGTCCAGGTGTCGGAAGATGGCAGCAATGCTTATTTCCTGACGAAAAGATACCTGCCGGACAATAAGGGAATGGTCCACGAAGTTCATGCGGTTTCCTTGTCTTCAGGTCAGCCCTTGTGGTTAAGGTCCTTTGGCCTGATGCCGGTCGTGAACAGGAATTACAGAGAGTCTGTCGAGTTCGCGGTGGATGGAAAAGACATCGTTATTGCCGGTATTGAACAAGCGTCATCAGAGGGCAAGAAAACACTGTTCGTTCGCAAATACAGTGGTGCAAGCGGGACATTGTTGTGGGAGCGACGGGAGAACAGGGAAGAGGGGGCCTATGCCGTCGACAGGGTGCAGATTTTCCCCAGTGGCATGGCGCTGATTGTCACCGGTCCCGAAAAGAAAGAGATCATCCATCTTGCGGCCCTTGAGTTCGAAGGGCTTGATGATCCGCTTGCAGAGCCGCCGGCGGTTGCTTTCCTGCCTTATAGTGAAAACAGTGATGCACGTGCAGAGATACTATATCAGCGGGCCGTTGATGACGTCAGCAGCGCGGAGGCAGCTTTGCGTACATGCCGGGAAGGCAAGGTTTCCGAAAACGTGGTTGGTCGCATCCGCGAGGTCAGAGCGGATTGGGGATTTGTGATCCTTGACCTTAATGCCGGGCGCGGTTTGAAATCGGATATGTCGGTGCGTTTGGCTGACGGAACATTGATTGGCCTGAAACCGGGTAAGGAAGTCAGTGCAAGTGCGGTTTCGGCATCCCCGATTTCGGCCCCAATCGAAAAATTGACGGCCGGAATGGATGTGGTTGCATCCGGGGATATTCCCGATGCTTTGTGTCCATCGGAACTGGCGGGGCTTGAACAGGCCCGCAAACATTTAACGGCAACCCCGCGTCCTGCAAGTCGCTAGGGGGCAAATTTGAATTACATTTGTTCGGTTAAACAGGGGAAGAGCACGTGACAAACTTCAAGAAGCTGGCAGGGGCGACAATGCTGCTAACCGGACTGGCCGGGTGCGAGTTCAAAACAGCGGGCATTGATCAGACCGCGGTTGAGTTTATGCCGCCCGATGTGGCGATTGCCTATGTCAAGGACACCCTGAAGCCGTGGCCGGCGGGATATGGCTATGATCCGTGTGTTATTACCGATGACGGGGTGATGATGGACGGGGATTTCCATGCCTTTGCAAATACCCGTCTGATTATTGAACGGGACACCATTCGGGATCGCTACGATATCCGTGTGCTTGAAAACACCTGGGTCATTCCGGATTTCTGTTCCTATTACAAAGGGGATGACGGAACAGGTTCCCTGGCAGCCGAAGCCGAGAAAATTGATCGCATCGGCACGGCCTTTACTGCGCTTGGATCAAACGTGCCGTCGCATTGATTAATGTGGTTGGCGGTTGGGGACTGCGTTCCGGGCATTGGGCGGGGTAATCATCATTTCTTTCCGCGGAAATCCGAAGGCGCGCAGTGATGCTGCATTTGCGGGGCACGCGATCCTCATGTTCGGGGGCTTCTGTTAGATCGCTCGTTAATTAAACATAAAAATTGTGTTATAAATGAATTATTGACATTTTTCTGTGGGTGATTACATCTCTTTCACAGTTTTATGAATATTTCAGAATGATGGAGACAGGCCCCATGCGCGCTCTTGTTCTTTCTGCTGTTGCAGCTGTGGCATTTGCCTTTGCTGGCAGTGCGGCCCAGGCCGAACGCCTGACCGACAAGCCGTTGGTTGATGCCAACTGGGTTGAAGCGAATCTTGATAACCCGTCTTTGGTTGTTGTGGACATCCGTTCGCTGACCAAAGAGGGCAGCCCCTATGATGCAGGTCACATTCCGGGTTCGGTTTATGCGCCCTATGGCAAGTTCGGCTGGCGTGCGAAGGTCGACAATGTTGTCGGCATGTTGCCGCCGCTTGATGTGATTTCGGGCCGTATCGGTTCGCTTGGTATCGATAATGACAAACAGGTTGTTATTGTCCCGGCCGGTGAAAACAGCTCCGACTTTGGTGGCGCGACCCGTGTTTACTGGACCTTCAAGGTTCTGGGTCATGACGCGGTTACCATTCTTGATGGTGGTCAGCGCGCATGGCTTGCCGCGGGCAAAGCGGTTTCGACCGATGCGGTTGCACCGGGTGCTGTGGCCTTTAACGCCGATTTCCGTCCGGAACTTCTGGCGACTGCCGATGACGTTGCCAAGGCACGTGATGCGGGTGTCGCGCTGATTGATGCGCGTCCGGTATCGCAGTTCAAGGGCGAAACCAAAAGCGGTGTGGTTGCCCGTGCCGGTGCCGTTCCGGGTGCGAAAAACATCGCACAGTCGGAATTCTATAGCGATCAGAACGGTGCGTTTGTCGCATCTGACGTGATTGAATCGCTGGTGGCCGATGCAGGTGTCGCGACTGACGCCAAGGAAATCACCTATTGCAATACCGGTCACTGGGCATCGGTTGCGTGGTTTGGTCTGTCTGAAGTGATGGGCAACAAAAACACTGCAATGTATGATGGCTCCATGACCGAATGGGCTGCTGATCCGAGCCGCGAGATGATCATTCCGGAATAAATCCGGGTATCATACCGACCTTGTTGGCAGACTTGTTTTGGACGGAATCGGGGCGACCCGGTTCCGTTCGCGTTTAAAGATTTCATTTAACGTTACTGAGCGTCACCATGTCAGAAACGACCCTTAAAGCTCGCCCGGAAGCCCCGGGATTTGACTTTGACAAAGGCCCGGCCGCGATGACGGCAGTGCTGTTTGTGATTGTCGGTATTGCCATTGCCCAAGCAGTTGATCTTCATCAGGCGGTTCTTTACGGCCTTGGCGGATTGCTGGGTATTTCCCTTTATCATGCGTCATTCGGTTTTACCGGTGGCTGGCGCCGGTTCTCGGTCGAGAAGCGCGGGCGTGCAATGCGTGCCCAGCTTTTGATGATCGGGGTGGCGGCCGCGGCCTTTATCCCGATGCTGGCGCTTGGCAATCCGTTGGGTGATCCGATTGTCGGGGCGGTCGCACCGGTCGGGACATCGGTTCTGGTCGGGGCCTTTATGTTTGGCCTTGGCATGCAGCTTGGCGGTGGTTGTGGTTCGGGAACGCTGTTTACGGTTGGTGGCGGCAGTTCGCGGATGTTGCTGACCCTTGTGTTCTTTATCATCGGGGCAGTGATCGGGACGGCGCATTTGCCAATGTGGCTTGAACTTCCGGCCTTGCCGCCGATGAGTTTGGGGCGCGAGCTTGGCGTTGGTGGCGGACTTGCCGTGACCTTTGGCGGTCTGGCACTTGTCGCATTGATCACGGTGATTGTCGAAAAGCGTGCCCACGGGTCGCTTGAAGCAACGCCCAAGGCACCGCGTGCCGGTTTGGCGCGCCTGTTCCATGGTCCCTGGCCGCTGGTCTGGACCGGGTTGCTTTTAGCCGGCCTTAACATTGCGACCCTTTTGATTGCCGGTCATCCGTGGTCGATTACGTTCGGCTTTGGCCTGTGGGGTGCGAAGATCGCCCAGGTCATCGGCATTCCGGTCGAAACCTGGGAATTCTGGAACTGGGCGGGGCCTGCCAAGGCGCTTGGCAATTCGGTTCTTGAAGACAATACCTCGGTGATGAATTTCGGCATCGTGATCGGTGCGGCCTTTGCCGCCGCCCTTGCCGGTAAATTCGCGCCGAAGGTTTCGGTGCCGATGGCGTCGCTTCTGGCGGCCGCGGTTGGCGGCATCCTGATGGGCTATGGCGCGCGTCTGGCATTTGGTTGCAATATCGGTGCATTCTTTAGCGGGATCGCATCGGGCAGCGTGCATGGCTGGTTGTGGTTTGTGCTGGCCTTTGCAGGCAGCTGGGTCGGTATCGCCCTGCGTCCGGCATTTGGATTGGATGGATTCCGGAAATGAGCGAGAAAAACACCCTTCTGTTCGGTGCGGTCTTTTTGGCAGCGACCGGCGCGGTCGCCCTTGATCACTACACCCACACGGCAAACATTCCGGCCATCGCCAACCCGGCCCCGGCAAAACGTCCGGCAGCAGGCGCAAATCCCTGTGCGGGGAATCCGTGTGCGGCAAATCCGTGCGGCGCGAACCCGTGTGGTGCCAATCCTTGTGGCGCCAATCCTTGCGGTGCGGGCTATAATCCGTGTGCGGCCAATCCATGTGCCGCCAATCCATGTGGGGCGGGATATAATCCTTGTGCTGCAAACCCTTGTGCGGCGAGTCCGTGTGGGGCGGGGTATAACCCGTGCGCTGCATCGCCGTGTTCCGCGAACCCGTGTGCGGCCTATAACCCCTGTGGTGCGGCAAGTCCCTGTGCGGCACGTTTGAATCCGCGCAGTCTTGGCAATCCCTGTGCTGCGGCCAATCCGTGCGCGGCAAGCCCGTGCGGTGCCTATAACCCGTGCGCGGCATCGCCCTGTGCCCCGGCAGCGGCAAGCAACCCGTGTGCGGCAGCAAATCCGTGTGCTGCCTATAACCCTTGTGGTGCGGCGAACCCTTGTTCTGCCTATTAAATGCGGGCCTTCGACTTTTGTGAGCGCGGTAACTCGCGCTCACAACTTGAAATAAGAACAAAACGTGATTCTTCACTTGCATGAATTACGATAAAAGTTATTCTTGTTTTGTTCTTATTTCTGTAAGGAGGTGCGCAATGGAAGCCGGTTTTCACGCACTACGTACAGCAAACGGCTGGTCTCTTGATGACGCGGCAGCATGGTTTGGTGTATCAAGACAGACGGTCGAGCAATGGGATTCAGGGAAAAGCATTCCTGAGAGAGGATGCCTGCAAGACCTTGAAAGCACCTTGATATACAAAAAGAATTTTAACCGGGACCAGTCGATGAGCGATTTCACCTTTATTGATCTGTTTGCGGGAATCGGCGGAGTTCGGCGCGGATTCGAAGCGGCGGGCGGGAAATGTGTTTTTACCAGCGAGTGGGACACATATGCGCAGAAAACGTATCGGGAGAACTTCCCGAATGACAATCACCAGATCGCAGGGGATATAACGCAGATCAAGGCCGAAGAAATTCCGGCACATGATGTTCTGCTTGCAGGGTTTCCGTGTCAGCCGTTCTCGATTGCCGGTGTATCGAAGAAAAATGCTCTTGGGCGCGCTCACGGTTTCATGGATAAGGCACAAGGCACGCTTTTCTTTGATGTTCTTCGCATTCTCAAGCACCACAAGCCGGCAGCTTTCATGCTTGAGAATGTAAAGAACCTGAAAAGCCACAACAAGGGTGACACGTTCAATACTATTATGGGCGCATTGCGCGACGAGCTTGGTTATCACGTTCAGGCCCGTGTCGTTGACGGGAAAGGCTATGTACCTCAGCACCGTGAACGAATTTTTATTGTCGGCTTTCGAAAAGATGTTGGCTTCGATTTCGACGCCTGCAAGTTTGCAGATGCTGCTTCCGGGCCGGTCATAGGTACAATATTGCATGCCCCCGACGAAGAGCCGGAGCATCAGTTTACATTGCAGCCTGAAGATGCGCAGGCCAATGTTTCAAGTGTTGTGAACCCGAAATATACGTTGTCGGACAAGCTCTGGAAGTATCTGTTTGATTATGCTGCGAAGCATAAGGCGAAAGGAAACGGGTTTGGCTTCGGTCTTTGCGGGCCGGACGACAAGGCGAGAACGCTTTCTGCGCGCTATTACAAGGATGGCAGTGAAATTCTGATCGATCAGGGTGAAGGACGGAATCCGCGCCGTTTGACGCCGCGTGAATGTGCCCGCCTGATGGGGTTTGACGATGATACTTTTACGATGAAAATTCCTGTCTCTGATACCCGTGCATACAAACAGTTCGGAAATTCTGTCGTCGTGCCGGTGATCAAGGAAATAGCACGGCAGATGAAGCCTTATGTGTTGAAGAGCATGAGGGCGGAGGGTGCAGTTGTCGTGAACGAAGAGAGCGTCGCAGCGGAGTAATTGTTTGGCTGATATTGTCTCGCCTGAACAACGCAGCAAGATGATGTCAAAAATTCGCGCGACGGATACAAGGCCAGAAATCTTGGTCCGTAAGGCGTTGTACGCCCGGGGTTTTCGCTATCGCCTTCATGACAGGCAGTTGCCGGGTAAGCCTGATCTTGTTCTTCCCAAATATAATGCTGTCATATTCGTACATGGATGCTTTTGGCATGGCCACGATTGTCACCTGTTCAGGTGGCCTAAGTCTCGTGAGGAATTCTGGAGGGAAAAGCTGAGCAGAAACAGGCTCCGCGATAGCCAGGCTTTAGTTCAATTACATGATAAGCAGATAAGAACGTTAATTGTCTGGGAATGCTCGTTAAAAGGGAAAGGTCGGCTTGATTTCTCTAGTCTAGTGAATATGGTGTCGGATTGGCTTAAAGGTAATAGCAACCATAACGAGATTCGGGGGAGAAGCCGATGAACTTGCAAGGAGAGCTCAACTTCGATGGTTTGAGTAGTGATACAGAACTTCTGTTGAGGCTATTTGAGACATCGGATCGCGTGCTTGTAAAAAAGCTATCCAACAATGACCGTGATTGGGCGCGTTTTCCAAACAAGCATCAGGCTGGGGTCTACATTCCGCAAGAGCAACGGGAGGGAGGCTTTTTCCCGGAACTCTCAGTGAAGGAGAGGTTGGATCCTGAAGCAAAACCAATTCGAGAAAGCTTCTTCTCTACGGTTTGGCCGCAGAATGGCAACGAAGAGAAGCGAAGCCGACTGGTTCATTATACCAGCAAGGGGCCCGAAACTCACTTAACTGGACTTCCGAAGTCACTATTTTGCGACTTGTTGCCTGCGTCTTTTTTCTTGATGGCAAAGCAACAGAGAGCGGGAGGGACAGTCTTCATATGTATGACAATTGATTCTACGTCTGAAGAAGTCGCCTATTTGGAAGATCTGTTAAGCCTCGAACCTGATTTCATCGTTGGTGAATTTGATACAGGAGTTGTCAAGCAGCAGGAGCAAGAGGGAATTCTGGGTTTTGCTGATCAAATTGTAGCTGCTTGGCAAAGAGGAGAAATAGGACTTTTCGCAGCTACAAGCGCGAAAATGCCGACAACACTTGAGCTTGCTCACATTGCAAGATCCAAGTTCATGGATATCCATAGGCGCAAAGATATTAATCCATTTGAAATGGACTGTCCCGGCGACGCATTACGCGAGATCAGCAGGAGTATTGAGTGGGATCTATTTCGAGAGTATCAGCGCCAAGAGCGCGCAGTTCAGCTGGTGAGGATAGTGTTTGGGGATGAGCCAAAGGCCTTTAATGCCATTGAAATCATGCGGCGCCTTACCGATGCATTGGCTGAAATTGACAAATTGATGTTGTCAGCCAGCCAGCAACGAAAGTCGCGGGCAGGATACTCTTACGAGCATCATATTGAAGCGATGTTGGGTGCAGCTTTAATTCCGTTCGAAAAGCAAGTCGTTCTGGAGAATAAAAAGCGTCCAGATTTTGTTCTTCCATCACTTTCTTACGCTAAGAGGGTTAAAATTGAGAATCAGCAGGGGCTTATTCTTAGTGCAAAAACAACCTTGCGTGAGCGATGGAAGCAGGTAGAGCGGGAAAAAGGAGATCGTGATTTATACCTGACAACCGTGGATGAGAACATTCCCGCAAGCACGATTGAAGATATGGCGAGAATTAATGTTCAGCTTGTAATTCCCGAAAGTTTGCTGTCTGAGCGCAAGGTGGCGGGGCTGAAGAATGAGTACGCGGGGCATCCAAATGTGCTCACTTTCAAGGAATTCTGTGAGAATGTGGTGAGGCCCCGGATGGGGTTTTGGAAATAGTAGCTTTTCTTGGCTGTGACGAAGGCCCGGCGCGCAAATCTGCCGGGTCTGTTTGCGTAAAACGCGGGGCTGTCACAAATATGGCGTTTGACAAGATGGGCAAACTCTGCGCATGGTGTCGCAGAAATTTGATCGCTCCAGAAGCGTAGAGGGGATGTATATCCCCCACTGTTGAGTGGTTGACCTAAGAACGCATTGAAGTGTCCAGCTACGCGGGTGCTTCCAGAACTGCAAGGCGCAGACCTGATTACTATATTTCACCGGGCGTTGTCCCAGCTGTCTGCAGCCTCTAATTTACGAGTTACCCTTATTTGACCCAGTTTTCCGAACTCGGCCTGGCCGAGCCGGTCCTTCGCGCATTGGCGCAAGAAGGCTATGACGCGCCGACACCCATCCAGGCGCAGTCCATTCCGTCCCTGCTTCAAGGTAAGGACCTGCTTGGTATCGCCCAGACCGGTACCGGCAAGACGGCAGCATTCGCGTTGCCGATTCTTGATCGACTTTCCAAAACCGAAGGCCGTACACCCAAAGGTGCCTGCCGTGTGCTTGTGCTTGCGCCGACGCGCGAGCTTGCCGCACAGATCGGTGACAGTTTCCGTGCCTATGGCCGGTTCCTGAATGTCCGTGTTGCTGTGGTTGTGGGCGGTGTTGCCCATGGTCCGCAGATCAAGGCGATTACGCCGGGCATCGAGGTTCTGGTCGCGACGCCGGGCCGTCTTCTGGATCATGTTGATAGTGGCAAACTGACGCTGAAGCATGTTGATGTGGTTGTGCTCGATGAGGCCGACCATATGCTTGATCTTGGCTTCCTGCCGCCGATCAAGCGCATCATCAAGATGTTGCCGCGTGATCGTCAGAACCTGTTCTTCTCGGCGACGATGCCGACCCAGATCGGTCAGCTGGCCGGTGATATGCTTTCCGATCCGGTCAAGGTTTCCGTGACCCCGGTTGCAACCACCCAGGAACGTGTTGACCAGTCGGTTTACCTGATCGAGCGGACCCGCAAGCGTCAGCTTCTGGCAGAGCTTCTTGATAATCCGGCTTTCAAGCGTACGCTGGTCTTTACGCGCACCAAGCGCGGTGCGGACCGTGTTGCACGTCATCTTGAAGCCAATAAAATCAGTGCAGCCGCCATTCACGGCAATAAAAGCCAGAACCAGCGCGAGCGCGCCCTGAACGCCTTTAAGGATGGTCAGATCGGTGTGCTTGTCGCGACCGATATCGCCGCACGCGGTATTGACGTTGATGGCGTGACCCATGTCGTGAATTTCGAGCTTCCCAATGTTCCGGAAAGCTATGTGCACCGTATCGGCCGTACGGCCCGTGGCGGTGCCAGCGGTACGGCGATTGCGTTCTGTGATGAAGAAGAACGCGGTCTTCTGCGCGATATCGAAAAAACCACCCGTCAGTCGATCCCGGTGATCGACCGTCGCGACGCAGAAGCCGCGGCGGCCGAAGAGGCACAGTCGGCCGAAGCACGCGAAACCAACCGTGGTCGTCGTGAAGGCGGCGGTCGTGGTCAGGGCCAGGGTCGTGGCCAGGGACGTGGTGCTGCAAATGGTCAGGGCCGTGGAAACGGTCGTGGTAATGGGAATGGCGGTCGCAATGCTGGTGGCAATGCCCGTCGTGACGGCGAAGGCAGCCGTGCAGCAGCCGGTAATCGTCCGGAACGTTCAAGTGATCGTCCGGCACGCCAGTCGTCCCAGCGTCGTGATGGCGAGGGAAATGCCAATGCACAGGCAGAGGTAAACCCGGCACTCGAAAAATCCAGAAGCCGTTACAAGGGCGGGATCAAATCCAGCCCGGCCAACGGTCGTGGAAATGGCCCGGCAGGCAATGCCGGTTCTTCCGATGGGCGCAAGCGCCCGGTCAAGCGCGTTGATTCCGATGGAAACCGCCGCGACCGTGCGCAGGGCGACAATTCAATTTCTTCCGGTCTGTCCTTTATGGGCAGCACCGAGGAACGCCGCGCGAAAGGCAACGGGGGCAATGGTGCCCGCAATGCCAATCCGCAAGGCAAGCGCGGCGGTGCGAACCGCAATCGCAATCCACGTGGCCCACAGTCTGGCGGGCAGCCGGGCGGATCGGGTCGCGCAAACTCTTCTGGAAAACAGTCGCGGCGTGAACGCGCCTGATTGTTTTTCGAACCTCTATAGGCGCACCCACGCGGGGTGTGTCGTAACGCCAATCAATACTCGATAGGAGATTTAAAGATGGCAACTGGTACCGTTAAATGGTTCAACGCAACTAAAGGTTTTGGTTTCATTCAGCCGGACGAAGGCGGAAATGACGTATTCCTGCACATCAGCGCTGTTGAGCGCGCTGGCATGGGCCACCCGCAGGAAGGCGACAAAATCAACTACGAACTGCGCACCGATTCCCGTTCGGGTCGCGTTTCGGCTGACGACCTGTCGGCTGCCTAATTCGGTTTGCCATTCCTTGTGAATGGCACCGCGTTAATGAAACCCCCATCCGCGAAAGCGGGTGGGGGTTTTGTTTTGTTTTGTTTTGTTTTGTTTTACCGGGATTTCGGATCACGGGCGCAAAAAGGCGATCTTGGCGCGGGTCGCGGCACTCAGAACATGAAAATGCATGGCGTCGCGTGCGCCAGACGGGTTGTGTTCGCGGACATAGCGCAAAACCTGTTCATGTTCGGCCAGCGGGGCGGCAATCGCCTTGGCATTGGCAAAGGGCAGCATCTGGTTTTCGTGGATGATCTGGGCGGCAGGATGCATGGCCTTGGCAAACATCGGATTACCTGACGCCAATAGAAGAACTTCGTGAAATTCTGTATCGGCCGTCGCCGCGGCAATCAGATCGTCATTTTCAAATGCGGTGCGCATTTCGGTAATGCTGGCTTCAAGGGCGGCCAGATGGTCCTTGTTGCGCATTTGGGCGGCCAAACCGGCGACATAGGGTTCGATGGCCAGCCGGAATTGATAAACCTGCCCGGCCTGGCGGTTGCGGTCCTGTCCCAGAGGTGGCTGATTCTGGCGGTCGGTGATGTATACGCCCTTGCCCGCGTGAATATGGATCAGGCCAATGGCCTCGAGCGTTGCCAGGGCTTCGCGCAGGCTGGTGCGGCTGATGCCAAGCTCGTTGGCCAGGATCCGCTGGGCCGGTAGCGAGTCACCGGGTTTTAGATCCTTGTTTTTAATCAGATTTCGAATATCTCGTGCGGCGCGTTCCGGGGCGGTTTCGCTGCGTGCCATGTATTTTCCCACCTCTGGTCAGACCAGTTTAAGCGATTTGAATATTCAAGATTTGCCGGTTTATAGCGGTTTTTGATCGATCTGGTATTTAATTTACGCCGAAGAAAAAATTATTCATAGACAAAAGATCAAAAAATGTGCAGCGTCTATTCAAGGTTAAAAATCGTGCATTAATGATCTCAGAAACTCTTAGACAAACGGGTAGAGGCTTATGAAACAGTTCTTCAAAACCGCGATTGCTGCTGTGGCGATGCTTGCCGCTCCACTTGGCGTCGCATCGGCGGGCGCGCTTGACAGCATTTCCGAGGCAGGGGTTCTTAAAGTTGCCGTGCCGCAGGATTTCCCGCCATTTGGGTCGGTGGGCACCGATATGCAGCCGAAGGGCTATGACATCGATATGGCAGCCCTGATTGCCGAAGACCTTGGTGTCAAACTTGAACTGGTGCCGGTTACCTCGGCCAACCGTATTCCGTACCTGACCACGGGCAAGGTCGATCTGGTGATTTCAAGCCTTGGCAAAAACCCGGATCGTGAAAAGGTGATCGATTTCAGCGCACCTTATGCCCCGTTCTATAACGGCGTTTTCGGTCCTGCTGATATCTCGGCCGAGAAGGCCGATGATCTTGCCGGTATGTCGGTTGGTGTGACCCGTGGTGCGATTGAGGATCTTGAACTGACCAAGATTGCGCCGGCCGATGTCGATATCAAACGCTATGAAGACAATAACGGCACGATTTCGGCATTCCTTTCGGGTCAGGTTGACCTGATTGCAACCGGTAACGTGACCGCGGCTGCGATCATCGAGCGCAACCCGCCGCGTAAGCCGGAGCCGAAATTCCTGATCAAAAATTCGCCTTGCTATGTCGGTCTGAACAAGGAAGAGCCGGAATTCATGGCGAAGGTCAACGAGATCATTGCAGCATCCATGGCCGATGGCCGTTTGAATGCGATTGCCGAAAAGTGGCTTGGTATTCCGCTTCCGGAAAAACTTTGATCATTCTTGGCCACAGCTGACGGGATCGTTGCAGATCAATGGCATATAAATTCGACTTTGGCGCGATAGTGCCGCATTGGGAACTTCTGGTCGACGGGATGATCCTGACGGCAGAATTGACAGTGATCGGTGCCGTTGTCGGCGTCGGATTGGGGATCATGGGGGCGTGGGCGCGTGCGTCGCGCGCCCCGGTGATCAGCCAGATTGTGGGTGTCTATGTCGAACTGATCCGCAATACCCCGTTTCTGGTGCAGTTGTTTTTCATCTTTTTCGGTCTTCCGGCCCTTGGGGTGAAGCTGACCGAATTTCAGGCCGCCGTATTGGCGATGATCGTCAATCTCGGGGCCTATTCCACCGAAATCATCCGGGCAGGTATCCTTGCCATTCCGCAAGGGCAGATCGAGGCAGCACAAAGCCTTGCCATGAACCGGGTTCAGATTTTCCGTTATGTGGTTTTGCTTCCGGCACTCAAGAAAATCTGGCCGGCCCTTTCAAGCCAGATCGTGATTGTGATGCTGGGATCGTCGGTTTGTTCGCAGATCGCGGCCGAGGAGCTGACATTTGGTGCGAACTATATTCAGGCGATCAATTTCCGTGCCTTTGAAGTCTATTTCGTGGTGACGGGTCTTTATCTTGTCATGTCGATCCTGCTTCGGATGGGGTTGAAAGTTTTGGGCAACTACCTGTTTGAACGGCGGCGTCATGTCTGAATTTTCGTTATGGGATATTGTTTATAACCTGCTGCTTGCAGGGCGCTGGACAGTGTTGCTGTCACTGACCGCGTTCGTTCTTGGCGGGATTGTCGGCCTGTTGCTTTTGATGGTGCGTACGGCGGGCAATCCGTGGGTGGTCCGGTTTGTGCGCGGCTATGTCGAACTGTTTCAGGGCACACCGCTTTTGATGCAGCTTTTTATCGTGTTCTTTGGCCTGCCGTTGATCGGGCTTGATGTGTCGCCCTGGGTTGCTGCCACATTCGGGTTAACACTGTTTACCAGTGCGTTCCTGACCGAGATCTGGCGCGGTTGCGTTGAATCGGTGGGCAAGGGCCAGTGGGAAGCATCGGCCAGTCTTGGCATGAATTTCACCCAGCAGATGCGCTACATCGTCTTGCCGCAGGCCCTTCGTATTGCCATTCCGCCCACGGTCGGTTTTTCGGTCCAGGTCGTCAAAGGGACGGCTGTGGCATCGATTATCGGTTTTGTTGAATTGACCAAGGCCGGGACCATGATCACCAATGCGACCTATGCGCCGTTCACGGTCTATGGCTGTGTCGCGGTGATGTATTTCCTGATTTGTTATCCGCTTTCGCTGTTTGCCCGTCATCTGGAAGGAAAGTTCCGCAATGTCGCTCGTTGAATTGCATGCCATTCATAAAAGTTTTGGCGCGCTGGAAGTCCTTAAGGGCATCGATCTTTCCATTGACGAGGGGCAGGTGATTGCCCTGATCGGGAAAAGTGGTTCGGGCAAAAGTACGCTTTTGCGCACGATCAACGGTCTTGAGGCGATTGATGATGGTGTCATCATGGTGGATGGCAAGAAAATCAGCGAACGCGATACCGACCTGCTTGCCCTGCGGCTTCAGGTCGGGATGGTGTTTCAGCAGTTCAATCTGTTTCCGCATTACACCGCCCTTGAAAATGTGATGCTGTCGCCGCAGGTCGTCAAAAAGCAGTCAAAGGCCGAGGCCCGCGAAATCGCCGAGGAAATGTTGGCCAAGGTCGGTCTTGCCGACAAGATGATGCATTACCCCGATCAGCTTTCAGGCGGCCAGCAACAGCGCGTGGCGATTGCCCGTGCCCTTGCGATGAAGCCCAAGGTGCTTTTGTGTGACGAGGTGACATCGGCGCTTGATCCGGAACTGGTCAACGAAGTGTTGGCGGTTGTTCGCCAACTGGCCGAAGAAGGCATGACCCTTGTGATGGTGACCCATGAAATGCGGTTTGCCCGCGAGGTTTGTGACAAGCTGGTCTTTATGCATCAGGGGCGCATTCACGAAACCGGCGATCCGGAAGAGGTGTTTTCCAATCCGAAAACGCCGGAGCTTTCAAGTTTTGTCGGGGGCTTGGCCTGATCACAGCCAGACAGGCTGTAATGGTTTTGTGACATCCTGATCGCGGGATGCGGAAAAAATTTCACTCTTTTTAGTTGAAACGCTAGAACGGTTCTTTGATATCGCCACCCGATAACAAGGACATCAGTGAAATGCGCGACGGGGTTACAGGACCGGACAGTCCCGATGAAAAGCCAGCGATGAATGCCATGCTGGCGCGGCTTGACCGATATCCGTTGCTGGTTCTTGCACTGGTGCTGATCGGGGCGTTTGCAACAAGCTGTGTTGCGCCGCTGACCGGACTTTATGTTGTGGAAGGACTGGGCGAACCGCCCTGGAAAACCAGCCTTGTTGCGATTGTGCAGGTTTGCGTCACGCTTTTGACCAACCGGGCATACGGGCGTGCGATTGATCGCGGTGTGCCGATCCGTTTCCTTGTGATTCCGAGTATTACCTGCTTTGCGGCGGGGATGCTGTTGCTGGGCACGTTTCAGGTTTACTGGGTGTATCTGGCGATTGTGTCGGTATTGCTTGGTGTCGGGTCCGGGGTTTTGTCGGTTGTCTATTCGTTCGGGCGGCTTTTTGCCGAGCAGACCGGGCGCAATATCGCCAAATTCAACGGGTTTCTGCGGATGCAGACATCGCTTGGCTGGATGGTTGGGCCTGCGGTATCGCTGACGGTTTTCGGAGCATACGGCTTTGCCGTGACCTATTACGCGATTGCGGCATTGGCGGTGATCTGGTTTGGCGTTTGTCTTATGGTTGTGCCTGCGGCGTTTCGGACCCACCATCCCGGCATGCTTGATCCCAATGCCAAAGTCCCGTTCAATCGCGGGCTTTTGATTGCCTGTATTCCGGTGTTCCTGCTGGGGTCCGGGAATGTGGTTTTTGTGTCGGCCATGCCGCTTTATTTCTCGACCGAGCTTGGCCTGATGCCGTCTGCGGCCGGTCTTGAGCTGACCGTTAAATGCTTTGTCGAAGTGGTGGTGATTTATTACTGCGCATCAATCATTCGCAGGGTTGGTGAACGCAAGGGCATGGTGATTGCAGCGATCCTTGCCATCATCTTTTTTGGGGCAATCCACAGTGCGGACAGTTTGACCGATGTTCTTGTTCTGTCGGTGCTTGACGGGCTTTATTACGGTATCTTTGCCGGGATCAGCATGACGTTCGTTCAGAACTTTGCTCCCGAACAGCCCGGTGTCGCGACCAGCTATTATATAAGTTCGCTTTTTGTCGGGGGACTGGTTGGCAATCTTTTGACCGGGCTTGTGGCCAGCGCATTTGATTTCCGCACGACAACACTTTTTGCCTGTGGCCTTGCGGCGATTGGCTGTGTTGTTTTGATGTTGATGCGCGAAGCAAAGCATTCAGAACAGACAACCGGGACTGCGTGAAGATGGCTTGACTTTCATCGCGGCCCGGCGATGATCGCGCCATGTCAGAACAAATCCAAAATACGCGCCCGCGTTTGTTTGTCGATGCCGATGCCTGTCCGGTAAAGGCGGAATGCGAACGTGTGGCCGAACGTCACCGGATCGAGATGATTTTGGTGTCCAATGGCGGTATTCGCCCGTCGCGTAATCCGTTGATCCGGATCGTGATCGTCCCGCCCGAACCCGATGCAGCCGATGACTGGATCGCCGAGAATGCCCGGGCGCGCGATGTGATCGTCACCAATGACATTCCATTGGCGTCACGCGGGCTTGAGATCGGGGCAAGGGTGCTTAAGGCCAATGGCCAGGAATTTACCGAGGCCAATATCGGTAATGCCTTGGCTGGGCGCGAGATTGCTGCCCATATGCGCGAAGTCACCGGCGAGCAGGGCCGAAATGCGGCCTTTACCCAAAAAGACCGGTCGAAATTTTCCAGTGCGCTTGAAGTTCTGGTTCAGGCCGTTTTGCGCGGCTGATCAAAAAGAACAGGCCGCCGAACAGATGTCCGGCGGCCTGCACACAGGTCCTGATTTGTAAAGGGAACTTGGTACAAATCAGGCTTCCCCCCTGCGTAACTGAACAAGACGGGAAACCGGGCGATTGCGCGCCCGGCTGGAAATGTTTGCGGCTTAGAACGGGTAGTGACGTTTGCCGCTCTGGATGGTGATCCAGCGCATTTCGGTGAATTCGTCGATCGATGCCTGGGAACCGAAACGGCCATAACCGGAAGATTTCACACCGCCAAACGGCATTTGTGCTTCGTCCTGAACGGTCGGGCTGTTGATGTGGCAGATGCCGCTTTCGATGCGCTTGGCTACGTCCATTGCACGCGGGATGTTGGTTGAGAAGACCGCAGAGGACAGGCCATATTCACTGTCATTGGCAATGCGAACGGCTTCGTCTTCGTTGCCGGCACGAATGACGACACAGATCGGACCAAAGCTTTCCTCGGAATAGATTTTCATTGCCGGGGTGACGTGATCGAGAAGGGTTGCGTCCATCAGAACGCCGTCCTTGGCCTTGCCCGAACCGGCAACCAGTTTGGCACCCTTGGAAACCGCATCTTCGACCAGTTCTTCGATGCGATTGACGGCTTCGACACTGACCACACCACCAAGGATGTGTTCGGCCTTGGCCGGATCACCCGCGGTAAGGGTCTTTGCCTTGGCGGCAAGTTTGGCAACGAATGCATCCGCAACGGCATTGTCAACGATCAGACGTTCGGTCGACATGCAAATCTGGCCCTGGTTCATATAGGCACCAAAGGCGGCACCATTGACGGCTTCGTCAAGGTCGGCATCGTCAAGAACAAGGAACGGTGCCTTGCCGCCCAGTTCGAGAAGAACCGGCTTCAGATGTTCGGCGCCCAGCTTGGCGATGATGCGACCCACACGCGTCGAGCCGGTGAAGTTGATGCGACGCACAGCCGGGTGGGCAATCAGGGCTTCGACGATTTCCGGGGCATCTTCCGGGGCGTTGGTCACAACGTTGACCACACCTTCGGGTGCGCCAGCCTCGACAAGGCATTCACCGATCAGGCGGTGCAGGGCCGGGCAAAGTTCGGACGCCTTGAGAACCACGGTGTTACCGCAGGCAAGCGGCATCGCAATGGCGCGTGTGCCCAGAATGACCGGTGCGTTCCAGGGCGCAATACCCAGAACAACGCCGACCGGCTGACGAATGCCCATGGCCATCAGGCCCGGGTGATCGGACGGAATGATGTCACCCATGATCTGGGTGGTCATGGCGCCGGCTTCGCGGAGCATGTTGGCAGCAAGATGGGCGTTAAAGCCGCCCCACATGCGGGTGCTTCCGGTTTCATCAAGGACGAGCTGACCGAAATCGGCACCTTTTGCTTCCATGATGTCGGCGGCTTTGAGCAAAATCTTGCGGCGTGCGCCCGGACCCATTTTCGACCATTCCGGGAAGGCGGCAGCAGCGGCATCGGCAGCCTTGCGGGCATCGGCGGCATTGGCAGCCGCGGCAATGGTTGCGGTTTCGCCGGTGACCGGGTTTTTGCGTTCAAACGTGCGGTTGTTTGAAGCACTTACATCCTGGTTGCCGATCAACAATTTTACATCATTCATGACGTTTCTCCTGACTTTTCAATTTCTGCTGTGAGGTGGCGAAAGGCTGCTTTTACGCAGCCCCAAGGCCAAGGAAGGCCTTTTGCACAGCAGGGTCGGATTGCAGGGCCCGGGCGGTGTCCTGCCCGGTGATGGCCCCGTTTTCAATCAGATATCCCCGATCTGATATGGCGAGGGACTGGTGCGCGTTCTGTTCGACCAGAAGAACACCAACCCCGGTTGTACGAATGGCGGCAAGGGCCTTGAATAGATCCCCGGTCATGATAGGTGACAGACCAAGGGAGGGTTCATCAAGAAGCAAAATATCGGGGTTCGACATCAGCGCACGGCCAATGGCGACCATTTGCTGTTCGCCGCCGCTCATGGTGCGGGCGGCCTGACCCAGTCGTTCCGCCAGTTTGGGGAACAAACCAATCACCCGATCAAGGTTTTGTTTCTCAGATGCCCGCGCCCGTTTGGCAAAGGCACCAAGTTCAAGATTTTCACGCACCGTCAATTCGCCGAAAATGCCGCGGCCTTCGGGCACAAGTGCCAGTCCGGCTTCGACGATTTTATGGGCGGAAAGATCGGTAAGTTCGGCCCCGGAAAGATTGATGCGGGTGCCGTCCTGTGCGGCGACAAGGCCAGCGCAAGCTTTGAGAAGGCTGCTTTTGCCTGCGCCATTAGCCCCAAGCATCACAACGATTTCACCGCGATCAACGGTTAGCGATACGTCGCGCAGGGCTGCATGTTTGCCATAGGAAACAGACAGGTTTTTGATATCAAGCATGGCTGTCTCCCAGATAGGCACGGACAACTTCCGGGTCGGAAAGGACTTCGTCCGGTGTGCCGTCGGCAATTTTGGTGCCGGCATTCATGACAACACAGCGGTCGCACAGGCTTCTGATGGCATCCATCACATGTTCGACCATGATGATGGTAAGGCCTTCGTCCTTGAGCTTGCGGACCAGTGCAATGCCGTCCTGAAGCTCGGACGGGTTCAACCCGGCCAGCCATTCATCAAGCAAAAGAAGCTTGGGCTGAAGAGCAAGGGCCCGACCAAGTTCAAGACGTTTCTGATCAATATAGGTCAGATCACCGGCAGGTATGTGGGCCTGTTTGGCAAGGCCGATCCGGTCAAGCAGTTCAAGGGCCGCCTTATGCGCCGCATCCCCCCACAGCGGATTGGTGCGATAGGCAAGACCGGCTTCGATATTTTCCACGCAATCAAGATCGGGCAGAACGCGCACAAGCTGGAAGGTACGTGCAATGCCGGAATGGCTGATTTTATGGGCCGGAAGGCTTGTGATGTTTTTTCCGCCAATGACAACCTTGCCTTCATCGGGTGACAGGGCACCGGAAATCAGGTTCATCACCGTGGTCTTGCCCGATCCGTTCGGACCCAGCAGACCGACAATTTCACCGGCATGGACATCAAACTGCATCTGATTGACGGCAATCAGACCACCGAATGCCTTGTGCAGCCCGGAAATCGACAGAAGAATTTCGGTGTTCATGCTGTTTTCTCCTCTGACTTGCGGGTGGTTTCGGTGTCGGTTGAAAGGGTGCGCTTTTTCGGCGCACGGTATTTTTCATACAGACCCACCACACCACCGGGCAGAAGATAGACAATGACCATGAAGACACAGCCAAGCAGAATGCTGAAATGGTTTGGGAAGCTTGCGGTCAGAACTTCAAACAGCAGGGTCAGCGGAATGACGCCCAGCAGCGGACCCAGCAAGCGGCGCGGCCCGCCCAGAAGTGCCATGATGACAACCTGGAATGACAGCATCGGGTTAAAGGCAATCACCGGATCGATATAGGTCCAGCGCGGCGCGATGATTGCGCCGGTCAGTGTCATGAATAGGGCAGACAGGACAAACAGGGCGACTTTGACGCGGGTAACGTCGATGCCGCAATGTTTGGCCACGGTTTCGTCTTCGCCAATGATACGAAGCGCAAAGCCAAGACGCGACCGTCCCAGAACAAAGCCGGTCAGAAGCAGAACAGCAAACAGGGCCAGCAACTGCCAGTAAATGTCGTTCTGGGTGATATCAAGGAAGACATAGCGGCCCATTTCACGGGTGACATTGACTTCGTACCAACTGACGACCTGACGGACCAGTTCGGTCAGGCCAAAGGTAAAGATCACGAAATAGACGCCCGCCAGTCGCAAGGTCGAAAAACCAACCAGAAGGGCAACCACGGTTCCAGCAAGACCGGCACATAAAAGAACTAGCGGGAAGGCCAGAACTTCGCCAAGCACGGCCACCGTATAGGCACCAATGCCAAAGAACACGACAGTGGCAAGCGAGATATAGCGCGTCGGACCAGAGAACATCGACCAGGCCGTGGCAAGTACCGCAAAGCTGACGACACTGATCGCAAGGGACATGTAATAGCTGTCAACAAGTGACGGCAGGAAGGCAAGGGCGGCAAAGATTACGGCACCGATGGCAACCGGTTTGATGAAATCGGGTTTCAGGATGCTCATGATGCTGCCCTCCCGAACAGGCCGGATGGTTTGATCAGCAAGACCAGAAGGAAAATCACATAGGTCACAGCAATGGTCAGGCCCGGATCGACATAGGTTGCAACAAGGCTTTCAGCAACACCAAGGATCAGGCCTGCAATCAGCGCCCCCAGAAGGTTACCGACCCCGCCCATGATCACAACGATCAGGGCCTTCATGGTAAAGACAACCCCCATCGATGTCGAAAAGGTCAGGAACATGCTGACCAGAACGCCACCGACGGCGGCAACCGCACCACCAAGGGCAAAGGCAAAGCAGGAGGCGAAATTGACATCAATGGCAACAAGGCGGGCCGAGGTCGGATCAACCGCAACCGCACGAAGGGCGGTGCCGATACGGGTGCGCGTCAGGATCAGATAGAAGCCAAGACCAATGACAACGGCAAAGCCGAGCGCAACCAGACGGTTGGCGGCAATGGCTGCGCCAAAGACGTCGACGGCGTCATTCATGAAGTCATAGCTGTAATAATTGCCGCCAAACCAGACCAGCAGAACACCCTGAACGATGAACAGCAGGCCAAAGGTGGCCAGGATGCTGTCAACTTCAAGCATGCCGCGGTTTTTGGCGCGTGCGACCAGCGGGGTCAGCAAAATGCGGTAAATGGCCCAGTTCAGTGCGAAACTGAGCGGGATGATAATCAAAAGACCGACAATCGGGTTGATGCCCAAGGTGGTCATGAAAACAAAGGCAATAAAGGACGCGACAATAACCAGTTCGCCATAGGCGAGGTTCATGATGCGCGAGACACCGTATTGCAGGGTCAGCCCCATGGCGACCAAGGCATACATGCCGCCAAGAGTAATGCCCGATAGGATTGCGTAGCTTAACATTCACTTTTTCCCAGAGGGGGATTTGGTCCCGGAGGGTGAGGTGTCGGGGTTCCCGCGCCGTTTTGCACAGGCAGAAACCCCGGCGATCCTTACTAGGCGTGATTAGTTCGCAGCCTTCCAGGCCGGTTTCGGGAAGACAAGTTCATGCGCGCCTTCCATGCTGGTCGGGGCAACGCCGACAAACTTGCCGTCCTGCCACTGTCCGACCTGCCAGAAGTTCTGGTCGCCCGGCTTGTAGGTGCCAAGGATAGTGTCAAAGCCGCCTTTTGCCAGTTCGGCATTCACAGCTTCGCGGTCGGTGGAACCGGCACGTTCAATCGCCTGATGCAGGGACTGAAGCGATGCCCAGTTGACGATGGATGCCCAGCGATCCGGTTCACGACCGGCAAAGGCAACGTGGCGTGCAATGTAATCTGCGATTTTCGGATCGGTTTCGCTTGCGCCACCGAGGCTGACGACGCCCTGAGCATCCGCACCAAAACGATCTTTATACAGCGGGAAGGCAGTACCGACACCGGCATAGAAGATTTTCGGGTTAAAGCCGAGAACGCGGGACTGTTCGGTCAGGCCAAGGGTGCCCGGCGGGTAGGAGAAAGCAACAAAGGTATCGGCACCAAGGGATTTGATGTCGTTGACGATGGTTGCAAGATCCTGTGAGCCGAGCGGATAGGTCTTGTCATAGACCAGATCGAAATCACGTTCTTCAAGGGCAGCGCGCCCCGCCTTGGACAGTTCGATACCAAATCCGTCCGCAACGGCGATCATGGCAACCTTGTCATTGATCTTGCCGGCGTCTTTCAGACCTTTGAGGAATTCGGCCATTTCAACGGCATATTGTTCGCCGGTGCCCAGCAGCCAGTACGAATTTTTCCAGCGCTGTGCCAGTTGCGGTGCCTTGTCGGTGACGGCGGTGCCCGCCAGATGAGCGTATCCGGCGCGATCAAGGATCGGTGCCACGGCAAGGTTCAGGCCAGTACCCCAAGGTGACAGGATGAAATCAACCTTGTCCTGGTTGATCAGGCGTTCAACCGCGCGAACGGCTTCTTCGGAGCTGGAGCGGTCGTCATATTCGACGACTTCGATCGGGATTTGTTTGCCACCGACCTTCAGGCCGCCAGCATCGTTGATTTCCTTGACCCACATTTCGTAGTTCGGGGTGGTGCTGGTGGCGGCACCCGGTGCACCCGGGCCGGTTTTCGAGATGGCATAACCAATGCGGTATGTTTCCTGGGCATTGGCACCAAACAGCGTCGCGGTGCTCATCAGGGCGGTGGTGGCCGCGGCGATGGTCGCGAAGCGCAGTTTTGCAGAAATTTGCATGCTATTCCTCCTGATCTCTGTGCAGAGACGGTTTTCCCGTTTGCGCGTTATTTCAGGAGTATAGGCAAAGAGATTCTGTTATTTACTTCACAGTGCAAAGTAAATCTCCGGCGTATCCTCCCGCCCATTAGTTCGCATATGCAAAATAATGGGAACGCATTTTTTGATATGTATTGTTGTTTTTGCGGTTCCTTTGACCGTCACTCTAGTAAGCGATGGAACCGTTCCAATGTAAAGATAGCGAAATTGACATTTTAAGACGAAAAATTGTACTTTTATACGTATAACCATTTGGAATGGATAGGCGATAAAAAGGCATGTCTGCGCAGTCACCCCGGTATATCCCGGTTTCCAGCCCGGCCCGTTTAGGCGAAAGCCCGTTTGATGATCTGTTACCTGTCACGGCACAGGCGATGATGGATCGGTTTGATCATCCTTTGTCATCGCAAAGCTGGGTGATGAATGATCCGGGGCGGCGGGATCGTTGTTATGCCGTGCTGTTATTGTCCGGGCGGGCACAGATTGCCTTGCGCCAGGGGGTGATTGAGTGCAAGGCCCCGGCGCTGGTGTGGCTTCCGCTTGGCGAGACACAGCGTTTTACGGTCAATGCCGGGGGCGAGGGGTATTTGCTGTCGGTTGCCGATGATCTTGTGGCGCGCCATTGCGGCGATGGCGGCATGGCTGGCGGCAGTCCGGCCGGCGGGGGGCTTCCGCTTAGGCTTGCGGCCGATACGGTGCATAATGTGATCCCGGCAGAAAATAGCGAGAACCTTTCACATTTGCGCCGCAGCTTTGAAGCGATCCGGGCCGAACTTATGCAAAACGCGCTTGGGGCCAGCCTTGTGGTCGGTGCGCATTTGCAGATCATCCTGACCATGGTGTTGCGTCTTGCCGAAAGCGTTATGGAGCAGCGCGACAAGCATCGCCCGGGATCAATTACCTTTCAGCGTTTTTTGCAGGTGCTTGAACTTCATTTTCGCGAACACTGGAATGTGGCCGATTACGCGACCGCACTTGGCGTCAGTGAAAGGCGGTTGGGGTCGGCCGTTTTGCGGGCCACGGGCAAGCCGCCGCTTACGGTTATTCATGAACGCGTGTTGCGCGAAGCCTGTATGCGGCTGGAACAAAGTCCGCTCGGCGTTGCACAGATTGCCTATGGGCTTGGGTTTCGGGACCCGGCCTATTTCAGTCGATTTTTCAAACGCTATATGGGGGAAGCGCCCGGCGGATATCGCCGTCTTCGGCGGGCGGCAGAACGGGTGCGTGATGATACCTTTGCCGCCTGGCCATAAGGTCTTGGCGGGGTAACCGTTTGGTGAATGTCGCGAAAATGTATCAGGGTCTCACAGCTTGTTGATCAGGGACCTGTGTTGCGTTGCCTTTTTTTGATCTTACTTCTCCGCTTTGATCGTAATGTTACTGCAACGCAAAATCGGAACGGATTGAAAACTTGGGTAAAGGCAAAACCATCTTTCTTGGACTTCTGGCGGTTCTTGTTCTGCCATTTGGCATCAGTCTTGCGGAAGACCCGCCAAGCCAGAAGAAGAAGGAAAGCTATACATGGCGGACCGCCCCGCGCCACTCGTCCGGGGTGGCCCCGGATGCGCAGGCGCATGCCAATCAGGCGATTGTCATGGTGATGGCGGCCGATACATTTGGCTGGCGCGGGTATTTTGCCGTTCATCCGTGGATCATTTACAAGCGTGCCGGTGAAACCAGCTATACCCGCTATGACGTTGTTGGTTGGGGCGGTGGCAATGTGGTGCGCAAGAATTATGCGATCCCCGACGGGCTTTGGTTCGGCTCCAAACCCAAAATCCTTGCCGATCAGCGCGGCGAGAGTGCCGAGGCCCTGATTGATCAGGTTGAAGCAGCGGTAAAAAGTTATCCGTTCCCGAATGAATATCGCAGCTATCCCGGACCCAACAGCAATACCTTTATGGCCCATATCGGGCGCGAGGTGCCCGGCCTTGATCTTGACATGCCGGCCAATGCGATTGGCAAGGATTACCGTCCGATCACCAATCCGGTGGGTATGTCGTCCAGCGGGCAGGGCGTTCAGGCCAACCTTCTGGGGGTTCTTGGATTTTCGGTCGGCCTTGAAGAAGGGATCGAACTTAATCTTCTGGGTCTGAATTTCGGGATCGATTTCAATCGTCCGGCCCTGCGTTTGCCGTCTATCGGGCGGTTGGGGATGGATAATGTCGCATCCCAGGATGACGGGAACCTTGCCACGTCACCGGATAAGGCGGGCGATACGGCGGAAACCGCGATTGCGGAACCCAGCAGCTGATGGGGCAATAGACCCTTGATTTAAGGTCTTGTCATTTCGGTGAAATAGCGCGAAGTCTTGCTTTCTGAGAATCATTCGCAAGGCGTGCCCGTGTTTTCCCATTTCAGTCTTTTTGCCCGACCGGGCAGTATTCCCACGACCGTCTGGGTGCTTGGGTTTGTCAGTCTTTTGATGGATGTGTCATCAGAGATGGTGCAAACCCTGTTGCCGCTTTACATGGTCACGGGGCTTGGGCTTACAGCCGTTACCATCGGCCTGATCGAGGCGATTGCGATTGCCACGGCAACCGCGACCAAACTGTTTTCCGGTATTTTTTCCGATCTGGTTGGATCGCGCAAATGGCTGGTGGTTATCGGCTATGGGCTTGGTGCGGTGGCAAAGCCGTTCTTTCCGCTGGCCGAAGGGCTTGGTGCGATTGTGGCGGGCCGGTTTGTTGACCGGGTTGGCAAGGGCATCCGCAGTGCGCCGCGTGATGCCCTGATTGCGGATGCGGCACCGGCCGATAAACGCGGTGCCAGTTTTGGTTTGCGCAAATCACTTGATACGGTTGGCGGTTTCGTCGGTCCGTTGATTGCCGTTCTGGTCATGATGATGTCGGGCGGGGACTACCGGCTGGTATTCTGGCTTGCAGTTATTCCGGCGGTTTTTGCGGTGGTGATGCTGGTGACCGGTATCCGTGAACCGGCAAGCAAACAGGGACCGGGAAAGCGTCAATCACTTGCCGGGCTTTTCAAGCGTTCGGGCGATCTTGGACGGGGCTTCTGGCTTGTCATGGTGGCGGCGGGAATTTTGATGCTGGCACGGTTTAGCGAGGCATTTTTGCTTTTGCAGGCGGGTGACATCGGTATTGTCGCAAGCTATGTGCCGCTGGTTCTGGTGTTGATGCATGTGGTGTACGGGCTTTGTGCCTATCCGGTCGGGGTTTTGTCAGACCGCATCGGGCGTCAGGGATTGCTGATCGGCAGCATTGGTGTCCTGGCGGTGGCGGATCTGGTCATTGCATTTGCGCTGGGCGTGGGCGGGTATCTGATCGGGATCGCGTTATGGGGGCTTCATATGGGGATGTCCCAAGGTCTGATCGCAACACTGGTTGCCGATCACAGCCCGGATAACTTGCGTGGAACCGCGTTTGGCATTTTCAATCTGGTTTGTGGTGTTGCCCTGATACTGGCCAATTTGATTGCCGGGATCGTCTGGGAACAGTCGGGGGCCTCTATGACCTTTGTGATCGGGGCCGGGGCCTGTGTGGTGGCACTTTGTTTCTTTGGGCTGGTTTCGATGCGGACCGCCCTGACATCTTGATCAAGGCAACGCAATAAAAACGCCCGCTTGTTGCGGGCGCTTTGACAGATGGCATCAGTTGCGCGACCAGCGCGGGAACGGATCGGGCAGGTTGGCATAGGTTGCCGGATCGAAGGAAGATGTCAGGGCATCATCGGCCTCGTCCACAAGGCATTCGGACAGGCGTTGACGCAGGGCGGCTTCGTTCATGTTCTGGCCGATAAAGACGATTTCCTGCCGACGGTCGGCAAAGACCGGGTCCCATTTTGAAAAGACCATATCGCGCCATGCCGGATTGTCCGGCCATTGATCACGGGGCACCGCGCACCACCATGTGCCAAGGGCCTCTGTCTTGACAGCGGCGCCGGCCTGACTGATTTCACCAACCCAGTCGGGGCGGGTGGCCAGCCAGAAATGACCCTTGGCGCGCAGCACGCCCGGCCATTCACTGTTGATAAAGGCGTGGAAACGTTCCGGGTGAAAGGGCAGGGATGTGCGGAAGGTAAAGCTTTTGATCCCGTATTCCTCGGTCTCGGGGACGTGGTCGGCAAAGCCATACAGTTCCTTGGCCCATAAAGGATGGTTTTGCGCCCGTTCGAAATCAAAGCGGCCGGTATTGAGGATGCGTTCGGGGGTGACGATGCTGTGTGTGGTTTCGATGATTTCGGCATCGGCATTCAGTGCCTTGATAATCCCCAGCACAGATTTGCGTTCGTCATCATTGATCAGATCAAGCTTGTTCAGGACGATAACATCGGCGAATTCAATCTGATCGACCAGAAGATCAACGATGGATCGGTCATCGGCATCCCCCAGACTTTCGCCCCGGTCAGACAACAATTCGGTGGAGCTGTAATCGGCAATCATGCGCGCGCCATCAACCACCGTGACCATGGTATCAAGTTTGGCAATGTCGCCAAGCGACTGCCCGTCTTCATCACGGAAATCAAAGGTGGCCGCAACCGGAAGCGGTTCGGAAATGCCGGTTGATTCGATCAGCAAATAGTCAAAACGTCCCTGTTCGGCAAGACGGCGAACCTCGGCCAGCAAGTCGTCGCGCAATGTGCAGCAAATGCAGCCATTGGTCATTTCGACCAGCTTTTCATCGGTCTGGGAAAGTTCGGACCCGCCATTGCGGATCAGATCGGCATCAATATTGACCTCGGACATGTCATTGACGATGACCGCAACCCGCAAGCCACGGCGGTTGTTAAGGACATGATTTAGAAGGGTGGTTTTGCCAGCACCAAGAAAGCCGGACAAAACGGTTACGGGAAGGGGTTTCATCAAGTGACCTATAAATGTTATGTTATAACGTAACATTTATAGGTTTGCAGTGTGAGGTCAAGCCAAAAGTCCGCAAGGGTAATCCAGCAAGGGAGCTGCTTGTCATCTGGTCTGGTGTAAGTGTGTGATATTAAACCTTGAATTTTGCTTCAGATTGCACACATGCTTCAAACAACAATCATAATTTGGGGTACGTCATGCTTAAACTCGGATCTATCAAGATCGGCATGCGGTTGCTGCTGATCGTTGCTGCTGCGATTATCGCGGCACTTCTTGTCGGGGCTTTCGGGCTTTATGAACTTCGCAACAATATGCTTGAGGATCGTAAAGTGAAGACACGAGAGTTGGTGGAAACGGCACTCAGTGTTGCGGAATTTTATCATAGCCGGCAAGTGGCGGGCGAAATGACCGAGGAAGAAGCGCAGAAAACGGCTGGCGCCGTGATTTCGAGTATGCGCTATGACAAAACCAACTACTTTTTCGTCTTTGACTATACCCCGGTTGTACTGTTCCACGATATCAAGCCTGACCTTATCGGGCAGAATATGAGTAATGCGACAGATGGTGCAGGCAAGAAGCACTATGCGGCATTCGCTGATATGGCTGCCAAAAATGGTGAGGGTTTTGTCGACTACACGTACAAAAAACCCGATGGCAGCGGTACGCGCCCCAAACTGTCCTTTGTGAAAAAGTTTGAACCGTGGAAATGGATCGTGGCCACGGGCATCTATATTGATGACGTCAATGCAGTGTTCATCAGCAGTATGCTGGTGATGGGGGCTGTTGCGGGCGGTATTCTTCTGGTTGTGACGGTTGGGGCCTTGATGATCAGTCGTGGCATTGCCGTGCCGCTTTTTGCCATCTCGGATAACATGTTGAAACTTGCCACTGGTGATCACGATATCGCGGTTCAGTATACGGATCAGAAAAGTGAAATCGGTGATCTTGCCCGCGCAATGGATGTGTTCCGTGGAAAGACCATCGAGATGGAACAGATGCGTGTTCAGCGCGAGGAACAGGAACGACGGGCAGAAGTTGAAAAACGCCAGGCTTTGAACAAAATGGCGGACAATTTTGAAGCAACAGTCGGTCAGGTGGTCGCGCAGGTTATTCGTGCATCTGGCAATATGCAGACATCGGCAAATGCCATGACCGCGACCGCAAAGCAGGTCGGACAGCGTTCGACACTGGTTTCGGCGGCGTCGCAGGAGATGTCATCGAATGTTGAAACGGTCTCGGCGGCTGCGGAAGAATTGAGTGCGTCGATTGCCGAAATCAGCAATCAGGTTGCCCAGTCGTCGGGGATTGCGACGGGGGCTGTGAAAACATCCGAGGATACACATCAGAAAATCGAACTTCTGGCGGATGCGGCAAACCAGATTGGTGAAGTGGTTTCGCTGATCACCAATATCGCCGAACAAACCAACCTGCTGGCCTTGAACGCCACGATTGAGGCAGCCCGCGCCGGGGATGCAGGCAAAGGATTTGCCGTTGTTGCCAACGAGGTCAAAAATCTTGCCAACCAGACGGGCAGGGCAACAGAAGACATTCGATCCCAGGTCGAGGACATCCAGGTTGCAACCCGAAGTGCCGTAGATGCGATTGCGGAAATCGCCGAAACGATCCGTCAACTGGACGGGTCAACAACGACGATTGCAGCCGCAGTCGAAGAACAGGGGGCTGCGACACAGGAAATCGCCCGAAATGTCGAGCAGGCAGCGCAAGGAACGCGCGAAGTCAGCGAGAATATTACGGGTGTATCAAGTGCGGCAGATGATGCAGACCGTCTTTCGAGCGAGGTTCTTGGTCTTGCCGAGGGCCTTGGATCGCAGGCAAGTGACCTGAACAAGGCGGTCGAGGCCTTTTTGGCGGAAGTTCGCGGCGCTTAGGTGTTCTTCACTGCGATATGAGATCACAATCAAAAAAACCGCCGATCAGTTCGGCGGTTTTTTATTGGTCATGTGCTTGATGCATCCGTCAGGGATGCAAATCATCAGCCTTTGTTGGTGCTGTTTGCGGTCTGGCCAAACAGGACTTTTTTGTCCTCGTCGGTCATGACCGGATTGCGCATGCCTTCGCCGACCTTATAGGCCGCAACAGTTGCCGGGCGGGCTTCGATTTCGGTGAACCAGCGTTTCAGGTTCGGGAAATCATTAAGATCCTGTTGCTGTTTTTCGTGGCTGACGATCCACGGATAGGACGCCATGTCGGCAATGGTGTAGTCGTCACCGGCAATGAATTTACGGCCTTCGAGGCGCTTGTTCAGCACACCATAAAGACGATTGGTTTCGTTGACATAGCGGGTGATCGCATAGGGGATCTTTTCCGGGGCATAGGTGCCGAAATGGTGGTTCTGACCGGCCATCGGGCCAAGACCGCCCATCTGCCAGAACAGCCATTCCATCACGGTTTTGCGGCCGCGGACATCGGTGGGCAGGAACTTGCCGGTTTTCTCGGCCAGATATTGCAAGATCGCACCGGATTCAAACACGGTAATGGCCTCGCCGCCATCGGCCGGATCACGGTCAATGATTGCCGGCATCCGGTTGTTTGGCGAAAAGGCCAGGAAATCGGGTTTGAACTGGTCGCCTGCGCCGATATTGATCGGGAAAACCTTGTAGTCCAGACCGGATTCTTCAAGGAAAAGAGTGATCTTGTGACCGTTCGGGGTCGGCCAGTAGTAAAGCTCAATCATGAGATCGGGGCTCCTTCAAGTAAATTTCTGGTGGCTAGTTCAATAAACGAACCTTGCCAACTGAGACATTATCGGTCAATTTAAAACGAACGTTCCAGAATGCAATCCCGGGTCACGGTTTCGTGTAAGGCAACCGACCCGCAAGGAGACTATTGATGATCCGCTTCTATTTTCATCCGACGCCGAACCCCCAGAAAATCTCGATGATGCTTGAAGCGTGCGGGATTGAGTACGCGGTTCTGCCGGTTGATACCCGCAAAGGCCAACAGCATGATCCGGCGTTCCGCGCGATCAACCCGAATGGCAAGGTTCCGGCAATTGTGGATACGGACGGGGCAGGCGGCAAGGCGGTTCGTGTCTTCGATTCCAATGCGATTCTGCTTTATCTTGCAGAGAAGGTCGGAAAGTTTCAGGGCAAGCCGGAAGATCGCGGTGAGTTGCTGTCATGGTTGATGTTCATTGCCACCGGTCTTGGCCCGTTTTCCGGACAGGCCGTCCATTTCCAGCATGTCGCCCCTGAAGGCAGTGATTACGGCGTAAACCGTTATCGCAACGAGATTGCCCGCCATTATCAGGTTCTGGAAGATCACATGGTTGGTCGTGCCTTTATCGTCGGTGACGAGATGACGATTGTTGATATTTCGGCCTGGGGCTGGATCGACAAGGCCCCGTTTGTGCACAAAAACCCGGATGTCATGACCAAATATCCGAACCTGAAACGCTGGTTCGATATGATGAACGATCTGCCTGCGGCGATTGCTGCGCGCAATGTTGGCAAGGATCACGTCTTCAAAACCGAAATGGATGAAGACGCCAAACGCGCCATGTTCCCGTCCAACTACGTTTGACGGGCATGCGTGTTCGTCGGGAAGTTTGGCGTTACATCAGGCGCGCTTGCATAAGCGCCCCGGCTGAGGGGGAGACAGCCGAAGGTGTAAAGAGCCAGACTTCCCGATTGATACCGCGACGACATGGATATGAATATGCCGGGCTTTGTAAGCCCGGCATTTTTGTTTGCTCGTGATTTTGAATGTCAGGCAGCGATCTTGTCGGCGATTGCTGCCATAAGCTGGTCATAGGCATCTGCGGGCATGGCGGCCTGCATGCCGCGTAACATCTCGTCGCGTTCGTGCCAGTTCTGGGCGCTGACAATGGCGCGCATGAAGCGCACCATCATGTCAGGACGGATACCCGAGACAATCTGGCCTTCAAGCTGTTGCAGTTCCGCATCGGTGTAAAGCCGGTGCAAGTGTCCCTGAAGTACGGTTTCCTCGCCTTCCATATGGGCAAGGTCGGCAGCCACAAAATTGCAGAAGGTTTTATAAAGTGCCCGGCCAAGATGTTGGCGTTCCGGGCCAGTTGCCGTCGTTTGCAGACTATCAAGCAGCAAGGTCATGGCATCAAACGCGACCTGATGGGCGTCGTGTTCTTCGTCGGCCCGGGTGCTGGCACCGGCAAGGCGTGTTTCAATCGCGGTATGGATGATTTCATCTTCGTGACGCAGATGATCGGCGCACATTTCCAGATGGCGGCGCAATTCACTGATCATCCGTGCGGATTCAAGATTGCTTGACCAGTCGGTGGTGCCAAGGGCGGTCATGATCTGGCAATGCATGAAGCGAATGCCTTTATGCACCGTGTAATAAAGGTCGTGGCGCGGGGCCGAATGGCCGGTGTTTTCCAGTGTTTTGGTCATGGCTGTTTTAGGTCCTGGGTTCGGGAAAGCATGTCGGGGCTGCTTGTGCCATAGACCGCGAATGTGATAATTATCCGATATTCGGAAATATTATCTGACAGGAACAGATAATCATGGATCGTCTTCGTGCCATGCAGGTTTTCGTCCGGGTTGTTGAACGCAGCAGTTTCGTCCGGGCGGCAGAAGAATTCGGCTATTCGCATGGTATGGCCAGTTCGATCGTCAAGGAACTGGAACGTCATCTGGGGGTCGAGCTGTTGCGGCGGACAACCCGGCGACTGTCCCTGACCGAGGACGGGCAGCGTTACTTTGACACCGCACGCGGCATCCTTGGCGATATCGCCGATCTTGAAGATGACATTGGCGCATCGGAAAAACGGCCACGCGGCAATTTGCGCATACAGGTGCCGGTCGGGCTTTCGCGGATGGTTGTGGCACCGGCCTTGCCGGGGTTTCTGGAACCCTATCCCGAACTTGGTATGCAGTTATTGTCGCGCAACGGATTTCCCGATTTTGTCGCAGACAATATTGATGCCGCGATCTTTATCGGTGAACCACCCGAACAGAATATCATCGCCCGCCCGCTTGGACGTATTCCGTTTATTACCAGTGCCGCCCCGATTTACCTGAAAAAGCACGGCGTTCCGCACACAACGGACGATCTGGCCGAACATGAATGCATCGGGATCATTTCATCGGGGACGGGCACCAATCTTGACTGGCGTTTCCAGGTCGATGGTGTCGAAAAGCATATCGTGACCCACGGGCGGCTGGCCTTTGAAAGCAGCGAAGCCGCGGTGGCGGCCGCCGTTGCCGGGGGCGGGGTTTTGCAGATGATTGCCTTTCTGGTGGCAGAGGATATCGCCAAGGGAAACCTCAGACCGGTCTTGTCGGACTGTCTATATCCCGGCGCAACCATCAGTCTGATTTATCCCAAACAGGCGCGGATGCCCAAAAAGCTTCGCGTCTTCGAGACGTTTTTGCGGCAAACCATGAAACGGTACAGCCAAGACTGGCAGTCAAAGGATGTTGGGCATTTGTTTGCCGATCAAGCGTTATGATTGACAAAAAACAACATCCCGGCGGCAAACCGGGATGTTGTGTCTATGCAATCAGGGATATTCGAAGGCCGGGATGATCAGGGATGTGATGTGGTCCGGTCTGCAAGAAACCGGATGGTCAGGCTGATGACACCGGCAATCACGCCGATTGCCATGACCGACAGATAACCGCCAGCGGCAAACAATTGCGTTCCCAGTACCGATCCTGATGCCATGCCAATGAACATGACGGTGAAGAAGACCGAGTTCAGGCGACTTCTGGCCTCGGGCGCGATCTGATAGACAATCGTCTGATGGGAAACCAGCGTTGCCTGCACGCCAAGGTCAAAGCCGATTGTGCCGATGGCAAGAACGACAAGCTGCATGTTGGTCGTTCCCAGAAGGGGGACGAAGCTCATGACTGCAAAAGACAGGATCAGGATCGCCGAGCCAAGTTTGGTGACAAGGGCCGGGCCGTGACGGTCGGAAAGACTGCCGGCATAGCGGGCCATAAGGGCACCAACAGCCCCCAGCAAACCAAACGCACCGGCAATGTCGCTGCCCAGCTGATAGCGTTGATGGAGGATCAGCGACAGGGACGACCAGAAGGCGCTAAAGGCGATGGCAAGAAAAGCCTGTGAAATTGCGGCATATCGCAGGGATGGATGATCGGCCCACAGATGCGCCAGCGATTTCAGAAGTTTGGGATAACTCATGGTCGCGTGGGTCTGGAAGGATGGCAAAATCTTCCATAATGCAAATCCGATGATCAGGATTTCGATGGCAGCCAGTTGAAGCACAACCCGCCAGCCGAAATATTCGGCAATCACGCCACTGACGGTTCGCGACAGCAGAATGCCGACAAGCAAGCCGGTCATCACCGTGCCGATGGTTTTGCCATGCAGATGTTTGGGCGACAGAATGGCGGCGGCCGGAACAATGTCCTGGGCCATGGTAGCGGCAATGCCGATCAGAAGGCTGGTGAACAGGATGGTGTTCAGGCCGGGCGAGATGCTGCCGATCAGAAGCATGGCGGCCAGCAGAATGCTTTTAAGCACAATCAGCGTGCGCCGGTCATGGCGGTCACCAAGTGGCAAAAGAAACAGAATGCCAAGGGCATATCCGGCCTGGGTGATGGTCGGGATCAGGCCGGTGGTGCCGATGCCAAGGGAAAGCTCGTTCCCGATCATGCTGAGAACGGGCTGGGTGTAATAAATCGATGCAACGGCCGAACCGGCACCAAGAGCCAGCGCAAAGACAATGTTGCGCGATGGTGCGGCGGTGATGGGCTGCGTGTCTGCGGTCTGTTGCGCAGTCGTCATGGGAAGCTCCGTAAAGCAGAATTGAATTGCCCCCAGAATTATGGATGACGCGCTGGTTTGGTAGAGGGTTGTGCTGTAAGATGGTTATACGTAAAGCGTATGAAAGGTGACGGATGTCTTCCGTTGATCGTATGGAGTTGATGCAAACATTTGTGCGTATCGTCGATGGCGGAAGCCTTTCGGCGGCGGCCGTTTTGTTGAATACGACACAACCGACAATCAGCCGCAGGCTGCGCACGCTTGAAGATTTGCTGGGTGTCGAGCTGATCCTGCGCAATACCCATGCGATCAAGCTGACCGATGACGGGGAACGCTGTTATGCCCATGCCCGGACCCTGATCGAAGGGTGGGACGCCCTGACCGAGGAATTGTCGGGAACACATGGCGCGCCGGTCGGGCGGCTTGCGGTCAAGGTGCCACATGCCTTTGGTCAGGATCAGTTGATCCAGCCATTGATCGAGTTTTTGAAACGCTATGATCAGGTCAGTGTCGATTGGGTATTAAGTGACCGGCCACCAGACTTTATTTCTGAACGGATTGATTGCGCCATCCATGTTGGCCCGGTGTCCGATCCGTCACATGTTGCTGTTCTGCTTGCGGAAATCCCGCGCATTGTTGTTGCCGCCCCAGAGGTGTTGAAGGGCGTTTCCCCCAATCATGCTGACATGCTGGCGGACCTGCCATGGGTGTCGCTTAAGACATTCTATGGGTCCGAAATTGCCTTGCAGAATATCAGCAGTCAGGAAATGGTCCGGTTTCCGATCAAGCCGCGCCTGAGCACGGACAGTCTGTTCGCAACCCGTCAGGCGGTGCTTGGCGGCTTGGGGGCGGGGATTGTATCGCGCTGGATCGTTGTTGATGATTTGCGGGCGGGCAAGCTGGTGCATTTGTGCCCGGACTGGCAAGCGTCCTCTTTGCCGGTGTATCTGGTTTATCCCTATGCCAGTTATTATCCGGCACGCATGCGCAAATTCTTTGAAATCCTGCGTGATTTCATGCCCGGACTGGCCGAGGTCGAAGTGCCGGTGCGCAGGACAAGCCCCCAAAAATAAAACACCCCGGTCTTGGCCGGGGTGTTTGATCTAAGATATCGGTTTTGCAGATCAGTCGGTGTTCTTGGAACCGAACTGTTTGTTGAAATGCAAAACCAGAAGCGTAACAACCGCGCCTGACAGCAGATAGGCACCAACACCGGGCAGACCGAACTTGTCGCAGAGATAAAGTGCGATCAGCGGGGCGAAACCGGCACCAAGCAGCCATGCCAAGTCGGACGTCAGTGCCGAACCGGTATAGCGGTATTCACGCTTGAAGTTCGAAGCAAGCGTCCCGGCCGCCTGACCAAAGCACAGGCCAAGTACCGCAAAGCCGCCCAGAACAATCATGCCTTCATTGATGATGTTGAAGTTGTAAAGAAGCGGGGTCAGAACTGCACCCAGGAAGATGATCCCGGCACTGTATCCCAACAGGCGACGACGACCGAGCTGATCGGCGATGAAGCCCGATGCGACAATGCCAAGGGCGCAAAGCACGGCCCCGACACCCTGGGTCAACAGGAACTGACCGGGATTGCCATTGGCATAAAGATAGACCCAGCTGAGCGCAAAGACCGTGACGAGATGGAACAGGGCATAGCTGACCATCGGGACCAGTGCGCCAAGCACGACCGTCCGGCCGTTATGTTTAAGGGTATCCATCACGCGGGCGGCTTCGAGTTCATTCTGTTCAAGCAGATGACCGAATTCCGAGGTGGCAACCAGACGCAGGCGGGCGAACAGGGCAACGACGTTAATCGCAAAGGCCACGAAGAACGCATAGCGCCAGCCAAATGCCAGGAAGTCATCGGGATGCAGGGTCAAAAGCAGATAGGCAAACAGCGATGATGCCACCATGAAGCCAAGCGGTGCGCCCAGCTGCGGGATCATTGCATACCAGCCCTTGCGATTGTCCGGGGCGTTAAGAGCAAGAAGAGATGCCAGACCATCCCATGCGCCGCCCCATGCAAGACCTTGCAGGAAGCGGAAGGCGCACAGCAGATAGATCGCCAGAACACCTGCCGAGGCGAAACTTGGCAGGAAGGCCATCGCCGCGGTGGAGCCGCCAAGCATGAACATGGCAATTGTCAGCTTTACGCCGCGACCATACCGGCGGTCGACTGTCATGAAGACAAGGGAACCGACGGGGCGGGCAATAAAGGCCAGAGAGAAGATGGCAAAGGAATACATGGTGCCGACCAATGCCGTTTCACCGGGAAACAGCAATTGCGGAAACACCAGTACCGATGCGATGCAGTAAACGAAGAAGTCGAAAAATTCCGAAGTCCGGCCGATGATCACGCCAAGCGCAATCTGACCGGGATCGTTAGTGGCGTCGGCATTGTGATGCCGCGCATCGCGTTCCAAACCTGATGAGGTAGCGGTCGCGTAGTTTTCTGTCGTTTGGTTCACGCCGTTCTCCCTAAATCACTGGCTGGACCTTTGGGTCCTAACTACTTTTGATTGGATCACAAATCCGGCTCTGATGACGATACGACTTTGGATCGAGTCTAATTATAGACATGTGAATTGCAAACGTCAGTGTCAATTATCGTTCTGCACCGCACAACGTCAGGTTTACATTGTTATGATAATTATCATAAAGACCCTGCTATGCGCCGCGGGTACCTTGACATTGTTGCGATGCAGCTATAGCACTTCCCGCGAAATTCCGACCTGGCGGGTTTTTGAAAAAAATTTGCCGAAATTGTGCCCTTTGCGTGGATGTTTGGGATGATTGTTCCCATATGCCGATGCGACAGGGTACGACGTGTGGCGATCTCCGATAGGTCGTCTATGCGGCTTGCAGGCATTTTTTTGCTTGCAGGGACATCTTCCAGAAACTGACAAAGTATGAAGCTCATGCTTTCAAAACTTGTACGCGGCGTCGCTGTAGCCTCGATGTTTTCGCTTCTGGCCGGTTGCAACCTGGTTGTTATCGACCCGTCGGGAGATATCGCGTCCCAGCAGTCCGATTTGATTATCGTTTCCACGATCCTCATGTTGCTGATCATCATTCCGGTGATGGCACTGACTGTTTTCTTTGCCTGGAAATACCGCCAGGGTAACAAGGATGCGGAATACGATCCCGAGTGGCACCATTCCACGAAGCTTGAAGTCATCATCTGGTCCGCACCGCTGGTGATCATTATTGCGCTTGGCGCAATCACCTGGGTTACGACGCATACGCTTGATCCGTATCGTCCGCTGGACCGTATTGATGCAGAACGTCCGTTGGACAAAGATCACAAACCGATGGTGATCGAAGTCGTTTCCCTCGATTGGAAATGGCTGTTCGTATATCCCGAGCAGGGCATTGCGACCGTCAACGAACTGGCAGCGCCGATTGATACGCCGATCCAGTTCAAGATCACCTCTTCGGGTATCATGAACTCCTTCTTTATTCCGGCTCTTGCGGGTCAGATCTATTCGATGGCGGGTATGGAAACCAAACTCCATGCCGTGATCAACGAAGAAGGCGTTTATGAAGGTTTCTCGGGGAACTATAGCGGTGAGGGCTTCTCTCACATGCGCTTCAAGTTCCACGGCCTGAGCGAAGACGGGTTCAATGAATGGGTATCCAAAGTGAAGTCCGACGAGAACTTCCTTGGCCGTTCCCAGTATCTTGAACTTGAAAAGCCAAGCATTAAAGAACCGGTTCACTACTACAGCGCAGTTGATCCGGAACTCTTTGGTGCGATTCTCAACATGTGCGTCGACCAGTCGAAAATGTGCATGAACGAGATGATGTCGATTGACGAGAATGGCGGTGGCGGTCTGGCCGGTGTTTATAACGTCATGTCTTTGACTTATGACGTTCCGCGCATGCGCGGCAGCCAGCCGTTGCCCGAGATCAAGTCTTACGTCGCGACGCTTTGTACTGCCCCGGAAGAGGGTGGTTTCTCTGGCGAGATCACAAACCTGCCGTTGTTTGACAATGTGCAGCGTGACCGCGCCATGAGCGTTGCGCCCGCAGGCGTTTCGACAGGGTTCTGAAGCAGTGCCGGTTGGTGAAAGCCAACCGGCCCTTCGCAGTTGTTGCACTGGGTATCCAGTGCCTTTCTGCATTTGAAAGAAGAGTAATCCGATGTTCTCTAATCCGGACCTTTTACATTTTATATTTGGCCGGCTGTCAATCGACTCCATCCCGATGTTCCACGAGCCGATTGTCGCAGTGACATTCGCCGCTGTGGTACTGGGCGGGCTCGTTGTTATGGGCGCGCTTACCTATTTCCGTTTGTGGGGATATCTCTGGAACGAGTGGGTGACGTCGATCGATCATAAAAAGATCGGCATCATGTATATCATTCTGGCGATTGTCATGCTTCTGCGTGGCTTTGCCGATGCTCTCATGATGCGTGCCCAGCAGGCTGTCGCGTTTGGCGATGTTGCAGGCTACCTTCCGCCCGATCACTACGACCAGATCTTTACCGCGCACGGCGTGATCATGATCTTCTTCGTGGCGATGCCGCTGGTGACCGGTCTGATGAACTTCGTTGTGCCGCTGCAGATTGGCGCGCGCGACGTGGCATTCCCGTTCCTGAACAATTTCAGCTTCTGGATGACCACCTGTGGCGCCGTGCTGATCATGGTATCGCTGTTTGTCGGTGAATTCGCAAAAACCGGTTGGCTGGCTTATCCGCCGCTTTCGGACATTGTCTATAGTCCGGGGGTCGGTGTTGATTACTACATCTGGGCCTTGCAGATTGCCGGTGTCGGTACGTTGCTTTCGGGTGTGAACCTGATTGTGACCATCGTCAAAATGCGCGCACCGGGCATGTCGATGATGAAGATGCCGGTCTTTACCTGGACCTCGCTTTGCACCAACATCCTGATTGTTGCAGCGTTCCCGGTTCTGACGGCGGTACTGGTTCTGCTTGGTCTTGACCGTTATGCAGGCACCAACTTCTTTACCAACGATCTTGGCGGCAACGCCATGATGTACATCAACCTGATCTGGATCTGGGGTCACCCGGAAGTTTACATTCTGATCCTGCCGGCGTTTGGTGTGTTTTCCGAAGTTGTGTCGACCTTCTGCCGCAAGCGTCTGTTTGGCTACAACTCGATGGTTTATGCGACGGTGGTTATTACCATCCTGTCCTACATCGTGTGGCTGCACCACTTCTTCACCATGGGTTCGGGTGCAAGTGTGAACGCCTTCTTTGGCATCACCACCATGATCATCTCGATCCCGACCGGTGCAAAGGTCTTCAACTGGCTGTTCACCATGTATAAGGGCCGCATCAGCTTTGATGTCCCGATGCTGTGGACGATCGGTTTCATGCTGACCTTCGTTATCGGTGGTATGACCGGTGTTATGCTTGCGGTTCCGCCGGCTGACTTCGTGCTTCATAACAGCCTGTTCCTGATTGCCCACTTCCATAACGTGATTATCGGTGGTGTGGTCTTCGGGATGTTTGCCGGTATCGTTTACTGGTTCCCGAAAGCATTCGGCTTCAAGCTGGATGAGTTCTGGGGCAAGATGTCGTTCTGGCTGTGGACCATCGGTTTCTATTTCGCCTTCATGCCGCTTTATGTTCTCGGCCTGATGGGTGTTACCCGCCGGATGAGCCACTTTGACGATCCGTCGCTTCAGATCTGGTTCGTAATCGCTGCCTTTGGTGCGGTTCTGATTGCCGGTGGTATCGGTTCGTTCATCATGTCGATCGTTGTTGCGGTAATCAAACGCGACAAACTGCGTGATGAAACCGGTGACCCGTGGGGTGGTCGTACGCTGGAATGGTCGACTTCGTCGCCGCCCCCGGCTTACAACTTTGCCTTCACCCCGGTTATTCATGAACTTGACGCCTGGGCTGATATGAAGAAGCGCGGCTATGTCCGTCCGACTTCCGGCTTTATCGATATCCACATGCCGAAAAATACCGGCGCTGGATTTATCCTGGCTGCGATTTCGCTCGTCCTTGGTTTCGCACTCGTCTGGCACATCTGGTGGCTTGTTGCTGTAAGCTTCATCCTGCTGGTTGGTGGCGCGATTGCCCACACCTTCAACTATGACCGTGATTACCACATCCCGGCATCCGAAGTTGTTGCGACCGAAGACGAACGTACCGCCCTCTTGGCAAAACAGCAGGCGTAAGGGAATGACAATGGCGAATAATACTGCCTCTCAGACCGAAGCGCCGGTCTTTTACCTGAAAGAAGAGCATCACCCGGAAACCGGTACGATGCTCGGCTTCTGGATCTATCTGATGAGCGACTGCCTCATCTTTGCGATCCTGTTTGCAACCCATGGCGTACTCGGTCGCAACTATGCGGCCGGGCCTTCGCCGGCAGACCTGTTTGACCTGAAACTGGTAGCAATCAACACCTCGATGCTGCTGTTCTCGTCGATCACCTATGGCTTTGCCATGCTGCAGATGGAAAAAGGCAAGATTGCCGGAACCCAGCTGTGGTTGGCGATCACAGGCCTGTTCGGTATCGCGTTCGTCGGGCTGGAACTTTATGAGTTCCATCACCTGTGGCACATCGGTGCAACCCCGATGCGCAGTGGCTTCCTGTCGGCGTTCTATACGCTGGTTGCCACCCACGGTCTGCACGTGACGTTCGGTATCATCTGGCTTGTGACCCTGATGGTTCAGGTTTCCAAACGTGGCCTGATCCCGGAAAACAAACGTCGTCTGATGTGCCTGTCGATGTTCTGGCACTTCCTTGACGTTGTCTGGATCGGTGTTTTCTCCGTCGTTTATCTGCTGGGAGTTCTGGGATGAGTGCACATTCACACGCACATGATGACCATCACGGCGATGGTGCCTCTCACGGTACTTTCAAAAGCTATCTGATCGGTTTCATCCTGTCGGTTATCCTGACAGCGATCCCGTTCTGGCTTGTGATGGATAGCGTTCTTGACAGCAAGGTCGCAACCGCCCTGTGGATTATGGGTCTTGGTGTGGTTCAGATCGTGGTTCACATGGTCTACTTCCTGCACATGAACACCAAATCCGAAGGTGGCTGGAACATGCTGGCGTTGATCTTCACCATTGTGATCGTTGCGATTGCCATCGCTGGTTCGCTTTGGGTGATGTATCACCTGAACACCAACATGATGCCGCAGATGGATCATGAAATGATCAAGAGCTTTGGCTAAGCCATCGCTTGATATCTAAAGGGGGCGCGATACTTTTACCGGTATCGCGCCCTTTTTTGTTTCGGGAAAACAAACGTCCTTTGAAAGAAAGCGAGATGACGGAAAACCGCATTTCACAGCCCCACATCCCGCGCACTTCCCCGCGCACTGGCCCGTCCATGACCACCCGTATTGTGGTTCTGGCACTGGCAGCGATCCTGTTTTCGGGGTTCTTTGCCCTTGGCTACTGGCAGATCGAACGCCGGGCCTGGAAACTTGATCTGATCGAACGGATTGATGCGCGTGTGCATGGCGACGCGGTCGAGGCACCGACCCGTGCAGACTGGGACAATGTCAGCCGTACGCGCGATGAATATCGCAAGGTCCACGTCACCGGCACCTATCGCAATGATCTTGAAAGCCAGGTCTATACCGCGACCGATTACGGGGCGGGGTATTGGGTCCTGACGCCGCTTGTGCGGGGCGATGGCACGATTGTCATGATCAATCGCGGGTTCGTTCCGACCGAACGTCGCGAACCGGCGAGCCGCACCGACGGCATGGTTGAAGGCGAAGTCACCGTAACCGGCCTTTTGCGTATGGATGAGCCGGTTGGCACCTTTATGCGCGATAATGTGCCGAGCGAAGAACGCTGGTATTCGCGCGATGTTCGGGCGATGGCAACCAAACGGGGCCTCAATGCCGATGACGTTGCACCCTATTTCATTGATGGCAGCGGGGCCCAGAACACGGCAAAGCTTCCGATTGGCGGGCTTACCAAGATCAGCTTCCCGAATAATCACATGTCCTATGCCCTGACCTGGTTTGGGATGGCGGCTTTGACATTGGTGGCGGCATGGGTGGTGTTGCGGCCAAGGCGGCGCAAGGCTGTTGGCGATGATACCGATGATTAAACTGATCTGAAAATTCTTCCAAAACCCGGTCTTTCAGGCCGGGTTTTGTATTTGGACTGCAGGATGTCGGGCGGATGCATTTGTCTAGCCGCCTGACACCCTCCTGCCATATCGCTGTCAGGAACGTGCCTGCCATGCCGTTTACATTGTTCAGAAACAAGGGGAAATTGCCGCTCGACATCACACAGAATGACACGAGCAAACGCAAAGGAGCCCCAAGATGGCATCAGACCGGAATTTGACCTTTTACCACGCCGTTCCGTCACGCAGCGGTACAGTGCATTGGATGCTTCAGGAACTGGGTATCGCGTTTGACACCAAGCTTCTTGATCTTCAGGGTGGGGCCGGGCAGACACCGGACTATCTTGCGCTTAATCCCTTGGGCAAGGTGCCGACCATTGTGCATGGCGACACCGTGGTGACCGAGGCGGCAGCTATTTGTTGCTATCTGGCGGATGCCTTTCCAGAGGCCGGGTTGGCCCCGGCCCTTGATGATCCGATCCGCGGGGAATATCTGCGCTGGTTGTTCTTTTCACCGTCCACTATCGAGCCTGCCTTTATCGACCGGGTGCGCCAGTATGTTGCCCAAGACAGCAGTCAGAATTCCTATCGCGACTGGGATACGCTTTTGGCGATGCTGCTTGATGTTGTTGGCAAGGCCGAGCCGTGGCTGTTGGGGCAGAAATTCACAACAGTGGATGTGGTGATGGGCGCGACGATCCGGTTTGGCTGCATGTTTGGCATCTTGCCAAAAGACCCGGTGTTCGAAGCCTATATCGCGCGGATCGATGCACGCCCGGCCTATCAGCGGGCACAGGAAATTGATGCCCCCCATTTCGCCGCGGCGATGGCAGGTCGATCATAGACGGGTAATGGTATGAAGAATAAAAGGGCCGGTTCCTGCGGGTGGGAACCGGCCCTTTGTCAATTTTGACGACTTTGGTTCGGGGAGTTAGGGATTGGTATGATCAATCACTTCGCCACGTGCCGGATAGCCCTTGGCAATCACGAAATCAAGCGCGCCAAGGATCTGGTCAAAGGCCGGGCGGGCAAACGGCATGGTCTGCACGGTGCCGAAATAAAGGGTGCCGTCCGGGCGGACCAGAAACAGGCCGGGCTCGGAAAAGATCGCCGGTTCTTCATAGCCGCTAGAGGTCACGCCATTGGAGGTCGAGATATAAAGACCCCATTCACGGGCCTTGTCGAGGTCAAGGCCATAACCAAGATCAAGATTTACAAGGTCCCATTTTGCCTTGGCTTCGGTTGCGCGTTCTTCGCTGTCCGAGGACAGGACAACAACATTGACGCCGCGCTTGGCAAAGTCGGCAAGCTTGTTATCAAGGTCCTTCAGATACTTGCCGCAAATCGGGCAATGCAGGCCACGGTAAAACACGACCATGGTGAAGTTTTCAGGCGACTGATCAGCAAGCGACCATGTGCCGCCACCAACCAGCGGAACACTTAGCGACGGGACAGGCTGACGGGGGATAAGCGGGTTAATTGCGGACATCTCATTCCTCGGAATGTTGAATATGGGTGATTGGTGTCCATTATGGAACGATCATTCCGAAATGCAATGTAATTCGATCAGGATCACTGAACTGTGATCGCGGGCTTCTGAAACCTGCCGCTTATTCAGGCCTGTTTGCGCTTGGCGATGATAAAGCGTGAACCGGTTTTGGCCGGGTAGATGCCGCTTGCGATGATATCGAAACCGGCATTGCGGATCATGTCATCAAGCGTCACATAGCTGATGAAATGGACACGGGGTGCCTTGCCCAGCTTTTGCATGACCCAGATTAACGGGCGCAACAGAACAGTTTTTTCGCGTAAGCATGGGGTTTTTGAAATAAGCAGACCTCCGGCCTTCAAACGCAGACGGAGATCGCGCACCGTCTTTGCCGGATCGTCAAGCAGATGCAGCACATTGAAGGCCATGACAACGTCAAATTGCTTGTCATCCTGCTGACCCGGAATTTCGGTATGGGGGCCGTGCAAAAAGGTGACGTTTTTGATGCCCTGATCGCGTGCCTTGTCGCGTGCGATTTCGATCATGCGTCCGGAAATATCCATGCCGGTAATATGGGCGACAAACGGGGCAAGTTTGAGCGCCGTTATTCCCGTGCCACATCCGATTTCCAGAACGTGTTTTTCCGGTGAAAGATGCTGCGATGTCCGCTCCAGCGTCTTGGCATAGGCTGCTTCGTCATCTACGGGTTTTCGGGCGTATTTTTCTGCCGTGGAATCCCAGAAACGTTCGCTTTCGATCATGACATTTCCACATATCTTGCCCGGACTGTGCCGTTTGTTACTGGGGCTGACTATCGGGCAACACATGGTTGACCGCAAGCCTGAATATGTGATGCCTAGGGGAAACTGTAACCCGGTATGTGCGCGGATAACAGGGCGCACAAACAAGGATCAGTCGAGGGTCGAAAGGATGGTGGTGGTGTAATCGTCCAGTGTTTCGCGATCAGCACCGCGGCGCGACATCAGCTGAACACCCTGGATCGACCCGGCAAGGAAACGGGCAAGCGCACGGATGTTCTTGCCTTTTGCGATTGTGCCATGTGCCATGCCGCGATTAATGGCGGCCGTGAACATGTCTTCGACCCGGCGGAAAGCCTGGTGGGCGATGGCGGCAATTTCGGGGTCATGCGGGGCCAGTTCCATACCGGAATTGACCATCAGGCAACCCTTGTGCTTGCCGTCAGTGCAGCCGGTTTTGGCGGTGTCGCGGAAGGTCGTTTCAATGGCTTCGCGGCCGTCTTCGATGGAACGCAGTTTGGTGAAACGTTCGGTGCTGACCTTTTGGCTGTAATGATCAAGCACACGCAGGAACAGGGCCTTTTTGTCGCCAAAGCTTGCATACATCGACGCACGGTTAAGCCCGGTTTCATCCACCAGATCCTGAACGGAGGTGGATTCAAACCCTTTGCTCCAGAAGATGTTCATTGCGTTATCAAGAACGCTTTCTTCATCAAATCCGCGCGGCCGTGCCATATCATTTCCTTGGCTACTGATCAGAACACTGGAACGAGTGTTCTATAACTGCTGTAAACATGGATCGTATCGCCGGGAAAATCAACCATTGGGTCATCACGACGTTGTGTTGGCTGCTATGCGCTGGTTTCAAACCCGGTCAAGCGTGACGAAACTGTAATCCGGTCCGTCAGGATTTGCGATCTTTTGGCGGGCGATTTCGCGCCATTCTTCGCGCGGAAGCGGATCAAGGAACGTATCGCCATCAATATCGGCGTGGACTTCTGTCAGCTCGTAGCGCGTGGTGAAGGGCAGGGCGAGATGATAAATCTGTGCCCCGCCGGCAATGATGACTTCATTGACGCCATCGCGCGCCGCGATTTCATCGCCAAGCTTGATGGCACTTTCCATGTCATGACAGACGCGGACATTGTCGTGATCAAACGTCCAGTCGCGATCACGGGTGACAATGATGGTGGTGCGTTTGGGCAGCGGACGGCCAATCGCCTCAAACGTGACGCGGCCCATGATCATCGGTTTGCCAAGGGTCAGGGCCTTGAACCTTTTAAGGTCCTCGGGCAGTTCCCAGGGCATCCAGCCGTCTTTGCCGATTGCACCGTTTTGAGCTGCCGCGACCACGGCAACCCGTTCGATCCGGTCATTGTTGTTTGCAGGCATCAGACGGCGACCTTGCCGGCAATATGCGGGTGCGGGTCATAGCCGACCAGTTCGAAATCCTCGAACTTGAAATCAAAGATCGATTTGACGTCGGGATTGATCTTCATGGTCGGAAGCGCACGGGTTTCACGCGACAGCTGCAATTCGACCTGTTCAAGATGGTTGGTGTAAAGATGGGCATCGCCAAGGGTATGGACGAAATCACCAACGCCAAGGTCACACACCTGCGCAATCATCATGGTCAACAGCGCATAGGATGCGATGTTGAACGGCACGCCAAGGAAGATATCGGCGCTGCGCTGATAAAGCTGGCAGGAAAGTTTGCCATCCGCGACGTAGAACTGGAACAGGCAATGGCAGGGCGGAAGCGCCATGTTGGGCACATCGGCAACGTTCCATGCCGATACAATCAGGCGGCGGGAATCGGGATTGTTTTTGATCTGGTTGATCAGGTCGGTGATCTGGTCGATGGTTTGTCCATCGGCCCCACGCCATGATCGCCACTGACCGCCATAAACCGGACCAAGGTCGCCGTTTTCATCGGCCCATTCGTTCCAGATGCGTACACCGTTATCTTGCAGATATTTGACGTTGGTATCGCCATCAAGGAACCACAGCAATTCGTGGATGATCGATTTCAGATGCAGCTTCTTGGTGGTGACCAGCGGGAAACCTTTGGAGAGGTCAAAGCGCATCTGATGACCAAAGATCGATACGGTGCCGGTGCCGGTGCGGTCTTCCTTGCGCGTGCCGGTGTCGCGCACAAGGCGCATCAGATCAAGATATTGCTGCATGCTCGGTCCTGCATTTCTGGAATCGTGTTTGGGGCAGCATAGTCAGCATTGATTGTTGCGGCAACATGGTGGTTGGCCGATAGAGCCATCAAACCGTATTTTGTCTCGGGCAGCGATTGCGTACGCGCGGCGGGTGATGAACCGGTTCATGAGGAATTGACATTTCATCCCCGTTTCAAGTGCCTGAGAGTTGCATTCGGACCGGTGCTTTTCAAAACGTCCCCCGGCATTAGTGATCATTCCTGGCTGTCGTACCCTTTTGGCAAATTCAAACATGTTTGTTGCCAGGAGGATTGAATGAACGATCAACAGGCTTGTCTTGGCCAACCCGCGGGACTTTCCAATTGGGGCGATGTTCATCCTATTCGTCTGGAAGAACGGTTTATGTTTGATGCCGCCGGGGCCGTCACCGGTGCCGACGCCGCACAGGATGCGGCCGCCCAGAATGAAGCGGATAGTGCGCAGGGTGAAGGCCGGGAGTCCGGTGCCGATGTAACAGCAAATGGCGGTGACAGGGAGGACATCGGTGATCTTGGTCTTTCGGGGCCGCAATCGGAACAAACCCGGCGTGAAATCATGTTTGTCGATAGCAGGGTGGATAACCTTGCAACTGTTCTGGCCGCGGTTGCAGATAATGTTGAAGTCCATGTGCTGTCAGAGAATGCAACCATGGCCGACATTGCCAATTTTCTTGAGATCACAGGGGATGTTGATGCCATTCACATTGTCAGTCACGGTGTTGCAGGCGGGATTGTCCTTGGTGGACAGAATATCAATACGGACAAGGTTGCCGCGATGACCGGGGAGCTTGAGCGGATCGGAAACAGCCTGAACGCAGGTGGGGATATCCTGTTATATGGCTGTGACATCGCAAAGGGTGGCGAGGGGGCAGCGTTTTTATCTCTGGTTGCGGCGTTAACGCGGGCCGATGTTGCGGCATCAAATGATGTTACAGGCACTGGGGGAAACTGGATACTGGAAGAGGCTACGGGTAGCATCGAAAGCCGGGGCGCCGTTACCGGGAGCCCGGCTGTGGTACTGGCGTCAGGCCCTAATATTGGCAATCTGGATGGCGATACGGTCAATTTCACCGAGGGCGACAGCCCGGTTTACATTGATGCCAGTCAGGACTTGACGGTAACAGACGCCGATTCCGCCAATTTCAATGGCGGGTCGCTGGTGATTGCATTCACGTCAAACTACGACCCGGATGATGACCGGCTTCGCATTGATAGATCCGGCACTGTATCGGCAACAAACGGGCTGGCGTCGGGTTCGAGCATTTCCGTTGGCGGGCAGGTGATTGCCACGGTTACAACATCGGATCTTGAGAACGGGCAATTTGTCCTGTCGCTGAGCGCGAATGCGACAAGTGCCAACATGCAGGCCTTCATGCGGGTTCTTCAGTACGAGAATAACAACACCGAAACGATTGAAGAAACAGATCGCCAGATCGGGTTCCAGATTTCCGATGACAACAACATCACCGGAAATGCCGCCTATGTGACGATTTCGGTAAAGTCCGTGAATAATGCGCCCAGTTTAAACGGGGCGAATGGCGGGGGACTGTTCAAACCCAATGGAACCCCGGTGGTGATTGATGGGGATATGACCGTGTCAGACCCCGAACATAACGATAATGGTAATTACACCGATGCCGTTTTCAGGATCACCCGCAATGGCAATGGCAATGGCAATGACAGTGGCAACGCCAATGATGTGTTTTCTGCGACTGGAAATCTGGGGACCTTGACCGAGGGGGGTGACCTGATTCTGAACGGCGTGAAAATCGGAGAGGTGACTACGAATTCGGGTGGGGTTCTTAAGATCACCTTTGACAGTGATGCTACACAGGCACGGGTCAATGAGGCGATTCAGTCAATCGCCTATGCCAACCAGTCAGGTACACCACCGTCCGAGGTTAAATTGAAACTGAGCTTTACGGACGCGGCAGATTATCATTCCCAAACGGACAAGGAAGTTATCGCCACCGTCACCATCAATATTGATGTGCCTTCGGATGCCGATGAATTTATCCCGCCTGTCGTGTCAGATGGCGGGGGGGAGGTTCCCCCGTTGGGGGCGGGGCCCGCGCCGGAAATGGTGCCCGATGGCGGCGCGCCGGTTGCAGGCAGCATGATCGTACCGGGCAATTCGGGGGATGCTGTGAACAGTTCTGTGACCGGTCAAATGGGGGACACCAGTACAATTGGTCAATCTTCGACGCCGGTTGCAAGCAGTTTGCAGCTTTATCGAAGTCCGGCAAGCTGGCCGGTTCGGGCCCAGACAGATGCCGATGAAAGGCGTGTCGACAATCAGCTGATATCCGGGGGATATCACGAAGATCAGTGGTTTGATTCGGATTTATCAGCAAGTAACGATGCAGACCCTGATCGGGAAGCGCCGGACACAGAGGCGAACAGTGCGGAAGATATCGTCTTTGATGCCGATTTTACGGCACAATTGGCGCACTGGGGGCGTGATGACGCCGATATGATTGATAAACTTGAAGCCGCATTGCGCGAACATCAGGTGCCGCAGGTGGTTTGATGGCGAAAATTTACGAGAATTTTGGGCATCCCCCTTGTGAAACGGGGGATGTTTGATCTATATAGGGCCTGTCGGGGCAACCCGACTACGGCGCTAAACTGCGTGACAGAATAGGCTTTACGGACCCGGGGGCGGTACCCGGCGGCTCCACCAAATTTACGGTTGCCCGACTCAGGCAATCTTCGTGGGGCCGAAATAGGATCGACGTGAGCAGTAAAAGTCAATGTGGGCGCTCGGCATGGTACCACCGCATCGGGCCAATGTTTGTAAATGCAAACGACAACAATGCTCCGGTTGCTGTTGCTGCGTAAGCGGTACTAGCACCAAAGCGAAATTCCGGTTGCCGGGAGCGGTAATTTGGTGGGGGACGGGGCACCTAGCAACAGAACGCCCCACTCTTGTATTTATTCCCCGCTTCGTTATGAATAGAGTCATTGTAATGCAGACCACGATGTAATTGGTCTGCTAAGATGCTATATGACAATGACGGGATGTATCGGAAAAAGCCGGTATCCCGCCAGATACAGGATTACTGATGCAGAAACCGGAAGAATTCCGATACGATCTTATGGTCGACCAGGCGCTGCGCGGCGTGGTGAAAGACATCCTTGCGCGCGTGGCCGAAGAAGGCCTTTTCGGCGAGCATCATTATTATATCACCTTCCAGACCAATCATCCCGGTGTTGCCCTGCCTGAAAGTCAGCGCAAAGCACACCCCGATAACATCACGGTTGTTCTGCAACACCGATTCTGGGATCTGAAATCCGAAGATGATCATTTCTCGGTCGGAATGAGCTTCGATGGGATGCCGACCACCGTGGTCGTGCCGTTTGATGCGATGCTGGCCTTTGTCGATCCGTCCGCCAACTTCATGCTGACCTTCAGTGTTGAAGAAGAAATGGATGACGATGATTTCGACTTCGAGGAAGAGGACGATCTGGATGTTGATCTGCTTGATGATGACGAAGACACCACACCGACCTTGGTGACCGAGCCGTCAAAATCACGCAAAAAGCCCAAAGCCGATAGCGGCGAAACCGGCGAAGTCATCGCACTGGATGCGTTCCGCAAGAAATAAGACCGACTTGTCGTTGGGCAAGCAGCACAGGAATAAAGATTACGGGTCTGACACCAATGTGTCGGACCCGTTTTCATTTCCGGTTCAGTTCAGATCAGGCAATCGCCAGATAGGCCGACAGGGTACCAACCGATAGGATGGTGGTGATCAGGATCATTCTCCCGGTCAGGACACTTTTGCGTTCATAAAACTCGGCCAGCATGAACGGGCCGGTGCCGGTCGGAAGGGCGGCAAGCAGGATGGCAATATGGGCCATTTGGCTTGGCAGGCCAAGAACGGGTACTGCCATCACCCATGTCAGGGCCGGTTGGGCAACCAGTTTGAGGAAGACGAAAATTCCCGTGGTACTCCATTTCTCGTGCTTTTGATTGGCGGTGCGATCCGCCAGAAACAGACCAAGTGCAATCAGCGCACAGGGGGCAGCCGCCCCGCCAACAAGTTTCAGATAGACATCAACCGTATCGGGAAGCTCCCACGGGGACAGCATCACCAGGGTGCCAAGGGTCGGTGCGATCAGAAGCGGGTTTTTGACCAGTGCCTTAAGGGTTTTAAGCACGATATGCAGGCGGCTGGTTTCCTGTTGCAGGCCAAACTCGATCAGGATGATGGCAATGGCAAACAGCACGCAGGCGGTCAGGATGGTGGCAATCAGGGTGGCGGCCAGCCCGCTTTCACCGATCAGGGCCAGAACAAGCGGAAAGCCCAGAAAACCGGCATTGGCATAACTTGTGGTCAGGCCATCAATCACGGCATCGACCAGATGATGACCACTGGCAATACGCATCACGATGGTCAGGATGAACACAACGCCACAGCCAAATCCGAAAGCCAGAATGAAGTCGGGCTGCCAGATTTCATGCGGTTCGGCCTTTGCCATGATATCAAACAACAGGGCAGGCAGGGCAAAATAAACCACAAGCCGATTGATCTCGCGCGTGGCGGTCGGGCCAAGGGCACCGCTTTTGCGTGCAATCCATCCCGTCAGGATCAGCGCGAAAATCGGCAGAATAATCAAAATCTGGGCAAGCATATTCAAAAATCCGAAAGTTGATGCCCTGCTTTTACCCATGATCAATCATGCATACCAATGCTATGTTATGTCGTGATCAATACTTTATGGGTATCAATATGGAAATTCGTCAGATGCGCTATTTCGTGGCGCTGGCCGAGACATTGCATTTTGGCAAGGCCGCGGCACGGATGAATATGACACAGCCCCCGTTCAGCCGTCAGATTGCCGCGATCGAGCGGGAAATGAAGGTGGAGCTTGTTGTTCGAAATTCACGGCATGTTGCCCTGACCCTTGCCGGGCAACGTTTCCTTGATGATGCCCGGCGGGTGTTGGCCCTGCTGGACGCGGCATGCCGGGATGCGCGCCTGGTCAGTCAGGGACAAATCGGTGAATTGCGTCTTGGTTTCATGATGCATGCCGCCCATCGGCTTGTGCCCGACATTATCAGGCGCTATGCCCAGATACGGCCCAATGTGAAAATCGTTCTGGCCGAAACAACACCGGGCAATATCAGGCAGCAACTGGCGCAAGGGGAACTTGATGCCGCGATCACATTTGCCGAGCCAATGGCCCCCGAGTTCGACAGTATTTCAATCCTGACCGATCAACTGTGTCTGATTGCGCCATCCGGGCACCCGTTGGCCTTGCGCGATAAAATCCGGGCATCCGATCTTGAAGACGTCGATCTGATTGTTGCCCCGGAACATATCGCAAGCCCGCTTTATGCCGCGATCATGCAATATTGCCAGACGGCGGGTTTTGTCCCGGCCATCAAGTTTGCCCCCCATCTGCAACATACGATTGTTCGACTGGTGGCTGCTGGTCTTGGGGTTGGTTTGGTTCCGGCATCAATTTGCGATGATACGATGTCCGAGGTTGTGGTCAGGCCGCTTGAATTTCCACCATCTTTTGAAGTGGTTTTGACCTTTGCGCAGAACTCGATAAATCCGGCTGTTGCGGCACTTGTGGAAATGTTTGAAGACGGGGGCACGACCGTTGCTGATAGATCAGGTGCGTAAATTTACGTGCAACGGCAAAGAACCTAGAAATTTCTGTGCTGAGGCGCTATGTTCCGCCTCAAATATCGAGAAAAACAAACCCACCTTGTTTTTGAGAGAGACGAGAGCCTTCCATGAGTGATTTTGTCTATAAACCCATGTTCGATCAGGGGAAGGACACGACCCCGTACCGCAAGATCGGCGATGAGGGTGTTTCCACCGTTGACGTCAATGGCGAGACCTATTTGAAGGTTGAACCCGAAGCGATTGAAAAACTGACCCTTCAGGCGTTTTTTGATTGTTCGCACCTTTTGCGTCCGGGCCATCTTGAACAGCTTCGCAAAATCCTTGATGACGAAGAAGCCACGCCGAACGACAAGTTCGTTGCGATGGATCTTCTGAAAAATGCTTCCATCGCCTCGGGCGGTGTGTTGCCGATGTGTCAGGATACCGGAACGGCAATCGTCATGGGCAAACGTGGTGGCAAGGTCATCACCGATGGTTCCGATGAGGAAGCGCTGTCCAAAGGTATCTGGCAGGCTTATCAGAAGCACAATCTGCGCTTCTCGCAGGTATCGCCGCAGAACATGTTCGAAGAAAAGAACACTGGTTCGAACCTTCCGGCGCAGATCGACCTTTATGCGACCAAGGGCGATGAATACAAATTCATGTTCATGGCAAAGGGCGGCGGGTCTGCCAACAAGACCTTCCTGTTCCAGCAGACCAAGGCGCTTTTGAACCCGGAAAGCCTGCGCAAGTTCCTGGATGAGAAAATCCGCACCCTTGGCACTTCGGCGTGCCCGCCTTATCACCTTGCCATCGTCATTGGTGGTACGTCGGCAGAAGCCTGCCTTAAGACCGTGAAAATGGCGTCGGCGCGTTACTATGATAACCTTCCGACCGAAGGTGGCGATCATGGTCAGGCCTATCGTGACCTTGAATGGGAACAGAAGGTTCTTGAGATGACCCGCGAAATGGGCATCGGCGCACAGTTTGGCGGCAAGTATTTCTGCCACGATGTGCGTGTGATCCGCCTGCCGCGTCACGGTGCAAGCTGCCCGGTTGGTCTGGGTGTTTCATGCTCGGCTGACCGTCAGATTCTGGGCAAGATCACCAAGGACGGTATCTTTATCGAGGATCTCGAACATGATCCGGCGAAGTACCTGCCGCAGGTAACGGACGAGCATCTTGACGACGAAGTGGTCAAGGTTGACCTGAACCGTCCGATGGATGAAATCCGCAAGCAGCTTTCGCAATATTCGGTCAAAACGCGCCTGTCGCTGACCGGTACGGTGATTGTGGCCCGTGACATCGCACATGCCAAAATCAAGGAACGCCTTGATGCCGGTGAAGAGATGCCCGAATACCTCAAAAACCATCCGGTCTATTATGCCGGTCCGGCAAAAACCCCGGAAGGCATGCCTTCGGGGTCGTTCGGCCCGACCACGGCTGGCCGTATGGATGCCTATGTCGAACAGTTCCAGGCGGCTGGCGGTTCGTTCGTGATGCTGGCGAAAGGCAACCGTTCCAAGGCTGTCAAGGATGCCTGTAACAAGTATGGCGGTTTCTATCTTGGTTCCATCGGCGGCCCGGCGGCACGTCTGGCACAGGATTGCATCAAGAAGGTCGAAGTTCACGAATATCCGGAACTTGGCATGGAAGCCGTTTGGAAGATCGAAGTTGAAGACTTCCCGGCCTTTATCGTCATTGATGACAAGGGCAATGATTTCTTTGCCGAATTCGGCATCTGATTTCGAACCGGTCATCCGGAAAGATAAAAACGGCGCAGGGGCAACCTTGCGCCGTTTTTTTCAATTTTCAACGCATAGCTGACCTCCGGTCAAAGGGGGTTGTGGGATGGCAGCGTAAATGGTCTGATTTCCGCAAAATCAACCCTTTATCGGAAAGTCTGATATGTCTGAAACTTCCGCGCTTCGTGCCACCAGCGCGACGGAAAGCCGACTTGTCGGTGTGACATCAGCCCTGGCCACAGTGTTTATCTGGGCCGGATGGCTGATTGCGACCCGCTATGCCATGACATCGAATTTCACGGCCGTTGATATCGGCCTTTTGCGCTTTGTCGTGCCGTTTGTGTTGCTTGCCCCGATCTGGCTTAGAAAGGGCATCTGGCCCAAGGGGCTTTCGATTGCCAATGGTCTTTTGATGCTGGCGGGATCGGGGGCGTTTTACACCCTGATGGTTGCCAGTGCCCTGCAATTCGTTCCGGCAAGCCATGTGGGCATTTTGTTGCCTGGTGTGATGGCGGTCTGGGCGGTTCTGATTGCTGTTGTGATGTTTGGCGAACGCCCGGGCAATATGCGTCTGGCCGGGTATGGGGCGGTGATTGTCGGTGTTTTGTCGCTTGTCGCGTTAAAACCGGCCGGGGCGGTCAGTAATGATATGTTGATGGGCTATGGGCTTGTATCGGCCGGGGCGTTCATGTGGGCGTGCTATACCCATGCGATGCGTCAAAGCGGCCTTGGTGCACTTGATGCCGCGGCCTTTGTCGGATTCTGGTCCTTTGTGATCATGGCGGTGATTGCGCTGTTTACCGGAACGACACTTCCCGATGCGCCGGTGGGTGACATCATGATGCTGTTGACCGCACAGGGCGTTCTGGCCGGGTGTGTTGCGGTGATTACCTATGGCCTTGCCGTGCGCCATATCGGATCAACCGGCGCATCGGCATTCGGGGCGATGACCCCGGCACTGACAGCCCTTGGCGGTGTTGTGTTGCTGGGCGAACAGGGGGGCGTCGGACTTGCCCTTGCCGTGGTTCTGGTGATCCTCGGTGTGATGGTCGCGTCCGGCGTGTTTCGCAAGGTAAAGCTGTAATCCTGTAACCGGACCAGTTCCAGAAAGCCTGCCAAGCTGGCGGGATTGTGGAAATGATTAATTGTATTGCACACGCGAAATGTGCTTTTCGCGTGTGCAATATTACGCTACTATTACGGGATGGAAGGGTAACGGAGCCCTTTCGATCCATAAAACGGCAGGCAACGAGGCTTGCGTAACCTGTTCGGTATCTTTTGGTTCCGAACTGTTTTGGCCTCGGAGTGTTCAGATGTTTGCCGGTTTCATTCGTTCCGTATCCCCCGAAAATGATCGTGATTTCCGCCGTGGCCCGCAAAATTCGGGACTGGCCGATATTTTGCGTTTGCTGCGCAAGGTCAGTGACGTTGCCGACGAGGCGACCGCCAGAAACGAGGCTGTTGCGAAAATCCTGACTGCTGTTTGTGATTACTGCAAATGGCCGATTGGCCATGCCTATTTGCGATCTGCTGATACGCTTTGTTCGGCAAAGATTTGGTCGGTCAGTCCATCAATACCGGCTTCGGCAATTGCCGAATTCCGGGCGCAATCAGAGAAAACCACCTTTGCACTTGGGCAAGGATTGATCGGCACGGTTGCGGCCAATGGTGTGGCGGTCTGTATTGCCGATGTCACAAAAAAGGACGGCTTTTTGCGTGCGGCATCGGCCCGACAAAACGGACTTCGCGGGTGTTTTGCCTTTCCGGTCAAACTGAATGGCCGGACCGAAGGCGTGATTGAATTTTTCAGCCCCGAGATCGCCGAACTCGATGACGACATGCTTGAACTTCTGGGCTTTGTGGGCGGGCAGGTCGCACGGGTTCTTGAACGCGAACAGGTTCTGCAATCACGCCAACAATTGGCGGCGGACTTCGAAAGCCAGGTTCAGGGAACGGTCGGAATGTTGGGGGCCGCGGTCAGCCAGATGCGCAGCGCCCTTGAGGTGCTTGGTGAAAGCAACGATCAGACCCGCCATTGCAGCGGTGGCATCGATCAGGCAGCGCAAGCGGCTTTGTCGCGGATTGAAAATGTTGCGGCCCGGATGGAAATCCTTAAGGGGCAGGTGATTGCCGTTGGCAAGGGGGCGGTCGAGACTGTCAAAACCACACAGGATATCGGATCGCAGGCACGCGACATGCGCGATACTTTTGCGACCCTTCAGGACCGTGCCGCTGATGCCGAAAAGATGCTGGCATCAATTTCGGCCATTGCCGCGCAAACCAAAATGCTTGGTCTGAATGCATCAATAGAAGCGGCGCGCGTCGGCGAGGCCGGCAAGGGCTTTGCGATTGTAGCCAAGGAGGTCAAGGCACTTGCCGGTCAGTCGGCCAGTGCGACCGAGGAAATTTCGCGCTGGATGGCGCTTATGCTTGGTGCGATTTCCAAGGCGGGGACGGATATCGACCTGATTGCCGAGGCGATGGATGATCTGCAAGGCCGTTCGGAACTGACGGCGTCACAAACCGGCGAACAGGCCGAAATTTGCATCTCGGTGGCAACGGATGCCAATGATGCGGTGTTTGAAGCGCGATCGGTCGGGACAAGCGTTATCGAAATTGCCAACGCGATTGCCCATACCGAAACGGTGGCAAGCGAGCTTTCCGATGCATCGAAGAACCTTGAAGTTCAGGGTGCTGAACTAAGTGACAGGGTCGAGGGGTTTGTCGGCAAGGTTCTTGCGATGTAAGGGCTGTTAACCGGGATGGTCTGATGCCTAGGTCAGATGGGCCGTTCGCTTTGCCACAAGCCGGGCAAGGGATGGTCCAAACGCCAGCACCATAAAGAACCGGGTTGCTTGCAAGACCAGAATAAAGGACAGGTCGACATTGGTACTGGCGGCGATGATGGCGACCGAATCAAGGCCGCCGGGGCTGGTTGCCAGATAGGCGGTCAATGGATCAACATCCATAAAGATCACCAACAAGGCCGAAATGCCCGCGCAAAAGCCGATCAGAACAATGATCGACAGCAATACCTTGGGAAAGGCCCGGGCGGCGTGGCGCAAAACGGGCGGGGTGAATTTAAGCCCGATCACCCAGCCGATCATCGCATAGGTCAGGCCAAGGAACCATTCGGGCAGAACGACATCCAGGAAGCCGCCAACATGCAGGATCATGGTGACAATGATCGGCACCAGAAGCGTTCCCGACGGCAGGCGCGATTTTTCCCCGACAAGGCAACAGATAACTGCCAGTGCAAGCGTGATGGCAAAGCCCGTCACATCAAGCGGCGGGAACCATTGATGGGCCTGTGCCGCGGCGGCGGCAACTTCTGGATCAACCCAGAAATTGGCGACACTGGATGCCACGGCAACAACAATCACCACACGCACATATTGCATGAAGGCGACAAGGCGTGCATCGGCACCAAAGGCCTCGGCCATGATGACCATCGCGGATGCGGCACCGGGGGATGATCCCCAAATACCTGCAGTGCCCGGCAAAACCTGTTTGACGCACAGAATCCAGCCCAGAAAGCTGCTGGCAAGAAGCGTCATCGTCGTTACACCAATGATTAGCGGCCAGTCCTGAACAAAGGAAGTCAGGATGCCGATGGTCATTGATCCACCGATCATGACGCCCAAAACCGACTGCGCGCCAAGATAAAGCGGTTTGGGCGGAGTAATGTTGGCGCCGTTGGTTCCCATGATGATGCCAATCACCATCGGGCCGACCAGAAGGGCGGCGGGGACATGCCAGTAATGCAGGAAGGCCGAGAAAACCAGAGAGACCGATACCATAAGCAGCCACTGGACTGATTTCGGTAAGCGGCCGAGGCGTTCCGGCGACGGGTGTTCGGGGCTTTCAGAAGACACGACAGGGACCTTTGCAACAAAAGGGGTGGTTTATCGCGGGTGGCGCGGCAACCATGATCCGACATCCGGATGTGTCGTTAAGGTGGGGTCGCCAAGTATAACCTTATAATCATTTGAGAATCGAGCTTTTGCCGCACGGCAGCCATGCCCGAGCATAAAATGGGTGCTGTATTCTGACAGGAGCTTGGACAGGCAGTGACAGGTTGCGTATCAATGGGGATCAACTTTGTGAGCCAAGGGGAAAGAACGGCAATGACCGATCCGATCAATTTCATGTTTGATGGCAATGAGGAGGCGAAACTGACCATTGCGCTTGCGCATGGTGCCGGGGCGCCAATGGACAGCCCGTTCATGAATGAAATGGCGGAATGTCTTGCCGCACGTGGCTGGCGGGTTGCGCGGTTTGAATTTCCCTATATGGCCAAACGCCGGATGGATGGCAAAAAGCGCGGCCCGGACCGGGCGCCTGTATTGATCCCGTTTCTGGGCGATGTGGTGACGCAGTTGGGCGGGCCGGAAAAGCTTATCCTTGGTGGCAAATCCATGGGCGGACGAATGGCCAGTATGGTTGCCGATGATCTTGGTGTGGCGGGGCTTGTCTGTCTTGGATATCCGTTCCATCCACCGGCAAAACCCGAAAACCTGCGTACAGAACATCTGGCAGCGCTTAAAACCCCGGCCCTGATTTGCCATGGCACTCGTGATCCGTTCGGAAAGCCCGATGAGATTGAAGGATATGATTTGTCAGAAGCCATCAAAATGCATTGGGTCGAGGATGGCGAACATGATTTCAAGCCGCGCAAAAATTCTGGGCGGACGCAAAGCCAGAACATAGGTGATGCGGCCAAGGCGATCTCGGATTTTGCCAATGGCCTGATCAAATGAAAACAGCCCGCCTTCTGGCGGGCTGTTTCGTTGTGATGTGGTGACGGATCAAAGCGCATTAGCCCTGTGGGTCATGGCAAACGGCTTCGATATTGACCCCGTCGGGATCAAGGATGAAGGCCCCATAGTAATGTTCGCCGTAATGTGGGCGCAGACCCGGTGCGCCGTTGTCCTGCCCACCCGCGGCCAGGGCCGCGGCATGAAAGGCATCAACGGTTTTGCGGTCCCTGGCCCGAAAGGCGACGTGGCTCATATTGCGGGGTTCTTTCATGATCCCGCCGATCCAGAATTCCGGGCCCTGATCGGTTCCGAAACCGACAAAGGCGGTGGTGCCGGTTGTTTCAGCACTTTCTTCATATTGAATGCTGACACCCAGCGGGGCGAGGGTGGCGACATAAAAGGCCTTTGATTTCTCGAAATCGGAAACCGGTAAGGAAACGTGATCAAAAATCATAGGGCTTGCTTTCAAGTGTCATTGTGGCGCGAGGAGGTCAGGACATTATTGCCTGTGCGTCATCGAGGAATTGCGCGGCATATTCCGGGGCGATCTGGCCGGTTTGGGATGCGACATCAATGCGAACCCCGTTTGGATCAAGCAGGGCAAAGTGACGCTGCCCCCACGGTTCATCGCGCAGTTCCATGGCAAATTCGAAATCGGCATTGCGCAGTTCCTTGGCGGCAATCCCGGCATCCTCGACCTCCAGACACAGCACACTTCCTTCGCCAAGGGTGGCGGCATGGAAGATGGCAGGTTGGGTGTCATGACCCGGTTTCATCAAGCCAAGCTGAACAGACGGGAAATCTGCCCAGACCAGTTGGCAATACCATTCACCGTCAAAAACCGGCGTGAAGCCGAGTTTCTGGTAAAAGGCGCGGCTTTGGGTGAATTTCTCGGTGATGATGATTGGATAGGAATTGGTGACTTTCATTGTCGTGCTCCTGACATTTGCGATTGATCCTGTCCCGATTTCGCAATGTTTGCACATCCCTCCTGACAGGAGCCTGTCAGGAGCGGTATGATAATTTTCCGGGCATGATGACGAAGGAGCGATCATGAGAAGGGCCGACAGACTATTTCGTCTTGTCCAAATCCTGCGCCGCCGGAAACTGTGCCGGGCATGTGATTTGGCCGAGGAACTTGAAGTTTCCGAACGCACCATTTACCGCGATATTCGCGATCTTGCGGCATCCGGTGTCCCGGTTGAGGGCGAGGCGGGCGTTGGATATATCCTGCGCGATGGATACGACTTGCCGCCTTTGATGTTTGATGCCGAAGAGATCGAGGCATTGGTTGTGGCCGCGCGCATGGTGCAAAGCTGGACCGATCCGCAAATGGCCCGCGCCGCAGGCGATGCACTGGTCAAGATCGAGGCGGTCTTGCCCGAAAAGATGCGCGGACTGATTGGCGGGGTGCCGATTGCGGTCGCCGAAATCGCCCAGGAACCGATTGCGATTTCCATGTCGGATCTTCGACGGGCGATCCGCGAACGCAATCTGGTGGATCTGGATTACACCGATGCCAAGGGCGATGAAACCCGACGTCGGGTCTGGCCACTCGGTATGCTGTTTTTTGGCAGCACCTGGTTGCTGGCATGCTGGTGCGAATTGCGCGAAGCGTTCCGTGTTTTCAGGGCCGACCGTATTCGCGGTATGGAAATTTCAACCAGCAAATACCGCCCGGTTCCGGGCCGTTCATTGCGTGATTATCTGATTTCCGAAGGGGTCGAAGGCGAGATACTTAATGGCATCGGTCGATAACGAGTTTGTTCTGACATTTACCGAACTTCTGACGCCGCTTGGCAACATTCGGGTGAACCGGATGTTTGGCGCCTTCGGGCTTTATTGTGATGGCGTGTTTTTCGCCATCATTGACGATGAAGTTGCCTATCTGAAAGGGGATGCGCAGACCCTTGAAGCCTATGAGGAAATGGGGATGGAGCCCTTTGTCGTGCCATCGGGGCGGGCGCAAACATTGTCCTATTACGCGGTGCCCGGCGAATGGTTTGATGATGTCGACCAGTTGATGACTTATGCCCATATGGCACTGGGGGCAGCCCATCGGGCACAGGCGGCCAAGGCGGCCAAGGCGTCAAAAAAGAAACCCGTACGGAAACGGAAGTCTTCCGGGGGGTAGAATTCAGGGACGGGCTTTCCTGTGTGCGCAAAACGGGAATTGGCTTTGGTTCTGAAATCACAAAAAGTTTTGTGCGTTTGCAGCAAAATCACCGATCTAGGGATGTTCTCTAATATAAATTCTGTATAGTGTTTCACTATGACAATGAATGTATTGGGTTCCTGATCTGTGACAGTCGGCAAGTTTGGGCAACGTGTTGCCGATATCTTCAAGATACATACCGAGAAGCCCGAACTGATCCGGGCCCAGGTTAAGGCGCTGTCACGTCAAATTCCCGTTCTTTACATGCTGCTTCTGGCCAATGCGGTCGCACTTGCCTATACCCATTACGGGGTGGCACCGGACTGGTTGACGATTTATGCCGTGCTTGTTCTGGCAACTGTTTGTATCGTGCGCGCCATTGCCTGGAGCAGGGCCACTGTTGATATCGATGATTTTGAAGCCTGTGTCGGGCATTTGCGCCGGATCAGAATTCTTGCCGTAACGGTTGCGGTCCTGTTTACCGCGTGGGCGATCACGATGTTTGATTATGGTGATGCCTATCAACAGGGGCATGTCGCCTATTTCATATCGATTACGGTTGTTGGCTGTATCTTTTGCCTTGTGAACTTCCCGCCGGCGGCGATGCTGGTGGTGGTTATTGTACTTGGCACATTCGTGCTTTTCTTCGGGTTCAGTGCGAACGAGGTTTATGTCGCGATTGCGGTGAATATGGCGCTGGTGTCGGTGATGATCATTCAGATAATCCGAAGCTTTTATGCCAATTTTGCCGGTCTGATTGACAGTCAGCTTGACCTTGAAGAACAGCACAAAACCACCATCGAACTGTCGCGCCAGAACGAGGCGCTGGCATTGATCGATCCGTTGACCGGGCTTTCGAACCGTCGCGCATTCTTTGCTTTCCTTGAGGATACCGTCAGCAAATCGGTTCCCGGCACGCAGTTTGCGGTGGCGATGATCGACCTTGACGGGTTCAAGCCGGTCAATGATGTGCATGGCCACCCGGCAGGGGATGAGCTTTTGGTTCTTGCCGGGGAAAGATTGCGCCGCATTCTGGGGCCGGAAACATTGCTGGCCCGGTTGGGCGGGGACGAGTTCGGGGTTGTTCTGACCGAACATAGTGATGCGATTGAATTGATTGATTTGGGGCAGAGCCTGTGTGCGGCACTTAACCGGCCCTTTGCCCTCAGTTCGATTTCAGTACAGGTATCGGCATCCTTGGGATTTGCGACATTTCCGAATGTGGCGCGCAGTTCGAACGGGTTGTTTGAGCGTGCCGATTTTGCCCTTTATCACGCCAAGAAGAATTGTCCGGGCGAACCTGTTTTGTTTGCAGCCCATCATGAAACACTGATCCGCCATGATTCCCAGATCGAGCAAGCCCTGCGCAAGGCCGATCTTTCAAGCGAGCTGACGCTTTTTTACCAACCGGTTTATGATCTTGGCTCTGGTGAAGTTGTTTCGATGGAAGCGCTGGCGCGCTGGGATAGCGTTTTGATGGGGCGGGTTTCGCCGGGGACATTTTTCCCGGTGGCGGAAAAAACCGGGCAGGTCAATTTCCTGACGCGGGTGCTGTTTGAAAAGCTTCTGGTCGATATGGCCGACTGGCCTGTGTCGGTTGCGGTTTCCTTCAATCTTTCGGCCCGTGACATCATTTTGTCCGATACCGTCGAATGGTTGATTGATCAGATCAAACTTCACGGCATTGACCCAAGCCGGGTGACCTTCGAGGTCACCGAAACGGCGTTTTTGCGCGATTTCGCGGCCGCCCGGACCAGCATGCGATATCTGAGAACACACGGGGCACGCATTGCCCTTGATGATTTCGGGATCGGCTATTCCAGTTTGCGCTATGTCCATGAACTTGAATTTGATGTCCTGAAAGTGGATCGCAGTTTTGTCAAACCGCTGCCGGGGAATGAACGCAGTCAGCGGATTGTCAAAACCGTGATTGATATGTGTGCCAATCTTGGCATCGATTGCATTCTGGAAGGCATTGAAACCGATCAGCAACGTGATGTGATCATTGGTCTTGGTGGTCAGTTGATGCAGGGATATTTCTTTGCCCGCCCGGACCGGGAGCCGCAGCTTGCGCCATTATCCGATATGTTGAAGTCCTGAAATCCCGATTGGATGGACAAAGCGCGAATCGGTTAATCTTCCCGCAACCAGATGGCGTTACCCTGTGGGACGCGGGATACCAAAATCAGTCAGAACTGATGGCCGGTCCCGATTTTGACGGGAACGGGGCATCTGGCAATGTCGTCTCAGACACAGGTTTCACAGTTATCTGACATCGCATTCAAAGGCGAGATTGATCTTGCCCCGGAAATTCGGGGGCGGTTGCGCCGTCTGATTGACGATCTGCCAAGTCAGCCATCCCGCCTGCGTGTTCTTGGGCATGTGCTTCTTGATCTTGGACTGAACGAATTGGCCCTGAATGCGTTCGGGCGTGCCTTGTTGCTTGATGATCTTGACCCTTCGACCCATCTTGGCCTGACGCGGGTCTATATCCAGACCGGGCAACGCGATATCGGGCTGGAACATCTTGAACTTGCCATCAGCCTGCGCCCCGACGCCCGTGAATTGCGGGTGCTTGCCGCCGATCTTCTGGGCTGTCGTGACAAGATGCGCGCCCTTGATCAGTTGGGCAAAGTTCTTGCCGCTGAACCCGATCATTCCGGTGCGCGCAAGGGGCTTGCCAATCTGGTGCGCAATGTGATTGTCGGGCGTCTGCAAGCCAAGCGCGAGATCGTTATCCGTGACCGTCCGGAAACTGTTGTCGATCATTCCCAGTTCGTCTGGGGGGATGCGGAACCGTTTGCCGATCTGGTTAAATCACGGGTCGGACGGGCGCGCTACGTTTCCTAAATACCGGTAAACAGCCGTTCCTAGATCGCACAGGGTATCGGTGTTGATTGCAGGGATATGATCGTGAAATCGTCCGACAGTTTGGCCGGGGCACGGTCCATGAACTGATCGGCGATCTGTGCGGCAAGGTCAATTTCCCGTTGGCTTTCCATGATGGTTTCACGCAACATCGAAAGTAGCTTTTCCTCGCTCAGGAACTGGCCGTCATCAAGGGTGGTTTCAATCAGGGCATCACTATAAAGCAAAAGGAAGTTAGCCCCGGTAAAGGGAACTTCGCGGGTTTCATAGCGGGCATTGCGAATAACCCCCAGCGGCACGCCTGATCCGTCAAGATAACGCGCCTGACCGGTCAGGCTGTTGCCCAAAACCGGGGAGGTGCAGGCGGCACTGGCATAACGGAATGTGTTGTGAACCCGATCAATGATCCCGTACAGCATGGTCGCATATTGTCCGACCGGCAGAAGCCCCTTGAGGTGACGGTTCAGACCTTCAAGATATTCAGCGGGGTCGCGGTCCTGCAATTGATCAGACCAGATCAGGGAATGCAGGCGGAATGTATTGAGTGCCGCACCCAGCCCGTGACCGGCAAAGTCAACGATGTAAACACCAAGGCGGTGCTCATCAATTGGCACCAAGCCCCACATATCCCCGCCCAGTTCGGATGACATCTGGAAGGTGGCACTGATCCGTAATCCGTAATCAAGCCCCGTCCCGCGATAGTTTTCCGGCGTCGGGTTCAGGTTTTCCTGCATATCGCGGGCAAGGGTCAATTCGGAACGGGTGCGTTCCTGATAGGCCTGTAACTGTTTGACCAGAAGCCGGTTTTCCAGATGGATTTTGGTGCGCGCGATCAGTTCCGCCTTGTTAAGCGGTTTCAGGATCAGGTCGGTTGCGCCATCATCAAAAATCCGGGTGCGGCCTTCGTTTTCTTCAAGGGCGGTCTGGGCAATGATCGGAGTTTTGGCAAAATCCGGATTGGCACGAAGCGCCTTGCACACGCCATAGCCGTCAAGCTTGGGCATGATGATATCAAGAATGATCAGATCGGGATCATGTTTGACGGCCTGTTCGATGGCGTCTTCGCCGTCCTTGGCAAAGACAAGATTGGTAAAGCCATCCGCCCGCAGATAGGACGCGATGATTTCACGCGATAGCATGGTGTCATCGGCAATCAGGATCGTCGCATTATATGCGTTGCGAATGTCGGCATCGGCAACCTGATGATGCTGATCCCCCAGATTGGGGCTGAAACTGTCGGTTACCGGGATCAGATCATTTGCGTCCTGAACAAATTCAAGTTCAATCGTGCGGCCCTCGCGGGCGAAATTCACGGAATGGCAGAGACTTCTGATCAGGGGCAAGCCACGGCCAAATGTTGTTTTGCGACCGGAAACCGTGGTGGGACAGGTGTCCTTGGGCGGGGTAAAGCCCTTGCCCTGGTCATTGATGGTGATGATGATCCGGCCATTCTTGCGCCGTCTGGCCGTTAGAAGAATGACGCGTGCACCATGTTTGGTGGAGGCAAGTCGGCGTCTGGTTTCCTCGCCCAGTTCGGTAAAACCGTCCATGGTTAAATGGCCGCTGGTATCAAGTTCCAGATTGCCGTGAATAAGCGAGTTGGCAAAGGCTTCCTGCACCGCCATTTCGACCGTTGCAGCGATCTTTTCACCGATCAGTCCGCGATGTCGAAGGGCGGTAACGAATTTGCGGGCAACGGGCAGATAATAGGCACTGCGGGTCGACAGGCACACCGTCAGTGCGTTCTTGCGGTCAGTCGTATCGGAGATCAGCGGGGCCAGATCGGCAAAATCAATCTCGGAGGAACATTCAATAAAGGTTTCGCAATTAAGACGGGTCAATCCCCCGAGCCATTCCCGACCGGAATCGGTTGGAAGCAGGCAGGCAGAAAAATAGCTGCCATGTGGCAGGTCTTCCGGCGTTTGGGCAACGGCATTTTGTAGCGAAACGCTTTGGGGGGATTCCCAGATCGCACCACTGGCAAGCAAGGCATCGATGTCGGTCTGCACAATCGATTGTGCAACGGCAATCGTATGGTTAATGCGGCTTTCCTTGCCAGGGGCCATTTTCAGTTTTCCAGTGTGAACAGAGTGTCAAAGCGGGCAACTTCAAGCATGCGTTTGACCTGACCCTGTGCGCCGCGAATAATCACAGCCATATTGGTTTTTTCACCCTCGTCACGGGCAAGCAGGAGCATGCCGAGCCCCGCTGAATCAATGAATTCCACGCCGGACAGATCCAGAACGCAGGAGCTTGATTCATGGCTTCGGATCTCTTCGATCAATTTGCGAAAACTGGAATGATCCCCAAATGTAAAACGACCGTTGAGTTGAACTGTGGTGGTCCCATTGGCGGATTCTGTATTGTAGTTCAAAGTTGGTACTCCTGACGGCGGGTAACGTCGTAAAAACTATGCCTTTTTAAACCTTACTTTGATTGTGTATGCTTTAGAAGGCCACTGCAAGAATGTTAACCGCTGTGACGATCACAGCGCGATCAGTATGCTGGGCTTTAGTGGCTATATCGGGACATGAAGCAAAAAATGCCAGAGCAGGCACGCATTGTAATTGTAGAGGATACATTATCGCTTGCGCGGGTGTATCAGGATTATCTGCGCGCTGACGGCTACCTTGTTGATCATGTGGTTACCGGTGCCGATGCGATTGATCGGCTGCGCCAGAACCCGCCAGACGCGATGATCCTTGATCTTGTTTTGCCCGATATGGATGGCCGTGACGTTCTTCGCCGTGCGGCCCATGTTTGTCCGGACTGCAAGATTGTGGTGATCACGGCCCACGGATCGGTCAATGTCGCTGTCGAGGCCATGCGCGAAGGTGCCTGGGATTTCCTGTTAAAGCCGTTCACCGCCGATAAATTGCGCGAAACCGTCAGCAAGGCATTGGCGGGTGCGCCATCCAGTTCCAATCGCGCAGGCCTGATGCCCGGCGGGGCCGATAGTGACGAAATGTATTTCGACATTATCGGCGGTTCGGAAAATATGCGCGATATTTATCGCATCATCGAGAATGCCGCGCCAAGTCGGGCCACTGTTTTTATCACCGGGGAGTCCGGTACCGGCAAGGAATTGGCCGCCGAAGCCATCCATCAACGTTCGGAACGGGCGAAGGAACCGTTTATTCCGCTGAACTGCGGGGCGATTCCAAAAGACCTGATGGAAAGCGAGATTTTCGGTCACGTCAAAGGGGCCTTTACCGGGGCGGTATCCGACCGTGAAGGTGCCGCACACCGGGCCGAGGGCGGCACGCTGTTTCTTGATGAAATCTGCGAGATGGATCTTGATCTTCAGACCAAGCTTCTGCGGTTCATTCAGACCGGTACGTTTCAGAAAGTCGGTGGCAGTTCACTTGAAACGGTTGATGTCCGGTTTGTCTGCGCGACCAACCGTGACCCGCTTGAAGAAGTGCGCGCCGGACGGTTCCGCGAAGATCTTTATTACCGCCTGCATGTTATTCCGCTGCATATGCCGCCCTTGCGCGAACGCGATAATGACATCCTGCAAATCGCGAATTTCTATCTGCAACGCTATAACCGGGAAGAAGGCCGCGATTTCGAACGGTTCAGTCCGGAAGTTTCGGCATTGTTTGCGCGCTATACCTGGCCGGGAAATATCCGCCAGCTACAAAACATCATCCGCAATATTGTTGTTCTGAATAACGGCACCGAGGTCACGCTTTCGATGGTGCCGCGTCCGGTCAATAGCGGGACAGAGGACGATCAGTTCGGTTCGGCGACCATCGAAGCGCCGCCGCCCCATCCTGTGGTTTCGCGCGAGGCCGGTGGTGCCGGTCGCCTGTGGGAAGGGGACCCCGAAGCGCTGGCATTTTTGGCCGGTGCCCGCCAGATGCGCAAGGTCGTCGAAAACCACCAGACGGAAAAGAGCAACCAGTTGGTCGGTGTCGGTCTGGCTTCGAATGATCGAGCGGGAATGAATGCCAATGGATTGAGTGGCGCTGGTTTGAGTGCCGGTGGGCTGAGTGGTGGCGGGTTGGGATATTCCGATATCCGGCCATTGTGGCAGGTCGAAAAGCAGGCAATTGAAGAGGCCATCGAACGATGCGGCGGATCAATCCCGCGTGCGGCAGATGCCCTTGGCGTCAGTCCGTCAACGATTTACCGCAAGAAGCAGTCCTGGGAAGATAACGGGCTGTAAAGCGGGGCCTACGCCAGGGATCACCATTGATCGAGTGCGGTTTCAATGCGTTGCCAATCGGTCGTGGTCCCCGGAAAGCCAAAGCGGACCTTGGTGATATCATGATCAAACAATCGGACCAGAATGCCGTGCCGTGCAAGGTGGTCGGCCAATTGTGCGCAATCCGTGCCGTCGTAATAGCGAAACAGGTCGGTTGTTCCTGATCGGGTCAGGGACGTCTTTGCGGCGATCAGATCATCAAGACGGTTGCCGTCCGCAGCGAGGCGCTGGCGGGTTTCGGTCTGCCAGGATGTATCGGAAAAAGCACGGGTCGCAATTTCGATGGTTGGGCCGGGAATGGCCCAGGGGCCGATGCGGTCAGACAGGTCGGTTGCAAGGTTTGGTGCCGTGACAAGGCAGCCCAAACGCACACCTGCCAATCCGAAAAACTTGCCAAAGGACCGCAGGATCAAGGTCCGGGGCAGGCGATAAATCATCGGACATACCGAAAAGCCCGGCTGACAATCCATAAATGCCTCGTCAACGATGAGCCAGCTGTCGGCTTGTTCGGCAAGGGCTGCCAGTTCGGCAATGTCGTCTGGTGGCAATATCCCGCCGTCGGGATTGTTCGGGTTCACGATCACCACAACCGTGCCGGGGGTAGCCGTTGCAAGGATGTCACGGGCGCGTGCTTTGCGGTTATCCGCGGCGGTTTCATGAAGTTCACAATCATGTCCCGCCCGCTGCCAGCAACGGGCATGTTCGCCATAGGTCGGGCCCATGATATGGATACCGGACAGTTCGGCATGATCGGGTAGCCAATACGGAATGGTCTGAATCAGGGCCTGCGTTCCCGGGGCGGCGACCAGATATTGCGTATCCGGCACACCGTAATATTTGCAAGCAGCGTGTTTTAGGCCATCAAGTTCGGAACTCAGAGGCAGGCGTTGCCAATGGGCGGTGGCGATTTCTGCAACCGGATAGGCGACGGGATTGATCCCGGTCGACAGATCAAGCCATCTGTGCGCGGGAATGCCATATTTGCGGGCGGCTGCATCAATCGCCCCACCATGATTGATCGGGGATGCCGGGGATGGTTGATTGATGCGAGAAGCCATTGAAAGTACCAAGCCTGTTTTTAGCGCCGAAAGGCGAATTTTAAGGACGTTTTGCCGTGATCGAAGGGCTTGCCAATGCGATCGGTGCTGCGTATCGTCCGCCCGAACTCAATACCGGACATTTGTTGATGATCACACCCCAAAACGCAATCCTGCCAACCCAGTGGCAAAACCTTAACCCGCAGCTTTCGATTTCGCCAGCATCCGGCCAATTGGCGGTGATCGATGAAATCGGTTCGGGCGAAGGCGGATTTGACGGCGGGGCATTATCGGAACGGTTCTGGGACGAGGGATATTTCCTGATCGAGGATGTCTTGCCAACGGCGGAGCTTGCCAGGCTGCGTTCCGGGATCGAGACCCTTGTTGCCAACGGTTTGCCGCCGGCGATGATTTATCTGTATGACGAGGCATGGCACGTTTTTCAGTGTCTTCGCCCGCTTCTGAGCCATTTTCTTGGCGATCGCATCGCACTGCTTCCACATTTCTGGGCCTGGCATGTTAATCCGGCAGATGGGGGACGCGGTTGGCCGCCACATCGGGATTATCAGGGGGAAAGTGCAATTGGCGATGACATGCTGATCAGCTTGTCGCTTTGGGTGCCGCTTAGTCATGCGACGCCTTACAACGGTTGCATGTACGTGTTGCCGCGTTCTTTTGAAAAGTGTTATGTTTCAGAAGTTGCTAAACCAGAAGATGTCGCCTTGCAGGATGTTCGGGCACTTCCGGCTGGACCCGGCGCAGTCATGGGATGGCGGCAGGATTTGTATCATTGGGGAAGCCGGGCAAGCAAACATGCAACCGAACCCCGGATCAGCCTGTCACTTGAATTCCAGAATGCCGCGTTTGATCCGATGGCCGAAGAGCTTTTGAGCCTTGAACATCCACCGGTATTCGAAAAGCGGTTGGCTTTGATTGCCAGCCAGTTTGAAAAGTACCGGCATATGCAGGATATCGACGCCAAAACTGTTCAGTGGGCGGCGACTGTTCTGGAGCTTTGTTCAGGAAATCGGGGCGACTAATTCCCCGATGACTATCGGGGGAAGGTCACTATATGCTCCGGTTACTTGCATATGCTGGGTTTAGCCTGCTTGTCTTCCTGACGATTACGCCGATTTTCATTTTCTATTCTTCTCTTCCGCGCGAGGTCATCGGCAACCTGAGCTATGCTGTGGTTGCCATGGTCGAGATCATTGCATTGATCACGATTGCCATCGCTTGGATGATGTTCGAGCTGAGCCGCAAGACGCAATATGCCTGTCTTGCCGTGATGATGGGTTTGGTGCTGATCGGCGATTTGCTTGGTCTTCCGCGCCTCTTCGTGCTTGACGGGGTACTGGGAAGTGAACAGGCACACGGCACGTTTACCGGGTTACTTATTCTGGTTACACGGTTCCTTGCGGTTCTTGCCCTTGTTCTGAGCTGGCATTACGCCAACAAGCATGAACAGATCTTCGCGCAGGAAAAGGTGATTGTCGCGAGTGCCATCATCTTTGTCACGGGAACCATTTCCATGGCGGTGCCGGTTTCCAATCTGCCCGATGTCGGATTTGGCATAACCCATGCGTTCGAGGATATCACAACCCTGATTCTGGTTCCCACCTTGGGCATGATGATCCTTGGGGCTAGCGGATATCTGGTGCGGTTCATTCTGAAGCGTTCAATCACCGAAGCAATGTTGTGTGGCAGTGTTCTGATCGGTGTGTTCAATCATCTGGCCCTGTTCTTTCTCGCCCCGAATGGTTCGGAACTGGCTGCGGGTTTCATCATTCCGTCGCGGGTGCTGAGTTACAGTCTGATCCTTGGATATGTGTTGCTGACGATGCGGACGCATTTCCGCCAGTCCTATTTGGCGAGTTCGGCCAAAAGCGAATTTCTGGCAACCATGAGCCACGAAATAAGAACGCCACTTAACGGCGTGCTTGGATTGGCGCAGTTACTGCGTGACAGTAAACTTGATGAAAGCCAGTTTGAACGGGTGAACGGCATTTTGTCATCGGGCCGGGCCTTGATGGCGCTGCTCAATGACATTCTTGATATGAGCAAGATCGAAGCCGGACGGGTCGATCTTGAAAGCCGGCAGTTTTATCCATCCGACATTACACATGACATCAAGTCGTTCTTCGGTTCGGTCGCCGAAGAGAAAAACCTGGGGATCATCTGCGACGATAGTGCGCTGAGTGATCTGGTCTTTACCGGGGATGAAGTGCGTCTGCGCCAGATATTCTGGAACCTGATGTCCAATGCCATGAAATTCACCGCCAAAGGCAGTGTCAGGTTCGAAGTCACGGCATTTGATGAAAAGCCGGACGATCTGGATGACATGCGGGCACTGCGTGATGATGAAACACTGTTTCATTTTGCGATTGTTGATACCGGTATCGGGATATCCGAGGAACGTTTGAAGCTGATCTTTTCGCCCTTCACCCAGGCGGATAATTCGACCATGCGGCGTTATGGCGGGACCGGGCTTGGCCTGTCGATTGCCCGCAACCTGACAGAGCTGATGGGCGGTCGAATGACCGTCGACAGCGTTGAAGGGCAGGGGACGCGCTTTAACGTCTGGTTGCCGTTCAAGACAGAAATTGTCAAAGGTCATGCCCTGAGCGTACCCGACATTCAGGGCGAAGGCACGGCAGAGCCGCTTATGGGGGCGCGGGTGCTGGTGGTTGAGGATAATGAAATCAACGCCAATGTCGTGGGCGGGATGCTTAAGCGTCACGGGGTTATTGTTACATTCACCCCGAATGGGCGGGAAGCCGTTCATGCCTATCGTGATGGTGTGTTTGATCTTGTTCTTATGGATGCGCATATGCCGGTTCTGGATGGCGAGGGTGCGACACGTCATATTCGCGAGCTTGAACGGTTTAGCGGTTCGGTACGTATACCGATTATCTGCCTGACGGCGGATGCGTTTGCGGACCGGCATCGAGACTTTTTTGCGGCCGGGATGGACGATGTTTTGACCAAGCCGGTTGATGAAAGGAAACTTTACAGTACGCTGTTAAGGTTCTTGCGGGAACGCCCGCGTTCAGTGCCCTCGGTGGGATCGATTGATATCACCGCGGAGCATTTTGAAAGACAAAGGGGGGCGGAAACGTCGGCTCCCGCGCATTTTGAAAAAGCCGGACAACAGATCGGGACAGAAGAAACGGTTATGGATTTAATTGATAAGGACCGGTTTGCAGAAGTTTGCTCTGCGCTGGGTAAAGAGCATTTTGCAACCCTGATTAACCTTCTTCCTGCATCCTATCAGGAAGAACGTGGCCGTTTGCTTGAGGCGGCCAGTAACAATGATGGCGAAGCCCTGCATCGGGCTGCGCACACCATCAAGGGCATGGCTGCGAACATGGCGGCCCTTAAACTTGCCGATGAAGCACGCAACCTTGAAGGATATAGCGGCGCGTATGGCGACGAGCTTCACGCCCGGATTGCCGAGCTTGACAAACTTGCCGAGGAAACCGTTGCCGCCATGCATGCCGAACTGAGCTGATTTTCCGCGCATTGGATTTATGATCAGGACAAAACAAAGGGCAGCACCATCGGTGCTGCCCTTGTCATATTCCGGTTTCGGTCGGGATCGATTAACGGGTAATCAGATCAAGGCTGTGGCGCGATACGCTTTCATTGCCATTTTCCGTGACAATGACAGAATGGCCCGGGCACATTGCAAGGCCACTTTCACTGTCCATAAGGATCATGTGCAGGAAGAACACCATGCCCGGTTCGGCGATGACCGGATTGTCATGGTAGAACATCGGCCAGTCCATCCAGTTCGGCGCAAAGGTCGTGCCCATGGAATAACCGCAGGCATTTAACCGGTGGGCCTTCATCCCGGCCTGATCGCAGGTCTTGGCATAGGCATCAAAGACCTTGCCAATCGGCTCACCCGGACGAAGGGCATCGCGGCAGGCAACCAGTGCGTCGGTTGCGACCTTGTGCATTTCGATGTGACGGGGCAGGGCGGCACCGACCGGGATTGTGCGCATCATGGCCGCGTGATAGTGGCGATATGCACCGGCCCATTCCAGGGTGATCTGATCGGTTTGGGCGATATGTTTGCGACCGGTGAAGTAGCGGCACAACAAGGCATCACGACCGGCACCAATGATGAATTCATTGCCCGGATAGTCGCCACCACCCGAGAAAATGGCACCCTGCATCGCGGCAAGAATGTCACCTTCGAAGGCACCGGCATGAACCGTATCAAGGGCAGCATCCCAGGCATCATCAGCCAGCTCGGCAGCTTTGCGGATATAATCAAGTTCGGCAGCACTTTTGACGACGCGCAGTTCGGAAACCAGACCCGAAGCATCTTCAAGCGAACAGAAACCATCCAGCGCGGTTTCAAGCTTCTTGCCGTTTGCGGCAGTCAGGCCATAAGCCTCGTACTCGACGCCGAGTTTTTTACCCGAACAGCCGAACTCGGCCAGCATATCCTTTAACTGGAAGGCCGGATTGACATTCGGACCATCAACCCAGATGCGGATGTCTTCGATATCGGATGTGTGCTGTGCCTGACGCAGGTCGGGGGCGCGGGTGATCAGTGCAACACGGCCATCGGTGCCAAGATACAGGCACTGGAAAAAGACATACCCGAACGTGTCATAGCCGGTCAGGTAGAACATGCTTTCCTGACGGAACATCAGAAGTCCATCGAGACCCGCCTTTTCAAGTTTTTCAATGGTTCGCGCCCGGCGGGTGGCGAGTTCCTGACGTTCGAAATGCAATGCCATTTTGGGTTTCCCTGATGTGTGTTTTGCCGGGATGCTAACAGAGAATTTTCACGGCAAATAGCAGAAAGAACATTTCAACGGCAAATTGATGATAAAGTGTGATTGTTGGGGTTGAGTACCGAAATTTTTTTCCTTTGCTATCAGGTATTTCCCTGCGATCTGGTGTGAAATTGCCGGGATGGGATAGAAATCCATGCAAACTCCCCTAAATGAAATGTGACGGCACTATTACAGTCGGGGGAGAGGAAAGTGCCGGGATCGCTTGTGACCGTCCCATAAAGGAGGCAAGAGTGGCGAGCTTGAAAAAACTCTCTGGCAAGTCAGAACAGGAAACGCCCACGTTTCGCGCATATCGTAAACCGGACTTCAACAAATGGCGCCGGGATGACCTTTATCACCTTGCTCAGCAGCAGGGGATTGAAGATCGTGCCAATATGTCAAACGAGGAACTTGCGCACGCCTTGAGCCGTGTGCAATCCGGTGCCCCGTAAACGTTCCCGAATTTGAATATTCCCGGATGCTTCACACTTGGCGGATGAGATGATATCTCATCCGCGTGGTTGTGTCGTGTCTGCTCTGTGCAACTAAATCATTGCAATAATGTGATTTCCGACGAATTGTGGGACGAACTTTATTATATTTCGTCTTATCTAATATATTGTGTCCGGACCAATTGACCTTTGACGGGAATGTAACTATACGACCGTATGGCCCGTAAGGGAGGTCCAGATTCTGAGTAGCAGTTCGTCGGGGATGGGAATTGTCTAGGTTTTTGCCGTGTCTGTCTGTTCTTGGTCTGCTTGTTGTTATGACGATGCCGCTTTCGGCTTTGGCACAACACGAAGTTGATCACCCAGACCGCATTCGTGTGGCCTTTATCAATCCGGGATATGGTGATCGCGGTTTCTGGAAAGACGTCCGCGATACCATGCAGGCGGCGGCAGATCAGTTTGGCTATGACCTGATTGTCTTTGACAGTGACCGTGATTGGCAGAAAATGGCCAATAGCGCGGCCGAGGCCTTTGCGCTTGATCCGGCACCTGATTTCATTATCGCTGTTAACGAGCATCAGCAAGGCACCCGGATTGTTCTTGAGGCTGAAAGGCGTGGCATTCCTGTGATCATGTTGCTGAATGATCTGACGCAGGAACAGAAAGACGCATATGGACGTCCGCGCAAAGATATCAAGAACTGGATCCTGACCCTGACGCCGGACAACGAGCGTGCCGGCTATGACATTGCCACATCGCTGATAGATGGCGCACGGTTGGCAAACGCCGACAAACTGCCAAAAAAAATGTGCCTGTTATCGATTGCAGGGGACCGGAAAACGCCGGCATCGCTTGAACGCCTTGACGGACTTGATCATGCGCTGAGCAAGTTTCCGATCCTTGAAGAACAACGTCGGCTTGTCGCCAACTGGTCCTATGACGAAGCATATCGTCAAACCGAGGCCTGGCTTAAGCGTGGGGGATGCGTTGATGCAGTTTGGGCGGCAAACGACAATATTGCACTTGGTGCGATTGCCGCTTTGAAAGATGCAGGGCGGGTTCCCGGAAAAGATGTTTTCGTTGGCGGACTGAACTGGTCAAAGGACGGTCTGGACGCGGTGGCGCAAGGTGCGATGACACTGACCCATGGCGGGCATTTCTTTGCCGGGGCGTGGGTGATGGTTCTTTTGCACGATTACATCAGCGGCGTTGAAATCCTGAAGGAAAATCCCGAAGTTACATTCAGGATGGAAGCTGTCACACAGGAAAATTTGTCAGGTCTTGGTGATGTGTTGTCGACAAGAGAATGGAATCGAATAGATTTTTCCCGGTTTAGTCTTGTAAATTCGCCGTCAGGGGCAGAGTATCATTTCGGGCTTTTGTCGCATGACAATGACGCTAAATAATGAAAATTGCCCGTAGATTCAGGACCCTGAGTAAGAAGAGGTAAGCTGGCTTGGCAAAGCAGCCGGACGATAAGCACGATGATGCGCTGGCCAGCTTGAGACTGGGAAGTACGATTGCTGCACGGCAGCTTAAGTATTCTCTTCTCCTTTCCGTATTTTTAGGGCTGTTGATCGTCGCATTTCGTGGATATCACGATTATCAGTGGCTTAAGGAAATATATCAGCAAGCCAATCAGCGTGTGACCACGTCGAACGTTCCCGTGGCCGTGCAGGTTTTATTAAGGCATGACCGTGAACTTGCCGAGGTGATGGTACGCGGAATGCTGAACCAGCGATCGATCCAGAGCGTTATGCTGACGACTGCCGAAGATGGCATTTTCTTTGAACAGCGTCGAGCTGCGGGTGAGATACCCAGTAGTCGATGGGCCGAAACAATGTTTGGCGGGTTACAAACCATTGTAATACCGGTCCGGGACCCGCATCAGAAGCCGGTCACGACGATCGGCGAAATGGTCATCGAATTTAATCCGCAAGTCTATGTTTCTGCCTTTACGTCCCGGCTTTCATGGTCATTGTTGGCGACCATGGTCATGGCCGTGTCGATGGCGTTCCTGTTTGCGGGCATGAGTTATTATATCTTTTCGCGTCCGTTGGTCCGGTTGGGGAGTTATCTGATCAAATCGGACCCGACCGATGAAAGTCGGCCGCTTGAAATGCCTCCGCATCATCGACATGACGATGAGATCCAGTTGCTGGGTTCGGTGACGGTCGGATTGTTTGGCATGATCAGAGGGCAGCTTGGTCAGTTGCGCAAAGCGCGTGACGAGCTGATGGATGCCAATGTCAACCTTGAAGCCAGGGTTGCTGCAAGAACCGACGAGTTAAAAGAAGCAATGCAGAAACTTGAAGTTCTGGCTTCTACGGACCCGTTGACCGGATTGCCAAACCGTCGTTCATATCTTGCACGTTTTGATGAAGCCATTTCGGTATGGCGTCGTCGCGATACGCCAGTATCGATCATTCTGCTCGATATTGACCGGTTCAAGGCGTTCAATGATACCTATGGGCATCAGGCAGGGGATGCGGTTCTTGTTGAACTGGGGCGGATCATGCGCGCGACATTGCGCGAAATCGATCTTCCGGCTCGTATGGGCGGTGAAGAGTTTGCAGTGTTGCTTCCAGGGGAAGAATTGGCTGGCGCACTTAAACTGGCGGAACGCCTGCGTGTGGCATTTGAACGGGCCAGTGTTTCCTTTGGTGGTAGTGTCTTGTCATTTACTGCAAGCTTCGGGATCGCAGGGTTGCCGTCGGAAGGGCAGTTAAAGACCTTTGACAAGGATGCCTCTGCCCATATCGAGGCAATGAAATCCTGGGAAACCGGCGATATTTCGAATTTGATGTATTCGATGGTCGATAGTGCGCTGTATCAGGCCAAAGAAAAGGGGCGTAATCGCTGTGAACAATGCGACTACACCCAGCTTCCAGAGCATTCAAACGCCTTTCCATTCGACGCCTGATCGACTTGCAGCTTAGTTCCGCCCGTCGTCATTGCCTTGACGGGAAATGCGGATGTCGCGATGGATCGAAACACTCATCAACAGGCCAAAACTGACCAGAATGGTCATCATCACCGTACCGCCATATGACACCAGCGGAAGCGGAACGCCCACGACCGGGATCAGGCCCATCACCATTGCGATATTGATGAACACATAAAGGAAGAAGGTTGAGGTCACGCCAATCGCGACCATCCGTCCAAACTGGTTGCGGCACCGAAGGGCAATGACATAGCCATAGGTGATGACCAGTGCATAAAGGGCCAGCAAGGCAAGCCCGCCGACCAGACCGAATTCCTCGCCAAGCATGGTAAAGATAAAGTCAGTCTGCTTTTCGGGCAGGAAGTTCAGATGGCTTTGCGAGCCCAGCATGAAGCCCTTGCCAAACAGTCCGCCTGATCCCAGTGCGATCTTTGACTGCGTAATATGATAGCCAGCGCCAAGCGGATCGTTTTCCGGGTTGAGGAAGGTCAGGACACGGTTTTTCTGATAATCGCGCAGGAACTGCCAACCGATTGGAATGGCTGCCAGTGCACTACCCAGGATCAATCCGAATTTCCACATGCGGACACCGGCCAGCCAGAAAATGACACCGCCACCGGCAATAAGAAGAAGGGCGGTACCCAAATCCGGCTGGCGCAAAACCAGTGCAGCCGGTGCCAGAACCATCAAAAGCGGCGGGATCAAAAGAGGAATGCGACCGGTATCCTCGACGGTCAAACCATGGAAATAGCGGGCAAGCGCCAGAACCAACGAGATTTTCATGAGTTCGGATGGTTGTAGCTGGAAGAAGCCCAGATTGATCCAGCGCTGCGCGCCCATGCCGATGTCGCCCTTGATTTCAACGCCGATCAGCAGAACCAGGGCGACGAAATAGGAAAAATAGGCAAGCTTCAACCAAATCCGGATATCGGTAATAGCAATAATAATCATCAGAGCCGCACCAACCGCAAAACGCATCATCTGGCGTTCTGCCCATGGCTGGAACGATCCATTGGCCGCAGAATAGAGCATGGCGAAACCGATGCCCGACAGAACAGCAATCAGCAGCACCAGCGTCCAGTTCAACAACAAAAGACGACGTCCGATTGGAACGTAATCGGGATCTTCACCAATGCGGTATTTGCTCATGGCCATTGGTTAGCCCTCATTCTCGTTGTTGTTGCCCGATGTCGGGCGCAGGTGGGCGCTGTTGGGAAGGTTTGCAGCCGATATCCCCTGACGCGCAGATTGCAGTTCCTGTGCCTTTTGCAAAAGATCACGGACAATCGGTCCGGCAACGCTTGAACCGCCGCCGCCATGTTCGACAACGACAGCACAGGCATAGCGCGGGTTCTCAACCGGGGCAAAGGCGACAAACAGGGCATGGTCACGATATTTCCACGGCAATTCATCGTTGCCGATAACGCCCGTGGTCTGGCGTTCGCGCATGGTGATACGGCGAACCTGACTGGTGCCACTTTTACCAGCCATTTCCATGCCCTTGATCTTGATGCGCGATCCGTAACCTGTGCCGCGTATTTCGTTGGTAACACCGTTCATGCTGTCGCGGATGCGGGCGAGATTGGCGCGGCTGACCTGAAGTTCCGGGAATTCTTCGGCTTCGCGGCTTGTCACACCTTCAGGGGTAACATGATCGCGTGTCAGATGCGGGCGGACTGCCTTGCCCGATGCAAGTCGTGCCGTCATGGTGCAAAGCTGAAGCGGGGTTGAAAGAACATAACCCTGACCGATGGAGGCAATCAGGGTTTCACCACCCTGCCAACGTTTGCCAAGCTGGATTTCTTTCCAGTCCTTGGTCGGAATCAGGCCGCTGCGTTCATTGGGAAGATCAATGCCGGTATCTTCACCAAGGCCAAGCTTGTGTGCCATCGCGGCAATGCGGTCGATCCCGATTTTCTGGGAAATCTCGTAATAATAGACGTCACAGGAATGCTTGAGCGAGTCATGCATGTCCACCCAGCCATGACCGCCGCGCTTCCAGCAATGGAAACGGGCATTGCCCAGATCAAGATGACCGTTGCAGAAGAATTTCTGGTTCGGCGTGATGATCCCGGCTTCAAGTCCGGCCAACGCCACACACATCTTGAAGGTCGAACCCGGTGCATATGTGCCGTTCACGGCCTTGTTGGATAGCGGCGCATACGGGTTGTTGACCAGATTGTTCCAAAGCTTGTGCGAAATGCCATTGGTAAAGGCATTCGGGTCATAGGTCGGGTGTGATGACAGTGCAAGCACTTCGCCGTTATGGATATCCATGACCACGGCCGATGCGCTTTCCTGACCCGACAGGCGCTGATTGGCAAAGCGCTGCAAGTCGAGATCAAGAGTCATGACGACTGTATTGCCGCTTTCGCCTTCTTCGCGTTCAAGTTCGCGAATGACACGGCCAAGGGCATTAACCTCAACCTGGCTGGTGCCAGCTGTCCCGCGGAGCGCCAGGTCATAGACTTTTTCAACGCCGCTTTTGCCGATGGTGAAGCCCGGCAGTTCAAGCAACGGATCGCCTGTCAGTTCCTTTTCGGAAACGGCGGCAACATAACCAAGCGTGTGGGCAAGGTGCGGGCCTTCGGGATAGTCACGTGATCGACCGGCATCAATGATCAGGCCGGGCAGGTCGGGCGCATTGACCCCGACACGGGCAACTTCGTCCCAGGTCAGGTTGTCACGCACGGTTACCGGAACAAAGGACCGACGGCGCGACACATCGCGTTCGACCCGTTCAATGGTGTCAGGGCCAAGTTCAATGATCTGGTCAAGGATTTCAAGGGTGCGGCGGACATCGGGTGTCTGTTCACGCACGATCATGATGTGATAGTTCTGGCGATTGACGGCCAGCGGTGCGCCAAAGCGGTCAGTCACCAGCCCGCGCGGTGGCGGCAACAGCCGGTGCGAAATACGGTTTTCGTCAGCCAGCGTACGATAGCGATCACTTTCCAGAACTTGCAGGTAATACATCCTTGCCGCCAGACCGGTCAGCAAAACACCCTTGCCAGCGCCCAGCATAAGGGCGCGTCGGGTGAACATTCTGAACCTGTCTGAGTCGCGATGCCACATGGGCGGGAATACCTGTCTTATCTAGGCGAAAGATGATCGTTCAAAACGGCGGAATTTGGCCTGTTTTACCTTTGTTGATCCAGCTTGGGAACCACCATGTTCAAGCATATCTGATCGCGGTTTCCAAAACATCAATTTTGGGCAAAATCTGATGCCAAATACCGCGTCAGACATAGCGCAAAAGCGTGTTCTGGGCGCGGGCAAGCACCCAGGCCACGATGGGGAACAGAACCGCGGTCAGTACATAACTGATCATGGTTGCCTTGATCGGCAACAATGCCCCGATCAGTGCCGAGCTCAGAAGCCATTGAAGCAAAAGGGCCGGAATGGCCACCAGTGCAAATCCCCACCACATGACGCTGAAGGGTTTGTTATGGAAAAAGCGTCCCTGGCTTGCCGATCCGGTTTGAACCAGAAGCAGCACCAGCGAACTTACCCCCAATGGCAAACCCATCAAAAGATCCTGAAGCAGGCCAAGGAAAAACGCGGTGACAGCAGTCAAAAGATCGGGACGGTTCACTGCCCAATAGAACACAGCCATCAAAGCCAGTGCAGGTGAAGCCGTTGATAACAGTGGAACACTGACCGGAAGCAAGTTGATCAGCAGAAGGACGAAAACACTGAAAGCAGGGAAAAGGCCGCGTGCAATAACGTCCAGTCTTTGCCAGACGCCGGGTTTCACGGATTTGCCCCTGTTGAAGGCTTTTCCGGGGGCGCAGGCACGACACCGACACCCGTCGGGATTTCCGGAGCAAGCATCGTGTCATTGGTGTTGACCGGTGCCTGGCTTTCGAGAATGCGCTTGTCGCTCAGAATGCCTTGCAGGCCATAGTCGGCAACACGCAGATATTCAAGCTGATGACGTCGGAATAGCGGGGCGACACGGACCGAGTTTTCAGAAACCGATGATACGACACCAATCGGAATGCCCGGCGGGAAGGCGCCACCGTGACCGGATGTCAAAATACGGTCACCCGGTGCAACAGCGGCATCGGCTGTCAGAAACGTCAGAAGCGGGCGGTTGGTATTGTCGCCCGAGAGAAATGCGCGATCACGGGAGTTTTCAACAATGACCGGTACGCGAGAGTTAATGTCGGTGATCAGAAGAACACGCGACGCCTGATACCCGGCCTCGGCCACACGTCCGACCAGACCTTCCTCGGAAATAACAGCCTGACCTTTGGCAACGCCATCTCGCGATCCAGCCGAAATCATCACACTGTGCGCATAGGCGCCACCCATGTCGGCAATCACGCGCGATGTGACAAGATGCAGTGCAGGCGGTGTGGTGTATCGGGCAAGTTCACGCAGGCGGTTATTTTCATGTGACAAGTTGCGTGCCGCTTGCTGCCAAGCCAGCAATTGCTGATTTTCTTGGCGCAGGCGTTCGTTTTCCTCGTACAGATGCGCGAGGTTGTAAACCTTGTCGGTTAGTTCATTGATGCTGGCAGCGGGGCGGGAGACGATATTCATGACCGGAGACACAAGGTCGGCAGATGCAGCACGGATACGTTCGATAAGTACCGTGTCAGCCTTGCCAAGAAGCATCAATCCGAAGGCCGAAAAGATCAGCAAGATGAACGCGAAGCGGTGAAGCGCCGTGCGTAACGGCGAAAAGATTCGCTGCTGCGGACCGCCATGCTGTGCCAATGTATTCCCCGCGATTACCCAAAAGACTGTTTCGTATCCCGAGCGGGATATTCAACCATAACGAAATCACCGAGTCGCGTCCAGTACGGATACGACCCGGTGATGATATTTATCGTCAGATTCTTAGTATGCTGTGTGCAGAACGTTGCGGAGCATCTTTTTCTCTTCGAGTGCGCGACCGGTACCCAGTGCAACACAGGAAAGAGGATCATCTGCGATCGAGACCGGAAGGCCGGTTGCATGGCGCAGAACATAATCCAGATTGCCAAGCATCGCGCCACCACCGGTCAGGACAATGCCCTTGTCAACGATGTCGGCTGCCAGTTCCGGCGGGGTCTGTTCAAGCGCAACCTTGACCGCTTCGATAATTGCCGAAACCGGTTCGGCAAGACTTTCCGCGATCTGGCGTTCCGAGATCAGGAGTTCCTTCGGAACACCGTTCATCAGGTCACGGCCACGGATTTCAACAGTTGCACCATCGCCATCATCAGGCGCACAGGCAGAACCGATTTCCTTCTTGATACGTTCAGCAGTGCTTTCGCCGACCAGAAGGTTATGGGTACGACGGATGTAAGCAATGATTGCTTCGTCCATCTTGTCACCGCCAACGCGAACCGAACGTGCATAGACGATACCGCCCAGCGACAGAACGGCAACCTCGGTGGTGCCACCGCCGATATCAACAACCATCGAGCCGGTCGGCTCGGTCACCGGAAGACCGGCACCGATTGCAGCGGCCATCGGTTCGTCAATCAGCCAGACCTTGCGGGCACCAGCACTTTCAGCACTTTCCTGAATGGCGCGGCGCTCAACTGCGGTCGACCCGGACGGTACGCAAATGATGACTTCCGGGCTGGCAAAGTTGCGACGGTTGTGAACCTTGCGGATGAAGTGCTTGATCATTTCTTCGGCGATGTGGAATTCCGCAATAACGCCGTCACGCAGCGGGCGGATCGCCTGAATGTACCCCGGGGTACGGCCGAGCATCTGCTTGGCTTCTTCACCAACTGCAAGGACCTGCTTTTTGCCTTTTTCGTCGGTAATGGCCACCACGGATGGTTCGTTCAGGACGATCCCGCGTCCCTTGACGTAAACCAGTGTGTTCGCGGTGCCCAAATCCACCGCCATGTCGGAGGATAAAACCCCAAGAAGCTTGGAAAACATTCCTGCCCTATGCCCCGGTTAATAGTAAAATCTTGAATGCGAATGTACCGGCTTTGATAGCGCAAGGTTTAAGCCGATGCACGAATAATCTGCGCAGGGGATTGAGGAATAATTAAGGCGCGCAAATTTCCTGAAATCAGGGTGGAAAAACATGATCAGGAATATGGTCTTGGCGGATAAATTCAATTTTTGCTGTTTTGGGGTGAAATACCGTTTTGGGACAGGAATTCTGTCACAATATTGGCGACTTTCGGGCTGGTCTCTATTGGAAGCTCTGTACGAGTCGCTTGTTTTTCAAACGTTTCTCCATTTTCAAGCATCTCGAACCGGACCGATGCACGCGCAGGTGTCAGGTCACGATCCATTCGCCATTTGCACCAGGAAGGCGGATTGAACGGGTCGTTTTTTACCCCGATCAAAAGACTGGGAACAAAATTGTTCATTTCCGACATGCATTGCGGACGCAAACCGACAAGGGCCCGAAAACGTCGATTGTAATGTTTGGCATGTCCTTCGCGATAGATCGCAAGCTGGGCGGCACCACCGCCATATCCATATCCGACAATGGCAATTCGTTCGGGATCAATTCCGGGCTGCTTGGCAAGATAATCAAGCGCACTGAGCGCATCAAACGCCCAGTAGGTCAGACCATGTTTCGGATTTCCAAGCGATCCTTCGCTGCAATAAACCTGTGACGGGTGGGCCTGGTTTGGTGAAATGACAAGGACACCAGTCCCTTGTTCCTGAAAAAGCGTGATCCAGTGTGCGGGGAAATGGTCATCGCAATCGGGAAGAACAACAATCGCGGGATGCCCATCCGGTTGATCCGTAGGCATGTCTTTGACTGGGGCGTAATAGGTGCCCGGGATGTCTAGTTGCAGGCTTTCATCCACGGCGGGTATCGATTTGCCCATGGCGGTCAGTCTTTGGCGAAGTCCACTGACCGGATATGGAAGGGCCGGGATCGTAACCGAAATCGCCGTTGGGGCTTTTGCTGTCGCCTGTGCGGCTGCCTTTGTTGGCGAAGCAGCGATACCGACAAGCAGTCCAAGCATTAACCCGGCAATCATGAAAATTGATGCGGCACGTTCCGGCGCGTTTGGTCCAGTCATGGTCAAACCCCTTTCGCGAATGTCGTCAATCCTATCACATCGGGCGGGATTGGGCTATTTACGCGAAAGGGGTGGATATTGCGGCAAAAGGTTAGCTGTACCGAATGGTGCTGCCCTCGGCGATCAGATCAATCCTGTTTCGGGCAAAGTCGGCCTGTTCGATCAGGCGTGAAACCGGTTCAAGATAAAGCGGCAGGGTGGAATGGTGGATCGGCAAGATGTTTGGATGGTCAAGCTTTGCCGACAGATCAAGAACCTGTTCTGCCCCCATGCTGATCAAACCCAGCGGCCCGGTCGTACCAACTGCGCCCATATGCGGGATGACGATATCGGGTCGACCGATGTTGCGCACGGCATTCATCACGGTGTCAGTCGCAAAGGTATCGCCGGTCCAATAGACATCCTTTTGCCAGTTGCCACTTTCAAAGCGCAACCAATAGCCATTCCCTTTGCCGAGCATCGCATTGACTTGCGGATTGACCGAATGATGGGCCGGAATTGCAGTAAGGGTGATCTTGCCATTTGGTGTTGTGATCGATTTGCTATCCCCCCAATCCAGCGGTGTCTGGTTTGAGAACCCCTTGGAAGCAAGTTTGGCTGCGTCGGCAGAGGGAACAATCGTTGGCAGGGTTTTGGGCAGGGTTGCTTCGGCCTTTTGATCAAAATGGTCTTCATGCAGATGACTGAGCATCATCAAATCAATTGATGAAAGATCAATGCCGGGAAAAACCGTGGTGCGCGCATGGTAACGTGCCGTCGGCCCGGTTTTGAGGTCAAACATCGCATTGGGATCGGCCATGAAATAGGTTTCCTTGCCCTCGCCAAAGATCGGATCGGTCAGAATGGTGAAGCCATCAAAGGCGATCAGCATGGTTGCCGCGCCCAGCCATGAGATTTCGAGTGCGGGAGTATCTGTTCCCGCGGTGGCGTTGGCGGCATTTACACTATGGGCAATCGTTGCTGCGGCAGCAATGCCGCCAAGACCGGAACGCATAAAGTCACGTCTGTTCATCAGAAACCTCGTTGGATCAAATCAGATAATGACCAACATTAGGCGCGACTGGATCGTTCGATAAAGATGGATAAAATTGAACATATAAACCGAAATATATGGACAATTTTGTTGTTTTCCGGTGATATGACCGGATGAACTTTGCACAGATTGAAACCTTTATCGAGGTTGCCGATGCCGGCAGCTTTTCCGGGGCGGCACGGCGATTGTCGGTGCCGCGATCAACTGTGACGGCACGGATTGCCGCCCTTGAAGATCATCTGGCGACAAGGTTGCTGCATCGGACCACGCGGCAGGTGTCGCTTACCGATGACGGGCAGCGCTATCTTGAACATTGCCGAAATGCCTTGGCCCTGTTGCAGGAAGGCGAAGCCGATCTTGCGCAACATGGCGCGCCATCAGGTCAAATCCGCATTTCAGTGCCGGTTGACTATCCCAAAGGACTTCTGGCCGAACAGATCACGTCATTTCGCGCCACTTACCCCGATGTGCGGTTTGTGGTGGATGTCAGTGATCATACTGTTGATCTTGTCGCCGAGAATTATGATCTGGCGTTGCGTGGGCGTCATCCGGGCCGGGACGGATTGATCGCACGACGTTTGCGGTTTGAACCCATGGGCCTGTTTGCACGTCCCGGATTATTCAAATCCGATATCTGGCGGGCCGGGTCAAAGCCGGTTGTGCCCGTTCTTGATCATGCCCATGTGCTGCAATCGGGAAGCAGCCCTGATCTGGAATTACCGGAACCGCCTATTCGAACCGGCAATTTTGAACTGGCGCGAAGCCTGGCCGCACAGGGCGAATTGGCCGCGATCCTTCCGATCAGTGGCTGTGCCGATGATGTGGCAAGGGGCAGGCTGGTTCAGATCAAATGCCCGATCGAGCTTGAAGCACTTGCACTTTATATCGTTATGCCCAGCCGCCGACAGCTTCCCAAGCGGGTCAGACTTTTTGTCGATCATCTGGTGGCGCAGTTCCAATAAGCGTTACGGGGCAGTATCAAAAGCCAGAAACAGAAAAGGGCGATCCGAAGATCGCCCTTTTTGCTGAGAAGCTTAAGAAACCCGATCAGGATGCCATGGCGTCCGGTGCGGTTTTCTTGCTTTTCTCGATCAGTTTGTTCACCGCGGTGACATAGGCCATGCAGGATGCGACAACGGTGTCGGTGTCCGATGCATTGCCAACCACAGTGCGGTCTTCGCCATCGAGTTTAACCGTCACGGTGCCCTGGGCGTCGGTGCCCTCGGTCACGGCATGAACCTGATAGAGTTTCAGGCGCCAGTCGTGCGGATAGATTTCCTTGATCGCGTTGAAGGTCGCGTCAATCGGACCGTCACCAGTGGTTTTGGCCGTGCGGACTTCGCCATCAACACTCAGTTCCAGTTCTGCGGTCTGCGGACCTTTGGAGCCACAGGTCACAGTCAGGCCGACGAATTTGATATGTTCGTTGTCACGCATGCCGTCATCGACCAGTGCGACGATATCGTCGTCATAGACTTCTTTTTTCTTGTCAGCCAGATCCTTGAAGCGGGCGAATGCATCTTCGATGGCGTTATCGCCCAGATCGGCAAAGCCCAATTCCTTGAGCTTTTCACGGAAGGCGTGGCGACCGGAATGCTTGCCCATGACCAGGCTTGATTTGTTCAGGCCAATCGATTCCGGCTTCATGATTTCATAGGTTTCGGAATTCTTCAGGAAGCCGTCCTGATGGATGCCGCTTTCATGGGCGAAGGCGTTGGCGCCAACGATTGCCTTGTTCGGCTGTACGACAAAGCCCGAAACGGCCGAAACCAGACGCGATGCATTCATGATCTTGGTGGTGTCGATGCCGGTAGTGAAGGGGAAGGCATCGTTACGGGTATTGATTGCCATAACGATTTCTTCGAGTGCGGCGTTACCGGCACGTTCGCCCAAGCCGTTGATCGTGCATTCGATCTGACGGGCACCGGCATTGACCGCCGAGATTGAGTTGGCAACCGCCATACCCAGATCGTTGTGGCAGTGAACCGACAGGATTGCCTTGTCGATGTTCGGAACCCGATTAAACAGCATGGTCATCAATGCGGCATATTCGTTCGGTGTGGTGTAACCCACGGTGTCCGGGATGTTAATGGTGGTGGCACCGGCATTGATGGCGGCCTCTACGCAACGGCACAGGAAGTCATGTTCGGTACGCGAGCCGTCTTCGGCCGACCATTCAACATCGTCGGTGAATTTGCGCGCCAGGGTCACGCTGTCGATGACTTTTTCCAGAACGCGTTCCGGCTCCATCTGCAATTTGTATTTCATATGCAGCGGGCTTGTGGAGATGAAGGTATGGATACGCTTGTTTTCAGCCGGTTCCAATGCCTCGGCAGCACGTTCAATATCGCCCTTGGCAGCGCGGGCCAACGAACAGATGGTCGGGCCTTTGATCTGTTTGGCGATTTCATTGACGGACTGGAAGTCGCCATTGGATGCGATGGCAAAGCCCGCCTCGATGACATCGACCTTCATTTCCGCCAGGGCATGCGCCACGCGCAGTTTTTCATCGAGCGTCATCGAAGCACCCGGGGACTGTTCCCCATCACGCAGGGTGGTGTCGAAAATGATGACGCGATTGTCGTTTGCACTAGCCATTATCTTGTTTCCTGATCAAACGGGCCTTGCCCGGTATTAATTTCTGTCTGGAAGGAGTGCGGGCCGTCTGGCGCGACTTTTATTCCCCTGAGCTGCGGCAAATGGATCGACAAAATGTCCTTTGATCCGGGCCGTCATGTTTCGCTCAGGGGCGCGTAAGTCGTAGCGAGCCTAGGGCTGCAAGACCAAGTAGACCGAGTAGAAGGTTAAGTGCAGACAAGGCGACGCCACCGAAAGCATTTGCTTCGGAGCGTTCGGCATATGCATCAATGTTGCAAATGTCTGCGGTCATCGGTCTTCATCAATTGGCTTGGGCCAGTCATCGCTGGCGGTGACCCCAATTTCGTCGGACGACCCGTCGGGGTCAAGTAATTTTTGTTCCTTTTGACTTCTTTTTGGGGTGGAATTTAGCGAGGTGGTCCCGAATGCCCCGGATGTCCTAGGGTTTTCAGTGGATTATCAGGGGCGTTTTCATGATCCTCTGTATGATCCTGTGGCGCGAATGTCTTGGTATTGCCGCTATACCAAAAAGATGCTGGTGGGCGTTCTGGTTATCGGGTAGTGGTTTTCGCCTGATCGATCCATGCCCCAAAAACTGGCGATCAGAAACGCGCACCAACCAAGCCACAGGAACGTTCCATGGTCAGTCTGTCCTTGATCGGGGCTTTTATCCCGACCGCCTTTTTTGTGTCGATTACGCCGGGCATGTGCATGACCCTTGCCCTGACGCTTGGCATGACCATCGGATTACGCCGTACCCTTTGGATGATGGCGGGTGAACTGGTTGGTGTTGGCATTGTCGTCGTCGCGTCCGCCCTTGGTGTCGCAACCGTGATGTTGCAGTATCCGGCGGTGTTTGCGGTGTTCAAATATGTGGGCGGTGCCTATCTGGCATGGCTTGGCATTCAGATGTGGCTGTCGCGCGGGCGTATGGCGCTTTCGGCGGAAACCGACGGGGTCAAGGCGACAACGCCCACCGGACTGATGACGCAGGGCTTTGTGACGGCGATCGCCAATCCCAAGGGATGGGCCTTCATGATTTCACTGTTACCGCCATTCATCAGCCTTCAACATGCCATTGCGCCACAGCTGTCCATTCTGGTTGCGATCATCCTGACAACCGAACTGATTTGCATGACGCTTTATGCGACGGGCGGTCGGTCCCTGCGCAAGTTCCTTGAAAAAAGCGGCAATGTCCGTGTGCTCAACCGGGTTGCCGGGACATTGATGATCGGTGTCGGCATCTGGCTTGCCAGCAGCTGAAAATCCGAATTGCCGGATTCAGGCAAGGCGTTTGACAATCGCGGCCTGGTTCATGGCGGTTAATGTTTGTTTTGTGGTTATGCAGTAACCATGTGTAATCAAACAACTGTTACAGGATAGGCTGCCATGCGCGAGATACGCTGTATCGTTTTTGATGATGGCGAACTGATCAAGGCGTTGTTGGCGCATGGTCGGCGCACCGGCAAAAACTTGCCTGCCGGTCAGATCACCAGTTTTGAAATTGAACGGGCAAAAGAAGTTGTCGCGCGCATGACGATTACCTCGGACGAGGGGGCGAAAATGGTGGTTCCGACATCCGGGGCAGAACTGGCAGCCGCAATGATCGCCTATTGTATTGATCGCAAGGTGCCTGTGCCGGCGCATTCCGCCAAATCAATTACCGTGATTGATGATCACGTCGCCCTTAAAATCACCATGAGCGGCGACTGAGATCGTCAGGTCGAAGGACAGGGTGACAGTTCGGAATTAAAAAAGGCGCGAAGCATTTTCGCGCCTTTTGCATGTTTGGGTGATCAGGGACTTACCACTGCATCATCTTGCCTTTAAGCGCACCCATGCGTTCTTCTTCGTTCTTGAAGCTGTGCTGTTCAGATACACCATCCTGCATCTTGGTGATCAGCAACCATTCCTTGACCTTCATGAAGCGCGGGGCAAGGAACTGATAGGTGTCCTTGACCAGACGCACGGCAAGCGGGCCGCGTTCGAGTTCGAGCTCTTCCCATTGGATGATCAGCGGTTGCCAGGCGCGCAGACGCTTATACAGGTCGTCACGCTTGCTTCGGATATATTGGCGCTGGGATGTGAAGTTGCGCAGCACAGACATGATTTCGCCGGTATTGGCATCAAGTTCGTCAAAGGTGTTTTCGAACTTCCGTTTGGCATCGTCAAGAAGTCGAATAGCCTGGGTGACGGTTTCCAGAACGCCCTTTTCATGGGCGTAAATGCGGCGCAAATCTTGCAATTTGCGATCAACCATCAGGATTTTGCGATATCGCACGCGCAGCGTTTCGATATAGGACAGCTCGTCAGCGACCTGATGCACCAGATTGACGACTTCTTCGCGGTTTTCCTTGCCGAAACCAAGTTTTTCGGCAACCTCGTCAAAGGCCTGGTTGATCTTTTTCTTGGTGTTCGGGTCTTCGGCGATCTGCATCAGTTCGTCCGGATCGGTAATAAGTTCCTCACTGCCCGACATCCATGTCACAAGCTGCATCGTAATACGGTTATAGGCAATGGCCTGATTTTCTTCGTCGACTTCCCACGAAGCTTCGCCGGTCAGGACCTCGAGCGGAAGATTGTCGCCCGGACGCAATACGTTCACAAAATTCAGGGCCTTGTCGATCAGACTGATAAGGTCACCATCCTTGGACTCAGGATCGATATCAAACTCACGGCAAATGGCGCGCAGCGGCAAAGACACGACAGATCCCTCTGCCATTTTAAGGACAAAGAGAGCTTCGTCTGAAATATCAGACTTTTGAAAATGGCATTCTTCGAACGACTTGAAGATCTTGTGTTCAAGCTCAATCTTGCGTTCGGTCTTCGGTGTCTTCATGTAGTTGCTCCGCCCCGCAAAGCTTACGCACTTTTATGTTGTGCATGACAGGATCAATTTTAAGTGGGGCGATCCTGTCTGTTCTTGCCTGCGAGGACATGTGTGTTAGCTCGGTATCTGAACCTGTTTTATTGTGCGTTTCAGCTATTTCTTGTGTCAGAAATTTGGACGTCTGAAACGTGTTCATTGGTCTGAATTATGTGTTTGGCCTACTGCGCAATACAGGTGTTTCTGCCATCCTGTTTTGCCAGATAAAGGGCCTTGTCAGCACGATCAACGAACTCAAGTATATTCTCCCCTAGTTGGTAGGACGTCAAGCCAATAGAAACGGTTAACTTACCGAAATCCTTGCCTGTTTTTTTGTTTATGATGCGCTGGTTGGAGACGTTGCTGCGCAATTTGTTTGCCAGTTTTTCCGCATTTTCGCGCGATGTATCTGGCAGAATGACGGCAAACTCCTCGCCGCCATAACGTGCGACCGTATCCGCCCCTTTGGTTGAGCTGACCAATACACGGGCAACAGCCTTCAGGACGCCATCCCCGGCCCGGTGGCCGAAATTGTCGTTGAAATCCTTGAAGTAGTCGATGTCGATCATCAGCAGCGACAGCGGAACACCGGTTTCCATAGTGGTTGTCACGGCATCGCGAAGCGAACTGTCAAAATTCTTGCGGTTTGCGATCCCGGTCAGTGTATCGGTCAAGGCATCACGTCGGACCAGTTCAAGCTCGGACCGGACCCGGCGAACTTCCTTGTGATATTCTTCAAGGCTGCCATTGAATGAACCATAACATTCGCGCGCCTTGGTCGTGGTGCCCGACAGCGTTTGACTGACGGTGCGTGCATCTTCAAGTGTGATGTCGTCTGCGGAAAGTTTCCGCGATGCGGTATCAAACTCGCCACAGAACATTTCGGTATCGCGCATGACCGAATGCACGGCTTCTTCCACACGTTCAACGGCGGCTTGCAGGCCTTCGACCCCCTGATTGAGGTGCTGCTGCAAGGCGTGGCTGCCAAGATATTTGTGGTAAATTCGAAAAACCGTTTCCTCGTCCAGCTCCTGGGTGTTGCGGATCAACACCTTGATCAGTTGGCTGAGTTCGGGAATCTCGTCTGAAATATAGCTGTAAAATACGTGATAAACCTGCGGCGTGGGTTGCAGGTTGAGTTCGTTAATCAACGCCATGACGTTGTGGGCGATATCACGTGGATTGGCGATCTTCGTTGTCGCTGTCACTTCAAGTATTCCGATCCGAAAGTCGTTCCCATTCAGTTTATCGGTGTCCCGGTCGAATTTATCGCATCTTTTAAGTCGATGCTTTGGATTGGTGGTCGCACCTTGTTTCGGCGCGTTTTGGATTTAATGTTCCATAATCAAACGAATTGTCGACCAATGTCACGTGAAACCATTCCCCAGAAAATGACAAAATCAGACATTCCTATTCAGTTAGGCAGTAAACCGTTCGGATACAACGGCTTCTTTAGCGAAATGATCACGCATATTTTGCCCTCACGTGGTTGCTAACCCCCGGTGTTGGAGCTGTCGTGATCCGGTTGTGTGTTGCACAGGTAAAAGGCGCGTCGTTGTGTGCGGACAATAAGGTTGATTTGCCCGATGTTGGCGATGGGGTGTATCTGGATCGGAGTTTCCGGTTGGTGAATGGCAGTTTCAGGCTAAGCGATTGTAATGTCTGGTCGCTTGCTAATTAGCCTGATGAATGGCTGTTTCACCTAGGGGTTCAGGGGCATTTTTGATTTTCAACCATACGAAGTTACATGCGTTGTTGCGAATATCATGTGCCGAAAAACGAACTTCATACATGAATCCATTGCACTAAGCCCAAAATTCGCGTAATTGTTGAAACGATGCAGTGCATCTTTCATGGGCGTGGTTGCTTTCAGGTTGAGGGAAATCATGTCGATGAAGGGCAGGGCAGGGACTGTTTTCTTGCATCTCCTTCTTTGGCGGTGCGCTTACTAAACTAAGGACGACTACGGATATGGCTACCGGAACGGTTAAGTGGTTCAATGCGACCAAGGGTTATGGCTTCATCACCCCGGACGAAGGCGGCAAAGATGCATTCGTGCACATTACCGCTGTTCAGCGCGCTGGTTTGCAGGGACTTGATGAGGGTCAGAAGGTTCAATTCGAGCTGATTGAAGGTCGTAACGGCCGCATGTCGGCAGAAGAACTCTCCATCATGTAATTGATTTTGGATGCAGCTTTTCGCTGACAACCGTTAACGCGCCGGGTTTCCGGCGCGTTATGCGTTTATAGGGTTTTGATGTAAGATGTGCGCCAAAACCCCGAAAAATGTAGCGCACCTATGAGCTTCGATCTTCCTGCCCCACCGCAATCAAATGACGAAAACAGCCAGTCCGAATGGCGGCGTGCGATCCGGCGTGCGCTGCTTGGCTGGCGTTCGGCGCTGGATGGCGAAACGCACAAGGCTTTGTCTGAACAGATATGTGCCCATTTCGCGGACTTCCTTGCGGCACGCAGCGGGGCGACTGTCGGATTTTATTGGCCGATCCAGAACGAGATTGACGTCCGTCCAGTCATTGAAAAGCACCTGAAAGCAGGCGGGAAAGCTGCATTGCCGGTCGTGCCAGGCAAGGACATGCCCATGGTGTTTCACGACTGGACACCTGAAACTGAAATGGTCCCCGGTTTTGCCCGTATCCCCGAACCAAAAAACACCAAGGAAATTCCGGTGCATGTGATGCTGGCACCATTGGTCGGGTTCGACCGGGCCGGGTATCGGTTGGGATATGGCGGTGGTTTCTTTGACCGGACCCTTGGTGCGATGACGCGCAAGCCGCTTGTGGTCGGCATCGGCTTTGAGGCGACGTTGATTGACGATATCAAACCCCATCAATTTGACGTCCCGGTCGATGTTCTGATCACCGATCAAGGAACACGGATGGTTGCCGACGGCCTTGATCCGGCAGAACACAAAGCAGATCAGTCATCACCGCCTTGCCATCTTTGTTCCTGAAGGTTTGTACCTTACTAGCGGTTTCCAATATCAGTCTTCGGACCTGTCTGTTGACGGACGGTCTTTTTCGTAGCTGTGTTTTAGCGGGAAGGGCGGAAGCCAGTTTTCGCGGCGGATGGTCCAAAGCTCGTAGGTCGGGGCGAACTGATCCGGGGCATCAAAGATGCCGATATTGATTTCGATCTCGTCGCTGCTGTGCCCATAGATCGATGATCCGCAAGCCGGGCAAAAATGCCGTCCCTGATAGGAATTTGTTTCGCCGGTTACGGTCACGGATTCTTGCGGAAAGATCGCCGATGCATGAAACAGTGCGCCGTGATGCTTTCGGCAATCCAAGCAATGACACAGGCCAACCCGATAGGGCGCACCGGTTGCTGTGATCCGCACCTTGCCGCAAAGGCAACCACCTGTGACCTGTTCCATATCCATTCTCCTGCAAACGTAACGGTAAACAGGTTTAGCGCATACGACAATGCGTGCGCAAATGGTGTGACGTCACATAATGATTGGGCGTTTTGTGCAGGGAAGCAAAGTGGCTGGGGAACCTGGATTCGAACCAGGACT